>CAZLVU010000001.1:0-122206 GCA_964563355.1 uncultured Candidatus Poseidoniales archaeon
GGTGGACTGTTAATCCACAGGTCGCAGGTTCGAGTCCTGCTGTCGGCGCCACAAACAATCTTGCAAGTTTGCCAATGTTTCGGTGTCCAGGAAGGCTTTGCCGCACTCCGAACACTAATTTGCCATTGCCCGCCAGCCGTTCCATGCGCAACAGTCAGATAGCGGAAAATGTGATGCGGGCCGTTCGGTCATCTGGGATTCACTATCGAGATAGCCTGCCGATGATAGCTAGTGAGAACATCCTGAGCCCTATGGTCAGGAGGGCGTGCAATTCCGACTTGCATGGCCGTTACGCGGAGGGCCTGCCGGGAAAGAGGTACTACCAAGGGTGCGAAGACTTTGATACGATTGAGGAGATAGGGATTGAAAGCGCGAAGAGGGTCTTCAACTGCGGTTTTGCTAACATTCAGTCCACTTCCGGAACCAACTCCAACATAGGTGCTCTGAAGTCACTGGCCAAGCCAGGTGACCGAATCACCGCAGTTTCGACGGCAGATGGCGGGCACATCTCACATGCTAGGATGGGTGCTGTTGGACTACGCGGCCTGGATCTGGTGACATACCCCTGGGATGAAGAGAGGATGGAGCCTGATGTGGATGCGGCTGCATCGCTGATTCGTGAGACTGAACCAAGCGTTGCGCTATTCGGGCAATCGGTCTTCCTATTCCCAACCCCCCTAGAAGAATTGTCCGATGCAGCTCACGAAGTTGGGGCCAAGGTGATGTATGACGCGGCTCACGTTCTGGGGCTCGTTGCGGGGGGCCAGTTTCAGGACCCTCTAAGAGAAGGCGCTGACGTAGTGACTGGGAGCAGCCACAAGACTTTCCCCGGCCCGCAAGGAGGGTTCGTCCTGTCCGACTCCGATGACGAGAAGCTCCACAGGAGGCTTAACAGTGGCATTTTCCCCGGCGTTTGCTCTTCGTACCACCTACACCACGTTGCTGGAAAGGTGGTTGCCCTCTCTGAGTTTGAGGAGTTTGGGGGAGAGTACGCTGCAGACATAATTTCCAATGCAAAGGCGTTGGGGGAATCGTTGGCGTCCGAGGGCTTCGAGGTCCTTGGGGAGGATAGGGGTTTCACGGCCAGTCACCAGGTAGTAACCCGGCACGGAGAAATCGACTCCGGTGCGGGGAGGGATGCGGCAGCGACTCTAGAGCAGGCAGGCATAGTCACAAACATGAATATGCTTCCCGGAGACACCAAAGCATTGGCCCCCAGCGGTCTCAGGCTAGGAACCCCGGAGTTGACCAGAGTGGGGATGGGGGTCGACGAGATGAAAGACGTTGCACGCTTCTTCGCCAGAGCCCTCTTGGAAGGAGAGGCCCCCTCATCCGTGAAGAGTGACGTCTCCGAATTCAAAGGGGAGTTCCAGACCGTCCAGTACTGCTTCGAGCCAGGGCCGGCATATCCTGGCCTCGATTAGTTCTCCGCAATCTATTCAATCGAGGGGAGGGGGTCGCACATTGTGCAGAGGGGACCACTGTGTGTCGTCGCGATGATCGTTTTGTTTACTCTGCCGGGGTGTGCTGCCCCCTTCGTAGACCCCTCCGAAGAGGTCACGGAACCATCATGTGAGGATGATCCGAGCATTTCCGGCTGCTTTGAGGAAGTTATCACGGCAGGAGACTGCTTGCCGACGCAGGTTTTCACTGGCGATTTCTGCAGAACGATGCTAAAGCCTGAGGCCTTAGATTACGGCGAGGACTCCGTAACCCTGTCAGTAGGGGATCGGATGCAGGACCTCACGCCCAGTTTCCTAGGAGACGCGCCGAGCCTATGGATAGTGAATCCTCCGTTGCCAGAAGGAATCTCGATTGATCCTCAGTCCGGAGTCATTTCAGGCTCTGCAACGGCGGAAACCATCGCAAGGACCCATACCATCATCTCATCCAATCCCGCTGGCTCATCCTCCCATAGGATACAGTTCTCGATACTCCCCTTTGCAGTTCAATCGATTGATTACCCGTCCGACACAATGCATTGCACGCTGGGAGAGGAGTGTCGATTGACGCCTCCCTCGATCGCTGGAGGGAGTCCGGTCGACTGGTCGGTCGATCCCCCCTTAGCTTCGGGACTTCAACTTGGGGACAACGGGTCTATCTATGGATTCCCTGCTTCTGTTGGGGATAGCAACCACACAGTTTCCGCAACCAATCCGGGTGGCGGGGCGTTTGCAGAAATCAGGGTCATCACCCTGCCCCCGCCCCCCCTATCACTGGACTACGGGGCGCAAATGTTCACCCTCACTTACGGCCAACCCATCTCCCTGTCCCCGACATTGGCCGGGGGAGAGGCGATTTCATGGGATGTCACCCCAATGCTGCCAGGCGGATTGGAGCTGGGCGATAATGGAGCCATTGTTGGAACGCCAAATTCCCTACAAGGGCCGGTTACCTACTCTATCTCAGCTACAAACTCTGCGGGTTCTATCCAGACGTCAATTACCATAGAGATTCGGGATCTGCCGGTTTGGGATCTTGCTTACTCCCCCTCTGTATTCGATCTAAGCATAGGTGACTCCATGACCGGAGTCCCCAGTTGGGGAGGAGGTCAGCCAACCTCTTGGGAAGTCTACCCCACTCTCCCACAGGGATTCTACTTAGACCTCGAAACGGGTGCGGTTAGCGGGACGTCTGAATCGTTGCAAGACTGGAGTAGTCATACGATTTGGGCAAACAACTCAGGAGGGGGGGGCTATACCGAAATCACATTCAGGGTAATTAGTACCCCTCCCTCACAGTTCTCATGGGCCTATGAGGAGTTCGCTCTTGAGGCAAATGAGTCCATCGAAATCCGCCCTAATTACTCGGGGCCTGAAATTGATTCTTGGGAGGTCAGTCCACAACTCCCAGACGGCCTCTACATTGGGCAAAACGGGACGATATCGGGCTCTCCGCTGGAACGTTCAGGGTGGTTGGAGTACACCGTGTGGGCCAACAACACTGGCGGGGGGTCTTCCAGTAGCATCTGGATAGCCGTTCACGACCTCTGGGCGGATCAGGCAGACCTCCTGAGGGGAATGGGGCAGATCAGCTGGGGTGGCTGGCCATCACCGATATTGCCGATCGGGAAATGGGCTTTCCCGATTGGATTCGCAGAAGGTGGATACACCTCAGACATACCCGTAATTTCTGCGGGTCACGTAGGGAAGGGTAGGATGCTGGGTTACGGGCACGAGAGCTGGGTTGTCGGAAACGGGGGTACAGATGGGTTGTCATTCGCACTTGGGGCAGTCGAGTGGGCCTGTGGAGTCGGAGCCGATGTAGGCTTGGCCTACGGGGCGGGCTACGACGAATTCCAAGATGAGTTGGAGGGTGAGGGGCACACCGTTCACCTGTCCGTAACCCCCGACAACCTGACAGGAATAGACTGCCTTCTGGACGAGTTCTGGAACGGGCATGACGACCAAGATAACCAGAACATCGTTGAGTTCCTTCTTTCGGGGGGTGGCGTTATCATGGGCGGGCACGCTTGGTATTGGTCTTACTCCAACAGCGACGTAGCCCACAACTACCCGGGGAATAAGATCTCCAAGACTACGGGTTTGTTCGTCTCTGACGCATGGGGATACAACGACGTCGACATGAGCGAGGTCCCTCACCAGCTGACTAGGCCGCATTCAGCCATCGATGCCATCAGATCGGATCGTCTGGACAACCGGGTTCTCTCTCTGGATGAAGCGTCCATCGCGGATGCCACTCTCTCTATTTGCACTGGGGTGGTGACTCTAGACTACGTCGAGTTCTGGGGATCCCTCCGTGAAGTCGTAAACCTCACTGGATGGACGGTAATCGAATACGGGACTCTCTGGGAGGACGTTGGTTACAACCTCGGAGAAGACCCAGTTGCAGACACGCTGCTCAGAGTCGAGGCAGCTCTGACGCAGGGACTTCCTGCAAACGAGTTGTCGGCCCACCCTAGTCACTCGGAATTCCCTGGTGAGGTGCCCGACAACGCGACTCGTGTCTCTCGCAGCATCACAATCGACGGCAATCAGAGTGGGCTGCCCGGGAACTTCGGCTACGCTTCTGCGGGGGCACACATCAGGATGGGGACCGGTCTCTACGCAGCACCGGGGGAGGTAATCACAGTGACTCTACCCCACTACGTCGTCGACTCAGGAGCCTACGTACTGGTTGGGGCTCACAGCGACAACCTCTGGGGGAAGAGCCAGTTGCATCGGCACCCCGAAATAGTTCGCTGGTGGTACGTAGACAACGCCACCATGGAAGTAGGGAACGCCTTCGGAGGGATCATCTACATAGCAATAGAGGCGGGTTCGACCCTAGGGTCCTTCGAAATTTCGATATCCGACGCCATCAAGGCCCCTCGTTACGTTCACGGCGAGACCAGTCTTTTCCAGTGGCTGGAGCAACATAGGCACGAGCCGGCTCCTTGGGCAGAGATAGAGAGCGACCTGTTCGTTCTTACGGTTCCAAGTCACGAGATCCGCGAACTCGACGATCCGGACGAACTAATGGACTGGTGGGACCAAGCACTCGGAATGGAGCACGAATTGTACGGATACACCCCCTGGCCGAGAGTGGAGAGGGCTGTCTTCGACGCGCAAATTTCGGCCGGGTGGATGCACTCCGGATACCCATTCATGGCTCACGATCTCAGCGTCGCTGGAGTGGTGAACGTTTCTACCATGAGCGAGGAAGGGGACTGGGGGATGTTCCACGAGCTAGGGCACAATCACCAATGGATGCCATCAACTCTCCCGGGGACGACGGAAACGGGGTGCAACTTCGCAAGCGTTCACCTGATGGAGGACCTTGTGGGGGTCACCGGACACGGTGCGGTGGAGATGGAACAGAGAGAGGCACGGATGAGGGCATACTTCGATGATGGCTCCAACATAGACAACTGGTCCGTATGGGTGGCACTGGACACGTTCCTAATTGTGAAGGACGAGTGGACCTGGGGGGCGATAACCGATGCCCTCTCCATCTACTACACGCTTCCGCAGTCAGAGGTCCCTATCTCAGACAGCGAGAAGTTCAATGCATGGGTGACGCACCTCTCGAACACGACCGGTTACAACCTAGCCCCCTACCACGCCGCCTGGGGATTCCCCCTCGAGCAGTCGACCTACGATGCACTGGACAACCTTCCAGTCTGGGTGGATGACCCGTTGCGCGGGGAGTACTTCGAGTACCAGGCCATTCTTCGCGATCTCTACGCGCCGAGCATATCCGGCGCAAACTCGGTCAACATCTCATGGGAGACCTATGACAACGGGACCAACATCACTCTGACCATCTTCTACGGGACCAATGATGGGGGCAACCAACCCTCGTCGTGGTCGAGCTACGTCGTCGTTGGAAGCACCGAGGTGGGCAGTGGGACGCAGGAAATCACTGGGCTGACCTGTTGCGGAACCACCTACCACGCTAGGATCAGAGCAGCGAACGATGTAGGTGAGACGTGGTTCGGGCCGATTTCTTGGACTACTGACTACCTTCTGGACTGACTGACCCGCAGCAACCCCTCGAGGGAAAATCCTGGAATGGCCCTTTCATGCAGGTAGGCCAATGGGATCCAGACTAGGGTATGGGCAACCGTTGCTGCGAAAGCCGGGATTAGCCCGAGTCTCGGCTCGCCTTCGATAGCAAACGCTACCAATCCTAGAACTGCAAAGTGAGATACGTAGATGGTTAGGGAGAGTCTGCCTGCTGGCTCCAGGAAAGAAAGTCTGTCGCCCATCGCTGGCCTCCCTCCTGAGGCCTCATCGCCCTCCAGAAGTCGCATGGATAGAGCAACCATCGTACCAGACACAACTAGGAAGGGCATGCTAGCGGGGAAGAACGTGAGGATCGCGTCACCCGAAGTGAGTGCCCAGTCAATCCCTTCAACGATTGCGAGGAAGACGGTTATTGTGGTCGCAACAAGTCCGATTGCTATCCCCTTGTCCCTGAGCTCGGGTTGCCCTCCCATGTCATGTAAGATGGTCCCCAGAACAACGTAGAAGAGCCAGGGGATTGCAGGGTAGGTGCCATTCCACAAAAGCCTGGCCAGCCACTCGGCTGCACCGTTAGAGTTCACTCGCTGGAACCAACCCATCTCAGGGCCGGTAGCTTCCCAGATTAGCAAGGGGGAGGTGCAGATAATAAACATCAAGACCGATCTCTGTGAGTAGCTCATCCTGACCAGAAGGGGGCATAGCAAGGCCGCTATCGCTAGCAGAGTAAGGACCCCAGGAGTTTGCCACTCGAACCTACCTCCCCTGTTCACGTTCAGGAGAAGATTTACCAGAATCTGGCAGAGGCAGAGCAGCACTACCCTTGGGATCATCCAACTGACCCAGTTAGAAAATGAGCGGTTTGCTTTGGACTTCTGTCCCGCGCTCCTGTACATGCCCCAACCGGATATTGTGACAAACATTGGGGCGGCCATCCCGCCAAACGCAGCGGCAACGAAGGCAGCAGGGTGTCCGACGGTAATTCCCTCGGGAGGAACTATTGCAGCAGTGTGGACCTCGACCATGCACAGTACTGCAATTGCACGCATCCTGTCGATGTGCTTGAACCTCATCCGCCCATCCCTTGGACACCCCCATTAAGAAGGGAGTCCTAGTTGGGGCCTGGTAATCTCTATTCAGACTCGTCTGCCACTGAGGGAGGTGCGGTCTCATCTTGTCGCATCTCGATAACGCCGTACGCGATCATCCCGATGGAGGAGACGTAGAGTAGCGCGATGAAGTATGTTAGGTACGAGAGGGGGGGGCCTGCTTCGCCTCCGAAGTTTGTCCAACCCATCGGCCCCATGTTATCTGTGACGCTTGCTCTGTAACTGGTCGCGTCATCATCTCCGATCTCAGAGAAAGACTTGATTTCGAAAACGGGGTGTGTATCGATCGAGCTCTCACTGAAGTCGGGGTTGGTGCTTCCAGGACCTCGGAGGTCAAGGAGGAACGAGGCCGAAACATCGCCGTACATCACCACCCCTGCGACCTTGTCGACCTTGAATGTGGAGTCGACGGAGAAGTATACTGGGAGAGCGCCGGGAAGCACGTCAACGAAGGTCTTCGACCCGATCAACTTGGCCTGTATTTGGTGCTCCGATGGATTGAGGACGACTTGGTGCTCGACTATGTCTATCCCTTTGAGAACATCGTCCCCAACAACCGTGGACTCCCCTATCGCATAGCCAACGACGTTCAGTCTGAATGGTGAGCTGGGGTCTCTGACAATTGGGGCTGACTTGCCCCCGATGGTCCCTGCAGTCTCGGTATTGGAGTTGCCGACATGCGCACTCAGTAATCCGTAGGTGGCTTCCTCACTATACGGGGCTCGCCAAGGCAGGTGCGCAGTTAGTGCGTAGGTTTCGTTAGCTTCGCACTCCACATCGAATTGGGCGGCTCCTGCGGAGTCCAGCTTGTAGTCGCAAAGGCCATCGCCATCCGAGTTGACGTATCCCTGCAGCAAGGCTTGGCCGATTGTATCCCCCTTTGTACTCATTACGTAGACTGAGAAGTCACCCGTGGACATGCCGTTAGAGCCGAAATAGGTCTCGTTGGTCTCTAGGCTGACCCAGCTTGCCTCGGGACCGTATAGCCCGACTAGCACGGGGTCGCTCCAACCGTAAAGCCAGTTGCTCACGGACTGGGTCGTGTAGGCTGACGCACCGTACTGGAATGTCAGCAGTGCTCCGACCACTTGCTCGAACATGAAGTCCTTCACCCAGCTGCGCAGAGCTCCGGCATCAGACTCGGAGATTCCGTATGCAGCAGCAACGAATTCATCGTCCCATGCCAATGCCTCCCCTCCAGTTTCATAGGAGGTCCCATCCGCGTTCATCGGTAGCGTCGTCCCAGAAAATTCGTTGTAGATGAAGACGCGGGCGAAATCACCAGTCAGTGCGTAGTCACCTGTGTACAGTATCTCTCTGACCTTTTCAGGGCTTAGGGAAACGGTGCCTTCGTACTCGCCCCGGTTCATGCCGATTACGAGGTAGCCTCCGGCAATTGGCTCTACTCCACCGAATGAGAGTTCCCACCAAGCCTGAGCGTTCATCGTTCCAGTTCCGCCGACCAGTATCATCGGGAACTCAAGGGAAGTTCCCACCATTCCGATCCATCCCCCCGCCCAGTCAGAGAGCGCTAGAAGTTGTGTCAGTCCGATTCCATACTCGACCATGGTGCCGAATGCATCTGACTGAGCCCCGAGAAGGAACAGGGCAACACCGTCTAGGGGTATCCCATTGAAGTCAACTGTAGTTAGGAGTCCTGCCCCGAGTCCGGTTTCCTCGTTGATTCCGAAAATTAGGTACTCTAGGGCCGCTGAGTTGGTAACATCGACGCCGCTGACTGCGAGCAGTCGTTGTCTCAAATCGTCTACAGCGCTGAGGTTAGCACCGCCCCCATTCTCTAAGAACTTGGACCCGGCAAGTGAATAGACCGTCCAGTCAGTCAGTGTAAGGTGTGGCTCTTGCAGGGCGCTATAGCCCAGGAGATGTGCCCTAACGGCAGTTGTTGTGCTATTGGGTTCGCCCATTCCAGCAATTAGCATCGGTCCGATTTCGCAAGTCAAGGCGATGCAGATGCCGGTAGAGGGATCTGTAGCATTGAACAATATGCCGTCGGAAGTGGTCTCGAAACTTAGTAATGGGTCGGGAGTTGCGCCGCTCTGATTCGTCCAGGATTGGTAGGTCGTTGAAAGAACGGCAGCCGGAGCTAAGCTATCGGCTTTCTCGGCAGAGTGGTTATATTTTTCCTGCATGAAGGTCGATGTGTCGGCAACCATCTGAGTGATGTCTTGGGCCGCCCAAATGCTGGGGGCCTTGTTCTGGAGTTCGAACTCCATCATCTTGTTTGCGAAACCGGCCTTGGCGAAGATCTCACCATAGATGATGCCTGTGTCGATTCCAGCCATCCTCTGAGTGTTCCACAGGATGTTGACGTTGGTAATCTCGGTGTCACCGGAAACCGAGTCGTGCTCGGCTCCCTCGGAATCGTTCCATGTGCATGTCTCGCACCATTCGAAACTATCGAATTCGGAGTATGTTATCTCGCCAGCCTCATCGTCGAAGTCGAGAATCTCCCGGGTGGTCGTGACCTTGTAGATGAATGGCCCCATCTTCTCGAAGCCCTGTGAAGGGTCATCGGAAGAGAGGGCCGACTGATCTGTGACGTTGTATGCGAAGTAAACCCTCTCTGATGAGGAAATAGCCCAGCTGTCGTCGAAGTCTGCCTGCTCATCCATGGAGCCGGTAATGCTGTCGCCCACAGCTCCCTCTATTAGGCCGTCTACGAGGCCGGTGACGGCCACTAAAATGTTAGCTAGGAGCAGGACTGCCCCGATTCCGATTGCCATTGTTGGTTTGTTGTCCATGTTTTCACTCCCCCCTCCCACGAGGATTCGTGAGATAAGGGTTGCAGTTGCGGAATTTTCACTTCTACCAACGAAAACGAAGAAATCGTACCAATATGCCAGAGTGCCTGTTCTTATTTCTCGATAAGGTTCATTTCGCCGTGCATAGGCGCCCGTCTGGGACCCGTAGCTCAGTTGGTTAGAGCGCTCGGCTCATAACCGAGTGGTCATCGGTTCAAATCCGGTCGGGTCCACCAAGCCTCTATCGTCGCTTTTCGACTCGTTGAGCGTCCGGCTCGGGCGAAGCCTCAAATACAGTCTTTGTAGAGGATTTTCTAATGAGTGCCTCATTTAGAGTGCCTGTGACGATTATGGCCGTGTACTTCCTGAGCCTTTGGTCGGGAGTTGCGGCCGTTCAGGCCCAAACTTCTCCTGACGTCTCGTTGACCTGTGACCAGCCTCTGCCGATTGATGTCTACCCTGGTGCGACGCGGACCACCATAATTTACTGCACACTCTCCAACCCAACCACATTCTCCGAGAAGGTGGAGCTGACTTACCAGTCCGGGGTCATTGCCGTGGCAGGCCCCGGCTCAGCCACAGTTCCACCTGGCGATACCTCCTTCCAAGTCTCGGCCAGAGCAGACCTCAGGATGCCAGAAGGCCAGCAGGTTGTAACGATCACCGCGGTAGTTACGCAGTGGGGCGGGGGGCCCGTTACCGGAGTGACACAACCTACAGAGGCAAAGGTGATGACCGTCTTCAAGCAATTCAGCCGTCTACGCGTAGGCTCAGAGCTAGCATTCCTACAACTTCGGCCCAAGGTTGACTACACCCTTATCTTCGACGTTTACAACGATGGCAACGCTAGAGACAAGTTCAATGTCGAGATCCAGAACTATGACGAGCTCAATGACGAAGGATTCCAACTGAGCCTTCCGCTCGTTTCCCAAGAAATCGATTCCCTCGCACCGCCCGAGAAGTTCCGAGTCCAGATGAGGACACCCAAGAATCAAGGTTGGACAGACAAGTACTATTCCCTACAATTCAAGGCCACCTCGGAATACTCAGTCCGCACCGAGGGCATCCCCAACTACCAGATCCAGGTAATGACCATCTACATCAGGGGAGTATACCTCCCTGGCTTCGAGCTTGTTGGGACCATGATGATGGCAGCACTTGCAGGGGCAGCGGTCGGTAGAGGGGGCCGATTCGAACCGGAGCCTTTGGACGAAAATGGAGAGATGAAGCCATTGGACTCCAGACTGTTCTAACCTCAGGTCCGGCCTATAGGCAACGGATTGATAACCGCCTGTCGTGACGTTGGTGTGCCAAGGTGGGCGAATGAGCGAGGAAGTGCGGGACCGGATTGACCCTGTCACAGGGGCGAAGACTGGGGAAATGTCAGAGCATCGGACCGGACTTCTGGGGAAGGCTGCAGAACAGCAATCTCAGGTTTTCGTGCTCGCTGAGGAGGCACCCGATGAGCCCTCTGAAATTGGGACAGGGGAAGGCACTGGTATCACAGAAGCAGCGAAAACCCTGCTCCTCTTCGGTATCGTCCCAATAGCCATTGTGAGGTGGTTCGAGGTTTACCTGGATTTCATTCCATTCATGATGCAAATTACGATAATCGCTACATTTGCTGCGATCTGGTGGAAACTGGGTATCGGAATTCCGGCATTTGCTGGTGGATCTGGTGTGAGCCCCATATTGGCCGGACTGGTTGGTGGATCATACATTCTCCTTCTGGTCATCCCTTTGATCCTCGGTATTGCACTAGAAGGTGAGCTGTCTCTGGGGGAGGTTGAGTATAGCGATGACGGCGAGCAAATTACTGTCAAACTCAGACAGAATACGATTTCGGACAAGGCCGTGGAGGCTGAGGTCTCAATAAAGCAATCCGGAGTTGAGATCTGGAGCAGTGAGCTGAATTTGTCTATCGACAAAAGTGACGGTCGGGGGGACTACGGTTCTTTCACCCTGGATGTGATTGATTTCTACGTTGCCAATGCCCTACCTGACTCTCCCTATTCTCTGGTAATCACTGTTGATGGCAAGGAAATGACCCGGGAGCTGGACGCGGCCACATTGACCAGAACGATTTCAGGTGTGGAGGGTTCGACTTCAGGGGTTGTGAAGAACGATCCCGATCGCTGTAGCGGTGATTCTGAAAATTGCCTTGTTGGTGTTGTCATGACTGCCTGGGCTGGATTGGATGTGGGGTCGGATAAGCCCGGAGGGATGCAATTCGCAGACTTCACAGTCAACGCCGCATTGATGGAAGGTAACGAAGTCGCGGTCAGCTACCCGACGATTACAGTGGTCAACACTAAGGCGACATGGAACCCTAACAATGACGAATTCGGGAATGGGATGGGCACTTGGGGGGACTTTGGTTCGGAATTCGGCTTAGACGGCTCAGTCGTAGACCCTAGTTTCGGCGTTTACATACCCAAAGAAAACTTTGACTCTGCGGGGGACTACGGATGCTACTCATTTACCATCGAGATTGGCCAAGAAGGTGCCCCGGTTATCTCCCATACGTCATATTACGAGTACAGCAGCAGCAACTCGAATGACATTTGGTCGTCCGTCTCCAGTTGCTAGTTATTCATTAATGCTCGAAAGGAACGCCCTCATTCTCTCAGACTTTGGTTCGTCTATAATGGAGGAGGGTCCCTCTTCTGCAACAACTCCTTCGTCCATGTAGAGTACTCTGTCCGCCACGTCTCTAGCGAATCCAATCTCATGAGTCACCACTACCATCGTCATACCCTCTTCGGCGAGTCCCCTGATTGTTTCTAGGACAGAACCGATCAGTTCTGGATCAAGCGCACTAGTTGGCTCGTCGAAGAGCATCACCTCGGGCTTCATTGCGAGAGCCCTAGCAATTGCGACCCTCTGCTTCTGTCCCCCGGAGAGGTTGCCCGGGTACGCATCGGTCCTGTCAAGCATGTCTACCCTATCCAGAACCTGCTTGGCCACCTCCCTGGCCTTGTCCCTGCTCATCCCCCTGACGTGAATCAGCCCGAGTGAGACGTTGTCAATCACCTTGAGATGTGCAAAAAGCTCGAATGACTGGAAAACCATGCCAATCCTTGATCGCACTGAGTTGATATCAGCGGCTGGAGTGTTGATCTGCTCGCCCTTTAGGCGGACCACGCCCTTAGTGGGCTCAATCAACCGGTTAATGCAGCGAAGAACGGTGGACTTGCCGCTCCCAGAGGAGCCGATTATGGCTAAGGACTCACCCTCTAATACATCGAAGGAGACCCCACGAACCGCGTGGACGCCGCCGACGTAGGTTTTCTCCATATCCTTGACACTGAGGATTGGATCTGACATTCATGCACCCCCAGAAATGCCAAGGCCCGGTATCCTGGTCTTTTCCTCCAAGTACCTGAGGAAAAGGGCAAGGGACCAGGTAATTACGAAGTAGGATATCATGACCATCCCCCATGTCCAGAAGATTTGGAAGGTGGTTGCGATAATCAGCTTACCCTGCCTGGTGATTTCAGCGTACCCAATGACCATTGCCAATGAGGAGTTCAAAACCAAGTTGACCATTTCGTTCCCCAGAGGGGGGATGCATATCCTGACCGCCTGGGGCATGATGACCAATCGCATCGTCTGCATGTAGTTCAGCCCGATGCTCCTACCTGCTTCCATCTGCCCAGAGGGGATGGCCGCGATAGCCCCCCTAATGGTCTCACACTGGTAGGCTCCAGAGTTCAGCCCTAGAGCGAAAATGGCGCTAATGTAGGCCCTGTCCTCCAGAATGCCCCCGATTGGCCTACCGTAGGCCAAGGAATCCGGGTTTGTGTCATAAGTGACAATGATGTTTGTGAGGAAGTTGGCATGTCCCTCCAGGTAATCGAAGTTGAATAGCTCTAGGCCGGGCTGCTGGATCCTTCTTCCTAATTCGAATCCAAAGTGTATGAACATGAATTGGACAATCAAAGGGGTGTTTCGGAAGATGTCGGTATAAACGGTAGCTATGGCATTTAGTGGCCTGATTCCCCATGGGTTGATGGAGAATTTCCTCTTTGAAGCTCCCCAGTGTAGATCCTTTATGGAGAAGTCGCCGTTGCAGGATGCGAAAACTACGCCTAGTATAATCAGTGCTATTCCCAGCAATATCAAAGCGAAAGAGGCAGGGGAACCCACCGGGGCGTAGATATGCTCCCAGCCGTCGAGGTTGAGGGCTCTGATTTCATCCATAGTGCTGAAAATCTGGAAAAATCCGAGTACTAGTAGTACCGATCCGACTAGGCGGATGGCCGTGATATTCAGCGGCTTGTTTGCTGCAATCTGGGCGGACTTCTGTCGCAATTCCGATATCTGAATACCTATGGGGTTTTCCAAGGACTTGGTTGGCAATCCCAGTCCAGACCGGAGTAGCAGCAGGATACCATTGATTATCGCCAGCACCAACTGGAAGAGAGCCCAGAACGGAAGTAGTGCAAACGTGATCAGCTGGAACCGGTTGGTCTGGGCGACGTTCTTGAGACTAGTGGGGGAGGTCTTCAGCATAGACAAAATTATCCCGATTGTGAATCCCATCGCGATTCCGAACAGAACGATTTTCGCAGTCGCGACGAGTCCGTCGATCAGCCTCTCCTTGGAGTAGTCAACAAATTGGCCGAAGTCGTTGAAATCGACTACCTCAAACCCGACGAACTCCTCCTCCCCAGCGTTCTCTGTCCTCAGGATTACTCCGTCATCTCCTACGGCAACCCCGTTGAAGCCATCCTGCATCGCTACCGCGTGGAAACTGGTTTCGTTGGACACTGGGATCATCTGCTGGGAGACTATGTTGCCTCCATCTAGGCTAAGGGCCAGATACCCCTTTGGTCCCGCCAGGACCATTTTGAATTGGCCTATGACCTCCATGGAATTGACTTGGTAATCAAGGTCAATTCCACCAGGGAGGAAATCATCCCCTCCCCCAGGGGGGTACTCTCTCTCTATTTCGACAATGCTCCATACGAAGCCTACTGACACGCTCCCTTGTTTTGAAGACTTGAGAATGTGACCCTGTTCAGTGATAGCGTACGCCCTGATGTCACTGTAGTATTCTACATGCACGATGTTGCTAGAAGACACCTCATTTGGCGCGTCTCTGTAGTCCCAAGTGACACCTCCGTCGGAAGTTGCTAGAATTGTGCCACCTTGCCCGGAAATCAGGCCGGCATTTGAATCAAGGAAAGAGATGCTGAGAAGATCTTCGACTCCGCCCATTGATCTGTTATTCCAAGTTACTCCGTCAAATTGCCAAATCTCACCAGAGTGCCCAACGGCGACTAATGATTGACTGCCCGTAAGTGCGATCGCGTTGACCCTCTCTTGAGTTGGAACTGGTGGAATATCGTCGCGAATGTCTTCCTCTCCCTCTCCGATTTCTTCGATGATTATTACTGTGCCACTAGTGGAAGCAATTGCAATCGAGTCGAAGCCGGAATCTGAATGAGTCCAGTCATGTGTGCCGAAATTGTCGAATTGCCATGTTAGTCCCCCATCTAGGCTTTTCCCGGCTATTCCCCCAGTGCCGAAGGCCCAAATCTCCCCGTTTAGGGCCTCAGCAGACAGCAGATCTGATTCTGTTCCACTGTCAACCAAATCCCAACCACTCCTGACTTCCTGGGCAACGGCGCTACCAGTAGTCAGAATCAGCGCGATCAGCGCAAATGAGGCGAACCATCCAGACCCCCTTGGAATCCTGCGATTCTGCCAAAGAGTGGTTCCGGTCTGCATGTCGCTCCCCCGCTGGCTGGGCTCCGAGGATATAGTCTAGCCGACAAGTGGCGACGAGACCTCTCAGGAACCGCATTGGGAATGTTCATGGTGGAACTTCATCCGATGAGGGATATGGGCGAGTTACTGTACAGCGGCAAGGTCAAACAAGTCTGGAGCACCGATGACCCCAATGTGATCGAATTCAGGTACACTGACCAGATATCCGTTTTCGACCAGATCATCCCCAGCCTCATCCCCCGCAAAGGAGAGTCCCTGAACAGAGCATCTTGCTACTGGTTCGGTTTAGTTGAGAAGGCACGCATTTGCAGGACCCACGTCATTGAGATGAATGCCCCAGACAGAGTCTTGGCACGCAGATTCGATGTGATCAGGGAACCCGGAGCGATTCCCAAGGACGCTGAGAACTTTTTCGTGCCCTTGGAGGTGATTTGCAGACATTACCTTGCTGGTACGGCTTGGAGGAGGTACCAGAGGGGCGAGGTCTCGTCTCAGGAGCTTGGATTCGAAGCTGGTGAGAATCTTCATGAGGGTATCAAACTCCCAGAGCCGTTCCTAGAAGTCTCGACAAAGTTCGAGGCCTTCGATCGAAATCTGGATAGGGCTGAGGCTCTGAAGATTTCCAATTTAGAAACTGAGGAGCTAGACGCTATTCTGTCAATAGTACTCGAGGTCGACGGCATAATCCACAGCGAGACCTCGAAGAGGGGGCTGATTCACGTTGACGGCAAGAAGGAGTTCGCCATGGGCCCCGGGAGGGAGCCGGTACTGATCGACTCCTTCGGCACTCTGGACGAGGACCGATGGTGGGACGCTGTGGAGTACGAAAAGGGTGAAATCGTACAGCTCTCGAAGGAATCAGTCAGGCAGTACTACATCGATAGCGGTCACCACTCCGCTCTCTACGCGGCGAGGCAGTCCGCCTCTCCGGAACCACCGATCCCCGCCCTACCCGAGCACATTATCGCCAGTACGTCTGAACTATACGCCACTATGTTCGAGCGCCTAACGGGAGAGGCGCTCTGATGGGCACGCATGAGTACCACGATGACCCTAGGAACGAAAGCTTGCTGATCTCGGTTAACGGGAAGCTCTTCCCGAGGAGCGAGGCCAAGGTATCGGTTTTCGATGCGGGCTACCTTCTGGGGGATGGGGTGTGGGAGTCTTTCAGACTCCACAACGGAGTCCTAGTATTCCTGGAAGAACACCTAGACAGGCTGCTTCATGGGGCTGCGGACATTTCCATGGAACCAAAAAGGACGAGGGAAGAAATCAGGGATGAGATTCTCAGAGTGGTTAAGGCCAACGGGATGCATGACGATGTCCATCTTCGACTCATACTTTCGAGGGGGATCAAACCGACCCCATACCAGGCCCCATGGGTGATTTCCAGCCCCCCTACATTGGTTATCATTCCCGAGTACAAGAAGGCGAATCCCGATAGGGCGGTAGAGGGAATAAAACTCGTTTCTGTTGGTGTGAGGAGAGGCGGTTCAGAGATCCAGAACCCTCGAATAAACAGCCTTTCAAAGCACAATTGCATAGCTGCCTGCATTGATGCCAGGGAGAAGGGGGGTGACGAGGGCTTGATGCTTGATCCCAACGGATTCGTTTCCACGTGCAACTCCACGCACTTTTTTATCGTCAAAGGTGAGGAGGTCTGGACCTCAACCGGAGAGTTCTGCCTAGATGGGATAACGAGGAGGAAGGTGTTGGAGCTATGCGATTCTAATGGCATTCCATCATTCGAGCGTAATTTCGTGCTCGATGATGTGCGCTCTGCTGACGAGGCTTTCGTCACCGGTACCTTCGCCGGGCTAATTCCGGTTGTCGAATTTGATGGGAGTGCGGTGTCTGAGGGGGAGAGGGGTCCGCTGTGCAAACGCCTTCAAGACCTGTACATCGAACTGGTCAGGGAGGAGTGCGGTGTCTGAGGCAACTAGGATAGCAATGTGGTCCGGTCCCCGGAACATCTCCACCGCGCTGATGTACTCATTCGACAGCAGATTGGACTGCCATGCTACTGATGAGCCGCTGTACGCTAACTTTCTCCTCTCTACTGGGACCCCTCACCCGGATGCGAATGAGGTAATCGAACACCACGAGGCGGACTTCGACCTAATCGTCTCGCAGCTTACAGGCCCAGTTCCTGATGGGATGCCCATATGGTACCAGAAACACATGTGCCACCACATCCCAAAGGAATCCGACCTATCATGGATCGACGGGTTCCGCAATTGCTTCCTAATCCGGGATCCAAGGGAGGTGCTGCTCTCCCTATCCAAGATTACTGACGTTGTTGACCTCTGGGTTACTGGGCTCCCCCAACAAATGCGGATTCTCGAGCACGTCTCGGCAATATCCAGCAAAAACCCCCCCATCGTTGATTCGAGGGACGTGTTGGAGGATCCGCAGGGACTGCTTTCGAGACTTTGCGAGGCCGTTGGAATACCATTCACTGAGAAAATGATGTCATGGGAGCCGGGTCCCAAGGAGTGTGACGGGATTTGGGCGAAACACTGGTACCGCTCTGTCTGGGAGACTTCGGGATTCTCCCCTTACCGATCTAGAGAGGGGGAGTTGGGAGGGGGCCTCGACACAGTATTAGATGATGCGATGCAGATTTACAATGAATTGTGGAACAGGAGAATTGGTTCCTAGGCGTGTCTACGCATCAGAAGTCCGCACTTCCTTCTACCGGCTGCTCTCAGGAAAACCAGCAGATGCCTGATGGCGTCTTGAACGCCTCCATCGTGAGGCTCGTCCGAAGAGACCTTCCACGACCCACGGTCGACTTCCTTCCTAAGTTCAATGACCTCTGCAGAGTCTAACCACCCCAGCAGCTCCATCCCTCCCGCGCCGTGACTGAAGCCTGCATCACCTAGGTTCTCCTCGCTGAAGCCTCTGGTTAGCTTGACCAGTAGATCATGGAGATTGCTGGAGCCTTCGTCCACCTTAGTGTTGGCTAGTAGATACTCTATCGCATTCCCATCTTCGCTGGGAAATCTACCCAATCTCTCTCTGGACTGGCCGGAATCTAACGGCCTTGGGGCCCCTCTCCCATCCTGCCAATCCATTAGAGACAGGAAAAGCATGGTTGCGGAGTCCACCGATGGTTCAGAACCGTCAACGAGAACACAGAGACTGGAAGATAGGGGAACCAGTTTCTGAAAAACATCGTGAGACCCCCTGAAAGAAGATTGGATCGCTGGAATCAACTCCGAAGGATCCCGGGTTATCGGATCGAATGTATGGAAGGGTGGAGGGGGGATGTACCTGCTCACGGGGAGGCGCCTGCTCTACTTGTCAAGAAGCCTTCTGAGCCTACTCTCGAACTCATCCACTTCTTCATCTTGCTCGTTGCTTTCCTCTCCCGGTGGCGTGGGAGGCCCATCTGGGGGGGATTCTCCTTCTTCGTCCTGAGCTTTCGAATCCTTAACTGGAGTGCCCTGATCACCACCTTGCCCCATTCGAGTGGCCTTTTCCTCCAATGCCGCTTGGGTCATGGACATCATTCGCTCTCTTTCCCTGAAGTTACTTACGATCCAAGCCAAACTGAAATAGACCCCGATCACAAGAATGGCGGCGATTACCCCGGTACTCAAATCGCCCAAGTTCTGATCTGGATCGGCCCCCCCACTAAGCACAATCCTGGCCACATCATCGTTTGAATCGGAGTCTGAGTCCCAAGGGAAGGCGCAACCAATCGTAACAACGGCCTCGGTGTTGTCTGCTACATCCGGCCTATCCAACTTAGGAGTTGGGACGAACACCTGAGTCATATCGATGACATATTCTGAGTGGTGGGTTCCGGCATCTAGGGTTATGGTGCAGTCTGCATCGGCCAGCAAGTTTTCGTTCAACCTCTTAGTTAGGACCTTGATCTTCTGGTTGGAACCCTGGCCTTCAAGCTCCAGAGCAACCAGTCCAACATTCCAATCGCTCCTACGGATCTCGAACGTTTTGTGAGTGCTTTCGATTAGCCTGCCCTTGCCGTCAAGCACCCTTATCGACAGTTTTCTCATGCCTGGATCGGGATGCCAATCGTCTGCAGTTAGATTGATTGGAGCGGATGAGTGATTAGCCGCAAGAGTTCCAATTTTCGAGTCAATGACTAGGCCCTTTTCACTGATTAGCAATGCAGAGAATGCGAAATCTTCGCTTCCGTTTCCGATGGAACAAGAGGCTTCAAGATTCGGGAAATCCCCTGAAATGAAACACAACACATCCCTGCTTCCTCTCTCGGAGGCCGAGACGTAGTAGTTCAGCGAAGTTTGGCTGTCTATTGAAATCGTGCCTGGCTGGCTGGATAAAACCGGTAGCAACCATGATGATCCCTCCCTCCATTGCAGGGTGCCCGAGTTCGAGTCAACTACCGAAGAGGATTGGCCAGTTCCATGAATCGAGACAATTGCATCGTCCCCAATTACTGCTGAAATGAATGGCGAACTGGCCCATGAGTTTGTGGACAGTTGAGCGCTTAGTAGAATTTCTTGTTGGTTTCCCACTGGGTCCTGAGCTAGAACGCGGATAGTTTTCTCGCCGCCATCCCAATCGTCACTTGGAACGATATCGAGGGGGATTCCCTTCTGCTCTCCAGCCCCTAGGACAACTGTGGTCCCACCGCTAACGGACCATCCATCAGGGAGGCTGAGTACTTCTAGTGCAATGGTTGTTGGTGAGTTCCCGAGATTTGTGAGGGTCGCCATTGGATGCCCCCCTAGTGGTGAGAGCAACCACGGCCCCTCTCCTTCCATCGAGAAGTCATGGGTAATAGCAACCCGGAGTGGGAGAGTAACTTCCACGAGGGCGGATGAGTCGCCCTCCCTTATCCTAACATGCAACTCCAATGACATGCCGTGCATAGCTGATTTCGGAGGGGTGATGTTGAGGAAAAGTGGGGAGGTGGCTCCGGGAGAGATTATCGGTAAATCGCCGATCTCGCCTACCTCCCAACCACTCTCACCGGTAATGTAAACAGATGCATAGGGTCGGCTTGGAGAGTTTCCTGATTGGACTATGGTCAATTCGATCTGTGATCCATCGGGCTCTATCTCCAAATCTGCATGGTTGGCCGTTACCGCCCATGAAGGCAGGTGAACAACTTCCAGATGGAATGAGAGTGTCATCACTGTTTGATCTCTTGCAACTGCAGAAACGGTTACGGTCATCCTGGAACCATTCCAAGCGCCATCTGGGGAGGTTGCGGTAATCTCCAAGTTTGCAGATTGGTTTACTCCTACGTCTGATTTGCTATCGCCAGTAGCGTTCCATCCCTGGGAATCATCACCAGATACGGTCGTAACATCCGTCAGAACCTCTAGGGAGATGTCATCGTCCAAATTTCCGTTATTGGTGGCATTGACGGAGATTCCCAATGACTGGCCCGGTGTTACGAAGAAGGTGGATTCATTTGCGTCTTTGCCTTCGAAAGAAGCGAAAACATTCCAACGGTGGTCCTGTCTTACCTCGAATATTACCTCCTCAGAATCAGAGACTGAATCGTTGCCCACCGAGGTCATCGTGAACGATATGGCGATGGGTACTCTAGCCGGAGTTTCCTTCGACATAGTCACGCTCAATGGAACCGTCCTCAGGCTACCAGCATCCAGAGTAATCGGGTTGCTGGAAAAAAGAACCTCTATCCCGGCATCGATAGTTTCATTTCCGTCCAATGTCAATGAATGAGTGAGAACATAGGAGTCCTCCCCATTTCCCAGATTCTCCAGCCTGAGGATCACTAGGGATGGATCGTCGACGTCGATCACATAGGGCTGTGATGAGGGGGAAGAGACCAGCAAACCTGCTCGATGGATTTGCATAACCTCAAGGGACAATGAAAGCGAGAAGGCTGCTCCGGACGAAGTTGCGTCGTTGAATCTGTGGAATGAAGGGGGGGCGTCGTCCGGGAGACTCAGTGAAATCGTTCCAGATGCTCTTGACCCGGGAGTCCCTGTCAGAGTAATCGAGTCCCCTGAAATCGAGACTTGCCCCCCGCCTGACCAAGTCCACTCAGCAATACCCATTCCAGCTCCCGAAACTGACCAAGACAGGTTTCCTGAATCTCCTGGAAGGTCGGCTACCAGGGTCCACTCAAGCCCCTCCGTAGGAGTTGTTCGGTGGTGTTCAGGCTCAACGACGATTCCAGAGGCCGCGAATTCTAGTTGGGCTTCGCTACATGCTTGTTCCTCTCCAGCCCCAACACACATGGTCAGAGGGGTGTTGACCACATCCCCGTGAGATGCCTGGGAGGGGACTTGTATTCTCGCAGTCATCTCCTTCTTCTCTCCGGGACCGAGTGAAAGAGCGGTGATCTCCGCTCCATTTGAATCGAAAATCCGCAGATCTGAGCCCCAATCGGTTCCATCCCATGAAATCGCTATTTGGTCCTCTGCGGCATTTCCCGCATTCTCGACCAATATCCAAGCCTTTGCATCCTCGCCTAGAAGTCCGAAGCCAGAGCTTGTTGAGGTCCCGTCGGGACCCCTGATTGACAATCCCCTGGTCCTGTTTGCCTCTACAGGCAACAATGCGGAGATACTGACGTTTTCATCGTCGTCGAGAGTTATGGTGAGTCCAAGGTGCCCTGATTCCGAACCCAGTGCATCACTGGGGGCTATTACTCTGATTATTGGGGACCACAGCTCATCAACGCCGATTTCTACAGCGCCAATCCCCCCAGGTGTCTCATCTGACCAGCCCCACTCGGGTGGGAGTGTGGAGCCATCAACTTCCAAGGTCCAGGTTCCAGAGAGCCTGCCAGATGATCGGATGAAAATCGGGGCGATTTCGCTACTGCCTGGATCAACCCTTAGGGGATCAGTGGACATCTCAAAGGTCGCATTGTAAGTGGGAACGATTGAGAGTGGTTTTGCTTGGTAATCATTATCAAACCTAGCTTGGGTGAGGTTTCTGTACGGATCCAATACAAGCTCAAATAAATGCTGTCCCAACTCGCCGCTCCATTCGGTGCTAAAGGAGGCGAACGAGCCAGAGCCACTGGGGTCGACTGGATCCAGGCTTGAGACTCCTCGTCTTGAGATTTCTACGCCATCGGCGTACAGCACGACATCAGTATTTTCTCCTGTTTCGGCAGTACCGGCGTTCTCGATGAATGCCGTCACGGTCACTTCTTCACCCGGGTCCGGGGAGCTTGGGTTGAACTCGATCCCACGGCCATCCAAAAGAGGCCTGACGTCTGGCATTGCTGTGGAAACCGCCATGCTCCCGATTATGATGTCCAAATTTGCGTCGCCGTCCACATCTGCAAGTGAGGGGGAGGACCAAGTTCTGTGATCTAACTCTATGCCGTCGGACCAATCTCCGTTGACGCCCGAGGAGGTTCCCGAACCCCCTTCAAAGGCCCAAAGGGTGCGCCCAAACGGGACTAGCAACTCCTGCTCACCTTCGCCGTCAATGTCCATCCAAGATGCTGCAGCTACCGCAATCTCATCGTTTGGGACTCCACTACTCTGCTCAAGCTCCCTGTTCCAAGCTTCACTTGTAGTGGCGCCATCCACATCGTGGCAACCCGTGACGCCATGTCTAGAGCCAGTAGTCGAGCTCTGCCACCAAGTGACCCAACATACCCTGTCATGCTGCCCATCATCGTCTGTGTCAATAGCCGTTGGAGGGGCGTCTGCGAAGCCGTTGGATGCATCGAAGTTCCACAACTCAGATCCGTCTTCAATCTCAAGACCCCGGTATTCAGCACCATCGACTGAGGCGGATCCATCGGCGTCAGTAGGGATTGTTACGATCATCTCTGGAGCTGAATCCGAGTCAAGATTGGCTATCACTGGGCCGGGCAGCCTAATGTGGGGAGAGTTTGTATCCCCATCCACGTTTCCTAGTGAAAGACCTCCTTCCCAAGAAGAGTCTCCGGTCGAGGAGTCCAGCTTCCAGGCCCACATTGCACCGTTATTCGCTTCGATGGTGGTCAATAGGACGTAACCAGTTGAGTCGTCGACTTGAGCAAACGCTGGATCAGAGGGGTGGCTTCCCTTATCCAGGGAGGCCTCCCACAGAGTGCTCGGAGTCCCATCCATCTGGAGAGGTAGTGCCAATACTACTGGTTCTTCAGAAGTCTCATCAATCGCCGCGATGACTAACTCAGCGTCCCCGTCCAAATCCAGATCTGCCAGCAATATCTGGGTTGTAGGCTTGTGCCCTCCGAATAGGCTGTTGGAATATGGCCCCTCGTC
Organism: uncultured Candidatus Poseidoniales archaeon; assembly: GCA_964563355.1. GTDB lineage: Archaea > Thermoplasmatota > Poseidoniia > Poseidoniales > Thalassarchaeaceae > UBA36. The sequence continues at coordinate 23,277 of CAZLVU010000001.1, forward strand.
GCTACTAATGGCCATGGTCTCATCCTCCCACGTCCACAGCAACTCATCCGAGTGGCCATTGTAGGACCAACCGGTTACGGAACATGAAAGGCGTGGCGACCACGCGTCGACGTGCAGGGAGCCTGCTGCATCATAAGCAACCAAAACCTCAGGCATTCCGTCATCGTCTATGTCGACGATCACCGGGGATGCCTTCACCGTCTCGGTATTCCCCAAGTCAACCTGCCAGGCCAAATCTGAGTCCTCTCCCTCGATTATCCTTAACATGCTGTGGGATGAACCGGAAACGTCCACTGTTTGGACGATGATGGTGTAGAGGGAGTTCATCCCGCACCTTTCCTCCGCCCCCTCGCCCAACGTGACGGATCTGCTCAGATTGGCGATAGGCGTCCCCAGGGAATCAGTACCGATCGAATACGAACCGTAGACCCAATTCAGTGATGGGCTGATGACTGGCATTAGCGCAGAAGCATTAGAGGGAGGTTCGAAACCAGCACCTCCGTTCACGGGATCGTGGTCCGGAACGTGAGCTATTCTGGTCCCCGTCCTTCCGAACTGCGGCCATGGCTGGCTGCCGTCTGACCAGATCTCGTTACCATCAGAAGAGCCGAAGTGAGTGGGTTGGCCGGGAAACTGACTACGGGAATGCTCCTCTGAGTGCATCATGCTGCCAATGGAATATGCCATCAGTAATGCAATAGTCAGCACGCTGCAGCACCTTCTGAGAAAATCGCACTCCGAAGCAGCCGCTACCATCAGAATGTAACATGCGATTCCGAATCCACTTGAACATTCGCACCAAACCCTCATTCAGACCTACGGTCTGACTGCCTATGTGATTTCGCGGGGGCCTGATTAATCCGTTGTGCTTATACAGAAGAGGGGGGTCGCCGGGTCGCACGGACCTCTCCTCCAGAGGCATGGCCGATGAGGGACGGGAGGATACTCCCCCCCTCCGTCAGCCTCGGGGAGGTCCGTGGAAGAGTGATTTGCAATGTACACCCTTGAGACAAGAGAGGACACTATTCGCATCCCCGCCGAATACATCAGGAGGGGGCGTAGGCTGGAAGACCACATCGATGAGCTTGCCCATGACGCTTTTGAGTGCAGATTCGATGAGAATGAAAACTTCACTCTGATAACTTTCGGGCACGAGGCCGTTGGTAGGGGGAAAATAATTCATGGGGATGGGGCGATATACCAGAATGTCAGGTTCAAGGCCCTAGTTTTCACTATGGACAGCAATGAAGTCGTAGACGGGGCGGTTTCTGAGGTGTCTGAATACGGGGCCTTCGTGAGAATCGGCCCCATGGAGGCACTTCTGCACAAATCCCAGATCCTAGACGAGCCGATTCAGGTAAACTTGGGGATTAAGAGAATCGAGGGTGCCCAAAGTGGCAGGTCCCTGGAAGAGGGGTCTTTTGTCAGATCCAGGATAGTATCGAAGTCAATCAATCACAATGATCCGCGATCTAGTAAAATCGGACTGAACTGCAAGATGGATGGCTTAGGCTCATTCGAATGGATCGGGGAGGATGATTGAGTTGGTTAGGCAGCCCTTCGCCTGTGGGGAGTGCAATAGAATCCTGCCGGACCCAGAAAAGAAGTCGGAACCCCCACAGTGCGCAAACTGTCCGAACGCTCCCGTCACAACTGACTGGCAGGGATTCGTGGTCATAATGCATCCCGATAGGTCGGAAGTAGCGAAGCGCCTGAATATCAATAGTCCGGGAAATTACGCTCTAAAGGTCAATATCAGGTAGGTAAGAGGATGGAAATAATCGAAAGGAAGGAAAATCCCCTGTTGAACAGGGTTGAGCTATCCTTTCAGTGGGACCATTCCAATGGGCCCACTCCCTCTCTCATAGAAATGGTAGATGCTGCTGCTAAATCGGAACCTGGATCCAATAGGGACCTAGTCTTCGTAAAGAATGTCGAAACCAGATTCGGGATGTCTAGAACCACCGGATTAGCACTTGTCTACGAGACGGAGGACTCTGCTTCACTGGAACAAGAATTTGTCAGGAAAAGACACAGGAGAGGTGGTGTCGCTGGTCCTCATGAAGGACAAAAGGAACCCGAGGCTGACTCCGGTGAGTCATCTGATGATTCAGGGAATGGGGGGGATGAGTGATGGTTGACGGGCCGAACCCCCATGCAAAGCACTCAAAGTATTCCGTCGAAGATGGCGAGTTGGTACGCAAGGGAGACGTTTGCCCGAATTGCGGACCCGGTGTCTTCCTAGGAATCCATAGCGATAGGAAAGTCTGTGGCAAATGTGGTCACACTGAGAAGGGGGACGTCGACTAGGCGGAAAAATCTCTCAACTTTCCGTCGTTTGTTATCACTTTTTCACCTAGAAGGGCTACTCCTATGCTATCCCTTTTCGATGCATGAATGCCTTCTTCAGACAACCGGCCATCATGCCTCCACCCAGTCCACCTCCACTCGCCTTCAACGAAACCTGAGTCGAGGACGGGTCCAGGGGTGGTGATGATACGGGGCTCTGACTCAATGCTGTCAAGCAAAGCGAAAGAGTTGCCATGCATACTTACCATCCATCCCCCTTGCTCAGAATAGGTTGCATTGGAGACGATGTCACCGAAAAAATTGACATTGCTAAACAGTAGTGAGCCATCGACCGGATCCAGAGCAGCCACGCCACCGGCCCGTGACCAGACGGTAACCGCACCGGGAATCTCACCTACTGAGACGATGGAATCTCGCACACCGATCTTCGAAATCTCAGGCCACGAGGGTATCTGGGCCCTCCACTTCTCGTTCGCATCAAGATCGATCATGTACATGCCCCCAAAGGTAGAGAACACGATGTTGTCAGAGACTCGTCCCATCTTCATTGGCTCAGAATCCAATGTTCTATGCCAGATTGCACCCTTAGGCTGGGTTATGCCTCCGTCACTAGGAGTTAATCGCAATTCTTCCCTCCCAGGGCCATCGAACCATTCTTCGCCCATTGGCAGAGCAGCCATCCTTGCCTCTCCGAATTCCCGCTCTAACCAAATTCCCACCCATCTGTCTCCAATCACAACACCATCGATTGAAGGGGCCGGGAATGGCATAGTGAAAGGTTGTGAAATTTCACCCTGATTATTTATCCGAGCCAATTCGCCACGAGTTCCTATCATCACGTGAGTGTCCCTCCCCCTGTCGATTCTGCATGGAGGGAAGCCGATCATCGTGTGGCTCATGCCATAAGCCGAGGATGCGTCCTTGAAAGTGTGTCTGAGAACATTGAAGTCAGTATCGCCGTCACCGGTCATGGGCACGTTGCTACTGGCCTCCAGTGAAGACGTGGCTTCTATGGGAATTCTCTCAGCGATCAGGAGGTTGGGGGGTTGGGGGGAGCCAAAGCAACACAAACATGGTTTGGTTTGGGATCACTCCAGTTGTGATGTGCAGGTGCTTCTAATCGAAGGACTCCACATTAGAGCTGATGGGATCGACCTGGAACACGAATCCGAAACTGGGGCACGCGTAGAGGAGGTCCTGGTACTTTCTAGGCATGTCTCAGCTAGCGAGACGCCGGCACTAACCCTGCATGCCATTGGGGTACCCGGAGAAACTCCCCCTGGAGAGCCAGGACAAGCTGGTGGCATCAAGGGAAAGGTAGTCCCCCCGTCTCCCAGATTTGGGGCTTTGTTCAGAACCATGCAAACGATTGCATCGGAAAGGCTCCTAAATCAGGAGTATGACCTCACTCTGGAGTCCACCCATCACGGCCCATTACTCACGCGGCCGACACTGTTCATCGAGATTGGATCTACCGAGGATAGGTGGGCGGACTCCAGGGCTGCTGAGGTCTGGGCGGATTCAATCTCCCTCTGCCTCGGCCTATCTGGGGATTGCCAGATCGGCTTGTGGGAAGGAGAAGGGGATGTCATGGTGGGGTTAGGAGGGGGGCACTATGCCCCGAGGCACAAAGCAGTCATCACACAATCGGATGTATGGGTCGGGCACATTCTAGCAAATTATGCGTTGGTTTTCGATCAGCCTAGAGAAGAAGGGCAGATGCCTATGGGGCCTTGGAAAAAATCGGTCGCTGTAGCCATTGAGTCTACCAGAGAGGCGTTTCCCGGGGGAAACGTTTTCGCCCATCTGGATAGGAAGTCATTCAAAGGTTGGCAGAGGCAAGCGATTCTATCCCTTCTCTCGAACCTAGAAGTTCCAGTTCTAAGGGGTAATCAGATTTCGTAGTTCCCGCAACCGTCAAGTCTCGTATTGCTGTGTCAACGTCCAGATGGGTGTCGTGGGAAGATCGATCGTAAGTTTGCTGCCTCTGGCTCCCAAGTTCATCGTTCGGTGGGTAGCCAAGCGTTACATGGCAGGAGAGACCCTGGAACAAGCACTGGATGTGATGAGGAAGATTTCTCCGGAGGGCGCGTGTTTCACAGTAGACGTACTTGGGGAGGAAGTGAAGAAATTGGAGGAAGCTGCCATATTTGTTCAAGAGTACCACAGGGTAATCGATGTAATTGCGGAGAATGGATTGGATGCAAACGTCTCGATTAAACCCACTGCTTTGGGGTTGCTAATTGACTATTCGGCAGCAATAGAGAACATAGAGAATCTGCTACGAAGAGCTGCGGAAGACGATATTTTCGTGCGTCTTGACATGGAGGACCACAGAGTCACACAGGCCACAATTGACGTTGCTCTGGCTATGCACGACAAGGGCCTAACAAACATTGGAGTTGTGCTGCAGGGGAGGCTTCTCAGAACTCCCTCGGACATCTCAGAAATCTCGAAAATTTCCGGTCCCAAAACTGACTTCAGAATTTGCAAGGGGATATACCTAGAACCTGCCGAGATTGCCCATACTACCTACAGGGGGATTGTAGATGCTACCAACCTAGCCGTAGAATTAATGCTCGATTCCGGGGCTTACACGGCAATAGCATCCCATGACAGACCGGTAATTGAACACGCTATTCTGGCACTTGAGGAAAGGGGCATGGGGCCTGGAACATTAGATCCCCGGCACAGAGAAAATGTAGTCAGAACGCAAGGTAAGGGACCGGGGTACGAATTCCAGTTCCTACTTGGTGTCAGAGGTGATGTCAGGCGTGATCTGGCAAAAAAGGGTCACAGGACGAGGGTTTACATCCCCTATGGAACTAAGTGGTACGAATACAGCTTACGCAGACTACGGGAGAACCCCGAAGTTGCGGTGCACGTCACGAAGGCGCTGCTAATGCCATGGACCAATCGAAGGTAGCTACTCCGGGACGTGGAGGTACAGCCTGCGAACTTCCCTTGCGAGTCTGCTTCCAGTAAGGGTTCGGCCCTTTCCCGTGTGGATTGCCCTAATCCTCCACTTCTTATCTTCGAGAATCATTATTGAGCCGCAGGAGAAGACCCTGTCGGGGTCGCAATCAATCTTAATTGGCTTGCTAATTTCTCCATCGGTAACTGTGATGCTGACTACGACCTTGTCAAATCTTATCGCCCACATCGATCGAATTCTCGAAGCGGTGAGGCTGTCTCTTGGCCTAGATTGCGGATCATCGATTCGTGTGACTCTCCAAGTTTTGCTTCCGTGTTCAAACAAGTCATCTACTGAGATTACCTCGTCATCGTCTGCCTCCACTTCTGCGGAGATGCTCGTATTGCCATCTGAAAGAGTTGCGGTGACCGTCACTGGTCGGGGTGGGCGCAGTAGAATAGTATGCACGTGATTGCATCCCTGGCACCTCACAAGCACGTCCTCGCCGTCCCCCTTAGGAGACCTCCGGATGATACGGTGTTCTTCTTCGGTCGAGCATCCGGGGCACGGTACCTCAACTTCAGTCGTGGTATCTTCGGCTCCCACGGTGAGGGGGGTGACGGTCCGGTCTTGAACTCATCCTCAAGCGATTATTGAAGAACACGACGTGTCATAGGAAACCGTGGAGGATGCGGGAGAGCGGCTTGGACTGCCTCAGATCACAGAGATTGAACTGATGCGGAGACTCCTCTCCGAAGACTTGGACGCGGATCTTGAGGAGCCAGCAGTAGCAGCTGGAATAGGCGAGCAGATGCTGCACATGGGCATGAGGCCGATGCCGAGGTCAATGAGGTCTAGGATAAGGGATATTTGTTCTAAGCTGCCAGCGAAGAATGCAATCCTAATAGGAGGGGGGATAGGGCACCTAGCTGCATGGCTGCTCGATTTGTGGTGTGGGGGCCTGGACGGAGAAAATTCTCCTCGCAACGCAAGGCCTGAGACATTCAGAATTGTTGAGCCGGGATCGAGGTTTGGAGTGATAATTGATCGATTGATTAGGAGGTACGGCGCTGAGTCATGGGCGAAGGTGATAGCGAAACCTTGGGACGAGGTGAGTGCCGAGGCTGCTACTGAAAAGATTGCAAATGTGGCGCTTCCCGAAGCGGCCCTGCAGAATTCCCTTTTGGTGCCCCCTGACCTTGTAATTATTGATCTTCCAGACGAGGAAAGGGTCACTGCTGCTTTGTCGGCGTTCGACTTGGTTGCTTCTGGAGGTGTCGTATTAGTACAGGAGCCAACAGTGCCCACGGGGGATGTGGGGTTACCTGAAGACGGTCAGAATCCTACTCCAGCACAGTTCAAGGTTAGCTCTTTCAACGACTGGATAGGGCTCATCAAGAAGGTGGACGATAGTCACTCTCTGGGCTTCGTGGAGCTGACCGGTGGAACACTAGTGGCCTTACTGAGGAAAGGTTCAGTGTGAAGTTGTTTCTCGAGTGCGATGCCGGCAGAACGGTGTGAATCATGCGATGATGCTGAAATCGTTTCGCTGCTAGCCCCTTCAATTAGTAAGTCAACCCTCAAATGGCCATACCCATAATAGTCGTCGTGCTCTGATTGGCCTTCTTGCATTTGTGAGTTTTCCATTATCATCACCTTGACATTCTGGATACTAGATCTGCCCTGTGAGTTCTCCCTCTGTAACCCGGGGTCGTGTTCGAGTAGCATCGCCAGTGCAGCACTCACCCACGCGGTCGAAGCCGAAGTCCCACTAGACCAACCCCACCAAGCTTCATTGCCAACCCCTCCGGCGAGAAGAACAGGGACCTCGTGCCCTGGGGCCACGACCTCTGGTTTCCTGTCAGGATCATCCCGCGGAAGAATTGGGTTAGGCCAAAGTCTGCCGTCGTTGTCACCTATTGAGCTGCCGGACCAAATGCCACCATTCCTGAGGACCCCTCCAACGCAAATCACATCCTCCACGGAGCCAGGAGACTCTACATCTCCATCATCCTCGCTTCCACCATCGTTTCCCGCAGCGGCAACCACAAACACCCCGTTGTCGAGGGCGTCCTCTACTGACTGTTCCAAAGTATCAGTCGTGAAGAATCCGGACCCAAGGCCTTGATTGCCGCCCAGGCTCAGAGAAATAATATCCGATCCTTGATCGACGCACCAATCTACTGATTCGGAAATATACTGGTCGCTCCCAATCCCCTCACTGTCTATGGCCTTAGCAACAAGCAAACCGACTCCTTGGGCTCCACCTTCCAAACCCCCGTTAGCAACAATAATTCCAGCCATTGCTGTCCCGTGGCCCTCGTCATCATAAGGAACAGGGCGGTCATTTACAGAATCTTTCCAACCAAGAATATCTAAATGATCCAAATCGGGATGGCTCAGATCTATTCCCGAATCCACCACACAGACGACCACCCCCGCTCCATTTAGCCCTTGGATTTCGTTAATTCCAGTTAACTCTCTATAATCATCCTCCCAAGCCAGAAGTGCCGCAGGAGGTCCGCCAATTGCCATCACTTCGCCATCGTTCCAATAATAGAGGAACCCCAAGGCCGATGCAAGTAACAGAATCAATGCAATACTGATTACGGCGATGGGGACAATTGCATCGTCGTCTAGGGGGGTTGCCGTCCTCTCGGCAAATTCGACTTGGTTGGAATCGTGGGTTGATTCCTCTGAGTAATTCTCCCCCTCAACACTGCCCATCGGCAAACGCTCCTTGAATACTACCTGCCTTTGTCATTGTCTAACTTTCTCACCAGGCCTCAATCCTTCCAAAATGGCTCCCTGTCGGAGTGCTGGAACCGCAATTTGGACAAATTACTCTCGTAGGGATTCGGGAGTCGCATCCGTCACAATTTGAGCCAGGCTGCCCCTTACCAATGCAGCTGTCTTGATCGCAGGGAGCCTGGATCATGCCACTAGAATTCCTAGTGGCTGGGGTCTGATGATTGCAGACCGGGCATTTGCCCTGTTCATCCCTCGGCCTAGTTTTGGTCTCACCGGAAACTTCCCTTGCCCTATATGTCTGAATCCTTTCCTCTGCACCACCCAGCATGAATTGGGGGAGCCAGAGAATCCAGACCAAAGCTACTGTTGAAATCGTTCCCGGTAGGATGTAGAGCGATACGGTAAGATAGTTGAAATCCAATTCACCCGGACTGGGAGAAATGGAGTGCGAACCTGCCCAAAAACTGATGTTCAGCAATACTATCCAAGCCCCAATCGTAGAACTCCAGGCCTTTAGGCTGTGATCCTTCCAAGCCCTCTCAAAAACTCTAGGATCCGGGTGAGAGTGGCGTTCCTGCACATGAATATCCCGTGTCTCGAGTACCGCTCTATTGACTACAAAAACCGATAGAAAGAGCATTATCAAATTTGAAATGACCACCCAAAGCCAGCCTGAAATCGCCGTGTCGTTCGGGAAGTTGGGGGAATCCGAATGTGCCTTCATATGGCCCAACTGAACGAAGAGCATTCCAATGAGAAGGTAAATCATATTCTCCCTCATAATGGGATACCTTATCCACAATAAACTGAATAGTGCAGCCCAGCAGATTACCGAGAGCAAGGAAAGGATCAGGGCTAGATCGGCCATATGCAAGAAACCGCTATCATCTCCGAAAATGCCAGATCTGTTGTAATCGCCACCTCCTGAGAGTTCACCTATCCCGAAATCCCATGCACCGAGAACAATACCAATGAAGGGAAGGAGAATCATCATCGCTTCGTCATATCTCCAGAATCTCCTGATTAGGAGGAAATTATAGGAATACTCGGCTACCAATTTGTCTAGAAATTCAAGCCTTGGATGAAATCCGGAAAATGTTTCTCTGGCCGGGAAGTCACTCAACCTAGGCATGGCCTGAGATTCGATTTCTGTCGCAGAGCCCTCGGCGGCCTGTTCCATTACCGCCTGAGGGGGAAGTTCTCCGAATAAGCCAGACGCTTGCCGGACCCCTCAGACATCACTTAGCAAATCCCTTTTTGGCGCCGAGGGCGAGATTTGAACTCGCGAGGGAAAAATCCCACGGGCTTTCCAGGCCCGCGCAATACCGGGCTATGCGACCTCGGCTCGACCTAGCCAGTCGACTATTGGTTTTCACCATGACGTTATTGGCGTTTCAATGGAATTCGCCGCTCCGCCACGATTAAACCGCCCACGCCGGTCAGCGCTGCGCTGCCACTGTGGCTTAGAGGTATAGCGTCGCCTTGGTAAGGCGAAGGCCGGGGGTTCGATTCCCCCCAGTGGCTCCACCAATCCATCGGAGGAAAATGTTACAAAAAACAGATTCATTGATAACTTATTGAGTCCCAGTGAGTCACATGTCAACGACCCGAAGCAGACTTGCTGTCGCAATTACTTTGCTAATGATTACGGCGCCTCTTTCTACAGCAGGGATTTCGAACTGGGCAGGCCCGACGGTAGTTAACAGCAATGGAGATGCCACCGTTGTGACCGGTTTCAGGGTTCCTGGGAACTCAAGTATCCTCGACGGGTGGCTTCATGTGACCAACAATCCGATGTCTGCGTCTTCGAATACCGGAATAGTTTGGGATGAGGACGATCTAGATGATGGCTACATGCTTGGAACGCAATTGAACGGCGATGGGCATCTGGAATTGCAGGATGACGGTACTAGGTCAAATGTCAGCAACTTCGATGTCGGGCAGATCGATGTTTCATTGAGTTCTGCATACACCTATACTCCCGGGTGGAGGAGGGTTTTCAGCCATAGTTCCGACACAAATCTATCTGGATGCGGAGGAGGCAATGGGACGACCCTGAACCACGGGTTTGACAATGACTTCGATCAGAACCTAGACGAGGGTGAGATTCTGGAGACTCGATTTTTCTGCGAGGCCTTCGCTTTGGACGACGTAGTCACATCCCTGACCATCGACAACCCTGGTTACGGCTACATTTCCGGAAACCTGTCTGCTAGCGGAGGAGGAGGGTCGGGCTTCTCAGGGACATATGTCATCAGTTCAGGCATTGAGAGCATTTCCATCAATCAGGGCGGGAGTGGTTATGACGTATTCGACGCGATTACAATAGCCTGCCAATGTGATGGTTCCGGAGCTTCGGCGTCCGTCTCCTCCGTAACCAGCAATGGTGGCATTTTGAGCATTGACATCGATGATCCGGGTGCAGGTTACATGGCCAGCGATACCCTCATCGTGATTGCTGCCAACGGCACTGGTGCTGATCTGGATGCGAATGTGTTCTCAACTGGGGTGGTTCACTCAACTGAGATCCTGGATGGAGGGGGCAATTACACGTCCCCACCCACCATTGTGGTCAGCGACTCCAATGGGACTGGTGCGTCCATCTCCGCCAACCTTGGCGGTTACTATGATTACGAGTTAGAAATTACCGGCGAGCCAGTGGGTGCAAACTGCAGCGAAGGAGGGCAAAAAGTCGAAGCGGGTCTGGACTTGAATGAGAACAGGAGGCTTGACTCAGTCCCAGGTGGCACCTCTGAAGTGCTAGAGACTTTCTTCATTTGCCACCAGATGAAGATGTGGCAGGCTACTACGTTCACGGATCTCAATGGCAGCTTGTATGGCGACGAGCAAACACTGGCGCATGGAGTAGTTCCCTCATCGGCGTACCAGGGACTGGTCGCGGCGGGAACGATGCCTGGGAGCCCGGTTCCAGCTGGGACTGCGAGTGCGCTAGTTATTCCAAAGTCTAATGTCCCAAATTCCAAGTATATCAACGGATATTACCTCAGTTTCCAACACTGGTACCACATAGACAGCGGTCCTTCGGGGGATGGTGACGGAGTCTGGGTAGAATACAGGCTCTCCTCAGAGGAAAATTGGGGGAACTGGACCTACTTTGAACCGGTCGGGGGATACCCAAGCACAATGTCAACCGATGCCCCTGTGCCAAATGGCGCGACCACGACCCCCGTTCCGGTCTTCGCCTCTCAGACCTTCAGCGGATGGGTGGAAAGCAACTTCAGCCTAACGTCATTGGACGGAATCGGCGATGCTGAACAGATTCAATTCAGATTTCAGATTTGGACCCATCCCAATTCAACCAACGAGAGACCGGGGTGGTTCTTGGATGGTATCACGGTTAACAACGATGGGGTGAATGTCGGCACGTGGCATCACGGATGCTACAACCCCAATATGCAGTCATGTTACTACTCTTCGGAAGCCTACGGGGCCTTGGAGCGGTCAATTGACCTGAGCGGGACAAATTCCACTTCCAAGATCGAGTTAACCATGGAGTGGGACCTCGAAGGGTCGTCTTACGACAATGCCTGTGTGGAGCTGTCTCTCGGAAGCGGTTGGACGGACATTTCGTCATCCACCAGCAGCACAACCTCAGACTGCTCCGCTAGGACTGGGCCGATCCCCGGAAACGGCTATACGGCTGACAACGGTCAAACCTACCAAGATCAGAGTGGTGACCTTAGAACGGTGTCATTCGACATCCCCAGCGGTTTCCAGGGGCAATCGAGCGTCGATTTCAGAATCGTCGTTGACACTTCGGCATTCACTAACTACGGGGGAAGCTATCCCTCCGATTACAGGGAGGGTGTGACTGTGTCTCAACTTAGGGTTGTTGACTATGATGGTAATGCCCTGTTCATCGACCCAATCCATAACTCTTCCACGATGACTCACTCGGGGCTTCCCGACGCCCAGGGTAACCCCGCACCTGATGATTGGGCGTTCCAAACCTTGCTCAAAGGGGCGCAGTCGCAGATTTTCAACTTCGAAGATGCGACTGCTAACTCGCCGACCGTTAGCGATGCCCCTGGCTGGACTCGTGCGACCTCGATGAACTCCGGAACGTGCACCAATGACAGGTGCCAGTTCACACTGAACAAGATGTCGCAGAACTCTGGGCCAAGCACAGCCTCCTCGTTCCCTTACGCCTACGGGATAGGATTCGGAGGAAACTATGCGACCTACATTGACGAGGCTCGATTGATCTCACCGACCTACCAAATACCCCTCAATGGATCGTCTGTGCTCACATTCGACCACTGGTCATGTTCTGAGGCTTCCTGGGACGGAGGGGCGGTATTCATCAAAGTCAATAACGCTGCTTGGCAGCACTTCAACCCGGGCTGGTACACGAGCACCATTTACGCCAACGCAGGGCACAACCTAGCGGGGCTAGGCGCGTTTAGCCAGGACCACTGCACTGGAGTTGCGTCCAGCGGGACCTGGACATCTACCTCCGGGTTCACTACGATGTCCGCCAGCCTGGATAATTTCAGGGGCGACAATGTCTCATTCAAATTCGCCTTCGGCTCTGATGCAATATGGAGCTTGGCTGGGTGGTACATCGACAACGCCGGAGTCAGAATAGCCAACTATGGGGAGACTGGGCACTGGCTGAGTCCGATCGTCCAAATCGGGTCGGATGATAGGTTCAACTTTGGTTTCGTTGACATTGATGCCGAGATACACGATGAGTCTTGGATTAGGGGCTCTGTCCTAGAAGCTGGTTCAGGGCAGGTAATTACTGGCTTCTCTAATATCTCATTCCCGTTCAGCCTCGCGGGCATAGACTCTGAAACCTATCCCGAAATCCGGCTCAAAATCCACATGAGGACGGAGAACACGGAAATGTCCCCTGTTCTGAAGAACGTTTACGTCGGTGCAGACAGGGTACTGAATGCTGATTCAGGGTACAATGGGTGGGAAATGAGTTCTGGAGTGGAAGTTGTGGACGGCCTACTTAACGCGACAGCGGTAACGGGAACGGTTTCATCCGAGTACGTACATTCCTCCCGGCCGATAAAGAGTGTAACAATTCGGGGCAACATTTCGAGCGGGGTAGTCACCACTCTCTTCGACTCAAGGGGGAACCAACTAGGCTCCGTTTCAAAGGGAGGGAGCATCGAGTTCCCAAGCCCGCAGAACGGATACGCGGTTTCGGTGAACCTGCCGACGAATGGGTGGATTGACGTTCTCAGGGTTTCGGCAAGATTCTCAAATCCTGCTTCCAACCCAATCATCGATGTCCTTCACGATGGCACTACGGATTGGTCATTCCCACTCAATGACGGATACGGGCACTTTGGGTGGCAGTCGTTGGTTTCGGATCCCGAGGGAGAGTTCTCGGGAAGCACGCCTCTGAACCTTGATGGCACCAATGCCGAGGAGCTAGTATTCTTGATCCCAGAGTCTGGATCGGTCACATCTGGGTTAGTCGCGATTTCTCCGGATAGCGATGGCTTCGAGGGGCCCGTGACTGTTACGATTGCCGGATCAATGGTAACTGGCGGTAGCGGCAACTCACCGTTCCTGACAATGCTTAGCCAAGGGCAGATGACGGGGATCGGTTTCATGAGCGCTTCGCACACTGACCCGGTAACTGGGAGACAATGGTTGGAAGTCCCCCTAGAAATCAATTCTGCGGTTGCTCAATCTGTCTCACTAACCAGCATAGGCATAGGCTACCAATTCTTCGAGAATCTGTCGGGATTGGGGCCGATGATGTCAGCCTACCACGACATACACACCTCAGATGATCCGCCGCCTGAAGAGTTGGCCATCCCAATCGGGGTTACCGCCGACTATGGATCGGTCGCCATAGACGGGTCGGTGAGCTTTGACTACATGTTCGTCAACAGGGATTTCTCAGTCCCTAACACCCTCTACCCAGATGACCAAGTAGTAGAGGTTGTAACCATGCACCACCATCTAAACGACAACTCCCAAATTGCTGAAATAACCCTCACTGGGACTGGATCGGATGGTAGCGTTGTGTCATTCGTAGTCGAGAACAGTGCGGACGGGCTCTGGGGTTCCGGAGGCTCTTCTGCAACCTTTTCGCAGACATCAGGAAACGGACTGGCGCCCATTGACACCTCGATGAGCTACGTTGAGGAGGTTTTGCATAGCGATGGATACGTCGACATAGTTGTCCACTGGTTTTTCGGAGTGACCTGGAATTGGGACGATGTCGACGACATACACTGGATTGCTAGGGGTAACGATGAGGCTGGTGAGACCATTTGGCCGGCTTCCACCAATAGCGGTACGAGCGGAAAAAACGCTGTTGAGAATGACCTCCAGATTGACTCATTCACAGTTTTGGATGCGGATGGCAGATTGGTTTCAAACATCTATGATACCTTGTTCTACCCATTCCATATCCTAGACGGCGGCGGCCTGAACGTCAGTGGAACTGTGAGGTTCCAAGACTCCACAGATAGGCGGCCTCTGGGGTCTGACTTCTCAGCTGCCCTGAACATTTCTGGCAGCATTTACCCACTTGAGACAGGGGATGACGGTACTTTCTGGGGAGTTGTGTCCGCTCCCCCCGGAATCGATGGCATGACGATTTCGCCCTTGCTAATCTCCGTGGGTAAACCGGGAGCTTCGACTGGGGCTGAGGATGTGACAGGTCAACCTCCCATCGTAGATTTGCTCATTGACCAAAACCCACCGGTAGCTGGTCCCCTAGAAGTTCTGACTCAGGTCGGGCTACAGCCTGTAGACGGAATGGTTGTCAACCCGACTACCACATTTTCACCTTCGATAACCATCTCGGAGGGTGAGGCGAGGGGCGACTTGCTAACTCTACGTTATTGGAGGACTGGGGTCGATGACGCGGATGGAGACGGGTTGGCAGACGAGGAGGAGTACCAATCGCAGCACAAACCACTGAGTGAAGGTCTGACCGGGGAGCAGTGGATTGAGTTCTCCGGGATCGATGTTTCGACACTGGATAACGAATTCATTTACCTATACGTAGAAGGGACCGATTGGGCCGGACTGAGCTACCAAGATGGTGGCACAGGAGGGGGAGCCGGGGCACAGAACTCATGGGCTTCGGTTGTGGTCGCTGTAGATGAGCCAACTAGTTTCGCAGGGACGGGACTAGGGACTGGACAAGGCTCCAGCACCTTCGGACTGGACAGGCAGACACAAGATAGCATTGACTATTACCTCATCCCAGGTAAAGAGCACACTTTCTCAGTGAGATTGGACGAACCCAATGGATTCAGGACGATTGACAACATCACTGTGATGCTATGCGGCTATGGTAGCGACTTGGGGATGTTCTCGTATGAGCCGTTCACTTCGGACCTATGGACTCCAGAGGACAGTATGCTGAATTTGATTGGTGCGGTAACCGAGCAGATCACTGCAACCGTGGTCGAACTAAGGGTCAGTTTCAGCCTCTCATGGGATTTCCCATTCACTGTGGAAGAGTTTGACTGCAAGCCCAGGGTAGTTGTAGAGGATGGCCTGCAGACGCTTGAGTCCGACGTGCTTAGCTCACTCTCGTGGAGGCTGGACAATAGGCTGATAGCCGTCCCAGAGAGTGCTAGTGACCTGACCCCACCGCTCGTGGATTCGCAGGGAGTCTCGTTATTCCTTGGGCAGGGGGACGAATTCTTGCTGTCTGGATCTGTTTACCACCTAGGCTCAGGTGAGTTGCTGAACGACGTCCCTTCGGATTTGTCTGTACAGTTATCATTGATTTACGGAACTGAAAACAGACTCGCTTACTCAGAGGTGCTGCCCAATGGCAGCTTCGAAATTTCCATGATACTGCCTAGTCGCCCGCCATTGGATCCTACGATGACCCTGACAACAGCGTTAATCGGCACACCCGGTGCGGGCGTCGCGATCGAAAACTCGGAGGCATCTGTCACGGTGGACACTTCGTCCCCGACGGCTCTTTTCAATTTGGATGCCTTCCCTGATTCTTCTCTTACGCTTATTGAGACGAATTTGATTGGCGACATACCTGTTACAGTAACCATTGTAGAGGCGATTGGGATGGTTGATGGGCCTCTGCAGGTTTCATGGGAATATAGCAGAGGGGGGCAGGTTATCGCTGGCACGGAGAGCTCAGGGGAGCTTGCATGGATCTCCAGCAGTGATGGGAAACATATCTATCAGGGCCAGCTGGACTTCACGCCCGAGGTCGAGATGCGAATCGAAGAAGGCGACCAGATAGCTTTCTGGATCACCTCGACCGACAAGGCCGGGAATCCAGTAATCGGCCTAGGTGGGCCGGATGCCCCTAGGATGCCAACCCTCAGGGTTGTAGAATTCCTGTGGGAGTACACTAGGGAGGTCGTGACTCCTACGAAGACACCCTACCAAGGGGAGACATTGACGATCGTGACCTACTGGGAGAATCCTGGGAAGCTAGACGGGACATTCCAGGTTGGGCTGTATGAGCAGAAATCGGATGGGAGCTGGCTGGCTTCGAAATCGACCCTACTGAACGGGGACCAAGAAGTCTACTTGCCGCCTCAGAGTTCCAGCATCAAGGTACAGTTCGAGTACGAGGCGGCGTTTGAGGGCCAGCCGTTCCTTGTGCTGGTGGTTAACGGAGACTTCGACAACGAGAATTTCAACAACGTAGAGATTTCGGGAATCACTGTTGAGAAGCTGGATTCAGTCAATCAGGAGAGTGGTGGCACAGTATGGATAATCGCAGGTCTCCTGCTGGTCATATCCCTGATGGGGCTTGCTTTCTACATCATCCAAAGTAGGGGGGACGACTACTACTATGATGATGAAAATTGGGAAGAATACGAAGAAGAAGATGGCGAATAGCCTGAACTTCGATAAGGGTCGTTGAGCCTCGATAAATTACTGACTTGTTTATAGGCTGATGGTTGACCTACTCCCATTGAGGATTTGTTTCCTCTGGTGGGATGCGCGTGTCTGAGGTCGTAAGTGTAGATGAAATGAGAGCGGAGCTTGATGAACTCCGGGCACTTGTGAACACGCTTCTGACGATAATAATGGAGGAAGCTGACGGAGTGAGCTCCGGGAACGCACAAAATTTGTCTGACCTCCCCAAACGCGGATATTCGATGTGATCAATACTGGTTCTGTATTGGATCTAGCGACCTCCAGAGAAACCAAGTGGCTACGGTCCTGAAAGGCCCCCATTTATCTGAGATTTCTAGGATTTCAGACTCGCTCAGGGAATCTCCGGAATTGTAGAGCATCTCCATTGATCTGATTGCACCCCTGTCCGCAATAGGAAATACGTCGGGCCTCAGTAGGGAGAAGATCAGAACCATCTGAGCTGTCCATTTTCCTACCCCCTTGATCCGAACTAGCATGGACGAAACCTCATTATCGTCCAGAGAGTCCCAATCGACCTCGCAGTAGCCATTCATCCACGTTTCTGCAATTCCCTGGATGTAATCCGCTTTGCTGTTAGACATCCCAAAATCCCTTAGTTGCTGATGAGTTGCAACTGCAACACAATCTGGGGAAACAGATGCCAATGAGGATTCGAATCTGCCCCAAACGGATTCAGCTGCTTTTGAAGAAATCTGCTGGCCCACAACTGACCTCACCAAGGTTCTGAAGACATCCCCCCTGGATCCAAGAGTGGGATGGTGGTGAGTCGAAATTAACTCGCGCAAAACCTCGTCAACTTGGCAAAGGTGTGCAATGGCCTCATCCCAATAGATGGGGGTGCGTAAGGTAACATTCACGACATCCCAGTACCCCCATAGTTCAATACATCTGCCCATTTCCCGGGTGTATGGCATTGGGGCGTTTAGGCCAGTACAGCCTTGGACAGTTGCTCATAGGGGGTGCTGCGGTTGCGACTGTGGCGTTCTTCTCAATTGCGGTTTTCTCCCCGGAAAGCTTCGATCCGGAACCCGACTGGGGAGTGTCAGATGGGTGTCTGGGAGGGTTGGAGCATAACGATGTAGGGATTGAATTACACTATCATCCCGACCTCAAGATTACCGTAGATGGACAGCAGTTGGAGATAGCCGCGAACACGGGAATTGACCAAACCGGATGTCGTGAGGGGATGAGGTGGATTCACGTCCACAACTCAGCCGAAAGCGGCTTCACGACCCTTCACATCGAGACTCCTAGTAAGATGAATGTCCCTGTAGGTTCATTCTTTGAGATCTGGGGGAGGGAGGGTGGACCCTCCATGACTGATGATAGGGAATTTGACGTTAACAGAAACGGAGTTTCTGACTGGGAAGAGTATGACATTACCATGACAGTCAACGGAGATGACAACACGATCTACGAGTCTTACGTGATGGAGGATCTGGATGAAATCCACATCAGCTTCACTTCTAAGTCAAGCTAGCCTTTGATCACGGCGAATGGTTTGAGCCGGGCTACGGGACGGGCTAGGCCGGCTTCGTGAGTTAGCCTGATTACCTCATCTACGTCTTTGTAAGCCTCCGGAGCCTCCTCTGATAGCATCCTAGGTGTCTTTGCGCGGACAAAAACGCCTTCTGATTCTAACCTAGACGACAGTTCTTGGGGGTTGACGATTTTCCGAGCCGCCGTCCTAGAGAGTCTCCTCCCAGCCCCGTGGCATGATGAAGAGAATGCATCATTTCCACCTTTCTCGTTGCCCGCAAGAACCCAAGATGCGGTCCCCATGTCCCCTGGGACTAGCACGGGTTGACCTACTCCTGAGAATCTAGAAGCTAATTCGGGATGATCTCCGCCCAGGGAACGGGTTGCGCCCTTTCGATGGATGCAACATTTGCATTTTGAACCGGAAACGACATGTTCCTCCATCTTTGCGATATTGTGGCTTACGTCGTAAATGACCTCAAGATCAACCTCATATTTTGTATAATCCGCTAGGGATTCCCGGAGCCTTTGCGTGAGTGTGGATCTGTTAGCGAATGCGAAGTTGCCGGCGGCTCGCATTGCGTCGATGTAAGATTCTCCTTCCTTGCTGTGAATTGGGGCGGAAGCGAGTTGCCTGTCTGGCGAGCTGAATCCCCAGTCCTTGCATTCCCAGCCATCGAAGGAACGGCGATATCGTGATTCGATGGCTGCAACGTGCTCTGTGCAAACCTGGTGACCAAGTCCCCTGGAGCCAGTGTGAATCATTGCAGTGAGTTGTCCTTCATTGATTCCAAAGGCAGATGCGGCCTTCTTGTCGACCACTTTGTCAACGAATTGTAACTCCAGGAAGTGATTCCCTGACCCAAGCGTGCCAAGCGAAGATGACCCCCTCTTCATAGCACGATCACCAACCTCATGCATACGTGTATCCAGCCTTCCATTGGACTCTATTGATGGGAGATCACGATATTCGCCCAAACCCATATCGATGGCAGCTTCTGCGCCCTCGGAAAGAATAGATTCCAAAGAGCGGGTGTCCAAGTTTACACCTCCTTTTCGTGATGCTCCAGCTGGAATTCTGGTGGATAAATGCGAGGCTAGGCGTCCGCCGTCAATTTCTGAAGCGTCTATTTCTATGGAGCATAAACGAACCCCGCAGTTGATATCGAACCCGACACCTCCGGGAGAGATGGCGCCACCTAACTCCCCGTGGTCGACCTCAGTGGCTACGACGCCGCCTATGGGGAACCCGTATCCGAAATGCCAGTCTGCCATTGCCCAAGCCTCACCGACAATTCCTGGCAAAGATGCGGTGTTCACCAGTTGACCGGGGGAACGATCATCAGAATGGCTAGCCATGTGTTCCTGATCAGCAACTAGAATGGCGTCACTAAGCATTGAGCCGTGGCGTTTGATTCTCATCCGTGCTGGACCCGCCGGTTCTAGGTAGTGCCTCCAATCAGTCATTTCGGCCCCAGTGGATGACCTCCTCCTTTCAACGCACCGGGACAATTTCCCACATTGACTTCAAGACTGGGTGACTGATGGAGGGGGGGAAGAGGTCGATTGCGTGGGGTTCGGAGAAATCGAGATACCCTATTGGGAGGAGTCGGGGCATGTTTGCAAGACGTGCTCCGCTACGGGTTCTCGCTTCTGGACTAGAGACGATAGCAGAACAACTTGTGGCGACTCCTATGAGGATCCCTACACATTCATCGGTAGTCCGATTATCGAAGGATTTCCGATGAGGGGGAAGGCATTGAAGGATGCGATGAGAGGGGCCTTTCTTGGATTCTTCCAAGATCACGCCCACACTATTGTCAAGCCATACCCGATTGTTGCTAGATGGAGAGATGACATCCACCTGACAATCGCAAGCATCGCAGACTTCCAACCCCACGTCACCAGTGGCCAAGTCCCACCCCCAGCAAATCCACTAGTAATCAGCCAACCTTGCATCAGGTTAACTGATGTAGCCGCAGTAGGTCGCTCAGGACGTCATCTTTCCACGTTTGAGATGATGGCGCATCATGCCTTCAATCGACCAAAGGAAGGTGACGAGGTTTACTGGATAGACCAGTGTGTCCGATATTGTGATCAGATGCTAGTTGAATCATTCGGCATTGATTCCCGGGATCTGACATATGTTGAGAACCCCTGGTCCGGGGGCGGTAATGCAGGGCCAGCATTGGAAGTTATCGTTGGCGGGCTTGAATTGGCGACTTTGGTCTTCATGAATCTGGAAGAGTCTGAGGAGGGGGACATTGAGATCAAGGGGCTGAGGTACAAAGAGATGGATCTGCAAATTATCGATACCGGGTACGGTCTAGAGAGGTTCTGCTGGGCGGCAGCCGGCACTCCCACGATTTACGAAGCAATTTATCCCGAGACTGTTACTTGGCTCAAGGAGTTGAGTGGTTTTGATTCTAAAGATCACTCGTTGGGGGAAAATGTGGACTTGGACGCCCTGCTTGGTGAGCTTTCGAGCCTTGCGGGGATATTGAATATCGATGTTGGGACAGACGTGGATGGCCTGTACGATGAGCTGATCGGGAGGCTGTCAGATTCTGGCCTCCAAATCTCAAAGGGTCAATTGAAGAAATTGACAGAGCCGCTTTCCTCAATCTACGCCATTCCGGATCATATGCACGCTCTGTGCAACATGCTAGGGGATGGCTTGGTTCCGAGCAACTCCAAGGCTGGATATCTTGCCAGGATGATGGCTAGGAGAGTGTGTAGGATGAAGGACGATCTTGGGATTGATGTTTCTCTGGCTGAACTGGGGGGGCATCACATTGGAAATCACCTGGAACTGTCGAGTTTCACCCAGTCCCTAGATGGGATTCTTACTATCCTGGAATTGGAGGAAGCTCGGTATTACGAGATGTTACGAAAGGGTGAGGCTGCCGTTCGAACTGCTTTGAAGGACACTCCCAGCGACGTCGCAGAGATACCCGATGAGATTCTTTTCCGTTTAGCTGAAGAGAGGGGACTGAACCCAGACATGGTCGTATCGATTGCTCGCGATCTGGGATGGGAGGAGGTGTCTGTTCGAGTCGGGTTTGCTGCTGACATGGCAGCCCGTAATGCCCAGATGACTAAGGCTGCTGCTAGTGCGGTGACAACTGAGAAAAAGTTCGATGTGGGAGAGCTACCAGAGACTTCTCCCGACTATTATGAAGACACAGGGGCAACGGACTTCGCAGCCCGGGTTTTGTATTGCTCCCCTTTATCGGACGAGGTCTTGAGCAGTTTGAACTTGTCCAGAGAGGTAGGAGGGACCCCCTCTCACCTTGTTGTTCTTGATCGTACTCTGTTCTACCCAGAAGGAGGGGGCCAACTGGGCGATCAGGGAGAATTGGAACAGAATGGCACGATTGCATCTGTCCTGGACACTAGGGTTGAGGATGGGGTGATCATGCACCTCACTCAGCTACCTCTCGAATTGGGAGCGGTGAATGGTACAGTGGATTGGGGTCGTCGAAAGCAACTCATGGACCACCATACTGCAATCCACGTTGTCGGAGGATCGGCGAGGGAAATATTGGGGGCGCACATATGGCAAGCGGGGTCCAACAAAGGTGCTCGCTACGCTAGACTGGACATCACGCATCACTCCAGACTGACAATGGAGCAGTTGGACGAGATCGAGGATTTGGCAAATGAAATAGTCCAGAAAGATCCAATTATTGAGAAAATGGTCTTGGAAAGAGCAGAGGCGGATGCTCTCTTCGGTTTCGGAATCTACCAAGGAGGGCCTCCGAAACACAGCCGAATTAGAGTAATCAAGATTGGTGACTACGACGTTCAAGCATGTGGTGGGACGCACCATGACAAGGCTAGTTCTGTAGGGGAGTTGCGAATCATCAGGTCCAGTCAAGTCCAAGACGGGGTGGAGCGTCTGCAAGTCGTGGCGGGGGAGACTGCACGCGAACACGCGAGGCGCCAAGAGCGTCTGCTTAGTGAATCTGCGGAGATTGTCGGAGTCCAACCTGAAGATTTGCCTCGGACTGTTTCCAGATTCTTCGAAGAGTGGAAGTCGCAGCAAAAAAAGATTGAGGCATTAGAGGCTGAGATAGTCAGACTTAGGACAAGCGGAGGCGATAATGCTCCTGTTGAACGGGATGGCGTCAGGTATGTGATAATGGAATCAGGCGGGAATCCCAAGCAGATGATGACGATGCTGGGAGAGTTAACTCGGGATGATTCGTCCCCAACGCTAGCAATTCTCGGAAGCCGAGAAGGAGGGGGTTTCCTGGTCGTTGCCTGCACCGAAGACAGCATTGCAGCCGAGAGGCACAAAGCGGATGAAATCCTTCAAAATATTTGTGTGCACATTTCTGGAGGAGGCGGGGGGAGGGCCACCATCGCACAAGGAGGGGGGTCTAACCCGGAGGGGATTCCCACTGCCCTAGATGCGGCTAGGACACTACTCGGCCTCTAAGAGGGCCGACCGTCGATTTGATGTTAGTTCGTCGACTCGATGGAGCGTGAGGGAATTAGTCGATGTCAGTGCGCGAGCTTCGGCCATTGAGTATGCAATCCGTGATGTCGTAATCCCGGCGTTGGAGCTTGAAGCTCAGGGGCACGAAATCATCAGGCTCAATATTGGCGACCCCCTTGCGTACCCCGGCCTACCCACACCAGGGCATATGATCGCTGCTTTCAAGCAGGCTTTGGACAGGCAGGACAATGGTTACGGCCCCTCTTATGGCATTCCTGAGCTTCGTGACGCCATTGCAAGCACTGAGACGGCTAAGGGGTGGGTTTGCTCAGCGAGTGACGTTTACGTGACCCATGGAGTTTCTGAGGCGCTTCAGATTATTTTTGCAGCCTTCCTTGAGGAGGGTGACACGGTCCTCGCACCCGGTCCACACTACCCGCCATACTTGGCTTATCCACAAATGTTCGGCGCGAAGACCTTGGAGTATCGCCTAGACTCATCGAACGGATGGAAGATTGACTTAGAAGACATTAGGGCGAAGATGGATGACAGCGTACGCCTACTCGTACTTATCAATCCCAACAATCCAACCGGAAACGTCGCAAGTCCGGAAGAGATTGACGCCGTACTAAAAATCGCTGAAACGTGGCCGAAATGTACAGTGATTGCAGATGAGATTTATGACGGGCTGGACTTTTCTGGACAATTCTGCTCGGTGGCATCTCGCTCTTCTGAGGTTCCGGTGATAGTACTGAATGGTGTGTCAAAGGTATATTTCGCCCCTGGTTGGAGGGTTGGTTACATGGCATTGCATGACCCTCACGGGGGATTGGTTCGTGTCCGAGATGGGATGGAACGGATTCTGAGGAGTAGGCTATGTGCCTCCACACCGGCACAGTACGGCTTTCTTGCTGGACTAATTGATGACACTGGGTGGCTTGATGGCCATAGAGCTGAAATTGAGAAACGCTTGCACTTCTCGATGGAAAGGATTGCATCCATAGATGGAATAGAATGTGAGTTCCCCGGTGGGGCATTCTATCTGTTCGTGAGAATCACCGACCCAGAGTTGGCTGCCGATGACAAAACATTCGTGTTGAATCTTCTTCGAGAACAACACGTCTTGGTAGTCCACGGATCTGGATTTTCATCTGAGTTTGGCAGTGGTCACTTCAGAATGGTTTGCCTACCCCCGATAGAAACCCTTGAAGATGCTTTCAACAGGATTGAGAGGTTCCTGAATGGATAATGGGGTCCTGAAAGGTTGTGGCCCCAGGTTTGAGGAATCCCCGGCAAGGAACGGACGAAAGCCATGAATCATTATAGCCAGACTCAAATTGCACAACACGCCCTCTACGAGGGCGGGGCGATTGGATGGCACTGACTCACAACCAATATGCGGTTGCTGCCATCGCTGCAACCCTCTGTCTGGCTGGACTGTATACAGTAGTTGGCGCGGGGCTCTCTAGTACAGATTCCGGAGGATTCGAATCGGCAATTGATGACATAGACCCCACGGCTGATGGTGCGCCCAAGGAATGCCCGCCTGACGTGCCAACCATAGGCTGTGACTGGGATGGGGATGGCATAGCTGACAGAATGGAGGACACGCTCTACGGGACGAACTGGAGGCAGGCGGATACCGATGGAGACGGCCTATCAGATGGTTGGGAGATTGAGAATGGCCTTGATCCCTTGGACACCGGAGAACCCTGCATTGACCTAGGTGAAGGCGTCACTGAAACGGACTGTACGCCAATTCAGATCAACAGTGTAGATACCGAACAAGAGACTGGGGAGCAAAATGAGACGTTCCCCAACCCGGACAATGGGCCTCTGGGTGACCCTGATAGAGACGGGCTTACCAACCTTGATGAGGCCGACCTGGGAACCAATCCCCGTCTGAAAGACACTGATGGAGATGGTCTGAACGACCGCTGGGAATCTAGCTACACCCACGACGTTACAACGCCGTCTGGCGTGGTTACTCTTCTTGACCCGCTAGATGGAAACTGGAACTGTCCGCTCCTCACTCCTGAGAAACGAGCGGAGATTGAGCTGGATCTGGGGGCAGAGTTGTGGGAGGAAATGGGCACGCAATTCGGCCACTCATGTGATGCGATTCTAGATCTTGAACAACCCGAACCTGACACCCTGAGGAATTTTGTTGAGGAGCGATATGACACCAACCCACTGGACGAGGATAGCGATGGGGACCTCGTTGATGATCGTTATGAAATCGCTTTTGGAATCATCGACCTGGGCGTGCATTGCGGGAAGCCTGTTTTCGGTACCCTCTCTATTGACGCCCCATACACCAACCTGATGTCGGGCCACGGAGATCGCACTTGGTTCGAAGAGGACATGGATGGTGACGGTCGTTTGAATGGACCGGGGGATTGGGACACTGACGGCGATGGGATGCCAGATGGATTTGAGTACTGCTACAACTCACTCCTAAATCCAGCAAACTCCACAGATGCCTATGGTGACAACGACGATGATGGGCTCAATAATGTAGAGGAGTTCGAGGTCTCGTACACGTGGGGCGAGTCCAACTTCACGAATCCACTCGAATGGGACACTGACGGCGATGGGATGCCCGATGGATGGGAGTTCATCAGCGGGATTCATCCAAATGACGGAAGTAATGCTGATGATGACCCAGACTTCGATGGATACGATGCCGATAAAGACGGGGCTGTAAGATACAAGGACATGATTGGGGCCACTACCATCCATTCCATCAACGTCCAGCCTGGCGAATACGTCCAAGTCAACAGGACGATAGTGTGGATTAGAACAGTGGTAGACAGCAACTATGTCAACATCCCTGTGAAGACTGAAACGGCTGGTTGGGTGTATCACATCAACGTCGAAGTCGGTGACGAGGTCACTAGCAGGCTCCAGAATCTTGTCACTGTAGTCGAGCAACACGAGAGATTCACCAATCTAGATGAGTACAATGCAAGAGATAGAGATGGAGACGGGGTAGTAGACGGTCGGTCTACCGACCCCCTAGTAGCTGATACCGATGGAGATGGCTTGATTGATGGTATTGAGGTAATTGGGTGGAGAATTAGGATTGTCGACTTTGGAGTAAGGGATGTCATTGTTAGAAGCGACCCGGGAGTTTTTGATACTGACAGAGATGGCCTTTCCGATGCTCAGGAGTATTACGAGACGTTCACAAATACAACGGACAAGGACACCGACAACGATGGCCTTGAGGATTACAGGGAGGCTGTCGACGGGCATCCGTGGTTTGACAACGGAACTCTGGTTTACTACTTCACCAATGCTTCTGCGTTCGATACCGACAACGATGGCCTAGAAGACGGAGAAGAGGTCATAGATGGGGCGGATCAGTACGTTACACACGCTAACAACGCGGACACCGATGGTGATGGGCTGAACGATGGGGGGGAGGTTCTCTACATCCCCAGGCCATGGCAAGGAGCATCAAACCCACTGATAAATGACACTGACTTGGATGGGCAGCCAGATGGTTGGGAGATGCAGGTATTCTCAGTGCAGCAGAATACCAACAGCCACAGCCTCTGGATTTCCCTCGACGACTGGCTCCCCCCGGGATGTGATTCAATGATCGATTGCGGCCTTGGCCCTGGTGGTTGGATTTGGGTAAACTACGTCTCAGGTTTTTCAACTTCTGGAGATAGGGACGGTGACGGCGTCATGGACCCCAGATACTTCCTCCACGAAATGAACCTCACAGGATTCACGGTTCCAGAAAGCGGACGATGGGCCCTTGACCCCTCCTTCGGATCTCCCCACGACTCATCATTTGACATTGATAACGATTCACTAGTCAATTCACTTGAGGCTCCAGACCGTTGGGACACAAATCCCGTAGACGATGACTCCGACGGGGACAAATTGCCGGATGGCTGGGAAGTTGACTTCTCCGAAGAAGCGTTGAGGCTTGGGCTTGTTGACAACAATTCCCTCGATGCTCTGGGATCAAGAGGCCCCATGGACCCCAGAATGCCTGATTCCGACTTAGACGGGGTCAAGGATGGAAATGAGGATCCCGATATGGATGGCTTGAACAGAACGGTCCTACTATACAGATACTGCCCGGGTTGGGATAACCCGCAGGATTTCGAATGTCACATCGACCCTTATGGATCAGGGGCTCGATTCTATGATGATCTAGAGAACTACACGAATTTTGAAGAGTACCAAAACGGTACCAATCCAATCAATAATGATACTGATGGGGACAAATGGAAAGACGGATCCGAGGTCTACCATCAAGATCAGGATGACGATGACATGTGGGCTGGTTGGGAGTACTACTTTGGATTCGACCCGTTTGACTCATCTGATGCACTAATTGACTCCGACGGGGATGGCTATGTGAATAAATGTGAGAGCAAGTGGAATACGAATCCCAAGGATCCGACGAGTTTTCCCTCCCAAGGTGAACTGTGCAATAGCTTCGAATGACCGCTCCCTTCATGCGCGGCGTTGCTTTCGAGCATTCATGACGTGGTGGGTCCTCCCTACGACTGCAGACATCGGCATCAGGGCATTCGCAACCGATGTTGAGGGGGCGCTTTCAGACGCGGCACTGGGGCTACAGTCGATTCAGCTCAATGGCGGGTCCGTCATTGACCCATCAGATTTGGAGACCTCGGAGGATGTATGGGAAATAGAAATCCCTGATGGCGATCTCGAGAGGGGGCTGGTTCGATGGCTGGAGGAAGTCCTCTACCGGGGGAGTGAGGAAGGGCAGTGGATGGTAGGCTCAGAGATCACCTTGGGGCGAGGAGTAATCAGTGCCCGAGTAAATTGGGTCGACTCTGGAAAATTTGAGCCGGGGTTGGAAGTAAAGGCAATCACGATGCACGAGCTTGCCTTAAAGGAGATAGCAGAAGGGGAGATAGTGGTTGGGATAAATCCAGAAATCCCTACGTTCGAGGGACCGGGTTGGATGGCGCAGGCCATATTGGATATCTAGAAGAAAAATGAAGCGGGCAATCTTTTTGGGTTAGCTTTTCCATTTCATTCAACATCGAACTTCTGATAGACTTCATTGGTTGTCATGCTAACTCTGATGAAAGTCGCACATTTCGGTAGATCCTTGATTCTGCGTGCCCCGACGTATGAGCAGGCTGACCTCAACCCGCCCAGAATCGATTGGACTGTGCTATCCAGCTTACCCCTATAAGGAACCCTGACCTCCTTACCTTCTGGAGCCCTGTGTGGTGCTACCTCGCCATAGTGATGTTCCATCGCCTTAACAGATGACATTCCGTGGAACGATTTGTACACCTTGCCATCTTCTCCCTCTATGGTGTCACCCCCTGACTCATCGTGACCGGCCAGCATCCCCCCGAGCATCACGAAATCAGCTCCGGCTGCAAAGGCCTTGGCAACGTCACCCGGAGAAGAACAACCGCCATCGGACATTACATGCCCATTCAAACCGTGGGCAGCGTCTGCACATTCAGCTATAGCAGAAAGCTGAGGATATCCCACTCCTGCTATCTTCCTGGTGGTGCACACTGAACCCGGACCTATTCCGACCTTCACTATGTCTGCACCGGAAAGAATCAGTGCCTCGGTCATTTCCCTAGTGGCTACATTTCCCGCAATCAGAATTTTGTCTGGAAAAGCTTCTCTGACCCTCTTGACGAACTGAAGGAAGATCTCCCTGTATCCATTAGCTACATCAATGCAGATCATCTTCAGGTTTTCATTTGTTGCAATCTTCCTCTCCAACAATTCGAAACTCTCCTCCGTAGAGCCGCAGGTCACGGCGATGAATTCAGGATCCAGTCCACCTTCCCATGCACCAGAGAATTCCCTAGTGGAGTAGAACTTCTGCGTGCAAGTTAGCATGCCGTAGCGCTGTAGAACCTCTGCAACCGAGAAAAGGCCGGTGGTATCCATATTGGCGGCGACTATGGGGACCCCTGCCCAATTCTGTTCGGAGTGCCTGAATTGGAACTCTCTTTCCAAATTCACATCAGATCTGGAAACCAAAGTGCTCCTCTTGGGGCGAATTAAAACGTCATCAAAGGTTAGCTTCACATCCTGCTCTATACGCATTAGGACCTTACTTCTCCAACGAAGGTGTGTTTATGACTGTTCTGAGTGGGTAAAAACGCCTCTTGTGGTGCTCGTGCCGGGATTTGAACCCGGGTCGCCGCCTCGAAAGGGCGGCATGATGGACCGAACTACACCACACGAGCGATAGATTGCCGAGGGGATGGGCTCTCATAATCGGTTCGTTTACTAATCACCGTTGTCTGATTGGACCGCCTCATTCAGACCTGCCCACCATGAACTAA
This sequence comes from uncultured Candidatus Poseidoniales archaeon, assembly GCA_964563355.1. Lineage (GTDB taxonomy): Archaea > Thermoplasmatota > Poseidoniia > Poseidoniales > Thalassarchaeaceae > UBA36. The sequence continues at coordinate 52,366 of CAZLVU010000001.1, forward strand.
TTGGAACGAAAGCGAGCAAGGATGCAAGTCCGGCGAAGATCCAGAACCACGGGCTTTCTATGAGGCTGAGGAACTGTTGGCCCCACAGTCCGAGAACTGCGGCTTCTAGGCCGAACCTAATGCTTCTCCCAAACAAACCGGCGAAAACGAACAACCGGAGGTCCATCCTGCCAGCTCCTGCAGTCCAGGCGATCGCCTTGTAGGGAATTGGCGAAACTGCGGCGATGAACACGCCTGCATCGCCATACCTATCAGTCAACGCCTCAAGTTTTTCCACAGTTGATTCGCGAGCAAATTTCTCAAGTAATGGTCTTCCGCCGTATGCACCTATCGCATAACCCCCAAGAGAACCTAGTACGCTGGATAGTGTGGCAACCAAGAAAATGGCCAACAAGTCGGTGGAAAATCCAGCTTCGAGCGACATTGGCATTACTAGGAGATCGGGCGGAACTGGTTGAAAAGCCGCCTCTGTAGCTGAAACAATTCCTAGGCCGATCAAACCGAAACCATCCGCCCAGACGATTATGGAGTCGAATAGCCCTTCGAGCACGGGCCGTCGTCCTTCGTACTCGATATAGCCATTGCTTACAAGGATCCCGACACTAGGCCAACCCGAACTCTTTGGGCAGTGCCGTCATCGCATGCCATGGGTCCCGTGAGAATACTCGATACCGCTGCCCTAATCTCTTGGCCGTTGGAAATGATCCGAAGGGGGATGGCTCTGGATTCACAGAGAACTGAAGTGAGCAGGGTGGCGGGAGACCGACTAGTCATGTTGGAGGCTGCTGAATTACAATGGTCCAACCCTAGCGAGGAGTCGTGGCAGAGAGCGAAAGAAATTGCTATTGAGACAGGCGATATTGCCGGACTTTCTGAAGTTGACCTTGGATTGATCGCGTTGGCGATTGAGTTCAGAGGTGAAATCTGTTCTGACGACTATCGCATACAGAATGTTTGCGAGGTCGCAAGATTGGAGTGGTCACCGGTCAGCACGGATGGAATTACTGAACCGTGGAGTTGGGAAGTAAGGTGCACTGCATGTGAACTCGTGCACGAGATTCCTAGGGAGACGATGCCGGAAAGTGAGCGAATCGGGGAATGTCGTGAATGTGGGTCCCAATTGAGCATCAAGAGGAGGATGTAGTCACTCCTGCTCCGATGCGACGTCCTCTGTCATGCCGCCTCTGTCCATGTCCTGGATCGAGGCAATCTCCGTGGTCTCCTTCAATCCTAGTTGGAACTCTCCCTTAGCACGGCCAACGTTTCTTGCCAATTCAGGAATCCTCTTGGCTCCGAAAAGAAATATCGCAAAAATAACGAGAAGGACAAGCTCTTGAGGTCCAAGTGCCATACTAACATGCCCAGGTGCAGGCTTTATCGTTCAAATGCTTCGGCCGAATCAGCTCCTAACCACCGGAAACTGGAGGAAGGAATGCAACTTCGGCAGCATCATACAACTTCACATCGAGACTGGAAATAAATTCCCCATCAATTGCAACCCTAAGGCCAGAATTAATCAGTTCCGTAAGGTGAAATCTCTCAACCAGCTCTAGTACAGTGGCCTCAGATTCGAGAGTAGTCTCAATCTCTCTAGAGCCAACGGTCTCCACTAGGGGTCCGAACAGTTTCATCCTTACTTTGATGGCTCGGCCCTCAAGTGGTTGGTCATCCACGTTTCTCGGAGTTGTACGAATATCATGAATGCACCTGTCCAATTATTAGCCGTCTTTGCTCACCAAATTCCGATTGGATGCTTCAGGCAGTGGCCTTCGACTGTGATGGGGTGCTTGCTGACAACCAATCATCTTGGCAATCGATTCACGAGCATTTCGGAACCGAGAACAATGAGACGCTAGATCTATTCTTAGATGGGAAGATCTCAGAGGAGGAATTTGTAGAAGAAGACATCCGCAAATGGAGGGAAGTACAACCGGAGATTCACAGGGACGACATAATGCGTTGCTTTGGCGGACTAAAGTTGATGGAGGGTGCACGGGAAGTAGTTGAAGAATTGCAATCGAGAGGGGTGTACATTGCAATAATCTCCTCGGGGGTTGACCTGTGCGTTGGGGCCATTGCTAGCATGCTGAATGTGGATGACTGGGTTGCCAATGGATTTGAATGGGATGAAGATGGCTGGTTATTGGGTGGCCTTCCAACGAGGGTATTGTCTCACGAAAAGGGTTTGATGGTCGAGAAGCTGGTAAGGATAAATGGTTTCAGCCCAAGTGGTTTAGTTTCTGTCGGAGACTCAGGGACTGACATTTCGATGATGATCGAGGGTTCAAGTTTTATTGGGTTCAATCCAATTAGAAGCAAGTCGCGAAGAGCGTTTGAGAAAGCCGGGGTACCGATAGTGCCTGGAGAGGATTTGAGGGGCATTTGGCCCCTATTGTTCTCCGGAGAATCTGGCCCTAAGCTGCAGCGAAGTCAATAGAGTGATATGCATAGGTATGCAGATTGACCACGGTGAGAATACAGGGTTTGGGCTGGAATCCCAGCATCCTTTGGAAGTCGGTCTGATCCTGCCATGTTGAAGAATGAACAATTGTGGTCCCCTTATGACTTCCCACATAGTGTCCGTGAACATGCCCGGTCACGAAGATATCTGGCACGACAGGAATCACCAAACGGTCCTCTGGCTCAGGAGAAAGGGGAGTCTTGCCGCCCCACGATGGGGCTAGGTGCCTCCTCTCCAACATAGCTCTCATAGCCATCTCCGGTTTCGAGTAAGTTACGGACCGCAGAGTTGCTACGAAGTCGTCTATGCTCTTACCGTGATACGACAAAATGCGAACGCCGTGTAAGCTGAAGTCACATGGATTGCCAACGAATTCGGTATTCGAATAATCCTGTTGTACCTCAGGATCCAATGCTGGCTGAGGTTCTGCTGGCCTTACTGCATCGTGGTTACCGGGCAGCATTATGACGTCAACCCAATCTGGAACGTCCTCGAGCAACCGCGCAAGTTCGCTATACTGACTGAAAAGGTCCTTGATTGAAAGATGACGCTCTTGACCGGGATAAATCCCGACCCCATCAACACCATCCCCGCTCAAAACAAAGTACTTTACAGTTCGAGCCAAGGGGTCGGTTTTGAACCACTGAATCATCTTCTCCCATGCAGAAGCCAGGAAGGTCTTGCTTCCAAGATGCACATCAGATAGGAACGCTGCAGAGACTGCTCGATCGAGCCCAGCCTGTGACTTAGAGTGGTTTCCCAGTGGTGGCTTGTGGATGTCCAGGACCCAAAAAGGAGGGTCTTTATCGCCAGACATGAAATAGCCACTGACACCCACAACTTCGTCGTCCATTAGTCCATCTAGTGAGGCATGCAGGGGGGAGGCATCGGAAGGAGGGTTGAGCATGCAGGAAATCTGCGAGGTTTCGTCTTCTACCACGAAAACAAGTTTTCCAGTGCGAGTCCACTTGATTTCGCTAACGAGGCCGACTATGGTAATCTCGTAGTCCTTGGAGTTGTAGCGACCGCGGTTTCTCCAAACCTCAGAGTTTCTTGCAGGCCTCCTGGGCAGGGCCCCTGAAGAGAGCATCATTTCGCGAATCTGGGACAACCTGCTCCTGAAGCACGATTTAATGTCGCTAAGTCTCCCCTCGGTGGTGGAATTCCCGGTAATATCGAAGTGAACCTCAATCTCCGAATCAATTTCATTTGCTTCTAGAGGGAAGTCATCAATGCTGTACCCAGTTGAGCCAAGAGGTCGCGGGGGGTTTGAGGTAGGAGTGGAACGGACTGGAGCCAGGACCCTCCCCAGGGGGGACTCTTCATCAGAACCCGACAAGGTTGCCTGCTTGGGGGTAACTGAGGTGGCCTTAGTCACCTCAGAATCATTTGGAACTAGTGAAAGGAGTTCCTCCACGGTGCTACCGTTCAGAAGGTTGACTCCGGAGGAATTAGCTGCCTCGATAAGGGGCAATAGGCTAGGAAGTTCCTCGATGGCGCTACGAGCGCTGGCTTGAACTACCAGGTTTGCTGCAGCGAGTTTCTGGCACCTCTCCCGCCAAGTCCCGGAGTTCATGCGACTAACGTCTTGCAATGACGCCCTTGATGGTATCGTTGGCCTTGGGTGCCTTGAACAATCTACTTGTCCCAATCGGTGAGGGATGCTAGATCTATCCTCTTCAGGGACTGGGCAACGGTTTTCACCTCGGATCCCCAGGAGATCGCACCCTCCCATTCCTCTGAACCAGAGTCGGTTCCTTCTTGTGTTTCGACAGAGGCGTCATCGAATTCCCCAGGTCCCTCGCTTAACGAGACGGATTTTTTCTTCTCCCCTTCCTCGACTCTGTCAATGGCCTCAATTGAAAGTCGTAAGGCGAAGGCTGCGAATGATTTCTTGTTGTCCAGCCTATCATTCTCACCAAAGTCCATCCTCCTAACAAGGAAATAGTCCTCCGCAATTACCGCGACGTGGACTCTGCCAACCTCCTTGCCTTTTTCTGAGCCGCTTGGACCGGCGATCCCAGTCACAGCGATGGATACGTTCGATCCAGACTTGTATCTGGCCCCTCTAGCCATCTGAACTGCGACCTTGTGGGAAACTGCACCTGAATCTCCCTTGTCGAAAGCTGACTTATCCACTCCCAATTCCCTCATTTTTGATTCATTGGAATAAACTATCCACCCCTGTTTGAACCACATGCTAGCACCGGAAATGTCCGTCAGTATGGAAGCGATCAAACCGCCTGTGCACGACTCTGCCGTTGAAATTGTCCAACCCCTCTTTCGGATGCGATGTGTCAACCTCGAAGCTAGGGCTGCAGCCTCCTCGACCACGAGATACAGTCATGGCATCTGCTATTGACCCTTTTCACTTGCGATGAGTCCGGAAAAAACGGAAAAAACGGAAAAAATGGTGGGTCCGGCAGGAATTGAACCTGCGATCTTCGCTTTGTAAGAGCGACGTCATAACCCCTAGACCACGGACCCTGGGAGGTCCGAGGAGCAATGCATTCAAATCCCCTATGGTCAATATGGAGTCCGAGGGAAGGTATGCCGATGATGTCAGATTTGCTTGAGAGGCTGATATTGGCTGGCGTCCCCGTTGATGATGTAATTTCCGATGCAATGGAATCTGTGGACCCTGCCGAATTCACGGATTTTCATCTAGAGGCCTTTTGGCATGACCGTCCCGTACCGTTCCTTTTGACTGATTTGGGTGCAACAAGAACTATCTCAGCGCCCCACATGATTGTAACTTTACTGCATCACTTGGAAGTCAAGGAGGGGCAACATGTCCTCCAACTAGGTTCAAAGGGCGGTTACCTTGCAGCTCTGTTGGACCACATGGTTGGTGCCAATGGTTCAATCACAATAATTGAGCCGCACCCTGAAGTTAGATCATACACCGAAGAAAAACTGGAATTGTATGAAACTAATGGGCTAATCAGAGTCTTACAACCTCGAGATCTCGAGGGGAGCGGTAATGTTGGTAGAACGGTTGACAGAGTCCTGATTACTGGCTCTATTAGATCGATTCCGGATGAGATTGAGGAGTTGGTCTTTGATGGCGGATTTGTGCTCGGGCCATTTGGGGGTCCCGTGCATCAGAGATTGATAAAGAGGGAAAGGCAAGGGAGGGAATGGTTGGACACGGATCTTGGGGGCGTCGTATTTGGCCCGATGGACGTGGGCGAGTCTGAAAGAGGGCCGTTGGATCCTGAATCTCTAGCAAATCATATTGAGGATGCCTTGGAATTGATTGGGAGCCTAGTCGAAATAGAGCAAGATACCGTCGAAAAGGTGGAAGAACTGATTTGTGCCCTGAGGGATATGCCCGCCGACATCCCCCGACTAGATGAAGACTCAACTGAGGAAGACATTTTGGAGCATCCGGTGGTGGATCTTCTGATGTCAGAAATCGACTGGCTTGGACCTTTGTGGCCATTGTTCAGTGATTACATTTCACTTGATCTGGCAACTCCGGTTTCTCCCGAAGAAGACGCGCCTCATATTTTTGGTGGGCATGAAGATCTAGTGCCCTAATCAGACGAACATTTCTATCCCGTCGAGGAATCGGTCAACCCATGCATCCTGCCGTCTCCCGTCTTTACCACGATGATGACGGACAGAGGAGGCGCGCTGTCAGAAAGCTTTTCGAGGTCAACGATCCTGCATCTCTGGTTGGTTTCACACCCCTCCTGACAGACGATGACCCATGGTTCAGGGAGAAGGCCATGGACGCGGTGAGAAGGTGGATTGGTGCGGGGGATGGCGAAATTGTGAAGCTTCTCGCTGAATCGGAATTTCCCGAGCAGAGGGTTCTTGCGACGGCATATTCGAGACTGAGCACTGAATGCGATCCCATATTGATTGATTTGTGCAATGACGAATCCTCAGTAGTTAGAATCGCCGCATGGAACGCACGGCTAATAGGGAAACGGAGCGATGATAGCCAGTTGATTGAGGATGCCATTGGTAGCGAAGACGCAGAAGTAAGGAAGTCGGCAATTGGGCAACTGGGCAGGATGACCGATATAGACGAAAAAATGCTTGGGATTGGATTGAAAGACCCAAGTCCAAAGGTGGTGGTCGCAGCAATACTTGTCGTTTCAGGCCGAGACGGGCTGATAGAAAGCAGGGAAATATTTGACGCCTTGTTCTTGATTGCCCGAGGACGTGGAGGTAGAAAGAGGGACGCTGCAGCGGGATTGATCGTTGGCAGGTGCTCCGAGAGGGACGAGGTAAAGGAATTGCTATTGAAGCTGGTCGAGGATAACTCGAGAGGTTTGGTGAACAGCCTTTCCGAAGTTCTGAGGGAAATCAACTGGTGGCTAATCGAGGGGCTGCCTGAGAAGGTAGTCCATGGTGCCAGCGAAGCCTTGGCGATTAGGCTCCTCAGAGGGGAGAGGTCGGAGCGTGTCATAACAATTCGAAACCAAATCCTCTGCGGTTCGAATAGACCGGATGTGACGAAATCGAGGATTGTGGAAGACTTGATTGGCAGGACTGTGGACGAATCAACATTGGAAATAGTGGAAGGCCTGGTTGGCTCTGAGGACGAGTCGCTGTCCAAAATCTCAAGGATTTTGATTTCTGAGTCTGCTAAGTCTTACTGACTGCTGGCAACTGCAACCTAGTTAGTGGCATGGAAATTGGAGGCAAGTGGTCGGAGAGTCTGTGTCGGCTGGTCTTGGGAGGCAATAGCTCCCCATCAAGACCAGCCTGGATGACCTCGTTCTTGGAAATTGAATCCCTGCCACAATTGGGCCAAACATCCAATTCCACCGAATTATCCCCTAGATAGTCAACCAAAACACATGGCAGGCAATTGAGATTAAGTCGTAACGCCACCTGGTGTCTGTGATGCCCATCCAGAATCACACCAGTGTTGCTGTCAACTACAAGGGGGAGGACGTAGGCTTTCCAACGGTGGGTCATCTTTTCCAATTCATCTACCTTCTTGTCAATGGTTCTCTCATGGGGGCGGAGGATTTCCATTGGGACCAATTCGACCTTCACAGGGGTCGTATGAGCCGTGACTCAATATATCTGCCCCCGACGGGAGCAAAACGCGAGGGGCGGATTTGGTTGATTTGCTAGAGTTACTTCAGGAGAGTGACCAGATTGTCCTTAGAAGGCTAAGAATGAGCGGACAAGCTTGGATAGTCGGTGGCTGGGTCCGAGATGCTCTCTCGGGACTTGCGGTGGAGGACCTTGATATCGCGACGACTTTGAAGCCAAATGAGGTCGCGGAAATTTTCCCACGATCCATTATGGTGGGAGAGATATACGGCACGGTTCGTGTTAGGCTAGATAAACCACTGGAAGAAGACAAGATGTGGGAAGTCACCACACTGAGGACTGAAGGTGGTTACGGGGATGGCAGAAGGCCAGACAATGTGGAGTTTGGTGAGCTTATCGAAGCTGACCTAGCAAGAAGGGATTTTACCATTAACGCCATTGCCATAGATGATTCTGGAGGCTTAATCGATCCATTTGGAGGGATTGGTGATTTGGAAGAGGGTGTACTGCGATCCGTGGGGGACGCATCAGAAAGGATTGGAGAGGATGGCCTCAGGATATTGAGGACTTTCAGATTCCTAGACTGGGGCGAGAGGGGGACAAGAAGTTTGGATGAGGACCTCGAGGAAGCCGTAAGAACAAACCTCGAGATGCTTGATAGAGTTTCCAAGGAGAGGGTCTGGTCCGAGATTTCACGAATACTTTCCTTGAAAAATGTAAGTGGAATCATTGAGAAAATGGGTGATTGCGGGGTTTTTGGGGAGATATTAACTGGAATATCTCTGAACGTAAGAGTTGAGTTTTCAGACAGCAGCCTAGTGAACTTAGCCCTATTATGCAGTGCCGATGATAGGGATGGAAGAGAACTCGCGGGAGAATTACGCAGTCTGCTTAGAATCTCTAACGATGAAGCTGCTGCAGTAGGGTTCCTCCATAATTGCAGAGGCGTTGAATTGGCCAGTGACCCGGGAAGCGTCAGGAGATTCAGAGCGGCTCTTCCGAGAGAACGGCAGATCGATTTATTGGCCTACATTACAGGATTGGGGCGCGACGTGAGTGATTTCGTGGAAACTCTGAATTCCACTGGTGCGCTCATAGCGGGTAATGCCCCCCTAGTGGATGGTAATTTACTCTCATCGGAAACGGGTTTGGATGCGGGGGTTCGTCTTGGTAGGCTGAAAGCTTGGCTACACAGGCGCCAGATTGAGGAAGACATAGGGGAAAAGGAGGAAATATTGAGTATGCTGGAGGAAATCCACTGGGAAGAAGGTGATCCTGAAAAGTGGCCGATCCTATCCTGGCCTTAATCAATCTCATCAAGATACTCAATGTACTCCTTCTCGTCGAGATACATGTCCTCATCCCAATCATGCGGCTTGACGATCATGCACCACCCATCGCCGTATGCATCTTCGTTCACCAGGTCCGGGTTGTCCTCGACATCCCCATTCAAGCTGGATATTCTAAGGGGGAATGGTGCATTGATCAGTACCCTATCCTCAGCAGTCCTAATGGTAATCATTAGATCCTCGACACCTAATTCATCCCCTCTAGAATTAAGAGAGGGGGGCGCTCCATCCTCGTTTCTCTCCTCATCCCCATCGACAACCCCCAATTGGAACTCGCTGTCATCTTCGGGCTTGGTCAGAACGACTCTGAGAATGTCGCCGTATTCTGCCCTAATAAAATCGCTAACTCCTACTTTCAGGGTTATATCATCTGCTTTGTCTTCCAGCACCTGCACCCAAAGGTGGTCAAGCGTATATTTCCTATCTGGAACCACACTGAATTCATACCAATCCGCACTATTCATCTTGATACCGACCGGCGGCCGGGCAGTTTCTGATTTGAAGTATTCGATTGTTAGGGACGAAAATATTGCTACAAGAAGTTAACAAAGAATCCCGCATCCCGTGAAGTGGGCGCCATGGATTTTGCGGAGAATGAAGAGCAGGGCATGATTCGCGAAATGGTCAGAGGATTCGCTGAGGAAGACTTGGCTCCCACTTGTTTAGAGAGGGATAAGGAACAGAGGGCGCCAGTAGAAGAATGGGGGAAATTCTGTGAAAAGACCGGCCTCCAAGGAATTACCATCCCTGAGAGCTTTGGTGGCAGCCCAGTTGACGATGTTTCTGAGGCAATAATCGTAGAGGAACTTGCACGAGTAGACCCTTCGTTCTCAGTGATGTTCTGCGTACACGTCGGCCTATGCTCGAAAACAATAGCACTACACGGAAACGATCAACAGAAGGAGAAGTATCTCACAAGACTTGCAGGGAACGAGATTGGTGCATACTCACTTTCCGAGGCGGGGGCAGGTACCGACGCAGCAGCACTCGGATGCAAAGCCAAACTAAGCGGGGATGGGTCGCACTACGTCCTTAATGGGGAGAAGATGTGGGTCACCAACGGCACTAGTGCTGGGATTTTCGTTCTCTTCGCGAAAGATGTTGGCCACTCCGATTTCGGTCAAAAGAAGCATGGAGGTACTACAGCATTCATTGTTGAAAAGGGGTTCGAGGGATTCGCGGTTGGGAAGAAGGAGGATAAGCTAGGAATCCGCTCTAGCGACACTTGTTCTCTGGTTTTGGAAAACTGCAAGGTTCCCATCGAGAACGTGATCAAGGAACCAGGTGAGGGTTTTCCAATAGCAATGAACGCCCTCGACAATTCGAGGATTGGCATAGCGGCACAGGCCCTGGGGATTTCCCAGGGGGCCTATGAGTCTGCTCTCAACTACGCACATGAAAGGATAGCCTTCGGAAAGCCGATTGCCGAGCACCAGAGTGTGGGCAACTATCTTGCAGACATGGCGACTAGGACGGAAGCAGCTCGATTGATGGTTTACCAGGCGGCTTGGGCCAAGCAGATGCACTATCATGAAGGGGGAGCCCGGCACACAAAGGAGGCGAGTATGGCCAAACTGTTTGCTGGAGACACGGCGATGTGGGTGTCAGAGAAAGCAGTACAAATCTTAGGGGGATACGGCTACACTACGGACTTCCCCGTTGAACGCTTCTTTAGAGATGCCAAGATAACCCAGATCTACGAAGGGACCCAAGAGGTTCAGAGGATAGTAATCAATAGGGCGATAGCACCACAGTGAGGTGTACCTTTGAGTGATTTCCCGATTGGAAAAATCAGAGCTGAATTCCCAGGACTGGAACGTGAAGTGGATGGTGAAAAAGCCATCTTCTTCGATGGTCCGGGAGGTAGCCAGGTTCCAAAGAGAGTAGCGGGAGCTGTTTGCAAATACCTTTTGGATCATAATGCAAACGTCGGAATGTCTTTTGAAACTTCCAAGGAGACCGACTTGATAATCGCTCAGGCTCTAGAGGCCGCGGCCGACTTCGTAGGTAGTCAAGATCCAAGAGAAATGGTGTTCGGGCAGAACATGACTAGCCTGAACCTCCAGCTTGCGAGTGCACTTAGCAGAACTTGGGGTCCGGGGGACGAAGTGGTAGTGACACGTCTTGACCACGATGGGAACGTTAGACCATGGGTGCTAGCTGCAGAGTGGTCTGGTGCGAAAGTTAGGAAAATAGATGTTAACCCCGATGACTGCACCTTAGACAGAGGTTCGATTGAACGGAGTATCAATGATCGGACGGTGTTGGTTGCCGTTGGAGCGGCTTCAAACCTCTCTGGAACCATCAACGACGTCAATTGGATTGTCGAGCGTGCACACAATTTCGGTGCTGAAGTGGTGGTCGATGCTGTGCATTACGCCCCTCACAATCTAATTGATGTAGAGAAAATGGGGTGCGACTATCTCCTGTGCTCACCGTACAAATTCTTTGGCCCCCACCAGGGCTTGCTTTGGGGGAGGTTAAGAAGGATGGAGGAGTTGCCTGTTGCCAAACTTAGAGTCTCCTCGGAGGAGGTTCCCTTCAGATGGATGACGGGAACACAGAGCCATGAGGGGATGGCAGGCACCATCGCGGCAATCGAGCACATTGCATGGATAGGGAGAGAGGTTGCGGGTAACTCCGGCATGGACCGGAGGGATGCACTTCGAGCGGCTTATTCTGCCATCGAGGAATACGAGAGGGGTTTGTGCAAAATTATGGTGAAGGGGCTTATGGAAATTGAAGGAGTCAGGATTTGGGGCATTACAGACTGGGAAAGGTTCTCCGAGAGGGCCCCTACAGTGTCCTTTACCCATCCGAGGAAAACCGCGTCGGAAATCGGTGAGGCGTTGGCTGAGCGGGGGGTTTTTGTCTGGGCTGGGAACTTCTATGCCCTGGAATTGACTGAGGCGCTCGGTCTGGAACCAGAGGGAGTGCTAAGAGCAGGTGTCCTTCATTACAACACGATCGAAGAGGTTGAGAGGTTTCTTTCTTCAATCAGATCGATCCTAAGATAAGGAATCCTGCGGATGCGTTTGTCTACTCGATCCACTCATAGTTTCGCTGTCCCTCTAACTGGCCTTCTCCTCCTATTCGGACCAGTGCGAACTCACCATTGGGTTTGACGACGGAACGCTTTCTTTTGCCCTTATGCAGGGCCTCATAGACAGTCTTGTTGATTGCATGACGGGTCGAAAGACGCTCAAATAGATGGAACCTAGAGGCTATTTCGCGCCAATTAGTTTGGACTATCCCCTCAAAAACCTTGGCCTTGGCCCCAGAGCCGTATCCACAGAGACCAATCCTCTGGCCGTCCATCTCAGTACCATCGATGTAGTCTGACTCCATTGCAGACATTAGTGCCAGGAATATTGAGCCAGTATACTGATTACCAATCAGGCTTGATGCTCGTTGAGTCTTTTCTATTCTATCATGTACAAAGGATTGGAACTCCGGGGTTTTTGAGATTAGCCTCCTGTAGGCGTCGTTGACTTTCTCGAACTCCTCCAGTCCCTCTGGAGTGTCTGGGAAGTCCGAAGGAAGAGGTTCTGGGCCGATTTCCTCGGTCACCTTTTCCCAGAGAGGCAAGTGTCTACGATCATGACGGAAAACGTCTGGAAACATTCGCTTACCTTGAAAGGCGTATGGAAGGTGAACGATGATCCTGCTCCATTGATTGGTCAGGATGTCATCAGAACTAGGATCGTACCTGCCTTCAGCGATTGATTTAGCTCGGAAATCGATGAATGCCTGCTTGACTGACTCGGAATAGCATCGATTGGAGAACTGACCATCAAAAATGGGAGTGTCCTTGTGAATCATTAGCTTCTCATTCTCAAATAGGACGTCGTTCTTCTTACTCGAGCGTGGCAGATATTTCAGAATTCTCTCAGCTAGGTTCGCCCTAATGCTTTCTCCAGATTCCCTAGCTACTTCGAGAACGTTCTCAACAACCGTACGCGTATCTACCTCCCTGCGTGGTTTGAAGAAGTCATGAACTGGCATAGTTGATACGCCCCATATGTCGGGAATTTCTAGTAACCTTGGATTATGCCGAATCAGGATTGCGCCCCCACCGGCCCCTTGAGTATACTCTCCGGAAGAGCCGAGATCGTACTTTGCATTGTCAGCAAAAACCACTATGCCAATCCTGTCCCTTTCCTCGCCCCCACGGGCAACCCAGTCGAGCGTATTATGCATCGCATCCACAGCACCTATGCATGCGAATGTCATGTCTACAACATCGCAATTCCTGAAGCAATCGCTCCCAAATCTGGTGGAATATCTCTGCACGAGCATATCCATGATGTAGGTTGCTGTGGGTTTGGCTCCGTCTAGGGCCGATTCTGTACCAAGATAGATTCGGCCGATGGACGAAGGATGAAGGGAGTTGCGATCGAGTAACCTAGCTACGGCATTGGCACCCATTGTCGCTGTATCTTCATGAACATCCGGAATCGCCATGGCTGAAAGCCCCAACCCCTTGTTCAGCTTCCCAAAATCTGCTCCTCGCAATTTGGCGAAGTCCTCCATATCGAAGTAAAGCCGTGGGAAGTGAAGTGAAATGTCGTCAATTCCAACGCCCGACATATGTATCCCTCGATTTTCCGGAAATGGACTAGATTATGAGTGCTGTCCCTAAGTAGAGAAGAAAATACCGATTGGAAAACCTGCTACTGCGAGTCGGTGATTCGTGCCATAGATGAGAGAATTTGGCTATCTGTCCCAAAGTAATCAGAAATTGGCAAGAGTACTTCAGATAGTCCGTCCGCAATTGCCATCTTGGCGTCCAAGGGATGGATATCACCACTGCCAACGGCATCCACAAAGGAGTCCAAATCTGTCCAAATGGATGGATCCCCGTATCCGGGATTAGGATTAACCCTGATCTCTCCCCGTCTAGGCAGTACCACGTGTTTGGCGATTTCAAAGACTGGTGAAGCGGCATTTCCAACCTCCAAGTAAGCTTTCTTCATTTTCTTCCTTAGATCTTCCAATCCGTCGTGGAGAAGTATGGCGTTGTTTGGATCTGACTTGGACATCTTGTGGTCGAATGAGTCCATGCGTCCGTGTTTCCCCTTGAGTCCGGGAAGCATCGGGGTGTGGATGCATGTGGCTTTCGGCCACCCATGCCTGTCAGCTACTTCTCGCATGTACATGTGTGCTTTTCGTTGATCCATCCCCCCGAAGGCGATGTCGACATGAAGCTCGAAGATGTCCGCGGCCTGCAAAGCTGGGTAGAAGAATGCGGAAAGGTCGTGGTCGGATGAGTCCTTGTCCCGGCCCATTATACTGAAGGTTCTGCGGACCCTGGATAGGCTCATGTTCTTGGAGCAACGTAGGACCCTCTCCCAGTAGGCTCCAGAGTCCATGAGTTCGGAGGCCTTCATGAAACGCAGTTCGCCCGGCCCTTCTCCCTCACCGGGGTTATCTAGTAAAGCTCGAAAAACCTCGATCATGTATTCGCCAGCCAAGCCAATCTTGCCCATATCCCTATCGAACTTGTCATTGACCCAAGCATGCCAATCAGCCAAGAGGATGATGACGTTGACTCCCTCATCAAGCATATTCTGAATCGTCTCAGCCAAAATTATCCAACCTAGATGGGCGGTGCCACTAGGTTCCAAGCCGATGTATGCAACGATCTGATTGTCTCCAGAGTGGCTGGGCCCACCACGGACAATGGAGGCGAGGTGCTCGATTCCGACCACTTCCTCGCAACCCGTGAACATTCTCTCAAGGCTGGAGCGTTCTAGTTCACCAAGGCCGGACAATGAGGATTCCGGCAACATAGTTCCACCATTAACTGAACAACTTATTCAGTTTCTCTGCACGGCCTGCTGCCTTCGTATTGTCGTTGGAATCCAACAGAGACTCGATCTCCCGGATTAGGTCATTTGCCTGTTTGATCTTGACATCAGGGAGATCCTCTGACATTTCCATGAAGTGCTTACTCGCTGAAATCGCAGACTTGGCCTTTGACGCTTTCTTGGCCCACTCCTTCGCCTTGTCACCCCTTTGCTTGGAACTGTACCCCGTTGCCTTGTCTAGGAAGGAGGTCCACCTTCTCCTAGCGTCCATGGCATCTTTCATTTCCTCAGGGTTGTCGAAGTCTGGTGGAACATTGGTCACATCAACTATTAGTGCGCCATTCTCATACCTAGCCCCAATTGAGGTCATAATCCCGTGTGAGGCTTGAAATGAGGTTTCCGAGGATTGCTGTATGCTCTCGAAGAACTCCTTGGCTAACTCGCCCAAACCACCTTTCGAGGACACTTCCTTGACCAAGCCCCTGCGTACATCAAATCGCTCCATGTGGTTGGCGTGTTAATGGCACCACTTCAATGCTGTCGGCATAAGTTGTCCACATGATGCAGTAGAACGGCTAAACAGGCAGAGCGGGTCCGGGAATCGTGACCCGGCCAGATTGGGTGGTCCCTGTGACTCTCGTGGTGTTGCTTCTTACCCCATTGGCATCTGCCGAGTCTGCAGTGGAAATTGGAGAATTGGTGAAGATCGGAGGGGGTGACGTCGGCCTAGAGGGGGCAGTCATCTCGCCCGATGGAGAAATCGTGATAGCCTATGGGGCTGATTCATCGATTTTCCGAATCGAGGCACAAAATCCCGAAAACAACTCGAAACTAGAGTGGAATGGCAGCGAGAGATTACTAGACGCTGACTTTCACCCCGGGGGGCAAACATCGCTGATCGTCGGGGAGTTGGGCAAGGTGATCAGATTCATCAGAGCCGAAAATTCAGTAGAGAGTGCTGGGGGGGAGATGCATTTCGGTCAAACTGAGCTGAGGTCGATATCCTGGAACGATGATGGCTCCTGGGCATACATCGGAGGAGAGATGGGGTGGATTTGGAGAGCAAGATGGCTGGAGGGAGGCGGAATGGAGGCCCATACAGTCGAAGGTAGGGGGACAAGCGATGTGAATGGAATTTCATGCGTTGGTGGGACGGGTTCATGCGTTATTTCAACAAGTGTCGACGGAATAGGAGTTATCGATTCCGATCATGAGATTCACTGGATCGGTGGAACGGGCTACCCCTGGATTGATGTTGCTTGTCCGGGAGGGATTGAGAACGACTGCGTGGCAATATC
Source organism: uncultured Candidatus Poseidoniales archaeon (assembly GCA_964563355.1). Lineage (GTDB taxonomy): Archaea > Thermoplasmatota > Poseidoniia > Poseidoniales > Thalassarchaeaceae > UBA36. Next base: position 68,306 of record CAZLVU010000001.1, read on the forward strand.
GAGTGACAAGAACATCGCAATTGTGAGAGTAGATGCTTTTGACCCATCCGCTTCTGACATCGGCATCGTACAGTTGCAAGACCTTGAAGGGCAGTTTAACGGGATTGAAATTCAATCGGATGGGAAGTCATTGATCACGATGGCGCCATTTGCCATTATCGAACACGATCTGAGTCCGAGGATGTCCTTCCCCTGGTTGGAAAATGCGGATGCAGTAAATTTCGACCCATCCATTGCTGGGGAACGGATCGTGGCGACTTGGCCGACGGACGAAAGTACCGGTTGGCTGTTGACGGGACCGGGGCATATTGTCGAATTCGGTCCTGACGATGGTGGTGGCACCAACGGTTTACTTGGGATTTGGATTGGAGTGGTGGTATTGGGTGGAGTGGCCCTCCTGGTGGCTAGTTTGGTAGTCAGCTCCTCACCAAGCATGAGCAGATGGTTGGCAATCAAGATAGGCAGTGAGGAAGAGAGGTTTCGTGCAGAGAGGGAATTACGCCGCTTGGGCAGGAAAAAATAGCGTGCATACTTTGATGAGGTCGCGGCCTCGCGAAAGGTCGAGAAGTATGGCATACGAGGCCTTGGACTTCTACGATATTGATGCATTGCTCACTGATGAGGAGCGGATGATACGTGACGCAGTCAGAGATTGGGTTGACGAGAAGGTCATCCCTAACATAGAGGATGCGTGCCGGGAAGGGGTTTTCCCTGACGATTGGAGAGTAGACCTTGGAGAAATGGGAGTGTTGGGGGCTCCGCTCAAGGGTTATGGCTGTCCCGGACTATCGTATATCTCATACGGCCTCATCTGCCAAGAGCTAGAGCGGGGAGACAGTGGGGTACGCTCTTTCGCTAGCGTTCAGGGCTCTCTCGCAATGTACCCGATCTGGGACTTCGGGAGTGAGGAGCAGAAGAATTACTACCTCCCCAAAATGCACTCTGGTGAATGGATCGGCTGCTTCGGACTAACGGAGCCGGACTACGGCTCCAACCCAGGAGACATGGTCACGAGAGCCGAGGACAAAGGTGACCACTACGTGCTCAATGGGGCGAAGATGTGGATCACAAACGGGACAATAGCAGACATTGCGGTAGTCTGGGCCAAGCTGGACGGAGTCATCAGAGGCTTCATTGTTGAGAAGGATGACGCAGGATTCACTGCCCCAGAGATGACTGGCAAGCACTCTCTGAAGGCGAGCGTCACTAGCGAGCTCGTTTTCCAAGATTGCGAGATCCCTAAGGACCGGTTACTGCCAAATGTTCAGGGGCTCAAGGGACCGTTCAGTTGTCTAAATAATGCTCGTTATGGGATCTCTTGGGGTGCAGTTGGTGCAGCGCAATCGTGCTTTAGCTCCGCCAAGGAGTATGCAATGAGCAGGATTCAGTTTGGCCAACCTATTGCATCGTTTCAACTGGTTCAGAATAAACTGTCCTGGATGCTTAGAGAAATAACGAAGGCACAATTATTGGCTTTCCACCTTGGAAAGAAAAAGGATGATGGCTCTTGGATTCCTGAACAGATTTCGCTGGCAAAAATGAACAACGTCGACATCTCCCTTGAGGTCGCTAGGATGGCTCGTGATATCCATGGTGCCAACGGAATCCTAGAAGAGTACCCAATAATGCGTCACATGGCAAATCTGGAATCGGTAAAGACCTATGAGGGCACCCACGATATACACAACCTAATACTGGGAAGGCACATTACGGGCATTCAATCATTCACAAGGGAGCCGTGAATGGCTCTTGAGGTGGCGCGGCGAATCTTGATAGAGGGATGTCATTTCGAAGTACTGTGAAGATTGCGGTTCTCATCAAGCAGGTTCCGGACACCACTTCCAAGATTTCCGTTTCAGCTGGAATGGTGGACGAGTCGTCCATTAACAAATGGTCCATAAGCCCTTACGATGAGTACGCCCTGGAATCTGCGCTCCGACTCAAGGATTCTGAGTCCGCGGAATTGGTGGCCATAACCTGCGGTCCCTCTCGTGCAGTAAAAGCCCTAACCGAGGCAGCCGCTGTGGGTGCAGACTCACTAATTCACGTAGTTGTGGATGGTGGGCTGATGGACAGCACACAAGTCCAATCCCTGCTAGCGGCTGCGGTGAAACACGCGGGCGCTGGAGTGGTGCTCTGTGGAAAACAGGCAGCGGATACCAACGGAGGCTCTACGGGACCCGGAATTGCTAGGACGCTGGGGTTTGCTTGCGTGGGAATGGTGTCAGAGGTTAATGTGGATGGTGAAAGTTTCGTGGCAACTAGGACTGGGCCCTCCGGCTTAGAACTAGTAGAAGTCTCGGCGCCCTGTCTGTTTACTTTCGACAAAGGAACAAATGAGCTGCGACGCCCCAACGTCAGAGGCATCATGATGGCAAAGAAGAAAGAGATTGAGGCGATTTCTGCTAGCGACCTTGGGGTGGATATTGGGGAATCTGCGGTGAGAGTTGAGTCTCACTCATCACCTCCTGTGAAGCCACCTGGTCAGAAGTTTGAGGGGGCCGACTCAGTTTCCGCAGTTGTGGGGAAATTGAGAGAAGAGGCCAATGTAATCTAGGTGATTGAATGAAAGTGACCATAATTGCCGAGGGATCTGGAAAATCGCTTCATCCTGTGACCTCTCAGCTGGTTGGTGCCGCTTGCTCAATAGGGGGAGAGGTGACAATCTTGTGCCCTGGGGGGATCGGTGTTGAAGAAGCTGCAGCGATTTCCGGAGCCCTGAAGGTAATTTCGGTGGAGGGGGGGTGCTTCGAGACCTATGACTGCGGGGCTTGGGCGGAGGCCCTGGGGGCTCTAGCAAATGGTGACATGGTGATGGGAGTTGCCTCGCCTACGGGGCGCGAGCTTGTAGCGGGCGTTGCTGCTATGCGGGGAATCCCTGTTCTGCAAGACGTCACTTCTCTCGCGGAGGGGGTTTCCGTGACTCGCCCGATCTACTCGGGAAAGGCGATTGAGTCCTCCATAGTTACGATACCCTGTGCCATTACTTTGAGGGCTAATACTTTCGTTGCTGCGGGAAATGACGGCAGCGCAGAAATAAGCACCGTCAATCAGAACGCAGATGTTGCCGTCGCAATTAAGGAGGCTTTGGCAAAAGCTACCGAAAGGCTGGATGTCTCTGACGCTGACATAGTTATCTCCGGAGGGAGGGGGATGGGGGACCCTGCTAACTTCTCACATCTATTCGAAATTGCCGACTTAATTGGGGGCGCTGTGGGAGCGAGCCGGGCAGCCGTCGACACATGGGGGGAGATACCCCACAGCATGCAGGTGGGACAGACGGGTAAGACTGTGACGCCTAGCCTGTACATTGCTGTGGGAATTAGCGGTGCGATACAGCACCTAGCTGGAATGAGGACAAGCAGGTACATAGTCGCCATTAACAAGGATCCAGATGCACCCATATTTGGAGTGGCTGATTACGGAATCGTATCCACGTGGGAGGAAGCCGTTCCGGTTTTGAAAGATGAGTTGGCAAAAATGGTTTCAAACTGATGCTTGACCCTTCGCTGAGTCTCCCCTTGTGCTTTCTATTGAGTCTAGGTATTCTTCGGTGACCCCCCCAGTGACGTAAACCCCATCAAAGCACGAGCAATCGAAGTTTGCAAAGGAAGTTTCACCGGCTCCAAGGCATGAATCTACGAGGTCATCCAATGTCTGATAGATCAACCAGTCAGCACCTATGGTTTGGCAGACCCCCTCAACATCCTTGCCATGAGCGACGTATTCATTCCTAGCTGGCATGTCAATCCCATACACGTTTGGATGAACTATTGGTGGCGAGGATGAAGCGAATAGGACGCGTGAGGCCCCGGCCTCCCTGGCCATCTGCACTATTCTTCGAGAGGTGTTACCACGAACTATGCTGTCGTCAACGATTAGGACTGTCTTGCCTTGGAACTCATCCTCAATTGTGTTGAGCTTTTTTCTAACTGAATCCTTCCTAATCCTCTGTCCGGGCATGATGAAAGTCCTACCAATGTACCGATTCTTAACAAATCCCTCACGATAAGGGACTCCGAGGACGCTGGCTAGCCCAATTGCTGCGATTCTGCCACTGTCAGGAACTGGGATGACAGCTTCAATGCCGTGGTCAGGGAGGATCCTGTGGATATGTTCTGCTAAAGCCTCTCCCATCCTCAGTCGGGCTGAGTGAACAGAGATCCCATCAATAACCGAATCGGGTCTTGCGAAATAGACATGTTCGAAGACACAGGGGGTGTGGTTTGGGTTGGCATGGCAGATCTTGGAGGAGAAAGTGCCGTTCATCCTGATGATTACTGATTCACCTGGGGCAATGTCACGTTCTGGTTCAAAACCCAAAGACTTGCAGGCTACACTTTCAGATGCGATCATTCGTTCTGTGAAGCCCCCGGTCTCGTTCTTTCCCATGAATAGTGGGCGAATTCCATTCGGATCGCGGAAGGCAACCAACCCCCATCCGGTGATCAGGCACACAACGCTGTAACTGCCTTCAGTTCGCAGGTGGACCCTCTCTACTGCACGGAAGATGTCGTCCTCTTTCAATGCCGAAAGGCCACCCGGCCTGCCGTTTACCGAGCGCTGAATCTCGGCAGCAAATAGATTGAGTAGGGCCTCCGAGTCCGAACTTGTGTTAATCCTCCTATGATCATATTCCAAGAGGCCTGAGATAATATCAGAGGTGTTGTTCAGATTTCCGTTATGGGCGAGGCTGACTCCAAATGGGGTATTCGTGTAGAAAGGCTGTGCTTCGGAGGATGAGTTCGACCCTGCAGTTGGATACCTGACGTGGCCAATTCCCATTGACCCACGGAGGTTGCCCATGTGCCTCTCCCGGAAAACATCACGGACGAGGCCATTTGCTCTGCGATGGCAGATGTTTTTGGAATCACTCGTCACTATTCCTGCTGCGTCCTGTCCCCTGTGTTGCAGAACCAGCAAGGCATCGTATAGCGTGCCCGCCACCTGAGAGCCGAGAGAGCCGACGATACCAATGATGCCGCACATCGGATACAGAGCCGCGCTCGTGAAACAGAGACTTATGGGTTTCCAAGGCAGACTCACTTCTTCTGCCACATTGATCTGTTTCTCTTACTCCAGCGAAACTTTCGGAGGCGAGCGGTGGTGCCATAGCCACAGTGTGCGCAATTTCCCTTCTGTTTGTGGTAGGAATGACGGCCGCAACGTCTGCAGCGGATATGGGTGGACTTCTGCCTCTTACCCATGCTCGGTGTGCCCTTCGACATTGCATTACCTCCAGAGAACGACGCGGCCACCGGCCGTTTTGTTAAGAGGGTTGTCCAAGGAGGGGGCTTCACGCTTCTGGGGGATGACTAGAAATTGATTGGGACAACTCATCTTCTGGTCGCTTTTTCATACTAATTCGGAGCAGATTGTAAGTCAAGATGGCTAAAGCAAGTGGTAAAAGGTACAAGACGCTGACAAAGGCATCGCCCATCGACTCCCGGGCGGCGTTTACAGGATTTTTTTCGTAAACAACCTTAGCCACAATTAGTCCAGTGAGAAACAAAATTGTACAAGAAACGACTGGTATTACGGGCTTGTTGTAGGGGTTAATTGTTGAAACTAAATGAATGATTAGGAAAGAAGACGAGAGCATGAGTCCCCCCGAAAACAATTGGAGAGCAATGGAAATGTCAAAACCCACTACCATCGCCTCCTAATCGCCTTGACAGTATGCTCGTTACCACTCTGCTTTCGTCATCATTCAACGGGCTGGCCTCTTCTTCCATGCCGTAATTTCTCCCCGAGAGCCATGTCACAACAAAAAAGGTTGCAAATCCCAGGGTTATTCCTAGCAAAGCCCAGAGGCAACGAAGTATTTCTCCTGAGTCAAGAAAGGGCGTGCCAGAGTAGATCAGGGCCCATGAGACAATAATCGAGGACCATCCCAATAGTACGGGAACTGGCTGTAATTTCCAATAAGTAGGGGCCCCGTAGAGGACAAGAAACGTGCCGACAGTAGCTGCAGTGAGCCATGGTAGTGATGACACGAGTGAATCGTGCATCTCCGCCTCGGGATTTGCCAATCCATTGGGCAGGAGGATGAATGAGGCGAGGCCGAGAAGGATGATCGGCGGGCCAAAACGGCTTCTTTGGAATGAGGGGCCCATCCTATGAGCACTGAAGCCCCCGGCCATCAATGCCAGAGAGCCCCAAATCAGGAGTACAGAGCCCTCCATGGGACCCGGGTGGGAGTTAGGATTCATTTCATTTTTCATGGAATGGTTCTGCAAATAGTCAGAAACAGCTCGACTAGTTCATATACGGGCCATCGGTGGCTCGCCGCGCAAGCGATGCAGGATGGGAGTATGGTAAAGATGCCGAGGAAAGTAATGCGGTACAGCCCAGCTGCTGGCAAGCACACAGAACACACCGTGGAGCGAGTCAAGAAGAGGCGTGCCAGTGAGCTCAAGTGGGGTCAAAGGAGATTTCGCAGGGTTACATCCGGATACAGGGGATTCCCGAGGCCAAAGCCGTCTGGCGATAAACCGACAAAAAGGATCAACCTGATCTACAGATGCACGGAAACTGGAAAGGCTCATTCGCCCAAAGGAAAGAGGGCTAGAAAGTTCGAGCTAGTAGACAAGTGAATGAGGTGGAGCTGTGACAGGTCGTTTCCTGAAGGTCAGCTGCCGCGATTGCGGCAATGAATGCACTATTTTCGATAGGGCATCGACATCAATATCATGTGCCATTTGCGGATCAACGCTAGCCGAACCCTCTGGCGGAAAGGCGGATCTTAGTGGATGCACTATCATTGAGGTTCTGAACTGAGAGGGGCTGCATCTTGGCAGAACAAACTAACGACTGGCCTGAAGAGGGGGAGTTGGTAGTTTGCACGGTGAAGAATGTTCGTGAAAACGGAGCTTACCTGAGTCTTGACACATACCCCTCCAAGGAAGGGTTCGTTTTCATCGGCGAGATTGCTACTGGCTGGGTCAGGAATATTAGGGCCCATATCAGGGAGGGGCAGCGGGTCGTTGCCAAGGTCATTGGTGTGAGGGTAGAGCGTGAAAGCATCAGCCTCTCGATAAAATCTGTTTCCGAGGAGCGGAGGCGGGGTGCCTTACAATCATGGAAGAATGAGCAAAGGGCGACCCAGATAATGAAGGTTGCAGCGGAGCGTGTTGGGTGGGAGAAGGGCAAAACCGAAACCGTTTCTGAGGAGATGAAGGAGTATTTCGGCTCGTTATATGGTGCTCTGGAGGAATGCGCCATCAATGAGAATGCGTTGGAGGAAGCGGGTTTCAAAGGGCCTTGGTTGGAAGTTATTACTGAACTGGCCATTGAAAACATCGTCCCGCCATTTGTTGAAATTAGAGGTGTTTTCGACATCAGAGTTTGGGGTCCGGAAGGAGTGGGGGCCATAAGAGACGCTCTTTTGTCCGCAGAAGACTGCGTAGAAGGCATGGAGGACGCCGTATTGACTTGTCATTACGACGGAGCACCGCATTATCGAGTCGATATTCGGGCACCCGACTACCCTACTGCTGAGTCGCTGTGGGAGGACGCTCAGAAGGCTGCAATGGATAGCATGAACTCCGTCGAGGGATCAATCAGCATAGAAAGGCTATGATTGCCCCGATGTGGGAAGATAATTCATGAACCCCATGGCGTGGCTTGTAATCAATCTACATGGCTAGGACTAAACTTCAACGATGCAAGGAGTGCGGAGCATTCGGGCTTGGCACTGAATGTGAGGATTGCAACGGGAAAATGGAGGCTGTCGCGCCTCTGAAATTCTCCCCAGAGGACCATCAAGGAGCCAGGAGGAGGAAGAGAGTGGATGCAGGAAGTGAGGAGTGGGTTGATTCATTGCCCGCCGTCAAGGAGAGAACGTCGGATGAATAGATCCAAATTTCACTGGTTAGAAGGCAGTTCTCTGCCTCAAGAGTGCGTAGTCTTGGGAGCAATGCCAGGTGTAGGAAACGTGGGTAAGCTGGTAATTGACGGGTTACTCCTAAAACATCCTTCTAGGACTCTCGGTTGGATTATTCACCCAGATTTCCCTCCACACTCAAACATGGATTCAGGAGGTTTGATGAGACCTCCCCGGATAGAAATTAGCTCCGTCATACTTCCGGACGGTAACACACTGGTTGTCGTCACTGGAGTTATGCAACCGATGACCGCAGCGGGTCAATTCGAGGTCTCAGAGTCAATCTTGGAGCTTGTTGCAGAGTCGCGTTCCCCCCGGTTGCTGGTTTTGGCCGGTCTTGCCTCTGGCCCCAGTGATCGTTCGATCCATGTAATCTGCTCGGATTCGAAAGATAGGGATGGCTTGGAGTCTGATGACATTGAAGTCAGTAGGGATCAGCCAGAAGGAGGAATGATAGGGATGGCGGGATTGATTCTATCTCTGGCTCCAACCGCGGGAGTCCATGCATCAGGAATTGTGGCCGAGACAATAGGCACAAGCTCCGATGTCCTGGCTGCGGATAGGCTGTCAAACTGGATTGAGGAGGCCTTCGAAATCCCCCTAGACCTAGACCTAGATACGACCAAACAAACTGCCAAACGCCTGATGGAAACTATTGATTCAGCGGGCTCGGTAGAAGATTTACTTGCATCTGACGACACAGAAGTTTCGGCTGATTTCTACGTTTGATAGGATTGAGCTGTTACTTTTTCGCGTGAAATTTATCTGCGCTCCGCCCTCTGACGCCATGTGACCCGCGTTGACGACGTCGTGTTTCCCGTTCGGGTGAATGGCAAGTTAGCCGAGGAATTCGGTGTTTCTAGACTTGATGTGAGCGTTAAGAGCCCTGCAACAATTAATGACTTGTTGAATGCTATTGAATCGCAGTACCCAGATTCGGCGGGGACCATTGTAGAGGCGATACCTTTCGTCTCAGGAAGGCACAAGAATGCCAGTGAGGAACTGATGCCCGGCCAGGAGATAACCCTCCTAATGCCAGCAGCAGGCGGATAAAGAAGGAGAGAAGAAGATGGAAGAAGAGAGAGAAACATGCGAGACAGTGTACGTGAATGAATTTACAGACGGAGTACTGGATCCGGGGAAGCCCATGCTTGGCCCGGTCAAGGATGGGGGGCACATCATTGCCAATACTGCCCCGGGATGCTGGGGTCCGATGATAACCCCCGAGCTACGTGGGGGTCATGAGGTTACAGTACCGGTGGCTGTTGAAGGTGCCGAGGTTGGCGATGCGATTGCAATTCGGATAAAGGAAATTTCAGTGACTTCGGTTGCGACGGCATCGGGAAACGACTACTGGGTAGATGGGCTTTTCATGGGAGATCCGTACGTTGCAAAGTATGATCCAGACAATGACGAGTTGAATCCCGAGAGTTACGTTGAGGGGATAGGGGAGGATGCAGTTCGGTTCAAGTCGACTGGTAAGCCTGCAAGCCCTTTCAAGTTCACGAATGGCTATACGATAGCATTCGACAACAACCGAAGCCTTGGAGTTACCCTGGACAAGAAGGCAGCGGAGAAAATCGCTCATGACGCAAAGCACTACGCTGCGATGCCGCAAAACGCCATTCAACACTCCATACTCACCTTCTGCCCGCACCACCTAGTTGGGTTGGTTGCGAGGTTGAGGCCCTTCATGGGGCAATTGGGAACATGTCCTGCGATTGCTATGCCGGACTCACACAATGCGGGAGATTTTGGGACCTTCCTCGTTGGGGCTCCGCATCCTCAGGCGATTACTGCAGAAGACCTGCAGCACAGGACAGATGGGCATATGGACATCGATGCCGTTCGTGCTGGTGCGATTCTAATCTGTCCAGTAAAGGTTCCAGGGGGTGGGATCTACATGGGAGACATGCACGCTATGCAAGGAGATGGTGAGATTGCCGGGCACACTACCGACGTGTCGGGTACGGTCACGCTCCAGGTCCACGTCCTCAAAGGCCTGGATATCGACGGACCAATCATTTTCCCTGTCGAAGAGGACCTGCCGTTCCTTGCGAAACCGATCTCAGAGGCAGAAAGGGCTCTCGCAGAAAGTGTAGCGGGACAGTGGGGGATGAAGGGGGTTGAGGATGCAGTGCCGATATCCATTGTCGGTTCGGGTCCGGACCTGAATGCAGCTACCGAAAACGGATTGGAGAGGGCGGCGGAACTCCTTGGAGTCCCTGTTCCTGAGATTCGTAACAGGGCCACTATCACTGGTTCCATCGAAATCGGCAGACACCCCGGGGTCGTTCAAGTGACCTTCTTAGCTCCCTCGGACAAGGTCGGGGAGCTAGGCCTACTGGGCTTTGCGAACGATCAATACTAGGCTAAAAGAACTGTCTCAGCATGCTCAGGCATCTGGATGCCTACCTCCCTGAAGGCCTCGTCCACTTCAGTGAAGGGGCGCGAAACCCCGCCCCTAGACAGACTCGCTCTTTTACTAACCAACTTCCACGCAGATTTGCGCCCGACCCCCGGAATTGCCTCAAGTTGCTGCCAGCTTGCTTGGTTCACGTCAATGCCCAGTTCCACCCCAGTAATACTCCGACTCCCGTGACTGGTGACTAGAATGTCGGATTCAGATTCCAAGGGTATCATGTACGGCACCCCAACTAGAATGGGGTAGGCTCCTATCTGCCTTCCAAATGTAATCCCGGAGCTACCATGAATTGAAGGGTCTCTGTGTCTCGGGTCGATGAGCTGCTCAGGCCTCCTAATTCGATCGTTGTGGGCCTCCCACCAAACTTTGCGGAGAATGGCCCCCTTTGGCAGCATCTCCCCCAGAAGAGGGCGGTCAATCTGACTCCTGACTTCACGCTTAAACTCCTTGAAACTCTTTTGTGGGACTTCCTGGAACCCTTGGCCTTCAACCTGGCGAATGTTAATCCTCCTTAGCCAGAGGCCCTCTGCCCTGAGGCTCCTGAGCAAGTCCATATTCAGATTGTATGTAGATTCTGTCTCGCCATTGAGGCCCGCGATGAAATTGAGTCCTGGCAACAGCCTTGGAAGGCCTCTTTCCCCCTTTTCCCTACCGTGTTCGTTGATCAGTCTAACGGCTTTACGGAGCTGGTCGCTATCACAATTGAGCCAGTTCTTCTTGTAGACCAACGGGTCTGCTGACTCAAGACCGAATGAAAGAACCGCCCCGTCCGAGAGGGTCTCAACCAGAGTAAGAGTTATCTCAGTCGAAGGCTCGAGGTTTTCGGCAACTATTGAGGGATTTGCGTTGTCCACATGCAGGACATCGAGGCGTTCGTCATCCCTGAGCCCATGAAGCACCTTGGAGATGGGCTCTGGTTGAGGGATTGGATATTCAAGTTCTTCAATTCCCTCCGCTCGGTATGTGTAAATGTCAGTTGCCCCGCCAATCCTGAAGTTCCGAACGCCCTGATCTAAAGCATAAGTGACCTCTTTGATCACTTCATCCTCGCCCCTCCAAAGTGGGAGGCCCTTTTTCGGTTCGATGCAGAACTTGCAACCACGCTTGAATCGGACGCATCCCTGGTAAAGTTCGATCTCATAGGTCAGTGGTCCCGGTGAACCATCAGAAGAAACAAGATCGGGGTGGTCAGAAACTGCTTTTGAACTCGCACCTGATAATGCCCAAATGCCCCATTGTTCTGCTGACCTCCTAGCATTCTGCCAATTTCCTGTGGAAAGGAAGAAGTCTAGGGTTGCATCGGTATCCTGAACTGTGCAAAACAAATTCTCCCTTAGTGGGATCCATCCTGCGTACCTCCAGTTCCTGATAGCCCAGCCCCCGCACAATATTGGAACATCACTGGGGGCAGTTGAGAGGATTTGGTCTAGTTCCTTCTGGCTAATGGGAGTACCGCGCACATATTTTCCTGGGACAATTGCGCCGGCAAGAATTACGATGCCATCGATACCTGAAAATTCTGTGGAAAACTCATCTCCGGGGTGGAGTTTTTGCTTGTATGCAATCCTCCACTGGTCTATGGTCATGTAGTTGTAGGGAATCCCTCTCGACTCGAAAACGCCGCAAATGTACCTAATGTGGAAGCCGAGGTAATTGGGGACGCCGAATGCTGCAGGTTCATCCTCATAACCGTCAATGACAAGCCACTCGCCCATGTGTCTCGTGTCGCCGCAAGAGTGTCTGGACTTCACGACTTCGCCCTAGCGACGATTTCTCCGGCTTCCACTGCGTCGGCTCCCGGAAGAGTTGGATTCTTCGACTGAAATACGTCGTCCCTTCACCTCGGTATTATTGAGTGCCTTTATTGCTGACAAGGCATCCTTCTTGCTAGCAATGGTCACGAACGCGAATCCCTTAGGCCTACCCTTCTCCGAATCCATGGGGACGTGGACTTCCTTGACCTTCCCGTGGGCTGAGAAAATCTTGCTAAGATCATCCTCCGAGGCATCATAGGATAGCCCGCCAACGAACAACTTGACACCCATTTCCTTCTCGGCCTTTGATCTAGCTGCCTTCATAACCTCCCGTTCACGGGCCAGTTCTTCCTTGCCAGCCTTGCCTGATTCTACCTTTTCCATGCAATCCCTACAACGAAGGGGCTTGCCCGGAGTGGGTTTGAATGGAACTCGGGCGGGTTTGCCGCAGAGAGTGCAGTCTGCAGAGAACATTTCCCTTTGTGGCCTCCTCCCACCCCCTCTCGACGAAGGGGCCCTCCGAGCAGATGCGGGGATCTCATGGGACCATCCTCTCCTGTGATCTGCCACCGGAGACAGGTAGGGTCTTGATCCATCGTGGCCAAGCATTGCCTCTGCCTTCTCCGTCCATCTCTGGCCAGGCCGGTTCAGCCTCTGTAAATCGGATCCATTTGGGATTTCAAAGCCATGGCCGAAGCCGTTGGACAATGCTCGGAAGCCCCTGTAGTCACAGCGAGGGCATGCGACGTTGAAGTCCGGAGTCTCCTCACTAGTAACAAGAGTGGCCCCGCATGGGGGGCAGCATGCATGAAGAACACCCAGACTGGAATCACCCTTAGTGGTGGCCTTCAACATTGGTTCTACCTTGATAATCTTGGCACGAACGATGTCCCTCTTCCTCATCGCATCGCCAGCAGAGGGGATGAATCGGTCAACAATCTCGGAGACGTAGACGTCGGCGAAGAGTTTCAGAGCAGGAACTGCCCGATGACCGCCCTCGTTCGTTTCTATGTGGAGGACTCTGAGTTCGGCTGTCTTCTCGTTGAGGCGGTTGACCTCGCCAATTAGCACGTCACCCATCTTGGGCGAATTTATGGGGGGTGCTGATGAATCTACGGAAATCACTCCGGAGTTGCTCACAAGATTACCAGAAAATACAGCCACAGGGCCCCTCTCTGTCATGTGAATGCCATTGCCGAACTCTTCTCCGGGACCGGCTTCAACAGAAGATCCAGGAGTTACTTGGTCACCAACCGATGCTGCCATCGGCTCGCCGACCCGAAGACCCCCTATGAACGGTACGGCTACGGAGAGAGGGTTCTTCATGGAGGTGAAATTCTCCATAACGATGCCCTAGTTCTCCCTCTCTTACTGGCATGGTGTTCGTAGGTAGCAGGCAGTGCAAAGTCGCATTCACCGTATTTCTCCGAGGACCAGCCAAATTCATTGAAGAAGGTCTGGATGTGAGTTGCCTCTGCGCTGTGCATCAAATGTGCAATTGACCCGATTGAAAGTATTGTTTCAAGAAAAGGCCTGTCGGCCGCTAAACTTTGCTTGCCCCATGGTGGATTTGAGATTACAAGATCTCCATCGTAGATATTGCCCCCTATTTCGCCAATTTGAGAATTTACGACCTTCACCCTTTCACTGAGGCCAAGGGACTCCACATTCCTGCTGCAGACTTTGCAAGATTCCTCATCTACTTCTACGAGTATCGCTGATTCTGCCCCCAATAGAACGGCACCGATTCCTAAGATCCCGTTTCCAGAGCCCAAGTCAATTACTCGGCAACCATCGAGAATATCGTTGAATGCCCGGATGTCGAAAAGCCATCTTGCCGCCAGTTCTCCTTCGGTCTGGTATTGTTCCAAATCCAGCCTTTGCACTGATATTCGATCTAACTTGGAGAGTTCAATCGCCAATGAGCGGAGGCGCATGACTCTCCGTTGCGCCGAGGTGTTTGAATTAATCCAAAGGAAGAATCCAATGCATAGTTCAAATACTCTCGATTATTTACTCTTGATATGGAAGTACTGGGGCTGGCCTATGTTGTACTTGGGCTGCTTGCTGGTGCCTCAATTGGATGGATTCTGGCTAGAGCGAGGGGCGTTGCAGAGTCAAATGGGACGGAAGAGGAGTTGATTCGAACCCAGGCACTTCTAGAGGCGGGGAGCAAGTCAGAAGAGATGGTCCGAGAACAGATGCTTGATGGATTCAGACTGGCCGCTGGGGAGGCATTTTCTCAGGCTGTAGAGGCGGCTGACAAGCAGAAAGAGTCTTCTTTCAAGAAGGCGACCGATGATCTAACAAATTCCATTGACGAATATATCAATGCGATTCAAGATGCCAAAGAAAAAGACATCGAGAGGTCTGCCAAACTCGGTGAGAAGGTCGACAATGTCAGTTCCCTGGGGACAACTCTTGCCCAGGAAACCAGGGAGCTTGCCTTGGCCCTTAGAGGCGACTCGCAAGCACAGGGTGCATGGGGCGAGGTGGTTGTGGAGAACCTATTGCAGAGCATGGGGTTTGTAGAAGGGAGGGACTATGTAAAGCAAGAGTGGGATAGGGGCAAGGACGGTGAAAAGGGGAAACGAGCAGACTTCATTCTAAAACTACCTGAAAATCGCCAAGTAGTAATTGATTCTAAGGTGTCCCTTACTGCCTACACAGAATTCGTAAACGCTGACGATGATTCAATCTCGGATTCTGCAATGAAAGCGCACTGTAGGTCGATTAGGGAACACTCCAAGAAATTGGCATCGAAGAACTATGAGGAAATGGAGGGCTACAACACTCCTGATTTCGTCCTCATGGTGGTTCCCTTGGAAGGTGCATTCATCGATGCGATGAGAGGCGATCCATTGCTCTACCAAGACTTACTGGCCAATAGGAGTGTCAAGGTTGTCAGCGGGTCGACCCTAATGCTAACGCTGATGCTAATTCAGGAATTATGGAAGCGTGAAAAACAGTCGAAGAACCAGCAAAAAATTGTTGAGAGAGCGGGTAAGCTCCATGACAAGGTAGTACTTTTCTTGGAATCTTTCAGTACCGTTGGATACGAACTGGGTCAAGCCTCTGACGCATATGAGAAGGCATTGGAACAACTTAGCTCTGGTTCGGGGAACGTGATTCGGCAAACTGAGATGCTTAAGGAGCTAGGTGCGAAGACAAAGAAGGACCTACGAGAAAAGAGTGGATTGAGGAGTCTGGCAGAGAGGTCCAATGAGGAGGAGGAGTCATTGCCAGAAGCTGCTTCGGGAGAGCATGATAGATTGGGAGAGGCACCAATTCGGTGAAGTCGTAAGAATTCCTGAAGAATACACAGTTCTGGACCTTTCTAAGGGCCGTTGGATCCCCCCGGAGACCATCTTCAGCATAGGGAAGTATGACGAGCTTAGACCTGGGATGTACAATGCCAAGATTTTCCATGGTGAGCGCTTCCTCCATGTGGGAATCGACATTGGGGCCCCGATAGGCACTCCTTGCATGGCTTTCATGGATGGGGAGATCTCTCATTTCGGATATAACCCCGAACCAGGAGACTATGGAAATGTCGTAATCACCAAACACGATTTAGGCGGAGTCAGCCTATGGGCATTATACGGGCATCTCAGCTCTGAATCAATAGAAAACAAGGCAATAGGTCAGAAGATTACTTCTGGGGAGGTTATCGCTTGGTTCGGAGGAGAGCACGAAAATGGGGGATGGGAGCCCCATCTGCATTTCCAACTTTCACTAGTGGAGCCGAAGACCCATGACTTGCCTGGAGTTGTGGCTTTGGAAGATCGAGAAGGAGCCCTGAAGAACTATCCAGATCCAAGACACGTGCTTGGCCCAGTCTACTAAACAGTTGACAAATGCGCCTTCAGAGACTCTATTGCAGGCATTTCGGAGGGATCCTCGCCTGTCAGAACCGCTAGTCCAATCGAAATCCAGTCAGTTACATGGGCCGCGTAGAGAAGGCTCTCCAGAAGGGATTCACCTTCGCATTCTATCATCCAAGTGGGCTTTGCCTCTATCTCATTGAGCATCCATTCCACCCTCGCCTGAGCCCTTGGGTGCATCTCATCACAAGACAGCACAATTAGGGCTTGGTTGGATGCAGCCTCGCTGGTCCAAGCTACGATCTCATTGTGATTCATTTCGGGGACTTCGGTGACACGGGAGAACTTGGCTGCGTTCTCATTTAGCTGGCATGCGAAGCGGAAAGCAGCTGGCCTCAAGCAAGTTGGCGCAACTATTCCAATCTCACTTCCTTGAAGTGATAGTGAGAGGAGGGTTGCCATCCCCTTGCCATTGATCAGATCTGAATCTGTGGATACGGATGAGAGTCGATTCAGCATTGCAATTTGGTCATCCGCACTGGGTTCAGGGAGTAGTCCCAAGGCCCAGCAGGCGGCCAATTGAGTTCCAAAAATGTGCCCAAATGCAGAACGCGGCATCTGACCGGGAGGTACTTTGAGGCAGACGGAACCGTCATCCCCCGTTATCATCTCCTCCAATTGTCCACCGGAGCAAATGCCCACAACTGTGCCACCGTGTTCCAGGATCTGCCGAACCCCGTCAAGTGTCTCTTCTGTATTTCCAGAATACGAAGTTGCTAGAACAAGCCAGTCTGAGCCCCACCAGCTTGGAACACCATAGTCGCTCCAGACTACGAATGGTAGACCACCTGAGTCGTCTGAAATTGCCTTAAGGAACTGGCCGCCTGCTCCGGAACCTCCCATTCCCAGACATAGTACCCCACTCCAGTCAGTATCCCCATCTAGACCAGTTTTCAATGACATTGCTGCCCTCAAGTCATCCACGAAGAGTCTGGTGAATCCAGCCATATCTCGCTGGTCGAACTCTGCCAGCAATTTTTCAAAATCCCTTTCAGTCAACCTTCATCCCCCCTGTTCCTGACAGGGACTGCCAACCATTCCCCATCTATGAAGCCGATGCGAATTTCCTGGGAGACCCCATCGTCGTCATAGGGCAGGGCAACGGTCGCCATCTTGTAGTCAGAGGGATCCATGAACTCTGCTGCGGAGCTATCACGGTTGAGAATCTGAACTACTTGCTGATCCTGCTTCCTGCAGGCCACAACGGAGGGTTCCATGTCCCTCCACGTGGCTCCCGTTCTCTCAAGGTGATCTAGTCTCCTGAGGATAGGTCCGTCCTTCTGCCAGCTGTCGACCAGCCAGAGGGCTTTCCTATGTCGGACCACGTCCCCAATAGAGTAGGCTGGTTTTCGGTAACTCAATGTCAATCTCGTTACATCGGCACCGTCGCTAACTCCGACAACTGTGGAGCTCTCCTTGGCTGAGCCTCCAAATGCCTTAACGAGTCTCCTGCCCCAACTCCTAGCTAGAGACTTGGAACCCAGTTGAATATCCCACCCACCCGGGACTGGGCCCTCCTTGCTAACGAAGAACATTGGATTGTCCTCCATAGACTCGATTAAATCATCCAAGGTTGACCGTAGATCTGCTAGCTCGTCGGGGTCCAACTTCCTTCCTGCCGAACGAAGTTGGACCGTAGCCTCGAAGTAGTCTCCCGCCTTTCTAGTACATGCCGTGCAAATCGCATTACTGGTCTGGAGTAGAGGGGTGTGGGAGTCTTGAAAACCGTGTCCTTCTATGGTGCCATGCACTTCCACGTGCAAACGACTCGTTCTGTCGTCAATAGACTGGAGAGAGAAGTTTACTTCCACCTTAGATGCACGACCCTCAAGAACAAGATTCTCTCTAATCCTCAGATCGGCGATACCCCCCTCGTCCATCTTTGACCATTGGCCCTTAATCTCGTAGGAGTCACACTTTGAGCATCGGTGTTGCTGGATTCGGTCGGGCATCTTGGAAAGCGTGGTTCTCTTCCTTAGGCAACCCTCGCACAGCCTGTCCGAGGACAGGGGCGGGTCCGATCCGCATGCGATGCAGAATGCTCCTCCGGCCACGGAACTCCCCGGTGCTTCGCCCGGACTCCCCGTTAGAAGGCTTCCGAGGGCGTAGGGAGGAGGATTATTCGTCGGATTTGGGCTCCGGGCCTTCCACTCTTGCCAGTAGGTCTTCGAGTAGATTAATCTGGTGAATAGTGTAAATACCGAGCAATGCAGAGAGGAAAAAATAGGCAATTATTGCGTTGATCATTCCTGTCATCAAAGTGCCTCCCCATCTAAGGTCCTCTGCATTTCCTCCATCTCTTCTTGGAGTTCCTGGATTGCTGTAGACAAAGCCACGAGGCCTGCAAAAAGGACTAGAAAAGACGCTGCCCCCAATAGGAGGACCATGAGGATCTGGGGGTCTAGACCGGTCTCGTCGCTCTCAACGATCACGACTCCAGGATGAGAGGATTGGAACCAAGTTGTCGCCATGGCGGTAATCGGGACTAGTGCGAACCCAAAGAGGCCGACCGCTGAAAGAGTGTCCCTGGTCCCCTCTCCGTCCGGCTGGCTGCGTATGGATAGGACAAGAAATAACGCCACCGATGTCAGGAGTGCGAATGTGTTGAGGCGTAGATCTCCCCAGTCCCATGGCACCTTCCACTCAGCCAACCCCCAAATGGGCCCAGAAGTAATCACCCCTAAGCCAAAAAGCAAGCCCAATTCTGAACCGGTAACAACCATCCTCCAACCCCTTTCGGAACGATACAGATACCAAGAAGTGGCACCGACAAAAAGGAGGCAAAATGACAGGAAGGAAGCCCATGCGAAAGGAACGTGCCAGTACAGAATCCTGTATGCCTCTGGTGCGTTCCAAGCTTCTGGGTCGACCATGGGCGCCCAGAAGAACCCAAGAAATGCTGTTGCCAGTGCACCAGCTAGACCAGTCGAGGTGAGGGCGAGTCCAACGGACTTCACGCCGGGCATGGAATTGCGATTAGCGGTTTGGTCAAGAATGCTATTCCTCACGAATCAGGAATCAACACTGCCACGAGCCAAACCAGGGCAGAAGTAACGCTGGCAATCAGGCAGGTTGCGATAGGTTCGTTCAATTCTAGGGATATGGTCATCCCATCATCAATAATCATTGCCAGAGCTTCGGTCAACTCCAAGAAGGGCCAAACCAGAACTACTAGGAGAAGCGAAGCCGGAACTGCACTTCCCCTTGCAAGTTCTGAGGGCAGCAGATGCAAAGCTGTGGCTGCAACGGCCAAATCAAGCATGGACAGGGCAGGTAGCCACAGCCATCTCAGAACCTCGGAAGAGGTTGCGGAATCGACCGAGCCACCCAACAAAACCCACGAAAGGTAGGTTAGAGGAATCGGGAGTACAAGGGAAGCCCCCACAATTGAGTTTGCAGGGCGGGCCATTGGTCCAACCACGGCATTCCACCAACGGCCACAATCATCCTCTGCGAGCCTCCCGGAAATGGCCGGCGAAGCAACAGCAGTAATGAATGCCGGAGCGAGTATTAGCGCTGCTAGGAGGTCACTGCTGTGTAGTGCCATGTCGAGGCTCCCAACCAACGAATAGGCTAGAAGGATTGCAACGAGGGCAGGGGTGGCTCGCCCGATGGTATCGATAGGGTTCCTAAGTTCCATAGTAATGCCCCATTTTACCAGGGAGGCGATAGGGCTGGGATCCATTGAGGGGCAGGGGATTGGAAGCTCCGCAAACTCATCGGAAGGATCTCCTGGGGCTTCCGAAAGAGCTTGGGCGCGTATTGTGATGACTCGATCAGCGCAGCCTACAACCTCATTGTCATGAGTAGAAACCAAAACGCCATGGCCAATGGACGCGAGGGACCTGAGCCAACCCCTCATCAGTTTCTTTGAGGAGGAGTCCAGTCCCTCGGATGGCTCGTCGAGCAAGACTGCGCGGGGATGGTCGCTTAGTGCGGCCGGAGCTAATCCGCAAAGGAGCGCGAGGCGTCTCCTCTGACCCCCAGAAATATGTGCAACTCTGCTATCCCACCTGTGAGAGAGCCCCCATTCCTCCAAAAGTTCGAGTAATCTGCCTCTATTCGGGAATAATCCAGCGACCGAGAGGGCAGAAGAAAGTCTCTCGATGACAGTCTGTTCCCCACACATGCCGTCCCTTTGTAGGGTCAGGCCCATCGGAGGGGGAGCGTTTCTCCTACCGTCTGAATCCCTTACCAGTCTTTGACCGCCAGAACGAGTACTCCATGAAACCTCACCTGAACGCAGAGGCAGAATTCCGACAAATGATTCGATCAGTGTAGACTTCCCAGATCCATTTTCACCGATAATTGCGACAACCTCGCCACCGTGGAGGGATACAGTAGCAGAAGAAAGGACTTTGTGAGGGCCTCTGTAAACCTCTATACCGCTGGCTGTGGCAATTGGGGGTAGTGCCATATCCGGGCGATGGAGCATCTTCGTATGAGTGTTCCATTGCTACGAAGGACTCTTGGTGACCGGGCAACGGGGCCTGTGTTATGGAGTCGGTCGGAATTGACAGTGATGTTTCTTGGAGCTACCTGGAGGCGACGGATTTCATTTGGGTGATAGTGATGCTCTCAGTCGCACTGGGACCCTTCATCTCTGCGATTCGAAACGAGACCAGCGTAGCCCTGGCAATGGTTCTCTCGCTGTTACTTGTGATGTTCGTGCAATTCACTCTCTCTATGATGAATTCTCAATTATTCGAATTCTATCCGATCCATATCTTCAGCGTAATCCCTGCCATTTTCACCGGCTCTCAGAGTATCCCAGCTGTGGCCCAGTCAACAATAGGAGGTCCTGCACATTTTCATAGGATCATAACCTCTGGTTGGTTGCACGCCGACTTCATTCACGTCCTCGGAAATGTGTTGGTTATCGCTCTCGCGGGGGTCCCGCTTGAACAGCGCCTCGGACCGAAGAGATGGATTGCAGTATATTTCCTTGGGTTGTTGGGTGGCAACATAGCATGGATTGCCTCCCATCCAGATTCGATGAATCCCGCTATTGGTGCCAGTGGTGCGGCCTTCGGGCTGCTAGGTGCCTACATGGCCTGCTGGCCGGATGACAAGATTGAGTTTCCGCTTCTGTTTCTAATTAGGGCATGGCCGGTGTGGCTAATCGCCTTCTTTCGCCTAGGATTAGAAGTATTCCAAATCTACTCGATCCAGAGTGGAACCGCAGGAGAGAACAATATAGCCCACATGGCACACGTTGGAGGTTTCTTCCTAGCCTACATTCTTGCAAGGCCGATAGCTAGAGGGGGGCCCAGCCCTTTGGACGATTACGGTCAGCCTGCATCGGGCGTTTCTCGGGTGCAGGCCATGCGAGAACAGGCAATTGCTCGGATGGGGAGTCTGGACAACGATCCCTGGACGGAGGTTGGAAAGCCACTTGAAGGACATGCCGCCAGAGTTTTATCCAGACTTCGTGATGAAGGGGACGAGTTGGAGACTCGGAGAGCATGGCTCGAGGAATTGGCTGAGAATGCTATTTGTCCGATTTGTGAGGGAGAGCTGAGAGGGATAGATAGTGGGGGTGTTTTCGAACTTCGGTGTTCTATCTCAGCAAATCACATCAGGTGGCCATAATGGCCCAGTTTTTGCCCCATTAGTGGTATGGAATTAAACCTAGCAAGATTTTGGCTCTCTTCGAGAGCCATGCGTAAGGTGCCTGGAAGTGCGCTGCCAATCCTGGTTGGGATAATGGTAATCATTTTGGATTCCTCGGCGGGAGTGACCTCAGGAATGGGTGAATTCAATGAAATCAGAGATGACCCTGCTGCGGCCCCTGTCCAAAGCCCCCCCATCCTAATGTGTGGGTCTGAGACCTGCCCCCCTAAGGACAGGTCGCCAAGTCATTCTCCATTGGACTCGGGGGCCCCTGTGATGGATTTCGGCTGGTGGCATGGATTCTGGTCTGACTCAGATTCTAATGGTATGGATGATCGTTTACAGTTGATTCTTTCAGGGGAAAGGGAATCGGTTTCTAAGACATCAATAGTTGGCGAGGATGGCGTGCCCACTGTTGCCATCATTGTCCATTATGCCTGGCACCCTGGCCAATCAGATATTGAAGCCCTTAGGAATGCAATAGTTAGCAGAGGGTGGTCTGAGGAGGGGTCTTGGTTCATGGTGATGGACCACCTAGATGCTATTGTCCTCGATCACGTGCCAGTCAGCTCATTGGTTGAAATTTGGGAGCTGGACGGTGTGATGCTAGTAGAGGAGCAGAATGTAATTGTGCCTTACTTGGACAAGGCAACCAGAGGATCAAAGGTCAGGCCATCAGGAACGTACGATGAAACAATCAGAGGCTTGGGCTACCATGGCTCGGGCATCGTGATAGCGATTTTGGACACTGGAGTAGACAATGAGCACTTCTCACTGGATGATTTCTCCGACAATAACAATGACAATGAAAAGGAGCCAGATGACCTCACTGATCCCAAGTGGGTTGCTGGATGCGATTCAACTGGAATTGGGCAGGGGGGCTGCAATGAGGAGGACCCAGATGACGGTGATGGTCATGGAACGCACGTCGCCGGAATAGCCCTCGGCACTGGCGACTCCTCCCGAATCGTTCAAGGATATGCACCGGGATCATACTTGGTTGATGTTAAGGTCATGGAGGACTATGGCGGTGGAAACTCCCAGTCCATACTTGCCGGGCTACAATGGGTCATCAACAACAAGGACACGAAATGGGGGAACAACGCTTCCAGTGATGGCATTGATGTTGTCTCCATGTCTTTTGGCAGGGCCAGTACCGTTGGCGACAACAACGAGGAAGGGAACTCGGCAGAGGCTAATCTGGTGAACCAGGCTTCTGAGGCCGGTTTGGTATGCGTTGCAGCAATAGGTAACGACGGGGAGAACAACGTCAACTCGGTTGGTTCTGCGGATACGGCAATTACCGTGGGTTGGTTGGATGACGAAAATACGATTCAGAGGAATGATGACATTATTTCCCCCAATTCAAACTACGGGCCTAGGCAAGACGACGGTGACAGTGAGTCGTATGACGAGTTGAAGCCATGGGTTGTTGCGCCGGGTTCGAATATTAACTCAGCAAAGCACGCAGAATCGAGTGGAATAATTCCTGGATCAGAGGTCAATAGGGCATCAGACGACTATGTGCAGAAATCTGGATCAAGCATGTCTACTCCAGCCGTGGCTGGCCTGATTGCAATTATGATGGAGATTGGCAAGGTTAGGAATATGCCGTTCATGGACGAAGATGAAGCGGGATTGGAACGCAGTAAGGGGATTAGGGATTTCCTCATGAGCCACTCAGAGTTCAGGACAAGCTGGCCTGTGGACGAAACCCACCAGGGAGAGCCTTGGAACGCCAGATACGGTTTCGGAATTATCGATGGGGGAGACGTGGTTGGAGGGATGTTCGGAACCGCCACGAGTAACCAGAGTGGGGGGCCTGGGACACCTAGAAAGGGCCATTGGGTCGACATAGAGAGTCCGACAAAATTCTCCTGGGTCATTGAAGGGGAGTCGTACAACCTCCGAGGTCACATGAACAAGGCTTCCGAGGAAAATGGGACGATAGAGGAGATCCTAGTCAGAGTGCAGATTGAGTATAGGAAAGCAGCGGACAAACCCAAAGAGAGGTCGACTATTGTTGACTGGAGAAATCCAATTGGCATCACCAACTGGACAACTCCCTTCGCCGTACCCGACCTCCCAGAGGAGTACGTAGAAGTCTTGGTGACTGCAGAAGTTGCCGCTAGAAACTTCGAAAATAAGTGGAGTAATCTGACGGTTTTCGAATACCCGGTGGGAAAGCTGAACATTACTCTCGAGGGGCCGAGTGGGCAGACTGAAATCAATGGCGATGTAAGAGTTCACGGGCAATTCCAATCTGTGAAAAATGCAACAATACAGTGGAGGTTGGATAACGAAGAGTGGGTGGATGGCGCCCTCTACGACGACAATCTCGGAGACGATTATGACGCGGAGCACTCCTCCTCCAGTACCGACTCAAAGGGGTTCTTCTCCCCCCACTGGCACGGGCATCCCTATTGCGCACATATGTTCAGAGACTATGTGGTTCAAAATCAAGGAGAAGGCACCTATGTGACAAAGTGCGTAGAGGATGACTACGGATGGGAGGATTGGAGTTTCTACTGGGACACGACCACGCTCAAAGACGGTGAATACAGGCTCTCGGTAAGGGTCATCAGTGCTCCTGGGGTGATTTCTGAGGAGGTTCGGAGGTTAGTCACGGTGGACAACGTGCCGCCGATGCCAGACTTGACGTTCGTCAGCAAGTCCATCTCTGTACAAGAGTTTGGCATCCCCATGGCCGAAGCATACGTGAACACGTTCCTAGAGGTGAGGGCTACAATTAGGAACACTGGTGACAAGGCTGCAAATGACATAGGTATCATTCTCGAGGAAGATTGGGCGAGGAAAGACGAGTACGTCATACCAAGCATCGACACTGGGGCTTATGTAGACGTGGTCCTTTTCTGGAACCCTAGCAATCAGGGAAATCCCGAGGTTTCCATCAGAATTGACCCCTTGGACACTATCGAAGAATTGGACGAGTCAAATAATGTCCTCTCGGGTGATTTTACTGTACTCCCCAGGCCACCCGGAATAGACCTGGCAATTAGGCCCGGAGGGATGACTACCACCCCAGTAGTCCCTCGTCCCTACGAGCAAATCCTTGTTGAGGCACGGATCGATAACCTGGGCTCAACCCAGGCAATCGGAGTAGAAGGATCCCTAGAAGTCCTCACAGATAGGGGATGGGAGCAAGTGGGGGCGTCCGATGCTGCATTCATACTGGGGGGTTCGCACACCTCGCTGTCTTTCCTCGTAGAGTTCAACGTTTCAGGCCCCAAAGAGCTTCGAGTCAACGTCATCCTAGACAACGGAACTGACTTGGACTGGTCTAATAACGTCTACAGCAAATCTATTCTGGTCGACAGGACCACACTTACTGGCCCCCGACCTGCGGAACTGAATGTCGGTGAGGAGCCGATAGAAATTATCAATCTGGATGAGGAGGAAGGGGGGATTCTGATCAGTGAGAAGGATGGGGCACTATTCTTGTACAGATTGACTCCAAGCAAATCCCTGATAGAATGCAGTAACGTAATGGAGGATAGGTGGTCAGGGGATTTAGTCGTCAGAGGTACAGATGATGGCTTTGCACATCTGGTTTGGACTAGAAGGTACATGGATACGAACGGCTTCTTGATGCAGACTCTCAGCTATTCTACCATTGATCCGACATGCAAGATGACCCCCACCCAAGACTTGCTTGAGGGAATCCCGCTGTCCGATGGGAAGTACTGGGGAATAGACATGGATGTCAGCAAGACTGAAATTCTCGTAGCAGGTTACCATAGGGACCTCTTCACAGGGGGAACTATGGAGGATATCACCAATATCTTCCTCTTGCATGCTGACGCACCGGTTTCCTCCTCTGACTGGAAAATAGAACGGAGCATAATTTCTGACATCGATGTCCCCCCCGCAAATTCTGACCCACTAGCCATAGAATTCGGGTTTGAGCAGGCACATATCCTCTACCAGACGATCAGGAACGATTCCACGGGAGTGGATAGGTTAGGGCTATGGTACGCACATGGGGGAATCGAGCAAGCAACTTGGTCCTACAGGAAGGCAATAGGTGATGAGGCTGCTTTACCGCAGATGACAGTAATCGTGGAGGAAGAAGACGAGAAGGAACGTATCGTAGCCTTATGGAGGGAGGGGAGACCGCAGGACTCCCAGTTGGTCGCAATTGTTGCTGACTCTACTTTCAGATCGGTTGAGGGGATGGAGGCAAGGCTTCCCGCAAGGGGGCTAGGGAAAATTGGAATCGTCGAGACTGAGCGAGGTGTCCAAGTGATTTACGACCACGTTGGCCCCAGTGGCCCCCAAGTAGAGTATGGGGTCATCGACCATGAGGACAACTGGATAGGCCTGTCAAACAGGATAGTTTCGGGTCAATTCGATCAAATTGACCGATTCTCCGAGGTTGGAGAAACCGTGATGATCCTTTCGTCGCCAAGTGGGTGGCAAATTCGGTCGCTAATCGACGATGACGGTGGCACGAAGGATCGTACCCTAGCTGAAAGATTGAGATACTCCTTGGGGCTTGACGAGTCGAATTTCGAGATACTTGTGATAGGGGTTGCATTCGCTGTACTTATTCTTGGCGCCGTCACCATCGTCTCGCTATCTGCCCAGGGAGTTAGGTGGGCCGGAAGGAAGAGGTTGGTCGATGAATCTGAAAGCGTTCTGATGGAAGAAGATGTTGTGGACTTAATAGAACAGACAGACTTGGCTGTGGGGTCCAACGAGGTAGAGGTAGTTGTCTCAGATGAGCCTGAAAGTGAACTCAGCGGATCGGCCGGAAGAAGGGCACGTAGGGAAAGCAGGATAGAAACTGAAGAGGGGGGGGCGGAGGGGCCAATGGAAATGGAGGCCGTCGAACCCATTCCCAGTATTCCCACTGAATTCGATCCCCCAAGTGCTGATCAAGCCAGCCGCCCAGTCGTGTGTGTGAACTGCGGTGGGAGATTCGTACTAAGTTCGAGCCTGACGTCGACCAGATGCCCAATTTGCGATGAGAAAGTGGGTTCCTGAGGGCCAAAAATGGCTAAGGTTCTGCTTTCAACTGCCTCCTCCAGACGGCGAATGTGGCTTAGTGACCGGTTACAAGGTGCCGAAGCAGAGCTTGATTTTTCCTCATTGAATGATGAAGAGCCTTCTCCGGCGACTGGAATAGGCGTTGGTTTTCAGGTCGAGGAAGTGTGTATATCCAAGGCTAAGGCAGCAATAGCCGAGATTGATGATTCAGGGGGTTCAGAACTCCCAGACTATATCGTCGTCGCGGACACTTTGGTCGAGGATCCAGATGACTCGCTGATTGCCATGGGGAAGCCACGAGATCGGAGTTCTGCCGTATCCATGCTACTGAGACTGTCAGGCAGGAGACACCGGGTTTGGTCGTCAACGGGAATATTGCGCCCTCCAGGAGCAGATTTGGAGGGGGTAGAAATCAAGGATGGTTGGACCTTTTGGGTTTGGACCGAATTCTCAATTGTCGAGTTTGGGGATTTAGATGAAGACACGATGGTGCGGCTTATTGAAAGTGACTCTTGGGCCGGTAAGGCAGGGGGATATGATTTGGCTGGTGAGGCGAAGAACGTGGTGGACCTGATTGAAGGACAGGAAGTTACAGTGCTGGGATTCTCTCCCGGAGCAATAGAATATCTCATGAAGCAGGTTTGTTAAACGAAAGTTACCCCTCCGTGCTTGAGGACGAAGTCTCGCTGCAAATCATCGAACCAGTCGAGCATTTCGGAGCTGAATTGGACTGAAATGACCTCTGGGTCAATTAGCAGATCATCCTGGATTCCCTTCAGGGTCCCCGGAGCAGCCCCGCATGAAACACAGGCGCCATCAAGATCGAGGACCAGCGAAATGGCTTGCCTTCCGTTCATTAGATCTTCAATGATAGCCTGTTTAACAACCAGCCCCCCTCCATGGCCGTCCAATGCAGCCCTGACGGGACCGAGGCGTGCCATAAGTGCGGGAATCAAATCGGGATCGTTTTTCGACCACAGGTCGATTAACGAAATTTTCTGGAGGCGATAAATTTCACTGGGATCGTGAGATTCTTTGATTCTCTTTGCGGCCTCCTTATCCATCGATGCTCCAATTTGGACGCGATAATTCTCCACGAGCGGATCTGGTTGCGAGAGATCGCCATTTCCCCGTTTCGCCATGTTTGGGCGACGAGTTATCAGATTTAGACTGATTGAAGCCTATGCAGACATTGAAAAGGGGTTGTAGCAGCGTGGAAATATGGAAAGAGCAAGTGATGCAGAGATTCCACTTTTGGAGGTAGTTGATCTACACGCTTCGATAGATGAGACTCCGATCCTCAAGGGAGTTAACCTCAGGATTGCTCCGGGGGAGATTCATGCAATTATGGGCCGTAATGGAAGTGGAAAGACCACTGCTGCCAACATCATAATGGGGCACCCAGATTTTGATATCCAGGAAGGCGAGGTGCTACTGGGGGGCGAAGATTTGCTAGAGTTAGATGCATGGGAGCGGGCTCGTAAAGGCGTATTCCTGTCATTTCAGTACCCCCAATCTGTTCCTGGTTTGCAAGTTGGTAACTTCCTAAGGAAAAGTGTCGCTAAAATCAGAGGGGCGGCGGCGGCCAAGGGAGCGAGCTTCAGGAAAGATCTGAACGAGGCTATGGATACCCTCAGCATCCCTCGAAGCTTTCTATCGAGATACGTCAATGACGGTTTCAGTGGAGGGGAGAAGAAGCGTTTCGAGATCTTGCAATTGATGCTGCTAAAGCCTAGGCTTGCAATACTCGATGAGACTGACAGCGGACTGGACATAGATGGGATAAAGACGGTTGCAGAGGGAATCAGGTCAGCAGTAAGCGATGATCGTTCTGGCGCCCTGATCATTACGCACTACTCTAGAATTCTGGAGCATGTGCAGCCAGACAGGGTGCACGTAATGATTGACGGCAAGATAGTTGCTTCGGATGGCCCTGAGCTCGCTGGAAAACTCGAAGAGGAGGGCTACGAGTGGTTAGAAAAGGCGGGGGCTGAAGGTGTTGCCCAATGACTGCCAACCATGAAGCTAGAGGGGCCGTGGGGGATTACAAGGCCGGCTGGCACGATCCTGAGAACTCGACAATCCGATTTGACTTCGGCCTATCGGAGGAGGTTGTGCGTGAGATTTCGTCCCTCAAAGGTGAGCCGAAGTGGATGACAGACTTCAGGGTCAAGGCCTATCGGCACTTTGTGGAGCGCCCGATGCCAAATTGGGGCAATACCCCAATGCTAGAAGAAATTGACTTCGATGGTATCTGCTACTATCTTCGCTCCTCGGAATCCACCGAAAAGAACTGGGACGATGTTCCGGATGATATACGCAACACATTTGACAGGCTCGGAATTCCCGAAGCTGAGCAGAAGTGGCTCTCTGGGGTTACGGCCCAGTATGAATCCGAAGCTGTATACCACAGCATAAGAGAAGATCTGGAGAAACGGGGCGTAATCTTTCTGGACATGGACAGCGGTCTCCGGGAATATCCGGAATTGGTCAAGAAGTGGTTCTGTTCTGTGGTCCCTCTTACTGACAACAAGTTCGCAGCACTGAATACTGCAGTCTGGTCTGGTGGCTCGTTCATCTACATTCCAAAGGGCGTTCGCGTGGAGATGCCGGTGCAGGCATATTTTCGAATTAATGCGAAGAACATGGGGCAATTCGAACGTACCCTGATAATTGCTGATGAGGGCAGCAGCATCCACTATGTGGAGGGATGTACCGCTCCGACCTACTCGACGAACTCATTACATTCCGCCGTAGTTGAGTTGATTGCGCTACCAGGCGCCCACATTCGCTACTCTACTGTTCAGAACTGGAGCGCTAACGTGTTCAACCTCGTTACCAAGCGCGGAATAGCGCATGAGAATTCCAAGATAGAATGGGTCGACGGGAACATTGGTAGCAAGTTGACGATGAAGTATCCTGCTGTTATTTTGAAGGGAGAGGGGTCCCATGCCGAAGTAATCTCAGTTGCATACTCCGGTGAAGGGCAGCACCAGGACGCTGGTGCCAAGATTCACCATCTTGCTTCCAATACGACTAGCAAAATCCTCTCCAAGAGTATAAGCAAAAATGGTGGCAGAGGTTCCTATAGGGGGCTGGTCACAGTCTCCCCAAAGGCAGAGAACTGCAAGCTTAACGTTGTCTGTGACGCTCTGATTTTCGATGAAGCCAGTCGCTCTGACACGTATCCGACCATGGAGGTGGCAAATCCCACCGCAAAATGCGAACATGAGGCCAGCGTCTCGAAGGTTAGCGATGAACAGTTGTTCTACCTAATGAGTCGGGGGCACTCGGAGGAGGAGGCGTTGGCCATGATTGTCAACGGATTCTTCGAACCCTTTACCCGTGAGCTGCCAATGGAATACGCAGTCGAGTTAAACCAGCTTATGGCATTAGAAATGGAAGGCAGCATTGGCTGAGGGGGGGGAAATGGATCCTGCCACTGATTATCTAGCCCTTAGCGAGCCAAGCAAGTCTTCCCACCTTTGGCGCTACACACCCTGGCGGCGTGCCCATCCAACTGGTGTGGTCTCGGAAATTCCACAAATGGAAACGGTTGGCATCTCGTTGTCGAGTCTCGATGGAGGCCCGTCTCCGGAGGGAGTAATCCTCGAGAGAGGGGTGCCTCTCGAAATTGATCTGCCGGAGGAAGATGTGGTGGCAGGATCATTCCTACGGGCAATATCATCGGAATCCAAGTGGACGCTCAGGGTGGAGGATGGCCTCAAATGTGACCATCCTGTGGTTGTTAACATCACTACAGAGGTGCCCTCAACAGCCATACACCTCTCAATTGATGTAGGAAATTTGGCAGAGCTGGAGTTAATCACTAGAGTGAGGGGTCCTGGAGAGTGGTGCGGGCTATTGAGAACAGGGATCATCAAGGAAGGAGCCGTTGTTAAAGACATCGTGATAGGTGAGATGAGTGATGGAAACCTGTTGAGGATGGACTCCATTAGCGTGGGCAGAGATGCCCAGCTGCGTGCGGGTACCATATCGTCTGGATCCAAACAGACCAAGGCCGACCTCCGATATCTCATGGGAGAACCCGGGGGGGACCTAAGGGTGCTTGGATCGATACTTGCTGTGAATGAAATGCACATCGATCATCACATTGAGATTCATCACGAGGCTCCACAAACCTTCAGCAGACTATCCTGGCACTCTGCTTGTGGGGGTGCGAGCAGAACCATCGGAACGGGTATGCTCAGGGTGTATGAAGGCTCGAAGGGGGCCGATGCTGCCCAAATCTTCCACAATCTTTTGTTGTCTCCAGACGCCGAGGCTGACTCCATTCCCGAGCTTGAGGTTTTAGAAAATGAAGTAGTGGGTTGTGGGCATGGGACGGCTAACGGACCAATCGACGAAGATCAATTGTTTTACCTGGAGGCCAGAGGTCTCGACCCTTCAGAAGCACGGAGTGCCCTAATTGCTGCATTCCTTAACTCAACACTGGTGGAGATGGGGAGCGAGGAGCTTCATGACTGGCTGACTAATCTACTGACCTCGGAGTTAAACGTCCTAGAGGCATAAGTTCGGATATCAACTGCCTACCTATTGCCCTCTTCGATGATGCATCAATCATACCAAACGGTGAAATCGATTCGGAGGGTGGGAGATTCGTGGCGAGTGACCTGATTGGCAGTCTAGCTTCATTGAAGAACGGCCTCCAAGAGCGGACTCGGGAGATCAGGGTTTGCAGAATTCTCGGGGGTGTGGCTGGAGGATACCTCCTGTTATGCTTTATCGCCCCTTACATGCTACCTTTTGACACAGTCCCAGAACTTTCAGGGAGGGCAAATGCGTTAGATTATCCATACCATGGTAGTTGGGGCAATGAGGGCCATATGGAAGGAGGGGTAGTGGGCCATGACCAGTCTCAGCACGGAGGTACATTTGCCTGGACAGAACTGAATCCGGTCTGGGCGGTTGCCTATGGATTGGGCGATCTGAACTGTCATCAAAAGCACCAGAGATCATGGGAAATCAATGGAAATCAAATGCCGGTTTGTTCCCGTGACATAGGAATATTGCTGGGTTTCGCAATAGGGTGCGCTGTTTTCGGTTTCAGGGGCCTCAACAGATGGACTGTGCGAGACAGTTTCCTATCAGTTTTCCCGGATGACTGGTTAGTTCCCATCTATCTGAAGGATTTCAGGCTAATGGCTGTTTTCGCCATCTTGGGAGTTGGTTTAACCCCGATGGCAATAGATGGTTTTACTCAGCTGTTCCTAGACTCTTACGAGTCAACCAACCCAACTAGGGTGATAACTGGGTTCGTAGCTGGCCTGGTTGGTGGTTGGTGGTTTTCGTCCGTCTTTTCTGCAAGACCGAGGTTGTTTGATTCGGCGGACAGCGTGGGCCTCCCAGCGAATGCGAGCCTAGTAATCAAGTGAAAAATTCACTTAGCAAGCCACCAATCGACTAGTTCCTTCTCGCTCCTCGGTGGAGTTTGCCCGTCAATCCCACAACCCAGAATAGACAGTCTGGACAAGGTTTCGCTGACTGCGGAAGCATATCGGCCTGTCCTGATTATCTGGCCCATAGAGAATCTAATGTGTGTTTTAGGATTCGCCGCCTGCCACTTACTGATTGCGCCTCTAAACGGCCAAATTGCCAGAATTAGTCTTCCAAATGGGAAATGATCGTCCTTCAGTTGCGAGCGTGGGGCCTCTCTTCCAATCAGGGTCTTATGTTGTGAGACCCAAGCTGAGTGGTCGTGCAGAAACTTGATTATTCTCTGGGTATGACGCTCTGAGATACACCTAACTGGCCCCATGGCAGAACGCAGTTCGGAGACATCAGCGCTGTGAAGTAGAGACAAAGTTCCACAGATTGAAGAAACTGAATGATTGAGAATGTTCTTCGGCATGTAAAGAAGTTCTTTCTCGGAGGCGGAGGAAAGAACCCCTTCATGACTGTCTTGGGCTGATTTGAGTATCTTCCATGGGGAGCTCCCTCTCAACCAATCGGATTTTCTCTTTGATGGTTCAAGTCCTAGGTCACCAAGAGTGCTTTGACCTTTTGATGATCGGACCATTAGTAGAATCTGGTGCTGATCCACCTCCTCTTGATCGACATTGATCGGCGCTGGCCTCTTGTGTAGGAAAGACCTGATGCCATCAGTGAGCACGCGCCTAAAATGCTGCTCGGAGCTCTCGTTCGAAATCGGACCCAAGATCGCGCCCATATCGAATGGTGTTGGCATTTCAGTTTCTCCGGATAGCAGTGATCGGTAACCATCTCGAATCTTGATTTGGAAATCCGTGGTTTCGAAATATTCCTCTTTGTTCGAGATTCCCCGGAGTGTCTCCCTTTGAATCCTCTTAATTGCGATCTCGGGGTCACAGTCCACCCATATGCACAGATCGGGCACAAGGGCAGCGGCATTCATGTGAGCCACCCGCTCAACCCCGAGTCGGCCAACGATGCCCTGGTATACGAGTGAGGAGTGTATGTTCCTCTCGCTAACAACTGCTCTTCCTTCAGACAGGCGAGGCAGTATCCAACCATGAGAGTGGTCCAACCTATCAGCGGCAAACAAACCCGCCTCCTGTTCGGGCGTCATCGATCTCTTCCTTACTGAATCGATTGCCAGACGTCCCAAGGGGTGGTCCCTTCGTGGTTCGGCAGTAGAATCCACGGATAGGAATGAGAATTCACGATCCAAGACATCTGACAGCATTTTAGTTGCTAGTCCCTTGCCGCTACCATCGCCGCCCTCTATTGCGAACAGATACACAAGACACCTCCCGAAAGCCTAGTTGGCATCTCCAGAAAACTGTTCCTTTGTCAGTGTGATGAGCGCCATGCCAATCAATATTAGCAGTGGCCCGATAAATATCATCCCTCTGCTCCATAGTCCGAGGAAGGAAAGCCACCATGCCCTCCTGTAGCTACTCCCCCTATATGCTTCGACTCCACCAGAAATGCCCGCAAGACCGAGCATTAGAGTCAGTATTGCAATCGATGTGGCAATGAGAACGGACTCTCCGAGGTGGCTCTGTCCCCTCATATCTAGGGTCTGCTCACCATTCCCAGGCGTCAGGGTGATAGCAATCTGCGCGTGGTCACCCGGAATAAGCAATACCTTTGTGGTGTTGTTTCCCGGGTGGCTGACATAGAGTATCGAGGGGTTTCGAAGGACTTCGGGGATATTGAAGCGTCCGTTTGAGTCAGTCTCGACCTCCCTCCCCGTAGTGGTTCCATCTTCATTGAGAAGACGGACTGTGACTCCTTCCACCGGTTCTCCTCCAGATTTATTGTCCGTTAGTGCCGAGTTGACAATCCCTGAGACGTCTGCATACCTGTCTGTTGATTCGAGAGTCCCGGAAAGCACCTCTCCGGGATCAGCGGAGATTAGCAAAATGCCCAACATCGCCCCCATCAGGCTTCCGGCGATAATCAAGATGGCGCCGGCCAACCTAGTAGACGGGTCATGTGAGAGGTCTTCTAGGAAGTAACCTATATCGATGCCGCCTTGGACATCTTCCCCTTCATCCATCATCTCATTCCTTGGGTGGGCCCTCCGCGGGCAGTGGCTGCTGTTGTCTTTCAGTCCCCGGTGGTCGATTATATTCACGGCTGTAATACCTGGCAAGGGATAGGCCTAGGATAGAAAAAGCCAGGATAATTCCGAATTGATATGATTCTGGAATGGCTACCAGGGCTTCCGTGTCTCCGTCAGAAAACGGTACGTCGGTTGGCTCAAAACTAACGAGGTAAATTTGAGTCCAATTCTTCCCAGTAATCCAAAAGCCCCCACTTGTTTGGTCGAAGGCGATGCCATTCAAAACCTCGTTACTATTCCTTCCTTGACTCTCAGACAGAGATGTTGCAGATACGAAGAATTCGGTCACTCCAGAGGAGGAGTTGATTGCCAAAATGTGGTCTTGGCCCCAGATATTTGCATATATCGTTCCACCTACACACTCGAGTTCGTTTAGGCGATCGACTGCCTGACCGTCCCATGTTACCAAAATAGTTCTTCTTTTCTCGAAGGTATCTGGGTCGAGAAAAGAAATTTCGGATGTTCCGTTGGACATAACTAAACTATGCCCGTCGAAACAAAGCCCCCATCCTTCCCCTTCGTAAGTGAAGTTACCCTTTATGGACAGGTCACTCAAATCGAAAACAAATGCCTTTCCCGCCTTCCAAGTTAGCATTATCACGGTTTCCCCATAAATCGTAATACCTTCGCCGAAAAGTGATTCATCAATTGAGACCTCCCGGACAACCTCTCCGTTGCTGAGATTAATCTCACGCAACCTAGAATGCCCGTACAGCCCCGTACTCTCGAAAATGGTCACCCCATCATAGTCCTCGAGGCCCTGGGTGAATGCTTCAGGGTCGTGACTGATTGCTTTGACTAGGGAGATTTGTCGTTCCTCGGCGGCATCTGCGTGATCCAGTCCGCTCACGGGCATTGAAATTGACAGGAAAAGTGCAATGGCGATGGGCACACAGGGTCGGGCGTGCCTTGACATGTATGAACGATGCTCCATCGGTGTTAAAATACGTATTCTGGACGATTGGGGAGTGGACTCAGACGGAGTGGTGGGCATGAGAAGTTTCACCGAATCATCCCGTGAAACGGTTTCTCTGTTTCTTATTGCCACCTTGATATGTGCATTTTCCTCCCCAGTGGCGCTGTCAGAAAATTCCTTGGGTGCTGAAGATGAGTCGATCATACTAGCTGACCTGTCGGAATTCAAACCCCCTATTGAGGGCAAGCGTTACCTGTTCAACGAAATTGACGAGCCCATTTTCTCAGCTACCAGTTTCCTCAAAAAACAATGGATTGAAGATGGTTATCCAGGGCTAGTTCTACCATTTTCCCCCAGCTATCAGCTTTCTAAGCACTCAACCAGAAGTTGCGAAAATTCCTGGTCAGTGGGTGAATCAGACAACATCACAACAACTGATGAGACCATAACAGCCACAGTTCAGAGGATTTCAGCAAACACTGCGATCTTTGTAGAGGATGGGGAGATTGTCTCTTCTACGACCCTGAATGACATCGCGTCGACCTGGGAATCGATAATCTACCCGACCGACACCAATTATTTCGGAGATGTCCCTGATGTCGATAATAACTGTCAGATTGAGATTGTGATCCATCCCGTAGACGGGATTGGAGGGACTGGGGGTTACTTCCAACCTGGACTATCCTCCCTAAGGGAGTCAATCTTCGTGGATATTGATGATCTGAGTGGGCGTAATGCCATTCTTTCTTACGAACTAGAGCACCTGATTCACAATGCTTGGGATCCCTACGAATTCATCTGGATTGACGAGGGTGCTGCCGCAATGGCTACTTACCTTTGCTTTGGTTCAAATGCCGAGCTTAACGACGATGCTAATGCGTGGTCGATAAACAGTAGCACTAGCCTTAGGTGGTGGAACGAGAGGGATTCTGACCACGGTGCCAGCTTCCTTTTCATGCTGTACCTTGCTGACAAACTTGGTGGCGCACCTTCAATCAGGAGTTTGGTCTCAGACACATCATTGGGGGGTTCCGGAATTGAGAACCTAGCTAGGAGCCCGGGACCTGGTTCGACCCCAATTGGTGAGACTATGAGTGAGATTTTCGCAAACTTCAGTGCGGCTGTTACCTTGGATAGCTCACAGGGCACGTTTGGTTTTTCGAACCTGGAGCTGGCAGATGGGTGTTCTTCTAGCTCAATTTGCAAAGTCAGCGCGAGTGGATCAAATGGGCAGTGGTCGGAATTATGGCAGTCTCCCGGGAACACCGTTGAAGGGTGGGGCCTCAGATCGTTCAGATTCACCCAAGGCACTGGAGAACCGCTCAATCTAATGTTTCAACCGGATAGGTTTGGATTCGAAGGAGTAGTATTAATCAGAGAAGCAGCAACAGGAACCTGGACAATGGAAAAGGTCAGGATTGACGCTTCTACGGGCGTTGGCACATCACTTATTCACGGATTTGGAAATTCGACCGCTGAGGTTTGGTTGCTTACTTGGTACAATTCACTCGTTGATGATTGTGATTTCGACTTCGCTAATTGCGGTATCCTGTCTGGTGGATCCTATCCTTCAGGTTCGATAACAGTAAATGCCGGACTGATCTCTGAACCAGCGGAGGTTTCCATTAGCTCTACTAGGGCCTTCGATCGAGACGGTGACTCCCTGGATGACAGCATCGAGTTCGGAATTGATGTGGTTTCGAGCGCATATTTTGAGACCCTGGAGGTGATTTTCGAAGCTTATACGAACAATTCGCTGGTTGATTCTACCCTCTTCAACATCAACGCAGGAAACAGTGAGCCTGTATCCAGAGCTGTGTGGTTTACGCCCCATCTCTCCGCTGATTGGTCCTTCGCTGTGAGGATAAAAGACATCACCGGGGAATTGCAAGACGAGGCTTTCACACTGCCGATCCAGATTTACAACATGAAGCCTGTAGCGGCCGGCTCGATTTCTGCAGCGGCAACTCAAACGTGGCTACCTGTGTTCATCTTCGGTGGCGGTTACGACAACTGGGGATTCGGGCTCGAAAACGGTTCTTTCTCTCACAATGAAACTCCGGCATCATACATTTGGGACCTAGGGGATGGGTATGTCTCAAGCCTGAAGAATCCCATGCACCCCTATACGGATGAAGGAGTGTTTTTCATCACCCTAGTAGTAATGGATCAAGGGGGCCACTACTCCGACTCCAGTACATGGAATATCTCAGTCAACGATTCTTCATCCCCCGTCCCCCAGATAACTATCGACGGCCTGATCATAATGGAGGATGTAACGATCCAAACGAATCAGAGGATTCATTTTTCCGCGTATGGAACGACTGATAATGTCCCTGTAGAGCAATTGACCTTCACATGGGACTGGGGGGACGGGGTGGTGGACTCCGGTGTTGGACTGTTTGAAATGAGCCATTCATGGGCTGATGGAAGCTCGGACGGGACTGCATACCCTATGAGAGTCACAATCAGCGATGGAAACCACGTCTCAGAGCAGGAAATAGTTGTTCGAGTTTTGAACCGGGTACCCCGGGAGATTCATGAAGGAAGTCTGCAGACTCACGCGCTGATTCCACTGAGGATGCCGGACATTTTCGTTGATGAAGATGGAGCCATTGTGGAATATCGATGGAGTTTCGATGAAGGTGTTAACTTGGGCGGGGGCGGTTTGTCTTTGTCGTCTGATTTCCTCGAGACGTCCGCATTCGTTAGCAACCCAATAATTGGTTGGAGAGAGCCTGGTTTGAAGAACGTCACACTTGAGGTAAAAGATGATGATGGGAATTCATCCTCCATATATCTGGAAGTCGAGGTCCTAAATCAGCGTCCGGTTGCCATTTTCAATCGGCCATCCGATGGGCAAGTCGGGTCTGCTTTCGTTTTTGAAAGTGAGTCCTTTGACCCGGATGGAGACTCCTCTGCACTCTCACACAGGTGGACGTTGTCGGACATGGAGTTTGCAATTGAAAACACCTCCTCCGTCAGCAGATCATTTCTGACTCCCGGGCTATACAGCGTGAGTTTGGTCGTAATAGACGAACGGAATCTAGAGTCGGTTCCAAAGACCTTTCTTTTCTCAATTGAGAACCCTTTGCCAATTCCAGTAATCTCATTCAGCACTCCAAGCTATGGGGGAGCAGTACTCGAAGATGTGCCTGAAGACGGCTTGGCGATAGTCTGGCAGGTTCCAATGACGGAAGATGGGGGCGCTTTCGTGGCCCCTGGTCACGTTATCAGATTTGATGGGAGCAGTAGCCATGACGCTGATCCCAGATTCGACGGAAAATCATCCACTGACCAGATGAGTCCGAGCTGGGGGGGTGTGGTTTCATGGATTTGGGACTTTGGGGATGCGAGCCCTGCAAAGACTGGACCGATTGTTTGGCACGAATACGAACGACCGGGGACTTACGATGTCAGACTGACCGTGATAGATGGTTTTTCTGATGGAGAGTCGAACACTACTGAAATGACGGTCATAGTTTCGGCCGCTCCAGAAATTCTTACCCTGAACCCAATCAATTCAGAATATGTGGTCGTGGGTGACCCCGTTTCCCTATTTGGTAACGCGACTGATTTGGACTTGGATAGTGGTGAATGGGCTTGGATGGACCTAAATGCTCTCTCTGACAGTGATGGAGACGGTGATCCGGCAAACGACAAGGATAGGAACTTGACTGGAATGCTGGAATTTTACTGGGACCTGAATGTTTTCGAGGACGGGGACTGCCTTACGCTGGACGGTTGCGATGGTGACCCTCGCAACGACTGGATCGATTCAAACATGACTTGGAGGACCCCGGGGGAAGTTAGGATTTCAATGACTGTTTGTGATGGCGTAGGAGTTTGTTCCTCGAGAGATTATGTAATTTCCGTACTTTCTCTGCAGGACACTGCTCCGCCCAAGACTCTGTCTGATCTGACCCTGTCTGATCTGACCCCTGACAGAAGCAGTGCGGGGCTTCTCGCATTGGTCTCAGTAGTAGCAATACTGGGGTGGATGATTATGAGGCAGAAGGACGAGGAGGAGATGGAGGCCATGGACATGGTCGAAAGGTATGGTGTCGAACAAGTCGAGGCGGAGGGCGGTCTCCCGGGTATGGACCAACATGCTCCGCCGCCGCAACCAACATATCTGACTGCCGAGGAGCGGACGAATATGGAGTCGGGCTACGTCCGGCCGATAAGAACGAGGCGGAAATAGTGGCAGGTCGGCCTAACTGTCGCCATGGAGTTTTATTTCCCTCATTTGTTGTCCTTTTTGCTCTGGTTTCGGCCTCACTCTCTTCGACCCAGGTAAACTCTCAATCCACTTCTTGTGATGTAAATCCCAGCAGTGACTGGAATTCACAGCAGCCCGAGGACTTCTTGGAAGTTTCTAGCATCGATGATGGTTCGTTTGGAGGGTTCTTCGAGGAGATATCGTATGATGAAGCCAGAAGTTCGGGGGACGGACTGTTTGCACTAGAAAATAGCCTGAGTACCGAATGGTCCGACGGGACATGGGTCAACTTTCCCAGGGTTTCGGTAGATAATGACAGCGCTACAACTTTGGGCATGGTGCTAGTTCCCGGTTATCTCTACACATTCTGCATTCAATTTAGCCACAGCGAGGATTCATTGGCTTCGGGAGC
Organism: uncultured Candidatus Poseidoniales archaeon; assembly: GCA_964563355.1. Lineage (GTDB taxonomy): Archaea > Thermoplasmatota > Poseidoniia > Poseidoniales > Thalassarchaeaceae > UBA36. The sequence continues at coordinate 107,997 of CAZLVU010000001.1, forward strand.
ACGTGGTGACGTGTATTTGATGACCAGTCAGAACTACGACATTTACACATTTGAATACGAATCCAGAGAATGGAACGATCAGGATCTCGATATGATCCCGGTAGAGTGGCGGGATATGAGCACTTGGATCACTTTCAGGGATTCACACGCATATGAGTCCGTCTCCTACCAAGAGTTCTCAGTTGCCATTGATTCTTCTGGCACTGCTTGGTCCTCCCTAGGCCTCCAAGCTTCTCAAAATCAGATTTTCTATCTTGTTCTGGATGGATGGGACAGCAGTGGTGAGAATGATGCAGGCGCACTAGGGGGCGTGATGAATGTGGAGATCCTAATCGATGTCGAAGAGAGGCAGACGCTCCCCAATTACACAGCATATCTTCTGATTGCCGTCCTGCCCCTATCCTGTATCATCATACCCTTTGTGTTACACTCCAGATACCTATCATCTGCAATGGATAACCATGAAGTCGGGATGCGTCAAGTTCCCATTCTCAGAGAAAATGACTAGGCGTATTCGAGAATCGACCAAGCCACTCTCAAATCTGAAGCGTTTATTCTGCCCTGTTGAGCTAAGTGCCACCCCGACTCCGTTGAAGAATAAACCATGTATTGGTCTAGCATTGGGGCGTGAATCCTAGCCCAGTCACCACCGGGGCCAAGCCCCATCAGGGCAATGCAGATTCCTGAATCTTTCAGGTTCCAAGCAGCCTCGAAAATCCTGAGGCCATCTGTCCGGTTCGCTGTGGTGTAGCACACCTTAACTAAATCTCCCATTTCTTGGCAGTCTTCTACATCCTGAATGATCTCTGACGCAGTGGGAGTTCCTTCGATAGTGTGATTTGATGCGATGACCTTGGTCTTTTCTCCGGTTTGTGAAACCAGATCCTCCCTGACACTCTCAGTGATGTCAACCTCAAGGTCTATCCAATCAGGTTCAATGGAAATTGCTGATCTGAGAACCTCCAACCTCTGATCCTCATTACCCGGATAAAATCCGCCTTGCCTCTGTGGCCTGCAAGTCAAAATCATCGGGAGTTCGGTACACTGCGAAATAATTCCAAATTCGGTTTCGAAATCAACTTCACCTAGCTCTAATTGTTTTACTAGGAATTCAACTTTCTCCGACTGTGAAGAATCCGTGCCTTCTGAATCGGCACTTTCCTGCAATCTTTCCTCCGTTGTCCAAAGATTGTCGAGTCTAACTTCCACGACATCGGCGCCGAGATTTTCTGCTTCCTTGGCATCGCTGGCGATTTGACTACCCGTCCGACCCCTTAGGGCGATACACACCAGTGGCAGATTCATCCGACTGAGCGAACAATGATGCCTGTTTAACCGTGTCGAGTATAAATCAGAAAATTGTATCGGGATGCAAAAAATAATTGGAAAAGGGAGAGTATCTGGCACCAATAGAGGCAGAATTGAATAACCCCGTCGACCTAGGTTAGGTGTAATTCTTGAGGGTTCCCTACGGGAACCCTCAACGAGAGGTCAAAAATGTCCGAAGAATATGACGCGGAAAGTATCCAGGTCCTAGAGGGCCTAGAGGCAGTGAGGAAACGTCCGGGAATGTACTTGGGAGACCCTCACGATGGGTCTGCACTGCACCACTGTATCTGGGAGGTGGTCGACAACGCAGTTGATGAGCATCTTGCTGGCTTCAACCCGACGGTTGAGGTAAATCTGGAAAATGACGGTTCAATCACCGTAATTGACCACGGAAGGGGGATTCCCGTAGACCGGCATCCCGAGGAACGTGTCAGTGCTGCAGAGGTCATTATGACCAAACTGCATGCAGGTGGGAAGTTCGATAACGAGGCGTACAAGGTTGCTGGGGGGCTGCACGGAGTGGGAGTCAGTGCCGTGAATGCAGTTTCAGAACGCCTTTCCGTGACTATTTTCAGAGATGGAAAAGAGTGGTTTCAGGAATATTCCAGAGGGGATAGGAGGGCGGCGCTGAAAGCGGTCGGTAAATCCAACAATTCTGGAACCTCAATCAACTTCAAGCCCGATTTAACTATTTTCAGTGATGTTATCGAATTCGACTTCGAACAGATAAACACCAGATTGCGTCGCACTGCTTTCCTGAATGCCGGACTTCAGATCATCCTACGTGACCTTCGTGGTGATGAAGATATTGAGATTGAACACAAGTACGAGGGAGGGCTTAGCGAGTACGTTCAGACGATGAATAAAAACAAGGAGATCATTCACGAAGAGGTAGTCCACATAATCGGCTCAAAACGGGGCGACAAGGGAGAGGTGCATGTTGAGGTTGCCCTGCAATGGACTGATGCTTATTCCGAATCGGTGCACTGTTTCACAAACATCATTCACAATTCGGATGGGGGGACTCACCTATCCGGTTTGAAGAGCTCGTTGACTAGGACAATCAACGCATATGCGCAATCTAGGAAACTACTCAAGAATGTAAGCAGCCTTTCTGGGGATGACATCAGAGAAGGGTTATCGGCTGTTGTTTCGATAAAACATCCTGATCCCTCCTTCAACGCCCAGACCAAGTCAAAACTAGTAACTAGCGAGGTAGCTGGAATAGTCGAACAGATCGTCAATGACCGGCTAGGGGAGTACTTCGAGGAAAATCCTGCTATTGCCAAATTGATAGTAGAAAAGGCGGTTCTTGCTAGCAGGGCCAGGGAGGCCGCGCGTAAAGCTCGCGACCTCACTCGTAGGAAGGGCGTTTTGGAAGGGGGAGGCCTGCCCGGGCAGTTGGCCGATTGCCAATCCAGGAACCCAGCAGAGTGCGAGATTTACATCGTAGAAGGAGAGAGTGCAGGAGGCTCAGCTAAAACTGCACGGGATCGCAGAACTCAAGCAGTTCTCCCACTTAGAGGAAAGATCCTCAATGTCGAGAGGCAGCAGCGGAACCTGACAAAGGTCTTCTCCAATGAGCAGATTCAACGCATGATTAGAGCTCTAGGGGCTGGGGTCGGTAACGAGGAAGAGGATGATGGCGCCTTTGACCCGGAGAAACTTCGCTATGAGAAGATAATCATCATGACTGATGCTGACATCGACGGTGCCCACATTCGCACCCTGATTCTCACTTTCCTTTGGCGGTTTATGCGACGGGCAATAGTCAATGGAAACGTGTTCATTGCAGCGCCCCCGCTATTCTCAGTTTCCAGAGGCAAACAGATTGAATGGGTGCACAGCGAGAAAGATCGTGATGAGGTAGTTAAGCGCCTACAGAAGGAAGCTCCAGCGAGCAAGATTGATGTTCAGAGGTACAAGGGTCTAGGGGAGATGAATCCGGATCAACTATGGCGGACAACAATGGACCCTGAGGCTAGAACCATGATGAAGGTGGAGATCAAGGACGCAGAGGAAGCTGACACGCTTTTCACGGTTCTAATGGGGGAGGATGTCCCAGATCGTCGCTCCTTCATAGAGAGGAATGCTACCAAAGTTACTGCGTTGGATGTGTAAGGTGGAAAAAATGCCCGAGGATCTTCTGCGTAGAGACATCTCTGATGAGATGAAAGAGAGTTACATCAACTATGCTATGAGCGTGATTATTGGGCGTGCACTGCCTGACGCCAGAGATGGTCTAAAGCCAGTGCATAGGCGAATTCTGTGGGGCATGCACCAAGCCGGCCACACTCACGACAAGGGCTACAGCAAATCTGCCAGATCAGTTGGAGAGGTGATGGGGAAGTACCACCCTCACGGTGACCAAGCCCTTTACGACACCATGGTCAGGATGGCGCAGGACTTCTCTCTACGATACCCATTAATTGACGGGCAAGGGAACTTCGGCTCAATTGACGGGGACCCACCGGCTGCAATGCGCTACACAGAGAGTCGTCTCGATAGGCTTTCGCGGCACATGCTCGATGACATAAACAAGAACACGATAGACATGGAGCCTAACTTCGATGATACTGAGAGCGAGCCGGCAGTCCTACCATCAAGGCTACCCAACCTCCTCCTAAATGGCAGCGACGGGATCGCAGTTGGAATGGCGACCAAAATCCCGCCCCACAACTTGAAAGAAGTAGTTGAAGCAATAAAATTCCATGTGGAACGCGTAATTGAACAGAATAGGAAGATAGGGCTGGACAACCCTCCCAAGATAGACGCCCTGGAATATATGGGTTATCTAAAGGGTCCAGACTTCCCCACCGGTGCAACCATTCATGGAATAGACGGCATAGTCGATATGTACCGAACTGGAAATGGTCGCTTCCACATCAGATCTGATGTTGAGGTGCAGGATGATTCCAGTGGCAAGAGGCTGATTGTCCACTCGATTCCATATCAGGTCAAGAAAGCGGGGATGCTACGAGGAATAGCTGATCTTGTACAGAAAGAGTCAGTGAAAGGAATTCGGGACATCAGGGACGAATCGAGCAAGGAAGGAATCAGAGTAGTAATTGAAATCAAGCAGAATGCTGACGCCCATGCCGTGCTGAATCAACTTTACCAGTCCAGCAGGCTGCAGGAATCTTACTCAGCAAACATGATGGGGATTCTCAAGGGAGAGCCGGTTCTGCTTGACCTGCGGACCATCCTGCACACATATGTTCGCCATCGTGAGTCGGTGATAGAGCGTCGAACACAACACGACTTAGACCGGGCTGAAGCCCGAGCTCACATACTGGAGGGCCTGATGAGAGCACAAGACCGGATGACGGAAATTATCGAAATTGGGAGAAACTCCGACTCGAGGGAACAGTTTGAGCAGTTCCTACGTGGTGATGAAAAGTACCCCAAAATCAAGAGGTTTGACTTCTCAGAGAGGCAAGCCAAGGCAATAGCTGAGAGGCGCCTATATCAATTGACCAAATTGAATGTGCAGGAAGTTTCTGAGGAGCTTGGGAAGCTTAGAGGTGCAATTGTTGACTACGAGGGCATCCTTGGTAGCAGAGTCCGAAGACTGGGCATACTCATTGGAGAGCTGGATGAAGTTGTTGATCGGCATGGGGACGAGCGTAGGAGTAGCATAGATCCAACCCCCCTATCAATGGACAGGGAGGACCTGGTCGCGGAACAAGCGATAGTGATCTCATTGACCCGGGACAACTACATCAGGCATCTGCCCGTTGAGGCTTTCAGGCTCCAGAACAGAGGCGGGAAGGGGCTCAAAGGAGTGACTACCAAAGAAGAGGATACGCCTGCGAAAATTGTCACTTGCTTCTCAAAGGATCGTTTGTTGATTTTCACCGACAAGGGCAGGGTATACGGGCTCAGAGCTTGGGAAACGCCTTCTGCTAGCCGTTATGGCAGGGGGACTCACATCAGAAACCTTCTGGGCGGAATTCGCGAGGACGAGAAGGTCGTTTCCATCCTCCCCCTGGATAGAGGACTGATTGAGGAACCCGAAGGCCACTATTTGATTTTCGCGACTTCGAAGGGGAGGGTGAAGAAGAGCAGCCTTTCTGAATACGTTAGGATAAACCGCAACGGGAAATACGCGCTCAGATTTGCCGAGGGGCAGGATGACACATTGGTCACAGTTAGGCCGGCTTCCGATTCGGATCACGTAGTCCTAGTGTCCGCTAGGGGGAACGCATGCAGATTCATGCCAGCGGAGACGAAAACTAGGGTTTCCCCGGAAACGGGTGAGACGATGACAACGTTCGTGGTCAGAGTCCAGGGAAGGGTGAGCCAGGGTGTTTCCGGAATGAAGCTCGGGAATGAAGACAGAGTCATTGGGATGATTGTAACTGATGACTTCGACACCAGCGTACTTACGATCTCAAGATTCGGGATGGCCAAGCGAAGCAGGCTAGGCTCAGGGGAGATGATCTCCCTGACTGGGGGTGATGGTGAGCAGGTCAGAGACGAACAGGGCGGGGAAGTTTTCGTCAGGGATGGTTACAGGAGGACCAATAGGGGAACCAAGGGTGTGCGAACGATGTCACTAGGTGAAGATGACCAGATTGTCAGCGTTCGACAGATTCCTGATCTACGGGACCAGTTATTCATGCTCACTGGTTCAGGTATGATGATTAGGATGGTAGCTGGCCAGACGAAGGAGACCCTGGGCAAAGTCACCAAGGGTACGCGAATAATGGAGCTCAGGAATTCTGAACGATCCGGGTACGTCGACGAAATTGTGTTTGTGGCTAGATTGCCATCCGAACTTGTCGACTCAGGAGAAGTAACAGAGGGGAGCTCGGAGGAAGAGTAGGGCGACCGCTCGACTTAAGCAGGAGCTGGAGGTCGTCGTGCTGCTGCGGCAGTCGCATAGCCTGGCCATTGCGCTGGATTGCTAATCCAGTGGTGTCTCACCTCGGGAGTTCGAATCTCCCCTGCCGCGCCACCTGAGTCAAGGGAGGGTTCATTCGCTCAATTACGCTCAAGGGAAGTGATGGAGCCCTACGAGCCCGTGGTACTGGGGGTAATCGCACTATGTACAGCAATAGTTGTTATTCTCACTTGGCTAGTTGCCAGACACCTCAGTCTGAAGCCATCCAACGAAAGGTCCTGGGTAAATGACAACAAGAGGTTGGCGGAAGCCGAATTCGATGGGGATGGAGTAACCATCCGAAACGTCAGAGACTTCGAATGGAGGAGCTCCAGGGACTTCGACGAGCGATGGATGGATATGAAAATCGACCTTGGAAGGGTGTCAAAGATCTGGTTCGTGCTTGAGTATTTCGACCCTTCGCGACGGCAAATGGCACACACAATTCTGAGCTTCGAGATGGAGGATGGGACTAGGGTTGCTTGCTCCATTGAGGTTCGCAGGGAGAAGGGGGAGAGATATCATCCCATCAAGGGAATGTTTAGGCAGTACGAACTGATCTATGTTTGGGCAACAGAGAGGGACATCATAGGAGTGAGGACAAATTGCAGAAAGAATTCGGTAACTCACCTATTCGAGGCAGTCGTACTGGGCCCGGGCAATGAGAGAAGGATGCTGGAGTCATACCTAAGGAGAACAAACAAACTTGGCAAGGAGCCTGAATGGTACAACACCCTCACCAATACCTGCACAACCAACATAGTTAGGCATGTGAACGAGGTCTATCCCGGAAGGATACCGAGGGCCCTAGCCATCCTATTACCGGGTCTGAGTCCGAATATCCTGCACAGGAACAACCTAGTCAAGATGACTGGGTCGCTTGAGGAAACTCTGGAAAGGAGCATCATCGACGAGAGGGCGAAAACATGGGATAGTGCCACTGATTTCGGGGATTGGATCAGGCACTGGGACGAATGATAGAGTTCAACTGATTGGTGCGGGTGGAGGAATTGTGCTTAGTGTCCGAGTGTTTGATCGTCCTGAGAAGGTCCGATGGAAGCTGCCCCCTTCAAAGAGCCATATGATCAGATGGATGGCCCTAGCTGCACAATCCAACTCTTCCACGGAGCTGGAATTCGACGGAATCCCGGGTAGGGACATTGGGTCGATGGCAGATTGCCTAGAGAAGATGGGGGCCAGAATCAACAGAGGAGATGGGAGCTGGCTTGTGAGGGGCAGCATCAACGGTTTGCAAGCACCAAATGGCGTATTGTTCTGTGGAAATTCTGCTACCACTGCAAGGGTAGTGACTGCAATAGCCGCGGGATTGGTGGGCACTACCAAGATTGATGGGGACATTTCACTGAGAAGGAGGAGTTCTGAAGCCTTGGTTTCGACACTAGTTGGGTTGGGATGCAGCATTACCTCAGAGAGGTTGCCGTGCGAGGTTTCGGGACCGATTATGCCTAGAACATCGGTAGTAAACCAGGCAGCATCTAGCCAGACGCTTACTGCCCTCCTTCTGGCATCTCCTAACTACCCAGAAGGGACGGAAATTCGTCTTGTGGGCGAGGCCGTGAGTCGCGGTTACACGGAGTTAACGATTGAGATTTGCGAATCCTGTGGCATGTCGAAGAGAAGTGAAAAACAGCTTAGTCTGGACCCTTGGGAATTAGTGATTCCGGAAAAGGTCGCCATACCTGGAGAATTGAGCCTATTACCGATGGCTATGCTGTTCGACAAACTCCACGGAACAAAGTGCCACGAGGAAATTGATCGTGATTTTGGAACCGGGATTATGCCAGCAATAAATGTCGTATTAAAGTCGCAAGGCGGCTCGGTTGACTTACGTGATGCAAGTGACATTATTTCCCCTGCCGCGGCCCTATTAGCTCTTGGAAATGGGGGAGAGATAATCGGAGCCCCTCATGCTAGGGACAAGGAATCAGATAGGATAGAGTCTACTGTGGATCTAATGCGATGCTTCGGAATCGAAATGAACGGATTGAAAGATGGGATGGCAATACCCGGGGGCCAATTTCCCAAATGCCCTGAAAATCCGATACGAACCAGGGGTGACCATCGCCTAGCAATGACAGCGATAGTGCTGGCAAGCGCCGTAGGGGGAAAGATACTCGAACACCGGGTTTGCGACGTTTCCCATCCAGAATTCGTTGAAATGATCATGACTGGGGAATAGGTAGCGGAAAACGGGTTAAATCCATGATTGGCGAGTATTGGCGCAAGAATCTGGGCACGCACCTCCTACTACTTCTTGTTGCAGTCATTTGGGGTTCGACTTGGGCTGCAGGAAGATTCCTGAGTTTCGGTCTCGATGAGGAGTCGCCCGCAACACTGGAGCCGGCCACGGCTGCATGGATTAGGTATTCATTTGCAGTTCTAGTCTTCTTTCTTTGGTCATTATCTAAATCTGGAGAGGGGGGTTTTAGATTCCTCCCTCCCGACTCCGATTCATGGAGATTATCAGCTTGGCTAGGTCTTTTCGGGACCATGGCTTACCAGCTCCTGTTCATGCATGGTATGCGATGGACAGCTGCTGGAGATGCATCAATCATCATCCCAATGAATCCGGTCTTCACTGTACTCCTTGCAGCTCCAATGTTAGGGCAAAAGATCACGAGAAGAATGGCGATGGGGCTCATTGTTGGAATCTCGGGCGTAGTAGTGGTTGCCGGGTGGAGTCCCAACACCGGAATTCCATTCAATCACCGGCTAATTGGTGATGCCATGATTCTGGTTGCTTCACTAGCTTGGGCCATTACGAGCAACCTAACCAAGATCATGCTCTCTTGGGAAAGAGGTTTCACTGCCTTGGAGATTGTAACTTGGTACTCAGTAATAGGTTGGCTGATGCTAACTCCCTGGATGGTGTTTGAGATTTGGGGCTCGCCCCTTCCGAACCCAACCGTGGCGGAGTGGGCATCCTTGGCTTATCTGGGAGTCTTGTCTACAGTCTTGGCGTATGTTTGGTTTGCCAGGGGGATTGATGTTGTTGGCCCCACAGCAGCCGCTTCATACGTTTTCTTAGTCCCGGTTTTCGGAATACTTAGCGGCTGGCTGCTGCTGGATGAGGAAGTCGGGGTTTCGATGGCCGTTGGTTTCGTACTGGTAGTGTTGGGGGTCAGAGGGGTTCAGCGGGAAAGCGACAGGCTGGTAGACTGAAGGAGGATCGTGGCCTCATGGTTAAATACGGACGGTCGGTGGGCCGCCATCGAGGTGTTTGAATGGCGCGTAAGCCTGCGAAGATGTATCGCCAAATCAAGGGGCAATCATTCACACGCCGAGAGTATTCCGGAGGAGTCCCCAACAACAGAATTCTACGATACCACATGGGCAATAGGAAGAGGGCGGAAGCTGGTGAATTCGAAATATCCCTAGAGCTTCTGGCCGACAATGCATGCCAAATTCGTGATTCGGCATTAGAGTCTGCCAGACAGGTCGCAAACTCAACCATCAGGGAGAGTGCGGGCCCTCTAGGCTATGCCCTGAGGATGCACACTTACCCCCATCAGATTCTCAGGGAAAACAAACAAGCCACTGGAGCCGGTGCTGATAGGGTCTCGCAGGGCATGAGGTTGTCATATGGCAAGAACGTTGGAACTGCGGCTAGGGTTCAGAGAGGACAGACTCTAATCTCGATCAATACCGAGCCTGAGCACTATCAATCTGCACGTGAAGCTTTGAGGAAAGCGGGGTGCAAATTCCCGACCCCCTGTACTACCAAGGTCGTAGATGGTGCCGAGCATTTGAAGGGCCTCGTCTGAGGTCGAGTGCCAATGTCCCCCTCCGACCCGTTGACCGTTCTGCAGGACTCCCTAAGGGATGCCCCGATAATCTGGAAGGGGGACTACCCCTACTTCATACATCCAATCTCCGATGGGGTTCCTCGGATGGACGCGGACGTTCTACGGGCAACGAGGGATCTAATTGTCGAGATGGTGGAGTGGTCGAAAATAGACCTAATTGTCAGTGTGGAGGCTATGGGGTTGCCACTATTGGCCGCAGTTGGAGATGCGACAGGTAAGCCAACCGTAGTCATTCGGAAGAGGTCGTACGGCATGGAGGGCGAGGTTCGAGTTGACGTCTCAACGGGCTACTCTCAATCAAGTGCCTACATCAATGACATCAATCCAGGGGAGAGGATATTGGTAGTTGATGACGTGATTTCCACTGGTGGCACTCTGGAACCTCTGCTAGGAGCGCTGGAAGACATGGGTGTGATATTACAGGATATCATAGTTGCAATTGAGAAGGGTGATGGCAGGGAGCGTCTGGCGCGTGAGCATCCGAACTGGCCCATCCGAACACTGGCTAGAATCGATATCTTAGATGGAAAGGTAGAGATTGTCGAGTGATTTGGATGGACCTCGATCGGCACGATTTCCAATTAGACGATTTGGTTGCACGCATCAAGTCTAACGATAGTCGATTGGTGGCGCTTCAGGTTCCGGAGGGCCTGAAGATGCAGGCACTGGAGATGATGGATTCGATTGAAGAAGAATCAGGGGCAAAGGTCATCTTAGCTGCTGATCCCTGCTACGGTGCCTGTGACCTGGTTCATGACAAAATGAGAATGATGGGGGTCGAGCTAGTTGCACATTTGGGGCATAGTCAGATGAACATAGACTCGGGGATGCCGACACACTTCATCCCGGTAACATACGACGGTGAACCCGAGCTGGCGCAATTACTGCCGATTCTCGAGAAGCATCGCTCCATGGCGGTATCTCGCCTGACTCCTTCCGTTGAAAGTGAAATGATGGACGAGGAGTCGGCAAAAGAGCGGTTCCTCGATGCGGTCGGTAGGGTGGCACCATTGACTGGAGCAAAACTGGGGCTGGTCGGCTCCATTCAACACCTGCACCTACTTGAAAATTACAAAGCCAGATTGGAGAATATTGGGTTTGAAGTCGAAATCCCCGTTGGAGGGGACAGGCTTACTTTACCTGGGCAAGTTCTAGGTTGCAACTATTCCGGTGACGACTCATCGATTGGACATTACATGTTCTTGGGCTCAGGCGATTTCCACCCCATAGGCCTAGTTTTACACACTGGAAAACCGTTGGCAATGCTAGACCCCTATACGGGAGAAGCGAGGGAGATGTCGCTCAAGCAAATAGAACGGATTCTGAGGCAGCGATTCGGGCTGATAATGAGCATTGAGAAGGCTGAATCATTTGGAATCCTAATTGGTGAAAAACCGGGGCAGATGAGACGAAATCTAGCAATCCGTATGAAGAGATTATTGGAGACGCACGGGAGAAGAGGGTATCTGTTGGCCTTGGATCACGTTGGTCCAGAACTAATTGACTTCTACCCAGTTGATGCATTCGTCAACACAGCCTGCCCAAGGATAGCGATCGATGATTCGACTAGATATTCAAAGTCCTTGATTACACCCTACGAATTGGAGGTGGCACTGGGAGAAAAGCAGTGGGAACTGGGCTATCAGTTTGATGAGATTCCTTGAAATTCATACTAATGGAACAAATCTCACGGGGCACAGCTCCTCAGTAGAGACGTTGATATTGGAAATTTTGTCTAACCTAACTAGATTCTGATCATTCTTGCTTCCGATGGGGGCGATGATGACTCCTCCGCACTGGAGCTGGTTCAACCACTCACTTGGAATTTCTTCAGCGCAGGCAGCGGCGATTATTCCGGTAAAGGGGGCCTTGGATTCAAGACCTGCTCTGCCGTCTGAGCAAGAAATTGACTCAGGGCTTAGGCGCAAATCGCGAAGCGTCTTTGTTGATTTCTCTATCAGTTTGGGTAAGATTTCGATGGAGTGGACCTCAAATCCCATCTGAACCAATATTGCGGTCTGGTATCCGCAACCAGAGCCAATCTCCATGATTTTCGTCCCTGGTGGCAAATTCTCGAATTGGGACGTCATCAATGCCACAATGTAGGGCTGGCTTATTGTCTGGCCGTTTCCTATTCTTAGTGGGCGGTCGGAATAGGCCTCCTGGAGCCTATAATCAGTGAGGAAAGCATGCCTAGGGACGCTTCGCATGGCGGAGATGGTCCGATTCCCACGAACCCCCCTAGAACGAATCTGTGAATCAATCATTTCGTCCAATAGGGACTGCGTGTTTTTCCCAGAGGAACTGAGCCAGCGTTTCAGAGTACGCAAAGAAGTCCTCGGCGAAGCTCACTCTTCTTCGTCATCGTCGCCAAGAAGAGCTTCCCAGTCAAGGTCGTCTTCCTTAGAAACAAAATAAAGGACGGCCATGACGGCAATTGCGAGGAAGCCTACGATATCCTGAGTACTGAATCCTGTGTCAGCTCTGAAAGCAGTGTCTGATCCCAATCCCACTAAGTCAATCAGAAACAGTTTTTCGCCCCCACCGAGCATACCCGGCATATTCAGAAGTTCAAAAACCAATAACGCTGCTGCGCCCACCAATAATCCCAATCTCACGTTGTCATCTAGCTCTACCATAGTCAAACCTGACCGTGGCACCCAGAGTTGTGTTATTAATGTAGAGGGGATGTTGCCTGAAAATTGTACCGGCTTTAATTAGGAGGAGAATTGTCACTACTATTCATTTTCTAGCATTCTAGCCATTGACGACCATGATTCGATTTTCTTTGCTTTGATAATGTCGGCAATTTCCTCATCGCTCATCTGAGCAAGTTGCGAGAAGGTCTCAATTCCGGAAAATTTCAGTCTGTCCTGTCCGACGCTTCCAATACCGGGAAGTCGGGTTAGGTCGTCTTCTGCTGGCGCTGATTCTTCTGCTGGCGCTGATCCTTGAGCCTTGGCGTCTGAACCTGCACTGAAATTGAGTACGCCGTCATCCAAAAGATCGGCTATGATATCCTCCATTTTCCTTCCAGTGGCCTCTGCAACGGCCTGAGTCTCCAAGCGGTCTGCATGCTCCCGTGCTGTTTGCGCCTTGGCCTCATCGCCATTTTGGTTTCTTGCATCTAGTACTGAGGCGAGTCCGCGCCAGAGCGTTGGGTTGTTTCCATCACTCGCTGTGAGTTTTTTCCAAATCTCTAGGGAGCCGTCGTAGTCGCCCTCTTTAGCTAGCTTGTTCGCCTTTGCAATCCTAGAATTAACGTCTTCAGAACCCTCTGCTTGGGCAAGAAGTGCATCGAGCTCATCGTCCGAAGAATCCGAGGAGTCATCTGATTCGGATGAGTCCGGCTCATCTGTTGAGTCGGGTTCATCTTCTTTTGAGTCGGGTTCATCTTCTTGATGGTCGTCGAAGTCGTCGAAGTCGTCGAAGTCGTCGAAGTCGTGAAGATCGTCGGCGTCCCCCGCTTCCTCTGCCTTCTTCTCGGCGGTTTTTGCCTTTTTCTCGGCAGATACTGCCTTCTTCTGCGCTGCCTTTGCCTTCTTCTGCGCTGCCTTTGCCTTCTTCTCAGCTGCCCTTACCTTCTTTGCTAATCGAAATGCGACGTGTTCGGGAATCTTTCGAGCCATGAGCACTACCGAACTGGTTGCGATGAGAAATCACATTTAATTGTCGCCCATAAAGAAAATGGGTGCTTGCCAGGGAAATCTGGATATTTGCAGCATATTTGAATGGGGTTTGGGTTAGGACAGGCTCTCAGCTTGCTCTTCGCAAGCCTTCGATCTGCCGACATGCCCAATTGATGAGAAATACGCAGCCATTGCCCTCCAAACCTCTGGGTCGGAGCCATTGCCGGTGGCTAGTTCCTTGAGAGAAGAAAGGGCCGCTTCTGAATCGCCCCCTTCAATAGCCTGCAATACAGTATCAATTTCCGAAATGGCAGCAGCCTCTGCTTCCTCCTCGGGCTCGGCCTCTGCTTCCTCCTCGGGCTCGGCCTCTGCTTCCTCCTCGGGCTCGGCCTCGGCCTTCTTAGACCTGCCAAACTTAGAAAATAGGCCGCCTCCTTTCTTTGCTGGTTTCCCTTCGGGTTCTTCGGCGTCCTCTGGTTCTTCGGCGGCCTCTGCTTCCTCCTCGGGCTCGGCCTCTGCTTCCTCCTCGGGCTCGGCCTC
>CAZLVU010000001.1:122306-157231 GCA_964563355.1 uncultured Candidatus Poseidoniales archaeon
GGTTCTTCGGCGTCCTCTGGTTCTTCGTCGTCCTCTGGTTCGTCTGAGTCTTCAGAAGCGATAGGATCCTGCGATCCGTACTTCTTCTCTGCCCACTTGATTAAACCATCCCACCTACCCTCGAATTTCTCTAGCCTCTTTGGGATACTGGAGATGAGTTTCTCAAGTTCGTCACCCTCTAGGGCAGCAGAGAAGATTGTCTCCAGCCTCTCAGTTACTTCTTCACGTGAAAGTTCGTCCGCCATAGAATCAACCTGTATTGTGTCGTATCAGGAGTGGTGCTTTAATGCGCCGATTGTGAAGTCACTCCTCCTCATCCTCTTCCGATTTGAACTTGCCAATATCGTCGAGCGAGCTAGACAGATTCTTCCAATCCCCGGACTGAACTCCTTTAGAGTGAGTGAGGTTTTTCCATTTGTTGAAGGCGTTCTTGACGTTGCCTTCGTCTAGTGATGCTGCAGCTAGATTGAGAGATGCAGCGGCGCCTAGCATATTAACGAGGTCAGTGAAAGCGGAATTTATCCTACTGGCCCCATCGAGGACATCCGTTCTCTGCATCTTCTCAGCGTCGTAGGAGCTTTTCCAAATCTTTTGCATCTGGGTGCGCGTATCGGCTAGCTCGTCTAACCTGGATCTATCGATATTGATGCTCCTCCGCATTCCGAAAATGAACAAAATGTAGAGGATAGAAAGTTCGGCGAAATCCCGAAAAACCCAAACTATTGGTTCCCCGGTGAAACCGATGGAGCCATCTGCAAAGGCGATCCTTCCAACGAATTCCTCCGCCAGTGCATCGCTAGCAATGCTTGCTATCTTTCCACTCTTGTTCAGTGTGTACGTAATTGCAATAATGAGTGTTAAAACGGATATCCTAAACCATCCTGGAGACTTGAGGGTGATGAGTTTCTTTTTCTTCTTCTTAGCGACGTAGACTCCAGGTTCCACTGGACGATGTAGCCACAGACCAATCAAAGTATAGAGAAGGAAAGCTACGACAATATAGTCACGCCAGTCGACCTTTAGAATGCCCCAGAACTCCAGTGAGAAGCCAGCTGGGATGATCAGGAATTTCTCATGGCCGTCGTTTCCGTTGTATAGGCCAAACTGAGATACGACGTCATCCATAAAGCCGAACGTATTGAGAAACTGGAAAACTGCTAGAATTGTGGCAGCAATTAGGCCAATCCTAGTTGGTTCCTTGAACCTGTCTTTCAACCCCACGCTGTCGCCCCTGATGCAGGCTGGGAAGCCTAAGCCTATCAAAACACCGAAATCTTCGAGGGCTGTGACTGCATGAATGGGCATCTTATTGACGAGTTGCACCGAATATGTCTAAGAACGGTAAAACAGAGAATATCCCGATGGCAGAGTACCTTGACAGGATTGGCGCGGGCAAGATCCTACTTTCTAAGGAGCCGTTCTCATACGATTGGACGCCTCCCGAACTCGTGGGCAGAGAAGCGCAACTAATTGAGCTGGCATCGATGTTTTCTGGTGTGGAAAATCGTAATGTCAGCTGCAGGGCGATTGTACTCGGTAACGTGGGATCGGGGAAAACGGTGCTCACTCGGCGTTTCGGACTTGATCTGGCTAGAAAGTTGGAGGGGCGAAGAAAGGCCGTACTTGCTCACGTCAACTGTAGGAATCACCCCTCAACTTCGCAGGTTCTA
Source organism: uncultured Candidatus Poseidoniales archaeon (assembly GCA_964563355.1). Lineage (GTDB taxonomy): Archaea > Thermoplasmatota > Poseidoniia > Poseidoniales > Thalassarchaeaceae > UBA36. The sequence goes on from CAZLVU010000001.1 coordinate 123,977, forward strand.
CAGCAGATTGCTATCTCTCTAGACTCAGGTCATCCGGAGAGAGGCTTCAGTTCCGGTGAGATCATCCAGACCATTCGGAGAAACCTAAGTGCACACGAGAACCATCTTCTTTTGGTGTTGGACGAGGTTGATGTCCTAGTTAGAAGGGACAGTTCTGACCTGATTTACAAACTCCTCAGGATAGATGAAGGGCAGGACGCTCAAGGTTCAGTTTCTCTCGTCCTAGTGAGTCAGGATCCGTCCCTTTTCAGTTTATTTGAGCCTGCAATTCGATCTCGCTTGGGTACTAGCAACACCTTGGAGCTTCCACCATACGGTGTGGATGATTTGTTAGGAATCGCAAGGCAGCGATACGAGGGGGCATGCAAGCCCGGCTCGGTCGGAGAAGAAGCTCTCGCCAAGATAGGGGGGTTCGCATCCCAATCCGGCGGCGACGCCAGATTAGCAATCGAATTACTGGAGGCTGCAGTTAGAAGGGCGGAGGTGGGAGGCAGAGATTTTGTCGAAGCAGATGACGTGATGCCTAGTCGCAATAGGCCTGCAACGATAGAGCCAAACCAAGTACACGGACTGAGTAAGCACCAGAAAATTGTCTTACTTGGGATTTGCAGGAGGTTGAAGAGGGTCGAGGAAATCACAAGTGGTGATGCTAGAAAGCTATACGAGTTAGTTTGCGAGGAGCAGGGGTGTAAAGCCCGCGGATACACTACTTTCTGGAAACACCTCAAGCAGTTGGAGGCAGAGGGGATAATTGATACCAAGGCCGATAGCACTCGGAGAGGTAGAGGGAGGACTCAGCACATCACCATGTCAAATTCGTCTCCGGCAGACTTGGAGAGCAGGATCGAAAAGGACCTGCTCAATGGGTGAGTGGAAAACTCCGAGGGCTCCGAACCGCTCTTATAGGGGCCTTTTGTCGGGGTGCCGTTCAAGGTGGTCAAGTGGCAGGAGAGCAGTCCTTCAAGGCAGTGGTCAATGACACGAAGCCAACCTCAAACGGCAGATCATTTAGCGTGGATATTTCAGGTTCGAACTACAACCACTTCCTAGGTAAGAAGATCGGGGACACCGTCGACGGGATGTTCGTTGGAGAGGGTGACAAAGCCCTTTCTGGATACAAGCTAGAAATCACCGGAGGCGCTGACGTGACTGGGAGGCCCATGAGGCCTGATCTGGATGGATCGGGCGTAAAATCGGTCCTTATTACGGCCGGTGTTGGCTACAAGGGAAAGAAGTACGTCAAGAAGAACAGCAGAGTATACCGGTACAAGTATGATGGTCTGAGACGGCGCAGGAATCTTCGAGGCAATGTGATTAGCCAAGACACTCGTCAAATCAACTTGAAGATCGTCGAGTCTGGTAATCGTTCCCTAGCCGCTATTATTGATGGAGAGGAAGAGGCCGCAGTCGAATCACCCTCTGGTGAAGAGGAGTGACGACTGAGGTGATGATGCTGCCTGGAGCAAGTAAGAAGCAACCCGAAGTAAATATCGGGATGGTGGGGCACGTAGATCACGGAAAGACCACCCTGACGCAAGCTCTGTCTGGAACCTGGACCGACACTCACTCGGAAGAGAGGAAGAGGGGGATAAGCATCAAACTGGGATACGCCGATACGACATTCTACAAAACTGAGGATGGTCGACATTTCCCAGAAGGCAAGCACCCTGACGACGAAGGTGGAGGCGGGGACCTCCTGCGATCTGTCTCTTTCGTAGATGCCCCGGGTCATGAAACTTTGATGGCAGTGATGATATCTGGGGCGTCAATAATGGATGGGGCAATGCTCCTAGTTGCAGCTACCGAGAAGTGCCCACAACCCCAAACTCGGGAGCATCTGGCTGCCTTGGAGATTGCCGGGATAGAGAACATCGTAGTGGTTCAGAACAAAATCGACATCGTCAGCAGGGAGAGGGCTTTGGAGTCATTTCGCGAGATTCAGGAGTTCGTCAGCGGAACAATCGCTGAGGGGGCTCCGATAGTACCAGTTTCTGCTCATCACGATGTGAATCTCGATGTTCTGATCGAGGCGATCGAGGAAACCATCCCAACTCCGGATCGTTCCAAGGACGATGGCGGGCTAATGTATGTAGCTCGCTCTTTTGACGTCAATAGGCCCGGTTCGAGGCCTCTTGGGCTGAAAGGGGGAGTGATAGGGGGCAGCATCGTAGAAGGCTCGTTCAGTGTCGGGGATAGCATCCTGATTGCTCCGGGAAGAAGAGTTCAGGAAGGGAGTAAGACCCGTTGGGAACCTCTTCAGACAACTATTGAGGGAATCCAAGGAGGGGGGGCGGCGTTGGAAACGGCCTTTGCTGGGGGGCTCTGTGGGATAGCTACGCCCCTAGACCCATTGGCCACGAAGGCGGACGACCTGTCAGGACAGGTAATGGCCAGGGAGGGGGAGTTGCCCCCTATCTGGGAGAAGTTGAACCTGGACCTGCAACTTCTTGATGCAATGGTTTCGGAAGAGAAAGAGGAGTCGGGGGGAGTGAGGCCGCTTCAACCAAACGAGATGCTGATGGTGAACTCAGCAACGGCTACTAGCGTAGGCACAGTTTCCTCAATCAAGGGGAAAAAAGCAACTCTGGAACTGCGACTGCCTATTTGTGCCAAGAAAGGGAGCAGAATAACCCTCTCTAGGAGAGTGGGTTCCCGGTGGAGGCTCATTGGACACGGTTCCATCGCAGGATGATGACATGGTCGGGGTTCTCGTCGATGCCTGCGGGTGGGTCTCTTTGATAGAGGCTGGTTTGAACCTAGATTTGGCTCTGGAGAGTGTCGTTGGTGAGGCAGAATTGATGGTTACGGACTCCGTAATGACGGAATTGCAAACCCTGGAGGAGGATAGGGGCGGGCTTCTCCTGGATTTGCTAGTTGTTCGTTCAAAGGTAGTCGGGAATTCGCAGGGTCATACTGACGACCTGCTATTTTCACTATCGATCGAGAACTCCTGGCCCGTTCTAACTGTTGACAGGGGGCTCAAGAGGCGGCTCGTTGAATCCGGAAGTTCCTACATCGAGGTGACAGCGGGGCCTTCCCTCCGCCTGATTACCCCCTAGGGCAATGTGAACAGCCGATCATCCCCATGGCCATCCATTAGGCCTATTCTGACCGCAGCGTCGAGCCATGCATGAGCGTAGTTAATGGCCCCAAACGCCCCAACAAGGTCACCTTCGCTCAGGAAGTGCCTAGCATCTGCTGAGTAGTCGTCGCACATCTGGAGCATTGCCCTCAGCCTTTCCTCGTCAACTGGGCCATTTGCTATGGCTGTAGCCTTCGCCCTAGCATCAGCTGTGATCCTGAGGTACCGTTCGACGCGATCAATTGAGATTGTCTGACTCAATTTTTCACCTCAGGAAAGAAGCTCAGAGGCTTGGGCACTGAGCTTGAAAAGCCTATTCCGCCCCTGTTTCCGCACAGAGAGGATTCCGGATCTATACAGTGAATTGTATATCTGGGACAATCGTGGCCTTCCTACCTCTAGTCTGGCTTGAATCTCAGCGTCCGATGGCGAGATTTCTCGCTCCCCGGCAACTGAGACGACGAGTTTCTCAGCGTCATTCAATGATGTTAAATGGTTTTTATCGATGGGTTTTGATGATTGCTCTGTAGGGGCTATGTCGAGGGAGGGGCTTGGCTGAAATTCTTCCTCAGGATCAGGGTATTCATCAGTTGGCTGAATCTCGAGGTCGGGTGACTCAATTACCCCAGAAAGATCATCCTCGGAAATCTCCTCTGAAGGCTCTGGAAGTGTGTCTTCCTCCTCGGAATTCACTGTCCAAAGCTCACCCTCTGAGGAGAAGACCCTCATTTCATCTAGAGTGGGGTTTTGCTCCTCTGCAGAAGCACTCAGTGTGTCATTTTCTGTTGGTTCCTTAGCCGTTTCAGGCCATGAATCTGGGGCTTGCGGGGGTGGTAGCGGGGAAGGTGGCTCAATTAGGGGGGTGTGGTCAGGCCCTGCAGGCATGAGATCCGTTGCATCCCTAGACCTAACAACTAGCCCAGAGAACCCGCTTTTTGGTGATGTTCTCGGGGGTGGTTCGGTCCCCTCCTCGAATGTCAGTAGGGTTCCTTCTTCAGACGACCAATCAGTAATTTTTGAGTTTTCTTCGGACTCCTCCCCGGAGGCTCGCTCGTGAACAGCGGTTTCATCCGAATTTTCAACTTGAATCTGTTCCCGATCCAGTGATTCTTGTTCCTCTTCTACCTCTTCTTCCTCTTCCCACATGTCGTCAGGTTCGATGTCCCAATCGTCTTCCAAATCATCTAATTGCTCAATTGGGGGTAATTGCGGAGCTTCCAATGGTTCGGTTGGGGGTTCAGCTAGCGTTTCCCCCAGAGGTGGAGGTTGCGTTTCATCCTCCAGAGGCGCCTCCCAAGCAATTAGGTTCTCCAGAGCCCCATCGCAACCGAGTCCGCGTTTTTCGTCAATGAGATCCCGAAGTAGCCCTATCACTGCTCTAGGATTGCCTCCCGTTCTAGATCTTATCGAATCCAGCAATCTTGGGTTAAGTGTCCACTTTTCTCGGGCCATCCTTCTGATCCTGGAATCAGAAAGGCGCTGAATCTGAATCTTGGAGAGTGGCGCTAAGTGCACGGGTTCTTCGTAAAGTTCCCGTACCGTTCCCTCGATAGAAGAAAGCTGAGGGTTTGTTAGTGAAATAACTACGAGTGCGCGCAATCGTTGCAATATTGGGGAAATTAGTGACAAGAACGAGGAAATATCGACATCCGATGGGTAATCGAGGGCTATTAGCGGCAAGGGACCGGTTTCCATATCCAGGGATTCGACCAGCCGTTCCACCGTCTGATGCATCGTTTTCGGGGCCTCATGCCCGCAGAATGTAGCAGAAACCTCGCTCAGTACCCGTTTCAACGGATCGTCGCCATGCCAATACTGACCTACGAAATGCCCGGTTGTTTGAGAAGAGAGGGCGTTGATCAACGAAGTTCGGCCAGAGCCCCTCTCTCCCACCAATAACAGCATCCTGGGAGATTGGGAATGCATATGCTCCCTCCAAGCAATGAGGATTTCATCCCTGCCGACCAGTTCACTTGACCTACTCCGCTCGATCGGGCGCAAATCGAACGGATTGCCCTTCAAGGGAGGTACGTCCAATATCGATAAGTCGCTTACGACCACATCAGGGCAGCGATGTCTTGAACTCTTAATATTCACGCATACTCACGCATCCCAGAGGTCAAATTAACGGGTTTTTCGCAATAACCGGGGCGATTTATTGGGGAGGTTTCCCCTGGTTCATCGTTTCCCTGAACTGGGCATTAACGTGATATTAACACGTTAACGAAGCGTTAACGAAGCGTTAATGGCAAAATTAACGCAATTTTTCCTGCCGCACCGGCCTCGAAAAAGGTTAGAAGCCCGATGTCTCGTCTCGTGGCAGAGTGCCATGCCAATAGAGAACAGTCGTATCGGAGGGTTCTACAAACTGTCAGTTTCTGAGCGGAGGGAGCTCCTAGCGGGTCTTGCTGGACTCAGCCCTGAGCAGGTTGAAGCTTGGGCCGAGACGGGGGAGTTAGACGAAGAGTCCGCGGACAGGATGATCGAGAACGTCGTTGGGACATACTCTCTGCCCATAGGGGTGGCCACCAACTTCGTGGTAGACGGGTCGCACTATGCCATACCCTTCGTACTGGAGGAGCCGAGCGTGGTTGCAGCTGCAAGCAACATGGCGAAGAGGTGCCTGGCAAACGGGGGCTTCAGGTCGGACAACGACAACCCAGTGATGATCGGGCAGATCCAAGTGGTGAACTGCGACGACCCAGTGGGGGCAAAGGACTCGATAATTGCTGCAAAGGACGATCTGTTGGCCAGCTGTAACGAAGTAGACCCGATCCTAGTTAAGTTCGGAGGAGGGTGCAGGGACGTCACCGCCCGGGTCATCGAGACGGGTTCAGGGCCCATGGTGATCGTTCACATACTGGTAGACTGCAGGGATGCCATGGGGGCAAACGCGGTCAACACCATGGCGGAAACTATCGCACCCAAAGTGGAGGGCATTACTGGTGGAACCGTGATCCTCAGGATCATCAGCAACCTCGCAGTGCACAGACTTGCTAGGGTGAGCGCGGTCTTCACCCCCGAGGAAATGTCGGACAAAGGGAGTAGTGCGGAAAGGGGAGCAGAAGTTATCGAAGGCGTAATCCAGGCGTACCACTTCGCAGAGGCAGACCCATACAGGGCCACGACGCACAACAAGGGCATTATGAACGCAATCTCCGCTGTTGCGATAGCCTGCGGCCAGGACTGGCGGGCGATAGAGTCCGGAGCCCACAGCTACGCCTCCCACGAGAGAACTTACGGGTCCCTGACCAAGTGGTCCAAGGACGAAGCGGGCAACTTGGTGGGTTCGATAGAGCTCCCTATGGCAGTCGGCCTGGTAGGGGGGGCAGTCAGGGTCCATCCTGCAGCACAGGCGAACGTGGCACTCCTTGGGGTCGAGAGCGCGGACGAGCTAGCCAAGGTGATGGCTGCCGCAGGTCTGGCTCAGAACCTAGGTGCTCTTCGAGCCCTAGCAACAGTCGGGATTCAAGCTGGTCACATGAAGTTGCATGTCAGGAACATGGCCGTAACCGCAGGGGCGGAAGGGAAAGAGGTGGACGTTGTCGCCTCTAGGCTTCGCGAGAGGGGGGGGCGAATCACGCAAGCAGCAGTAATCGAGGCCCTAGAGGAGCTACGGTCGGAGTAGCAAATCTCAGTCTAGTGAAATTCCCCTGTTCCTAGCGTCCTCGGCACGCGCGTCGGTCCTTCCTGCATCCACGTCTACACGGGTCAACAATAACGCACCAATCAGAATCAGCATAGCCACGCTGAGAACCCCGACCCTGCTGTCGAAGATCAGGGTCATCGTTGCGTACAGGAATGGGCCGATCAAAGCCGCTACCTTGCCGAAGAACCCGAAGAACCCGAAGAACTCGGCGCTCCTCGTCTCGGGGACCATCTGACCGAACAGGCTTCTGGCGAGTCCCTGTGAGCCACCAAGCACCATGCCCATCCCGCACCCTAGTAAGAGGAATTGCAGCCCTACGTCAAGGCCTAGCTTTGCCCAGACGTTGTCACGGACCCATATCGTGTAATCGTCAAGTGGGCCGTCTCCGAGGCTTGTAGGGTGGTCGAGTCCGACTCTTGTTTGGCCGTCAAGTGGGCCTCCGGAGACGCTGACGCTGAATCTGGTATCTTCCATTGAGGATAATAGGGAGGGGATCGTAACCATCCAATGAAAATTGTCGCCTTGCCCTGCGATAAAGTATTCTGGGTCATCGGCGGTTTCTCCGTAAACCCAGTCGTAGGTTCCCGTCCTTTCGTCTAGCTCTATTGGCAAAACAAATGCGTGCTGGGATGCCCATGATTGCTCATCGAACTCACCCTCTTCGTAGTCCAGCTTCTGAGCAATGCCGTGGGCATTGTAGTTGATGTGGACCTTATACTCCTCTGCCTCATCGTCCCATTCGTACATTATCTCGTGATCTTCGTGAGAGTCGAAGACCAGGGGAGAGAACGAGACTGCCGCGAAGCAGAGGAATACCCAACCAGCCAATGCCACAGAGAGCGCCTTCTTCGTCCCTATGCCCTCTTTCACGGTGAACAGAGTCCAGCTCCTAAAGCCCACCCTGCCCCCGTTGGAGAGTATGGTGAAGGCCAAGGCACTAGGCCATGCGACGAACTGGACAGCAAGGATAGTGGTCATCAATTGTAACGATGTGAGGCCGAGGACCACTGGACCGTAGACCCCGCCAAGTGCGGTAACCGTGTTGATGCCGTCAATGAAGAAGAAGTAAGCGAGCATGTAGAGGAACAGGGTCCGGAACTTGTTGGTCTCGCTCAGGGTCTTCTTGAGTTCGGATAGAGCCAGTCGGGTCGAGTCCAACAAGCCCATGGCCTCCATCTCGTTCTCGATGGGCGGCTCGGGAACCCACTTGAACGTCAGAAGGGCGAATCCGTACCACCAGACCCCCGCCGACGAGATGCAGAAGGGAACCACCCAATCCCCGGTTAGCGTGAAGACCATCACGAAGTGAATAACGAGCAACAGGCCTCCGCCCAGGTATCCGTATGCGAATGCCCTGTTTGAGATGTCATCCATCTCATCGTCCGTCCCTAGGTGAGGTAGCAGGGCGTTATAGAACACGCCAGCACCATTCAATCCCACGTTGGCAAGAACGAACATCACCAGTATCCAGAGCCACTCGTAGCCATCGAAGAGAAGTGCAAAACCAATCAAGAAAGTCCCCCCAGCCCCAATGTAAGTCAAGACCCTAAGCCACCACATCTTGATGGCTCGACGATCCGCTATCACTCCCAAAGATGGGCTAACTAAAGCGATCATCAGTGCGGATGCAGATACTGAATACGCCCAAATTGCGTCGGAAGTCATCAGCTTACCCAATACCGACGTAGTTAGCCCGTTTGCCTCCAAAAACAGGTACGCATACCATACCGGTAGGATTGCGACAGTTACGCTGGTCTCAAAGGCCGATTTCCCCCAATCGTAGAATACGTATCCTCTTACTGCTTGCGGGTCTGATTCTCGATCTAATTCTAAGGTCTCTGACATGTCTCTCAGCGAACTCGGTAGGAGCGGTAGAGTATGAGCGTTGGGGCGGCATGAAGGAGTCGACCCCGTGCATTCTTGGACTGATTGCCTTTCGCATGCCCCAGATGGATAGTTGGGAGCAGCCGAAAGAGAACTCAATAGCGGCTCTGCAGCACGGAATGGATTTCTCAGATGGGGTTGAGTTCGATCTCAGGATAGGAAGAGACGGTGAGCTAGTAATCTACCATGACGAGTTCGTTCCTGGTCGAGGTCCTATCAAGGAGAGGTGCATTGAGATGCTCACTTCTGAGGAGTTGGGTTCGCGAGACATCACTAGATTGGACGACCTACTTTCGAGCAGAAGCTTCATCGAGAAATGGCAAGAGGGGGGGAAAACTGTTGACATCGAGTTCAAGATCCCGCATCCCGTAACCCGGATCGATGTGGATAGTCACCTCGTCTCATTGATGGAGAAGCTGGAGGGGGCACTCGAGGGACTGGAACTTCCAAAGAGATCGACTATCGTGTCAAGCTTCTGTCCGAGATTGATTCCCGTAGCGAAGTCGTATGGATTCTCGACCCCCATCACTCGGCTTATGCCTCGGATCAGGCCCTGGGGAAGGTACTGGAAAGTCAAGCGCACCGTCGCAATGCCTCACTTCGCTAGGACCTCGGTCCCTAGAATTGCCAATTACCTCAGGAAAAACGACCTAGAAGTCATGGGCATGGCTATGGAGTATCTGGAGGGATGGACACGTTGGATCAATCCGGGCCCCCCGGTGGGCCTGCGTGGGAGGCAGCTTGAGAGACTTCACAAGGCCCTAAGGGGGATGGGGGCGTTTGTATGGCCGGCTCCTATCGAATTTGAAGAAGCGCTAATCAATGCTGGGATCTCAGTGGTTTCAGACCACATGGACCCGGATGTGATTTCAAAACCCGATGGGAGCCTGCGCTGGTCTCGTCCAGCCAGCCAACCTCTGGACGAGGGGTGGCGGCGCAGGCTTAATTCAGTCAAAAACGAGGAGCGTGCTGATCTATTGAGGGAGGCGACCGTTTCCGTGCCTAGTTGGGCGGAATTGGGAACAAAAAGAAGGTCGGAAATAGTAAGGGAGCAAGGTCGCAGAATGCTCTGGGAGGGGTCGGAGGAGAGTTGGGCCAGGGATGCCATGGAGGGAATACCATGGGGCAGCCCTAGAATAATAGGCCATAGAGGGGCGGGGAAGACTCACAGCGCGTAACTAATCCAGCCTTCTATGTGGTTGATTGCGTGCAATGTACTTTGGCCTGTAGATAGGGACTCCTCGTCCGTCTCGTGATTCCCTCTCGTCGAGAATTTGCGCACAAATACCCGCGACTCGGGCCCAGCCGAAGAAGGTGGTGTAGTAGTTCGGCTTTCTGAAACCTACAGCATGTAGAAGACTTCCACTCGCCAGATCCACATTTGGAAAAGGATTCTTGATCTTTGGATGCTCTTTGAGAATCGGGGGCACTACCTCCCTGAGGGCCTTGACGACCTGGTAGTATTCGTCGTCGGGACAAATTTCCGACCCCAGTTCGATTAGAAGCCTAGCACGGGGGTCTTCTGCCCTGAGGACCCCATGACCGAAGCCGTATATCGGGCGCTTGGCTGCAAGCTCTGCTCGGACGAACTTCTCGATTTCGTCTGGGTCTGAGGTCCCAATCCTCTGTACGAACTCCAAGCAAGCTTGGTTGGCCCTCCCATGGAGAGGTCCAGAAAGGGCATTCATAGCGCTAGCTAACGAGGCGTAGACAGATGCCCTGCCTGAAGCTACGGCCTTACCCGAAAAAGTAGAGAGATTCCCTCCACCATGATCCATGTGTAGGATGAAGAAGAATCTCAGTACCCTATTCATGCGAGTCGCCTGATTACCATCGATGCCTAGCATGTGGACGAAATTCTCAACCAATCCGAGCTTAGTGTTGCGAGGTCTCAGATTCTCCGCATTTCCTCCTCGGAGAAGGAAAATTCTAGCCATTAGTTCGGGCATCCTAGCTATCAGGTTCATCGAATCAGCCTTGGCATCCCCTGTTGTCTCAGCTGCTCCCATTGCCATTATCCCAATTGAAAGCCAGTCCATAGGATGGCCGCTGCCAGGTGTTAGAGTCTCCAGAACCCTGAGGGCTCCGTTAGGAATCTCCTCGCCGCGATGCGCCAGTTCCTTCCTGAAGGCAGCGGATTCATCGGCACTTGGAAGCTGCTTGTTCATCAGCAGGTAGATTACGTCCTCCTCCTCTAGATTAGCTAGATCACCAACAGGATATCCAACGTAATGGACGCCCTCCATGGGGTCGACATATGATGTCAGGCAGGTTCCTACTGGCACTCCCCTGAGTCCACTGTCAAGGTGCATCTCAGAAATAGTGAACAGGGGGTCTTCCTCTGTCATAGTGGCCCTCAGAGCAATCGGTATTCGGCTTTCCGTGATAATCCCTCCGACCTCCTATTCAGGCCCGCAATCTGATCTGTTTTAATCCGCTTAACCTCATCAGGGGGCATCATCCTCACCCAAAACGTCCAAAGAGGCGAGTTGGGGGCGGGAAGCCGTGTCTGAGTGGAGGGAGAGGCTGCAGAGGCTAGATTTTGAGCACAGACACATGCTGCAGGGTGGAGCTCTGAGCAGCTTATTCCTACGCTACCCACTAAATATTGCAAATCCTGCCTTCGTTGGTGGTTTTTATGGGATTTTGATAGGGCTGGCATTGCTTCCCCTTTCTGCTAGCTTTGGAGATTTGACGAGTTGGCCTTCTCAAACGGCCTCGATAATTGCGTTGACTGGAGTTCTGGGAGTCTGCTCACTTCTGTTTTCGATGATTCTGAAGAGGCCTCCCCTCAGACTGGAGAATCGGCGTAGGTACCTTTTCCCCTTCCCTTTCGTGGGTCTTCTGCTCTTGGGTTTCGGGAAATTCTACGACCTGGGAGTAATTGTCGAAAATCTAGCTTTGGCACTATTGGTGTTACCTGGACCCCTCTACATCCACCTATCCTATGCCCCAAGATGGAGGATCCTGAGCCGCATTCAGAGAAATCTTGACCCATTTCAAGGGATGAAATTCACAATTTATGAGGAAGGGAGGGGCGGTGACCCTGTGGATTCAGACCTTAACGAGGCTGTGAGTGAAGCCTGACTAGCCTGATGACGATTCGAGCTCCAGAACACGAGATTTCAATTCTTCAGGGATCTGGACTGATTTGCCGGAGTTGTAGTCGTAAAGGACTCCGAAAACCGTTCCGGTGGCAACGGTCTCCCCGTCCCTGGCTGAGCTTGTCACCCTGTATCCCATATCGAAGGAGGACACGCCAATCCTTGTGACGGTTGTGTGAACGGTAATTGTGTCGGGGAATGTCACTGGGTGGAGGTAATCGGCCCTCAATCCTGCTAGAATCGGTCCGATCCCGGTCTCTTCCATTAGTTCAAAAAGCCCGCACGAGGAGAAATAACGCATCCTCGCAGTCTCCATCCAAGTCAGGAAAACTGTGTGATTCACATGATTGAACGCGTCCATGTCCCCCCACTGAACGGCAACTTCGCAGGATATTGGCCAAGATCCCAAACCTTCCTGAAGTTCGTCCATGGTTTAACCTCAAATCAGGCCTAACTTGCGGCCACAGCGTTCGAAAGATTCCAGTACCATATCCAAGTCTTCCCTGCTGAGTCCTGCAGACATTTGTGTGCGGACCCGGGCCTTTTCCCGTGAAACCATAGGGAAAACAATGGCCCCTACCATTACTCCCTCATCCTTCATCAAGGAGGCCAAGTCCTGAGCCATCTTGCTTTCCCCGCACATTATGGGTATGATTGGGGTCTCACTTGCACCTGTGTTGAATCCCATTGAATCCAGCTCACCACGGAAGTATGAGGTGTTCTCCCAGAGTTTTGCTACGTGTTGCGGTTCGCTCATCAGAACTTCGATAGCAGCCTTCTGAGCAGCGGCGACACCGGGAGGCTGGCTACCTGATAGGAGCCAGGATCGGCTATGATTCATTGCGTGGGTTCTGACATCCTCACAACCAGCAACTATCCCTCCTTGGACGCCAAGTGCCTTAGAGAAAGAGCCGATCTCAAATGTCACCCTGCCCTGCAGACCGAAGTGTGACACTATTCCTTTGCCGTCACCCAATACGCCCTCACCATGGCAGTCATCCACGAAGGTCATAGCCCCATAGTCCTCAGCCAGATCGGCAATCTTGTCCAGATGCGCAATGTCACCGTCCATACTAAACACTCCATCAGTGATAATCAGCTTCCGATCAACGTCCTCGTATTCCTTGAGAATCCTCTCGAGAGCATCCATGTCGTTGTGCGGGTAAACGGCCCTGGAGGCCTTGGTCAACCTTACACCGTCGATAATCGAACCATGATTGAGCTCGTCCGAAATGATGACGTCATCCGGACCACGTACCAGAGTTGGGATCAGTCCAACGTTGGCGGTGTACCCCGCCGAGTAGATTAGTGAAGCCTCTACCTCCTTGAAGTCGGCACATAGGCGTTCAGCGTCGAGATGGAGGTCCATTGTGCCAGCGATGGCGCGGACGGAACCTGATCCGGCCCCATACCTGCGAGTTGCTTCAATAGCAGCCTCGACGACCCGAGGGTGGGTTGTCAGATTGAGATAGTTGTTCGCGGAGAGCATCACCATCTCCTCGCCGTCAATAATGCAATGGGGTTCGCTTGCAGCCTCCAAAGTAGGCGGTCTCCAGTCGAGCCCCTGCAAACGGAGCTCCTCATACCTCTCGCGCATCCATGAAAGGTCCACCGCCATGAATCGCTGAAGACGCATCTGTTCAAGGCTTCATCGGAAGTTCCGCTTCCGAACATCCGAGGACTTCATGTCAGAGTGGTAAATCCCAGTGCATGGCATCGGACGTCGTCGAACTGGTTGTTCTCGGAGTGGCCCAAGACGGGGGCGTTCCGCAGGCCGGTTGTTCGTGCAGCAGATGTTTGGCAGCAATAAATGACCCAGTGTTGCGACGTTTTCCCGTATCTTGCGCTATCAGGGGGTTGGATGGCGGGTTGCACCTAATTGAGGCGACTAGGGACCTGTCGGCACAGCTTGGGATGCTCTCCTCCGCACTGGGTCTGGATTCAATCCCGATACCTGAAACGATCTGCCTGACTCACGCCCATTTGGGTCACATTGACGGACTGGGACAGTTTGGAAAGGAAGTCATGGGTGCTGACTCTGTACCCCTTTATGCAAGTGAGAGCGTATTGGAGGAAATAGTTAGGAAGGGGCTCGCACAACCTTTCGAACTGAGGGAAATCACATCAAATGTGAGTTTCAAACCATCCAAAGGATGCGGGTTTGAATACTCCCTGATTCCCGTGCCTCACCGGGATGATGTGTCAGAAACCCACGCTGTCCTAATCAGAGGGCCGGTTGCATCCGTTCTGTTTCTTCCCGACCACGACGACTGGCGAGAAACCTTGGATCGGCACGGGAAAAGTAGCATCAGGGAATGGCTTTCAGAACTTGATGTTGACGTTGCCCTGCTTGATGGCACTTTCTGGGATAGCTCAGAGCTCCCGGGGCGTGACATGAGTATGATTCCGCACCCCCCCATCACTGAGACCCTAGGCAGGCTTGGAGTTCGTATTCAGGGAGATCCAGAGATTCGATTCACGCACATCAACCACTCCAATCCCGTCCTAGATGTTGCATCGCCTGAGGCAATTGAGATTGAAAGTATGGGATGGTCTTTGGCTAGGCAGGCAGAAGTAATTTTTCTGTAGGGGACCATAGATTATGAGGTAGCGCTCACAGCGGGGAGTATGCGACTCAGCGGACTGGTGAGTAGCGGATTGGGAAGAGCCCATGTCTTCATGTCCCAGGAGCACTACCAGAGGCAGTTCAAGGAAGTTCTAGGTGTCGGTGCTTGGCCCGGTACTCTTAATGTCGACCTCCCAGAGACTTGTTTAGGAGATTTTGAAAAGCTCCGGATAATCGCTGGTTTGGTGGAGGGTGAGCTTCCTGATGGCCCGGAGAAACATAGAATCGACGGGTTTGAAAGAGATGGGAGGGCTTTCGGCGGGGCAACGGCTTTTAGGGCCACGATTTGCAGAGATGGGGGGCAGTGGTACGACTGCGCCTTACTGATACCTGACCTGACTCGGCATATGAGTACCGCTGAAATAATCTCGGGAGCTTTCCTTCGGGAGGGTCTGCCCTGTGAGGATGGGGACTTGGCCCACATCGAACTCAGCTGAGTCGGATTAGCCATTCTCTCTCAAGAAGGGCGCTCATCTCGATGCTGGCCATAGTTAGCCACCTTCGGTACTCACGGAGGCCTTCGGGTCGCCTTGTGAAGTTAGATGGGTCAGGAACAGAGGACGAAAGCGGGCTGCTGAAATCTGAGTGATCAATTGACCAGAGGACCAGGCCCTCGGGGGGCGCCCTTCCCAAATCAACAGGCACATCCGGACTATTGAGAGCTGACTCAAGATCATGGATGCCAATCCGTCCTGAGGCTATGCCAGCCAGAGCTGATGCAACCCTCCGAACCTGGTTCCATAGAAAAGATCGGGCGGAGATGGAGAATCCCACCGGAATTCCAGTATCCAAGCACCAAGGGACGCACTCTTCTACCGATCTAATCGGGCTCCTCTGCCCCTCAATCTTTGAGAGATTAGTGAAGTTGTGCTCTCCCTGGATCAGTGAACATGCCTCAATTATTACCTCTGGATCCGGTTTGCGGGGCCACTCCTCGATGGCTTCGAGCCGATACAGGTACTTGCGAGAAGATGCATACCTGACCTTGGAGCCTGAGGGAACCCTGCATGCAGACAGTGCCACAGCCCCTACAGGTAAGTGGTCGTTAAGTGCCCGAATAATCGAATGTTTGCTAGCCTGTTTTGATACAGATGATGGCAGATCTATTCGGGCTAGGTTTGCTCTAACGCTAACACCTGCATCTGTTCGGCTGGAAATCTCTAGACAGTCGTCGCTCCACCAAGTTAGCCTCCGCAAGGCCTGGCGCAACGAACCCTCCACCGTTCGCACCTCAGGTTGAATCTGTGAGCCGTGGAAAGAGTTGCCGTGATAGCCGATGGCGACCATGAAACGGTCGCTAGCCAATCAAATGCCCCCTACTCAGTCTGCAGGTATTCTAGAGCCTCCTCGGCGGAGGTGAATCCCATACCGAGCAAAGCGAACTCTATTGAAACTGGGAGGAACTGCCTGGCGAACTGTTCGCTGCGATCGAAGTTGGTCTTGAGGTCAATTGCATCAATCAGTAGTCTTGCTGCCTCGTAGAGGTGAAAGGAGATATCCACCTCGTCTGAGGCGTCCCCGAGATCTTTGAGTTTCTTGAATTCCCGAATAGCCATTGGAATCCTATCGAACTCAATCAGTGCGTTGGCATATGCCGCTAGGTAGTCGGTGCTTCCCGAGTCCATCCGAGAAGCCCTCTTGAAGTAGCTAGCAATCTGGCCTTCGTTGATCCTGTCGTTGCCCTTGTCATCCATATTTCCGTTCTCCTGCACCTCGAACAGTGCAGCCTCGGCCCATCCGTGGTAGCCAGCAGGATCATCGGGGTTGGACTCGATGTATCCTTCGAATATCCCCATTGCACCCATAAAGTCGCCATGAGTAATTCTCTGTGCAGCCTGAGTCAACAAGTCTGTATCCGTCACGCCGATTCCTCTTGCCTTCTTGGGTGGATTCTCCGTTATGAACGGTGCGGGTAGGAGACTTGCTATTCTGAGTCGAATTCTGGAGTAATGACGCCCGCCGGCCCTACATTGGAGTCCATCAGCTCATTGAGTAACTGATAGATTTCCATCGGGTCCCTGATTCCGAAAAGGCAGTTCTCGGGGTCGCTGAGTGGTTCTGACCTTGCTCTCTGGAGGGAAATCCATCCAAAAAGCAAGGAAGAGGCCCTGCCAAGCGCCGAGGTTGGCTTTCCGGGTTCTGGGGTCGGGTTGGAGCCCGCTCCGATTTGGATCGAATTAGACTCTAGGCCCATTCCAGATGCCGTAATCATGAACAGGTTCCCAAATCCTAAGAGGCGTCCGATAATTGGAGGGGATGCTATGAGGTTCTCTATGTCGGAGAATGAGATGCCGTGCAAACTTGTGTCGACATACATGAACTGCTTTCTGATGTGAACCCTCCTATTGCTGATTGCGTATGTGAAGGCTCTCTGGTAGGAAATCGTCAGAATAGCGGCGGATCCGCATGAAACGCAACCGAGTAAGAGGTAGTAGAAGTCATTCCACCGAGGCGTGTCGGGGACGTCGTCCATGAAAATACCCAGCAGAGCACCGGACCAATCTGCGATAACCACGAGGAAGGGGATGAAGCTATTGATTGCCAGCCATGTCGTGGTCCACCTCCCTGAAGTCGAGAAATTCAGGTAGTGGTTGATCTTGGTTATGATCAGCATCACAATAACAAACCCGAAGACACCGCTAATATCCAAGATTAGCTTTGCAATCCCTATAGCGAAGTTTAGACGACCTTCGCCATCCAAATCTCCACCAACGGCTGCCCAGTAGAAGACTACGTGAGTCAGGAATACTGTAGCAATCAGCAGATATCGTCCCAGCATGGATAATGCGGACGGGCTGCCCAGCCAAATCGGCTCTTCGGTCTCTGTCATTTCTCTGAAGATCTTCCTCGCGCTCTCGGAATCGACCCTGCTTCGGAATTGCTCTACTACGCTGGACATCCTATCCCCGGCTCGCTCGCGATTGAATGGTGTTGAATATCTTGCCGGTAAAGCTAGTACAGGAAACCCCACGAATGTTCAGCGTTCCCATGAATCCATGCATAATCATCGAGGGTTCTGAGACCGTGTTCGTCCTGAATTGCAATTCGCACGACCTCAAACGGATACTCGTTGTAAGTTAGGTGACTAACCATGCCGGCCCTTGTTGGTTGATCGAATGTCCACCTGGCTCTACTAACTGCTCGAATCTCCATAGATACTCGGGTCCTTTCATTCCAAACTCTGACTCGGAAATCCGGTAGAAGGTGCCCGTGGTCATCAGTTAGGCCGCTTTCTGATTCGGAGAGCTCGACATCACAGTTTTGGAATTCCTCGGTACGCCCCCTAGCTCTGTCATGGAAAACGCCAGCGGTCTTGAGCGGTCTCCTCATCGTGTCTCTTTTCCGCCATGGCGTGTCATCCTTAGCCGTGGAAAGAGGGGTCAGGTGTGGCATGAACCAGTCTAGATATGATCCGTCGCCAAAGTGCAACATTCCCCAGAACCAGGGGACTGAGGGTGCCTGCACAGTCACCTTCTGAAAGTAGGCTGTGCCCTCCATTTCAGCACCATCCACCAAGAGTCTTGACTTCATGCCCTGAAGTCGCAGAATATCATATCCCATTCCCATGGCAATATCGTTGTTCTTGTATGTCAGTTCACTTGGAGGGCCCCACCATGGTTCAAGATATGCCTCGAAGGTGGATGGTGCGCCCTTGGCCCTAGCCTCACGATCGCTGGAAAGGCTCATCCACATTGCCTCGTTTTCAGGGTACATTCCAAAGGATAGATCCTCCATCTCAATTGGGATGATCGCTCCAGCCCCCTGGCCCGTTCCCTCACCAGGCCAAAGAGGATGCTCGTCACTAACAACTGCCATCCTGCACTCCCTCATTGTTAGGGGTTCGAACATTTTCTCGCCATCGTACCACCAAGCACAAACCATTCCAGGGATCACGAAGCCCCCGTGCTCGTCTTTGTGCATCCTTGATCCTGGATTCCACCAATGGCCACTGACTCTCACAGCTTCGGTTTCCTTAGTTGACCACAATGTCATCAGTTGGCGGGAGCGGTGTGGGTTTGCGGGATCTGGCACCATTACAAGGACCCAGTACCACCACCATGAAAGTCCATGGATGGGAGGCATGATGTCTAACCTCCAGAGGGACGAGAAGTCCCCTCCGAACCTAATTGGGTTCTCCTGCATTGAAATCCTCACGAAATCTCGCGTCTACTGAAAACGGACTGACCGATGTAGATCATCAGAGCTGTTACAGTTAGCAAGGTAACAGAGCTGACCAGAAGGGCGACCGCGCCAGACTGGGTTCCGAATGTGTGTACCGGTGGATGCCAGAAGAAGTTCAGTCCTGTGTCAATCCCATAGGCTTCACCCATCTCTGCCCATTGAAGAGTATCCGGCCAAGCCATCAGCACGGTTGCGTCAATCATCTGGAGTGCCCAGTGAGTTATCGAGATGCTCGAGACGGCCCAGTTTGGATTGATTATTGAGAATGTTCCCATCATGAATTCCCAGACGCCGAAGATGATGCAGATGTAAACTCCGTACTTGGGAGATATCAGTCCCATCGTATTGAACAACGCCCCATAGGCAGCTAGGACGAAGATTGTGGAGATTCCGATTCCGAGCCAGATAGGGAGGTCGGTGAGTCTGAAAAGCTGGTCACCTGGACCGAGAGTAGCTGTGATGATGCCCACTAGGAGGGAAAGAGTCAGCACATAGGTTCCCGACACTGTCAGATACCCCAAAAGCCTGTAGAGAATGAACTCCCCCCGATGAATGGGTTTGGAGAGAAGGAAGTGTAAGGTGCCGTTCTCTGTTTCATCCCTAACCAATCCCAAGGCCAGGAATAGGGGGATGAAAAGTCCTAGCAATATTACGAAAGCCATCTTTCCCACCCCAATTATGAACGTCCTGTGACTCAGTTCGCCCACGTACTGCTCGTCATCGGGGTCCTCGTCAACAAAAGAGTCGGCATTAATCGAAACGACCTCGTTGCCGTCAGCGTCTACAATCCAAAGGACGTCGCACCTTATCCCATTCCTGTTGGAGTCGGGATTGTACCTTTCGCCATCGCCGTCGTACTCAAGGAACCAGTCATCATTACTGCCCTCGGCCCAACCTTCCCTGTAGCAGTCCCCATCATCATCGTACCCATGGCTCCCGCCTAATCGATCGGAGACAGGGCAGTCTACTCTCTTGCCAGTTGAGTCGAAGCAGTCAATTCCGTCTTCGTCAATATACATCTCAGAAGGATCTGGTTCAATGTAAACCGGTTCGGTGTAGTAGCCCCACTCGAGGAATCTGCCTTCTAGGACAGTGGCCAATCCCTCCCCCCTCCACTCTCCCCTTACATAGTAGCTGGTGAGGCCGTCGCCATCGGGATCTCCGTATTCGCAAGCGCTTCCCCATGAGGGGAACCACGAGCCAGCCGAATCCTGATCTGGGCAATCATCAATTTCCTCCCAGTCGATGATTTGGTCCTCCCACCACTCTCCTTCCAAATCAGTGTCTATCCAGGTCGCTTCGAATAGAGCCTCGCCGTTCCACGTCTTATTCCCATACAACTCTCTCTGTTGTTCGTTGAACCCGATCATGCTCTCTGGGACATATTCGCTCACCCCCGGGAAATCTGAGCTGTCAAAGTCGCTTGTTCCATACTTCATCTCCTGGCCTCTGGGGTAACCGTCACTATCCTCGTCTACGCTGTCTCCATCATTGTCGATCGGCTCGAATGAATCTCTGACTGCATCGACATAGAAGGCCAGAAGAAGGACCATGAGAAGAGTGCCGACACCCAAAACGACCCATGTGGAGATCCGGTGCCTGAGTTGCCTAACTGTGAGCTCGACTATGGCTCCTGCCTTCCTGTCGAGCCTGGTCCAGACGGTTTCAGCCAAGTCCAGTCCCTTCTCGTCCATCACTGGGCACCCCCGATTAGGTACCCAAGCAAGGACTCAAGGTTATCGTCAGGATTCTCTATGCTGAAGATTGCCTGTTGCGATTCAACGACAATGGACGGTAGTAGTGAGTGGGCCTCAGAGAGATTGTTTGTCTGTATCTCCAGCAGACCGTCCCGGGGGAATCTCACCCCGAACACTGGTTCCTCCCTGATGAAAAGGTTGGCTAGGCTTCGTGGGTCCTCGCAATTTATCAGAATCCTGTGAGGGTGCTTGTCGAGAAGATCCCGAATGGCATGGAGATTTCCTATGGCAAGCAGACGGCCGTTGTGTAGAATCACGATCTGCTCAGTTATTCGTTCAATCTCCTCCAGAATGTGGCTTGATACCAAAACTGTCTTACCCTGGTTTCCAAGCTCCCTGATAACGCTCATTATGCTGGTTCTAGCAATGGGGTCACAGCCCTGAAGAGGCTCGTCGAGGATTATCAGTTCAGGGTCGTGGACCAAGGCGTGTGCTATCTTTACTCTCTGCCGCATTCCCTTGCTGTATTTTCCCAATTCCTTGTGCATCACATCAGAAAGGCCTACGAAATCAAGGACGTGCGAGGAACGATTGGAGGCCTCTTCCCTAGTCATTCCATGTAACCGAGCCAGCGTTGTAACAAAGTCGAGTCCGGTCATCCACTCGTACAATTTCTCAGATTCGCTGACGTAGCCAACCCTCCTATATGGGGAGGTGCTCGTCCAAGGATCGATCCCAAAGAGCCTGACTGAGCCCTGACTGGGTTTGAGCCTACCCATTAGCAGCTTGAATAGAGTGGATTTGCCTGCTCCGTTGGGACCCAATATTCCGGTGACGCCTCCGTCGATTGCAAGTGAGACGTCGTTGATCCCGATAACCTGCCCGTACCACTTTGAGGCTTGATCGATTAGCACAGCAGGTGCCTTCTGAGCCTCCATCATTCCCGAGTCACCTCCAGTGAAGAGACCCGGGAAACCAATAGGGCGATGGAAGCTGCGTTAATCACTACCAGGGAAACCACCGAAAAGGAGAGCGGGTGCTCGTAGTTGTAGGGTATGCCGAGCAGGTACTGACCTAGGTGAGCTAGGCAGTCATATGGGCTGAGGATGTACAGAAAGGTTGTCTCGAACTGCAGTTCGATGAGAAGGGATACTAGTTTCGTACCATAGATCACGCTTAGGAAGGCAATTGCAGCGAAGAACCTGCTCTGGCTAATGCTCGAGAGTGCTAGGCCAATAGAAGTGTAAGTCAGGACTAGGATGATTCCCGCCAGCATCCCCCCGAGGAACATCGGTAATGTATCCGCGAGATACGCCCAACCCTCGCTCCTGAAAACTATCGCACTTGTGTAGTAAACGAAGTATGAGAAGACAATCACGAAACCAAGAATTACGGAGACGCTGAGGAACTTCATCGCAGTATAGTCGAGTCTCGTCACTGGTCTAGAGAAGTAGATTGCACTAGTCCCATGCTGCCTGTCATCGGAGATCATCCCTCCGACAACAAGGGCTGTCAGAAGGGGCCAGAAGCACAGATTCCTAGGAAAGTAACCCAGTACCTGCCCCCATAGGTTGTACCTGTTTACGCCCCACATTTTGTCAAGGAAGCTACCATCCTCGCCCCCCATCAGTGATGCAAGGAAAAGCATGGGGACTGGAGCAAGTGAAGCTAGGAATATCACAAGTACAAGCAGTCGGACCATTGGATGATAGTGCCGATGGCCCTTGCTGGAAAAAAGGCCGTAGACGTGATGCCTGTAAATGGCATAATTCCTCATCCATCTAGGGCCGAGATTACCTTCCCATGGGCGGTAGTTCTGCTCGAAAATGGTACCTAGGGAGGCTTGCCTCTTTGCAACGACCGCAGTGGCGTCTTCGTCCCCATCCCCGGCACCGAAAGCAA
The DNA here is from genome assembly GCA_964563355.1 of uncultured Candidatus Poseidoniales archaeon. Taxonomy (GTDB): domain Archaea; phylum Thermoplasmatota; class Poseidoniia; order Poseidoniales; family Thalassarchaeaceae; genus UBA36. The sequence goes on from CAZLVU010000001.1 coordinate 146,103, forward strand.
CCTCCATTCGGGTTTTGCCGCCACCGATGTCGACTTCGTCATCGGAAATTCAGATCCCTCCTGTGTGCTCTGGAGTCATCAGGTCGGCAGTTCCCTTGATCTCTGTGCCAAGCCTTTCCATGATTAGGATGAATATGTCCTCCAAGTCGGGTTCGTAATCTCTCATTTGGCGTACCTGAACTTCTGCTGAGACTGCGGCCTCGAGTATCTTGCGAATAGTCGAGTCGTCCTCTCTCTTGACCCGGATTACGCGTCCAAGCCTCCTGATGGAGAGTCCAGCGGCGTCTAGTTCCTCCTCCATCCTGCTCGCACCACCCCAAACCATGATCTCAATTTCACGGTCGACTTGATTGACTAGGTCATCTATACTGCGATGAACCACAATCTTGCCCTTGTGAATCATGACAATTCGATCGCAGACTTCCTGGACATCCTCCATCACGTGGCTGCTCATCAGCACGGTGCGGTTTCCCTGATTGACCGTCCTCCTTAGTGTCTGGAGCATGAAGCTCCGAGCTCTCTGATCTAGACCATTAGTGGGTTCATCGCAAATCAGAATCTCCGGGTCATGGATTAGGGCGCATGCAAGCTTGGTCGCTTGGAGCATGCCTGTACTGAAAGTCTCAATCTTCCTATATCTCTGGTCCTTGAGGCCGACATACTCTAGAACTTCATGAGCCCTCTGGGTGGCGACCTTCGTATTCATTCCCAGTAGTTCACCGGCATACCTCACTTGATCCACTGCAAAAAGTCCGGGATCCAATGCGTTGTACTCCGGCATGTAGCCGATCTTTGAGCGGATTAAATCTGCTTGGCTTCTGATGTCGTATCCCAAGACAGTTCCTTCTCCAGAAGTGACTCCAATTAGCCCTAGGATACACTTGAACAGTGTGGACTTGCCTGCGCCGTTCGGGCCAAGGATCCCGATGGCCCCGCATGGGATTTCCAGTGTAATACCATCCAAGGCCAGATGAGGGCCATACTTCTTGTTCAGGGACTTGATCGAAATCACCGAATCGTTCGCAATCTCATCCATGGTGCGGCCTCGACTCCCATAGGGAGTCGAATCACGGTTGGGTGGCAATCACTTGAATGAATCCCCGGAAGGTTCCGTTTCACTTGGTCTTCTTCATGGCACCATCTCGAACCTTGACGGCTATGCCTTTGCGCATGAACGCCATCTCCCATGAAGGGGAGAGGGCGGTTCCGTGGGCCACTAAATTTCCCTGCGAGTCGACGACCAAGCAGGGTTGTCCAGGTATCAAGTGGGAGTCCGCACCCGAGACATATCCCTGTATGACATTTCTTCCAATTCCCACGAAGGGGATTGCATCGTCAACCACGCAAACACGAGGAATTCCAGAAAATACTTCGTCGGGAGGTTCGTCACCGAACTCAGGAGGGGGCGAGCGGTGCATTTGGTTAAGCCTGCTTGCTCCCACCAGTGTTAGGGAGATGCCCCCGTCGGTCAGCCTAGGTGAAAGAATATGATCGCTACCAGAGTACACATTGACCATTCTATCTGTCCGGGATTTGCGGGAGCTCATGTCTTCTGTGAGCTTGCAACCATCTAGTGGATTCACCCCGCATAGCAGAGCCAACTTGTCCACCACAGCACAACGATCAAGCCACTCCCGGATTTCATCTCGATGTTCAAAAATTTCACCTGGATCGTGATTTGGGTAGGCTCTAGTCACCGGTAACCCGGAGAGTCCAAACTCATCGAGAGACTCGGCAATCTCCTCTTCCTTGTAGATCCCAAGCCACATTGTGTCTGGACCGGTCAGGTGACACCATGGAGAGAGGTCCTCCAAGGTGAATGGGATTGGGCCAATTGGGGTCGTGATCATCACGACTGACCGTGGCTCCAGAATGAGGTGTTGGATCACAGTGTGGATCGCAGAGTCACGCCATGGGGGGGAAGCTCCCTCGATAAGGACCACCCGTTTTGGAGAGCCTGTCGAGGAATCCCACCAAGAGCCTGGAACTCTCCACCTAGTAGCGAGAAGAGCTTGTAGGTGAAGTATGTGCGGTCTGAACTCGATGTCGTCACCGAGGGGCTCACCACCTCCTCGCAGGGGGTCACATGAGGCAATCAAACGAAGGATGGCCTCACCCACAGGACCATCGTCGGGTTCGTCCATCTGATCCTGGAGCCAGACGAAAGCCTCGCGAAGATGGGGTGAGGAATGGCTGCGCTGCTCAGCTAGCTGCCAGATTCTGCCGCTGCGAATAGCCTCCCTGCAGCGAGCTAGCTCCACCTGAGAGATCTCGAGGTTGTGCTGAGCCAGAAGCCTAGTACTGACCTCCTTATCCATTGATCTGACCAATTCGGGAGTAGTCCCGAAAAGTGCCTTGGAAGAGATTGGCCATTCGACGATATCGGCAAGCTTGACTGTACCATCAGGAGTCAGCAGACGTCCATCTCTAGCGAAGATAGCGTAGGCTGCGCTGTCGAAAATATCTGCACCGAGGGCTATTGCCAAGGGGAATAGTAGTGGATGGCCGCAGCCGAACATGTGAACTGGTCGATCTGGAGTGAGAGACGATCTAGCCGATAGCAGTACCTCAAACAACTCTCTGTACCTCTGCTGCTCCATCAAGGGGACGATTCCTCCGAGGGGATGGACTGTAAATCCCCGATACTGGCTCTCCGCAGCAGCCATTAGATTGGAGGCTTGGGCTCGAAGGTCCGCGTGCAACCCACCTTGGATTGGTCCGTTGAGCAGTAGGCCGTCCCCTGCCTCCTCCAATGATGGAGAAGCTCGAGCAACCGTCTCCTCTACTGACCTCTCAAGCTCTTCACGGCTCATGTCAGGGCGACCGAAAACATCGAGCATGGTCCCGATATCCACGCCAATGTCCCTCTGGAAGGAGACTATCTCGCTGGGCCCTACCTCCACATCCCCATACACATAGGATTGGAATGTGCCGGAATCAGTTACAACTGCACCTGGGAAGTCTATCAAGGAGTGAATTCCTTCAGAAAGAGCCCTGACTCTGAGATCTTCATGCTTCCAGATGACATAGGAGTTCGTGATCAGGGCATCTACTCCGTAACCCTCCCACATTTCCCGGGGCTCGATGGTCCGAATGTTTGGGTTTACGACGGGTAAGAGCATTGGGGTTGTGATAATGCCGTGTCTTGTGTGCAATCTCCCAATTCGTGCGGCGCCGTCCCTATGCGTGACCTCAAACAAACCGAGATCCTGTTCGCGACAAGGCTCAGGGTCTTGGCGTGCGACCATGTCGTTTGCAAGGAGTGGGAGTCATCAATCCTCTCCAATGCGGGATTTGACAGTGAGGAATGTTTCTCCTTCAGAAAGACTGAGAGAAATCTCATCCCCCGTGTTTACCTCAATGATTGGATCTGCTTCGAATCCATGGGCATACGGAAGCCCTAGGAGAGAGGCCGCCGGGAGTGTCAATGGGCAGACGTCGCGGTTTACTATGGCCTTCGGGCCCTTGCCTGCATACAATAGGCCCATCAGGACAAACGGGGCGACGGTTGAGCCAGAGCCCTTCGGATAAATCAGAACCGTGTCATCAACCCCCAGGCCATTCAAGGGATGACCTGGTTCTTCGATGATTCCCGAGTTAGGATTTACATATCCCAAGTAGGTTATGGGGACGTCGGTCACAAGGGCCCTTCCTGTTACGGTCCACTCAATCTGGCTGGGGATTCCACGTCCTATTGATTCGAAGGACCCCCCCTGATGTGACTTGGCAGTTGCAATTGGCTTTGCTGGACGACTGTCCAAATCGGGAGCGGGGCCTTCGACCAGTGTGTCATCAAATGCATGCGCTACACACGACCAAATCGGGGCAACGCTGGTTGGCATCCTGTTAAGGCCGCTCGTCAGGTAATGCTCGGCTTTGAGTGAGTTCGTCAGTAGGTGGTTATATCGCGTACGATTGTAGGGAGTGACCTCAGGACAGGTGTCACGTAGTACCAGAGCACCTGCCTCCTCGAGAATGTCCAAGGTTCCGTCAGAGGAGATCAAATCGTAGTTGTGACTGCTCATGAACACCCAGAGCCTATGGTTCTGAATCATCTCTCCCAGTTCCATTTTCGCTCGAACTGCAGCAGCCGTGGCACGGGCCTCCCCGACGCTCGCTTGAGGGCAACCAATTACCACCAAATCGACTCTGCCCTTGGGAGCAAGCTCCCGATAGCGCTCCTCCAAGTCATGCTCTGTGAAGGTCAACTCTCCCTGATATGGGGTTCCAGATGGTGCTTCGACTGTCAGACCGTCGGCCCAAAGCATGGGGCACCCGTAATTCGCTGCAGCGGCAGTCAATGCCTTGCGCATCTCAAAACTAGCCTTAGGCAATCCAGTGATCCTTGGCATGGGCCCCCAAGGCATATCCCACTCGGGTCTGAGCTGCTTACCGATCCAGTCACCGAGTACGCTCCAATCAGTAGAGTCAGCCATTTCGCACTCTACTCTGACGAGAATGTTCGGGACTCGGTTTGACTCTATGTGTAGACCCCATCTGGGAGCCCAGCCAGTGAGAGCTGTTGCCAGTGCAGATAGCCCGGATTCCCGATTGCTAACCAAGGAGGTGTAGGAGTTGGAGAAGCAAACCGCATTTGACTCGGCCCAAGAACCGATGCCTTCGCCGCAGTCTATCCCCCTGTCGTAGGGGGTGCAAGAAAGCGTAGCCTCAATGCCCATCTCAGAGTAGGCATGGATAATCTCGAACTGCTGTTCAAGGAAGTCGGGGTGGTCGATCCCCATCTCCTCCATCCTCCCAAGGTCACAACCTGCAGCATTCAAGGTGGTTGGAATTTCCACCTTCCCCTTCGGATCGCCGGAAAGATCAGCAAGGAATCTCCGCAAACCATGGCCGCCTGTAATTACGCTGACCCCAGATACATGGGCGTTCTCAACACGAACGAACTCTGTGGAGCCAGCAGTGGAGGCGAGGTCGACAACGAGGCGTGCTGCCTTCTGCTTTGTCGGGCCCATGCTCCCATCGAGCATGGACTGAAGTTCCCTCGGGACTCCCACAGATAAACCCTAGATGGTGGACTCCTTCAATGCGCCGCAACGTATTGGCGAATGATGTGGTAATGCTGGTGGGAGGGGGGTTTCTTCGTCTCGAGGACGCCCTGATGCAAGCAGGATGGAAGAGGCGAGGTGAAGTCACAACGATGTCCTGATCCCCATTGCGCGGATTATACACCAGCCTGACCAGCCTTCGAAGATTCCGAAGGCGCCAGCGGCGACCAGCCCTGCTACCACAGTCCAGCCGATTAGTGGGTCAAGCACACCGTAAACCGTGACAAGGACGAATGGGAGTGCGCCGATGATCGCAAAGATCCCCAGCATCATTCGAACGTACTGGCCCCTGGCATCAATGTTGCATTCCATGACTTTTCGTGTAAATGGCCCCCTATTAATCACTCGACTCCGATTCTTCCGATGGGACGTTATCGCAAAGAGTACGAAACGGAGATTGGAGAAAGTTGTCTGGGGTCGCCTATGTTACAACCTAGTTGCAATTGTCATTTTCTGATGTCTAGAATCATGTCAAATAGTGATATCCCCACGGGGCATCATGGTAGACTTCGCTCTCAACGAGGAGCAGGGGATGATACGAGAGTTGGCTAGGGAGTTCTGCAATGACATGGTAATGCCAAACGCAGCGAAATGGGATAAGAAGGGCGAGTACCCCCTTAGTGCCATACACGAGGCTGGCAAACTTGGACTCCTAAACACAACAATTCCTGAGGAGTACGGTGGCCCTGGAATGGGGGCTATAGAAGAGGTCGTCATCAACGAGGAATTCGGACGTGGGGACCCTGGGTTCGCAACGGCAACCGGCAGCACCATGCTCTCCTGCTACCCTCTGCTCACAGGTGGCACCGAAGAGCAAAAGCAGGAGTACCTAGGAAGGGCCTGTGCTGGTAAAATTTCAGCCTATTGCGTTACCGAACCCGATGCTGGGTCTGATGTGCAGGGACTCAAGACAGAGGCTGTCAAGGACGGTGACGAGTACGTCATCAATGGCAGTAAGATGTGGATTACAGGGGCCAAATACGCAGATTGGTTCTTCGTTCTAGCATACACGGACAAATCAGCTGGACACAAGGGCCTTAGCGGATTCGTGGTTGATGCTGATTCCCCCGGGATTGAACTAGGAAAGAAGGAAGATAACATGGGCCAACGCTGCTCCGACACCCGTGGTGTGAACTTCAACGATGTCAGAGTCCCAGACTCGAACCTCGTTGGCGGAGAGGGGGGAGGGGGATGGATGAATGCCATGAAGGCTTTTGACCATTCTAGACCGACTGTCGCCTCCCACGCAGTCGGTAACGCTCAAGGAGCAATGGAGGAGGCTTGGGCATATGCCAAGGAGAGGCAGACATTCGGCAATCCGATAGCGAGGCACCAGTCGATTTCGTTCATGCTCGCAGACATGGCCACAAAAATCGAGGCTGCACGGCTGTTGACCTTTAGCGCAGCCGATGCATTAGACTCGGGGGAAAGGGCAACTCTGAAGGCAGCGCATGCAAAGAGGTTTGCGGCGGACATGTGCATGGAGGTTACAACCGATGCAGTCCAGATTCTGGGGGGGTATGGTTACTCCGAGGAATATCCAGTAGCAAGAAGGATGCGCGGAGCCAAAATCTACCAGATCTTCGAAGGCACGAGCCAAATTCAGAGAATGATAATCAGCAGAGAACTGGGTGAATCGTTCTAAGCATCCGAAACCCTCTGTCTCAGAGCCTCTGTAGCGACGACAGCCATTGGGGCCTGGAGATTGTATGATGGTACGAATCCAGCCATCGGCACCCGGATGATGGAATCAGAGGCGTCCAGAATCGCCTTGGGGATTCCATCATGCTCTCCTCCGACCACCAACATCACGCTACCAGTCAGGTCCTCGTCCCATGGCTCGACATCGCCGCTATCCTCTAGGGAAACAATCCTGAAACCAGCTTCACGAGCTCGGGCTACTAAATTGCCCCCATCTACCCAGTGAACAGGCATGAAACGGTGAGATTTCATTGAAGCGCGCATCGCAGCCTTTCTCTCACTGTTGCTAAGGCCGCCGTCAACGAAAACGGCGCTAGCACCGCTAACCTCAGCAGTCCGTATGGTGAATCCTATGTTGACGGGGTAACGTGCGCCGGCTATCAGCCAAACAAGACCGGGGGACGACAACACCTGATCGATGGATGCATCGGGATTCCTGCCAACCAGAGCCAGAATGCTTGGCGGGACCGCGCCATCGTTTCTCCTGGCCATTCTCCACATGTCATTGCGTGAGGCCTGACGGACGGGGATTCCACGAGTCTCTGCAATTTGTCGTAGGTTAATGACATCACCATCTTCCGAGTCCCGTAAAACGAGCAACATTGTGACCTCTTCGGATTCGAGGGCTTCCTCGACCTCCAGCTTCCCGCATCGCTGCACGGTTGTCAGCAACCGGTAGGCGATTAATCGCGTTTCGGTGCTTTGGGGGGGTATCAATTTCCAATTTTTATTCCGATCCTACCGGAATAATCGATTCTGTTCAGGAGAATTTGGCCATTGGAGAAATACTCATCCACGGCCTTTTTCGAGCCACTCCAGTGCCCATAATCGTCGATGATCAGTACCCCGCTAGTAGTCAGGGTCGGAAATAGGTGATTCAACTCATGTAGTGTAGACTCGTACCAATCTGTGTCCAATCTCAACAGGGACGAAGTTGCAGGCATAGAGTCGGGGATTGTCTTCGCAACATCCCCTTTGACGAAAATCAAATTTCCTTCGGGATAGCCAGTCGAAGACATGTTCTCCTTAACCTCTGAAAGAGAGGCGAAGCACCATTCGTTATGCTCATCCTTCTGCCTATTCTTCCAGCTATCCAGAACACTGAACCCATCGTCTGAGACTTTGTTGTCGAACTCTGTTGGTTCGGTCATCCCCTCAAACGTGTCATAGAGGTAGATGGTACGATCGGAAACCCCCATCTTGAGTAAGGTATGGGCTATCATCATCGTGCTTCCACCCCTCCAGACACCGCATTCTACGAAGTCGCCGGGAATTCCGTTGTTGATTATGTACTTGACCGACTCATGCAGGGCAAACATCCTCTCCTTCGAAGTCATTGTCTTGTTTTTGCACTTCCGATAGATACTGAGAAATGTGGAGTCTTCGTCGATAACTGGGTCGTAATCCTCTATTTTCGTAATCTTGTAACCCATCTTGTTGACTGATTTCTGAATCAGTGTTTTCGGGAGGTTTTTCACATGCCAAATCGGTTTCAAGCTCCTTTTATACCTTTTCTAGGGGTAATTTTCCCAAACAAAGTTCGCTTCAGATTTCCTTGGGAGTAGGTGTTCGTTAGCTTTGCATTTATGGCCGGGGTCCCGGTGGAAGGCCCGTGGAGATAACCCGGCAATTTGTCCTTGTATTCACTTTCGTATTCGGGCCATTGGTCCTAGCTTCCTACGCATATGGGGCATCGCATGCTGACAGACCTGCTGACCTATGGGGGGGGATTCCCCCCTCTTGGCAGGGATACATCGTCCCGTTCATGTTCCTAGCAGCCATTGGCTTCCTAATTTACTGGTACACCGTATTCTTCCACCTTGATGAGGCGTCGGTGGAATCCCTGAGATGGCCTTGGGGGAACTCGGACGGGGAGGGAGGGGCTAGGCTCCTTCTGTCACTCTCGCTTATCCTGATTCCCTCGGCATTGTGGATGGAGAGTACAATTTTCCATCTTGAAAACGAGTATTCCTGGACCCCAGTTCTAGTGATTGGGATGCTGTTCCTGACTTCGGTTGGGAACTTGATGCTGGGGCTTCTGGGTTTCAGTGCATACCAGGACGGTGTTGATGGTGCTGGACTGATGATCATCGGGTCCGTCATGCTAGGCGTTCAGTGCATACTCAATGACTTCTTCATCTGGGTATACAAGTTTCCTTGGTGAAGTTATCGCCAAATTGCAACAGTGCCGGAAATCACCTCATCGAGATTAACATGAGCCCTGCGGCACGTCGTCGACGACGGGAATTTTGTCGTAGTCGAACCAGTGTGCGGAACCAATCGCAGCCCAAGGTGGTGAGCACAAGTCGTCGTGTTTGACGGCAATTCCATTGTACTGTCCGATGATGATCATATTGGGGTCCTGAGACCAAACTTCGAATGCGGCTGAATACAACTCGCCGCGTAAGGTCTCGTTAGTCTCAATTCTGGCATCCCACAGCAATCCATCAAGCTCTGCGTTGTGGTAGCCTGTACCGTATACGTCCTCGGTACTGGAGGCGAAGGGGGACCAGTAGTTGTCAGGGTCGAGGTAGTCAGGGGCCCATCCGCTGAAGCGTACCTCAAAGGTTCCAGTGTAGTACATCGTCAAGTACTCCGCCCATGGCTTTGAGGAGCCGTCAGTAGCAACTCCGATAGCCCCTAGGGACTGCTGGAGTTGACCAGCCATGGCTATCCTGTAGTCGTTGCCCTCGTTGGCCATAATTCTGAGAATCTGGGGCAAGCGACACTCGTCCCCATCCCTCTCCGATTCATCGACTACGACAGTGTTGTTGTTCGCCAACTCCTGGCAATCATACTGGCGGATGAATCCAGCGTCCTCCAACAATTGCTCCGAGAACGTCAAGTTGTAGTTGAAGACCTGGTATTGGGTCCAGTCATACAAGAAACCGGTTGGTATCGGGCCGTACTGTGGTGCGAGGGAGTTGTCGTATGTCTCTACCCTTGCCGTCTCGTAGTCGAAGGCAAAAGAGATGGCAAGTCGGACGGAGGTGTTGGCCATTGCGTTGCATTCCTGAATGCCGTCGCCGTCGCAGTCGTGGTTGATGATGGGGTCACCGTCGCCGTCGTTGGGTTCTAGATTCATCGCGGCTAGAGTAGTGGTGTAGGTCTCCCTGTATGTGCAGATGTATCCGTCCTTGCCCCTAACGTTCTGTTTGTCGTCCAATTCATCGTCCTCGCCCTCGTCGAACTCACCGTTCCCGTTATGGTCAATGTAACAGAACTCTGTCAAATCCTCGAAATTTATCGACCCGAAGTCCGCCTCGTAGTTGTACTCCGGATTGCCGTTGTCGTCATGATGAGAGAAGGCCAGAAGCCGAGTAGATGATTCGTCGACAATAGAGTGTGTGACTCTGTTTAGGTTGAACGTTCCCTCTTCCCAGTGCATCCAGTTGGGGGTGAGCACTATCGTGTCCTCCCTAATCCAGCTCTCGACGACGTAAGCCCCGGTTCCAGAACCAAGAGGTGCCTCGTCAATCCAGTCATGGCAGTGGTCGCCGCTGTTGTTGTTCAATTCACAGAGATCTCTGTTCACCACGGCGCCAACAGTGTAAGCGATCGTCGAAACAAAGCCCGCATAGGGACCAGAGATCAGAGTAACGTTGAAACTGGTGTCATCGATCACCTCAAGGCTGTCGCAATCTATATTTTGGGCAAGTATCCAATCCACGTGGCTCTCGGGTGCTTGGTAGGAAATCACCCTGCACCATGAGTAAACTACGTCCTCTGCGGTCATTATGTCGCCGTTGCTGAAGTGGACATCGGGCCTTAGTGTGAAAGTATAGGTTTGGAAATCGGGGCTAATGGTGTACCCCATTGCTAATCTGGGGGCTATCACCACGTCTCCATTGCTACTGCCCTCGTACCTGAATAGTGTGTCGAAGACATTCTCGATAATATCTCCCGAGGCTGAATCGTAGGCATCGTGGGGGTCGAAGGTTGAAGCGTCGCCTATGGTCATATCAACCAACTGGCAAGGGGAGTTCTCGACTCCAGCGATTTCGTCCTCGGAGCACTCCCTGATGGCCTCGAGTTCATCCCAAGCTTCTTGGTATGTGAATACCTCATTGTCGAATCCCCAAAGAACGCTGCGCTGCGTCGTGTAGTATATGCAAGAGCGGTCATCATCGGTTGCCTCTGAGTCGTAGTTGTCGGCGTTCTGATCGGTGCAACCTGGAATCTCGTCCTCATCGTTAATGCCATCGTCATCCAGGTCGTAGTCGCAGGAGCCGTCGTCGTCGGTTGCTGTGGAGTCGTAGTTGTTCGCAGATGCGCTGGTGCAGCCCGGCACCTCGTCGGAGTCCAGTATGCCATCGTCATCCAGGTCGTAGTCGCAGGAGCCGTCGTCGTCGGTTGCTGTGG
>CAZLVU010000001.1:157331-256120 GCA_964563355.1 uncultured Candidatus Poseidoniales archaeon
ATGCCATCGTCATCCAGGTCGTAGTCGCAGGAGCCGTCGTCGTCGGTTGCTGTGGAGTCGTAGTTGTTCGCAGATGCGCTGGTGCAGCCCGGCACCTCGTCGGAGTCCAGTATGCCATCGTCATCCAGGTCGTAGTCGCAGGAGCCGTCGTCGTCGGTTGCTCCAGAATCATGGTTGAATGCAGTCTCGTCTGTACATCCTGGAACCTCTAGCCAGTCTGGAACGCCGTCGTCGTCGGTGTCAAAGTCGCAGGAGCCATCGTCTTCAGTAGCATTTGCGTCGAAGTTGATTCCGCGGGAATCGGTGCAGCCCACTGTTGGAGCGGGCACTTCCTCTCCAGTGCATCCGGCAATGGAGGTTGAAATCAACATCATTGTCACGATAATGGTTTGCTTTATCATGCCCAAGAGAGGTTCGGTTGGGGATTTGTACCTTCCCCCTGATCTGTTTCCAACCTTTAGTTTGGGTCGGGCAAGAGTGAAGGTTTGGTAGTGCCTCGTTGACACCATGGCTAAGTTAGTCGGGTGGAGCTTGCCTAAAGCCCGAACTCATGGGCCACCCTTTGTCACAAAGTCCCAGGTTGTTTCAGTCCTAGAACAGGCTGGGGTGCTATTGGAGTTAGATGGCGCGAACAGATTCCGAGTAATCGCTTATCAGAATGCCAGTCGCGCATTGGCTTCCCTAGAAGAGGATCTGTTGCAGGTCGTCCAAGAGGGGAGGTTGACCGAAGTCAAGGGAGTGGGGAAGGGCATAGGGGGGTTAATCTCCGAGGCCGTGCTCAAGGGAACCTGGGGCTATCTTGACGATTTGTATGCTAGGATCCCCCCTGGTTTAATCGAGATGGTAGGAATTCCGGGACTTGGCCCAAAAAGGGCAAAAGCCCTGCATGATGAGCTCGGAGTCGACTCTGTGGAATCCCTAAGGACGGCATGCGAAGAGGGGCAAGTGTCCCCTCTTCAAGGATTTGGGAAGAAGAGTGAGCAGAAGTATCTGGACGGGATCGAGCTACTGCGTCGCTACCAAGGAAGGAGCAGGATGGATGTTGGGCTGCTATACGGGCAGGCACTGGAAGAGAGGATAGCTCAAATTTCAGGTGTTGCCATGGCCCAGTTGGCTGGGAGCGCCCGTAGACGGAGGGAGACTATAGGGGATCTGGATATCGTGGTGGGAGCAAGAACAGAGGACCACGATGCCATCGTCAACGCAATTCTTTCTCTGCCAGGAATTGCCGAGGTTAAGGGCCATGGTGATTCCAAGGTAAGCCTGATTCTTGAGGCGTCCATGCTAGGTGGATCAACGGGTTCTGGATCGGTGGATGCTCAGCTCTCAGAGTCGCTTGTCGAACGAGGTAGTGACGCCACCATTGACGCACAGGTCCGGATAGTCGCCCCGGAAACATTCCCTTTCACTCTCGCTTACTTCACAGGCTCCAAGGAGCATAACATCAGGATGCGTCAGGCTGCCATAGACAGGGGCTTACGACTCAACGAGTTCGGGCTTTTCCCAGAGAGCGCCGCGGGCGATTCAAAGGGTTTGGAAGCGGCCAAGCATACGCTGGTATGCTCGGGGGAGGCCGACATATATCGCAATCTTGGCATGGAGTTGATTCCTCCGGAGCTACGAGAGGACACCGGAGAAATTGAGGCGGCGGCGAAAAACGATCTACCGAGACTTATTGAGATAGGGGAAATAAAAGGGGCGTTGCACAACCACACAACGGCCTCTGATGGCACTGCAACATTGGAGGAGATGTCTGAGGGAGCAATTGGCCTCGGGTGGGAATTCCTAGGAATTGCAGACCACTCGGAGGTACTCAACATAGGTGGAAGGCAGATAGGCATCCCCGCCAAGGAGGTTGCAGCTCAAGGGAAAGCCATTGAGTCACTGAACGAGGGTTGGGTTGACTCGGGCGTCGACTTTCGGCTCTTTCACGGTTCGGAGTGCGACATCCTGGTCGATGGTAGTCTCGATTACACGGCCGAGGTTCGTTCCTCGTTGTCCCACGTCATCGGCAGTGTGCACGCTCTGGGCAGTTGGCGAAACAGGGACGAGCTGGAGAACACGGAGGCCCTTATCAGAGCGGTGGAAGATCCGACATTCACTGTCCTAGGGCACCCAACTGGGAGAATTCTTCAGGTCAGGGAGGGATTTCCTGTGGATATGCACTCGGTGCTGAGACGGATGGGGGAGCTCAATGCCGAGGGCGAGTTAAAGGCAGTGGAGATCAACGCCTCCCCTTACCGCTTGGACCTAGACTGGCGCTTGTGCAAGTTCGCTAAGCAGCAGGGAGTTCCAGTATGCATTAATCCCGATGCACATGACTTGGACGGGTTGAAGGACGTGTGGTTCGGGGCCCAGATAGCTCGAAAGGGATGGTTGGAGGCCTCAGACATCTTGAACACCAAGACTGGAGCAGAATTAGAACAGCTTCTGGGGTGCTGAAAAACCTTCATCATGTTTCTAGCAAGGTGGCGTTCATGGGAGTCGGGCGGGCCCTTGTGTTCTCGGTTTTTGCAATGATTCCAGGTGCCTTGCTGTCACTACTGGGCTGGGTCCTGATTGGAAGTCCTGGTCATTGGAACACTAGTCTCTATTTGGCTTGCTATGCCCCATTCCTTGGGTGCGTTGTAGCGGGATTCTATATTGGTCTGAGGACGAATTTCGATTCGGTAGTGGAGGTCTGAAATTGCGTCGCTCCGAAAAGGCTGATCTGATAGGCTTGCAACTGGATGGCTTGTATCCAGAAACCCCGATTCCGCTAGACCACAGCGACCCATATACTCTCCTAGTTGCAGTGATGCTTTCCGCCCAGACCACCGATAAGAAGGTGAATGAGGTTACTCCGAGGCTCTTTGAAGTAGCTAGGACCCCTCAGGAGATGGCGTCTTTACAAGTGGACGAGATTAGGCAAATAATCCGCGAGATTGGGCTAGCCCCAACGAAGGCGCGCAACCTTAGACGAATGGCCGAGCAGATTATCGAGGAAGGCGGCATCATCAGGCCTGATTGGGGATTTCTGGAGTCCCTTGCTGGGGTAGGGCACAAGACGGCTAGCGTGGTCATGGCTCAGGCGTTCGATGTGCCTGCATTTCCGGTTGACACCCACATTCATCGTCTTGCGGCCAGATGGGGTTTATCTGACGGCAGCAGCGTGTCAAGAACTGAACGCGACCTGAAAGCCAACTTCCCAGAGGAAACCTGGATTCGTCGGCATCTGCAGATTATCTTCTTCGGACGTGAGCACTGTCCTGCTCTGCGCCACGACCTGAGCAGATGCCCTATTTGCTCGTGGGCAGCGTCGAAGAAACGGGTGCTCCAAGAAATGGGAGGGGGATAAGTGGATGTGTTTTCGGGCAGGATAACCGCCACTGGTTTCTCAAATGGGAACAGGATAGTTGTGGGGGATTGGGCGGAATCCCACCTAGGCAGTTTCACAAACATCATGTGGGCCAAGCCAGATGGGACCAGATTGCTTCTATCTCCATCTCATAAGCATGCCAACTACGTATCCAAATTGTACAGCTTTGAGGAAGTTAGGGTAGCGGACATAGAGGTATCTCGGGGACACAGGGAAATTAGTGTCAGGGCTGATGAATTGGATTTGTGGATGCGTTGGGGTTATGCCATCCCACTTCCAGTCTGGCGGCCACTATGGTTCATTTCAATGATTGAGGGGCCACTAGCGAGGTTGCTTTACGGGGTATCGACCCATGGGAACACCAAGGATGGACGAAAGGAATGGTACTCCGTCAGGGGGATCTCGAGGGTCTTGAAGGCCCGTGCCAGCCTGAGAGGTGAGGACTTTGGTCGGATGGGGAGATTTCGCACAGACGCTTGCTTTGGTTTCAGTGAACCGCCCTCGAGGCCATCTTCTGTGTCGCTTAGAGCGTACATCGAGTGATGTTAGGCTTATGTGGAAAGGTCTTCACGACAGTACATGTCGGCTACAGAGCTTGCAGTAGGAGACAGGGCGCCGGACTTCGAAGCCATGATTTCCGATGGGACTTCCATCAGTCTCTCAGAAATTCTCGCTTCTGGAGAGGGGGTTATTCTGTACTTCTATCCTCGTGACAATACACCGGGATGCACGGTTGAAGCATGTGACTTCAGAGACAACTTCGAACGCCTAACCGATAATGGATGGAGGGTGATTGGAGTTTCCACTGACAGTGCAAAATCGCACCAGAAGTTTACTGAAAAGCACGATTTGCCTTTCGATCTGGTGGTGGATGAGGATGCGAATCTGCACGAGTCTTATGGGACTTGGAGAGAGAAGAGCATGTATGGCAAGACGTACATGGGCACACTCCGTTCTACTTTCGTAATCAACCGCGATGGGACGCTTGATTGGGTGGGATACGGGATTAGGACGAAGGGTCACGTTGATGCTATTATTCAGGCCCTGAAGGTGTAGTAGATGGGCAAAGAGGACAGTCGAAAGTTGATCAGTAGATTCTTGCAAAGGTGCGTCGCCTATGCAAACGAATCTATCGAGAGAAAGAGGGAACGTGGTGAGGATGAGAGCGAGATTGCCCGGTGGATCGCCTACCGTGACTTCACAGAGCACGCAGTGATTGAGGTTGCTTCGGGAGAGCTAGACTCTTGGCTAGAGGAGTAGGGCTATTCTTCAGGGTTTTCTGGCAGTTGCTCCAAATCTGCAGTGCCCAGCCTGTGCTTATGCGTGTCAACCCTCATCATTGCTCCTGCCACCATTAATAGGGTATCACTCTCGTTCAATGCGAAAACTGGCAAGCCGTTCCTGTCACCCAGGTCCTGCACTCTCCGTGCGCAAACAGACTGCTGGCTTGGCATGTGGTTTAGCGAGTTTAGGTTCACGATGATCATGTCCCCCATTGATAGATTCTGCTCGGCCCCGTCCAAGGGAAGCCTGTGCAGGTCATCGGGCTGCAGATAGATTACTCTGCGCATTGGTTTCTCGGTAATCCTCTCCGTGCGGTCAGCCCACCTAGATTCACCCAGGTCGTGGAACCGGTTCCCTGCCATGGGTCCGGGGTCAACTGCAAGCTTGCTGCGGCCGCCTCTCCTCTTCGCGGAGGAGTTGGGGTTTGGTAGTCCCAGTAGTCTGAAGAGGTTGACCACGTAGAGCCCGTGACCTACTCCTCAAAGAGTGCTTCGATGTCCTCTTGTTCCATGACCCCATTTAGGGGGTCGGGGAAATCTTGCGGGAGGTCAATGGACTCGTCCTTAGCTGGCTCAGGTCTGTGACCTGTCAGCTCCTCGAAAACATCGCCAAGCTCCGGGGTTTCCTCCATCGGGAGAGGCTCGATGGGCCAATCCGGTGGCGGGTCAGATGTCCCTTCGGGAGAACTGGGGGGCTCGGGATCTTCATTTTCGGGCGCGTCATCAAAATCCAAATTGGGCACCACTGGGGATTTCTCATCCTTTTCAGGGTCTGGCGAGTTAGCGAGAAATCGCTGTAATCCAAATGCTCCGCAGACCAGTGCTAGGACGAGGAGGGCCAGTATTGCTGGGTTTGAAGTGATGCGGGTGCTAAGACTTGCAGGGGCGTCGGCGACATCTATCTCCATTGTTACCGAATGGCTTGAGCTCTCGTCCATGACGGTCAGCTTGGCCTGTTTCAGGCCACTAGAGTCGTAGGTGAATTCAATCCATCTGCCGGTGAAATCAACGTCGTTTGCCGGGTTGCCATCGCCATCTGAGTCGAAGGCTATGTCTACGTCCCAGTGGAACTGCAGGGAATCCATATCGAGCTGGGAGTCGATAGTGCCGTTCGCGGATAGGACAATCGTTCCGCCTTCGGTAGGATTGACGGAGTTGGTGGAGGCCATTGCGGTGGGAGGGGCGTTTGTGACTAGGATGGGGATCTCCACGGAGTCATGATCTCCGTCGTCATCCGTGACATGGAAGACAATGAACTCCGGGGCCGTTGATGCGTCGGGCCAGGAGTGCACAAGCGTGTGAGATTGGATATCGCAGTCGTTAGCCGAGTCCCCATCCAAATCCACATCTTCCGAAGGTGACGTGTCGAAGCAGTAGGTAAGGGTGTCCATGTCATTGGGCGTATCCACGACGCTGGTTTCGATAGTAATCTCCTCATCCTCATCGACTGGCTCCGGAGAGGGAATGGGGCCTATAGATGGGGGGAGATTCTCCACCTGTATTGGGACCACTAGCATCTCTGTGCTCTCCATGTCATCGTCCAACACCAAGAGTGTGGCGAGGTGCATGCCAGAGTAGTTGTAGGTGTAGTTGACAGTGCTGGTCCTTCCGATGCTGGTTTGGTTTAGTTCGGGAAATTCCTCGGCATCTGGGGACCAGATATGCATTAGTGAGAACAGATCGTTGCTTGAGTCATCGGCCTGCCCCATCAAAGTGATGGCGTCCCCCTCATTGACGAAGTAAACGCCCCTGCTGTCGGTTGCCAGGCGGTTGGGTCCGAGCCATACCTCTGCCACAGGATTGGTAGGGGGCGCGTTAGTGACCGTTATCGTGTAATAGACTTGGGTCGTGGCACCGTCATCGTCGGTAGCTAACAGCTCAATGGTGTATTGTCCCTCGGACATAGGCGTCACTGTGCAATCCATCCCGACTCTCCCCTCGTCGCACAATGAGCCCCAAAGGATGTCTACGGGGGAAGAAGGGTTCTGGGTGTCAACGTCGCTCCGGTTTTCTACTCTGAAAGTTATTGGGGTGGTGACTACGACCTGGTCGGAATCTGCTGACAAAGTGACCTCTGGGGGACGATTGTGGATTAGAATCGAGGATTGGGACATGGCGTTGTCGTTCTCCTCATCCATTACTGAAAGTGTGATTTCATGCTCGCCATCGTCATTCCAGCTCCACTCGAACACGCAGTCATCCTCGATTGAAGTCTCTATTTCACCGTTCGACCTTTCGACACTGAATTCGCAAACGATTGATCCGCCATCTGGATCTTGGGATCCGCTGCCGTCCAATGTAACTGTGTCCAGAGTCAGTGCTTCTGCTTCAACATCTAGAACCGCCACAGGAAGAGTCCCGATGTAAAGGACGAAGGAGCCAACGTTGTTGGTGCGGTTTCCATCCTCAGTTATTTGCTCGCTCGGATCGACTACGAAATCGAGGTAGACGTTCCCAAATGACTGAGATCCTGGTACTGTCCAATTCAACTCGATTCTGGACTCTTCAAGGCTTCCTAGTGGGGGGACGTCACCCATAACGGTGGTCCCATCCGGAGCGTGGATAGCCAGGCTTGAGGAAGGAGAGGTCAGCAGGCCCCTGTTCAGTATTGGTACTGAGAAGGTTAGAGTGTCTCCCAAGATGGCTGTAAATCCCGAGTTCGGATCCAAGGTCAGGGAGCTGTTCGCCCTGAGTCGTTGAACTGTAACACCAGCAGATCTGGTTACTAAATCAATTTCGTGGACGTCGGAGTCGATTAGCAGCGTCCTCGATCCAAGCACATCCTCGTTTTCTATCCATGCAACCAAACCATGGCTTCCTAGCTCTCCGGGCCCAACCGAGTTGTCAGGATTGCTTCCTGAGTTGAAAGAGATCTGGTAGGAGCCATTCTGATCGGTTGTTATGTTCTGCACGGTCTGCTCGGATTCGTACCTGAACTGCAGAGTCTGGTTACTAACCGGTTGACCTTGGTCAGTCACATTGACCCAGCCCGAAATCTCGATGTCCGTGGGGGACAGAGGGTACTCGATATCGATGGAAACTTCCTTTCCCCTCTGTACTGGCTGGTACGACACCAGCTCATGAACTGCAGTGAATCCGAAGCCTTGCACTAATGTGCTCTTGATGCTATTGCTAATAGCAGGGCAATACCAGTTGAAGCCGTTCTCTTGCCCGTCGCTATCGTAGCTGGTAATGTTATACGACTGGGAGCAACCAGGGTAAGATACGCCAGAGCTGCCCTGGCTTACGACCTCCCAGCTTGTGGTGTTTGAATCGCTGGAGTCTTCTGGGATGTCGACGTAAGCGCTGTTTCCGCTGTAATTAGTATCTTGCTGGTAGTCCATCTGCCAGAACTCTCCAACATTGATTGGGAAGTCGAGTGCCTCAAGGGGGGGATTGAACGTATTTGATACGGTGAGAACACCAATCTCCACCCGGAGACTGTCCCTGCAACTACCGAAGAAGTATGGGTCGAAGTATACGTCAATCGTCGCTTCCTGCGTGTATGTTGAAAGGTCCGATGCTAGGACTGTCTCAGTCGTATCCATGTCAACAAAAAGGCAACCGCTAATCCCATCGAGGCTGATAGTCCCACTCGATTCGTACTCCCCTATTGACTCGACCTCATAGACAAGGGTGGGGTTTTGGCCGATGTCAAGGGCGTAAATATCGACTACAGTCATCTCAAGTGTGCCGTCGAGTGTCTCGACGTTCGTACTAACGCCCGAACTAGCCACGAAGGCAGCAACATCGAGGTAGCCATCGTACATCCAATTGTCATTGATCCTCCAATCAGGGACATCGACAATCCCTGTGGTTCTTGGTGAAGCATCATTGGAGTCGGGGGCATTGGCAATGTGGAAATCGGAGGTTGTAACCAACGAGTGAGTTGCCGGGGCAAAGAGCAACAGAGTGACCACAAATGACGTCACGTAGTTGCATCGCATACACCTCAGGGGGGATGCGCCTTTCAATAATCTTGGTTCGAGAAAACTATAGCAGATCGGCCAATTCGTCCTTTATCTGCTCGACAGCCTCTAGGATCTCATCCTTGTGGCGGGCTCCTGTGATTACCATCTTGCCACTACCGAAGATCAGACAGACCACCCGGGGGTAGTCAAGCCTGTAGATTAGTCCGGGGAACTGCTCCGGTTCGTATTCTACCTTGTCGAACGGCAGGTGGAATGTTAGGTTGTTTAGATTCAACTTCCTTGGAAGAGCGGCCAGTGGTTCGCCCTTCAGAATGCCACGTATCCTTGTGTCTTCGTTCTCGACTTCCTCGTCAGTGGCGGCACGAATGCCCCCTCCCTCGTCGATAACCTTCGTATTGATATCATCCATCCTGGCGACCTCCCCGTAGTCCTCAGGGTAGAACAAAGAGTAGGTCGCGACCATGTTCTGGACCTCGATCTCGACATCCTTTAGGTCCCATGTCTCTATGCCGGCTGCCCTGAGGTCTCCGATCATCCTCTCTATTCCTGTGTGGATATTGTCCTCGTTCTTCCCACCCGTGCAAACCGCCCTTCCAGAGCGAAACATTAGGATGGCAAGCTTGGGATCAACGACCCTGTACACCACTCCCGGGAATTGTTCCGGCTCGTATTCGCAGTTTAGCTGGATTGCGATATCAGGGAGGTCGAGCTCCTCGGCAACCCTGGTCGAGGCAACTACATTCACTACAGTCAATCTTTCTTCGTCGCTGAGCATAGGTCGGCCGAGTAAAATTCAGTTTATAAACAGTATATAACTGAGTTTCCTGAATATCACCTCAGAATATCTGCTTAGTCCCTCAAAGCAACCTTACGCCATCTGAACCAAATCTGGAAGACAGTGGCTTCCCTCCTGCCACTTCTATGGCTCCTGCAACTCTCTTAGGATCCTCAGTGAGGGCTATCATGCACCCCCCTCCACCAGCACCAGTAAGTTTGGCCCCGAGAGAATGGGGCCTTGCTGCCTCAACTAGGCGATCGAGAGCAGGGCTACTAACCTCCAATTTCTGAAGCCTCTCGTGGCATGCATCCATCGCAATCCCAAGTGCTTCAAGGTTCCCTACTGATAGTGCGGTTAACCCTGCGGAAGTGATATTCGCAATTGCCTCCATTTCCTCGAGGCGCTCGGGCTTCTCGGAAAGCAACCTAGCGACCTTGGCGACCATACGGCCTGTGGGGGAACCTCTGCCAGTATACCCAATTACAAGCCAAGCATTTTCCATAATACTCGGTAAGTCTACGACGTTTATCGACCAGTCCCTCTTTCCCTCAGGAGTGGTCAAACTTGTGTCAAAAACATGCCTGGTCCCAGTGACATGGTCGCCTGAAACGACGACGCAGCCTCCAAGGGCGCTGGTAGCGGTATCCGTTGGGCTGGCCCTGCCCTTCTGTGCAGTTGCCTCTGCAGAATGGGCCATCTTTGCAAGCCTGATGGCATCAAGTGGTTGATTGGGATGGATGTGCCCGTGCAACGCGGCGCCGATGGCGTTGGAAAGGGCTGCGGAGGAACCCATGCCTGCAGCAGAGAACAGTGAGCTTTTCACATCCAGATCGAGGGGTGGGCCATCGTAATCGAAAACCGTCTTGATCATGTGGGTAATGTGGGGGTGGCGTGAGGGGTTGAAGGGAGCTCCCTCCAGCACCCATTCGGTAGACTCCTCTACGCTAACGACCACTCCCTGTTCTATTGCCACGGCGACAGCGGGGTATCCAAACACAACTGCGTGCTCTCCGAACAGAATGCACTTGCCGGGGGCGAAAGCGCTCGCCATGCCGTACCGTTCCGCTACAAGGCCAAGAGGGTTCGGTTCGAATCGTTCTGCGGTTGGTTGAAGGGCGAGTCGATGCTCGAAGCGACGGGGGAAGCCTACCCAGAGGTGAAAGAGATGGATCACCCGCTGTTGCAGACCTACGGCCCCTTCGAGGGATGGCATATCCTGCTAACTATCGGGGGGCTTTCGATCGGCTTCTTCGTCTTCCAGGTTCAGAAGGCAGCTCGCCTAGTCTTACTTGGGGCTTCAGATGACAGGTTTGACAGTTGGATTTGGAGGGTCAAGGAATTCCTAGAGGGCTGGCTAGGTCAAAAGAAGGTTCTGAGGGACCGTGTTGCTGGCACTATGCACGCCCTGATGTTCTGGGGATTCCTCATGCTGGCCTCTGACATGTTCGACCTAGCGACCGCGAATGCATTCTCTGAGCGATTACTGCCTGATTTGCTAAATGGCCCTTGGAACGGAGTGGTTGAGCTGGGTTATACTATGGCATTCATTGGGTGTGTGGCTGCCCTAGTTCGCAGGATTTGTTTCACGCCTGAGAAACTCAAGAACGAGTCTCAGTTAGAAGGAAACGTCATCCTACTGCTAATATTTTCAATTACGGCGACCTCGTTCATGGTCGAGTCTGCACATGAGCCTTCCAGTACTTGGGAACCGATCGGCCACTGGGTCGCTGGGATTGGCTTGGCGGAATCCACAGTTGTGGTCGCTTACTGGGTTCACATGCTTTCCATCTGTGTCTTCTTCATCTTGATTCCTCTCTCCAAGCACATGCACCTAGTTATGGCAGTCCCAAACGTGTTCTTCCACGACTTGGGTCCGGCTGGGAAGATGCTGCCACTTGCCGTCGATGATGGAGGCAGAGCGATACCCTTGGAAGATCTGGACATTGACTCCTTCGGGGTTAGCACCTACGATCAGTACTCCTGGAGGCAGCTGATTGATGCGTGGTCTTGCACCTCTTGTGCACGTTGCCAAGACGTCTGCCCTGCATATGCATCAGGCAAGGGCCTCAATCCGATGCAAGTAATTCATGACGTCAGAAACTACGCCAACGAGCACGCGTCGCTCCTCCTGGGAGGCCAGCAGCCCAAGGAGACAATGATGGAGAGAATCACGGAAGAAGCGGTGTGGGCATGCACCACATGCAACGCATGCGTCGACATTTGCCCCCTGTACATCGAACATGTGCCCAAGCTCACAGATCTTCGACGCAACGCGGTGATGGAGACGATGGAGTATCCCGAAATCCTAAACACAGCTATGGGGAACATGGAGTCTGCCGCCAACCCATACGGCTTCGGTGCGCACGAACGCGCTGACTGGGCTGCGGATCTGAACGTGAAAATTGGCGAGCCTGCGGAGTACATCTACTTCGTTGGTTGTGCGGCCAGCTTCGACGAACGCAACCAGAAGGTCGCTCGATCAACAATCTCTCTGCTCAAGGAGGCGGGACTTGACGTAGGAATTCTAGGCATGCAGGAAGGATGCTCGGGGGACCCCGCTCGGAGAGCGGGGAACGAGTACCTGTTCCAGATGCTAGCTGAGACCAACATGTTGACCTTCCAAGAGCTGGGGGTCAAGCGAATCATTGCCTCATGCCCCCATTGCTTCCATACCCTAGGCAAGGAGTACGCTGACTATGGTGGCGACAAGCTGGAGGTATTCCACCACTCTGAGATACTTTCGAAGCTCCAGGAAGAGGGGGAGCTTCCCTATTTCAATGAAGTTGCCGAGGAGGGGGGGAGGACGATCACGCTCCACGACCCTTGCTATCTCGGTCGCATTGGTGGGATCATAGAGGAGCCGCGGAAGGTTATCAGCGGGGTAGACGTTGAAACCGAAAACCATGGGAGGGACTCATTCTGCTGTGGTGCAGGAGGCTCCCAGATGTGGATGGAGGAGGACGCTGACAAGAGGGTAAATGTGATCAGAGCAAAGGAGCTCTCCGAAACTGGTTGTGATACGGTTGCAGTAGGGTGTCCGTTCTGCTCGATCATGGTCAAGGATGGTCTAGACGCAGTAGGCTCTGAGATGGAAGTCATGGATGTCGCAGAGCTTCTGTGGGAGCAGATTCAGAAACGTGATGCTGATATTCACTCAGGAGTTCCGAACCCGTGACGTCAAATAGAATATGCAATTGGTGATTACGTGACAGAAGAGTTCACAACACTAGGAATGACAGTTCCCAGGATAGCCGAGATTAACGGGGTGGTGCTAATCCTTTTGGGAGCCGTCTCTTACCTTTCTCAGACCTCTGATCCCCCTTCCATCACAGCACTGATTCCTGCTTTCCTTGGCTTTCCAATGTTGGTTTTGGGAGTCTTGTCGGATATAAACCCACAGAATAGGCACCACTACATGCATGGGTCCATGTTTCTGGCGCTAGCTATGGCATTAGGTGGAGCGAGGATTGTCACTGGGTTTTCTGAAATGTCCATTCTAGCCATTCTCTCACACCTTCTACTACTACAGATTGGAATTTCCTTCATGATTACTGGAATTCGTTCGTTCAGACATGCTAGGGCCCAGAGAGAGAATACAGGGTGATTGAATGCGTCCGGTGATAGGTATTACCTGCTTCACTAGAGAAGCCGTATACGGTAATTGGCACAGGCATGCAGCAATTCTGCCTTCAGCCTACTTATCCATGATTGATGGATCAGGCGGTACGCCATTGATTATACCCCCGACAGGGGACATGACTCGCTTGTTGGATCGCATAGACGGGCTAGTAGTTTCGGGAGGGCCAGACATTTGCCCAGAGAACTACGGCCAAGAAGCAGGGGCCATGACTGCTGGTTACTCGAATGAACAAGATCAGACCGAGATGGGTTTGATCAGGGGGGCCATTGATCGAGACATGCCAATATTAGGCGTTTGCAGAGGCATGCAGATGCTAAGCGTAATGCATGGGGGGCACCTACATCAGCATCTTGACTCGACACCTGGCCATGAAGGGCATGGGGGCTACGACGGAGTTTCTACCGATCATGGAGTGAATGTTGAGGGGGGGTCTCTTCTGGCTAGGCTAATGGGCAACGGTTTCACTGTAAATTCCACCCATCATCAAGGAGTCGCCGACGCAGGAAGGCTTGCAGTGACAGCTACTGCTGACCACGACGGATTGATTGAAGCGGTTGAAAGACCGGAACTGAGATTCTGTCTGGGAGTTCAATGGCACCCTGAGAGAGCTGGGCATGACGGACTGTACTCCGGACTCGTCGAAGCGGCGCGGGGTTGATGACAGGTGGGCCTCGGGGGAAGCTAATGTGGTGCTAAGGGTTTACGACACGCGCTCCCGAGGGAAGCGTGAGCTTGCCACCGTCGAAGATGGCAAAGTTAGCATGTATGTATGCGGAATTACTCCATACTCACAGAGTCATCTCGGTCACGCCAGATGCTACCTCGCATTCGATGTCGTTCATCGCTGGCTTGAAGCGAGCGGTTATGACGTCGAATACGTACAAAACATCACCGACATAGACGACAAGATCCTGAGCGTTGCTGAGTCCGAGGGCGTCGACTTCACAGTGATTGCGAACAGGAACATCGATGAGCACTACGAAGTCATGGATGCTATGAACGTCCTAAGGGCCGACCACTACCCCCGAGTTACTGAGACCATTCCGGAGATATTGGAAATGATTTCGATCCTTGTGGAAAAGGGACATGCCTATGCCACGGATGACGGGGTATATTTTGAGATCGACACCGCACCTGAAAAGTATGGTCAATTGACTGGTCAGACTCTCGAGATGGTTCGAGAAGGGGCCGGTGGGAGGGTAGATGGTACGGGTTCGGGAAAACGTGACCACCGGGACTTCGCCCTATGGAAGATTGCTAAGCCGGGTGAGCCGTCTTGGGAAAGCCCCTGGGGCGAAGGCAGACCAGGGTGGCACATCGAGTGTTCTGCGATGTCGCACAAGCACTTCGGTGAGCGTTTCGACATTCACGGAGGTGGTCACGACCTTCGATTCCCACATCATGAGGCTGAGATTTTCCAGTCTGAGTGCTGTTCAGAAACGGAGCCAGTTGTCTCCTTCTGGATGCACAACGGCTTCGTGAACGTAGATGGTGAGAAGATGGGCAAGAGCCTAGGAAATTTCTGGACGTTAAAAGATGCCTTCGGAAAACACGCACCTCTAGCAGTACGTTATGCGTTGCTGAGCGTCCCATATCGGAGTCAAATTGACCTAAGTACTGAGTTTCTGGAAGACGCAAGCATGCACTACGATCGGTTGGTTGAATCCTATGGCGCCTCACTTGTTTCTGAAAGTAGTTCGGGGTTCGACCTTGAGGCAGTCAGCGAGCGTTTCGCCAGTGCTATGAACGACGACTTCAATACCAGAGCGGCAATAATTGAAGTGCAAGGAATCGTGTCGTCCGCGATCGGCTCTGATGTAGCAGTTTGGCTGGAAGAGCACGCTGGTTCCGTGCTTGGTCTTCTCCCAACAAAAGATGAAGTCGTTGCAAGATTGGCGGAGTCCGACTCGGCCCGAGCCGAGGTGGCAGAACGAGTCGAGGCGTTATTGGGCGAGAGGGAAGAGGCTAGATCGATGAAGGACTGGGGCAGGGCGGACGAGATCCGGGAAGAGCTTGCTGTGATGGGAGTAATTGTGGAAGATGGCCCTGAAGGTCCAAACTGGAGGCTCCAATAGGGGGCACTTGGGCTTCAAGGGGAGAGGTTATGGAAGCCCCTGAATGCTAACAATTCTGTGAAAGTGCGATATATCCCCGTTGACACGGATACACATGCAATCTTCGCAGGCGCCTCGTGCATTGGCGGCCATTTCTATGTCTGTGATCATCGCTATGGCAGGTTGCATTGAGGAGGCATTGGCTAAGGGAGACGCTGTGCCATGGGATTCGGAATACTACTTGATCGATCCTCCCGGAACCTACGAAGATCCTCGAAACTTCACTGTGACCCACCCAGAGAAAAACGAGACTTGGGGGAATTCCACGTGGACCGTGTACGGTAACGAACACGGCGGTAACTGTTGCGAGCACTATCTTGCGGCAACCAAAGAAGGGTGGATCCTGAATTTCGGGGGGGAATATCCGACATGGTCGGAGGATCGTGGCCACACTTGGCAGGAGTATCTGCCAAGCATATTCTCGCAGTTCGGTTGCATGGAACCTAAACCGACAGTCCCCGGCCAGGAGGGTTTGGGAGAGGGTAGCATAGTTCAGGCCACCAACGGCGATCTGATCTCCATGGGTTGGTTCCCATATCCTAGCACTAGTGGTGCTGACCAGTTCTACGCGTTCTTCTATGATGCCGAGGACCAAGAGTGGAGCTGGTGCTTCAATAGGACCCCAGAGCCGTTCTACGATAGGTCGTGGCAGGTTGAGGTGGTCGGTCCGATCAATGGCGGGCTCTATGGGAATGGACCCTGGGCAAGTTTGGTCATCTCGAACTTCTGGCATCAAGTCCAGAATATCGGGGGGCAACTATCTACTGACGGTCTGAATTATGACTACTTCGGCTTCCCGGATAGGGATGACAACTTGCCGGTGATTGAGGTTGATCTTGCCCCTGAAAACCTAGGTCCCGAGTGGGACTTCACCAAACCCCACAAGGAAATGAGGAGCTTTCCCGTTCCTTCGGGCGGGCTCTATTTCCCGAGCTACTTCATTGATGGAAGTGACGCATATTTGGACACCTCGCTGAACTGGTGGACGGGCACTACATTGAATGGTTCCTCACTCCCATCCCAATACTGTGCTTTCGATTCGTCTACTGCACTGCATTGTTTATCCGCCTCGGAAACGGTGTTGAAGCACATGCTTTCCTGGGATGGTGGGGAATCTTGGCATAACCAAACGTACAACCTTTCAGGGAAGGCCACTGAGATTGAAGAGTGGGAATTCCACGCAAATGGGGTCCACGATCTATTCGTCCTGAACGTGCGGTACCAGAGCGCAGATGGACCTGATGTTGACATAGCATGGCATGTCAGGGAATTCTCTCAAAGTCTCGAGCCCGATATGTTGACTTATTTGGGCCTTGGAGATCTTGACTCTACCTCAGGGGCTGGGAATGAAATTAGATTCGATTTCGCCAGCATGGGAATCCTGCCTGACGGGGGGGCGTTCATCGCGTATCATGACTCGACAGACCCCGATCCACTTTTTGGGGTTGAGATGACCATCCCCCTGACATATGCACCGATAGCAAACCAGTACATGTCAGGCCATAATCACTGAGGAATCCGTATGAGGGTGAGTCTGAGAAACATCTACCAATTCCTCAGGGACATTGGACACGTCATCATTCACCGAAACCTTGACTCATCTGACTTCTTCATTTTGGATGAAAGGAAGCTAGTGTATGCAAGCG
The DNA here is from genome assembly GCA_964563355.1 of uncultured Candidatus Poseidoniales archaeon. Lineage (GTDB taxonomy): Archaea > Thermoplasmatota > Poseidoniia > Poseidoniales > Thalassarchaeaceae > UBA36. The sequence goes on from CAZLVU010000001.1 coordinate 174,083, forward strand.
TAGCAAAATCGGCTTGTTCATCCATCAAGACCTCTATGGTTGGAGAGTTCCCTGGGGACCGCTCCATCCACTACAACACTCAGCACCTCTCACACAAAAAAATCCCGAGATCGAAGAAACCTTACTTCTCATTCACCTATGTCCGCAATCCCTATGATCGGCTCATCTCCTGCTACAAAGACAAGTTCGTGAAGAAAAGGGGTTCATTCATCTACGCGAACTACTTGTTCGGTTACCTTAGCACAGATGACTCGTTTGAGGATTTTGTCCGGAAGGTAACACGCTTGCCCGACTTCCTTTGTGACAGGCATTTCAAATCACAAAGTGGGATTGTCTTCTCCAGAGGTGCTAGAATGGATCACATTGGTAGGATTGAGGATTTGCCCGGTGACTTCGAGGACATTCGCACGCGCTACGGTTTTGCTGAATTGGGGGTTCTCAATAGATCCAGGCAACCGGGCGATGAGGCCTTGCTAACTGAGGAGGTCAGGGAAATGGTATACAACAGGTACAGGAAGGACTTCGAAGCTTTCGGTTACGAAAGATAGAACGAAACCCTGGATCCGTCAACTTCGAAGCTTTCGGCCTCCAAAGGTGCGTCCGAATCGTTCAGCGAGGCTGTTCCTGCACGGGTCTCGGAAATTACGTGTTCCCAGTCGCCATCACCCAACTCCGAACCCTCGATCCAAACTGAAAGTTCGATTGTGGACTCGACATCTAGGTCCAGTTCCTTGCGCTTGGCTTGCACGCGCCTAGTGAGATCTCTGGCAAGTCCCTTTGACAAGAGTTTCGCGTCTATTTCCATATCAAGGACGATCGAAACGTCGCCCTCATCGAAAGAGAGGGTATGCGCCGCAAATCCCGCCTTCTCGACGCGTCGAACCTCAATGTCGCCCATGACAATCTCATACCCCGCCAATGCGGCGATTCCCCCCTCGATCTCAAGTAGGAGAGACTCGGGTTCAGCTAGGTCTAATTGAGCTAAAACAGCGGGTAGATCCGAGCGGCATTTGGACCCGAGAGACTTGCGATTCGGTTCGAGCACGATTCTTTGGAATGCATCTAGGTCCTTCTCCGTGGTTAATGTCTCCACGTTGAGCTCCTCGGCAAGTATGTCGTGGAACTCCGACAGATCGGGACCGCCAACAATCCATCCCGCTCGGCAGGGTAGGCGTTGTCGGCGGTTCGCCTCTACTCTAATGCGCCTCCCCGCCTCAGCTAGAGCTCTGACCAATGACATCTGTTGTTCTATCGAATGATCCCTTGGGGGAAGATTTCGGTCAACCAGGGAAGATCCTATGGGCCAATCCGCTAAGTGTACCGAGTAGCCAGTCAGACCTCGATGAATCTCATCGGGAATGAAGGGGGAGACTGGCGACATGAGGCGGCAGACGATTAGGAGGACCTCGTGCAGGGTGTGTTGGCATGCGCTCTTGTCGTTGCTGTCAGCCTCTTCCCAGAGTCTCCTCCTAGACCGTCGCACATACCAATTGGAAAGGTCATTGACCACGAAATCCTCCAGCAGTCTGCCGGCCTTGTGGAAGTCCCACGACACAAAGAGCTCGTGATACTCGTCTGCCATTCTGGTAGCAACTGAGAGTATCCAACGGTCTAGTGGGCTCCGTTGTGGGATTGGAACCGATCCAGATTGGTCTTCGGGATCGAAGTGATCTAGTGCGGCGTAGTCTGCGTGGAATCGATACACGTTCCATAGTGTCAGGAACATCTTTGCATACGACTCGCGAACCCCATTGGGGTCAAAGTTGGTTGGGGACCAAGGGGCGCTCTGAGTGGTCATGTACCAACGGATAGAATCCGCGCCCTCCTTGTTGAAGTGGTCCCATGGATTAATCACGTTCCCCCTAGATTTGCTCATCTTCTTGCCTTCCTTGTCCAGGATGTGGCCAAGAGAGAGGCAACGATGGAAGCAAGGTTCGTCGAAGACGGTGGTAGAAACAGCCAGGAGCGAGTAGAACCACCCACGAGTCTGGTCAACTGCCTCGCAGATGTAGTCAACCGGAAACGAGCCGGAGAACTTGTCGTTGTTTTCGAAGGGATAGTGCCATTGAGCGAAGGAAGCGCAACCCGAGTCAAACCAGCAATCCATGACATAGGGCTCTCGCACCATCTCCCCAGAGCACCCATCAGCCTGGCAGTGAAGTCTGACATCGTCCACGTAAGGTCTGTGCAACTCGGGTGGAGGGGGGGAAGATTCGGTTTTCATTGAGTTCATTTCGTCTATACTACCAATGCAGTGCTCATGCCCACAATCCTGACAAATCCAGACTGGGAGTGGGGTCCCCCAGTAACGCTCTCGACTAATTGCCCAGTCCTTGATGTTGGAGAGCCATTCCCCCATCCTCTTTGTCCCTGTCCATTCAGGAGCCCACTCGACGCTGGCGTTGTGCTTTAGGATCTGATCCCTAACGGCCGTCATCCTGACGAACCAGCTATCCATGGCATAGTACAGCAATGGGTGCTCTGTGCGCCAGCAATGCGGGTAGTCATGAGTATACGTATGCTCCCTGTATAACAGCCCTTGGCTGTCCAGTAGGTCGATGATGTCGTCATCGCAATCCTTGACGTATCTTCCATCTAGAAGCTCGTGCACGCCTTCAATGAATGCCCCATCCATGCCAACGGTGTGTTGTGAGGGGAATCCCACATCCATCCCAAGCCTGTAGTCATCCTCACCGTACATTACTGCAGTGTGAACCACCCCTGTTCCATCGGTTGTAGTGACAAAATCCGCGGCTACTATTGTCCAAGCTGTCTCGGAGCCCCCTCGTTCTATTGCGCCGGGAAATAGCGGAGAGTATCGCTTTCCGACCAAATCTGATCCCGGGAACTCCGAAATTACCTCTATCTGGTGACGTAGTACGTTCGATAGCAAATCCTTCGCGAGAATGATCTCCTCGCCTACCTCGGCCCTGCCGCGTCCCTCCCAAGTTCCCGAGGGTGGTTCATTGATTCTTATTCGGCAGTAAACCACCTCAGAACCTACTGCCAGTCCTACGTTTCCGGGCAAAGTCCACGGAGTGGTTGTCCATGCAAGTACTGATGCATCGTCTTCCTCTAGTTTGAATTTCACAAAGACTGCAGGTTCAGCGACTTCCTTGTAGCCTAGTGAGACCTCGTGAGTGGAGTAGCTGGTCCCTGTCTGGGGGCAGTAAGGAAGGACTTTGTGACCTCTGAATAGTAGACCCTTGTCAAACATCTGCTTCAGAGACCACCAAGCTGATTCTATGTACTCGTCATGAAGGGTGACGTAGGGGTCGTCCATGTCGACCCAGAACGCCATGCGCTCGGTCATCTCCCTCCACGCTTCCTCGTAAGTCCAAACACTATCTTTGCACTTCTGATTGAATGCCTCCATTCCAAATTCTTCGATGGACTCGTTTGACATCAAATCTAGCTGCTTTTGAACCTCGATCTCCACCGGGAGTCCATGAGTGTCCCAGCCGCCCTTACGCTCCACAACATGGCCCTCCATTGTCTTCCATCGGCAGACCATGTCCTTGAACAGCCTAGAAATTACGTGATGTATCCCTGGGCGGCCATTTGCGGTTGGAGGCCCCTCAAGGAAGGTGAATGGGGCGTCGAGGGCCTTCCTAGATTCGATTGATTGGGGGAAGGTTTTCTCTTCCTCCCAAATCTGCATTAGCGAATTCTCTAGGGCCACTGGATCGAGTTCACCTGGTGGCCTAGGAACGCCCATCGGGCAAGCGACGAATATGTTCGTCTTGAACTTGAGGGGGGTCATCTGAAGTGGATTTCACATACTTTGCAAGACTTCAAGTGCCTCATGCATTAGTTAGTATTGTGACAGAGACCACACGCCTTGACGTAGGTGGGATGACATGCAATGGATGCTCAAACAATGTCAGAATAGCCTTGGAGAGACTGTCAGGTGTCGTCTCGGCCGTGGTGAGCCATGAGGATGGTGTTGCCGAGATTAGCCACGATGGAGTCTCGAGGGACAAGATGAGCGACGCAGTCAGGACTGCCGGGTACACAGTCGATGGTCAAGGGGAGGAATTCCACTGGGGCGACTCTAGCGTCTGGTGGCAGTCTGCTAACAACACCAAGTGGTGCCTCATCGGTTGCAGTATAGGCGACTTCGGAACTATTGCTGCTTTCCAGTTTGTATTCACAGACACGGGGTGGACAGCAATGATGATCATGGCCCTTGCAATGTTCAACGGAATCATGACCTCAATAGCTCTGGAGACTTTCATCCTCCTAGGCCAGATGCCCCTGAACGATGCTTTTCGTGTAGCGATAGGTATGTCGCTAATCTCGATGATCTCTATGGAGGCGGCCATGAACGCAGTAGACGTCATACTGACGGGCGGAGCCGAACTCAACTGGTGGGTAATTCCGATAATGCTGACTGCAGGTTTCCTGACTCCATGGCCATACAACTACTGGAGGCTGAAGAAGTACGGGGTAGCTTGTCACTGAAGGAGTGGGGTGAAGGATATTGGAAGATTGGAGTGATCTAGGTGATGATATCGCGGAATGGCTAGGGGAGTATGCTGACAAGAATGGCATTACTGCGTTGGTAGTTGGGGTTTCTGGGGGCATTGACTCAGCAGTAACTTCTACGCTGTGCGCCAAAACGGGATTGAGCACCATTGTTCTCAACATGCCAATAAATCAGGTGGCCTCGCAATATGACCTTGCCAATCAGCATATTGAGTGGTTGAAATCTAACTGGGAAAATGTGGAGAGTGCTCTGATAGACCTCACTCAAACTTATGAGTCATACAAAAATTTCCAGCTAGGTGGGCACGATCTTTCTGACTTGGCATTGGCGAATACCAGAGCCAGAATCAGGATGACCACTTTGTACGCCATCGCTGGCTCCAACAATGGAATGGTAGTGGGAACGGGGAATAAAGTGGAAGATTTTGGAGTGGGTTTCTTCACAAAGTATGGAGATGGTGGAGTAGACATCTCCCCCATAGCAGATCTGTACAAGTCAGAAGTATACGACCTCGCGGGCGCTTTGGGGATCCTTCGCCCAATCCAAGAGGCCGTCCCCACCGATGGCCTATGGGATGATGGGAGAACCGACGAAGACCAAATGGGTGCGACTTACGAAGAATTGGAGTGGGCCATGGAAGAAGCAAGGAGGCCGTCCAAGTTGGAGATGACTGATAGGCAAAGAGAAGTTTTGGAGATCTATGACCGATTGCGCGGTGCGAATGCGCACAAGATGGAGGGCATTCCCGTGTATAAGAAAAACCGACATTCATCCGGCACTTGAGGGTTCGTGGTTCAGGGGTTATTGGATGGATGAGGACGAGCTGTTCCGGGATCCCGACTATCCGAGGGTGTATGTTCGGAAGAAAAGAGGGCAATACAGCGGCATGATGCTGCAATCGATATATTGGGTGCTTCGGGGAGTGATTATCGCGATTGTCTTAATTGGCTTCATGTTTATGTTCGAGCCATTAATCTAAATTAGCGGTTCCTACGGTCCTGGACCTTCTTCTTGTACTCCTTGTCAGAATCGGACGAATCCCAGCCATCGAGGAATAACCCGCCCTCCTTGTGGACTCCGCCTCTAACATTTCCTTTCTTCGGTTTTTTGAACAGGTTTTTGTTCATCACGTGCCTGCTGAATGCCTTAGGCAGTCCGTCTTCACCGCGTTCCGTTTGTGAAAGGGCATATGCCCTCCATTCAGCAGTTGGTCCGCTCTTCTTCTTCACCATCACGGGTTCACTTTCGTCCTCTATGATAACCCCAAGTAAACCTCCCATGACTACTAGGGAAAATCCCCCACAGAGTATGGACCAACCAGTGCGAATTCCCATGACTGCCCTTTCCATGAGCTCGGACGCCAAGGATTGGGTGGCTTTTTCCTCCTCTGGTACCAGTTGCGAGAAATAGTTTGAGCTGAAGTTGTAGACGCCTGTGCTGCAAATCGAATCAGAATAATTTGAGGGGTTATGGCAAATCTGCCCGACGTATATCAATGACTGATCTAGAAGATCGTATCTCTCCGATCCGGTTTCGCAGAACGGGTAGTAGGTATTGTTCTCATGGGAAATTTGGGGAGGCTTTTCTTCGCCTTCCCTCCAGGCAAATGTCTCAACTCCCTCGCATGTATCCCACTTTCCATTTTGATTCGAGTCTGTGTAGGACCCGTAGACGTAGACCGCCCAACCGAGGTTTTTCGTTTCCGTCGATTGGGTGAAGGTAAGGTTGCCGCTCTGCCCTGAAAGGTCAAATTCTACTGAATCATCAACCTTGCCGATTTCCACAAACTCCAGCTCAGTTTCCGTAATCAGTAGTACCGAGCTAATGAAAATTAACAAGGTACCGATGGCGATGGATAGGTTTGCAAGAGGATGCATGGCTATTGCTCCGTGACCCGCATCGAGTGGACACTCAAGTGGGTTGCGATTATGCAGTAGGTGGGAGGGTTATGTGAATGCGATGATGTAAGCAGCGATTATCGAGCCCAAAATCCAGATCTTAGCCAGCCTCTTGCGCTTCCGGGAAGTGTGCCGGGAGATGATGACTCTGAACATGAGCAGGATCGAAGTCATCCCGAAGGAGAGTGTTACTGCAAGAGCTGCGGTCCCCCTGCCCCACTGCAATGCTACCTCGTCGAGGTTGGATTCGGTGGCGTCGACTCCTGTGTGGAGCATTACCAAGGCAGCTATGCCAGTAGCTTGACCAACTAGCAACCATGAAGCTGAATTTCCTCCCTTCACCGCTCTCCACTTGTGGATCTGGGGCTTCCAAGGCGTGCCTTTCGGAGTTTTCCTATCGCGGTAAGATACCTCGTCTCTATTGGACCAGCGTGACCGGGGAGAAATGCCCATGCACCCCCAATATGTTGTGTGATTTATTGGGTTGTTGCTTGGGAGAACGTAATGAAGCGTGGTCCCGCGCGAATGGACGTGGACTACCTCGGGGTTTTGGAGACAGGTTCCTTGGGCTTGTGTAGCTTGGCAGTAATCATGTGGATGTCCATTGGGACCTTGTCCCGAACCGTCGAGAGCGAGAAACTAGCGCAGAGAGTAATTGCTGTGTTGTGCTTCCTCTCTGCGGTTATGCTCTTCTCTTTGCACTACTCTGGTGGCGAACTATGGGGGTCGAGGAATGTGGCTAGGCCCTTCGCGGTTTTCTCTGTTATTTTCGGGCTATCGTCTATGATGAGCATCAAGGGAACTGATGTGCAAGGAGAAACCAATCCGCACAAGATCATGAAGTCCAGAAGGGAGGAAGAGTGAGTTACTCCGAGCCCAGCTTATCATCAATGAAAGAACGCATGTATGCAGGTAGCTCCCCATTTACGAAAACGACATCTTGTACCTCAGCTAGCTTCATCAGAGAGTAGTAAATCTGCATCGCCGTCATCGGCGTCGCACTGCAGCCGGTACACCCTCCCTCCAGTGAAATCATGATTACACCATCGGCTGTGTCGACCACATTGACCACTCCGTCGTGAGCGTCCAATACTGCCTGAACAGGTCCAACCGAATCCAGGATAAGTTGCTTGTCGACCATGAGTAACCCGATGCCTGATTGGGCGGGGGTCTTTCAAAGGATTGCCTTCTCGGGAGGGTGTGGGAGTCAGAACTAGAATCATACTGATGGATCTGCTCGTTGAAAGGTCAGAGTTCGGGCACGGCGGAAATCAAGAGATAGTATCGCCGATTGCAAACTCCATGGAATTGGAGGTACTTCTGGTAACCCCCCAGATGCAATCGGAGGAGGTCGGTCTGAAGGCACAGAAGGAGGGTTTAGTTGCAATCTCCGAGGTAGATGTGCCACATTGGGATGACGAGTTCCCGTTCTGGGGGGAGTGCGAGCTTGAGATTTCCGGCAATAAAGTTCTATTCAGACGTATTGCGATGCCCCTGCTGGGGGATGACAAAATGATGGAAGATTGGATCAGCAGATTGGAACCCAGGGCGGTAATCTGTAGTGGCTCACGTAGAAACGTCACCATTTGGGAGGATTGGATGTCTGGGGGGGCGTCATTGCTGAGGTGCTCCTCACGCACGGGGATACCGACACTGGGAATCTGCTTCGGGCATCAGCTACTTTGTAAGGCGCTGGGATCCACCGTTGAAAGAGCCGATGCACTGTCAAGCGGCGTTTGGGATCTAGAACTCACACAGAATGGCGATTCTGACGTTCTATTCTCTTCCCGGAGGAGCGGGGGGGGCGGTTCTCCGGTTGTCCTATTCTCTCACCAAGACCACGTGATGACCGTTCCCAACTGTTGCACATTGCTGGGATCAACTAATCACAATGGCGTTACTGCGGTTAGGGTCCATAACGAAGATGGGTCAGAATTGCCAGCTTGGGGCGTGCAATTCCATCCCGAGGCAGCTAAAGCTAGGGTGGAGAGGGCTTTCGAATGGGGTCACATCACAAAAGATGAGCTCAACGCTTTCCAGCGTGAACACGATGGAGCCGGCATTCTAGATTCCTTCGCCTCTGTAGTTCTAGCAAATCTGCCCTAATCAACGGTGCTAGTTTGCACATTGGATTCGGATTATATACAGGGCTAGGGTCGCCGAGGCGACATAGGTGAGCAAATGATTGAGAACATACCGGAAATAGCAGCAGCTACTGCAGCATTAGGACTTGGAATCGCGGTGCTGCTCTACACTCAGATAGAGAAAATCAAAATTAGTAACCCGACTGTGGCAGATATCACACAACAAATTAGAGAGGGTGCCATGGCCTTCCTATTTGCCGAATACAAGTACTTGGCCATCTTCATTGCAGTGGTAGCGTTGTTGCTCTTCATTAATCCCGAGACGGGTGACAAGACCGTTCTTGCATTCCTAGCTGGAGCTGCCGCATCTGTGATTGCCGGATTCAGCGGAATGCGTGCAGCGACCAGTGCAAATGGACGAACTGCTATGGCGGCGTCATCGGGAGGGCAGGCAGCAGCTCTCGAAGTCTCATTCAACGGTGGCGCTGTAATGGGGCTCTCGGTAGGTGGGCTGGGGCTGCTTGGAATCTCTCTCATGGCTATGTGGCTAGGAACGGGTCCCGAAGTGCAAAACATCGCAGGATTTGGCATGGGGGCCTCCTCCATCGCCCTCTTTGCCCGTGTGGGAGGCGGGATCTACACCAAGGCCGCAGATGTCGGCGCAGACTTGGTGGGAAAGGTCGAGGCGGGGATTCCGGAGGACGATCCAAGAAACCCAGGGGTGATAGCTGACAACGTGGGTGACAATGTAGGCGATGTTGCAGGCATGGGGGCCGACATCTTCGAGTCCTTCGTGGGCTCCATCATAGCTGCTATGGTAATTGCTGAAGCTTCCGGGATGCATCCGGATTACGTCACCCTCCCAGTCTTCCTAGGCTTAGTGGGGTACGCCGCTTCAATCATAGGGGTGTTCAGCATGAAGGTTTTCAAAGGAGGGGATCCAGCTGCCGCACTCCGAAATACGACATTCATTGGGGCTGCGCTATTCTGGGCTGCTGGATGGTTCGGAATTGGTTACCTAGAAATTGAGACGGGGACTGATCCCATGCTTGCTGTAATTGCCGGCTCCATTGTGGGAATTCTGATTGGCCTGGTTACAGAGTTCTACACAGGAATTGAGCCTGTGTTTGGCATCCCTGTCAGGGCCATCCCCCACATAGGGGAGATGTCCAAGACTGGGCCCGCCACTAACGCCATAGCTGGACTTTCGGTTGGAATGATGTCCACCTTCTTCCCAATCTTGCTGATTGCTGGGGGAATTTTTGCCGCCAACGAGGTGATGGGGGGCGGGAATCTTGGCCTATACGGAATCGCGATGGCAGCCATGGGGATGCTAGCAACCGTGGGTGTTACGATGACAGTAGATGCATATGGGCCCGTCGCTGACAACGCAGGAGGAATCTCGGAGATGAGCGAACTGGGCTCCGATGTCAGAGAAATTACCGACGGCTTGGACAGCATTGGGAATACTACCGCTGCAATTGGGAAGGGATTCGCAATTGGCAGTGCAGCCCTGACTGCACTCGCACTGTTTGCCGCCTTCGGAACTGCTGCGGAACTCAATGCCTCCGATCTTACACTCACTGACCCGATGGTAGTCATCGGCCTCCTGATAGGGGGATCCCTGCCCTTCGTGGTTGCGGCGATGACCATGACCTCCGTTGGAAAGGCTGCTGGGGATATGGTTCTGGAGATTCGTAGACAGTTCCGAGAAATAGAGGGGCTCCTAGAGGGCAGAGAGGGCGTCAAGCCTGACTCGAGAACCTGCATAGACATCTCAACGCAAGCTGCCCTGCGCGAAATGATCATGCCCGGTCTTACTGCAGTTTCTGCTCCCGTGATTGTAGGGTATGCTTTGGGCCCTGCAGCCTTAGGTGGCCTTCTTGCTGGCGCGCTTGTAACTGGCGTTCTTATGGCACTATTCATGGCCAATGCTGGAGGAGCCTGGGACAACGCGAAGAAGGCCATAGAACAGGGGCACATCGATGGCGCGTCAAAGGGTGACGCCTCCCATGACGCTGCAGTAATCGGTGATACCATCGGTGACCCATTCAAGGACACTAGCGGACCTTCTCTGAACATCCTAATCAAGCTCATGTCAATCGTTTCGGTCGTCATTGCTCCAGGACTAATCTGACAAACCAGTCAGCGTCACACTCTTGGCCGGGACGGTTTTCGGGATATCATGCGGGCAGTCCCAGCTGGGCTAACAGTACTCTTGGTCCTGACTGGGGTGGCTGGATGTTTGGATTCTGGTGGAAACTCCGGAGCTGAGCGGTTTGATGTTGCCACATGGGAAGTCGGTGATTGGTGGCTCTATACCTTCTCCACCCCCGATTACAGCGACGACACTGCAAAGCTGGTAGTCGCTAGCGAAAGCGAAGAAGGGGGTTCGGCGTACATGTTAGCAATCTCTAGCCTAACCGAGGCGAGGAGGCACGCGGTTCTGAACCACAACCCCTTCCTCGGTAGGATTACCCACTCGGACCTCAGCGCGTTCGAGAATGGGATTTCTCAACCCGTCCTGAAATTCCCGATTGAGATGGGCGAATCATGGACTTTCGCCCTGTTCTCTACCGAGTGGACAGCTTCTGTGACCGGGGTATCTGGGAATTCGGCAACTATTGCTGCTTCTGCCCTTGACGGTTCTCGTTTGGATTACGTCTACGACGGAGATGTCGGATTCTTCTCGTCGTTTATCTGGAAAGATCAAACTGGTGCAGAGCGGCTCAGGATGATGCTGTCCGATCAAGGGAAGGATCACACTGGTGATGTCTATTTCGTAAGAGGCGGGGACCTGTTCAGTGAGACTTGGGAAGATACCGGTACTGATCTTGAGTTCCGGGACACGTTCCTGGTTAGCGATCATCCGAGTGATGGGGAGTGGGATGAGATGATCTACTTCATTGACGCTGAATGCGGCTCCGGTTCCGCCATTTCACTTACACTAAGGGATCACCTCTCAGTTTCTGCACTGGAACGAATCTGGGGGCCAGGAGCGAGTGAGATGGGGACATTGGGTACCATTCCCTATCCTTCGGGAGAGTACACGCTAACCGCCACATTCACCGGCGGTTCGACATTTCTGAGAGTGATGATTGCTGGTGGAATAACCAGTTCCTGGTCTATCTAGAGATATTCCATAAGGTGGTCGGAGCCACCAATGAAAACAGGGTCCGCCCCCCTAAGGTCGAAAACTACCGGTACGGTCCTGTGTCTTGTCTCGGCCGCGACTTGCTCCCTCAGTCCTTCGTGTTGATCGAGGTTGACCTCCGTGTAGGTAAGTCCGTGTGCATCGAGGGTCCTCTCGGTACGCCTACAGTAGGGGCAGATGGTCTGACTGAAGAACAGGAAGTCCGTCTCTGCGGACTCTAGGTGCTCACGCACCAGAGACAACTGGCTCTCCCTCCTCGTACCATGTAGCCGGCCTCTCACCGAAGTCGCCATCGAACTCCTCCTTTTCCTCGCCGAAGCGTTTCTCCAGGACCCGGTCGACCTCATCTGGATCTATGAACCAAAGCAGAACGACGGTGAACAGGGTTAGAGCGGCACCGATGTAGAGGCAGGTGATATGATCGAACCTCTGAATCATTTCTCCTGTGAACAGATACGCCGTCACTGCTGAGAGGTTGAACATGGACATGTATGCTGTGAACTGCGATCCTCCAGCCTTGCTGAAGGTCAGCCTCATAGATACGGCAATTACGCAAATCCAAGCAACCCCGTTGATGACTGCGCGTATGCAAAGATAGGCCACCATCAAATTGGTATTGGTCCAATAGTCGCTAATAAGGGCGAGAGTAGCGTTCGAGAGGGCCAGTAGTGAAAAGCCGATCATCGAGACTTCCCTGACTCCGAACCTGTCACCCAACATGCCACCAAATACCTGTCCGATCATCATGCATGCGATTACGACACCGCCCATGATTGCATTGTACTTGGTCTGGGACCATCCTGCTTCATTGATGAAGATGTCAACCACTATCGGGTCGGTGAACACGTATAGCTCCGAGAGGAGGCAAAGGAAAATCAAGACGAAAGAGGAGCGTGTTGAGAATCCTTTGACTATGTTGTAAGCTGTCTCTGAAGCGAGAGGAGAAGCTGGCACTGGGTTGCTGATCTTGGGAATCTCGACACCCAACCATTCCGCTAGTATGAGAATAACTGAAAATAGGAATGTGAACTTTCCAATTGATTTGAATACCCCTCCTAAGGTTGTAAGTGTCACGTATTCGAATAGTAAGCCCAGTATAGCGAAAACCCCCCACACCAGGAAGGAGGAGAGGCTGAGCCACAGGAAGGCTGCGGCAGGGGATATCCTAGACTCGTAGAGGTTTGTTGCGACCCATCGGGCTTGTTTGAAATCCCCGGGGTTATCGGCCTCCCAAGGCATTGCCATCTCGGCCTCCATCGCCTCCTCGACTTCCTCGTACCAAACCTCCTCCGTATCTTCCCGCTTGCTCCAAGGGAACAGCCTGTTGCCCGATCTCTCACGCAGGAAAAGAGGTACCAGCATGATTAGAATCAGGAGTGGTATCTGAACCATAATTGCCGATTTGATACCATAAGGAACTACCAACATGCCCAAGACTGCGCCTCCGAAGATAACTCCACCTCGCTTGGAGGCGAACATCAGGCCGTTGACAGTGGCCACCTCATCAGGCTCCAATATGTCTACAGCGAGTGCATCGACGCTCACATCCTGCAACGATGAGAACAGGTTGTGGATGAACAGCAATATGGTCGCCAACTGAATCGCGGCGACGAGGTCGGGAACGAAAAGCAAGGCTGCCAGGGAGACTATCATGCCTGTCTCGGCAAATAGGATCCATGGTCGTCTTATCCCAAATTGAGGGAACCTGACCATGTCGATCACCGGCCCCCAGAGGAACTTGAAGGTCCATGGCAGATACACAGTGGCAAACAGTATGGCAATCTGGTCTATGGCGATACCATTTGTTACTAGGAATGCTACGAAGGCCACATTTGCGAAACCCGAAGGCAGGCCCTGTGCCACGTAGAGGATGCACAGGGCGACAACTCTAGACGACCTGTTGTCGGACAGAGAGTCACCATTCTTGAGGCCAGTGACGAATCCAACGAAAATCCGGGCTATCGCATGGAATGCCCCCGAAATCATGCCCGCGATTACGCCAAGGGGGCTTTCCCCAGTGGTAGGGGCTCCAATAATTGCTTCCCCGGACGCCTCGGGGGTGCTATCTTGGAGGGCAGCGTCACTGACAAGGGGGGGATCAGAAGGCGTTTTGGGCGTTTTACTAAGCGCCGAAAGAAACTTCCTGTCCCATCGCTCGGTGATCATGATGTAGCTCAGTAGGGCCATTACCAATGCGAAGGGGATGAAGAAGACGTAGGAGCCCATGGAAGTCAGGTCCTCTGCTGCCCCTGAGGAGGACTCTCCGTCTACGAGGATGACTCTCCGCGCATCGATTGGGGAGATGCTGTCCTCGGAGACCACCAGTCTGGCGTATAATGTCGAGTTGCCCGATTGGAGGTGGGGTTCAAGCTTGACCCTCCAGGTAGACCAGTCGCCGCTCGTGGACAAGTCGGCAGCTCCCTTCCAGTCGCCTCCACCCACTTTGACCTGAACCAGCCCGATGCCGGGAGCGCTGCCAGAAGAGGTTCCCTCGATGTAGCTCCCGTTTCCTACCTCTTGCAGTGTGGCGACGTTCATTGAGATGTTCAAGGAGCGGTCTATGCTACCTGAGGCCTCCACGAAGGCGACGGGGTCTGCCTGTCCGAACCCGAATTCGTTGTCGGGACGAGTCTCCAGTATGCTGCAGTCGTTGAAACCCGGGTCATCCAGAAGTTGGACGTCACGCTCTATGGCGTGCGCCCCGATGATGTCCTTGAACTCCGTGGGGGTTAGGTCGGGGTTGGCTTGTACCATCAGCGCAGCTATTCCGGCCATCAGTGGGGTTGCCATGCTAGTTCCTGATTTACTGGTGTAGCCATCCTGCGTCGTTGCATCGGGTGCCATGATGCTGGAGCCGATCGTTGCTACGTCGGGCTTCACCCTCAGGTCCGATGTGTACCCTCTGCTGCTGTATACTGCCAGCCCGAGGTCCTTGTCTAGGCTGGCCACCGTGACCGGGAGCCGTGCGTCCCCCGGGCTGTCAATGGTGTTACATCCAGCTAGGGTTATTCCCCCGAGCTCGTTGCCCGCGGAAAGGGTCGTAAGTATACCCGCCTCAACGACCATGTCCATCTGACGGCTCCATGCGGAGTTGCCGTCATTGTCAACGTGGACCTCAAACTGCTGTTCGCCTAACGAAGAGGTCACTATGTCGATGCCATACTTCTCCTTGTTGTCTATTGCCCACTGAGCCCCTTGCATGATGTCCTCTATGTCGCCGTCGCAGCAAGCGAGGATGTTGATCAGGTACGCCCCCGGTGCTGCACCGACATATCGCAAGCCGGACTCGGGGTCCGTCTGCCCGCCCCCCGTGCCAGCTGCGATGCCGGCAACGTGGCTGCCATGGGTCCCAGAGTCATAGGAGGTCGAGGGGTCCTGCTCCTCGTCGGTGAAGACGGCGTCGTAGAATGCAATTATCTTCGGATCGCAGTCGGAGGGAATTGGGTCGGGATCGGGATCTAGGGGGTCTGGTTCTGGGGGATCGTCGATGCATGTGAAGGGGTCATCATCCATGTCATTGAGCCCCTCGTGATCCCCCCTGATTCCAGTATCGAGGACCGCGATCACCGAACCCGTGCCATCAAAACCAAAGTCCTGCCATACTGCGTCGACAGCCATGTTTGGGACTGCTTCGTGCATGTCTGTCTCTGCGAGCCCCAGATCCTCGATCATTACCACCCCTGGGAGGGAGCGAATCCCCTGAGAATCTAATATGGGGGCAAACGGAGCGATAGCGGAAACTGTGTCCAGGTATCTGAACCGGAAAGTGACGTCGGCCCCCATCGACTCTAGGGCTTCCACGTCGGCATCTGTCGGTAGGTGGTCATAGTCAACAAAAATCCTAGCGCTCCCCTCTGGGGCTCTTCGCCACCAGTCTCTTTGGGTCTCCTGAGGCTGTTCAATTAGCCACTCAAGTCGATCATCGAGCGAATTCGAGTCCTTGTCTCTGCTCCAATGGTCCCACCAATTTGCGTGGATATCCAATTCGGCGCTGGGCATCCACTTTCCTTCTGCATCGTAACCTCCACGATCCGGGAACTCGGGAGATATAGACGAGGCTGCAAGAGGGGTCACCAGAACCATGAACGCAAGAGAGGCGAATAGGGCACGGCGTCCGCTCATGCCCCTACGGGGCAATGGTCATGTTTGAGGATTCGGACGTTGCAACTCACTCTGAAATCACGAGGCCGGAGTTTTCGTAGTCCCATTCTATCACATCCCAACCGGCTTGTTCGACCGATGCTATGGCTTCTGCTCTACCGGCAGGGGAGCACAGTAGTGCGGCGCAGCCGCCGCCCCCTGCGCCGAGGGCCTTCCAAGCAGCAATTGAGCCGTTTTCCAGAAGAGGGGTGATCACGTCCCTAAATGGATCATGAATTGCGGGGTCAATCATGTCGACGCCCACGCAGATTTCCCTGAGTGAATTCACTACAATATCCCTCCTGTCCTGCTGAAGGGCGTTGGCCATTGGCCTAACTGCAGCTCTGATAGTGTGCAAACCTTCGACTACTGCCTGGTCCCCTTGTGAGTACCTGGCCCAAACCGATCTCTGCATGTCTCCAGAATTCCTGGATTTGCCCGAGTATGCGATTACAAGGTGCTTGTTTAGCCACAGCTTTGAGGACCTCATCGGCTCGAAGGGCATCACCTCAACGGAATCTCCGATGAAAAGAAGATGGTTGAAACCCCCCATTGAGGAGACCCATTGATCCTGTCTGCCACAGAGGTGTCCGCCTTCCGACTCAAACTCAAAGGCCATTTCCGCGATCCCCTGAGGGCTGGTCCCCCTATCTGCTGAGAGCAGTCCGGCTATTGCGACGTTCATCGCACCGCTTGTTCCCAATCCTGAGCCCCTTGGTGCTTCGAACTTGCATTCCGCATCCCCTCTCCCCCCTCCGCGTTCAAGCTGTGCCCAGACGCGCCGATTGATGGCGAAGTTGACAACTTCCCCCCCGAACTCGCTGGGATAAGGGGCAACGTCGGTCCAACCTCCTGCGAGATCAACCCTGAGCGGTGCTGATGCCTCCAACCTATCGGACATGGACGGTGGGCCACCTAGTAAGTCATGATGTTTACTGGGGACCGAAAATAAGGGGTACTTGTGGCCCCTCCGCGATGCATGGGTTCGGGCGTAGAGGAGGCTATTGCAGCCTTTGCATCCGGCAATCCAGTGATGATATTCGATTCGGCTTTCAGGGAGATGGAGACTGACCTCCTGTGGCCTGCGTCAACTGCATCTCCTGAAATAATTAGGAGACTGAGGAGTGACTGCGGTGGGTTGCTCTTCCTAGCGATAGGAAATGAGGTGGGCGAAATGTTTGGTCTACCTTGGCTTCAGGACATACACACGAACCCTGCCCTAGTCGGTGATCATCCAGTACTTGGGCACCTGATTACTAATGACTTGCAATATGACACAAGATCCGCATTTACGCTTTCTCTGAACCATCGTGACACTTACACTGGAATCACGGACAAGGACCGCTCGTTGACAACGAGACGTTTCGGGGAGTTGTCAAGGGAGATGCTTGAAGGGGGCTTTGAGGTCAGTGAGGCGATTACCGCCCTAGGTTCGGAGTTCAGAACCCCTGGGCACATCCCCGTGTGTAGGGAATCGCCAGGAGGGCTGAAAACTCGTCAGGGTCACACTGAGCTTGCGGTGGCGATTGCAAGGTTGGCCGGTTTGACCCCATGTACGATTGGTGCAGAGATGCTTGAGCCTGATGGAGATGGCGCGCTTTCCGTGAAAGCAGCGAGGAAATATGCGGAGGGGCATGGAATCCCCATGATAACAGGAGAAGAAATCGCTGCTGCCTTAGAAGAAAAAGATTAGGCGGCGCTGGCATCTGGAGGTCCGGGAACTATGGTTCGTGTGATGGCTGTGGGCATCTTTGACCTACTTCATGCAGGCCATCTTCATTATGTCGAGCAGGCCAAATCACTTGGGGACGAGCTTGTAGTCGTCATAGCACATGACGAAACGGTGCGAAAGCAGAAACACGAGCCAATAACAAGCCAAGAGCTGCGTCGTAGGATGGTTGAAGGTCTCAAACCGGTCGACTTAGCTGTTGTTGGCAACCCTCCAGGAGTGCCAATTTTCGATATACTGATTACTGTAGAACCGGATATCATAGCTTTGGGTTTTGATCAGAAGCACTCGATAGACTCGATTAGAAAGGGATTGGAGGAGCATGGTTTCGGTCATGTTCAAGTCACTCGTGTGGAGGGGCTTTCGGATGATCTTGATGGAACTAGAAAAATCATCGCTAGAATTCTCGACCTATGGCCTAGCTCCGAGGGTGGGCCCTATGAGGAGGACTGAGATGTACACTGGAATAGTTGCCGGAACTGCTCCTGTAACTCACATTACTGATGAAGGGCCGGTTCGCACCCTAGTAATCGATCTAGAAGGATTCGCTGAGGAGTTGCAGATAGGTGCTAGTGTTGCTTTAGATGGGGTGTGCATGACAGTGGTATCCATACAAGGCGATGAAGTTCGATTCGATGCCATCGAGGAAACCATGGAACGCACGACCCTAGGACGGCTCGAAGTGGGGGACTTGGTCAATGTGGAACGTTCCTTGAGAATGGGTGATGAGTTGGGGGGGCACATTCTATCTGGCCATGTAATGGCAACTTCGAAAATCATTGACAGGGAAAAGCGTGGTGAGGGCCTAAAATTAGTAATGGAGAATCCGTCTGAGACTCGCCCTTTTATCCTTGAGAAAGGATTCATTGCAATCGACGGAATGTCTCTAACAGTTGGGGAAGTTTCTGACGATAGATTCGAACTTCACATCATCCCCGAAACATTGAGGGTGACGACAATTGGGGGAAAAGAAATCGGCGAAAAGGTCAACGTCGAAGTTGATTCGCATACTCAGGCTGTAATCCAGACAATTCTAAGGAATACGGGGGAGTAAATGTGAATCTGGGAGTGGTGTGCGGTTCCTTTCACCGGGAGCAGGTAGAGTTAATGCTGGGTTTCGCCAAGGACGAGGCCTCGGCCAAAAACTGGGAAGTTAGCGAGATTGCCTGGGTTCCCGGCTCTATGGAAGCCCCTCTGGCCCTCGAAAGGATGCTAAGTGCCGGGAAAATCGATGGCGCGGTTGTATTGGGCATCATAGAACGAGGTGAGACGAGTCATGGCCTCGTGATGGGGCAATCCGTTACCAAGGCGATTATCGATCTGCAATTAAAACACGGCAAGCCGATTGGATTGGGGATAATTGGGCCTGGTGCTGAACCGGAGCACATTGGGCCGAGGCTGGAGCCCCATGCTCGGGCTGCAGTGGGTGCAGTTGCCTCAATGGCAGAGTGATCACGAACGAGTCGCCTTCAGGGTGAACGAAAGTGGGATTGGAGTCTGCCCCTCCTTCAATCGCCAATAGTTTGGACGCGAGGGCTCGAAGAGATCCGGAGATAGGGACCAAAAAAGCTCGTCTCTTTCATTTAGGGAATCTATGTGGAACCCATGCTGTATCAGGGCGTTGACGAGAGTGTCGTACCTGTATTCCCAGCAATGCGTGATCCTTTCGGTATCATACTCCTCGGAAGCATAGCTTCCTTCGCCCATCTCGGAAACTACTTCCTTGTTGAAAAGATCAAATTTTGTGACGAGGCGGGGACCATCTGGACCCTCCTCGACATCCATAGAATTGAGCATTGGTGTGCTTTCCTCGAGATATAGCACCCCTCCGGGTTTTGTTAAAGCGGCACAGACCCTAGCCCAATCGTTGAGATCGGGAAGCCAGCACAACGCCCCTCTACCCGTGTAAATGACATCAAATTGCTCGTTGTTAAGCGACTCAATTGCTTCTGAGACCCGGCTAACCACGAATCTAGAGTCGTTGATTCCAAGTATTCTAGCAAACCTCCTAGCCTCCTTTACCGCACTAGGTGAGAAGTCAAGCCCGGTCACACGTGCACCCTCACGTGCCCACGACAAGGTATCGGTTCCGATGTGGCATTGAAGGTGGAGGAGCGACTTTTCCCGCACAGAACCCATTTCCTCAATTTCCCAAGGAGCCAGCTTCGACTCACCATCGATCCACTGCTGTATTCTATAGAACTCTGCCCCACTGCCCTGTGCGTGCATGTGAGCCATGGAATCCCAAGACTCGAGGTTCTCCTGGATAGCCTTCTCCTGACTTGCCGGAGAGGGGGCAGGTCTCCATTTCACGGTGCCCGGTGCAAGGGCACAAATGAAACGCTATCGGAGTAGGAAACTACTGACCGGGGAGCCTGAAATCGCCGAGGTCAGCGTTTGTGATCTCGTCCATCTCTTCCACTGTAATGAGAGGGGTCAACTTTCCATTGAAAACTCCGGAGGCCCCAACGGCAAGAGAGAATGCCGTAATCTTGACGCTGTCTGGGACGTCCATGATGCACATGAAGTCCTTATCCCCGTAGCACCAGTAGTACGCTTCCAGAGTTCCGCCAAAAGATTCCGCAATCCTAACGGCCTCATCTCTACGGGCCGTTCCACCTTCCTTGAGAATCCCAGCAGCACCTTCAGCAGTATAGCTTCCCGAATACATAAATTTGGGCATGAGTCGGGCATGATTGGATGATATATTACTATTACGTTAGCAATTCACCGGGAAAATTGTGAGTACCAGCACGGTCAAGATTCAAGGGATGCCTAGGTTCACGGTACTTTATGGGCAGCGGGACCAGGAAGGTAGTAATCATTGGCTCGGGACCTGCGGGCTATACCGCTGGCCTATACACATCGAGGGCCTTGCTTGAGCCTTTGATGTTCGCAGGATACATGTCCGGAGGGCAGTTGATGCTGACATCAGATGTTGAGAACTTCCCCGGATACCCACAAGGTGTGGGGGGTCCAGAGATGATGGTTCACATGAGGGAGCAGGCCGAAAGATTTGGGCTGGAGGTTCATGACAAGAATGTGGAGAGAGTGGATCTCTCTCAACGTCCGTTTGGAGTCTGGGTTGAAGGTGAGAAATATTTGGCAGACTCCCTAATTATCTCTACTGGGGCTGAGGCAATTTGGCTTGGAGCAGAGGGGGAAGAAGACCAGAAGGGCAGGGGCATTTCCACTTGTGCCACTTGTGATGGAGCATTCTTCCGTGATGAGGAAGTCATTGTGATTGGGGGAGGTGACTCCGCGATGGAGGAGGCAACGTTTCTCACTAGATTCGCAACAAAGGTAACCATCATCCACAGAAGGGAAGTTTTTCGTGCTTCCAAGGTGATGTACGAGAGGGCTGCGAACCATCCCAAGATCGAGATTCGGACATTCAGGCAAGTCAAGAGCTGGCTTTCCGACGAGAATGGGCTCATTGGTGCGGTTCTTGAGGATCCCAGGGACGGCTCTGAGGAAGAAATTGCATGCACTGGGGCCTTCATCGCAATCGGACACACGCCGATTACTGGTTTCTTAGAGGGTCAGGTGGAGGCTGACTCCGAGGGATACCTCATCCACCACAAGAACACCATGACAAGTGTTCCCGGAGTGTTTGCTGCCGGGGATGTTGTGGACAAGCGATACAGGCAGGCAATAACCGCTGCGGGGATGGGGTGCCAAGCTGCCATGGATGCAGAGAGATGGCTCGAAGACCAACATTGAGGGCTTTGGATGAGCAACCTGGGTGTTTTCGATGACAAGGTTAGGTGGCAACACAGGAGTTGGGTAAGCCATCGAATGGCCGATGGAGTATATCTTCTTCATATCGGAATTACAGTATTCTGCGGTTTCGCATGGCTTGGACCGTATGACTGGATGTTGTGGGGCGTTGTGATTCTTTATGGCTCAACTGAATTTTTGTGGCTTTTCAGAGACAATTATTGCATCCTTACGGATTTAGAGAGGAGGTTTCGAGGCGTGCCCAGACCGGAATCATTCCACGATCAGAATTTTATCCGGAGGCTGATTCTGTTGCTTTTTCGAGTGGACATGAAACCTGCCATAGTGATAACGATTACCAGAACTTGGGGCAGAGTTGGTTTCACTGTCGCATTTGCCAGGCTAATTATTCCAGGAATGTCGTGATTGGGGCGGATATACCGAAGCACCCATTTCCAAAACACTTCCTGGTTGGCATATGTCGGACCGCCTGGGGGAATCACAAAGTGAGCGTTACTCTAGGCATTTGGTGTTGCCTGAGGTCGGTGAAACGGGACAGTTGCAGCTTCTTGGAGCTTCGGTACTAGTAATTGGTGCTGGAGGGCTGGGTTCCCCAGCGCTGCTCTACCTCGCGGCCGCGGGGGTTGGGAGAATCGGGATCATGGACCATGATGAGGTCAGCATGTCCAATTTGCAGAGGCAAATAGTACATAATTCGTCATCAATTGGTGAAAACAAAGCAAAGTCGGCTGCTAGGAGAATATCCGAACTGAATGATGAAATCGTTGTAGAAGCCATCGGTGAAAAGCTGACTAGAACAAATGCAGTGGACGTGATTAGGGAATATGACCTGATTCTGGATGGCACCGACAACTTTGACTCTCGGTACTTGATTGGGGAAGTCTGCGAGGTCTTGGGCAAACCATGGGTATTCGGAAGCATTCACAGGTTTGACGGACAAGTCTCTACATTCAACCTCGATGGCGGACCCAATTACAAGGACTTGTTCCCCGAGCCACCTCCTCCGGAATTGGCACCCAACTGTGAGGAGATTGGGGTGCTCGGCGTTCTCCCGGGGCTTGTGGGGACGATTCAAGCAACTGAGGCAATCAAGGCCATATTGGGAATAGGGGAAAACCTCAGTGGCAAACTTCTGACAATTGATGCACTTTCCATGGAGTTCAGAGTCCTGACTTTCTCAAAAAATCCAAAGAGAGGGGAGGTCGAATTATCCTCTTCTGCGGCAACAGGTGAGTTTTTAGAAATCGAACCAATTGAGTTTGTCGCCCGCGTAGAGGAGGGTTGGATGCCGTTCCTTCTCGATGTCCGTAGGGCGGACGAGGAGGAAATCGTTTCGATAAAGGGAACGTCGCTGAGAATTAAACACCTATCGATTCCCAGCAGATTGAGTGAGATCCCACGGGATCGGGACGTCGTAATCTACTGTAGAATAGGTAGTAGATCTGCAGCGGTTGCCAGGTTACTCGTTGAATCTGGCTGGCCGGAAATGGGTGTATTCAATCTTCGTGGTGGCATACACGAGTGGTCCAGAACCGTTGATTCGAGTTTGCCCATATATTAATTGTGGTAATATTTATTTTAGTCTAACACTTAATTGTGGTAATTATTGAACAAATTGGGTAAATAATAGTCGATAATCAATAATCATATCTAAATGTGGTAAAATTTATCCTAGTCTACCGAATATTTGTTGTACTACCTCATTATTTGGGTGTCATGAGGCAGTTTCGTAAAGGCATCTGGAAGTGCCCCAAATGTGCAATTCACCAGATTTGGAAAACTAGGTCGAAAGACGGGAACAAATTGGACAGGAGATGCGTTGGTTGCAGGAAAAGGGTTAGAGTTACCCTAGACCGCTCTCCGACTGGCAGGGGTCGGCTGCGGGAGATCGAGATATGGGAACGTGATCGTTCCGTGTCAATGGACGACCTGGAGGATGAGGCGGGGCGGAGGAATAGGATATTTGATGAGCCAGGAAAACAAAAGAGGGAGTCTGGAGAAGGGACGCAGGCCGAGCTTCCCGTTATTTGGGGAGTGGGGTGGAAGCCGGAAGAAGCATTGGAATTCAATACGAATCTAAACTCTGGAGTTGCCAGAACCCAGCTTCTAGCGTTCATCGCCGAACGTCACGACGGGCATTTAGGTGCCGTGGCGGAATGCTGGGATGAAAGTGGGGCGGGGAGGAGTTTCGATGGGGCGGGTTTTCATGAGTTTTCAATAAAATTGATTTCGGAGATAGAGGATTACCTTTCAGAGAGGCTGATTGGGCCAAAACTATCCTCCTTGGGAGAAACTGAGATCATCCCCATGAGGAAAGGGGAACTGTTCCTAAGTCGGCGCAATGCTAGGTTCATCCTAGACATCTCTCTTTGTTTGAGGAGGATTGCGCACTATGCCTCTGTTACTCTTGAGCAAAGGATCCAATGGCAGAGGTGGATGACGAGGACTAGACTAGTGGATGAACAACTGAAGGACCTCTTTGCATCCGGATTACCAACCCCTGATGGGGGAAACTTTGGCGGCAAAGGGTTTCGGTCTACTTGGCAAGAAGGAATCGTTGCGTGCGCTTCATCACTAAGGAGGGCGATGGACATGCCCGCTGGAGAATGGCATAGGGCCGATGTCGTGGCACCGATGATCAGGGATGTTGGTCTCGCCCTGGCTATGGGTCAAACTCCCTTGGAAGTGCTATCTGCACAAATGGGCAAGGCAGATTCGTACATGGATGGCGGGCATCCGGGATGTGGTGGGAGAGACCTCCACATAGGAAACTGGGAAAAGGGTGTTTTGCCACCCACGGCACCTCTCCCAATAGCGAGTGCTACTTCTACTGGGGTTGCATTGGCAGCAAAACGACTCGGAATGGATAGATTCCATTTGGCACCGGTGGGGGAGGGTTGTAGCAGTAGCGGGGAGTTCTGGGAAGCGATGAACTTCGCAGGAGTACGTGGGCTACCCATATGCTTCATGATTCAGAACAATCAAATCGCATTGGACACCTTTGTCTCGGGTCAGTCAGGAGCTGAGACGTTCGGTGACAAGGGACATGCGATGGGGATTCCCGCGTGGTCAATTGATGGTTCTGACCCTGCTAGTTTCTACTCATCGACAGCTGTTGCTCGTGAGTTTGGAGTGTCACAAGGTGGTGCGACTCTGATTCATGTGGAAACCATGAGGGGGTGCGGTCACGCCCATCACCATGATGATCTGTACTTGGGTGCTGCAAGTGGCAATCCTCCGGGATACGTAGATCGTGGCCTCATGTCTTACTGGGCGGAAAAGGACCCTGTGCCCAATCACATGGAATTACTTCTACGAATGGGCGTAAACGAACGTTCACTGGCAAATATGGCTCAGGAAGAGAGTGCGGCTGTGGAAGCGGCGAGGAGTGAGTTAGAGAAAATGGAGTGGCCGGAAGGTCACTCTGTTACAGCTGGGATAACTTCGTTACATGACGCTGGCACCCATGAGCAACAACTCGCTCGAATCAACGAAGAAAATGCTCCTGAAGACGCTCCACTCCGACCTGGGGAGACATGCCTAGTTTTCTCTGATTCACCGAGCTCGTGGACCTACAGCAAATCGATACAGAACGGAATGGCAACACTGGCTGAAAAATATGGGGAAGAAGTCGTTTTCATGGGAGAGGATATGGAAATAGCTGGGGCATTCGGAATGAACCTTGCTCTAAAGGCCAAGGGGCATCAGGATAAGCTACTGGACATGCCTCTATCAGAATCGATCATTGTCCATTCGGCAACGGGTGCAGCCCTAGGAGGAATGCGCCCAATAGCTGAAATTCAATTCGGGGGTTTCGCTGCTCTGGCAATGAACCCCCTGATAAACAACGCAGCTCAATTGAGATGGAGATGGGGGGCTGAGGTCCCTATGACTGTAAGAATCCCACTTGGCGCGAAGACCAGAAGTGGCCCTTTCCATGCAAACATGATTGAGTCGTGGTTCGCAAATGACCCCGGCCTAGTTATTGTAGCTCCAAGTAACCCGCAGGATGCGTACGACCTTCTAATTGAGTCCCATGATCTGCCTGATCCTGTAATTTTCCTAGAGCACATAGGCCTTTACGGATTGAGGGGGGGGAAGACAGGCTGGGGCAATTCAATCAACCAGGTTGTTGACACAGAAGCAGTGCACAAGAGGCTGGCAAATGGGCTAAACTCCGTTGGTGAGGCACGAGTAGTACGTGGTGGCAGGGACTTGACGATTGTCACATGGGGTGCGATGTTACACATTGCTATGGAAGCATCATTCCAATCATCGAAGAAGGGGGTAGAGGTAGAAGTGATTGATCTAAGAACATTAGCGCCGATTGATGCAAAGACGTGTGTCGACTCTGTTCGCCGTACGGGGAAACTACTGGTACTACAGGAATCTCAGTGGACTGGGGGGTTTGGCCATACTATTTGCAGTAGAATTGTGGAGGAGGCTTTTTGGAGTCTCGAGGCCGCTCCGGTTGTTATTGGTGCACTAGACACACCCGTCCCATTCTCACCCACCTTGGAAGACCACACGGTACCCACTGCCAGTCTCGTTCAGCGCCACATAGAGAGGGCTTGCGGTTAATGTGATGCTATTTTCAGAATACACAAACAGTCATGAGCACGGCTTGTTCGGGTATGACTGTGGATGGCACATTGGTAGATGTAGCATACATCGTTGCGGGATTCACTCTGTTGATGAGCGGAGGAGAGGGGTTAGTCCAAGGAGCGATTAGAATCTCGGAACGACTCAGCATTCCACCATTGCTAGTAGGATTCACCGTAGTTGCCGTTGGAACTTCTCTCCCCGAGTTGGCTGTAGCCTTGGAGGCGGTATTGAGTGACTCCCCCGAAATTGCAGTCGGCGGCGTCCTAGGCTCAAATGTGGCTAATGTGATGCTAGTACTCGGAGCCGCTGCTGTTCTCGGGGCTTGTTCCGAGCCAGACCAGGGAATCAAGAGAGACTCAGCAGCGGTCATGGGGGCCACCTTAATCCTCACGATTTTCGTTCTAGGAGGAGAAGTACCCCCCTCCGGGGGAGTGGTGATGTTGTTTTGCCTTGTGGGGTATTACTTCTATGCATACTTCAGTGCGACGAAAACTGGAGAGGAGTTCGAGATAGCCGACTCTTGGTTACCTAGCGACATGATGGTAGCAATCCCCTCATGCATAGTTGGAGGAATGATGATCTGGTTCGGAGCGAAGCTGCTAGTCTCTGGTTCAACTGGCATCGCTGAAAGTTACGGGGTTTCAGAGGCTGTCATCGGGCTCTCTGTGGTGGCCCTTGGAACCTCGCTTCCTGAGTTGGCAGTCACTCTCGTGGCAGGAATTAGGGGGCAAGGGGGCGTGGCAATTGGCAATGTTCTTGGATCAAATGTGATGAACATTCTCGGGATTATTGGCCTTACGAGCATTGTCGGAGGGGGCATTCAAATCGCCAGCGAGTTCGCTGATAGAGATATTTGGATAGTTATTGCGACTTCTGGTCTGGTAACTGGTATGATGCTCAATGAGAGAGAGATCAGCAAGCGATTGGGTGCAGTGATGATTGGGGCATACTTGTCATACATGGGCTATCTCGCCAGTTTGGGAATTCTATAGCACTAACTACCTATCCGGGTCTCGGCACCCATGGAGGGATCGCGAATCGCTTGTGTAATCTTGGCAGCAGGGTCGAGCAGCAGATTGGGCACTGAGAAAGCGATACTAGATGTCGGCTCCGTCACGCTAGTGGGGTGGATCGCTCGCAGATTATTGGATAACGGAATTTCACCCATAATAGTCACTAAATCTGAAATAGAGAATGAAGTTGTAAATTCAGTTTCCTCATGTGAAGTCATTGTCAATCCCAATCCGAGCAGGGGGAGGACTGGGACTCTGCAAATTGGAATTTCTGCGCTGGATCTTTCCATCGACGGGGCATTCAGGTTGCTTGTGGTTCCAGTCGACAGACCTGGATTTTCTGATTCTACTTTGCTCCGCCTGATTGGCTCTGAGAACACCTGTTGCCCGCAGAAAGATGGCAGAGGTGGTCATCCTCTCATTCTTTCTGTCAGGGACGTCGAGAAAATTCGAAGGGCGTCCCCCTGGGATTCACTGCGAGATTTGGTAAATCCAGAAAAATTCGAAGTTGATGATCCGGAGTTACACCTTAACATTGACACTCCAGATGTCCTAGAAAATTTGACTGAAAGGCTGTCAGGGGCAATAGGTTAACATTAATTTTCAACCATAGCTCGGATGGTCGTGGAACCAGTAGAATTCTTAGAAGGTTTCAGCCCTATAGAGCAGGCCCTGATAGCGGGCCTGTTCACTTGGTTCATGACCGCAGCTGGTGCTGCAATAGTCGTCCTATTCGATGAAATTGATCGCAAGGTACTGGACGCTATGCTGGGTTTCGCTGCGGGTGTTATGATTGCAGCAAGCTTCTGGTCGCTGCTCTCCCCTTCGATTGAGATGTCCGAAGGAAAGGACCTGCCGGTTTGGTTCCCGGCCCTAGTAGGCTTCTTGTTTGGGGGATTCAGCATGCGACTTGTGGACCTCTACCTTCCACATCTTCACCCGGGTGCACCTCCAGAAGAAGCCGAGGGAGTGAAGAACTCTTGGCACAGGAGCATGTTACTAGTATCTGCAATTACCCTGCATAACGTGCCGGAGGGACTTGCGGTCGGAGTCGCATTTGGTGCTGCGGCTTCGGGCATGGAAGGAGCTACTGTGGGAGCAGCCGTGGCCCTTGCCATAGGAATCGGGATACAGAATTTCCCGGAGGGGGCGGCAGTCTCGCTCCCCCTAAGAAGAGAGGGGCTTTCTAGGAAATCCAGTTTCATGTGGGGTCAGATTTCAGCAACTGTTGAACCAATCGCCGCAGTGATGGGTGCGGCACTAGTAATTGCGATGGAGCCTCTGCTTCCTTACGCACTTGCGTTCGCAGCGGGAGCGATGATTTTCGTTGTTGTTGAGGAGTTGGTGCCTGAAGCTCAGAGGGGGGGCAATGGAGACATTGCAACCATGGGTGTGATGATTGGATTTTCCATCATGATGGTACTAGATGTTGCGTTTGGTTAGTAGGGCAACCGCAAAGGGAGAGTGCCTGCTCTCAGGCTCATGACAAGTGCCGTCCTCGCTTGGGTTCTTGGGAGGTTGGAAGAGGGCGAGAGGGTCGCGCTAGCCTCGATCATTGAGGCCAGTGGGAGTGTACCGGGCAAGCCTGGCGCTAGGTTGGCAATCACTTCTGGTGGCTTCAATTTTGGAACAGTGGGGGGAGCGGGGCTTGAGCTCAAGGTTGAGGCTGCTCTGAGGGAAATGCTAGATGAGGTTGATCGACCCTCACGTTACAGTGGCGGAAAGGTAGAGACCTTCCTGCTAAACAAGGATAGCAAGGGAAAAGAAGTAACGGCCCTGGACAGCCTCTGCGGCGGTCGAGTAACCGTTGCTATGGAGGTCTTGAATCCGGTGCCCCACTTACTGATTGCAGGAGGTGGCCATGTTGGTAGATCCATTGCAATAGTGTGTGACACACTAGGGTGGTCACACAGTGTTTTCGATGTAAGACCCGAATTCTGCAGTAGCCGGCGTTTCCCTAACGCACGGGAGCTCCAAACGACAAATGTCTCAAATTTCCTAGAATCTGAAGACAAGGGGTCAATGCAAAGATTCTCTGACGTTCTTCTCCTTGGTCATGACTGGGCCATCGATGAAGAGCTTCTGATGGGCATTCTCGACATCAGGGGTGAATCAGAAAGACCCAGAATTGGGGTGATTGGTTCCAAACAAAAATGGTCCTCATATAGAGAAAAGGCCATTGCATCGGGAGTTGCGAAGTCAATAATTGACTCAGTTCGGTGTCCGATAGGACTGGAAATAGGTGCTGACTCTCCTGAGGAGATTGCAATCGCTGTTTGTGCCGAGCTGCTTTCTCTGGAAAGAGCGGTCAACACTTCCGAAGGATGAACGCCGCTATTCATTATTGGCAAGAGAGCGGAGTCGGAAGTAATGAAGAGGGTCGGCCAAGAGTTATCTTGAAGCGGCCAGATTGTTGAACCGAATGCTCAAAGGATGGTTGTGCTTGTGTCGTTATGAATGGTGCAGTTCCGCCTACCCATGCTCCCTCCCACGGAGGATGTAAGTTGGGATGCAGTCGTTAATGGCAATCAAGTTTCAGTGCCGATAGAGGGCAATGCAATTCTGCTTGATGTTTTGCGAGAAAAGGCAGGTAGCCTAGGGACTAAGCGCGGATGCGACATGGGAACTTGTGGGTGTTGCAGCGTACTCGTGGACGGTAAGCCAAAGCTATCCTGCCTAATGTTGGCTCAAGAGGTGGAGAATTGCAACATCACTACCGTAGAAGGTTTGTCGGATGGTCACCATCTTCATCCCATTCAGCAAACATTCACTGAATTTGGAGGAAGCCAATGCGGATTCTGCACTCCGGGGTTCTTGGTTGTAATTTCGGCCCTATTGGAGGAAAATGTGAATCCTTCTGATGAAGAAATAAAATCTGCAATTGAGGGGAATCTCTGCCGCTGTACTGGCTATCAGCATATTGTCGATTCCGTTCGAGCTGCAGCAGAGATTCTGGCCTCTGATTCTGGGACTCCAAATCCTACCGATGCGATGAGTGACCCTCATCCAAGTTTTGATTCTGGTTCCGGGTGATTAAATGGCAGATAAGAAGGAAAAGGTAGTCGGATACCGGCAGCAAAGTGGGAAGATATCTTTCCCAATGCCCGGATCAGGAGGGAGCAACGACACAAGCTCCCTTCGTGACGAATCGTGGATTGAGCGGATCAAAGAGAAGGGGGGTCACAAGCACGATGATCTGATTTCTGGCTCTGCTATTGGGAAACCCACCGCATTAGTGGACAGTCGTTGGAAGGTCACAGGTCAAGCTCAGTATGGTGATGACATTCGCTTACAGGGAGAGTTGATTGGTAGGATTGTTCGCTCGAAGCATCACTATGCCAGAGTCCTTTCGGTTGACTTTTCCAAGGCGATGGAGTTGCCGGGAGTGGTGGCTGTTGCAACCGGAAATGACGCAAATGGCCGATTCGGAGTTCTACCTGTGACCAAAGATGAGACTGCGATGGCAATTGACAAGGTTAGACACATGGGTGATCTTGTGGCATGTGTAGCTGCCCGGGACGAAGCCACTGCAAGAGAAGCGGCAAGACTGATAGAGATTGAGTATGAAGAACTGGAAGCAATTCATGACATGAGAGACGCATTGGAGAATTCCGAAGAACCTATCCATGACCGGGGGGACTACCACATTGGCTCCTCAAACGTGCAGAAGAGGGTCTTCCAGGAGTTTGGTGACGTATCTGGAATGAAGGAAAATGCGGTGGCAAGTAACAATTCTAAATGGGTTTTCGCTGGTGTCAATCACGGATTTACGGAACCCCACGCCGCCGTTGCACATTGGGATCCGACTGGCAGACTAACACTCTACACTCCCCAACAAGTTCCACACTATGTTCATCGCGCTCTGGCGGAAGTCCTAGAGATTCCAATGCACCAAATCAACGTTCATCGCACTTTCGTGGGAGGAGGTTTCGGTGGGAAATCTGACCCTTTCCCACACGAAATGTGTGCAGCAATCCTAGCTCGAAAAAGCGGTAGGCCGGTGAGGATTAACTTCGACAGGGAGGAGGTTTTCTGGGTCAATCGGGGCCGTCACCCCTCGAGAATTGAGATGGGCATTCATGCTGACTCCCAAGGCAGACTCTGCGGTATTGAAACGGATGCGCTGATAGATGGTGGAGCGTTTGCTTCTTTCGGCCACGTCACGACCTACTACAACGGAGTTCTACATACGGCGCCCTACGAAATTGGCGCATTCCACTATACTGGTGCGAGAGTATGGACAAACAAGCCGGCAAGCGGTGCAATGCGGGGCCATGGTGCTGTAAATTCTCGTTGCGCGATCGAGGTTGGAATTGACGAGCTAGCTGAGAAGCTTGGAGTGGACCCGATTACACTCAGGCTCGCCAATCTACTGCCGCCTTTCTCCTCCACGATTACAGGATTCAGAATTACAAGTATGGGGATGAGAGAGTGCTTGGAAAGGGTTCGGGAGGAGTCTGGCTGGGATAGCAAGTTCCGCAAACTCCCAGAGGGGCACGGAATTGGTTTGGGATGTGGTTTCTTCATCTCGGGGAGTGGACTTCCAATACACTGGGAGCCGAACAAGTTCCCCCATGCAACTGTGCATCTCAAAGTGGATATGGACGGGGGCGTGACAGTTCACACCGGGGCTGCTGAAATTGGGCAGGGCTCAGATACGGTGATTGCTCAGTCAGTGGCAGAAGTCCTAGGCCTCCCATTGGAAATGATCAGGATCAGGAGCAGGGAGACTGATACCGCACCGGTTGACTTGGGGTCATACTCTTCCCGTGTAACTTTCATGAATGCAAATGCGGCGATTTCTGCAGCTATGGAAATTAGGAGTGATTTGATTAAGGCGGCTTCGGAACTAACTGAGGAACCTGCTGAAAAGCTTGTTATAGGGGATAGGAGGATTTTCCTCAAGAGAGATCCTGCGGTCGGTGTTTCCTACTTGGAAGCCCTGCACAAGGCTCAGGAAGACAGGGGGGCTCTCGCATCTTCAGGAGCTTACCGAACCCCCCCGATGGGCAGGGTGCACAAGGGAGCTGGAGCAGGAATTGCTCCTGCTTACTCATTTTCAGCATATGTTGCAGAGGTCAAGGTAGACGTTGAGACGGGGCATACCAGAGTGCTGAAAGTTTGGGCGGCACATGATTGCGGGAAGGCACTCAATCCCCTGGGGGTCAAGGGTCAGATAATCGGATCCTGCCACATGGGATTGGGTCAGGTCCTCAGTGAGGAAATGAGGTATGTAAAAACTGGAAACCTGATGAATCCAGACCTTCTTGACTACAAAATTCCGTCGGTTCACGAAATGCCGGAGATAGTTCCCATAATTGTGGAGTCGAACGACTCTGAAGGTCCGTTCGGAGCAAAGGAGGCTGGTGAGGGGCCCCTGCTCCCCATACTGCCAGCAGTTTGCAACGCAGTGTATGATGCCATAGGTGTCCGAACTAGCAAGCTTCCGATGACGCCCGAAAAAATTCACAGGATTGTTGAGGATAGATGCAAAGAATTCGATTGCGTCCCGTCAGAACTGCCCTCTCCCCGGCTTGAGCTCTCTGATTTACAGGCATCCTTGGAGAAGCGCGCTGCCGAGCATGCAACTCGCGACATGGGGAGAGCGAGTGGGACAGATAGAACAGAGTACCACAATGGTGCGCTGTTCGGGTATGATCCGGAAAGACCCGCTGATGAGCAAGGGGGCAGTTGGGTAGTTAGCGTAACTCCCGACTCTGATTACCTAAACAAGCCCCGCCTTGCAGGGAGAGCGTGGGAACACGCAGAAAGGCGTCACGGAGGTGGTGCTTGATGCGAATGCCCCCCTTCAAACTCCACATGCCGGAGTCGCTGGAGGATGCATTAGCAATTTCAGGAGAACTAATTGATTCTGAGGTAGAGTTCGACTGGGTTTCAGGTGGAACTGACCTACTTCCAAATTACAAATGGCACCTAAACACCAAGGCCCATGTAATTTCTCTAGCTAGAGTGTCTGAGCTGTCTGAATTGGCCGAAAGCCACATTGGTGCGATGGTTCGCTTGCAGGACCTTGTTGAGTCTGAGATTGTGAACCCTCTGATCTCCAAAGTTTCCAGCATGGTTGCGAGCGTGATGCTGCGCCGATCAGGAACAGTAGGTGGCAACATTTGTCTAGACACCCGATGCTTTTGGTTCAACCAATCGGAGGAATGGAGAGAGTCAATTGATTGGTGTTACAAATGTGATTGTGGCACTGGTGCTGATTGCAGAGTCATCCCAAACCAAAATACCTTGTGCGTTGCCACTTATCAAGCAGACTTGGCTCCTGCATTCATGTGCTTAGGGGCCTCAATTCACCTAGCTTCTCCGTCGGGAACTAGAACCATGTTGATTTCAGAATTCTTTCAAGAGGACGGGAAAACTAGGAATGTACTTGAGAAGGGTGAGTTGGTGACACATCTGACGCTCCCTGATGATGCTTCGGAGTGGATTGGCGACTACCAGAAACTAAGGCAAAGGGAGTCGTGGGATTTTCCCGAGGCAGGAGTTGTCGTAGCTTGGAAGAATGGAGAGCGTGGGCCTTCTGACCTCAGAGTCGCGACGACTGGGCTCGGATCGGTGCCCAAGTTGCATGACAAGGAAGCGTCTGCAGCCCTTTCTGAATGGGACGGGGAGTCCAGTGTAGATGAACTGGCTGAGTCCATAAGAAAAGATGTGAAACCGGTTCTGAATACCTGGTTCCCCCCGTCATACAGGCGAAAGATGGTGAAGGTCTTAACGAAACGAGCGTGCAGAGGGCTACTGGTGAGTTAGTGTTTCGACACCACAAATCAGTTTTTTTGTGGACGGTTATGGCCTTCATGCTCCTCCCGTCAGGAGTAGTGTCAGCACAGAACCTCGATGCCTGGGACTTGGGGGTGATGTACCCTGGAGATGATGCCGACAAACCCTTTGAGATCTCTCGTGATGGGTCGGTAATGGTCGAGTTTTTCATTGACAACTCCGGTTTGGTTGAGATAACAGTTCAATTTGCTTACGACATTCCGTTTGGCGGTGCACATGACGGGCCCGAGGAGGCCTCAATACCTGCTGGTTCAAACGAGTCATTTGAATTGAAGATTGGTGGAATAGATGTTTTTCAATTTGAAGCTAGGCAGATTGACTCATTCTCCATTACCGCCACCGTCACAGCACGTCAGGGAGTTCCGGACCCATTGAACTCACAGCAGAAGGAGGAGGGCGACATGCAAATCCCAACAATTTACGCCCTATCTTTGGACGTCCCCGATCCCATCGGTCCGATTAACGCGGGAGGTGATACGATCCTAAGGGTGACTGTAACAAACTCCGGGAACGTTCAGGACAAGATAGGTGACGTGGAGGTTTCCGATGACTGCCCCCTATTGACGACTGACAATGGACTGGACTCTCTGATGATTGGTAACATAGCCCCCGGCAGTAGCAAGCATGCAGATCTGAATGTAAAGGCGTCCGAGAGTCATCCTCGAAGGCAATGCGACATTAGTGTCACCGTAGCCTCCAACGGGGCTATGAATTCGGGACAATCTGTAGTGATTCAAGACGAGGTCAGAATTTCCATAGAGCCGCCTCCCACAGAGATTGAAGAGGGGAACGAAGCTGAAACCGATGATGACCCTCTAGAATCTATCCAGTCCAATCTTGCTTCCCCAGGAGTACTGATCAGTATCTTAGGATTAATCGCAGCCGTGTTTAGCCCTAGAAAATCTCTGCAGGAATAGCCATCATTGGAAATTGACACTTGGTGGGAGGGAAATATTGCGAACTTGGTTCAGCAACATATAACCGTGATTTGTAGGTCGCGGACAATGCTATTCCAAGGATGGCTGTGATTGAAGACTGGTGTTTGAAAAATGGCTGGAGAGAATTCTAGCGACGAGAGCTTCAACAGAAATGTCCTGATGGCGCTATTATTCACCTCTGTTCTTCTCCTTACGCTACCAATGTTCTTTGTCTTAGGGAAAGAAACCGCATACTCTGCATATGAGGTTGAGGAGCTTCATCAACTCTCCGACATGAGGGACACATTTGAGAACGGCGAGAGCTACTTCGTGGCGAACACGATGTCGACTCCGATGCTTGTAAATGATTGGAAAGACCCCCATAGAACTCTGTTGGCAATAATCGGCCCTGAGAAACCCATTGATGATACCGAGGCAGACGAGATCTACAGGTTCGTTACTGAAAAGGGCGGAAAAGTGATCGTTGCTGCAGATAACACAAATGCGAACAAATTGGCCAATATGTTCGGAGTCACTTACTTCAACGCGCCTCTGTTGGATGAAAAGCAACACTGGGTGATTCATGACCAAGTTGGTGAGACTTCCACAATCTCTTGGAAGAACGTTTGGAGTGCTACCTCAATTGGGCAAGACGTGGATCAGATGTCACCCGGGGCATTGATGCAGGGGTGCAGTTCATTCCAGACCGAGAACTATAACCCAGTAGATTGTCGATTACCGATCATGTTCAGATCTCCAACAGGCCTAAAGTTTGAGCCAATTCTTCGTGATACCGAGGACCCTGGGCATCGAAAAATTATGACATTAGGGAAAGCCTCTGCGTCAGCGTTCATCGATGTCAAGGGAAATCAGGATCCTAGGGATCATGAAAATCCTGCTCCGGGTGACTTGCGGTTGCTGATGAGATTTGACTATCCTGAAATAGTCGTTTTTGACCAGCTTCCTAGTGAAGGCAGAGGTGCCTTTTCATCAGGAGTTGGTGAGGTTGAAGTTACCGGGAGTATAGTCTTCGTATCGGATGAAGAAGCATTCTCCAACCTACTTTGGACGATAGAGGAAGCGGAGAATCAGGGTCTTAACCGGGACTGCCAATCCATTGGAGACTACACCCTGAACAACTGCTGGACAAAAGAGATACTGAACAACAACGACTGGGGAGGGAACGAGCGATACTTCAGACTTCTTGTTTACGACATGATGGAATTCGACAACACCAACATGTCGATACAAATCAGGCAGGGTGATTTCGCTGGAGACAAAACAAACTTCCAGGTGGTTTTTGATGAGAGTCGCCATGTTACCGGAGTAGTGTCGGCCCCATTTGTTGAGACCATGAGTACCGTAGTGTTGCTTACCTCAAACCAATTTCTGAAGTGGTTAGTAGTTCTAAACGTTGGATTGCTGCTCCTGGTTGCCATGATGGTTGTCCCCGAAAAGGAAAACTGGAGGCACGTATTCGACCTCACAAAATTCAATCAGAGACCGAACAAACTTGACCCTACTGATTATCGTCAAAGAGTCAAACAGGCACTTATGACGAAAGTCAGACTGCAAAATGACCTGACCCAATTGGAGATGGCAACTAAGCCCCCGCCAGAAGTTCAGGCGATGATTGGGGACCCTCGTCTCGTGGAATTGGCTTATAGCCAAAGCCGCACGTACTCGCCGCAAGAGTTGCGCCGGCTGATGCAGGCAATCAGACGATGGGGAAAAAATAACTGAATATTTGAGGGATGAAAAATGAGTGAAACACGACCAGTAGAAGGAGCAACGACGCCAAATCCGGGCGGTTATGAGGCGAGCCTAGCAAAGAAGGCCGAAGCTGCAAGGGGGTCTGGCAAAATTAGCGAAGTCTTGACAGCAACAGGGGCTATGGGGCAGGCGATTGGCACTGAAGTGCAGAAAGTCATCATCGGAAAATCTCACGTAGTTGACAACGTGATGGTGGACATACTATCTAACGGAAACCTGCTCTTCGAGGACTTTCCTGGACTTGCGAAGACGCTGATGACCAACACTTTTGCAGATGCTCTTGGTTGTGATTTTAAGCGTGTACAATTTACCCCCGATCTTCTTCCTGCTGATATTACGGGGACGAACATCTACGACGCCAAGAAGGGGGAGTTCACATTCAAACCTGGTCCAATCTTCTGTAACCTATTGCTTTCGGACGAGATCAACAGAGCCCCACCGAAGACCCAAGCGGCTCTTCTCGAGGCCATGCAGGAGAAGCAAGTCACGATTGGAGTGGTTACCCACAAACTTCCTGCACCCTTCCTGACCATGGCAACCCAGAACCCAGTGGAGCAGGAGGGGACCTATCCCCTACCTGAGGCACAACTTGACCGATTCATGATGAAGATGATGGTGGGCTATCCTGACAGGGCGGATGAAAACGAAATCCTTCAGCGCAGGATCGAGCGCAAGAAGGACGAGGTTGAAGTAAACAAGATTACGGATCCGAGCATTGTTGTAAAGATGCAACAGTCCTGTGAGGAGGTGTATGTTGACCCATCTGTCAGGAGCTACATGGTAGACATAGTGGCTAGAACTAGAGAGGACCCCCGCGTTCTGGTTGGTTCCTCTCCCCGTGGTTCGCAAGCGTTGCTCAAGACGAGCAGAGCTGTAGCTGCGATGAGAGGTAGGGACTTTGTTACCCCTGATGATGTTAAATCGATTGCTGAGCTAGCTGTAGCACACAGATTAATTCTCAAGCCTGAGCATCAAATCAAGGGACTAGAGAATGGCGAAATTGTCCGAGACATTCTTCATGGTAGAAACGCTGCTCAAGTTCCTACAGTCTGAAGAAATGTCAGGAGTAGTGAGCAATGGCATGGAGCCGTAAATCAGCGATGTTCGCGTCGCTGTCGATAGCTATGTACCTCCTAGGCCTAGTGCTTCGCAACCAGCAGCTAGTCACTGTGGCAGTAGTGCTACTCTCATTCCTTACTTGGGCTGCCCTGAGGGCTGCGCATGGCGACGTTGCCGCTAGTGGGAGGAGAGTTGACGACGCTATCCTAGATTCTGGCATCCAGCTTCAGAACATTGTGGCATTGCGAAAGATTTCATCATCCAGGGTTTTCGAAGATGGTGAGATTGACGTCACAGTTCGATTGCAGAACCGTTCCAATCTGGCAAAGGTTCTGGAACTTCGAGACAGAGTTCCAGAAGTTATGAGGATCAAGAAGGGCGCTAACTATGTCCTGATGGAAATTGGGCCCCAGAGGGAGACTGAGATTTCCTACACTATGGAGACGCCTCTAAGGGGCTTTTACAGCATCGGACCAGTATGCATCAGGGTCCAGGACGAGTTCGGGCTCTTCCACAATGAGCGTGAGATTCAGCTTTACGACGATTTCTTGGTTTTCCCGAAGATGGAGGATATCAAAGATGCAATGGTCAAGAGTCGCGTGCCAAAAATCTTCACTGGCGCGGTAAACATCAGAAACCCTGGAGAGGGGTCGAACTTCTACAACCTCAGGGAGTACCTACCAGGGGATCCGATGAAGAAGGTTAACTGGCAGGCAACCGCCAGACAAGATGGAAAGATGATGGTTAATGAATTCGAGAGGGATGCGGTCAGCGACGTCATAATTATTGTTGATAGTAGGTCAGTCAGTGAAACTGGGCCCGTTAGCCGCAATTCGCTCGTATACAGCACTAGGGCTGCTGCCAGCCTAACTCAATATTTCCTTTCTCGTCGTGACTCGGTTGGATTGGTGGTTTACGGGGATGAAATTGTGTCTGTTGACCGGGACACAGGGAAGAAGCAATTGTACATCATTTTAACAAAGCTTGCAGGCGCAATGGCGAAAGGAAACACCCCTTTGAAAATAGTCACCAACAGAATATTGCCGCACATTAATCGAGGGAGTCCGATCATCATCCTATCTCCCTTGGAGGACGACCCGACAATAGTAGAAGCCGTTAGGGACTTGAGAGCTAGGAACTTCGAGGTCACTGTCCTATCTCCCAGTAGCTTAGAATTTGAATTCGACGCAAGGAGGATTGACAGGACTGGTTACGAGGTACTCAAGACTGAAAGAGACATTCTCATTACCGAGCTTCGCAGTTTAGGGGCTTATGTCATGGATTGGGAGCCCGATATGCTCCTATTCACAGCGCTGGCTGGAGCTAGAGGATTCTGAGGTGAGAGCATGGCTGATAATAGTGGCAAGGGACCTGTTGACACGTCTCACTTGTATGAGGGGAAAGTTGTCCGTTCCTCCGCTCCGAGTCGCAAGAGAGCCGCAGGCACGCTAAAGAGGGACACTGCAATTCCTGATGATGCGGTCCCGGACATCAATGTTCCAAATTGGGTGGAGACAATTTTTGGAGGGCCGGTTGTTGCAAAGAGGGATTTCTTGCCGCCCGATAGGATGGTGGTGTCACTTCAAATCAGAGCATCTGGGTCGCTACTGATTCTATGTTTCCTGACATTCATGCTCACCCCGGTTTCTGGAACGGCTTGGTTTGTGGTTACCAACCTATTAGGATTGGGTGCCTTGGGAGTGGTAATTCATCTAGGTCTAATGCTAATAGGGCTGATTGGAGGTTTCTATGGAGTTTTCCAAAGAGATCAGAGAGCGATGCTAGCCTCATACATTGCGTTGATACTCGTAACCATCAGATTCGCCGGAAGCAAAGTAGAGTTTGGGCTTAGCTTCCTCCCAGAGGGTGAGATTGCCCAGAAGTTCCTGCTCATCCTCTATGCGATTTTCTTAGTGATGTACATCGAGATCTCGAGTGGGATTATCAGATTCTCCGTTCTCGATACATCGATTAGGACAGGTGAAGTTTACGTGATGAACATCAACAAAATTACTGGAAGGTACAGCAGAGCGATGGGAATAACTCCCGTAGTTGCAGGGTTCGTGGCAATGATTACTCTATTCATCAATCTCATCGTTCCGGCCTTCGTAAGTATCTTCGACACAGTGGCTGCAAACAGACTCAAGGAGAGTGTTGAGTTAACTAGCGTCTACGGTGTAGCTCTAGGGACAATTCTGGTGTTTATCGTGATTTCATCGATGTTTGCGATTAACCTGCCACTGAGAATCCAGGAGTACTTAGAGAGTCAGGCTTGAATGGGCAGGTATCCGCCAATCATTCCAAGATCACAGAGAATCAACATTGCGACTGCCTCGACTACCGGTGCGGCTCTTGGTCCAATGACTGGATCGTGCCTGCCACCTATATTGAGTGAACGAACCTCATTGCTGGGAAGATGTAGTGTGAACTGTTCCTTTGGGATGCTGCTAGGAGGTTTGAAGTGAATAAGTACACGAATAGGCGCTCCGGTTGATCTGCCGCCCAATGCACCGTCGGCATGTCCAGATTCCGAACCCTCGAGACTTGGTGATCCAGTGCCTTGCAACCATGCGTCATTGTGCTCAGACCCCCGCATCTTAGACGATGCCTGGCCATGAGAAAACTCAATCGCTCTGGCTCCCGGAATCGCCATAAGTCCTCTAGCCAGTGCTGGCTCGATCCCATCAAACCAAGGTTCTCCCATCCCAACAGGTAGCCCCTCGATTAGAAGTTCAACGACTGAGCCTATCGAATCCCCCTCCATCCTTACGGACTCGATGATCTCTGAGAATTGGCGAGCAGCATCTGGGTCGCGGCAATTCAGCCTGCCCATGTCGGTTTCAGGGTCCAAATGGGAGGTCCTATCCAATTCAAAGAGTGGGCGCGAGGAGGCGTTTCCAACGCAATTTAGGTGGGCATTGCATTCCCATCCGACTGCGTCAAGAAGTGATCTGACTTGGCTTCCCGCAGCAACCAAGCCAAGGGTTAGTCGGGCAGATTGCGATCCTCCGCCACGTGGGTCATTTGCCCCTTCTGTTCGTATTAACTCCACCATATCAGCGTGACCGGGACGAGGGTGATCTGGCAGGAAGTCGTAGTCAGAGGGACGGGGGTCAGAATTTCTGGCAACCAATAGTATTGGCCATCCAGTTGCCTTTCCCTCGTGAACTCCTGACATGATCTCGCAGTGATCCAGCTCTGTACGCTGAGTCAGTCCTTTCCTCCCGGGTCTGCGTGAAGCTAAGTCCCTGAAAAGAGACTCTTTGTCGATAAGCGTACCCGGTGGAACTCCCTCTACTAATGCGCCGACGCATTTGCCATGGCTCTCGCCAAATAGGGTTACTCGAAATCTTTCCCCCAGTTTCATTCCCATTAGTTAACCTCCTCAGCCACTTCCTCTGATGGGATGAAATTCGACAGAATTATTTTGTCAAAGTAGTCGGAAACGCGTGATTGTATAGCATCTGAGTCCTGAGAGAAGCAGACCAAGGCGATTGCGGGGCCTGATCCTGTTATTCCGGCAGCCACTGCACCGCTGGCTATGCTTATGTTGCTGATTCTCAATGCCTCGTGGTCTTCGGTGGCAGCTGCAACTGCAATGCCGTTTGCAGAGAGGGCCTCCAATGGAGAAGCCGTGATTAGTGATGCGAGGGCTCTCTCGAAAAGCAGGCTTTGATTTCCAAAGGACTCGGGTTCTAGTATTCGGGATCGTGTGCCCCTCAAGCCAATAATTACGCGGAGGTCCTCTTCCAATTCGCCTTCCATGAGAACAGAATCAGACGCACTCAGAGAAGGGTCAACAAGCTTCCAACCCGGGCTGAGGGCTGCCCATGTGTCATCCAAGCTACCAGTAATGCTACAATTTGCTTCCCTTTGCGCAGATACTGCCAAATCGGCGAGCTCTGAATCGGATAGACCTGCCCAAGTCGCAGAGTTGAGAGCCCTTAGGGCAGCACAAGCCAATGATGAGCTGGATTTGAGACCCTGTCCAATGGGCACGTCACTGTCCACTTTCCAACCAAAGGAGCTTGGAAGAGGTAGGCCTGCGATTCTCCAGCACGAGGTGAGTGATTGCAGTAGACCATGATAGTCAGCCTTGACGGTGGCGTTCCCATCCAGCATGGTGACGGTGGTGCTGAGATCTATCCCAATTGAGCAGCCCTTGCCCAATCCTAGGGCATGGAGTATCGAGATTCCCCCGTTGGCTTTTCCGATGCCCAGGACACTCATCTCTCAACCATGCCCCCTTCAAGAGCGATGCCCGTATGCCTCATCCTGCTATCACGAAGAACTGCAATCTGAACATCATCTGACAAATCGGTGATTGAGATGAGCCCTCCATCGGATTTAACCAATCGGACTGTTTCAGCCTGTTGGGCAATAACCTGCCCCTCCTGTTCATCGGAACGGTATCTGATTACCAAGAGGGGTCGATTCTCGATCTTTAGACGTCCCACCACTGCAGATCTTCTGGAGCCGTCTAATGAGAGGATTGCCACCTCATCTGAAGCATTCAGTTCGGAGAGGTACTTCGTAGTCCCATCCGCCATAAGTACGTAAGAATGAATTGCTCCGGCATTGACCCTAAATGGTCTTGATGGAACGTACTCAGAGGGTACAGTCTCCCCGTGTACCAAGCAAAGCATCCCAGAAACGGAGCCCAGCGCCATTCCCTCTCCCTCGTTCAACCTTTGAGTCAAATCTATGCAAACACGCTCACCCAGACCGCAGCTTTCCACGGAGAATACTCTAGCGAAGCAGAGTGGTGTGTGTGGTGCAACAGTTGAATCCAGGGGTGCTGATGTTGTTCCAAGAATTTTGATTGCCAGCTCCACCAAATCTCCTTTCACCAGTATAGCATCAACGCCGTGTCCGAGGGCTAAGGACGCTCCTGAAAGCTCGATTTCGTTGCTGATTGCAGCTGCGATCCTAGTGCCGCTACCTTTGGAAGAGGCAATGAGATTCTCAAGAGGGATCATAGTCCAGTCTGAGCACCTAACCAGGATCCAAGGGGCCGAACCAATTAGGGAAATTGCCTCTTCCTGGCCCCTGAAATCCTCAATGTCGATCTCGGCCACCTCATCGGAACGGCCTCGCCAGATTCGGCTAACGGAGTCTGGAATTAATGATCCATGGGTATCCTCTTCCAGCCAAATTTCCATCGATTCACCCCAGATGCCTTGCTGCCTCTGTAGCACTTGACTCGTCGTGGACAATGGCCCTTAGAGCCCTGACGTACGATGCTGGATCTTCGAAACCAAACACTTGCCTGCCTATGCAGACCCCGGCTCCGCCGGCTCGCATGGACTGCTCAACCATTACAAGTAATTCTGTGGATTCGGCCTTAATAGGCCCCCCAGAGATTAGCACAGGAATAGGGGCCGCAGATGTGACGATTCGGAATGAATCCACTGAGCCGGTCCAAGGAACCTTGACTACGTCGCACCCGAGGTTCCAGGCTAGACGTGCCGCATGAGCAATTCCTGATGTGGAGTCTCCCGGATCAACCACTAAGTTAGGGCCACGCGGATATACCATGCCCAACACTGGTAACTCGTGTTGGAAAGCATCTGAGGTTATCGAGCCTAGGCGCTCAATCATATCAGGTTCAGCTGCATCCCCAAGGTTGATCTGCGCAGAGATTCCCACAGCACCTCTAGAAATGCATTCTGATGCATTCGCGACCAGAATCTTGTCCTGAGAGCGGGTACCGGCGTGAACAGTGGATACTGATGCGTGGCACACGAACCGTCTCCAGCCAGTTCGCTTAGAGTGATGGCTAACGGCTCCCTTCTGGAGAACGATTGCATCTGCCCCCCCTGAAATTGCTGCGTCCACGGCTGAGTTGGTGTCCTCGAGACCGGGTATAGGGAATGCCGATGCACAATGATCCATTGGGACCCACACGCCCCTTCCACCGGGGAGGATTGCCTCTAAGCGACCTGCTAGCACACCGACCACGATACTCGCCGGAGCATCATCACTTGAAAAGTGGCGTTTCCGTGATTCCGTCCGGTCTCCGCTCCCGGAGGGAGCGGATTAGATCTCCAAGTCTACAATCAAGGGAGCGTGGTCAGATACTGCCAAACCTGCCTCTCGTAGTACCTCAGCAGATCTGAAAAATGGTCTTGCAGCAGAGTTTGCCAGTACGTAATCTATCCTCCAACCCCGATCCAAGGCTCTGGCGTTCCCCCGATTAGACCACCAAGTGTATGGGCCCTTGCCTGAGCCGAAATGGATTCGGTGGAGGTCATGCCAGCCAGCAGATAGGAAGCTGCTGAACCATTCCCTCTCATGATCTAGGAAGCCCGAAGTAAGCCGGTTTCCACTAGGATTCCAGATGTCTTCCTCTGTATGGGCAATGTTTAGATCGCCCACTAACAGAACCGGATCAGTGGAGTCGAAGAACTGCGTGCTCCAACCCAAAAGGTCCTCCAGCCACTTGTCCTTGAAAGCCTGACGCTCTGGCCCTGAGCCCCCATTTGGGAGGTAAATGTTGATACAAGTCAGAGGTCCACATTTTGTCGTCAGGACCCTTCCCTCGGTATCCTCAGGATCGAGCTTGGTTGTTATTCCGCGGCTAATTTCTTCCAGTCCCACCCTGGACATAGTCGCGACGCCCGAATAGCCCTTGCGTTCGGCGGGATGCCAGACTACCTCGTGTCCCTGGGGGAGAGTCCAATCAGGCGGTAACTGTTCTGGAAGAGCTCGAACCTCCTGAAGGAGCCAGATGTCGGCATCGATGCGCTCTATGTACTCGTCAAGACCCTTGCGGATGGCGGCACGGACGCCATTGAGGTTCCATGTAACGACGCGCACAGGTGCCCCTTACTGTGACAGGTCTTTGACCTTCTCGACGAGGTCCATCTTCCTGATTCTCCACATCCCGTAAGGAGTCAGGGTGACGGAGATGAGCACGACAATCCCGACGAGTTCCATCGCGACGACAGGGTCAGCTGACACAGTCATGAAAAATGACCACTGGATGAACGATGAAATCATTGCTTGGGTTCCAGCCAATGTGAACAAGAAGGCCAAAATTCCTCCGATTAACCCTATTGCTAGGTGCTCTCCGAACATCATCCACCCAAGACGGTTGATTGGCGCCCCCAATACCCTCAAGGTCGCAATCTCCCTATC
This sequence comes from uncultured Candidatus Poseidoniales archaeon, assembly GCA_964563355.1. Classification (GTDB taxonomy): domain Archaea; phylum Thermoplasmatota; class Poseidoniia; order Poseidoniales; family Thalassarchaeaceae; genus UBA36. The sequence continues at coordinate 218,629 of CAZLVU010000001.1, forward strand.
TCTCTCTGAGAGATTGATGATGAGAGTATTGAACAGGACCACTACTGCGATTAGGATGCCAAGAAACATAATGGAGCCCAAGAAGCCCTGCTGCTGTTCTAGAATTGACTCGTAGGAAGATATCAGGTCTTCCTTCGCGATTACGACCAGGGAGGCATTCCCTAGGTCGCTATCTGCGACCACCCCATCTGGAAGGTCTATCAGAACTGCAGTAGCTTCGATACCCACGACCTCTGCCAAGTCTGATCTGTGGAAGTAAACGGTTCTGCTTATTTCTCCTTTGGTAATCCCAACAATCTCAACGGACTTGTGGGTTGATCCAATAATTAGGGTCTGAGTTTCCCCTGTCTCCCATCCTAGGAAGTGATTCAGGCCCTCTTCGATTAGGATCTGACTAGTCTGGCGGCCTTCCTCGGGCAACTTTCCTTCCTTGAGGTCAAGTTCTACTAGTGCCCCATTATCTGTGGAAATGACGTCCATCCCATAGGCCAATATTACTCTTGAGTCATTAACTGGATTTACTGGGAAGGTTATTATTCTCTCGTGGTAACCTCCTTTGTCATCTGCCCACTGGATCACACCATCCTCCCCTCCGAATAACACGTTGGCCTGGATGTCCCAGTTCTGATCATCTTCAATGGATCCAACCGTACTTTCATCCATGGATGACATCATCAGAGTTGTGCTTCCGAACAGCAACATAGAGAGGCCTACTGCTAGGAATGTGAAGGTCAATCTTGTTGGCTTCCTGATGCTAGACCTGATGGTCAAACCTGCAGTTGCGGGGAGGGTAGAAGTGATTTTCTGTATCTTCCTTGAATAAATCCTGATTTCGTGCTGACCCCTCATTACCTCTAGGGGCTGAAGCCTTGATGCCTGAATCGCTGGCAGTATTCCCGACAACAATACAACGGCTACTGTTACGGCTACGATCTGCATGACTATGGGCCCAAGACCGGTTGGTTCGAGAATAGGAATTCCCAGGATCTCCTCATAGATTCCCAACATTCCAGGTGCTCCCAGATAAGCCCCCAGGAGTGCCCCTAACGAAGATCCCGTGACTCCGATTACTAGAGGCATCAGGACGTAGGGTGGCATTATTGCCAATCTTGGGACCCCCAGTGTCCTCAATACTGCTATCTCCCTAGACTGGGACTGAACTAGTCTCTGTAGACTGAGGAATAGCGTGATTCCAGCAATGGCAGAAAGCATCCCGGTCACCGGGAAGTAAAGCAGCATGACGCCCTCGGCATCGGCGCGTAAGAGTTCCACCGAGAATACTTGTGAGCGATCGTAAACCAGAGAAGTTGAGTCTACTGAATTTGAGACGACCTCATCTATTCGTTCGATGATAAGGGAGAGTTCGGGGCCATCGTCCTCATCTGTAGTTGGAATATTGTAATCTGGAGTTCCAAAGACGTCTATCAGGAGCAGGTTCGAAGATCCACTACTAAGGTTAGCGAGCCTCTCGAGTCCTTCTGATGATAGGTATCCTGTAGCTAGGGTACCTGGCTCAGCGGGGAATAGGGATCCCTCCTGCGCGAAGTATAGGTGATTGGAGTGGAGCCCGATCCCCACTACGGTGAAGCTCAGTCTCCCAGAACCAGCCCCTATGGTCACGGAGTCACCCAATGAGACGTCCATCCCCGATGCGACACGTTTGTCAATGACTATCTCGGATTCTCCTGTGGCCATCCTTCCCGAACAGCAATTGTGCTCGGGCATCCACACCCGGTCTACGAATCCCTCGTCAATTCCGTGCCAGACTGCTGGAACGAGCTTCTCTTTCTGGACCCCGTCCTCTGTGATTTGGTGGAACATAGTACCATCGAGCCTTAACCGAGGCTCGCATTCGTTCAGGACCAATTCTGATTCGTCCCAATGCTCGACTTTGGCAATCTCCTCGCAAAGAGAGGCTGACATTTCTCCGTCCCAAGTACTGGTGGGATTCTCGACCCATATATCTGGGAGATTCACACCCTTTTCGGTGTCTTCGTATATCTCTTCGTACATCCCTGAGACGGTATTTGCGTAAGCACCGAAAGAGACCCCGGCAAAAACTGCCACAATTACCATGGCAACGACTGCAGCTAGTCTGGTCTTTGATCTCATCATGCTCCTTGCGAGACGCTTGGTCAGGAGTATGAACAAACTGTCACCTAACCTACAGCCTCATCTGTTATTATGTTGCCACTGTCTATTCTTACAACTCTGGTTGCGAACTCAACCAACGACTCGTCGTGGGTTACGAAGACGCATGTGATTCCCTCTGACTCACACGCCTTCACAAGGACCTCCATGACGACCGATGAGGTCTTCGAATCGAGGTTCCCAGTCAATTCGTCACCAAGGAGGAGTCTGGGTCTCTTAGCCAAGCTCCTAGCAATGGCTACTCTCTGCTGCTGACCGCCACTAATCTCTGCAGGGAAGCGATCGATTTCGTCTTCTAGACCGACAAGAGAAAGTAGGTTTCGGGCCCTCTGCTCGTCCCGCTCCCCTGCCAGTTCTTGGATAAGTAAGAGGTTCTCAAGCACGGTCAGATCCTGAAGGAGGTTGAAGAACTGGAAGACATACCCTATGTTCTCTCTCCTGAACGTTGTCATAGTCTCGGAATCGCTGTTGGGGACCTTGGAGCCTGAGAAGGAATAGCTGCCTGCTGTGGGGCTGTCCAATGCGGACAGGCAGTTCAGCAGGGTGGTCTTTCCAGATCCCGATGGGCCCAGTAGGATGATTCTCTCACCCTGATTGATTTCGAGGTTGATCCCATCGAGCGCCCTCACGGTCTCTGAGGCCATATGATAGTGCCTCTCCATTCCCTCGATGATTACAAGTGGCTGTTCCAATTTCTTCACCGGCCTAGTGAGGTGGTTCATATATTCAAATTGATTGTTTATCATGTTCGGATGCGCCAGCAAAGAATGCCATCGAATCACGGAAAAGCTCCTCTCTTCTCCTTCTTTTGTTGTTTCTAACATGGAAAATTGTGAAAGCTAGAGCTAAGAAGATTACGAAGGGGATTAGAGCCTCAGCGTGGTATCGTTCCATGAACTCGATGATTCCCCTAGCGGTATAGGCCCATGTAACCGATGCTGCAGTGCCGCCGACGAAGCAAGCAGCGAGGACTCGTTCAAATCGCATGCGTGCTACCAGTCCCAGCATAGCGCCCACAAGAACGCCGCTTGCCATGAATGGGATCCAAACGAAGACAATTAAGCCCCAGAATCCATAGCGATCAATTCTCGAGCGGTTCTTGTGGGCGACGTATTCCACTGAGGAGAGGATGTCACCCATGAATGGGTTCTGTAGAAGGGCTCCGGGAATCCCTCCTCTCCTAGCCACCATGGCCTCTCCAGTAAGTTCCTCGAATCCTTGTTCCACCCTGCCAGCGACGGCCCTGTCTCCCATGGTCGATTTCTCGTTCCTAGCACTAACGACCAATGTCCTCCCATCAATTTCCTCGGAAAGCGCCTCACCCAAGTGCAGTCTAAGATCACCTTGAAGATGCTCGAATGTGGGCTTGAAAAGGAAATATGCGAACCTAGTCACAGGCCGATAAATTACTCTGACGAAGACAGCGTCCTCGTCAGCCATTATCGCAGAGCCGTAGTCCGTGATGTGGTGCTTCTTGAACCACCTTGCGATGCTTTCCTGGAAGGCTTGCTCTAGGTTACCGAAGCGCCCAATATTGGAGAAAAAGTCGCTATAGTCCTCGGCCATAGGTGTCTCGCTCCAGTCGATCGAAAGTTGTGAGGGGGCTTCACCGGAGGCATCGTCCTGTTTGGAGTCTGCACAGACCACCTTGATCTGCAGGGGGCGCATCTCTCCGAAGATGCTGAACTCGGATAGAATATCCTTGATTATGGTACCCTTGACTTCAATCGGAGTGGCTATGGTCCTCCTAGTTGTCCTGTATTGAAGGAAAACGTCGACAGAAATTGCTCTGTCCTGAACAAGCATCGATTCCAGTTCTGGTCGAATATGAAGTCGGTCACTGGCCGAGTTGATTTTCCTCTCAATTAACCTTCTCATTAGCTCATTCGACAGGAGATCGTCGGTATCCCTGTGGTACAACCTGTGCATCAGGGGGTATTGAACGCACAGGAAGAAAATAGACATTCCAAGTGAAACCACCGCCATGTACCATGGGGGGACCTGTGCACTTCCACCTGTCAGCATTGCAGTCTCCCTGCCGCCAACCCACTCAGCACCCATCAGAACCCAGCCCCACCCTCCAAGCTGTTGAACCGTCCAACAGGCCCTGGGCTCGTCATCGAACTTCTCCATCTTCCTGTGTGAGTCGCCAGACCACCACAGAAATTGAGAGGTGACGGTTTCCAATTTGATTTCAATCGGTTTTGAGATGTTTGTATTGGGCTTATTGGACGATGCAAGCAACTCTGATAACTCCTCGATTGACAGATTAGAGAGGTCCATTGACTGGTCGGACCATATGAAAATCTGTATCGACGCCCAGTATTCACCATCCTCGAGATCACTATGATAAATCGTTACTGAAAGGTCACCATTCCCACCCTTAGCGAAGATTTGCCCCTCGTTATCCAAATCGCCATCGGACCCGTTCCAAAGTGTGACAGCCATCACAGAAGAGGAGCTGTCGGGGACGTTGTGACTTCGAATCCGGAGGTTCTGTTCTTGATTGACCCATGTCTGTAACCAAATCTCCTCAGTCTTGTCCACGCAATCGGATCGATCAAGCGGGGTCCCTGAGATGGAGTCGTCCAATGAAATAGAGTCCCCAAGTATCAGTCCAGAGGATGCGACGAAGATCGTACCAAAGAATATCAAGCCGCTTACGAGGCCGAAGACCAGGGTGTAGTCATCGAAAGTTTGCGGCACCAACGTGTTAACCATGAAACTCTTGTCAGGGTTTGTACGCCTTTCCCTGATCCTATCTAATTCAATATCTATCTTGTCTTCAAATTCAATTTCGGAGTTGTCCTCGAGGTCCAGGTCTTGGGCGTTCCAATCTTCTTCTGGTGAAGATTCGGAGGTGTCGTGGAATGGCTCGTCAGGTGGCACGTAACAGCAGAGGTAGTCGGGGGTATATTTGTTGTTTGCAAGTGCATGGTAGAACAATTGGGAGGGGTGTTGGAGTCCCACATTACTATGGTTCTCTAAGGGGGGATGAATATCGGCCTGATGGTAATTTTAATGTCCTCCTACTGTGTAGGAGGACCATGCCTAGTGGCAACGCGGCCCCGATGGGACTCTCCCTATTGCTCTCAGCACTGATGCTGTTGCCGCTCATTTTGTCGGTAACAGCCCATACTACTATCTCACAGTCGGAATCCCTAAATTCGGGCCCTTCTGAAGTGTTGTCCAGTGATGCGTCGGCATTTTCCCATGGACTCGGGGTCCCTCAGTCGGATGATCCTGCACACGGTTGGCTGGACTCTGGTGGTGTCGGGGAGGCATTTCTCTTCCACAGAAAAGCAGCTTACGTTCCCCTGGGAGATTGGCAGCCCCTGACGGGGGAGCGTGTGCTATCTGGTTGGCACGTCCTTGGGCACGAGTACCCGATCCCAAGTGACTGGAAGGACGAGCTTGATGAATTGGGAGTGAATTGTCAGACTTTCTTCCCTCCCCAAGGTTTCCATTGCGACGTTCCTGACCTACCGTTTGGAACTCTTATGGAAGCAGGAGTTGTTGGTGCATTCCGTCTTGATCCCACTGATAAGCTCGCTCCTGACTTGTTGCCTCTGATCTGGGGGCTAGGTGAATCTAGTGCAGTGATGGAGGGAGAGATGTATGTGATCAACGTTCTACTTTCCGGTGACGGCAACCAAGGTGACATAATTTCCAGTCCTCTCGACTTGCGAGAGCTTCATGCCGGGAGATTCGCCCAGGTTGTCGTTGATGACAAAGGTATAGAGTGGCTAGTCAACCAGGATTTCGTCGAGTGGGTTGAGCCTGAATATCCTGTCCAATTAGCTAATGATGAGGCTGCCCAGATCCTCAACGTCGATTGGGTTGGCGATTCGTCCAACATGGGTGGTCCGTTGAACACCCTTTCCGGTTCAGGTGTGATTGTTGCAGTTACCGATTCGGGACTGGATACGGCAGTTGAGTGCACGAGCCTGTCCCATTGTGGTGCAGTCAATGGCGGTGTACATCCGGATTTTGTTGGGAACATCGCCTACGTGGAATCTTTCCATGGATCTTGCTCTGATGATGGTCCGAACGACCCCAATGGACACGGGACGCACGTGACCGGCTCGGTTTTGGGGGATGGGAGCAGTTCTGCTTCTGATGGACAGGACTTCGCTGGAATGGCCCCTGATGCCCATCTGTACATGCAAGCAGTGCTTTGCGGGTCTAGCCTTTACCCTCCCGCTGACTATGAAAATGACCTCTTCCTGCCAGCTTACGATTTCGGTGCTAGGGTGCATACCAACTCGTGGGGAACGGGTCCGGAGGGGGGGACTCCAAACTACTACAGTTCCTACACTCTGAAAGTCGATGAGGCGGCTTACGAAATGGATGACATGGTCATCCTGTTCGCCATGGGCAACGACGGTTCCGATGCAAACAGCAATGGCGAGATTGACCTGGAGTTCATGAACAGGCAGGCAACTGCAAAGAACATCCTGTCAATTGGAGCCTCGGAAAACTTCCGTCCAACTTTAACTGGCTCCACGTGGGGCAGCCAGAATGCTGGGGATTTTGGAACTGAACCAATCAGCTCTGACTGGCTAGCCGATGATATTGACGGAGTTGCTCCGTTCTCAAACCGCGGACCTACTAACGATGGTAGAATCAAGCCTGACTTCGTCGCGCCAGGTACGATGATAATCTCAACAAAATCAGCGCAAGCTGGTGCTTCTTGTATCGAAACGTCGTATGATGGCTACTGCTACAACCAGGGTACCTCGATGGCTACCCCCCTCACAGCAGGAACGACGGCACTGATTCTGGAACATCTCAACAATCTGGGTTATTCCGACATTTCGACCAAATCAAATGACCCAGCATCGGCCATGGTGAAAGCCATCATGGCATCGGGAGCTCATGACATGGATGGGCAATACACCTACGGCGGGGATGGTAAGAACGGAGCAAAGGAAGCAGCCCCCAACAACCACGAAGGTTGGGGCAGGGTGGACGTGGGGGGCACTGTAAATAGCTCATTCATGGATGGAATCGAAATCACCACCGAAGAGAGCCATTCCATGAGGATCACGGTACCTGTTGGCCTCTCAGACTTCCGGGTTGTGCTTTCATGGAACGATCCACCCAACTCCCCCTCTGCAGGGAAGCAGCTAATCAATGACCTCGATATCAATCTCATCAATCCTAGCGGGGGGCAGTACCTCTACAGTAACGACGACTTGAACAACCTGGTTGGAGTCACGGTCGATAGCCCAGATCCCGGCGATTGGGAGGTGATAATCAGCGGGACAAATGTCGCTGATGGGCCCCAGATTTACTACGTCGCAGTTAGCGACGGGCTAGAGATAGCCGACATGAGGCACCCCGTTTCAGATACCCTGAACGAAGCCGGATTCCAGTCTGGCTCGATTTTCACAGAAACTACAGTCAGTGTCGGGGGAGGCCACATCTGCTCGATTTTCGATGACTCGACGCTGAATTGCTGGGGTGACAACTCGTTCGGTCAGCTCGGTGACGGGACCACTACGGATAGGCAGACGATGACCGAGGTAGCTCTAGATGCTGGAAGAACGGCTGTTTCAGTGAGCTCTGGGGAGTCACACACATGCGCGACACTCGATGACTCAAGCCTCTGGTGTTGGGGCCGCAATAACCACGGACAGCTGGGAGACGGTTCGACAACCAGCTCAAACTCCCCCGTCTCAGTCACTCTCGGCGGCTTCCCTGTTCAGGTTTCTTCTGGTACTGGGCACACCTGCGCAGTACTTACGGATGCTAGTCTCAAATGCTGGGGGGATAATAGCAACGGACAGCTAGGCGATGGGACGAATTCTGACCGCAGCACGCCTGTTCCGATTAGTTTCAGTGGGGGTAAGAAGGTGCTCGCAATCTCTGCGGGAGCCAGTCACACCTGCGCAGTTCTGGATGACCGAAGCCTCCAGTGTTGGGGAGAGAATGGGGATGGGCAACTAGGACTAGGGACCAGTGTCGATAGCAATTCGCCATCCGAGGTGAGCGTTGGTGGTCACGTGGTTGCAGTTTCCTCTGGGGGCTCTCACACTTGTGCATTGCTTTCCAATCAGGATCTCAAGTGCTGGGGGGGGAACGACAAAGGACAACTCGGAACCGGTGACCAGGTCTCACAATTCTCTCCTTCGTCTGCAATAATCTCTGATATCAACTCGTTGGATGTTGGAAACGAGCATTCCTGCGCAATTGACGAAACTAGCGAGTTATTCTGCTGGGGCGGCAACAGCAACGGGCAGGTAGGTGACGGTTCGACAAACATAGCGACTACGCCCGTTTTGATTGCACTGGGGTCCGCACTGGGAGCAACCTCTATCTCAGCAGGGGGAGCTTACTCTTGCGTAGCAGCAAGCAATGACCTAATGAGGTGCTGGGGGGGAGGTGCCGGAAATTCCATTGAAATTGGGCTGACGCCTAGTGAAATCGAATTACCTCGCTGGACCTACATAAATTCAGCTGAGCGGGACTTGGACAACGACGGGGCCCTGAATCTGTTCGACAGTGGCATCGGTCAAGTCGGGGGGGACAATGATGGCGATGGCTTCCCAAGTGGGTCGCAGGACGTAGATGACTCGAACCCTGCGAGAGCTGCTGACTGCTCTCCCGGCAACTATGGTAGGTACATCTGCAAGCAGGCAACGATTGGATTCTATGTCAGTTCCCCAGGCAGCCTAGTAATGTCTCCAGCCAGAGAGGGGCACTACGTTGACTTCGACGGTGCTAGCTCTGATACCGCCTGTCCAAAAGGGTTCTACCAGAAGCTAACTGGCCAAACCTCCTGTGACCCTGCCCGAGCTGGATACTTTGTAGACTCATTAGGCCAAGCATCGGACACGCCCTGCCCAGGAGGCACATTCAATCCTAACACGGGATCGACTTCTGACGCCGATTGCAGAGGGTCCGACGCAGGTTACAATGTCCCGATATTAACGGAGATCACAAGTGGCTCCTACCACACGTGCGCGATTCTCGATGATGGTTCTGTCAGCTGCTGGGGAGACAACACGTTTGGCCAACTGGGAGATGGGACTAGATCTGGGCGCAGCGTACCTCAAACCGCTCTTCTCCCCTTGGGCAAGTCTGCCGTGGCAATTTCTGCCGGTTCATACCACACTTGCGCAATACTGGATGATGGATCTCTCAGGTGTTGGGGCGACAACTCGTTCGGTCAGCTCGGTGACGGGACCACTGTTGAGAGGATCTCGCCCATCAACATAGACTTGGGCTCGAGTAGAACCGCCTTGGGAATATCATCCGGTGAATCCCACACGTGCGCCTTACTGGATGACCGTAGTGTAAAATGCTGGGGGGAGAACAGCAACGGGCAGGTCGGTGATGGGACAAGCAACAACAGGTTGAGTCCCGTATCGGCAAACATTGGAGGAGATTTGGTAATCGCAGTTTCCGCTGGTTCATATCACACATGCGCTGTCACTACCGACAGAACGGTCAAGTGTTGGGGTGACAATTGGAATGGCCAGCTTGGTGATGGGACCAATGCAGACAGGCTGACTGCCACAGCAATCTCCCTGCCTGACAACAGTAGCGCAGTTACCATTTCCTCTGGGTCATTCCACACCTGTGTGGGGATGAATGATGGATCGATGTACTGCTGGGGGTACAATGGATTTGGCCAGTTGGGCAAGGGCGATTCCACCAATGCAAATTCACCATCGATGGTCGCTCTCACACCATCTCAATCGACAATGCAAGTCTCTAATGGGATGTACCATACCTGCGCTTTGTTCGATTCAGGAGAAGTTTCCTGCTGGGGGGGAAACTCGGTGGGCCAGTTAGGAGATGGGAGTCAGGTCAACATTGCCGTCCCTCAACCTGTAAGCCTACCTGTCGGGAAGAGCGCCCTCTCGATTTCCTTGGGCCAGCGGCACTCGTGCGCCATTTTGGATGACGCGACACTTCATTGCTGGGGCTACAACGAATTCGGTCAGCTCGGTGACGGGACCACGGACGACCGGATTTCTCCCATTGAAATTGACCTCGGTCACGGTTCCGGGGCGCAGATTGCTTGCTCGGCGGGTTCTTTCCAACCCAATGAATCCCGGACTTCCTGCATTTTGGCTGACAGAGGCTACAGCGTCCCTCTACCTGCACAGGAGAACCAAACCGGATGTACAAAGGGTTACTATTCCAGCCTCCGAGGCCAAGCCTCTTGCAGTGCTGCATCCATTGGATACTACGTGGATGAGAACCTAGCTGACTCCCAAAAACAGTGCCCACCACTCCATTCCACTCTGCAACTGGCATCGAACAACTTTGACAGATGCAAGTCGGACTTCGATGGCGACATGATCCCAGACGAGATTGACACCGATGACGATAACGACGGTGTCGAGGATCGCTATGACTTCGATCCCTTAGATTCCAATGTTTCATTTGACTCGGATGGGGATAGCATCCCAGACAGCCTTGATGCCGACGACGATAACGACGGGGTAAACGATACTGAGGACCTTTTCCCATACAATCAGGCTGAATGGAAAGACGATGATGGGGACGGAGTGGGTGACAACAGCGACACTGATGACGATGGGGACGGTCGTGAAGACGCGTTCGACGTTTTCCCTAATAACCCCAATGAGTGGTCTGATTTCGATGGGGATGGGATTGGGGATAACGAAGATGAGGATGACGATAACGACGGGGTTAACGACGTAGACAACAACCCATACTTGGACTTGGATGACGCTTTCCCCCTAGATAGCACGGAGTGGCTTGACACAGATGGTGACAGCATAGGAAACAACGCGGATGACGACGACGATGGAGATGGTTTCAATGATACTGACGATGCTTTCCAGCTTGACCCCACGGAGTGGTTGGACTCTGACGGTGACAACTTTGGTGACAACTTTGACTGGGACGATAATGACCCCACCGAGTGGATGGATTCAGATGGGGACCAGATAGGGGACAATTCCGACGAATGCCCCGACGAGCAGGGCTTGAACGACAGTTTCGAAAACTTCGCCCATAAGCTTGCTTTGCCGGGTAACAAGCTTGGCTGCCCCTTGTTCGAAGGAGTTGCGGCAATGTCCGAGACAGTCGAAGAAGAGCGGGTGACGCTCGCGGACGTCGACATTCTTGACACCGACGGAGATGGTGAATTCGACCACTTCGACCTGGACGATGACAACGATGGCATCCCAGATACGGAAGACGGGAAGCTGGATCCACTAACAGGTGACGGAAAGTTCTCGAAGGACGCTACCAGGCCTATAGGGGATAACGCGTGGGGCATCGTTTTGCTATCATCGCTATTCGTCTCAATAATGGGTTACAGGCTACTAAGTTGGAAGAAGAGGCAGTTTGCCAGACTGAAATCTAAGAGGATCCGGATGGGATAGTGATGGTGCAGGGGGCAGGATTCGAACCTGCGAAGCACTACGCACAGCGACCTGAACGCTGCCCCTTTGACCGCTCGGGAACCCCTGCTTGGATTACCGACGAATGGCATCCCGTATTTCAGAATGGCGAACCCGAAATCGATGGGCGTCGCTGGTCAGGTAATGGTGCAGGGGACAGGATTTGAACCTGCGAAGCACTACGCACTGGGACCTAAACCCAGCCCCTTTGACCACTCGGGTACCCCTGCTGTGACTGTCCGAATAATACACTGCCAATAAGACAACGCATGACATCAAATGATGCCCATAGTGTCATAACGGGTTCTTTACGCCGCGAAGGCGACTAAAATGGCGCGGATAGGGGTACTTGGTCTTGGCAACTGGGGAACTGCTTTGGCCCATGTCTGGTGCCAGGACGGTCACAACGTCTTAGGTTGGACGGTAGAGAAAGAGGTCTACGATTCACTAATGACAAGAAATGTGAATGAGAAGTACCTACCAGGTTACGAGATTCCCCAGTTGCAGGCGACAATGGAGATCTCCGACGTCACCGAGACCTGTGAAATACTGGTTCTGGCGCTACCGAGTGCTGTGATTCTCGAAGTGGTCGACGCCTTGTTGCCGCATCTGCGCCCCTCTCATCTATTGATTGACCTCGCCAAGGGATTGGCTCCACCCGAGGAGGGTGGTTCGGGAATGATTTCCGATGCAATCGAGAGGAGGCTGTCCGAGGCTGGTCTTTCCAATCCAGTGGTAGTCATGACAGGGCCAACTATAGCTCCTGAAGTTGCACGGGGCGTGATAACAAACGCACTTGTGGCCTGCCACGACAGGAGCGTGGCCGAGAGGATTTCGGGGAGGCTGTCCACCAATTCACTATTTCTCACTCCAGCGGAGGATCCGCTAGGTGCTGAGCTCTGGGGCGCGTACAAGAACTGCGTTGCTCTTGCCTGTGGCTTAGTAGACGGACTGAAGGAATCAATCGGAGGTGACAATCTGAAGGCGGCTCTGGTATTGTCCGGATACAGTGAAGGAATTGGACTTCTGGGCGCTATGGGTGCCGATCCAAAGACTGCTTTCGGACCAGCAGGAATAGGGGACTTGTACGTGACCGCAACCAGCCCTCGTAGCCGAAACCGTACTCTTGGGGAGAAGCTAGGCTCAGGTAAGGGCCTCGAGAAGGCTCTGAACGAGATGCACATGGTAGCCGAAGGAGTGCGCGCAACACAGATGTTCCTCAGGAGATCGGAAGAGTTGGGGCATCAAACCCCGTTCCTCCAGTCCCTGGGAAGCCTGCTGGACGGAGAGCTTGGTGTCGAGGAGGCAATCAGGCTAATGGTGGAGTCCTACGACAACCAATGAGGGGGCAGGGTTGATTGCCTGTGCTCCATCCGAGAGATAGGATGGCAACAGAAGACCTCACAGACTTCGAACTCCGGCTACTGAAGTGGATCTCAGCATCAGACTTCGTGGAGGTTCCATGGTCCACTAAGCGTGCGGCTGAAGCGTTCAAGGTCGAAGAGAAGGAGGTTTACGAGGCACTAGCCGCACTGACCTTCAAGGTCCGTGACAAGATTCAGATCTTCTATGAGGATGGGTCGATCAGAATGGTCGGAGATGACAGTTCCTAGTCTCCCTTTCCCGTTGAAAAGGGGAGGAAGACCTCCCTCCACCTGGGTCTTTGGACACGCTCATCCTCCTCGATAAACCCCCTTCTAATTTGGAGTGATAACTGGTCGATCAGAATCACAGAAACATACATCACCAGTATCAGTGCGAGCACCCTATCATACAGCTTGAATGGCTCAAGGTAGTATTGCATGTACCAGCCAATTCCACCGGCTCCTACGAGCCCGACTACTGAACCATGACGAACATTGTACTCAAACATGAACAACATCTGGCTAATCAGGGAATTGCTGGCCTCGGGGATTGCGAAGTAGCGAGCAGTCTGCCACCGAGGGAGTCCCATGGCTCGGGCAACCTCCAGAGGTTCCCGGCTAACGCCCTCTAGGGCCTCGTACTGAAGTTTTCCAAGATATCCCACGGTGTATATGGTCATAGCAAGAACACCCGCAAGGGGGCCTATGCCAACTAGAATTACAAAAATCAGGGCCCAGATCAGGGAAGGGACCACACGTAGGGCAGCAAGGACCTGCCTAATCACCTGAGCGAGCCACTTTGGGGACAGATTGGTCGCCGACATGGCGGCTAAAGGAAGTGAAAGGGCCATTCCAAAAACCGTGGCTAGGAAGGCTATCTCGATAGTCTGTACCATCCCAACGATGGCTGGGCTGCAAACCCAATCGATACTCGATTCGCAGGGAGGATGAGCCCAAGACGCCCTATTGGTGAGAACTGAGAAATCAGGTGGCCATGCCTCGCCCCATATTACAAGAAGATTGGTTGCTGCCTCACCAATACTCGAAATGGAAATCTGCAGATGTGCGATTGTGAGAATGGAGAAGAGCGTGAAAACCAAAGTGACCTTGAGAAGAGTTCGCTTGGCGATTGCCTGAAAGATACTTTTGAAAACGCTCAATTTACTCCCCCCCCAATTGAGGAAGACTGAGCTGGTCTGAAATCTCATCGTCACTCATTGGCAGTAACTTCTTGCCTCGTAGTTCCAATAGGCGATCACAGAAAGTACGGGCCCTGACTGGATTATGATCCACGATCAATATGGCGGACCTTTGAACCTCAGCCAGACCCCTCAGTAGATCAATAATCTCACGAGCAGTGTCAGCGTCGAGCTCACCTAGGCATTCGTCGGCTAGGAGCATTTTAGGAGACTGGACCATTGAGCGGGCAATGGCCACACGACGCTGCTGTCCTCCAGATAGTTTATTCACGGACTCTAACGATTTGTCGTGAAGACCCACAGCGTGGATTGCCTCCCTAGTCGCGTCACGCATCTCTCTGGATGGTATCGAAAATAGCGTCTGAACGAAGCTCGCTCTTGGAAGCGCACCCATTAGGACGTTGTAGCCCACCGACTGGTGGCGCACTAGTCCAAGCTTTTGTGGAATCAACCCTATGGAACCTCGATTGACCGATGAAAGGGGCATTCCATCGAAGAGGATGTTGCCGGATAAAGAGGGGGTCAAGCCTGCTATGGTTCTCAGTAGGGTCGTCTTTCCCATTCCAGAGCGGCCGATGACACCAACGATTTCACCTGGGCTGATATGAAGAGTCACGTCCTCAATTAATGGGTGGGATTCAACGAATCCTATGTCAACCCCCGAGACGTCAAGGACGGTTCGAGGCATAGATTCTCCATCATCCGTCGTACTTTTCCTCAAAGTATGCCTCTATTCCAGGAATACTACTGATGGCTGTACCGTATGATCCCAAATGACTCTCAGAATCGACGGCCACGAGACCGTCAGAATTGAGGACTGAGTGCAGTATGGGTTGACTGTCGGAGTTTGTATTCAATGCTAGAAGGGCAGCAGTGATCACTGCTGCCTTTTGGGGGCTCACCTGTTCCGGATTCAGCATCACTGGGTGACTAGGGACCTTTCCAAAGTTCGGTTTCAGTATTCTGTACTCGGATCTATCGAGGCACCAATCGTTACCCTCACAGTGATCCTCGAAGGAGCTTGTCTTAGCAAAGGCGACGTCGCCCTTCCCCTCCGTCATACATCTGAATGCCCCGCCATATCCGTAGTAGGTGTCCCCGCTGGATGGAATGGTGGCATTGCCGAAGTGATTCTCAATTGTGGTCCTAAGGCTGTCGATGTCCTCTTTATCGCCTGAAATATCGACGATTCCATTGGCTATCATGTAACCCATAGGCATGAGCATGCCTGCAGATTTCAACCATCCAGTATGGCAGGAGTCATGTCCTTCCAAATCACCGAGAGACTGGATATCGCTATCGGCTAGAACCCAAGCAGCTGCAGTATAGAAGGTTGATCCGTCTGATTTCTTGTCGGCGAGAATAGCGTCGAAGCCGTGTTGCTGCCAAGACAACCAGGCAGAGCCACCATCTAGGAATGCTATGTCTGCATGGCCGAATCTCAATGCCTCAATCGCGGCAATGTCACTGGAAATAGGATAGATTTCCACATCCCATCCTGATTGCTGTGCGACGAAGTCTGCTAGGGCCTGAGGATTGGCTTCAGCGTCTTCATAATCATCTTGAGTCTTGAAGGCGATCCTAATGATTTCATCCTCATCCGAACCTAGACAACCAGAATTCATTGATAGAAGAACGAAGAAAGAAATTATCATTGTAATCGATTTCTGCATTTTCATTTTCGGTTACCCTAAATTTTTGAAAAAACAAGTACTTTTTAATTTTGGGTACCCTAAATCTCAATATTTCCTGCGATAGAATCATGTCCCTGCTAATGACCAGTTAGTTCATTGAACGGAGTTCGGACAGCCTCGGCACTTGCCCTCACGCTGACAGTCATCATGTTGTTCTCGCTCTTTCCTCTACAATCTCCTGGCCCCTCTTTGAACGAGGTTGAACAGCGGCGTGAGCAATTCGGAGGGGGAGGGTCGATAGAGGAGCAATGCAGCTCCATTACATTCGAAGACATGTTCCTCTATGACCAAGCAAACTTCGACATTCGCGTTGACGAAGGTTGGCAGACTGCACAGGTCGAAGCAAAGGCCTGGATAAACTGGACTCTTGCTGATGACATCAGAGAGGACTTGGACGCTTACCTTGAAGGGATTGTTCCTTCGGGAGGAGATGGTTGGCTATCTACTGACGAGATAGGCGCGGTGATTCTCATTGCGGCTGACTGCCTCCAGCACAGCCTCACTAGAATTGGGATTCGTGACGGGGCAGCTCATAGAGGTGGAGTGGGAGTGGACTGGAAGAACACCACATGGAAAGACCAAGGAATGGAGATTGCTGAATACAATGGTATCCCCCCTAGGCACTTGGAGAAGAGAGAGTGCCAAGGATTCAACCAAGGAGACTGTTTCGAAATCCCCGTAATTCCCGCAACGGGACGAGATTGTGACACAGAAGTAAATGAATCGGTTGGTGCAGACGAGTGCCGAGTTGTGCTTTGGTTGAATGCAACTCTCGAAATCGACGGGGTGACTGATCCGAATGACTTCACAATAGCCTTCAACTCATCCAACATGAGCAATGCGCGGCTTGATTTCACGTTCCCGCAAATGCCGGACCTGAGGCTAGATATTTGGGAGGAGTGCGAGGGGAGGTACATCGGTCCGGATGAAGACAACCCCGGTGGTAGATCAACAATGCCGAGAGGGAGTTGTTTCGGTGACGAGTCTTCCTCTCACGAGTTGCTGGTGCATGAGGATGGCAGGCTCACTTACACTTTGTTTCCCAACCTTGAAAGGGCGGCTTGGCCTTATGGTGAGGACATTTTCGCTGACTTCACCACATCTCCTGTTCCAGTAGACACCCCTCCCGAATGGACCGAAGAGGCTCCTGAGGATGGCACATGGTTCCCCGTAGCAGAAGAAGGGCAAACTAAGTGGGTTTCGTGGGCTCAACTATCATCGTGGTTTTCCGATGAGTCGGGGGCATCTAGTCTGGAGATTGAGTGCATGACCGGTGACAAAGGTCAGATTAGTCAGAGCATTGACCGTTCACTATGGGTCACTGTGGAGGGATTAGTGGAGGTTTCGTGTCATTCTATCGATTCGTCTGGGCAATCATCGGGAAATAGATCTTGGAGCTTCGGCGTCCCGATTTCTATTGGGACCCCCGAACTATCACTTTCCGACCCCCACCCAGTCGTCGTCAAGGTATCTCAAGGTTGGCCAAACGTCTCAGTAGAGGTGGGTTTGGTTCGAGAGGGATTGCCCCGAAGCGTTGAGGAGATTCTACTGGACCCTCAGACAATGGTCGATCAGTGTGAGGGTGACGATTGGTGCCAAGTGGTCTATGTCCCCTCATCTGAGATGCTACCAGGGCCCGTTCTTGTATGGGTTCGGGCATACCATACAGAGGGCATTTACATGGAACATCTCTATGACTTGGGCATCACCAAGCAGGGCTCTAGGCCTTTGGTCATATTTAATTCCGGAGAATGGCAAGACGATCTTTGGAAAATCTCAGGCCAGTACAGCGACCCTGATGGGGAGTCTGTAACTTTCACAATTTCAGTCGAAGGAGAGGAGCTGGTCGATGGCATCCGTGTCCAAGGGAACACTTGGGAAAGTCAGTGGATTGATTTGCAAAGTTTCGAACCAGGCGAAACTTCTGTCACGGTAATTGGCTGCGATCAATCCAACATGTGCGTTTCCGAAGAGGTCCTGGTGAATACTACGTTCTTGTTCGGGGAAATGGAACATCTCGAGTCTGAAGGAGATGAGAAAGGAGGGTCGATTCCTGCTGTGGGGGCGTTTAATGCTATGGCATCAGTTTTCGCTGCACTCATGTACCTGCGTCGCCCGGATAGGTAACATGAGCTTCTCTGGCCGGGTGACGGGATCGTCCCACGAGGGAGGGCTAATCGTTTCTTTCGAAGGCCGTGCTCCCAAACTCGGTGCAAACATCAGGGTGTCCGGAGGTAGGATCCTCGGAAAGGTCGATACTGTGCTTGGTCCGGTTGATGCCCCCCTGATTCACGTTCACCCCTTGGTGGACGGGGTTAACTCATCTGCAGCCATTGGTTCACCTGTAGAAATCGCCCCGCGCATCAGGGCTGGACGGGGTCGCTCTAGGGGCGGAAGTCGAGGTAATCATCCACCAAAACACCAAGCTAGACGAGGTGGGAGAGGTGGTGGAAAAGCGACAAAGGGGCGTTTCGAAAGGGGCGGAACGAAGAGGGGGGCTGTGAAGAGAGGAAGTCGTTTCAAATCGAGGAGCTCTAACAGAGGACCTACCAGAAGGAGCTCGGGCAAAAGAAGGCGTTGATGCGCCAACCCGAGCATTCTTCATTGGATTGGCAATGCACGTATCGTGACCAAGAGCGCCGAGTTGCTCTGGCTAGATGCCATTGAAGCAGAGGAGCGAGGAGAGAGGGGTCTTGCAATCTCCCTAGCAAGAGACGTCGTCAATATTGATGAGTCGAATACTGAGGCTTGGATGGCAATAGCCCAATGGACCATTACTGACTCCTCCGAAGGAAGACGGAGGATGCCTGAACTGGCACAGGCTGCAAAGGCCATGTCGGCTCTCAGGAGGGTGGTTTCACTAGATCCGGGGAATGCTAGGGCCTGGCGGCTCGGCGGGGAGATTCTTGTAGAACACCTTGGGATGTTGGAGCACGCCTTGGAATGGTGGGAAGAGAGGTTGGATTTCGCACCTGAAGACATCGTGCCGCTAATCGAGCAGTTGGCAATATTGGTAAGACTTGGATACTTCGAAGAATGCGAAGAAAGACTGGATCTGCTACTATCGAGCAACGAAGGAGACGATTCTGACAGGAAGCTAGAAAGGCGTAAGATCAGAGTTAAAGTGGTAGTGGAAAGGGCTTCTCGGATGGAGGATGATGGTGCTTTCGCGCCGCAAGACCAGAAGGATGAGAGATGGGACATTATCAGGAGGATGAAGAACAGGAAGCCTATCTCCGAGACATTCTTCCTGCTTACGTTCGTGGCACCAATAGTTTTCCTTTTAGGATCCGCGGCAATGTTTGCATTCGGATCTTCCTCATTCGGATCAGCTGCAGTGTTCGTTCTGATCCTTGCTTCCTACTTCGCAATTAGCAAGGTTTCCATGGGGCTGCTTAATCGGCTAAACAGGCATGCCTTTGACCTAGATAGGGCACTAGACGTGGAGACCACGGTGGGCAAGGTGTGCATTTCCGATGAGATTAGAGGTTCTAAGCTGTACAACTCGATACTTTCGAAAAGGTCACCAGCCTTCAAGGAGAGGCTGGGGCAAATTGTAGACTCTGGAGAAAGGGTACCTGCCAAGTGGGAGTTAAGCACGCCCTTCTAGGGTCAGCCTCCCTTCTGCTGATCGTAGTACTGTGCGTAGTACTGCTGGGCGTATTGGCGAGCCATCTGTTCTTCGTAGCCTTGGGCTACCAGCTGCTGAACGTAGGCCTCCACAGGATCCATTTGCTCAACTCCACCGAAGCTCTCAACAGCGTCCTCAACCTGAGAAGGTCTCCTCCTTTTGATCATCAGGGTAATCACAACAACCAGGATCAGGGCGACCGCTGCCACCCCACCCACCAAAACCACGCGTAGGGAGTCTCCGCTCGATTCCTCGCAGGAGGACGGATCTGCCACGCATGGATCTACCGCCCTAGGCAGGGTGTAAAGTTGGATTGTCTCATCCACGACGTAGGACCCTTCCGTGATCCTAATATGGACCACACCCAAATTGCCATCTTGCTCCAAGTAAAGGTGGGAGATGTTCAGAGACAGGGCGTAAGTGTCCCCGTCACATAGGTTACTCTGGAAGTCATAGCGGCCTAACTCCTTCTGGGTGGTCTTTACCGCCGGTGAAGCATCCAAGATGCTAGTGTCGTCAAGGACGGCCTCGACTGTGACATCGCAATCGCTTCCGGCGTCGTTATCGACAACCTTCCCAGTTAGATTGATGATGTCGACAGCATCAAGCGCGTCGAAAGGCTGTCCGTCAGCGGTGGATGTAGAATCCATCTGGACTTCAGGCTCCTCGTCCCCGAAGAGCTCGCCGACCACATCGAAGAAAATCCTGAATGTTGGCTGAGAGTCTTGACCCCTCATGTCCGACACGCTCAGCTCAATCATTATCGGATTCTGGCTTGGCGTCAGATTCCTGAAAACATAGTGCCACCCGGTTTGGCCGCTGGGAAGGATCACTTCGTGGTCCTGGTTACCATCTCCGCTAATAGTCCAAGTGAACGACTTGATCCCTGTGCCCACGTCGCTGCTGTTTGCAGCTGAGAACTGAATGTCGGTCGTTCCGGTGTCGGAGAGCCTGACCCTGTACTTGGGGGAATCTATCATTATCCAATTGCCATCGCTGTCCTGCTTGCCGGTTGGGGTCTGCTGG
Organism: uncultured Candidatus Poseidoniales archaeon; assembly: GCA_964563355.1. GTDB lineage: Archaea > Thermoplasmatota > Poseidoniia > Poseidoniales > Thalassarchaeaceae > UBA36. Next base: position 239,083 of record CAZLVU010000001.1, read on the forward strand.
TAGCCGATGAACTCCACAAACTCCTGATAGGTTTCGTCCTCGATAATGTCGATTTGAGCTACAGGGGGCGTGGTGTCAGAAGCTATGTCGTTAGTGTACACCGAGACATTGGTCAACCGCGTATGACCGGCTGAGTCATGGAGGAAGAGCCAGATCCTCCACTCAGCGTCAATCTTGCACCCAAGCTCCGCACTAGCGTCGGGTATGCAGAATGTCGTGCTGACTGAGCCACTGGAGTCATTCTGATGGACATGCCAGTTATCTTCCCCAAGGGTTTGGCCGTCCCATCCGGTGACCGTTTCGTTGTTGGGGGACTCGATGACCCAATCGGCGACCAGCCCCTCGATATTCGACTCGAAACCGAACTCCAATGTAGCACCGCTCTCGATGGCGGTTCTCTGGTACGCAGCAGTAAGGACGTCGAGTGGCTGAACTTGGCCATTGATGGTCATCTCGAAGCCCTCCCCAGCGATCTCGAATCCATCTGGGTATGGTGTAAGGTGGAATTCCAGCAAGTTAGACAGCAGGGGGAAGTTGGAGTCCCCATAAGGCTTTGAGACGCTGGGATTTTCGACGTCGATTGTTGTGACTATCAAACCGCCTTGATGATAGTTGCACGTGGATAGCAAGGACTGGCTCGGGTTGTGAAGGTCGGTGATGAGTGTGTGGAATGTTCCACCGTCACTAATCCTCCCGCCTTCGGTTCCTCCGGGAGGGGCGTCACTGCAAATCATTGGGATGTTGTAGGGGTTCACTTGGCTTGTGTCCAGACCTGAAAGGGCGACGTGCGTGCCCCCGTTGATCGCAGAGAAAGCGGAGGTGTTGATTCCAGACATGATCGGGTGGAATGGGTCGACGAAAGTGATGTTTTCAGAGTGTATTCGGCGATCGACGGTTAGATTGGCGTGATCCCTCATCACTATGTCCATGTCGAAGGGTAGCCTCTCTGGATCGGTACCCTGGCTCAGGTAGTCGCTCCTGTATGGTCCCAGGTGAACTTGGACGGTCCCTCCATCCTGCATATATGCGACAAGGACCTCGGTTAGTGTGATGTGGGAATTCGCAGTGTTGGGCGTTCCCAGCAGCTCATAGTAGTCGCCGTACTCGACGTTATAGTCGGTCTGCCATGGTAGTAAGACCTTGGAATAGTGTTCCAGCCAATCCACCGTACCATAGGTCTCCCACTCGTTGACCTCGTACTGGGTGTATGTCTTCCCCATAGCCTGAAGGTCGCCCTTAACACTCTGCAGCCTGCTCTGGTCCGTGGGATCGGACAATATTGCTATGTCGACCTGTTCTGCGAATTTGATTGAGAAGAACCTCTCGTTGCCGGAAAGTTCGCCGGAGGCGATAATTGTCGCGAAGAAGCTGATGTTGTAGGTGTGGCCGTCGAACCACTGGTTGTAGGGCGTCGACCAGTTGGCCTGCCCCCTCTGGTGTGGATCTAGTATGAATGGTCCGTTCTCGGCTGTTTGCTGAAAGACTGTCTGACCAGTATCCTCGTCGACAATCTTCATTGTCACGTCGTAGGTTCCTTCAATCACACCGTTAAGCATGGGGACTGCGAAGTCATGGGATGACTGCCCAACAGTGTTGGTCACGTACACGCAATCATAGATCGGGTCAGCGACGCAGTCAAGAACGTCGGGCTGCAGTAAGGTGATGTCCGCATTGGCTATCTCGAATAGGATCGTTGACACGTTGTTGGCTTCGCTGATCTCGGGCTTGTCGAACCACTTCGACGTGTTGTCGGTGTTGTCGTATAGGGTCATCAGGTCGATTCTGTAAAGTCCACTCTGGAAGTTATGGGTCCCCATGTTAACGACTCTCTTCTGAGTTGCGTCCATTCCCGACACCGAGTCCAGAAAATAGCCATCGTCTGTGAACGTGTAGTCATCTACTCTGATGTTGTCAATTGCGAACCCTGCATACCCTGCATTTCCATTCACGCCGTCGTCGTTGGAGTAGAATCTCCAGGTGAACGTAACATCGGATCCTGCTAGGGTGGTGCACTCCTCAGTCCAAGCGAAGGAATCTGGGTTGGTCTGGTTCAGCAGGTGGACATGCGTCAGGTCGATCCTGGCCGTTGAGACCAAGTTGTCGGAGTCATACCATGAAACCCAGCCATCCTGGCCCGTTCCTCCAGAGTGGTCGCCGGCGTACTCCACCTCCTCGTAGAGCCCGTTCTGGTCGAAGTCCTCGCAGTAATCGAAATAGGTATTGCTGATGCTGTTGTATCCGGGGCGGAGACCGTTTGCGTTCAAGTCGGTCCAACTTCCGTAAATAATCCCCTGGTAAACCTCACCGTCTCTGACCCAAGACGCCTCGAGGTACGAGAAGTCTCTGACTGCCTGCACATTGCCGTTCCTGTCGGCAATGTGATCTCCCTCAGCGAAGTAATCGAATGTGAGGAATGTGAAATCGGCACCACTGTCAGTGAGCTCGATTGGTTCAAGGGTAAGTGTCTCGTTCCAATTGTCTCCATACCCGTCAGAGGGATGGCCCAGCCAGTATGCCAGGTTTTTGAAGACCCCTTGGTTCTGAGGGAGCATTTCGTTGGAACCTGTTGAATCGTCGAGCCTGCTTCCGTTCTCGTTCCCGTCGTCCTGCCAAATGGGCTCGAAACCGGAGAAATCCTCAGCAGCTATCAATTCTGGGAGGGCGTTTCTTACCTTGGCCTCGACGTCGAAGTCCACCACGGTGTTGCCCCAGTTCTGAACCCCGATGGTGATGTCCCGTTCCCCGGATGCGTAACGCTCTCCGTTTTCGAGAGATAGCCAAGGTTCCTCGATAAGGCCGGGGTCGTAGAGGTTCCTGACCGTCAGCTGGAACTTCTCGTTGTTGTTTGTGGGATCCTGGTCCCCTTGGCCCCCTCCTAAATCTGCGTTTGATATTCCCGTGGAAATGTAGTAGGTCGTATTATCGATGAAATCTGCATTCAGCTGAACCGTAATGGAGCCTCCGGCAGGCAAATTGAGGTTGGTCAGCTCCTGACTCTCGACCGTTGAAGCGCCGAAAGCAACATTCCTCTTCCTGATTGTTATGTTGTCGACTGCGAAACCGTCTAGGGCGGAGTTGTCAGCTGACCCCTCTGGCCCCACGGATCCCTCTAGGCCACTTCGGAACCTGAACCTGAGATCTATTGTCTGGCCGGAATATGGTGTGAGGTCGATGGTATTGGCTCTCTGGTCAAGTTCGCCGTCCTCCCAGCATCCCGCATTTGGGTACCCAAAACCGAGATATGGTAGGAAGCAAGAGTCTCTGATTCCCCCAGACTCAGTGTAGTTGTTCCAAAGAGTTGAGTGCCAATCACCGTAGAAATCGTCGTTGTAGTCGTTGTACTCGGGATCTGGGGCACTGGAAACTCGGTCCTCGATCCTGTACTTTCTCTCGTTGTCCCATCCACCGAAGCGCCAAACTGTTTCCCATCCAGTCCCACTACTCCAGACCTCGATGGTGCAGGAGTCCTCGTAGAGCCACCTTTCAATGACGTCATAGGGCTCGGCGAGGAAGAGTTGGAAGAAGCCAGCGCTGCAGATCGCGTCCATGTCCAGGAAGGCTGCATCCGCTCCGGAGAGATCCACGTTCTCCAGAATCAGCGCCTCGTCCATGTGATTGTAGTAACCTGAGACATCTGAGGAGTTGCCATCTGCGAAATCGTATGTGTGCTCGACGCCGGCCCAGTAGTAGTTTGTAGGGTTAGCATCGGCTTCGTGCTGATAGTAGTAAACCTCCTGCCAGGATGAGTTGTCCAGCTCAGGGTTCGTAGTGCAGGATGTGGTGTTGTTGTTTCCGCACTGGTAGTCGGAGTTGTTGTAGAAAACAACGTCGCCCTCCTGGTATACCGCTTCCTCGTCCCAGTACCTGTCCTCGTCGATGTGCCAAGATGAGTTGCCCATAGAGTACTCGCCAGTATACGAGTATTTGTGGAACTCAGCGCCAGCGATGTTAATGTTGGGGGAAGCCGATTCGAAGTCATTGAAGTAAACAATGGTGTCAGTTCCACCAAGGACTTCCCTCACTTCCAGATCTACGTCCATACTGCCGTCCTCCATAGGCATCAGGCCAGTGTTCTTGATGGTCACATTGACCCATCTGTTACCTTCACCTACGATGCTCTGGAAGGTTGCAGGGTCCATTACGGATGGCTCAATAGTGACACTCGTAATCCCTAAGTCGTAGTTGTCCAAAGCGAGCACCGAAAGATAGTCGCCTTGGCCTGCGTATCCTTGTGTGTCCAACCACATCGCGTTGTTAGAGAACCTGTAAGTGTAGTCCTGCTGACCTATGACGATTTCCAGTGCGCTGTTTTCGCCCCCCTGAAGCTGTCCGGGCATTGCCATTGTCGGTCGACGGCCTACGTCGAATGACAGGGGTGAGAGGTAGGCATCGCTGTCGGGATCAGCCAGAAGGATCTGGACGGTGTTGAGCGCCCTTAGGTTGGGTCGGAGGAGGAAGGTCTGGTTCTGAACCGTTGACTCTTGAGTATCAAGAAGGGTCAATGAGGTGGGGACGAAGAAATCCAATTCGCCGTCCTGATTTACGTCGGAAATGGTGATTGATGCGCCCAAGTAGTCCCCATATGGAACGTAGTTCCTAGTGTCCCAGTTATTCCCATTCCTAGTCGCGTATGAGACGTTGCCGGTGATTCCATCGACGACAGCAATCAGGTTGATCTCGTTAGTGTCATCGTCAGGGGTTGTGTCGGCGATATCAATTCCGTAAAGCGGGTAGTCATGCTCGGCATCGAGCTTGAAATCGTGCATCGTTCCCGTGCTGGTGGGGTCCATCGGGTTTGGGTATGTTCCAGTCAGGCAGTCATACTCGAGAACGGTGATGTTGTCGAATGTTCCCCTAGAATAGCCTACACCAATGTTGTAAGGAGGAGTCCTGAGCAACCAGATGTCCAGATCCTCGCATTCTCCGGGAAGAGGGTCCCCGGTCAATGGATTGGTCTGCAGGTCCTCATTCCAGTTCCCTAGCAATAGATCGGAGTAGATCCCGTTTGTAAGAGGCACCGAAATGGGTGCGTGTTGATTGGCGGGAATGGTGAAGTCGGGACCCTTGTAAATCTGAATGTATTGGTTTGAAGCGGTAGCGTCAGTGGATGAGAACACTACATCCATGTACCCATCATCGTTGATGTCGCCGACGTCGAATCCCTCCAGGTAGGGGTTGATGACCGTGATGGTTTCGAACATCTCCTCCCATTCATTGACCCTCTCGTCGCAGTCCCCCTTCAGTACGGTTAGGTTTGCGGGTCTTACGAATGACTCGCCGACGAACCTGACGTTCTGTTGGTAGTAGATGATATCGTTGACATCGTCCCCATCTACATCAGCAATCTCGACTCGGTTTCCATCAGCAACATCGCGGAAACCGGCCCTGAATGAATCGTTGTTGGAGATCTGGACATCCTGACGGTCGCCAAATCCTCCAGAGCCATCGTTGTAAAGGAAGCTGATGAAGTGGCCCATACCGCTTCCCGAAGCGATGTCATTGTATCCATCGCAGTTCAAGTCACCTATCGAGATATGGAGCGGATCCCTCTGAACCCCGTACTGGGTTGTGTGAGATGCGGAGGCATAGGGGACCATGGAAACGAACAACGATGTCAACATCAGCAGCACGAGAGAAAGTGATTGACCCCTCAATCTGTACTCTGAAACATCGGCCCTGCTACCATTCATCATGGCTTTCCGACTTTCCGACCACTCTTATGCATTACCGAAGTATGTGTTTTTATTGCTTAGAGGAGTGCTGCCAGCTGAGGGGTGCTACTTCATCTCTAACCAGCTTGGGTTGGGTGAATAGCTTGGCTCAGTTCCTCCGTAGACCTTCTCTAATCGGCCCATCATCCATAGGCGATCCAGGAAGAGTTCCAAATCGATACCCTCACGGTTCATCTTCTCACTCAAAAGAAACTCAATGGCGCCCAGAGTCATCGAAGAGAGGCCGTGTTCTCTGACGATCAGGGTAAAAAGGATCTGGAGCCAAGATTCGGCCATCGGGTCTCCAGATAGGTTGTTGCTTAGTGGCTCGGGTTCCTCAATCTCCTCCAGAAACTCACGTAAAGCGCCGAAGTCCGGATCAGAGGGTTTGGTGATTCCGTGCTGAATAGCCTTGGCCTCTAAGTCCAAATCCCCAACCGATCTGACTACAGAAGGAATCAGAGATGGGTCTGGTGGAGGGCCGGGGAGGGTTTCATCTGCATCAGGATCGCCTCCATCTGCATCGGGATCTTGTTCTTCCATGATAGTCCCTCGAGAAGGGCATAATGCCCTCAAATTCAATGTTTTGCCAGTTTCCTAAGAACAGTCGGCAGGATGCCACCGTTCCGAAAATAGTCAACCTCCACGGGAGTCTCGAGAAGCACGATTGCATCAAAGCAGAACTGCGTGCCATCCTTCTTGCTCACGGTCACTGAGATTTCAGAGAGTGGTTCTAGTTCGCCACTGGCTGGAATGTCAAATGACTCTGACCCATCAATACCAAGGATTTCCGCCCCCTCGCCATCCTTGTAGGCGAGAGGGAGGACACCCATGCCGACTAAGTTGGATCGGTGAATCCTCTCATATGACTTCGCTATTACAGCTCTTACCCCTAAGAGCAATGTACCCTTTGCAGCCCAGTCCCTGCTGCTGCCGGTACCATACTGCTCACCTGCCAACACCACTAGAGGGGTGCCGTCGTCGACGTACATTTCGCTGGCCTGATGTATCGAAGTCACCTCTCCGCTGGGCAGGTGAGTGGTGAAGCCGCCTTCGGTTCCTGGCGCAATCTGGTTTCTCATCCTGATGTTCGCGAAGGTCCCCCTGACCATCACCTCATGGTTGCCCCTGCGGCTTCCGAATGAATTGAAGTCCCTTGGTTCGACGCCTTTGCCGATAAGATACTGTCCTGCCGGGCCATGGTGAGGGAATGCTCCTGCAGGACTGATATGATCAGTGGTCACAGAATCTCCGACCATCACGAGCACTCGAGCTTCCTCGATTGGTTCAATGGTTTCGGGCTCGCTCTTTATCCCCTTCAGGAAAGATGGGAGCCTGACATACGTCGAGTCCTCGTCCCAGTTGTAGAGAGCGCTAGACTCGCTGGGAATTGCATCCCATCGAGGTTCGCTGAGAACATCGGAATATCTCTCTACGAACATTTCTGGGCCGAGCGCAGCGTCTACCGTGGAGCGGATCTCATCATCACTGGGCCAGATTTCTGATAGCATTACTGGCTCACCGGATGCAGATGTTCCAATCGGATCTCTTGCGAAATCTATGTCAATAGTCCCTGCGAGGGCATATGCGACAACGAGAGCGGGGCTAGCTAGGTAGTTGGCCTTGATTTTCTGATGAATCCTGCCCTCGAAGTTCCTGTTACCCGACAATACGCTGGCTACAACGAGATCTGCGTCGTCTATCGCTTCCTCAATTTCACTCTCGAGGGGGCCGGAGTTCCCTATGCAGGTTGTGCAACCGTAACCCACTACACTGAAGCCCAAGGCATCCAAGTCTCCTGTAAGTCCGGCTGCGTCGAAGTACTCTGAAACGACCCTGCTACCAGGCGCAAGGCTCGGTTTAACCCAAGGTTTGATCGACAGGCCCTTGGCTCTGGCGTTTCGGGAGAGAAGTCCCGCTGCAACCATCACGCTGGGGTTGCTGGTGTTTGTGCAGCTGGTAATGGCTGCAATCACAACGTCTCCATGCTTCAGCTCACACCCTCTTTTCTCTATCGCAGCTGTGATCTGGTTCTTAGAACTATCAACACCATGCCCCTGGTGTCCCACAGGGGCGTTCAAGCTAGATCTCCAGTGAGACTTCATTTCTGAAAGAAGAACTCTGTCCTGAGGTCTCTTCGGGCCGGAAATTGCTGGTTCTACAGAATGGAGATCGAGGGTTAATTCCGAGGTGAATTCAGGTTTGGGTGTGGAGTCCGAGTAGAAAAGTCCCTGAGCTGAGAGGAATCTCCTGACGTTCTCGATGTGAGCAAGGTTGCGACCTGATAGCTTCAGGTAATCCAGGGTTTTCTCGTCTACTGGGAAGAATCCACATGTGGCCCCGTATTCAGGTGCCATGTTAGCTATGGTTGCCCTGTCGGGAAGGCTTAGGTTCGAGAGGCCCGATCCATGAAACTCTACAAATTTACCAACGCATCCATGATGCCTCAGCATCTCGACGATTCTCAGAGTCATGTCGGTTGCAGAAACGCCCGGATTCAGGGAGCCAGTCAATTCGAAGCCCACGACCTCTGGAAGGAGCATGTAGATTGGTTGGCCCAGCATTACAGCTTCTGCCTCAATCCCCCCTACGCCCCAGCCCAGTACCCCAAGTCCATTGATCATCGTTGTGTGAGAATCCGTTCCAACTAGTGTGTCGGGAATCCAGACGCCTTCTTCCTCTCGAGCAACGCTTGCAATCCATTCAAGGTTGATTTGGTGAACTATCCCCCTGCCCGGGGGGACTGCGCGGAAGTTGTTCAAACTCTGCTGGCCCCACTTCAGGAACTTGTATCGCTCGAAGTTCCGTTCGTACTCTATCTCCAGATTTCTCTCTCTGGCATCGGGAAACAGGCCTGAAACATCGACTTGGACTGAGTGGTCAATGACTAGGTCAACTGGTACCTGCGGGTTAACCTTTGATGGATCCCCCCCAAGGCCCTTCATTGCATCCCTGAGAGCAGCGATGTCTACCAGTGCGGGCACACCTGTGAAGTCCTGTAGTATTACCCTGCTTGGACTAAATGGAATCTCCTCGGGAGTCATATCGGGAGACCAAGAAGCGATTCGAGTGACATCGTCCTCGTTGACCAGGAAACCATCGCACTTCCTTAATGCGGATTCAAGCAAGACCCTAATTGTGAAGGGAAGTTTTTCCAGATTGCAGACGCCTGATTTCTGCAATATGTTCAAGTCTACAAACCTGGCTTTGGAACCGTCTGTTTTCTCGAAAGACGAAAGCGCCCCTAGTGGGTCCTTTGGAGGCATCGACTCACCTGCTTGCAACCCTCCGTGAGTGGTAAATGAAGTTGACCGTGTGAGAGGGAAACTAATTACGACATTTTTGTGGCTTTCAGTAGTCTTACGGGTTCGGATGGTGCGTTCGAGCTGTCTGTACTGACCTCACTCATTGCGTTGACGTGCTCAATTCCTGAAATCACGTAGCCGAAGACAGTGTGACAAGACTTGCCTGCGGCCGAACAGTCCTTATCCGGAGCCTCGATGCAGCTGTCTGGGATATTATCCCCATTAGTGTCTATCGAATCACGGTCTCCATCGAGGTGGCATGGCTCGGCATCTTCTGGCACGATGTAAAACTGGCTTCCGTCAGTGTTGAGCCCTGCATGAGCGGCTGCGAGTGCCCCAGCTGTGTGCCTTAGCCCATTTTCATGTTCGTATGGAATGGTCCAAGACTCCAAGGAGCATTGTTCGAGGGGGACCTCCTGGCCGTTGCACCACCCGTAGTAATGTGCTGCATACCCTCCACTGCCTCTCTTGTGCTCTATGTCTCCACCTTGTATCATGAAGTCATCAATGATTCTGTGGAATTCGGTGAAGTCGTAGCGGAAGTTTTCTACATGTGAGAGGAAGCTCTCTACATGCAGAGGGGCATCATCCTGATAGAGTTCAATCTCGATCTCGCCCTTGATCTCATTCCCATTAACAGTGTACACCACTTCCAGTAGTACGATGGGATTGACCTCAGGTCTATCGAATAGAATTTTGAAAGACGCCAGAATGAGAAAGACCGCTACGGTCATGGCCATCAGGCCGAGGGGGGTTGGGTTGCCTTCGTCGAACATCTGGAATCCAAGTCCTAGTGAAATGGACTTCTCATCCATCATCGAGGCGAGCTTATTCATCCTCCGTCTAGTTTCTTTATTCTTGGGGTCTATCGTGAGAGCGCGCGAGTAGTTCTTGTAAGCCTCTTGCCAATGGCGCTTCTGGCTTCCCTTGTCAATCTCGCCCAAACCTACATTCGCATCCGCAGCATACCAGATAGTGCGAATCCTCTGTTGTGGGTTCTGAGCATACTCCCATGCTGGTCGTAGGATTTCTAAGGCTCCCTTGGGGTCGCCATTTTCTATCAATTGCAAGGCCTCGTCCCAAGATTTCTGCAGCTCTTCGGGTACAGGCATCGGGCGGCCGACCGCACCATCATAGAAAATTGCAGCGGAAGACCGGCGGCAAGGAAATTGGGGGCATTCTGCATGGTAACGCATAAGACCCTGATGCAATGCCATGATTCTGCGAGCTACCGGTGGAGGCACTCAGCGCTGGGGACAAAGAGAGCAATGGGAAAGAACGCAAACGATTTTGTAATTAACATCGCCACCGCGAACGGCACCGGTTCTCAGTCTTCTAATCTGATCCTAATGCACTCTCTTTTTGAGATGGGCGTCCCAGTGAGTGGCAAGAACCTGTTTCCCAGCAACATCTCCGGTTTGCCCACATGGTTCATCATCAGGGCCAGTGATCGGGGCTATCAGGCTCCTGGTGACAAAACCGACATTCAGATTCTGATGAACAAGGACACATGGATTAACGATCTGGAGAAATTAGATTCCGGCACGGTGGTAGTCTACAACCAGGATGTGAAACTGCCATTAGAGCGCGAAGACTGCGTTCTACTGGGAATGCCTATGACAAAAATGGCCAGGGGGATAAATCCCAAACTAGCTCGACTGATGGCAAATATGTACTACGTAGGTGCACTTGCCCACCTACTGGGAATTGATCAGGTAGCAATTGATAATGCCTTAGAAAGCCAGTTCGTAGGAAAGGAAAAGGCAATCGAATTGAACACCAGAGCGATTTCTGAGGGAAGGGCCTACGCGGAGGAGAACTGGGATTTTGAGTGTCAACACTGCGTCGAAGCTCGTGAAAAAGACCCCGGCACTTTCCTAGTAGAAGGAAACGAAGCTGTGGCCCTAGGAGCAATCTATGGAGGCATAACCCTCCTCTCTTGGTACCCGATTACACCCTCATCTTCTCTAGCTGAGTCAATAATTGGTTGGCTTCCAGAACTCAGGAGCGACGGGGACGGAGGGGCAACATGTGCAGTCGTTCAAGCAGAGGACGAACTAGCTGCCGCAGGAATGGTGATTGGTGCAGGATGGGCGGGCGGCAGAGGAATGACTTGTACGAGCGGCCCTGGAATCTCGCTAATGTCTGAATTCATCGGTTTGTCGTATTTTGCCGAAGTCCCTGCAGTAATTTGGGACATCAACAGAGTTGGTCCCTCGACTGGGCTTCCAACTAGGACTCAGCAGGGTGACTTGACTTTGCTCTATGAAGCCAGTCATGGGGACACCCAGCACATAGTTCTGATTCCAGGAACAGTGGATGAGTGCTTTGAATTCGGTTGGAGGGCTTTCGACTTCGCCGAGCGTTACCAGACCACAGTTTTCGGTTTCAGCGACCTCGATTTAGGAATGAACCGATGGGGCACAGCTGGATTCCAGTATCCTAGTGAGTCGATGGATCGTGGGAAGGTAATTCACGACCAAGATGAGTTGGATTCTATTTCTAATTACGGTAGGTACAGGGACTTAGACGGTGATGGGATTCCATACAGAACACTTCCTGGAAGCGGATTAGATCCCATTCTCTACAGAGGAACGGGGCACGATGAGGACGGCGTTTACTCTGAAGACCCCCAGGTATACGTCGATACTATGGCTAGGCTCAGGAGGAAGATTGACGGTTCCCGTGATGCTCTTCCGGCCCCCATCATCCGGGAAGAGGAAGAGAAACAGGTGGGCATAATCTTCTATGGCTCGATGGAGAATACCATTGTAGAGATAGACGATATACTCGAGGAAACGGGATTATCTGTTAGCACATGCCGAGTCAGGGGCCTACCGATTCATTCGGAAGTGATGGCTTTCATAGAGCGCCACGAGACAAACATCGTCCTAGAAATCAACCGTGATGGTCAGCTACACGGGATCCTTAGGCGGGAGCTCCCCGTCAACCTGATTCCAAAGCTCCACAGCGTTGCTTACAGTGATGGCCTCCCACCAAGAGCTCGCAAATATGCCGACATGATTGGCCAAACCCTGCAGGACGTGATGGCCCAATGACAATGAAACTGAACGTAATCGAACTGGAAAAGTCCGATTACACTGGCGGTAAGTCGTCACTTTGCCCGGGATGCGGTCATGACCAGATCTCAAACGTGATTATACAGGCTGCGTGGGAAAACGGAATCCACCCCGAAGGGATTGCAAAAATGAGCGGCATAGGTTGCTCTTCAAAGACACCTGCCTACTTCCTCGGCAAGAGCCATGGTTTCAACACCGTACATGGTAGAATGCCATCAGTCACCACCGGTGCAAACATGGTTAACAAGGATCTCTCCTTCATCGCTGTTTCAGGTGACGGTGACACGGCTAGCATAGGAATAGGACAGTTCATTCATGCTATTCGAAGAAATCTCGACATGGTCTACGTCATCGAAAACAACGGTGTCTATGGCCTGACCAAGGGCCAGTACAGTGCTACCGTAGAGAGGGGATCGAAGAAGAAGAAAGGTGCGATCAACCAGCAGGCGCCTATCGATCTATGTGCGATGGCAGTCAATCTGGGGTGTAGTTTTGTTGCTCGTTCGTTTTCAGGTAGCAAGAAGCAGCTAACTGCCCTGATGCGGGCGGCGATGAGCCATCGAGGGATGGCGATAATTGACATCATCTCCCCCTGCGTAACCTTTGCCAATAACGATGAATCCTACAGATCCTACAACTACGTTAAGGGCAACGACGAAATTTTGCACATCCTAGATTACATTCCGCATTTCTCACCTCTGGACGAGGTCGACATCCCTGAGGGAGAGTTTCAGGAAATCAGTCTGTTCGATGGTTCGACCCTCAGGTTAGAGACAGTAAGTGCAGAACACGACCCAAGCGATGCTGTGTCAGCACTGCGGGCCATTCACGAAGCCGAAAATGCCCAGCGTCACGTCACCGGCCTTCTTTACTACAATCCGGATGTTCCTACAGCTACTGATTCGCTAAATCTTACCGAAACCCCCCTAATGGCGCTCCCAGAAGGATTGTTGCGCCCGAGCGAAGAGAGTCTGAAGAAGGTGAATGCTAAATTCAGGGCTTCCTGAGGGCTTACGCTGCTCGGTTCTCTTGAAATATCCCTCCCTACTCGGTCCTTCGGAAGTCCCTTAGTGTAGTGGTCCATCATACGAGACTCTGGATCTCGTGACCCTGGTTCGAATCCGGGAGGGACTACCAGATTCGAATCAAAGGAAGGCTGAACTCAGTCAACATATCTGTACAGGAGTTGGGAGACCCAACTGACCATCATCACAATCATGAACCAGCCAAGTGCGGACTTAGCCCACCCAGATGTCTGCCTCTTGGGGGGAAACGGATCTATTCCAGCATCCAGCGCATCTGCGATAATCTCTAACTCCTCCTCGATGGTCTCGGGAGGACGCACTGGCTCACGGCTCCGAAGTCGGATCCCACCCTGAGACGTAAGACTCCTCCAGCGCAGCGAAGGCTTCCTCGGTACCCGATAGATCGATGGATAATGATAGGATGTTCTCCTCGATCCTAGATGGGTTGCTGGATTTGGGAATAGTGATGGAACCGGTGTCTATGCACCACTTGATTGCGGCTTGTGCTGGAGTGCATCCCAAGGAGCCTGCCACGGCTGAGATCCCGGGATCGTTAATCTTGTGACCGCGCGCAAGTGGGGAGTATGCCATCGGTACCGCCCCCACTCCACTGATAGCCGCCCTGAGTGCGGTCCTCTGGAGCCAAGGGCTAATCTCAATCTGGTTGACTGAGGGCATTAGTGTAGCATAGGAGTACATGGAATCCAGATGGTGGGCCCCGTAATTACTGACCCCTATGGAGCGAGCCCAACCGTTCGATAGGCACTCTTCCATGCCCTGCCATACCGGCCCTCGGGCAGAGTGGTCAATTGGGGGCGCATGAACGAGGTAAAGATCCATGAAATTCAAACCTAGGTTCTCTAGACTTTGCTGGCACCTCTCCAGGGTCTCCTCGTGGCTGTTCGCATGGGGTTGTCTTAGCTTGGAGACAACGAAAATGTCACTTCTGTCGATTCCCGATTCCCTAATTGCCTCGCCAACTTCATTCTCATTCCCGTAGGCCATCGCGGTATCGATCAAACGATACCCATGCTCCAAGGCATGTAGAACTGAAGCCTTACACTCTCCTGGTTCGCCCATCAAATATACGCCAAGTCCAAATTTTGGCATTGAAACCTCATGTAGCCGTTCTCCTGTAGAAGTGCTAGTGTTGGCAATAGACACTGTTGTCATTGCTCGCGGAGGTTCGCATGCGTATTCAATCGTTGTCGTAGGGGTTGAAGCCGCGAATCCCCTCGAACAGTCATGGACGAGTTGCCAGAAGGCGTGAAACTACCTAGAACTGAGGAGTTGGGGCCTCGTCCTTCTGCTTCTGTGATGATTAGCAGAACTGCCGGGGAAGGTCACGAAATATTGCTAGGTCACAGAGTTTCGGAGCTACCATCTTTCCCAGACCTCTGGTCATTTCCGGGCGGTGGAGTGAGTAGAGTAGACAGGTGGGCTGCTAAGGAAAACCCAGAATGGTTGGACGATAGGGGGGAGGACAGGGTTGCTACATTCGCACTGCTGAGGGAGATGGTGGAAGAGGTGGGGATTTCTCCCGATGGAAGTGGGGGTTTCTTGGAAGTAGATTCGGAAACGCGTGAAATGGTCTGCAGAGACAAGACCGGATGGCTTGAGGCTATGAAATCGGGATTATTGAGTGTCAAAGGTTTCCAATGTCAAGTTATTACAGAGAGGGTGACTCCGCCACAATCGCCAATCAGATTCCACAACCTGTTCTTCCACGTCCCAATTGGGAGTTCGGTAGCGAATCCATCTTTTCCACCCGGGAGGAGTGAGTTCGATGAGTTCAAGTGGTGGAATCCAGATGATTTGATCTCCTCCTGGGAGGGAAACGAGCTTCGTCTTCCAGCACCTATAGTCACAATATTGCGAGATTTGATTAGAGGTATTGAGGAGCAGGGGGGGCTTCTGTCGGCTTGTGACTCTCTCGCTTCCGACCCTCCTTCTGGAACGCACAGATACGAGTATGGCCCAGGGGTTGAGTGCGTTCTAATTCCAACGATTACACTTCCCCCGGCGACTCACACAAACTGCTACGTCCTTGGGGAGATAGGCGGACAGAGAGTGATCGTCGATCCCGCAATCAGGGACGATTCTGGCTATGTGGTACTTTCTCAAAAGGTTCGGGAGATAGAAGATGACGGTAGTTCGATAATTGCTACGATTTTTACTCATAGGCATCAGGACCATTTGGGGGATCAGCAAATGATCTCAGAAATCTATGATGCACCAGTTTGGGCTAGTGAAGAAACGCTAGCGGCTATTGGGGGTGGTTCGGCTGGACGAGTGCTTGTTGATGGGGACCTTGTCACTCTCAGCGGCCCAAGTGGCAATGTCAATTGGGAGGTAATTGAGACGCCGGGCCATTGTCCGGGCCAGATTTGCCTTGTGGGCGAAGCAGGAGTGGTTTCTGCAGACAACTGCACTTCGGTCGGGACAATTCTGGTACCCTCTGCAGATGGCAACATGGGCGCATACATTTCCGGACTTGAAAGAATAAGGGAGATGAAACCGGTTGTTCTTTTCCCGGGACATGGCCCATTTGTTCCCAATCCCGAGAGGCTGCTTTCTCAGTACATTGAACACAGGAAGAGCAGGCACAGAAAGGTACTCGAGGCGATAAAGTCAGGTGCCAAAACCCTCTCTGAAATAGTAATGGTCGCTTACGAAGATTCGCCCGGGGCCCACAAAGACCTCGCTCGAGACCAAACGCTTTCCCACCTACAAGAACTGGTTCGCTGTGGTGATGTATTGAATGATGAAGGGTCGTACTTTTCCGAATAACGGGTCAATGTTCAAATCTGTAGGCTCTACCCTCGGTTACAGGTGTTTGCATGGCAAAGGAAGAGCGTTGGTGGGACGAGGAGAAAGACACCAAGCAAAAGGTCGAGGATCTACTAGACGATGCTGAGATCAAGAGGCTCGAGAGAGAAGAGGAGCTAGCTCAGGCGGAGCATGAGGCAAAGTTAGCAGCATTGAGGGAAAAGGAGTCGCAGGCTAGTGGGGTTCCCGTATCTGAGGCTCCCGGTGAAACTCTTGTGGGGGTTGTTACCGGTGGAGTCGGAGGTGACGTGGATGGTGATGGTATACTATCAGACCAAGAGAGGAAGGAGAAAATTGCCAAGGAGACAGGTGGCGGGGTCTTCGGGCTTTGGTGGCTTTCCAAGGGAGAAGCCTTCTCAATAGGTGTCGCATCGATGTTGACCGTCTTCTTTTTCGGGATGGGAACAGTAGTGTCATCGGGACAGAGCGAGTGGAATACCACCGAAGCAGAAATTCTCGAAAACTACCCTGGATACAGCTGGATCGAGTACGAGGACTGCTACGAAGATAGTTGGGGTGACACTTACTGTGACTACTGGTACGAACTCGAATGCTGGGCCGACATAGATGTCTCCTACACCGTCGCCTCTTCCGAATATACTGCAGAGGTTGACGGCTACCCAATCACCATCCTGGATGATTACGAAGGTGCGGAGGATGACTGCATGCAATTCGAGGTTAACGAGGCGATTCCCATTGGGAGCACCGTGACGCTCTACTATGATACCGAGGATCCCACCGACATCAGGGTTTACCCGCCATCCGATGTGGGGGTGATTATATTCTTCTGCTGCATGCCAATTTTCCTAATCATCCTGATTGTCACGATTGTTAACGCTCGGTTCAGCAACGCTCCGAAGTACGTTTTCTCTCCTTCGGGTGAGAGGCAGCCCTACCATGACGGTTCTAATGTCGTGCATCACCACCATCACGGTGGGTATGGAGGGGGTAGGTGGGGCCCCCGGTTTTACTTCGGGAGGCCCGGTAGAGGGCGAAGAGTCCGCTCCAGATCCAGAAGAGTCTCTTCTGGGGGTGGAAGAAGATCCGGTGGCGGCGGTCGCGGTGGCGGCGGTCGCGGTGGCGGCGGT
>CAZLVU010000001.1:256220-348370 GCA_964563355.1 uncultured Candidatus Poseidoniales archaeon
GCGGTGGCGGCGGTCGCGGTGGCGGCGGTGGCGGCGGTCGCGGTGGCGGTGGCGGTCGTAGAAGGTGACTGGTTTCTAGAGAATGCTGAAATCACATAACCGATTCTTCGCCGCGTGGACTGGCTTTGGAAGGGGGCTCCCGAGTTAGAGGGCGCCAATGAACAAGAGAGATGGGTCGAGGTAGCCGAGGACGTGTCCATCAGAGTGCTGATGTGGAGTCCAACTAACGAAAACGCAGCTACCTTGAATCCCGTCGTAATTGTGCCGGGATGGGGTTCCGTTTTCGAGGGCTGGAAGCCCCTTGTAACCGAGTGGGTCAAACGTCGACCACTGTATTACCTAGAAACCAGGGAGAAGGCCAGTGCGAGGATTGACAGGAGGATTTCCAAATATGACTTCACGATGGAAAATCACGGTCGGGACATCGCTGTAGCGTTGAGGGAATTAGGAGTAAATCATTCCGAGGTGGACTGGTACTCATCATCCCTAGGGTCAACGCTCCTAATTGATGCTTACCAGAGGGGTGAGCTTGGAGGACGGAGTTCAGTTCTGCTTGCGCCCAATCCCGATTTTGAGTTCCCATTATGGTCTAAAGTCATCATAAACATACCACTGCCCATGTTTGTTTACCGTAGGATGGTCAAATTCGTTGCCTGGGTGGTGGATCGCAGGACAAAGGAGGAAGGTCAGAAGATTCGGTATCGTAGAGCCCTACTAGCCCAAGACGTCCCTCGAATGCTCCTTTCCGCCAGATCGAACCTGGGCTACAAACTGCCTAAGGACCTATCCGACATTGACGTTCCATGCGCTGTAATGACTGCGTCTTCTGATACACTACACGGAATCGACAAGGTGAGGCAGGTGGTTGATTCGATGCCTAGTTGCAAGATGATCGAAGTGCCCTCGAACCAATACGCTCATGAGGCAACTGTCCTAAGAGAAATAGAGGAATTCCAGTCTTCAATCGAATAAAATGGGAGTTTGCTGGTAGCGATTGCCTGATGAAGGTCGGGCGGGCCGCCCGATATGAGTGGCATGCGTCAACAGTCTTCTTCGTTCGAGATCGCGCGGGTCGTGCGAGAGCTCTCAACATTGATTGGTGCCCGAGCTCGTAAGGCCTACCAGCCACACTACGAACAGATAGTTCTCAGGCTTAACCGCAAGGGCCGTCCATCCACTGACCTAGTGATAGTCCGAGGACTGCGCGTGTATACTTCCACCAGAGACCGGCCGATGCCGGCACGCCCATCACAATTCGCAATGATTCTGAGAAAACACCTGAACAATTCTCGTCTGATTTCTGTAGAGCAATTTGGGTTTGATAGAGTGGTTCAACTTACCTTCGAGCATGGAGGTGGAAAATTGAACTTAGTGATCGAGCTTTTCCGGGACGGCAACGTTCTACTTCTGGATGAGGATGGTGTGATCATCCGTCCTCTTACTCATGCAAAGTATGCCAGTCGCTCACTAAAAAAGGGTGTAAGCTACTCGCCGCCACCAGAAATGTTCGACCCCAGAGGAATAAGTAGAGGGTCCCTTGAGGAGATCCTTGATGACAGCGAACATGACCTCATCCGTACACTAGCAGCAAGAGCTAACCTAGGTCGGGTCTACGGTAGCGCTGCCTGCTCGATAGCGGATCTGGACGAGAAGGCAGCTGCCAAATCACTGACCAGTATCCAAAGGAGTTCTCTGGAAAAGGGAGTTCAATCAATGCTTGCAGATCTTGAAAGTGGAGAAGATGCGATGATGTGGATGGTCGATGCCGATGCAAAGGAGAGGTGGGAAAACGCCGAGAGCGAATCTGATAGGGACCATGCTGCCTCAGGGATTGACGAGTTCTCGCCAATTGATCTGCCCGACACCGATCCCGAATTGAGAGTAATTGTTCCATCACTGTCTTTCGCGTATGATTCGGTATTTGGCTCCCACGATGCTGCTGCATTCATCCGCAGGGAGGAGGAGCGAATGATCATCACTGGTGAGGATGAGGCCGGGGAAAACGCAAAATTAGACCGGAGAGCATCCCAGCAAAGGGCTGCCATAGATCGCTTTGCCGAGAGGTCTGCAATTACTCAAGAGTTGGGTAGAGCCGTGCAAGACAATTGGCAGCACGTAGATTCGTTGCTTAATCAGCTGAAAAATGCAGTTGAGTCAGAAGGCTGGCAGCATGTAGCAGACAAGGTTTACGATGTGTCTTGGATAGACAGCGTGGACCCGGCCAAACAGAGCATGGTGGCATTCCTTCCAGACGAGGAGGGGGAACCAGGAGCTAGTGTGACACTCTATTTGGCTAAGACCGTGCACCAAAACGCGCAGAGGTACTTCGAAGAGGCGAGAGTTCAGAAAGGCAAAGCCAGAGGAGCTCAGGTGGCATTAGAAGAGACTGAGGAGTTTCGAATTAGAGCTCAGAAACGTGCGGCGAAGGAAGCTGCATCTGGTCGACTCAGAAGCAAGAAAAGAAGCAGGCGTTTCTGGTTTGAGAAACATCGTTGGGCTTTGGTGAAAGGAGGGAACCTACTGATCGGCGGAAGAGACGCCAAAGGCAATGATGTTGTGGTTCGGAAGCATCTGACCTCGAATGACTTGTACTTCCATGCAGACCTTCACGGTGCTCCCTCTTGTTCACTGAAACTCAAGGATGGCCTAATCCATAGCCAAAGCGATTCAGGCACAGTTCCGGATGGAGTTGCATCATTGCAGATCGTGCAGAACCTCGGAGATGGTTTGGAAGATGCGAGGGGACTGTCAGACAAGGTGTTGTCCGAGGCAGCTCAGATTGCAGTGTGCTGGTCTAGAGCTTGGGGGGGCGGGGGTGCTGCAGCTACCGCATTCCACGTCAGATCTAGCCAAGTCTCCAAGACCACCGAGTCAGGGGAGACGCTGGCTCGAGGTTCATTCGTGGTCCGTGGAAAGAGGAATTGGCACAGAGATCTGCCTCTGGAGCTTGCGGTAGGGATGGCAGTGGTTAACGGTGTACCGATACCAATTTCTGGAGTGCCGGATACTGTTTCGAAATTCTGCCAACGATGGGCCAAAATCTTGCCAGGCCGACAGAAGAAGGAGAATGTGGCAAATAAAATCTCAAAGGCCACCGGTTTGTCTCATGGTGATGTCCTAGCTTGCCTTCCACCTAGTGGTTGCGCAGTTGAAGATCACGGTCTGATTCAACCCTGATTGCTTGCTTCCCACTCTGGGGCTGTGATTCCATACACGGCTGCATCGACGTAGTGGTCGTATAGCCATTCCCTGTCCTTGAAGATCCCCTCCAGCCTCATACCCAATCGCTCTGCGACCGCTCGGCTGCCTTGGTTCTCAACTGCGGCTAAGAGACCGGCTCGATGAAGTCCTAAATCCTTGAAACAGTGGTCCAGAAGCCGAGAGCAGGATTTGGAGATAATCCCCTTGCCCATCAGTTCCTCGGCGAGCCAGTATCCAATTGTAACCCGTCTATTAGCCCAATCAATCGAGTTGAGCCCCAATGTTCCGACAATGTTGCCATCGAGGAATATTAGGTACATCCACCCTTCCTCGGTGTTCAACCCTCTTCGGATGGCAGAAATCTCGTCATTCACAGAATTCACATCGTCTAACCACGGCAGCCACTCCCTCAGGTACTCCCTGTTGGCTTCTATCAGTAGGAACAACTCCTCAGCATTTTCTTCCAACGCAATCCTGAGTTCAATTCCGTCCTCGACTAGCAACTCTGGGGCCGGGCCTGAATGCGAGGAGTCCCGCTCTTTGGACCCACCAGGCGACTCAGGCATGCGACTTCGAAAGGATTGGCACTTTTGAGAGGTTCGTGGACGGCACAATCCTTCAAGCGCACCCCCCCATCGGAATAGCATGGGCGGCTACGGAGGCTCGGGCAACTGGACCTACGGGGGTTATCTACAGCTACATGATTTACTCAAGCTTCAGGGTGAGGAAAGGGGCATCAACTCTGATGAGATGCACTTCATAATCGTCCATCAGACTTTCGAGCTGTGGTTCAAACAAGTAATTAGAGAACTCTACGAGGCCAAGGGCATTCTAGGACAAATCCCAGTCCCTGAAGACGACATTCCCCGGGCTGTCGATCACCTAGCTAGGACCACTGAGATATTTCGACTAATGGCAAGCCAATGGTCTGTTCTAGAGACACTAACCCCACAGGGCTTCCTTTCTTTTCGAGATGGTTTGGGCATGGCATCTGGGTTCGAATCCTTCCAGATGCGTGAGTTCGAGACCCTACTTGGGCTTCAGACAGAGGACCGGGTCGGTGGGCTAGACCCCCTGGACACGTTCAGAAAGCTAGCTGAAAAGGGCGGAGAAAATGCCGAGGTGCTTTTTCGCCTCGAGGCGGCGATGGAAGAGGGTTCGCTCTATACTTCGCTGATGAATTGGATTGAGAGGACACCAATCATGGGCTCGGCCATTGGAAGCGAAGGTGATGGAGAGGTTGTAAGAGAATACGTTGAGGCTCATTTGGAATCCCATCGAAGGATGGGGGAGGAAGCGGTTGCAAGAATTTCAGAGCTGAGTGACAGAGATATCGGGAAAGTCAAGTCTAGGATGGACTCAGCGCACGATTCTGCATCAAAATTCCTCATCCCAGAAGGTAAGGTTAGCAGAGCCAGGGCCGGCCTTCTTTTCATTGAGTCTTATCGAGAGCTGCCTCTTTTGACTTGGCCACGGAAACTGATTGATGCATTCGTTGAATTGGAGGAATCGATGGCCAAGTGGAGGAACGATCATGCCCGCATGGTCGAAAGAATCATTGGTAGAAGAACGGGGACTGGTGGCACCAGTGGTGTCGACTACCTAGATGCAACTTCCAAATACCGCATTTTCAAGGATCTTTGGGAGGTTAGAACCATCCTTGTTAAACCTCAAGATAGGCCAGAATTGCAGAATGCTGATTTCTACGGCTACATTGCAGATTCGTAATCTCCCACTCATCCTCCAATCGTGTCATTGAAGGGGGACTCGCCTCTGGGTGACTCGTGCCCCAGCCGGTCATCTGCACATACGCGCGCACTCCTGTGGGGAAGTTCGGAGGAGCCCTATCTGAATTCAGCGCTGTAGAGTTAGGAACAATGGCCGTCAAGGAGCTTTTGAAAAGATCCGGAATAGAGGCTGCCAGTGGGGCCATAGACCAAGTGTACATTGGGCAAGTTCTGCAAGCTGGCTCAGGGCAAGCTCCTGCTAGACAGGTGGCTATTGGAGCGGGGTTGCCGGTTAGCACCCCTTGCACAACAATCAACAAGGTTTGCGGGTCCAGTCTAAAGGCAGCGATGATAGCAGCGACAGAAATCAAGGCTGGTGTCTCGAGGCTGGTGGTTGCCGGTGGAATGGAGTCAATGAGCAACGCACCATTTTTCGTAAGAGACGCCAAGAAGGGGGTGGATGTTTCGTTCGCATCCATGGAGTCGATCCTCATGCATGACGGGTTGAATGACGCATTTTCAGGGGATTCGATGGGAAACACGGGAGAGACGGTGGCCGAGGAGCACGATATCAGTCGAGAGCAGTCTGATGAGTTCGCAGTAAGTTCGCATGCACGGGCAAATAGGGCATGGGAGGAAGGATGGTTGGAGAGAGAAGTTTTCCCAGTGAATGGCTTATCCAGGGACGAAGGGATTCGCCCTGAGACCAACATAGAAACCCTAGCAACATTGGGAGCTGCTTTCAAGGAAGGTGGTCAAGTTACGGCTGGAAATTCTAGCCAGGTTTCAGACGGTGCTTCTGCAGTGCTAATCGCTTCAGAGGAGGCAGTGGCAGAGTACGGCCTATCTGTCCTTGCTAGAATTGTAGACTATACAACCTCAGGAGTTGCGTCGCATCGCGTGATGTCAGCTCCAATTACAACAGTAAACAAGCTGCTTCAGAAAACTGGGATGAGCGTTGAAGACATTGACATTTTCGAGCATAACGAGGCATTTGCCTCGGCCTCGTGCGCCATTAAGGGTTCCTTTGGGGTTTCGGAAGAGCGTTTCAACCCCCATGGAGGCGCAGTTGCTATTGGGCACCCTCTGGGTGCCACAGGGACGAGGTGCCTGATGACCCTTGTCAACGCGCTAGAACGCACTGGAGGGTGCAGGGGTGTCGTGACTGTCTGCCTAGGTGGAGGAAACGCTGTAGCAATGATGATTGAGAGGAGCTAGGCATTCCCAGTACCTTCCATGTTAGTCATAGGACTTATTTGGGGGTCTCCGGTGGCCCGCTCGATGGTAGAACCGGCACGCGCCCATACTCGCTTTGAAAAGGCTAGAATAATCGGAGCTAGGGCACTCCAGATCAGCATGGGAGCACCGCTTTTCGTAACTGAGGACGAGTTACGTGAAAAGTTCAACGATGAGCTTGTTCAGCTCTATGGGGTTGATGATGCCAAAGAAAAGGTCGTCCTCGATCCAATGAAAATTGCGAGCCTCGAGTACGAACAAAACAGAATTCCAATTGACATAGACCCGCATCTCGAGGAAGAGTGAAGCGTCACGACCCCTTACAGGGATTGATTTGATTGCTTCGTGATGTGGATGCGAGGGGACTTACAGCTTCCTTAGTAGGATTGACACTAATCGTTATCGCAATTGGAGGGCTGATAAGGATATATGATGCAGGAGAAGCTTGCCCGGATTGGCCTACCTGCTTCGGCACCTGGGGCTTCGAGATTTCCGAACAGGAGCAACAGGAGTGGTACGAGGAGAACCCGAATCAAATTGATTCACGGGGATCCAGTCACAGATACTCCGCGTTCCAGATTTTCACTGAATGGTTCCACAGGCTATTGGCAGGAGTTGTTCTAGGACCTTTGGTGCTGTTCAATTTGTGGCTTTGTAGGCAAGACGAGGGTCTGGGTCCCGAGACTGGTATGGCAACAATGATCTCTGTGATTCTGATAATTTGGCAGGGTGCTGTGGGCTGGTTGACAGTGGAACTAGACAACGAAAACTGGAGTGTCGTACTGCACCTTGGTTCTGCCCTAGCTTTCACAATGAGCCTGATTTGGGTGTGGCTTTCAGCTTCCAAAGATAAGGGGAAGTTGCCTGCGTGGTTTTGTTTCGACTCTGAGCTCGCAAATGAGTGGAAGAGCGGTACGGGACTACTGGCTTTGGGTGCGATCTTGGCCATATTCTCAGGCACATTTGTCTCCACTACAAACGGTGCGAACTCTGGTTGCGGAATCTCTGGTTTTCCCGGTTCATGGCCTCTATGCGAGGATAGGCTAGTTAGCACCCTGAATGACATTATTGCACAGTCGCAGATGATCCACAGGTGGCTAGTAGTGATTGTTGGGCTTTCACTACTCTGGGCCTCTTATTCGCTCTGGAAAGGAGGCGTTGATGTCGAAAATGGTGTGATTTTAAGGAATTGGATCTGGGTGGCTACTGGGGTCTTCATGGCCAATGCTGCCATTGGTGCGACCTATGTCCTGTCATGGAACATGAATGACGGGTACTTTGAGTTCCTTTCCCTGCTCCATCTGATTCTAGGATCTCTGGCCTTTTTGGCTCTAGCAACAGCATGGCTCGGATCGGTTATGGTTAACCGTGGAAGGTTGTCATGATGGGTTCTCTAGTCGATTACGTGATCTTGACCAAACCCAAGGTAGTGGTGCTTTTACAAATCACTGCTATTTGTTCAGTGATTGTCCACGATATGCTGGATTCCGGACTCGATTCCGGATCCGCTGAGACCATGATTGTGGTTTTGGTCGGGGGGTTCCTAACTGCAGGTGGTGCCAATGCAATCAACATGTGGTACGATCGAGACATAGACCCAAGAATGACCAGAACTGCGGGAAGGCCTATTCCCTCGGGAGCGGTGTCGGCGAGTTCTGCATTGGTTTTCGGAGTTGTCATTTCCATCGCCGGAGTAGCTTGGTTCTTGGCACTGTCAAACCAAATCGCAGCATTCTGGTCAGCTTTCAGTATCCTCTTCTACGTTTTCATCTACAGCATCTGGCTGAAGCGCAGCACACCGCAAAATATTGTGATTGGAGGGATTGCGGGCTCCACCCCTCCCTTGATAGGGTGGGCCGCCTGTTTGAATGGCGTATCAATTTCCACCGATTCCGCATTATTGGCAATCAAGTCACTTTTCGACCTAGGTAGCATGATGCCATGGTTCATGTTTGTCCTGATTTTCCTTTGGACTCCACCTCACTTTTGGGCGCTAGCGCTCTATCGCTCCGAAGAATACGCCGATGTCGGAGTTCCTATGATGCCCAATGTGAAGGGTTCTGAGAGGACCCTCAAAGAGATGAAGATTTACTCGATCCTCCTAGTTGTTCTTTCTTTCGGGGGGCCGCTGAGCTTTGGAGAATTAGACCAGGGGGGTAATAACTACCACCTGTTAGGACTGACTGTTGTCGGTCTGAGTTTCTGGTATGCATCAACAGTATGGAGGATCGACATTTCTCAACAACCGGATGGAAATAACAGAATTCCCAGTGCAGCTAATTCTTTCTTCATTTCGATGTTGTATCTAGCATTGATGTTCGTGGTGTTGGTCACTGCGAGTTTCGGAACTATTGGTGCCGTAATGGGAGCATTGTTGGCATTCACCTCAATAGTACGGAGCGAGATCCGGACCTCGTCATAACTGCCCGATGGTTTCAAACACCGAACGAGCCATGGAGATGTGTAGGTGAGGCTGTGGAGGAACATGATCTGATCTACGACTGGAATTCGATTGATTACCAAATCAATCGCGATGAGTCGAATCACCCCCACGAACTGTGGTTTGACGATGAGACCCTACGTGACGGTCTGCAGAGCCCCAGTGCTCGCAACCCAACGATAGAGCAGAAGATAGAGCTGGTTGACTACATGGAACGACTGGGCATTCAGAAGGTTGACCTTGGTCTTCCGGGGGCTGGACCATTCCATGTGGATCACATCGATTCGATTCTCGGTCATATGGGCGAGAAGGAGTATCAGATTAGACCCGGTTGTGCTGTTAGAACGGTGGTATCTGATATCGAACCTCTAGTTGACTTGCAAGCCAAGCACGAACGTCAGATCCAGGCTAGCGCATTCCTAGGGACCAGTCCGATTCGTCAGTTCGCAGAGGGTTGGACAATGGATCGGATTCTCTCAACTGCGGAAGCAGCCGTAACTTTCGCCGTAGACAACGACATTCCGGTAATGTTCGTCACTGAAGACACTACTAGGAGTAAACCTGAGGAGATCAAAGACGTTTACTCCCGTGCGATTGAACTAGGTGCCGACAGAATCTGCGTTTGCGATACCTGCGGCCACGTCACACCCAATGGGGTGCGTAAGCTGCTAGAGTTCATCCAAAACGAAGTGATTCCTGACTCGGGGGTAAAGAGAAGAGACATCGAGGTGAACTGGCACGGTCACCAGGACCGAGGCCTTGGAGTTGCAAACAATCTTGCTGCATACGAAGCGGGGGCGGACGTAATTCACGGGACTGCACTGGGAATAGGAGAAAGGGCGGGCAATGCGCCCCTTGACCAGACTCTGGTCAATCTCAGCCTCATGGGTGTGATCAATAACGACCTGACAGCTCTCAACGAATACATGCGTAAGGCACACGAGTACGTTGAGGTCGCACTTCCACACAATTACCCTGTGTTTGGGGAAGATGCCTTCGAAACTGGCACTGGCGTACATGCTTCAGCTGTAATTAAGGCAATGAAGAAAGGAGACAGTTGGCTTGCTGATCGCGTTTACTCGGGAGTGCCGGCTGGCGACTTCGGTCTGCAGCAAGTTATCAGGATAGGGCACATGAGCGGGCGTTCCAATGTGATTCATTGGCTTGAGAGGAACGGATACGATGTCGACGATGGACTGGTTGCCCATATGTTCGAGTTTGCTAAAAGTCAGAGGCGAATGATGACAGACGCAGAAGTCCATTCGGCCATTTCTGAATTCTACGGCAATGATTCGTGAACATACAGGTTAAACGATAACAAAGTCCTCGTGGTTCCATGAGGAGATTGGGCGTTGCAGTAATTTCGGCCCTAATCCTGCTAACCATGTTTGCAGCTCCAGCTCAGGCCCAGGAAGAAATTGAGGAAGAAGGGAACGTCATCATTGACGTCATCCTACCATTGTCCCTAGCTTTCATCATGTTCTCGTTAGGCATCGCTCTGACGACCGAGGACTTTGCACTTGTGATAAAAGAGCCCAAGGCCTTTGGAGTCGGGGTTGCAAACCAAATGATCATACTGCCAATCGTGGGATTTACGGTAACTATTCTGGCAGGTCTGGAAGGAGAACTAGCTGTCGGGATGATGATTCTAGCTTGCTGCCCTGGTGGGGTCACGTCAAATATCCTAACAAAGCTGGCTAGAGGTGACACGGCCCTTTCGATATCATACACCGCGGTGGTTTCCGTGGCAACGGTAGTTACACTTCCGATAATTGTTGGAGTCTCCATGAGTCACTTCATGGGTGAGTCGGCTCCACCGATTGACATTCTGGGACTAGGGATAACCATGTTTCTGCTGACCACTGTTCCAGTATTGATTGGCATGGCAGTTAGACACAAGATGCCCGACACTGCGGATGGGATGGAGAAAGGGGTCAGCATGACTGCAGCAGTCCTTTTTGTCATAATCGTACTTGCCGCTATAGGAAGCGAATGGGATACCCTGATGGACAACATAGGAACGCTGGGTCCTGCAGTCGTCGTCCTAAATGTGCTTATGCTGACTATAGGCTATCACAGTGCCAAGTTACTGGACCTCGAACTAGAAAGAGCGACTACCGTTTCGATAGAGAGTGGTATTCAGAACGCCACTGTTGGAATTACCGTGGGTGGGCTCATTTTGGCAGCTCCTGGTGGAGGATTATCTACTCTCAGTCTGCCTGCAGGAGTTTACGGGGTTCTGATGTACTTGGTTGTTGCTCCATTCATGTACTGGAGGATAAATTCGTCAGACCAATAGCTGAAAATGGGAAAATTGCTCTAACAGTTGAGACGAACGGCTATATCACTTGGAGAATCGAGTTCCACCGTGCGCGACGCCTTGATGGTACTGATTCTACTGATTTTTTCCCCTGTTGGAAGCTCTCTAGCTGAGGTCCAAGGGCAACCCAACTCGCCCCTTGAAAACGAAGAGGTTTTGCCAACTTACTCTCGTGCAGTCCAACTGGCCTTCGAGAGAGTGTCCGACTTGAGCCAATACGATAGTTCGATGCTAGATGGGGTCACATCGTGGCTTGTTGTAACGGGAATCGCCATCGAGGACCACTACCGCACCATAGCATCCCCAGACTATTCGGATTCGGCACCCGTCCTGAGAGGGGCTTACATCTGGGAATTCAATGAGGCAGGAGTTGCACTGGAAAGACTGATCGCGACAAGTGAGGCGGGGCAAATTGAATCCTTCTCACCCGTAATAGAGAAGCAACAAAACCTGAGGTACGAGCCCAATGACCCCGAATTCGACGAGCAATGGCACTTGAAGAACACTGGTCAGACTGGTGGGCTCATAGGAGAGGACGCAAATGTTTCTGGAGTTTGGGAGAAATACGATGGATCTGGAGTTATCATTAGCGTCGTGGATGATGGGCTTGACCACAATCACTCGGATTTGCAGCCTCACTATGTCTCTGCATTCTCCTATGACTGGTGCAACGACGATGGAGATCCCAGTCCGACCCAATCATGGAATGGACACGGCACTGCCGTGGCAGGTGTGGCTGCGGCTGTGGGAAACAACTCGATTGATGTGACAGGAGCGGCTTTTGGGGCCACAATAGCCGGATCGACTCTAATTGCCTGCGGCACCAATGACATTCTGGAATCTGACGCTCTGAGTTATTACCGAGACGACATCGACATCTACACTAACTCCTGGGGGCCTTACGACGATGGCCTGAGTTTGGTTGGCCCGGGTCCATTGACAATTGCTGCGATGGAGGAGTCTGTATACAATGGAAGATTGGGTTTGGGTAATATATACACTTGGGCTGCCGGGAACGGCCTCACATCCAATGACAACTCAAACTACGACGGGTATGCAAATAGCCGATATTCCATTGCAGTGACTGCTATAGATCACAATGGGGAGCAGTCATGGTACGCAGAACCCGGTGCCAATATCCTCATTGCAGCCCACTCGGATGGCGATGGAGAGGGGATTACCACCACTGACATTAGCGGTTCTTGGGGCTATGATGGGGGAGACGTGACTCACACCTTTGGGGGGACATCGAGTGCGACTCCCTTGGCCGCAGGAGTAATTGCATTGGTACTGGAAGCCAATGCTAATCTATCATGGAGAGATGTTCAAAACATACTGGTAAAAAGTGCCCGGATTGTGGATTCCAATGATTCCTCATGGTTTCCAAACGGCGCCGGTCACATGGTTTCTCACAAATATGGATTCGGTTCCGTGGACGCGGGTGCTGCAGTGGCCATGGCTGAAAATTGGACCAGTAGCGGGGCAGAGGTTAACGCCACCTTTGGGCCATATTTCCCAAATGCCAACCTGGTAGATGGCGCTAGCGCATGGACCGAATTCAGTGTTAACGTCCCAATAGACATAAGGTTAGAATCGGTAGAATTGGTGGTTGACATTTCTCATGTTGACAGAGGTGATTTGGAAATAATCCTTGAGTCGCCATCTGGATATAGCTCAACACTTGCTGAGGAGCACGGGGACACTGATGCGGATTACTCGAATTGGATGTTCAGCAGCGTTCACCACTGGGATGAGTCTTCTCTTGGGAATTGGACGCTAAGGGTGAGGGATCCTGTCAGCAACAACAATGGGGGGACAATGAACTCTTGGGAGCTGATACTGCACGGGGTCGGAAACGTTTCTGACTTCGATGGAGACGGGTGGCCGGACTACAACGATGAGGATGATGATAACGACGGTTGGGCTGACTTGGACGAAGTCACTTGCGGTACGGACCAGTTTAACTCAACCTCATTCCCAAATGATTACGATCAGGACGGGTTGTGTGATTCTATAGACTCGGATGATGATAACGACGGGTTCAATGATTCCTTTGAGATTCCTTGTGAAACCGACCCCCTAAACTCCAGTTCAATACCCAGTGATTCAGATTCCGACGGAATTTGCGACTTTGTGGATGAGGACGATGACAACGATGGTCTTAGCGATTACAACGAAACCGAATTGCACGGGACCGATCCATTGGACGATGATTCCGATGATGATGGTCTAAGCGACTACGAGGAGATAGTTATCTACGGAACTGAAGCCAATCAAGCCGACTCGGACCAAGACGGATTAGACGACTACGAAGAGGTTGTCACTTTCGGCACCAATGCACTTCTGGCTGATTCCGACTCCGATGGCCTTGATGACTTGGAAGAGATAGAGATCTGGTACTCTGATCCACTGGTGTTCGACCCGGACGCGGATGCGGACTCATACTACCACTTCCAAGACTGTGATGATGAAAATCCGGAAGTGAACCCCGGTAGTACTGAGTCACTTAATGGGATTGATGACAACTGTAACGGACTGATTGATGATGGATTCAATGATTCCGACGCCGATGGTGATGGGATCAATGACTGGTTCGAATACCACATTTATGGAACCAATCACACAACCCCAGACACTGACGGAGATGGTCTGAACGATTCCTTTGAGGTGGAAATTCTTGGAACGGACCCCACAACTGCAGACGCTGATGACGACAATGATGGGCACTATTGGTTCGACGACTGCGATGATGAGGATTCTGGTCGTTCGCCTAGCCTGAATGAGACTCTGGATGGCATTGACAACGATTGCGACTTGTGGGTAGATGAGGACTTCTGGGACACTGACTCCGACGCAGACGGGCTCACCGACTACGAAGAGTACCACAACTACTCTACCGATCCAAATGATGGAGATTCGGATAATGACGGACTTCCCGATGGGATTGAAGTGTTAGATTTCGACTCCAACCCACTAGATTCTGATCCCGATGCGGACAAAGACGGGTGGTACGCTTTCCAAGACTGTGACGATAATGACTTCGACAGGGCCCCTGACAAGCCAGAATCCCTGGATGGGAAAGACAACGATTGTGATGAAGAGGTTGATGAGGATTTCAGGAACATGGACACTGATGGAGATTTGGTGTGGGACTTTGATGAATTCCATAACCACTCCACTGATCCGAATTCTCCCGACTCTGATGGAGATGGATTAGATGACGGGGCCGAAATACTGGTGAAGATGTCCGACCCTCTAGTTTTCGATTACGACAGGGACATGGATGGCTTTTACGAATTTGAGGATTGCAATGATCTGCTAGGAAGTACGAATTCCGAAGCCGCTGAGGTGTGGAATGGAATTGATGACGATTGTGACGGCTCAATTGATGAGGGGCTGGACAGGCTATCATTAATCGCAACTGGACCGGACCTCTCTGAGACGTTGGTCTGGGACTCTGCAAACGAGTCACTGATGATCTCAATTTCTGGAATCTCGGAAAATGTGGATAGCAGAATCACTTGGGCGCTTGGAAACTATTCCCTCACTAGCAACATCAGTTTAGATGGCATGGGGATTTCTCTGCCACCGATAGATTGCAACCAGCCATGGGGAGATTTAGAGGATCGCCTCTGTCAGGATGGAAGCGGGGTTCACAATGTTTCTGCAACTGTGGTAGACTCTGGGGTGACAACCGAGGTAGTCTGGGAGTTATCAATAGAAATTTGGTTCAAGCCTGAGCCTCCAAGAGGAGTATTAATCACTCTTTTCGAAACAGCTGGATTGGTTGGGGTTATTGGCTTCATCCTAATATTGGTGGTTGCTTCCATACTGGCTGGAACTAGGTTATCATACAACAGGAAGCTTCAGGACGCTCTCGATGCTTACGGAATCACACCCGGGAGGTTGGCAGTCAGACCGGAGAACCGGGGCATCAAGCTACCATCAGCCCCACAGATTTCTAGATTGGTGGACGAGGAGAATAAGTGAGGGGTCCAAGACTAGTAGTCTTCCTCTTCCTGGTCCGCAGAATCAGCAGGACCCCACTCGGCATCTGGTGAGCCACCTGACCACTCACCGAAAATGGCGATGTCTTCGATGTCATCGTCCTCCCTCCAAGGAGGATCGCCGTCGGACCCGCTGATGATGAGGCATCCCTCGTCATCAAGTCTCCTCTTCAAGGTTGCAACCCCTCTCTTCACTGGCAGAATGTGTCCAATAGGGGAGCCGGAGTTGACAAACGGATGGGTTGCTGTACTAATCAGGAGCCCGCGGATAGGGGAGATGATGTCATGATTCTCCCCCGGAACCTCCGGATCTGTGACCGTTGCGACTATCTCCCTCTCCTCGACAAAACTTCCTGCTGGGGCAAGTACGTCAAGAAGACCCCCTTGGTCGGAACGTATCCAAACCGAGCCGGACGCTAGGATCCGGAATCTGGGCTTGCTTGGGTAACCGGGGAGCATCCTCAGACTCCTCAGTAGGTTGATGGCACCGTACATGGAAATCTGAACCGACTCAGGGTCTGCTTCGTCTGGGCCACCACCCTCGAAGGTTATGCAGGCTATGTCATTATCATTTACAGTCCGACGTAATGATCCTCTTGGTCCCTCACTATCGAGAATCGTCTCAATTCCAAAGGCTCGTGCGATTCGATTGCTGCTTGGGTGAGCTAGGTTGGCACGAATCTGGGGGGTATTCGTTCGTCCCTTGGCTGCAGTATGGAAATCAACAATGTAGTCACTACCACTGATGACATTCTCCCATAGCCCATGAGCCACTCTTGATGTAGTGTTACTATCGGGATTCCCGGGGAAAGAACGGTTGAGGTCCCTTCCGTCGGGGAAGTATCGAATCCTGCGACGGTATCCTGGAAGATTTACTATTGGAACAATTCTAAGTGTTCCAGCGAGGACTTTCGGATCGATCACCTTCTCTGGGCCCATGAAATTGTGACCGCAAAGATACGTCAGTGCAAGCGGCCCTACTAATTCGTCACCATGCACAGCACCCAGTAAAGTGACCACTGGACCGGGTCTTGATCCGTGAACCACACTGATCGGAACAGGCCAAGACTCTCCAATTTCAACATCCAGGAGATCGTACTCAAGGTGCCTAATGGTGCCAGGTTTGATTCTCTTCCTGAGGAAGTTATGAGTCTTGAAACCTCCATCCCTGGACCATTTGACAGGTGTCTCTCCGACCTCGTCGAGAGCCTTCTCAATCTCCTTTCTACGCCTGATCGGAATTTGGTTGGCTATCTTGATTGGCGCATATCGTCTCCGTTTCGCCCTTGGGGCTGGTTTGACCGAATCGGGTTGGCTCGGTGCTTCAATATCGTCGGTTCCGTCTGCAGCCACTATGCTCGGCAGGTAATCACGAATTAATAGGATGCGCGCACCCAGATTGGGAATATTCAATTCCAATGAGCTTACAAGATGCTGCATGGAAGTGGAAGATGGGCAGTCTGTTCAGGAAAGGCATGCGCCGAACAGTATCTGTTTTGGCTGTGGTCCCAACAACCCCGAAGGCCTCAGAATCAGGTCTTTCCGGGTCCAAGGAGGACTAGAGATGGAGTTCGAACCCAAGGACGAGCACCAAGCATTCCCAGGAATGGTCAATGGTGGCATCATCGGTACTCTGCTGGACTGTCATGGCAATTGGACTGCCGCTATCGCTCTGATGGATGAGGCGGGCGAATCAGAACCTCCTTGCACAGTCACAGCTTCGTACAGTATCAAGCTAAGGAGGCCTACTCCCTTTGGAGAGAAGCTATGTGTCAGGAGCGAGGTAGTCAGCATCGAAGGGGACAGGGCTAAGATCGCGATGTTGCTATCTGCCGGTGACGAAGTCTGCGCGACCGGAGAAGGACTATTCGTGGCAGTTAAAGAAGGGCATCCTGCCTATCACAGGTGGAGTTGACTTCTGCACGGCATCCTTTAGAACGGCCGAATCTGAGTCGTCACGTGGACGATGGGGGGGCTGGTGAAATTACCAGAGTTAGCGATCTCGAAATTGACCCTAGAATTCAAGCCATGCTAAAGAAATCATGGAACATTGAACAGCTTTTTCCTCCTCAGGCTGAGGCCCTGCCTCGTGCGCTGAAAGGTGAGAACATCATGCTGACGATTCCGACGGCAAGCGGAAAATCCCTAGTCGCACACATTGCCATGGCCCATAGGCTGGCCAATGAATTGAAGGGTTCAAGAGGAGTTTACATTGTCCCCCTAAAGGCATTGGCTTCAGAAAAGTACGAGGAACTCAAAGAGATCGGAGCCAGTGTCGATCTCAAGGTTGGTCTCTCCATAGGCGATAGGAGTGCCGAAATGAGCTCAATCGAGGGTTCTGACATTATTGTCTGCACCAGTGAGAAGCTAGACTCAATGCTTAGAGGGAATCCTTCACTAATGGATGACATCGGGATTGTTGTTACTGACGAGTTTCATCTCTTGCATGACCCGAACAGAGGACCGACTCTAGAGATTCTATTATCTATGATTATGCATCGGAGAAATGATGCGCAATTACTGGCACTTTCCGCTACGGTTGGCAACGCTGAAGAGATGGCGGCATGGCTGGACGCGCGCCTCATAAAATCTAGTTGGAGGCCCGTCACACTGTATTCGGGAACGTTGACTGGCTTGGATCTCAGATTCCATTCTGTTGAGGGGCCCGATGATGAGAGGGATGGATTACCTGAAGCACGACGTCTTGAGGGGGGTAGTCAGAAGAACCTACACGCCGTTCTTGATGACACTATTGGCAAGGGGGGGCAGTTGCTTGTATTCGTTTCTTCTAGATCATCGGCCCAGAAAGAAGCTAGGGAGCTCGCAAGGCATATCAGATCATCACTGAAAGCTAAGGGAGAAGATTTCTTTGGCTCCGAATCAAGTAATGAGTGGGAACAATTGGCAAATCGGCTCGGAGGAAGTGATGGCTCATCCAAGACGGTGAAATCGCTAGAGGATTCCATTAGAGGAGGAGTGGGTTTCCATCATGCAGGCCTCACTCCCTCAAATAGGAAAATCGTCGAGGAGGGGTTCAAATCTGGTCATCTTCTTTGCATTGTTGCCACACCAACTCTAGCACAGGGGGTAAACCTGCCAGCGAGTAGAGTTGTGATTAGGGATACAAAAAGATGGAGCACTATTGCTGCGAGGAGTATGCCTCTTCCAATTATTGAGGTTAGGCAGATGATGGGGAGAGCAGGAAGGCCGTCGTATGATGAGTTTGGTGAGTCAATCTTGGTTTCAAAAAATAAGGATGAGGAGGGTTTCCTCGTTGATAGGTACCTGAAAGGAGACCCTGAAGAAGTGACATCGAAACTAGCAAATCCAAGTGCACTTCACGCAGAGGAAGATGGTGCCCTTCTCACCCATATGCTATCCATTATAGCTACCGCAGGGATAAATGATAGAGACTCAATCACTCGTTTTTTGACTAAGACCTTCTTGGCCACTCAGATGGATCCGGAGACGTTAGAGACCAGGGTTGATGACGTAATATGTTGGCTTGCAGACAATGGGATGATTGACAGGACCGGAGAATCCGAGGAAGTCAAGAAAAGGATTCTAGATAATAAATCGGAATCACCGAGTGAAGAGAATTGGCAGGACGAGATGCCTTCATGGGCAGATTCC
The DNA here is from genome assembly GCA_964563355.1 of uncultured Candidatus Poseidoniales archaeon. Lineage (GTDB taxonomy): Archaea > Thermoplasmatota > Poseidoniia > Poseidoniales > Thalassarchaeaceae > UBA36. The sequence goes on from CAZLVU010000001.1 coordinate 274,785, forward strand.
GCAACTGGAATTCCAGGGCTAGAAATTATCCCGAAGGACGAGAGGCGCCGACGCGAACTGGCCCCTAGGAAAGGCCCTGCCATTTTCGGATTCAGAAAGGCCAGTCTGTACGAGGCCTCTGAGCCCATCCTTCCTGAACCCGCAACGATGACATACAAGCCAACTAGCCTTGGTTCTAGGATTGCCAGATTATACCTAAACCCAATTTCAGGCAAAATAATTCATGATGGGCTACGAAGGGCTATGGAGATAGTTTCAGGTGAAGACGAAGTGGGGCAAGTCTCCCCACTCAGTCTGTTGCATCTGGCTGCCTGTACTCCTGATTTCCTACCACTCTGGCCGAGGAGAGGTGAGTATGATGCAATTCAGGAGGCTTTGCATGGTCATGAGAGGGAATTTCTGGCAGAGGCGGTTGATTTGGAGGAGGAACGTAGGATGAAAGGTGTCTTAGTAGTTCAAGCGTGGATGGAAGAAGAAAGCCTGGAGGCAATAGAAGAGGAATGGGGGGTTCAGCCTGGTGACTTGCGTAGCCGTGTGGAGTTGCTTGAATGGCTACTTTTCTCTATGCGAAGAATACTCATGGAGGATGGAGATTTGGCTAGGATGAATAGAGGCGCCCACAAGACCTTGTTTGAATCGGTTGATGAAACGCATCGCAGGGTCAGATTCGGCTGCAAGGCAGACCTACTTGGACTTGTAGCAATTCGAGGAGTAGGGAGAGTCAGGGCCAGAGAAATGTCCAATACTCTCGGAGTCTATAGTGCTCAGGATGTGGCAATAATGACAGGAAAAGACAGAGGACGTCTCGCAGACCTCCGTGGATGGAGTAACCTGTTGGTTGAGAATCTTGTCAATTCGGCCAGTAGGGCAATAGGGAGAAAACGCTAATCACATTCTTCAACCAGACTCCATCGGATGTCATGGAATCGAACCATCCGGTGCCTTGGTTTCCTGCTTGGGGACTAATGCTGGCTGAACCGATCGAGAACGTATTTGCAGTCGTATCAGTTTTCAATGAATGGAGGCCTAGCAATAGGTGGCTCCTAGTGGCATTCGAGGTTGTAGCTAGCGAGCTTCATCTCTGGACGACCTGGTACTCTCTAAGGCGTAGCGAAGAGTCGGCTTCGATGGTTGCAAAGACGCCCGATGCGGAGTTTCTAAGGAAAATTTCGGGAACGCATCAAATCTCAAGGGCATTCGAAAGAGCGGGCCTAAAGGAAGGAGACGAATCAGCATGGATCGTCTCGCTTCCTGATTTCGAAATAGGGGAGGATTTCGGGGGCTTCTCAATCCCCAGAGACACATACAACGATTTGAACGAGGAAGCTGAACGTCTAATTGAGCATCTCGGTGGATCTCTGCTTCCGAAGAGGCCGATACCGAGTGAAGATGGGTTGAGGAGGCTCGGTTCGAAGACCAATGGTGAGGTTTCAAACCTGGAAATGGAGTTCCTTTTTCTCTCTCACATGGCACTATCTGAATTCTAGTAGGAATGTTCTCAGGGAGTCAAATTGATAGGTGGGACCTAGGAGCACTAATTGGTTTGCATGGCGAAGTTTCATGGCTACGGAACCTGCGAAAAATGCGAGATTGATTGCACGTCTGGAAACTTTCTTGTTCACGATAGCAAGCGTTTCTGCATAGCATGCTGGGTAGAGAGCAACAATCCAAGCCATCCAGACCTCCAGCAAATTAGGGAGAAAGTCATCTCAGCGGTTGACGTATGGAAGTGTGCCAAGTGGACCAGGGAGGAAGGGCCACTTCCACTCGGACCGCAACCGCATCATAATTGAGGCCTGTAAATGGGATCAGGATTCATGCCAGAAGAGTTTGATGCAACTCAATGGGAAAACCTTGAGCCGTTCGTGAATGAACTTGTTGAGAGGGAGCTGAACTGTTCGAGCTGCCTCGAGAGTCTAATTTCTGATTCTTCGGAGCTTGCAGAACACATTTCAGAGACTGGTGCGCTGCTGTATATTGCAATGACTTGCGATACTGAAAGTGAGGAGAAGCGGGGTGCTTTCCTCGACTTCGTAAGCAATGTGAGGCCCAAACTATCCGAATTCTCAGACGCACTCAACAGGAGGATAGTTGAGCATCACTCAGTTGATGATCTGCCCGAGAGATATGGGCTGATGATTAGGGGGATGAAGACCGATGTAGATATATTCAGGAAAGAGAACATTCCGCTTGGCGTCAAACAGACGGAACTCGTTACCGAAGCTCAGGCCATCAATGGGGCTATGACCGTTGATTTTGATGGCGAGGAGAGGACGATTCCCCAAATGAGGGGATTCCTTGAGTCTAACGAAAGAGCTGAGCGAGAGGCTGCATGGACCGCAGTTGCCGAACGGAGAATGCTAGACAGTGAGAGGTTGTCTCAGATATTTGATGATCTGGTTCAAATAAGGCACCAGATGGCACTCAATGCCGGTTTCGAGAGCTACACTGATTACATGTTTAGGGCAATGCATCGTTTCGACTATTCCATAGAGGATTGCATTGAGTTTCATGAATCCATAGAAGCCGTATGTATGCCAATCCTGCGTGAAATAAACAAAGATAGGCGGGAGTCCTTGGAAGTAGGTGAGCTATCACCTTGGGATGTCAACGAGAAAACAGGTGTGGGTCCGGATATTCATGGAAGAGAGCCGCTTAGGCCCTTCCAAACAGTTGATGAAATGGTCGAAAAGCTCACAATAATGTTCCATGAAATGTCAAATGACCTAGGAGAAAAGTTCGATAAATTAGTCGAGATGGATACCTTGGATCTGGACACAAGGAAGGGAAAGGCTCCTGGAGGATACCAGTACTACCTAGAGAAGAGCGGTGTCCCATTTATCTTCATGAACGCTGCTGGACTACAGGGAGATCTGGAGACCATGATTCACGAGGCTGGTCATGCATTCCATTCCCTGTACTGCGGGCATCTGGAACTAATTCACGAAAGAGACTACCCGATCGAGTTTGCGGAGGTTGCTTCCATGTCCATGGAGCTGTTAACCCACCCTGGGTGGAACAAATTCTACAGCGATGAAGATGCCAATAGGGCTAGAAGAGTGCACCTTGAGGGTGTTGTCTTCCTCCTACCCTGGATTGCTACCATAGACTCATTCCAGCATTGGGTGTACTCGAACCCAAGTCACTCCCGAGAAGAGCGGGGCGAGGTATGGCTCTCTATTCGTGACAAGTTTGGCTCCAACATGGATTGGAGTGGGCATTCAGATTTCAGAGAGCTTTCATGGCAACAGCAGGGGCACCTCTACGGGGCTCCTTTCTACTACATAGAGTACGGAATTGCCCAATTGGGGTCTTTACAGCTCTGGAAAACACATAGGGAGGATCCAGAAAAAGCCCTCGAAGACTATGCAACCGCCATGACGCTTGGTAACACTCAGTCACTTCCCGATCTCTTCTCCGCAGCTGGTTTGAATCTGGGCTTCGACGAGGGTCATGTCTCCTCCCTTCTTGATGAAGTAGGCGTTGCCCTCTCGGAGCTTCCAGCATAACCTTCGGACCCCGGGGTTGCGCTAATCGCGCAGACCCTCGGATGTCACGGTGAAGACCGCCTCGCCCTCAGGCAGGTTTGGGCTATCGATAAGGCGGGCAATTCTCCGGCCCCCCTTCGATTTCCTCAGATAGAGGCGGAATGTGCTTGCATGACCTACAATGTGGCCACCGATAGCCCTAGTTGGGTCCCCCCACATAGCATCGGGCTTGGCCATAACCTGATTAGTTACCAGGACTAGAGCGTTCTGAACATCTGCAACCTGCTTGAGTTCCTTCATGTGCTTGTTGAGTTTCTGTTGTCTGGCAGCAAGCATTCCACGGCCAATGTATTCTGCGCGGAAGTGGCTCGTCAGAGAGTCCACAATGATCAGTTTCACGTCGAGGCTCTTTGACATTCTCTTTATTTCGTCCACTAGTAACATCTGGTGGGCGGAGTTGTAAGCCCTAGCAACATGAATCCTGTCTAATGCGTCTTGGGGTTTGATGCCCATGCCCTCTGCCATCTGCGCAATACGTTCGGGGCGGAATGTGTCCTCAGTGTCTATGTAGAATACCTCGCCGTCGAATCCCCCCTCCTCAAGGGGCAAAATTGTATTCACAGCAAGTTGATGGCCAATCTGAGTCTTGCCACTGCCGAATTCCCCAAACACTTCGACGATTGCTTGTGTCTCGAATCCGCCTCCAAGCAACTCGTCAAGTGAGGATGCCCCGGAGGTCAGCTTCTGGACTCTTCTGCGGCGATCTAAGAGTGCTACGCCGCTAACGAAGCCTCCGATGTTAGCCAATTTCTTTGCCCCGGCAATAATCTTGGCTGAAACAGCCTCTCCAAGTTCAGCCTGCTCAGAAAGTTCGGGAGGGCTCATTACTGCAATAGCTAGTAAGTCTTCGAATCCTGCCTCTCGCAGCTTTTCCGCGGTCGCTGGACCAACTCCCGGTAAGTCCTCTACGGTTGGTTCTGGTTCGTCCACCTCAATCACAATCTCTTCTACCTCAATCTTCTCACTCGCTGTTTCCTCAGTCATCCTCTCACCAATCTGGATTCCCTTGGAGCTCCGAGGTATATGAACAAGAGAAGGGGACATCGTGATTGTTTGAAAGTAAATATCCTATAGACAAGTGCGCAGTGTGGTGATTTTTCACTTTCACTGGGTTCTTGGTAGCGGATGGTGGATTTGAACCACCGGTCTCCGGGTTATGAGCCCGACGAGATAACCTGACTACTCCAACCCGCTAACGCCTCGCTGAGGGCTGTTCTATTTTACACATACTGATGTGAAATTGTCAGCTTCTGAAATGCGAACTGTATTCAATGGGCTGTCACCAGCCACAATGGGGAGCGCATGGAACAATCACTTCTGATTCAAAACGCCGGGATGGTTATTGATGGGAAAGTCATTCAGGGAGACCTTAGAGCTATTTCTGGCGTAATAGACTTAGTTGCTCCCGGAGGAGATCTGAGTCCGAGGGATGGTGAGTTGACAATAGACGGGGAGGGATTGCATCTTCTGCCAGGGGCAATAGACCCCCAGGTCCATTTTAGGGAACCGGGGCAACCCGAGAAGGAGGACCTAGGGAGTGGTAGCAAGGCTGCAGTTTCAGGTGGGGTCACAGCGTTCCTAGACATGCCAAACAACGTGCCCTCTGCTACTAGCGTGACTGCGGTGCAGGCAAAGATTGCATCTGCTGCTTCAACTGCGGTTTCTCACCATGGATTCTTCATTGGAGCCACGCAAAGTAACCTTTTGGAGCTCCAAGCCGCTGTGGGAACTCCAGAAAACCCGAGCCCAAGGGATGGCGTGTGTGGAATAAAAGTCTTCATGGGAAGCAGCACTGGTGATCTGCTTGTAGATGAGCAAGCTGCGCTAGAGGAGATATTTGCCCGAACTTCGGGAATTATTGCAGTTCACGCAGAAGATGAGACTAGGCTGAACAAGCGTAAGGCGCGATTTGCGAGCAGGGACGACGTTGCAGCGCATGCAGAATGGAGGGATAGCGAAACCGCCCTGATAGCAACAAAGAGAGCTTGTGGGCTAGCGGATGAAAACGATCACAGGCTGCATGTCCTTCACCTAACCAGTGGGATGGAGGCGGATTGGCTCGCTTCAAACAAGAGTAGCAATATCACGACTGAGGTCTGCCCACAGCACTTAACATTCGACCAAGATGATGTTGCCGAGCGTGGAACTAGGCTCATCATGAACCCCCCCATTCGATACACGGAGGATCGGGAGGCTTTGTGGAGGAGGTTGAAAGACGGAACAATAGACTGCATTGCTACAGATCATGCCCCTCATACCCTTGAAAACAAGGCCCTAGGATTCCCCAAGGCGCACTCGGGCATGCCAGGGGTCGAGACATCTCTGCCGCTGATGCTGACACACGCCGCTGATGGAAAGTGCTCTATCCCCGACGTCGTTCGATGGATGTGTGAAGGGCCTGCCGAGGTATACGGGATTCAGGGCAAGGGTCAACTACGAGAGGGCATGGATGCTGACTTGGTACTCGTGGACATGGAATCGAGGAGGTCGATTTCGGATGCAGACACGTGGACCCGCGTCGGCTGGACGGCGTACGAGGGAATTCCCCTCACAGGCTGGCCCGTATGCACCGTCGTTGACGGGACCATCGTCCATAGCCGAACAAGAGATGAACCCCATCGAGGGGAGATCATGGTCGAGCCTGGTTCGGTCGGCAGGGCTCTGCGTTTCGCTTGAGAATCAGGTCTCGTCGACAGCGCGGTCGTCTTCGGAGCTGGAGGAATCTGCTCCCTCACGGTCCTCGGCTTCGACGGCCACTGGTTCCCCGTAAAAGTATGAAACGGGCTCGTTCCCAGGTAGCTCTAACTCCGCCATCAACTGCAGGTCGTCGGTGCGGTGGACTGTGGCGCCAGCCGCCGAGAATGCGTACACATAGTCCCCCATGAACATCGAGCGGCGTATGCTGGTGGTACCTGACCACCATGAGGACAGCTCGTCCTCGTTGTAGAACCCGGAGTGCTCGACCTCCCCGTGAGTCGAGAGCGTGCCGTTCTCAGCGTCCACGTTGATCAGCTTGAGCATCGAAACGAACTGGTAGCCGGAGTACGAGTAGAGCCTGCCGTCGATCTCGATCTCATCGTACACGTACCTATGCGTGGATAGAGGCACGGCCAAGAGTGATTCAGGTGCCCAGTAAGTGAAGGCCTTGTGCTCGTAGGTGGCCTCGGAGTATGACCACGACCAACCACAGGAGCGAATGTCCTCGCAGTTTTCATCGGTGTAAGCAGGAGTCAACGGGAGGGTGTCGGAGAGGGTGGGATTGCTGGTGTCACTGACGTCGAACAGGGAGACTTGGGTTGTGGACCAGTCTAGGCCCTCTCCACCCTCTCCACCAGCTATACCGATCGTGAGCAGGGTATTGTCGTCTACGGGATGGATGTAGGTTGACACTCCTGGCACCTCGAGCTCGCCCAAGATCGTGGGGTCGGTCGGATCAGACAGGTCGAGTACCCAAAGTGGGTCCATATTCATGAAAGTCACTAGATACCCGCGTTCGCCAACGAAGCGAGCGCTCCAGATGGTCTCGCCCTCGGCGATGCCCCCGACGAAGCCAACTTGAGAGAGTAGTCCCTCTTCGTCGTCCTGCAGGATGGTCACCTGGTTGCTGGGGCCGGTCCATATCGGCTCGCCGTTCTCATCCAGTTCGGCCGAAAGCCACCATCTCCCCCACAGATCAGAGGTGGAGGCCACCCTGATCGAGCCCTCGTACTCGCTCATGGAGAACTGGTCTTGCACTGTGCCGTTCACCCGCCCCGAGGCGGAGTAGGTGGTGTGGTTCGCATCGCTGATGTCGAAGGAGTGGATGTTTGTCGCGTCATCCCATCCAGAGTTCCGCCAGAACCACCACCAGTCGTTAGCGGGTTCTGCGAGAACCAAGGTGTCCTGTGAGGCGTATACGTGAGCCCACGTGGAGGTAATGTGATCGACCTCGAGAGAAACGTCGTCACTGAGCATCTGAATGGTCATGATTGTAGTAAAGCCCCGACCAGCGCTGTCGGCGCTGGCTGAGAACTCGGTACATTGCTCGTATGTGAGCGGGTGCATCTTGAGTTCACTATCGCTCATCTCGTAGATGTGAGGCACAAAGTCGTCCAGAGTTAGATCTGCGATGGCCTGCTCGTTGTGCAGGATGGTCGCGTTCATGCTCTCGTTCCACATTTCCATCCTCTTGTCGATGTCGTCCTCAGCCCAGTAATCAGAGGTTAGTTCAACCCAAGTCCGGATCCCATCGAAGTAAGTCCACAGGTGCGTAATCGAGCGAACCGTGCCGTCCACCATTCTTGCGGTGTGGTAATCACCCTCGATATACAGCTCCCTCTCAATGATGGGAGCGGTGCGGTTAGTGATGTCGACGACTGTGTACTTCACGAGGTTCTGGACTCGCATGTAAGTGTACGAGTAGTCCTCCTCACCCTTCTCCGAGGTGATCGTGACTTCCTCGGCCATGACATTCCTGAGCTCGCTGTCGTCGGGCAGGCTCCAGTAGTATATCGAGGAGGCGATGACCAATCGGTCGCCATCAATCATCATCTGGGTGGGATTTCCCTCGATGGTTAGGTTTGACTCGAGTGTCAGGTTGCCAAACTCGGGAACCCCCATAATTAGCAGCAATTGCCCGTTCAACATGTAGATGTGGTAGCCATCTGTCTTGAGGAAGTCCGCTTCGTCGACACCTGTTTCCTGGTTGTTCGTCCCAGAGAACTCTCCCTCACGCGAACTGGTCGCCTCGCTGCCTGATTGAGATGCCGCAGAGTCGTCATCTCCCATCTCGGTCATCGGAACACCGCCATCTAATTCGACGTTCTCGACCCAGATTCCGGACCTCCAAGGCTCGGTGGCCCAATGCCAGTAGCTTTCCTGGTCCAAGGAAACGATCATCTCATCATAGACAGCCCGCTGCAGGTCCTCGAGGAGGGTGTCGCAGGCATCGTAGCTGTGCAGGCCTGGCGAGGAGCGTGTGCGTTCGGGCATTTCCAGTTGCGGGTAGTCACCCTCGAGGGCGTCTATCGTCTGGCCAATATCCTCGATAATCTCATCGACGGTCTCGAGACATCCTGCGCTCAGCAGCACGACAAGCATGAGCATCGCGTTAGTGGTTCGGTTGTCCATGGAACTGGGGGCAATCGCTCCCCATATCAAGCGGTTGGTATGATGATTGGACAAATAGGGCTCATCGTCCGGACTCAAGTTGCTGCCTCGGAACTCGAAACACTGAGGGAAGACAGTAGAGCCAACTGGCCTGCCTCGGAGAGTCTCCAAGGTGGACGTCGCGCTTCAGCGGCCGCCTCCACCATTCCAGCGTTGCGTAATTCCCTAATGTGATGACTCAAGAGTTGTCGTGAAATCTCAAGTTTCTTCCTGACTTCGGTGCCAGAAATCCCAACGTTGCCAGAATTGGCGATGACCTCCAGTATCGCGAGGCGCGTTCCAATGATGGGGTTCCTGATTCTGCCGACCTCTTCGCGAGAAAGGGAAGCGATGGCATAGCGTCGGAGTTTTCCATCCCTCCAGGAGATAACCTCGCCCTGAGATTCGAGCACATGCAAGTGGTACGCAGTGACTCCGTTGGCTAGTCCGAGTGCGTCCCTCATGGCCGAGAAGTGGATGCCGGCGTTGGCCTCGAGATATCCTAGGATGCGCCCCCTAGTAAGCAGGTCGTTGCCGTTTCCCCTCATTGCAAGCATCGGAGCCAACAGTGCAACGAGGACCGTTACGCGAATCGCCTCGGAAACAGCTGCCGCGATTGTGAGAGAACCGAGTGTTCCCGCCCCCCCAGCAATCAACCCGAACGACAGGTCCGAGAATATGCTGGCGGAATCATCGGATTCGACTTCTGGGATCGGTGCTCTTGCCCCTTCCGCTTCACCGTCCGAATCCCCTGATTCAGTAGCCACGGCACTATCGAAATTGAATTCGTTTATTTCCTCCGAGGCGGGACCATTCTCGTTGTTCTGATACAGCCAGCCTCCCGCAGCCAAGGAGGCGATTGCGAACAAGGTAAGCACGCGCACAGCAGAAACGCCATTCATCGTGCCTCGGTGACCGCTCTCGCCTTTGACTGACATGGTTAGAAGATTTGACAATCCCAGTGTGACATTACCCCAATACAGACGGGTATGGACGGGGATAGGGGAGTTCGATTGCGATGGGGGAAATTGGCGCAGGCTCCTCAGAATCCTCCTTTTCTATCGTTGTTTCAACCTCACCAGATAGATCACTGGTGACGAGGCATCGTGTGCCGGCCAAGAAAATCAGCGCAGCAACCTGCATGTCCAGTGTTTGGTCCATGAAAACCAATCATCGACATCTGAGATATAAGCGAATTGGAGACGTGGGCTTCTATTGCATCGGGGGAGTGAGCGCTATCTTGGTGCGGACACCGGGAGTTGAACCCGGGTTAGCAGGTTGGGAACCTACTGTCATAACCACTAGACCATGTCCGCTGATCTAAGCGGGCCAACGTTAGTAATTTAGCACAACGGTGGCCATGTCTGAGGTCTCATCCATGCCCTTATGCCCTTCTTCTAAGGGATTCCAATGCCGTGTCAGCAGTTCCCAGAGAGTCTAGGCAGACTTGGATGTTGCCTTCTGAAATAGCCTCCTCAGACAGCGCCAAGGACTTCTCGACAGACCTCCTGCTTGGGTCGTCAGGTCCAATACCTGCAGAATCGAGTCTCTTCCTCACCTCAATCCACTCACCCTGCAAAAAATCAAGAAGCTCCTGTGCATCATTCCTGTTGGATTCGAATATGTCAAGTTCGGATGTCAGTTGAGCCAGTGAATCGGCAGCCCCGGCCCAGTCTCCGAGAGAGGCCAATGAGGAAATCTGGTCGAGGTTTTCTTCCCAATCTTTCCTCCCTTCCCCAACAGGGAACCTGTCCTCGATCTGCTTTCTATGCCTCAATGCTCTCTGAACCGAGTTGGTCGCTTCAGATGTGTTCCTTTGATCTCTGGAAATACCATCTGCTAGACCCTTAGCTAAAGAGGCGTCTCCAGCTTGCAGTGCCAGCTTAGCCTCCTCCAGCCTCTCAGAGTATCCCTCAGAGGAGCTTTCATCAAGAGCTGCTAGAGTGTGCTCGGCTTCCTCGATTGAGCGATAGGCGGATTCTAGGAGATTGGCTACTGATTCCATCTGCCGGGGAATTGTTGAGACTATAGCAAGCGCGTTCTCGGGATCTTCTTCCTCCATCGCCTTCTTAGCAGCGCTTAGGACCTCACGAACACCGTCCACAAGATGGCCTGAATCGCCGCCGATCAATCCCTCGGCCTCCTCAATTGCATCAGAAGCAGACAACCAGAAGGATTCGATCGCGTTGGCCTTTGACTTGGCAGAACGAAAGAGCTCCTCGGCGTCTCGAATAGAACCCTGTTCGGACTCCCTTACAGCCAGATCGTACAGCGTCCTGGCCTTGCCGGATGCACCCGTGACCCTCTCTGCATTCTCTATGGACTTCTCAGAGTCTACCCTAATTGCTTCTAGATCCTCTCTAAGTGCGATGATTCGATCCGCCTCGCGATTCGCCTCAGATAAGAGTCGTAATCCGCTTTCTGGGTCTTCCCATCCCTGCTCACGCGCGATCTGAATCAGAGACGCTGGCTGTTGCATCCCCGGGTTGTTTGATTGGATCTCTAGTAGGCGTTTCTCTGAATCCCTCAGTCTAACCTGGAAAGACTGCCGATTACCATGGAGTTGATCCTTTGCCAGAAGATCGGGGGCGATTGTGGCGAGTGGGGGGATTGCTACTATGCCCCATGAGAGGAGTTCGTTTGAGTATGAAACAATCGGAATGGCAAGTCCGAGCCCTACAATAGAAGTTAGACCCCTCCAGCGCCTTGACCTGAGCGAAACGCTTAGGACTCGCCTGGTGAGCATCCAAAATGTGATTACTACCAGAGCCAATATCATCAGTGGAAGTAATTCGGAACCTAATTGCCTCTGAACCTCAGTGATAGCTAAGAGAGGAGGCCATAGAACATTGCAACAAGTCGAAATCCTAAATCTCTGAGAGGGGCCGAACTCAACCAATTCCGGCACTAGGAAAGCTGCAGAGAACATTAGTGCGACCGGTCCGAACCTGATAAGGATTCCAGAATCGCTCTGCAGTGATCCCAGAAGCCACCACGCTCCGGCTGCAATCAGGGTGAATGTGGCAATCAATGAGGCTCTCTCAACACGGAGGCGATGCTCGGAGATTACCCTGTCTGGGTAGTCCGGGAGCATGAGCATGTGGACTGGTGCCAATGTGATGGTCAATAGGTATGCGGTAGGCTGAGCGGCAATGAATCAAGGAAATGCTATGATTCCCTACTTCGATAGATTGCTGCCATCAAAAGAACAGCAATCGCAGCCAATACTGTCAGTTGAATAGCTTGGTCTGCCCCTCCTCCCGAGGCTATGGGATACTCCAATTGGATCTCTCCATTCGTTCCCGCAGCGGTGCTGTCCCACTCCAACCTGAGTCCTTGGAGATCCGGGCTCTGAATAACGAACTCAAGTTCGATTGTCGATGAGGTCGTGCCTCCCTCCAAAGTGGCTCCAGGGAATTCAACGTACCTGCTGCAGTTCCCATCCATGCATATCCTAGCGTATGCGGCGTCTGTTCCTTCATTATGAACCAACGCCGAAATTGTAGCTGTGCTCCCAATCTCGGTTCCTCCGGATAAGGACTTTTCGAGTACAACTAGATGTGCGCCACTCTTAGGGAGTACAGTGAAAACGAATGATTCAGTCCTAGTGTTTCCGGAAGAGTCCGTTGAAGAAACTACAACCTCGTGTTCTCCTTGGGGCAATTGTGACAGATTCAGTAGCTCTGTGCTGGCCCAGTTTCCATCGGAGATCAGTGAAGCGCCGTCCAGAGTGACCGACCAGACCAAATCCTCAATGGAGTCGAGATCGTCGAACGACCTGGAGAAAGACAGTTGAATCTGGTCATTCTCGTGGACAGAGTCATCTATCTCCAGAGTTATCCCATTGGCAATCAGATCCATCATCACGGTTGGTGGGTTGGCATCCAAGACTCGGATCTGCCACTCCTGACTGGCATAATTCCTAGCATCGTCGGAAATCTGGAGGAGCATCCTTAGAATAGTCGGATCCTTGGATTGATGTCTCTCATCAATGCTGATGTGGGCCCCATTAATCCCTAGACCCTGATTAACAACGAACCAGAAGGTCTCCTGATTGGTCCCAAACTGCCTCCATCCCTCCGAAATGTTGGTGAAAAGTTCGATTGCGACAGGCAATCCCGAATCATCAGTTCCGTTTACCTCAAAGATTAGTTCGCTTCCAGCGGAAATCTCAATCACAGAGTCATTTAGATCGTGAATCGTCTGATTTGCACCTGATTGCAACAGGATGCTGCCAGACCAAGTTGGTTCGAGGCCGTCTACAGTGACGTTATCGTACAAAATTGAAGCCATCCCATGGAAGTCTGTGCAGGTGGCAGCGACACTGGCTACGTCTCCATGAGAGAAACCAAGCTCAGACGGTGTCAATTCGAACCACGGATTCAGGAACGTGGCGATGGGAATCTCCTCTCTGCTCACAGACCATTGAATAGATGGAGATTCCAGTGGGCCGTCCTTGCATTCAGCCGAGAATGAGGAAATCTTGGTCAGGGGAATTGTTGAGGTCGTTGGTGGGAACCTTGAGGATGAAATCGAAGGAGGGTTATTCTGGGCTATCGTTATCCTGATATCGAAAACTACTGGAGCTTCTGAACGGTTCACAGTGAAATTCCTTGGATCGCCGGAAATAATTTCAATCATGGGACTGAACCTAATCTCCCAATCCTCTGGAAGGCTGATGGTCAGGGGGAGTCTCTCGACAAGTGAACCAAACATCGGTAGGTCGATCACCCGAACCGTACGCCCATCGGTAGCACCAGACAGACTAGATGACTCAGTCCAGCCCCAAGAGCCATTTGAGTTGTTTACGGCTCCAATCGCAGGCGGGTTGACGAATACCTCGTTTCCATCGAGAGCAACAAATGGTACGTAATCGAATAGACAACATCCTCCTGCTGCCCCATCAGTCCAATTCCTAGAGGATTCTACTATCTCGGCGAAGGACGATGATTCCGCTGAGTCGATCCATCCGTCTGAATTTCCAAGATTAAGATCAATCTGCTCCCTGAGCCCGAGTGACTGGTTCTCAAGTAGGTCGGTGCCCATTGACTCGGGAATGATGATCTCCGCGAACCATGTTGCGGAAAGTGGAGAGCTTGGGATAATCGGCCCGGTGATGTTCAGGAATGACTGACCTTGAATTGCAATTGGCTGGCTCTGGGAAAAGTGGGGACGCTCGGCACTCCAATCTTCAAACTGCTGAGTGTCTGTAAAGGTGTAAGAAATGAAGGCCATGGGTGCCACTAGTAGGAGAAATAGGACGAGTATGGCGCAGGCTCTTGACACATTTCCACCTATTCGCTAGCACCATGGATGATGGTCGACCCAAGGACATCGAATCCGAGAGGCATTATTCGATTAGCTGGGCTCAGCTGTTCCAGTAGTGCCTCCCTCAGGTCGGAATCACCATGGACAAGAAGGAAACCCCCCGCTCCAGCTCCTAGGAGCTTTGCCCCGTTTGCACCTAATCCTATGACCTGGTCGTAAAGTGAGTCAATTTCCTTATTGCTAACTTTGGCTGAAGTGCCCCTCTTGGCCATCCAAGCCTCGTTGAGCAGGGATCCAACGGAGGACAGGTCACCCGATTCTAGCATACTCACAGCGTAGTCGGCCTGTTCCCTGATAGATCTAAGCCTGGAGTTTCTCTCTTCAGTGTCACCCTGTTTCAGGCTTAGCACATCACTTGCACTCCGAGTCATTCCCGTGTAAACTAGAGTGAATTCCCTAGAAATCTCTGCCTTAGTTTCATCACTCAGGAGTATTGGCTCCACTGAGACTCCTTCAGACCCGAATCTGATGGAGTTGAGTCCTCCGTATGCCGCGGCATACTGGTCCTGTCTTCCTATGGGTGCACCCAATACATCGATTTCGATTTTGCAGGCCTCCTCTGCTAACTGGTCTTTGGTGGGATTTCTCCCAGCAAAGGCGTGCATGGCATTCAGAAGTCCAACTGTGACGGAGGATGAGGATCCGAGTCCGGTTCCACGCCCAGGAATATCTGCGATAGTGGTAATCTCCACTCCCGAGGTGATTCCAGTGAGACGCATCGTCTCGCGGACCAATGCGTGCTGAATGTCCTCAAAGTTGTCAATAATCTCCATAGAAGAGTACGAGACCCTGATGCTATTATCGAACCTAGGGTTCAAAGTTACGTATACGTATTTGTCCATTGCAGTAGAAACTACTCTACCTCCAGAAGGCTCGGAAAGAGCAAATGAGTCAATGTCGGTCCCACCTCCGCAGAAGGATACCCTCAATGGGGTTCGGGTGATTATCATCATCCCCGTGGGATAGCGGTTCACTCATCAACACGCCGGTTTTGAGTCGATGTGTAGCCGGATATGGATGACAAGGCATATGAGGGGGCCGCCGGCGCGTGGGGCAGAGAGGCATGGGCAAAGTTGTGACAATGGATGATCTCGACAACGAGGAGATCGTCTCGATACTCGACGCTGCTGAGCGTCTACTTCCCGTAGCTAGGGGGGATGTGCACCTCCCCTTGCTGGAGGGGAAGGTTCTGGCCAACATGTTCTTTGAGAACTCCACAAGGACTAGGATGTCGTTCGAAACCGCGATGAAGCGCCTCGGCGGCTCTGTGCTAAACTTCAGTTCGGTTGGAACTTCGGTTGCAAAGGGTGAGACGCTGTTTGATACAATGAAGATGATTGAGGGTTACGCAGATGTAGCTGCTATCCGGCATCCTAGGCAAGGAGCAGCGCAGTACAGTGCAGACGCGGTAGACATACCAATTCTGAATGCCGGTGACGGGGCTGGCAACCACCCAACACAGACCTTGCTCGACCTGTTTACTATCAGACAGGCCCACAGCTCACTGGAGGGGCTTAACGTGGTCCTAGTGGGAGACCTCCGATACGGACGCACTGTCCACAGCCTGTCTCATGCGCTAGTTAGGTTTGGAGCCAGCCTGACACTAGTGTCCCCCAAGACTCTCATGATGCCAGACGAGATCGTCTCGGACCTAAGAGCTCACGGCGCCGAAGTCTCGGAGACTGATTCTCTGCAGGACCAGATCGCTGAGGCTGACGTTATCTACATGACTCGGATACAGAAGGAGAGGTTTCCAGACGAGGATGAGTATGCCAAAGTAGCGGGAATATACAAGTTATCAGCATCTGATCTTGGCGGGGCAAAGAAGGGTTTGGCAGTGATGCACCCCCTACCCAGAGTCGACGAGATTGACCCGAGCGTCGACTCCACTAGCCATGCCACGTATTTCCAACAGGCCTTCAACGGAGTCCCAACGCGCATGGCGTTGCTGTGTCGGAGCCTCGGAGTAGAGGTCCCCCCGAAGGTGAAATGATGACGGAGATGCGTAGGGTCACAGCGATTCGCAATGGTACGGTGGTAGACCACATCCCCGCCGGGCATGCACTGCAAGTAATTCGCATGCTACGAATCAACATTAGCAGGGCCACTCCGGTATCACTTGTGATGAATGTGCCTAGTGACAAGCTTGGGCGTAAGGATGTCCTTAAGATCGAGGACAGGGAGTTAAATCAGGAAGAGCTCGACAGGCTTGCCTTGATTGCTCCAATTGCAAGTATCGCGATAATCAGAAATCACGCTGTTGCAGAGAAGCTGAAGGTCGAACTAGCAGATGATCTAGTAAACATTGCAGGTTGCTCATTCTCGAACTGCATCACGAAGAATGCCAGGGAGCCGCTCCCACATAGGCTGAAGGTGATGAGTCGTGATCCATTGGAGGTCCGATGCTACTACTGTGGCAAAGGGCAGGATCTCGATGAGCTAATAGAGAATATAATTTAGGGAGCTGAAAGTCACGAGCTCTCAGCCAGCCATCGCCTCATTGTGCACGACTGGCAGGTTTCTCTACTGGTTATCTCTCCACATTCAGTGCATCGGTTGATCTCTTTCTCGGCGTGCGGATGGGCCTCTCGATGGAGGTCGCGGATTTGGTCGAGTGAGTGCAATAGCCCATGACGGGCTCCCGGTGTGGATGCCTCAAGCCTCGCAACCACGGACCTGCTCTGCTGACGCATCGCTCCTGGCGCGTGAGGGCATTCACCGTGAAATATCGGAAGAGCAGAATGAATGGCATGTGCATGTATCTCCTGCTCAGGAATCCAACGTAGAGGAACAATCCTGGGGGCCAATCCATCTATTGCTGACTTAGTATGAGGTGCTAGGCGCACTGAACGTTCGACCTCGCCCTTCTGAAGATTCATCAGGATTGACTGGGCCATGTCATCGAGATTGTGACCAAGCGCCATTACGTCTGCGCCAAGCCTGTGTGCTAACTCGTTAAGGCTCTGGCGTCGGAACACGCCGCAGTATGAGCAGGGCATCAGCCCCTTGGCCTCCGTGTGCTTCTCACCCATGGATGGCATCAACTGAACGACCTTGTCCATTTCCCCGAACCCCAATTCATGGAATCTTAGGGTCTCGAAGCGTATACCTAATTCATCTGCCAGCTGGCCTGCGCACTCCATGGATGGAGAGCGGTATCCTCCTATCCCCTCATCAACACAACCGGCTATCAGTTCAACGTCTCTGCGTCGGCCTATGATATCAACCATCATGGATAGGAGTACGGCGGAGTCCTTTCCACCGGATACAGCAACAAGAATGCGGTAAGGGGAGCCGTCCTCCCGAGTCGCGTCCTTTGGAAGGTCTAGTTGCAAACGTAGCTCCTTTGATGTCCTCTTGCGGATCGAGGAAGCCAAATGCCTGCCGCAGAGATGCTGCCCGCTGTACGCTTGGTGAATCACTGCATCATTGCGGCATCTGCTGCATGACTCGATGGACAGCTGGTTACCCATGGACGACCCCGAGAGAGCTGATGCTTGAACCCACTCATCCGGTGAATTGATGTTCATAACCTCAATCACAGTGCATGGATGAGGCTAGGACGTTGCCCGATAGGACCGGGGCCGGGGAAAGTAGCTTCTCTCCTTGGATAGACAGGTCTTCCTTGTTGATTTTGGCAATTGGGGCGATTGTTGCAGGACCTTATTTGGCTTCGTTTCTCGAGCAGTGGCTTGGGGAAGCTGCGTTGGCGGTCACAGTGTGTAGCCTCCTAGTCGTGGTTCCGATTCTTGCCACCTCACTGGGCAAGATTATAGTCAGATCAATGCTTTAGATCTATGCTCGCAGCCTAGCTATTCCTGACTCGATGTAACCGGAAATGCTCTGCCAAGGAATTATGAAGCGCGTCCCTGCTACAACCAAAATGAACAGACCGGCAGAAATCACCTTACCGTACGTCATCTGGAGTTCCAGAGACTCCTTCACCTGACCTGTCCACTGAGTGCCCTCCAATATTCCTACTATTGAGATCATCAGGTCGTCGAAGGCCAACGCAAGTGCTGTCGTAATTAGCACGAGTGTAATTACAATGCCCATCTGCAATAGATGCGCATTTACCACGTTGTTGAACTGCCTTACGTACTCAGGGTCCCTTTTGCAATCCTCAGGGAGGGAGGCTGCATACTCCAAATGATTTATCGCAGCAGAGCCAGATTCCAGAAATACCAGCATCAAGACGGCGATACCCAGAAGGCTGGAGGCTAGAGGGGAAACGAGTCCTCCAAACATCGTTCCCTCCCCGATTTGAGTTGGAAGGGCCCGGAGTCCGACATCTACCTCCGAAACAAGTGGTTCGAAGGTGAGAACTGAATGGAAGGCTATGACAACGATGTAGTAACCCACGGCCCATGTGATTGGCCTCTTTGAGAGTCCCCAGATTCCCACGAGTCCAGCTAGTACTGGAGCGAAAACTATCCCCAAGAAAACAAGTTCGAACACTAAGTGGAAAGGAGAGAAAAGTTTGCCCAAGTGTTCTGTTGGCCACTCCAAACCGTTGTAGACCATGGAAACCACCCAAGCGAAAACGAAAGGTACCACCATCCAAGCTATGAAAATCGCGATTGTGCCTTGGTTGAACCTAGTCTGGAATTCTTGTGATGAAGCCCAGAACCGATCCATTGCAAATGCCGCCGCAACGCACATTAGCAATGGTCCCACCAAGGACATGGTGCCAGTACTACTGACTCCAAGGAGCAAGTCGGGGATGAACAAGTCCCCCCTATTAGAGAGCCACATTAGGCCTCGTGTGTGTTCGTATGCCGGGCACCATGAGTCGACGTTGTGGTCGATAATGAACTGTTCACTGCAAGTACCATACACTTCGTTCATTTTCTTCAGCAACAAAAGAAGAGAGAATGTCGAGACCACTTGAAGAACAAGAATCTGCCATTTTCGCCTCAGAGTAGGGATGTGCAGTGTCTCCAAAACCTCACCTTTCTCAAATTCCATAGAATCACCTTCCAGATTGCATTAGTGCTTGGGATAACTCAATATCTGGCATCCAATCTATCACTTTGGCACCGTATCCTGAAACTGCTGTAAGCCTGTTCTGGCGCTCTAGTTTGAGGACCTCGTATGACATTCGAGGAATTCGGCTGACGAGCCTCTCCAAATCTATACTACTGGGGGAGAGGATGATTACTTCGTGGCCATTACCCGAGAGGTTACGAATTGCTGGGAGTGTGGTTCCATCCCCCTCAAGACTACTGATAATGAAGACCGGGGAGCCGCGTCCGATCCTGGGGGCGAGGGCGTTTGTGACAGCTTGTAGGGGCATGGACCCGCTTGGAGAGACGGATGCTAGTCTGCTAAGTATCTTGTAATACTGTTTGTCACCCGTATCTGCTGGGAGGAAGTCCATCCTCTCGGCATATGTCACCAGAGAGACCGAGTCCTTGCGTTTCAGGAAGTGGCTAGAGATTGAGGCTGCAGCGGCAGTACCCATCTCGAGGGGGTTCTTCAAAACGGTGCCAATTCTGCTTACTTCCCTCGCATCGAGAAGGATGTAAACGTCAGTAACAGCGTCCCTAGTCTTCTGGTTGACCATGAGATCTCCAGTCCTCGCGAACGCCTTCCAGTTGATGGAGCGCAGGGAATCGGTGGAAAGGTACTCCCTCAATGAGTAGAATTCCATTCCGGGCCCGGGAGTCCGGAGGGTAGTGGCACCCGTGTACATCTTGGGCACATCTGCCCTAAGCATAGCGTCCTCGATCTCTCTCACTTGGGGGAAGACCGTGATGTCACACACGTCATCTATCCTAGATTCGCTAACGAAAAGGTCGAACGCATTTCTGTATCGAACCGAAACTGGCCCTATCGAGTAGTGCCCACGTAATGGACAGCGTAGCATATACTGAATTTTGGTTGTCTGTCCGGGACCCAGGTTCATTCGCATCTGGTTGATCCCTCTCCTGATCTTCATCTGGTGTGGGACATTGTCGAAGACCTCCAGCTGCTGTGTTCTCCTGTAGGACTTGTTTGTGATTGTCAATGATATCTCAATCAGGTCACCCTTGTATACGTTTGAGTGAGGAACGAAACGGGTTATCTCCAGTTCTGAATGGCCCTGAATCCACCCATTGATCGAAATGAATGCGATGAAAGTAAGACCGATAATTATCATCTGGAAGTTAGAAATCATCATCCCAACGAGGATTAGGCAAATTCCTCCTGAGAGCATTAAAGCTGCTTTCCTTGTCCACATCTAGGCATCCCCCAAGTTTGTCTCTCCCCATTGCTTGATTCGTCTAACTATCCCAACAAGCTCATCGGGCCTGTACCTTCTATCCTCGAAGATGAAACGAATTAGTACAGGGTCTCTGATCAGTTGTTGGAGATCGGAAGCTGGCATGGAATCGAACTCCTCTCTTGTCAGTGCGTTGATGTTCCTCACACGTGTGAGCAGCACCTGCCTGATTTTCTCAGGCTTCTGGTAGTACTCATAGCGCCTTGCATCGCCGAACCCATAGTAGACGACCCTGAAAACGTGTCTCCAGTCCTCCGGATCCTCTTTTCGCAGTAAGACTGCCTCTAGGAATACGAATAGGCACAAGAATAGAATGAGCATCGCCATCCAATCGTTAGTGAAATAGATCAGGAGGTAGTACAGGAGGTTGTAGGTATCCCCGAAAAGAGTTGGTTGCTGGTGGCGGCTCTCGTCGAAGATAACCAATGCGTTGGCTCCTGCTGATGTGCCGTTGTCATCAAGCAATAGGGCCTCTGCGACTACATCAAGGACCCATTTCCTGTTATCGTTATGTGGCACCAGCCCGAAATACTTAGACTCAAAATCCGGATCATAAATTGAGTTGATTAGAAATGAGCCATCAGAGATCAAGTGGACCCTGCCAGAGTCAGATTCCCTGCATAGAATCATGTCGCAGTATCGCACGTATACGGGGAATGGTCCCTGTTCGTCTCCCTCGATTCCAAGAGCAGTGTAACCTCCAACAGTATAGTTTCCATCGTCATTGTTGTCCAGCCACGAGTCCTGTGTAGTCCTGGCTACTACATACCGATGCTCAGCTGGATTGTATGATGAGGTCTTATCGAAGGCAGAAGGAGTATTGGTCAGAAGTTGGTACTCCTCAGACCAGTCCCACTCCGGTTTCAGCGTTTCTTGGTCGATTCCCAAAAACCTGTGTGCGCATAATCCCGAGGTTCTCGCATTGATTAGAGACAAACCGGTGTTGGGTTCATCGGGTTCTTCATCCAATATGTCGATGATACCATCGTCATCGGTATCCCTGATACATGGATTAATGCTCTTCTGAGTCCCTGGGGCGGAGGTGAAGTTGAATGCCGAAGTGGTGTTCACCCAGACGAAGTCAGAACCAAGGGTGCCATCATAGCTATGATCGGCGAATAGCCTATGATTAGTGTACTCAAAGCCGAATTCAGCTGCTAGATTGCTAGAGTAGCCGAAATCGTCCATCAGCATTACAGTTCCACCTCGGTCAACGAATTCGCGAATTGCCACTATCTCGGAGGAGGTGTATCCGTCTCCTTCGGAGAATTGTATGATGTCGTCGTCCCCGGTAAATCTTGGAAGGGAGATCGTATCTCTCTCCACGCCCGAGATTACGAATAGGGTTTGTTCGGGGTGATCTATATCGCTTAGCAAAAGAGGGCTCGAGACCAGTGCAGTAGTTTCTACGCCCAAATCGTTCAACTCTTCTCGGAAGGCTCCCAGGTCGTTCCACTCACCCCCATATGCTGACTGTTGGGTCTGCCCGGGAACCACGTAACTCATTGCAATTGATATTACTAGAACAGCCAACAATGTCCAGAACGAGACCATGAGAGCAGTGCGCCTGTTCTTCCTAGAATTCAGAATTCGTGAAAGCTGATTAATGTCCATCATTCGAGCCCGACCTGACGTACTAACGGCTGGTGAGCCCAAAGTTGGTCTTAAGACCGTTATGCGACCCTGAACGGAGGTTGCATCGACATTTATCTGGAGAGTGCTACTACAGTTCCGACGTCGGACACTTCCTCAATCGGAACAGAAAGAAGGCCATCTGAAGTAGGCCATGGGAGTTCGTTTGGGTCTATACCAGACTCTATCACAACCAAAATTGCAACTATATTGCCGGTTTCTATATCGATGCTGAAATCCGCTAGATGCCCCAACACATCGCCTGCGGCGTCCACTACCTTGCGTGTGAGAATCTCCTGTCCGAAGGTCGTCTTCATTCTCTCACCTCAGATTGACTCGATTCCCGGAAGTCCGCCGTGGCTCCTTCGAACTGACTCCAAGCCACTGGTCAGGTTCGACTCCATGCGTCCGTAGTAGTCCATCATTTCATCGTTGACGGTGGGCCTGACCCGATCAACTGCCATCTCGAAATGTTTCTTGGAAACCGTCTTCTTTCCGTCTCTCATAGCTATCAGTGCAGCTTCCCTGCAGACCGCCTCGATGTCTGCTCCAGTGTAGTTGTCCATCTTCGTAGCCATGTCCTCCAGTTTGAACCTACCAAGGGGCATATCCTTAGCGTGAATCTCGAGTATTGCCGCACGGGATTCCTTGTCCGGAGGGGGGATATGCAGGACTCGCTCAAATCTGCCGCTTCGCATCAGTGCAGGATCTATCATCTCTGGTCGGTTTGTTGCTGCAACCACAATGACTCCTTCCATCCCCTCCACTCCATCCATACTGCTGAGTAGTTGGTTCACTACCCTGTTCATCACATCAGACCCATCCCCCGAATTACTCCGTCGCATTCCAGCTATGCTCTCAAATTCGTCTAAGAAGACTATGGAGGGGCTGGACTGCTTAGCCTTCTTGAAGACCTCCCTCACAGCCTTCTCGGACTCGCCCACCCACTTGGAAATGAGCTCGGGGCCCTTGATGGTGATGAAGTTCGCTTTCGCCTCATTTGCTATGGCCTTGGCAATGAGGGTCTTCCCTGTTCCAGGAGCTCCGAAGAGCATGATTCCTCTTGGCGGATTGATCCCGAAGTGCTCGAACTTCTCGGGCATTGTCAGGGGCCACTCTATACTCTCCTTGAGGCGCTCCTTCACATCCTCGAGGCCTCCGACCTCATCCCAAGTGACCTCGGGTACCTCGATGTAAATCTCCCTCAGGGCACTTGGCTCAATCTCCCTGACAGCCTCTTGGAAGTCAGCCATCGTGACCTCCATCTTCTCAATCACCTCAGGAGGGATCTCCTCCTGATCCAAATCAATCTCGGGTAGATACCTGCGAAGAGCCTTCATTGCCGATTCCCTAACGAGGGCGGAAATGTCAGCACCCACGAATCCGTAGGTGTTATCCAGCAACCAATCTATATTGAAGTCATCACTGATTGGCATGTCCCTAGTATGGATGCCCAGAATCTCCCCCCTGCCCTTCTTATCAGGGACACCGATCTCCAATTCCCTGTCGAATCTCCCTGGCCTACGAAGAGCTTGGTCGATGGCATCGCGCCTGTTTGTAGCACCAATGACCACCACGTTGTCCCGACCGCCCATGCCATCTAACAAAGTCAGCAACTGTGCCACTACGCGTCTTTCTACCTCTCCTGTTACATCCTCCCTCTTCGGAGCAATGCTGTCCAACTCATCGATGAAGATTATTGCCGGGGCGTTCGCTGCAGCCTCGTCAAAAATCTCTCGCAGCTGTTTCTCACTCTCACCATAGTACTTCGAGATTATCTCTGGTCCGTTAATAGAAGTGAAGTGGGCCTTGGTCTCTGAGGCAACCGCCTTAGCGATTAGTGTCTTTCCCGTTCCAGGAGGTCCATGCAGAAGTACTCCTCTTGGTGGGTCAATCCCTAGCCTTCGGAACAGAATCGGGTGCTTTAGTGGGAGCTCGATCATCTCCCTGACTTTCTGGAGCTGGTTGCCAATCCCACCTATATCCTCGTAGGAGATAGTCTGAACGATGTGGTCTTCCTCTTGTTCGAATGAATCCTCCTTGATGATAATCTCAGAATCGGGTAGTACCTGTACGATGCCCTTCGGGCTGGTCTGGACGATTGCAAAGGGCAATGCTTCAGCGAAGAGAGTCATGCCAGGGATGAAGATTCTATCACCGGCCATTACCGGACGCTTGTTCAGGCCCCTTCTTGCGAAGCCTTCGATTCCTGGGCCGAATCGTACCTTCTGTTGCTTGGCCATCACAGGGCTCAAAATTAGTTTGCTGCATGGTTGGACATCGACCTTCGTGATAACCGCTCGATCGCCGAGGCTTACACCGGCATTCTTTCGAATAATTCCATCAATCCTGATTACTCCTAGGTTTGCATCCTCCGGACGGCAGCGCCAAACGATGGCAGCAGTTTTCCTCTCACCCTCGATCTGCACGATGTCTCCGGGCTTCAGGTTGAGTTCGTTATCGAATGGCACTCTTGCTCTCCCGTGACCGACATCACTCGGTATGGCTTTTGCAACCCTCAGAGTCAAGGATTCAGACGAGTCTTCAGCCATTGTGTCACGCTCCGTACACACCATTGTCAGCAATGGGGGTTGTTAAACCCACCAACAGTGAGTTGTCAACCGAATAAAATGGTTATCAGAACAGGGAGGTGCGATGCGCATAATTCATGTCACAAGTGGCATTCGCCAGTTCATGACCCACGTTCTTGAGACTGGATTCGAAACTATGGACAACGACAATCCAAACGGATGCCCCCGCGTCAGGGGTTACAACGTAATTAATGGAAAGTTGGCTTTGGCCAGTGATAGCGGGACGTTCGAAAGCAGGAATCCCGCATGGCTAGAGGACTGCCTTGGCGAGTTTCCTCAATCTACAAAGCAGGACGTTCACGATGCCCTAAGTGCTGCGGGCGAAGCATTTCCTGGATGGGCGGCAACTCCGGCGCCGACCCGTGGACAGATCATAGGGAACATGGGGCGCTTACTCATGAAGCACAAGGATGACATAGTGAGAGTCGAGACAAGGGAGATTGGCAAGACCCTGAAGGAAAGTGCCGGTTCCGTTCAGGAGGCCATTGACACCTGCCTGTTTTTCCAGTCAGAAGGCCGGCGACTATACGGGCAGACTGTCAATTCCGAGTTGCCTGACAAGGAGCTCTTCACATATCGTAGACCATTGGGGGTATGCGGCATCATCAATGCTTGCAACTTCCCAGCTGCTGTGCCATTCTGGAAGATGATTCCAGCGATAATGTGTGGAAACACATGCGTTTGGAAGAGCCCACAGGATGCCCCACTGCTGTCCTTTATGCTAACTAGGATAATGCATGAAGCTGGCCTGCCCAACGGAGTGATCAATCTCGTCCACGGGCGGGGGAGCGGAGCTGGACAGCATCTGGTAGATGCTGTCGACGAGGGCTTGGTAAACAAGATCAGCTTTACTGGCTCGACTCCAGTGGGTAAGATGATTGGGGAGATTTGCGGCAGGAACCTCGTATCTTGCTCGTTGGAACTGGGTGGAAAGAACCCACTTGTCGTGATGCCAACTGCTAGTATCGAAAATGCCGTTGAAGGGGCATACTGGGCAGCCTTCGGTACAGCGGGACAACGGTGTACAAGTCTTGGCAATCTAATAATCCACAAAGACATCTTCGATGATTTCATGTCCAAGTTCATGGAAAAGGTGGAGGCCACTAGGATAGGTGACTCTTTGCGATACGATGATGTGCTCTACGGACCAATGCTTTCGGAGAAGTACGCAAATGACTTCTTGGACAGCCTTGGCATTTGCGAGACTGACGGAGCAACCAAACTTTGGGGGAGTGGTAGGATCACCGACGACAACAAGCCGGACAACTTCCAAGGCGATGCTTCAGATGGAGTGTTCATGTGGCCACACGTATATTCTGACGTTACCGAGGAAATGGAGTGCTTTCACGAGGAGATTTTCGGGCCAGTTGTGACAGTAGTAAGGGCAGATGATTTCGATCATGCCCTTCACCTCGCTAATGCATCCCCGTTTGGACTATCTAGTGCCTGTTACACCAACGACCGTTTGGAGGCTTATCGGTTCAAGACAGGGATTAAAGCGGGGATGACTGGAATAAATAACTCAACAACCGGAGCGGAGGCTCACCTTCCATTTGGAGGAGTCAAGGGTAGTGGGAACGGCACGAGAGAATCGGGCATTTGGGTCATTGAGGCTTACTCTTACTGGCATGCGGTTAACGACGAACTATCGGGGAAGCTGCAACTGGCTCAGATGGATGTCGATGAAATTCACATTGAGGAGGCCGAGGCGGACTACGCTGCTTTGGCCTAGAGAAATGTCTCGCCGCACTCGGGGCACGGAAGCCCGGGAAGCCAAGCTCCTGGCATGAAGCCACAGCTCGGGCAAATAGAAGTCAAAATATCATCAACTGCCATCTACCGATGGTTCAGGAGGAATGATATGAACATTACACCAATTTCGCCGATGAAATGCAATCCCTTATGATGGCCTGACCGTGCCCGTAGGGCACGGGGTGCATAGTTTTGGACCAAGGCATGAAGCTCCCTATGAAAAGGGGTTTCGGCAGGACTGATCGAAGCGACGATTGGTGGAAGGGCCCAACGGCGATGGCAGCCTATCTTGGAATCATGATTGTTTACGCAACCTGGCGTGGTTTCATGGAGTCTGATTTCTGGTTCTTCAGTCAGCTCGGTGCATCATCTTGTGCTAGTTGGGAGGTGGCCGAGACTTTCACCGAGGTTTCAAGCTGTCAGACTATGGCAATAGAAAATCAAGGCAGTCACGTACTATCTCCACTCTACAGCCCCTTGTTGTTCCCACGTTCAACCTGGATCCCCAAGGACCTCTGGTGGATGAGCCCAGCTATGTTCATCCTGATTTTCCCAGCAGGGTTCCGTGCCACCTGCTACTACTATAGGAAAGCGTACTACCGAGCATTCCTCCACCAACCCACAGGTTGCGCAGTGTCAAAGCCATGGGACGAGTACAGTGGTGAAACAGGCATTCTCATCTTCCAGAACCTGCACCGCTACTTCATGTACATCGCTCTGATATACCTCCCAATTCTGACATATGATTTCTGGCTCTCGATAAACTTCCACAATGGGGGGGCGCACAGCTATGGACTAAGCATAGGATCGCTTGTTCTGCTGCTCAATGTGACATTGCTTGGCGGATACACGCTCGGTTGTCACGCCTTCCGACATGTCATTGGAGGTGGTTCGAACAACTGGACTGGAACGCCAATGAAGCGCCTGAAGTACAGGATGTGGAGGTTTTCTACGTCCCTAAACGAGCATCATAAAGACTGGGCCCTCTACAGCCTTTTCTGGGTCATGTTTGCTGATTTCTATGTGTGGGCCTGCACTGACTTCGGCCTAACTGACGTGGTCCTTTGGGGTGGTTTATGATGGAAGACGTGACTTTTCACGAACATGATGTCGTAATTATCGGTGCAGGGGGAGCTGGCCTTAGAGCAGCCATCGGAGCAAGTGCAGCAGGCGTCAGTGTGGCAATAATTTGCAAGTCGATGCTAGGCAAGGCGCACACGGTTATGGCAGAGGGCGGAGCTGCTGCAGCTCTTTCAAACAAGGATCCACGAGACTCTTGGCAGACCCACTTCCGTGACACAATGAAGGGTGGGAAGTACCTTGGTGACTGGCGAATGGCACAGATTCACGCCCAGCAGGCTCCAGACAGAATTAGAGAGCTAGAGCAGTGGGGTGCAATTTTCGACCGAACCCCCAAGGGGATGACGAGCCAACGAAACTTCGGAGGACACACGTACCCCAGACTGGCGCACATTGGCGATGCAACCGGGCTTGAGTTGATTCGAACCCTCCAACAGAGAGGCATTCACATGGGAATGGATGTTTTCATGGAATTCACTGTAAGGAAGCTGTTCAAGGGAGATGGGCGAATTTCTGGTTGCTTCGCCTACAATAGGAACGACGGTTCACTACATGTTTTTAGTGCCAAGAAGATTATTCTGGCAACTGGTGGAATCACCCGTTGTTGGGAAGTGTGCTCCGGTTCATGGGAATACAGTGGAGAAGGTCATGCACTGGCCTACTGGGCGGGTGCTGAGATAGGAGATATGGAGTTTGTCCAGTTCCATCCCACTGGTATGATCTGGCCTCCATCAGTGAAGGGTATTCTGGTAACCGAGGGAGTAAGGGGCGAAGGAGGAAAGTTGCTGAACTCGGACGGTAAGAGGTTCATGTTCGATTACGTTCCAGACATGTACCGAGATGAGTTTGCTGACACGATCGAGGAAGCCGAGGCCTGGGTAAAAGAGGTTGTATCAGGAAAACTCGCAACAAATAGAAGGCCGCCCGAGTTGCTGACCAGAGATGTTGTTGCGAAGGCAATAAACAGCGAGCGTGCAGCCGGCAGGGCCTCGGAGCATGGAGGCGCCTACTTGGACATCTCTTGGAGGAACTCTGAAGAAGTGAAGAAGAAGCTTCCTGGAATGTACCACCAGTTCAAGGAGCTCGCTGCTGTAGACATTACAAAGCAACCCATGGAAGTAGGTCCAACTGCTCACTATGTTATGGGAGGAGTCAAGGTCGACCCCTATTCACAAGAAACATCGATTCCTGGCCTCTATGCGGCAGGAGAAGTAGCAACAGGGCTGCATGGTGCAAACAGGCTCGGGGGAAACTCCCTCTCAGATCTAATCGTTTTCGGAAAGATAGCTGGTGAGCAGGCCGCTGACTCAGCTAAGCAGATGGTTTCCTTCACTGAAATCCCTCAAGCAGAAATTGATGAAGCAATCATAGAGACTCTTGGGCCTCTTAGCAGAGAGGGTGGTGAAAATCCCGCAAAAGTAGTTAGGGACCTCAGAGTGATGATGCAGGAAAAGGCTGGGATAATCAGGACTGGGGGGCTTTTACAGGAGGCTCTATCGGATTTGGACAATCTTGAGAGGCGAGCAGCGGTGACCTCGCCCGGTGGGGGCCGGGTTTACAACCCCGGCTGGCATCAGGCACTAGAGCTCGGCGCGATGATTGAAGTCAGCAGAATGTGCGCTTTGGCTGCGCATCGACGAGAGGAGAGTCGTGGGGCCCATACTAGGGATGACTTCCCCGAGATTGACCAGTCCCACTGGGGGAAGGTGAACAGTGTGATAACGATGCGAGATGATGGTTCCATGGGAATTGAGTTCTCATCGTATCCAAAGATTCCAGATGAGCTGAAGGCACTCCTGGACGCTGATGACTTGAATGAGGAGGAGTAGGATGAGCGGTCAAGTAACGTTCAGGGTTTTCAGAGGCGAACCTGACAGCGATGGCGATCCATTCGGCAAAATGGTTGACTACAGCGTTGATCTGGATGAGGGGATGGTGGTACTGGATGTCATCCATCGAATCCAGGAGGAGCATGCTCCAGACCTCGCTTGCCGATGGAACTGCAAAGCAGGAAAGTGTGGTTCGTGCAGTGCGGAGGTGAATGGCAAGCCACGACTGATGTGTATGACTAGGATGGAGGATATCATCGATGAAACCGCTGCGGGAGAATCTGTTTTGGTTAAGCCGATGCAGGCCTTCCCGATAACGAGGGACCTAGTCACTGACACCTCTTGGGCCTACAAAACCGATCGTAGGATTAACCCGATAAACGGTCCGATAGAGCCGGACTGGGAGTTCCACCAGGAAGAGGCTGACAGGCTGCAGGAGTTTCGTTCTTGCATCGAGTGTATGCTCTGTGTCAATACCTGCCACGTTTTGAGGGAGCATCAAAAATTCGAAGATTTTGCAGGACCGCGCTTCTTTGTCCGGCTAGCTGGACTTGAGATGCACCCCCTGGATACGGAGAATAGAATTCCCCGAATCAAGGATGACTTCGGGATTGGCTACTGTAACATTACAAGATGCTGTACTGAGGTTTGCCCAGCTGGAATCCAAATCACGGATAATGCCATTATTCCTTTGAAAGAGAGGGTTGTGACCGAATTCTACGATCCCCTCGCAATCATGGCTAGGATGATGGGAGTTTTCGAGGAGTCGCCCCCTGCCAGTAGGAGACTGTACGTCGGGGACGAGAATGTTGGAGTAGCTAGAAGGGCACTAGAAAAAGAGAGAGCAAGGTCCAGAGAGGCCAGAAATCAGGAAAGGGCCAAGGTCGAGAGGGCTCGCAGGAAGAGATGAAGGCTCGCGCACCTGCTAGACCGCATCACGAAAGACTCGGTGGAGCCAGCAGAAATAATCTGCGCTCAAATCCGGTCTATTCGGGTCTTGCTAACGTTAGCCTTGTTGATCATGTCCGGGAGCCAGTCAGGAGCGTTGGCGCCCTTGGCCACCATCTTCTTCCAACCCTTGAAGACGTGCACTCGGTTAGTACCCCTCTCCCTCAGGTGGATGTCACTCTCGCCTCTAGTTGCAGCTTTCAGAGCTGCTCCTCTGGGCTGCCTGCTATGGAACACCTGCGCAGTGTCCTTCCCGTTCTTCATCAACACGAAATATTTCTTGTCTGTCATTCTAGTATGCCTCCAAGGCCGTGGAGAGCTTGGCAGGTATTAAACTTGAGCCGTGATAAACGTATAACTGAGTCTAAGTTGGATAATTATTACATTACCAAATGAAGTTCAAAGCTCGGCGCAGGCCAGAGTCTTCGTGTTGGTCACACCCTCTATTGAACGGACGGAGTCAACAACTAGGCGGGCAATTTCACCCATTGTTTCGGCCTCGATTTTGAGAATCATATCATGGTCACCAAAAAGCACATGGGCATCAGAGACAAAAGGCAACAAGGAGGCTTGCTCATGAACAGATTGTTCGGATCCTGGCTCAACATCTACCAACACGAAACCAGTGGACATAACTGACCGGAGAGGCGTTAGGGCATCAATCTTACTCGATAATCACGAAATTGCCACTACGATGAATACATATCAGATGACCGGGCTTCGCTTTCTTATGGCCGAGGTAGTAATAGTCAGAGAATGCAACCACGGTCAAGTGCGAGTTCTGTATGGCGATATAACCACCGTTGAGGGTGATGTAATCGTAATACCTGCCAATAGCAGGCTAGCTGGTAGAGAGGGATTGGATGAGAGGATGCATCAGGCAGCTGGGAATGATCTGAGGGAGCATTGCGCAGGAATAGCGAGGGAGAGGAGGAAACTGAATCTGCAGCCGTGTGGTGTTGGAGAAGCTGTCTCTACTCCTGCATTTGATCTTCCAGCAACCCATCTTGTCCACGTAGTTGGTCCCGATTGCAGGAGGCCGACGCAGGATAACTTCCGTCGTGAGCTTCTGAGAAACTCGTATGTTGCACTGTTTGAGGCGGTTGAAAATCTCGATCCTAGGGGAACACTCGTACTGCCTCCTCTTGGGATGGACGTTTTCGCCTACCCGCATAGGGAGGGTGCAAGGATGACAATGGAAATTGTTCTTGCCTGGATGGATGGTGGAGAAAGTCCTGGAGTGGACATGGTGCTAATTGTTACGCACGAAGACAACTTCCTGAATAATATGAAGACGGTGTACAGAGAAAGCGAGGATCAGTTTCCTGGTGTCGACAGGACCAGGGATTACCGAAAGGGAAAGATCCAGTGATTGTGACCAATGTTCTCAATAACCCTGAAGTTAATTTACAATTGTGGGGAGCAACTACGAACGAGAGTTGAGGGCTGTTCTGGCTGGAGAATTGAACGGTGTTAGAGCTGTAACCAGATCTTGCAACGAAGTAGAGCGGGCCAGAGCAATGCAGGTTATTGAGAGGCCATTCCTAGTCGTGAGAGCTCCGGGAAGCGGTTCAGAGGGGACAGGGGATATACTCGCGCTCCGTGGGGACATGTGCTTTCCAATAGAAGTGAAATCTTCCAAAAGTGATAAGATATATTTTTCTGGAAGAACGCGGGATCAGTACATTGCGCTGAAATCTACCGGTGAGGCGTGCGGGCTATTGCCGTTGTATGCATTCCGACTGAAGGGAGTGAGGGGGGACAGTTGGAGATTGATGAAGGTGGATGTCGAGGGGTTGACTGGAAAGCTAAGGCACCTATCTCGGAGCATTCCCAAGCTCCCGTTGACTAGTAGAGGGATGCCTTACCTGAATTGGACGGAGGGTATGCCTCTCCATAGATTTCTAGCGCTAGTCAGCAAGTCCGAAGGAGCAAAAGGCGTAGATTCCCAGTCTATTGCCCGCACACTAGATTCCGTTTTAGGTCGGTCCCGATAGTCTACTTTCTATTGAAGCGATTCGAGTGTTCAGAGAGTCCAGGCCCTCGAGCATCGCCTTCATATCAGCCTGCTCCAGCAACCGTCTAACACTATCTCGCTCCCTTGTCAATGAATCCAGACGGCGGTTGAAGCTTCTTCTATGTGTATAGCTCCCACCTGCCACGAGCAAAGTAACCGGTCGTTGTATTATTACTTGCCGTCACAGGACGCAGGTTGAAGTGTACTGTGCGGGCGTGCATTGCTGTGGAAAGGGATGATCGAGCCAGGAGGAGCTTTCTCCTACCAATACTGCTACTCTATTTGCTATATATCGCGGGAGTTCCAATTTTCATCTTGGCGCTGATCGCAATTTGGTATTCTGCCATATTGAGATTGGAATCAATGGGATCCCTAGACAGGATGGACGCAACACGAGTGCTAGGAATCATACTGATGTTGAGGACTCGTCGTGGAAAGGGAATCCTAGATGCGATCTCCAGTCACAAGAGGTTCTGGAGATATTTCGGTGAGTTTTCTATCTGGCTATGTTTAGTCGTGATGGCTGGAGTAATACTCCTCCTATTTGCGAGCGCATATTCTACTGCTCAGAGTCCCCCGGAAGATTACCTGCCAGCCAGTGACCTGCTGCTAATTCCAGGAGTGACGAGTTTTGTTCCATTTTGGTGGCCGGCTCTGGCACTAATCGTGGCACTGGTAATTCACGAGTACAGTCATGGAATTCAAGCCAGGGCCCATGGCATGAGGTTGAGGAGCTTCGGTCTACTATTAGTGGGGCCAATACCTATCGGAGCTTTCGCTGAGCCGGAGGAGGAGGAGATGAATAGGGCACCCAGGAGAGACAGGATGAGGCTCTTTGCAGCGGGTCCGTCAATTAACATCCTCGCAACCTATGTGGTGTTGATCCTGCTATCTGCGGTCTCTAGTGGAATGGTGGCTGAAAATGAAGGAGTACATGCCAGGGGGATAGTTCAGGGAGGGGCTGCTGAGGGAGCTGGTTTGCTGCCTTACGAGATAATTACCCACATGAACGGTGTGGAGGTACCCGATGGTGATGCATTCTCAGTACAAATGAAGGAGCTTTCAGCCGGGGATCAAGTCGCAATTACAGTTCTTTCAGATCCAAGCTTGGACGGAGTGCGGGAAGAACGTACGATCGAGTTGACGCTCGGAGACAGGTACCAGTTTCACATTGGTTTATGCAAAGAAGATCAAGTCTGTGAGGATGAAACCGGGGATTTATTGGAAGAACTTGGAATAGAGCCTGGTGATGGTTTCCTAGGAGTATCTCAACTAAGTTCTGGAACCGCTGGAGTTGATGGTTTCTCATTTATTGTAGAGGGGGAGTACTCGTTTGGTGTCACAGCATTCGTTGCCCTGATTGAACCCCTGATTATGCTACAGACTCCAATTTCTTTGGATGGGCAAACAATGATTCTGGAAGAGAGGGCAATGCTAGAAGCGGGGAGTGGTTTCTTGGGAGCAGCAATTGGCACTGAGGGCACTCTGATGCTTTTTGACTTCCTTTTCTGGTTGGTCTGGATAAACTTCTTACTTGGATTCGCTAATCTGATCCCCATGATTCCATTCGATGGTGGTCACTTAGTAAGAGATGGGGTACACTCAGCATTGACGTGGCTTAAGACTGGGATGCACCCTATGAAAATAGAACAACTGGCTAACCGAATCAGCAGTATGAGCAGTTTTTTCATTCTGTTTATCTTAGCGATCCCAGTCATCATACCGAGGATTTTCTAGTCACTCTTCCTCGTCAATCTGACGAGGCTCGTGGACCTCTCGAAATACGACTCTACCTACACCAGCGCGCTCCCTCATCGTAGTGACTAGGGAGAATTTAGCAAAGGCCCAATTCTGGTCGTAAGCCATCTCCTCGGGGAGTGTAATCGTGAGATCGTCCCCCTCGAATTCTATTTGAAAGTCCTCTCTACCAGTGTTCATTTTAACCAAGGTTTGGACCTTCTCCTCCCTGTCATCAACTACCTTGACGATCCGGTAAACGTATCGAAGCGTGACACCTGCTAATGGATGGTTGTAGTCTATTCGAGCTCTACCGGCACTCATGAACTGGAGAATTCCGGCCCTGCCTCCGATTTCAACGGGAGCGCCGATGGCGAGGGAGTTAGTATCGCGGACACTGCGCAGAAGAACGTTCTGTGAAATAGTCTCGATCTTGTTTGCATCTCGCTCACCGTAAGCTTGCTCCGGCTCGATTTCGAAGTCGTACTCCTTTTCGGCCTCTGCCCCCTTCAGATGGGACTCGAAGCCGGGAATTAGTCGGCCATCACCAACTATTGTGATCATCGGAGAGTAAGTCCTGCCCTCATCTAGCTGATCCTGACCTTTTGCAGTCTTCTCACTGGTCGTCTCAATGAGCATCTCGGTGCCCGCGTTGTAGAGATCATAGTCAATGTGAACTATCGAGCCTTCATCCATTCACACACCTCAAGCGGCCACGCGACCAGCTCCCCCTTTTTCATTCAAACGGTAGACCCCCGTGACCTGAATCATTCTTCCTCATATGATTCCCCATTCCCCTTAGGGAAAACAGCGAGCATACCTCCGAGGATTACCAGAAGCCAACCAGCCCACACCAGATGGCTTCCTGGGAGATGATGCACAGTTACGCGAACTCGGTCAATTTCACTTGTTTGCTGCATTACGTCGTCTCTAAGGAGATCATTAGATTGGAAAATATCTAGAATTACGATTGTGTCGCCTGTTAAACGAGTCATTCTGTCAACCTCAGTCCGAGCAGTGACCAGTGTCCCATTCGTCCCACTGGGAGCTTCGAATCGCAATATTCCTGGCATCAGCTCGTCAATCGTTTCCCCATCCTCTCTAATCTCAACAACTATTCCGATGAAACCGTCCCCTATTTCATAGTCGAAATCCTCATCCTCTGAATCCACCATCTCTACGCCAGTGAAAACCATCTCAAACCCTCGATGTTCAATTGGTTGGTCCTTTACGAGTGTGACCAAGTGAGAAGGGTCACTGCGGTCGACAAGGGTCGTAGTCATCACGTGCCCGATTAGCAACAGCAGGATTCCCAGATGAGCGATGTGCGACGCCATGAGTCTTGTTCTAGAGGCATTTGTCTGAGTCCTGACACCCTCAGAGATGATTATCGGAGCGTGTTCGCGTAAGGTCTTCCACAGATGCTGTAGTGTTGGGGGGAGAGCAAAAAGAAGCCAAGTCAGGATGAACATCGAAAGGTTGCCCCTGCTCACTCCGGTGAAAACTATCAGATGTGGGTCTCCAGGTAAGTCGAAATTCTGGGAAAAATATGCTAGCGAAATTGATGTGAGCAGTGCAATAACAAGGGTAGAAGACGCCAACATTGGTTCCACTTTTTGTCCCCATGCATACAGTGTAAGGCCGAATGCCATTGCCACCAAGAGCAGAGCCCCATACAGCTCGTGTGATAGAAGATTGGGGCCATCAATCTCGACGGTAAGTAGAATCCAAGTCAGCAGCAGAAAGATGGAGCCGATGTACCACGGAGTGGCCTTTGCCAGCTTCAACCTCGTTGATGTGTCTGAAAATATCTGATAGAGAGTAGTGACACCATCGTCCTCCTCAGCCAAGAGCCATATTGCCATGAACGGTATCAATCCTGCAACTGCCTGATGCCACTCAGCTATCCAGCCCCAACTCGAAAAAAGCATGAGTGCCATGCCCGATGCCACCCAATGGGTTGGAGGATTCTCAGAATCGCCGGACACCAATAAAATCATTAGGGCAAATCCGACAACGAATATTGCAGTAGAACCAATCCAAATAGCAACAGCGACAAAGAATGCTAATAGTAAGAGGGACAATGCCTTGTTGTGATCGTATAGGCTGGTTCTGCCACGGTTTTCAAGGTCAAGCACCTGTTCTCTTAGTAGATGGGCGACGGCGAAGCATCCAAGAAATAAGATTGCCACCAAGTACGCAGCCACTTCCAACCCTTCTGCACTGAAGTCTGTAATCCGGAGCACCCTGAGATAAGGATCTTGGGGCAACGCTCCCTCTCCGTCGGCGACGAACGCGTGCACGGATGCCCAAACTCCATTGGCCCTTGTCACCAAGGTAGCATGCATAACCAGTGATCCGGTAAGTAGAGCCAATGCTGGGGTAACAGAGAAAGCGCCCTTGGAGTTCGGTCTAGCACGAGCGTGAATGATAATTAGCAGTGCAATCCAAGGAAGCAGGGACCCAGTCTCTACAGGGTCCCATGCCCAGTAGCCGCCCCAATCCAGAACGGTGTATGCCCAAAGGCCGCCTAAGCCGATCCCTATAGTTCCGAAAAGAAAAGCAGGGCGAGCCCAAGTCAGCAGGGCAAAGTGAATCTCCGTAGACGGATCCCTCCTGATGAACCCAGCAAGTGCCATGCTGGCAGTTGCCATGCATAGCGAATAGTATGCAAAGACGATTGGGGGGTGAACCACCATCAAATCAGTCTGAAGAAGTGGGTTGAGTTCTCCAGTTGCGCTCTCTGCACCTGCGAAAGGATTCAGAATTACCGAAAGGAGCAGGAGCAAGGTGACCCAACCATGCATTATGCGGACCTCAAGCGGTAAGGGGCTTGAGTCTGCGGACATTACCCAGGAAACTAGCGCCATCATCGAGACCCACATCAGCAAGGGTCCAGATCTGCTCCCCCAGACCGCTGAAATCCGGTACAGTAAGGGAAGATCCTGGCCAACTAACCTTGAAACAAGATCTAGAGAGGTCTCCTCGAGAAGGAAGGCATAGGCGAGAAAAAGAAACGGGGCCATTTGAGCGATTAGGGTGCAGTGCCTTAGCAGAGAGATTGAGCCCTCGTAAGGCCTCATTATCTGGTGTAGGGTGGTGATTAGCGCTATGGCAAGTAGGACATCCCCGAGAACGGAGAGCAAGGGCTCACCATCCGTAGTATTTCGCACGACTGTACCCGAATGCTAGCATTGCTGGAACTATGCGCTTGGAGTACAGTCCAGGCCTCCTGAATAGTAGCCTAATACCCACCATTGCCTTCCCGGAGATTCCCATATTGGACATTTCATCAGGAAAGCACCGAGCCATAAGAGACATCTCATCATCAGTTAGCTCAAACAAGGCGTTCTTGCCACGGAGAATCTTGTCGTATGGTGGGAACTCAGCCTTCCAAAGCTTAGGGTAAGCGGAGAGTTGGTCGGCACTGAGGTTTCCGTCCGAAATTGCTGTAGCAGCGGTTTCGGCGGCATAAACCGCCGACTTCAAGGCCAGATGAGAGCCTCCCTCGAAGAGGGGGGAAGTGAAGCCGGCAGCATCCCCTACGAGCATTAGTCCATCGAAGTGAGTGTTCTCAAATGGGCCGGAAATGGGTATTGTTCCACCGAAAGCCGGATTGCCTTTTTCTTTCCATGGAGGGAGAGTTTGATTCAAATCCTGAAAATGTGTAGCCGCGATGAACTCATCTAAGGACTTCTTTGCTCTTGGTCGGTCTTCCGTAACCAAGCCCACATTTGCTCTTCCTTCACACTTGGGAATCATCCAGAGGTATCCCTTCTCTGCGTACTTTGGCCAAATGTAGAAGTCTAGGTAGCCGTCTGTAGGGACATCTGTCATCTCATATTGCATCCCCGCAACAACCTTTCCTTGGGAGTTAAGTGGATTTCCGTCATCAAGCTTGACGATCTTCGAGCAGACAGCTGCAACTCCTGATGCATCAATTACAATCTTGGCTTGAATGGGAAATTGGTCCCCCTTTCCATCACACATCCATCCATCGAAGGAACCGTTCTCAATTCTCTCCATCGAAGTAAGTTTGTGACCAAGGAAAAGGCTCGCTCCTGCTGAAATAGCCTCATCTGCAATCCAACGCTCGAACAGATGTTTCTCGAGTACGTAGCCCTCCTCAGTCAGGTGCTTCTCTGTTCCATCTGGAAAGATTACACGAATTCCATGGACCCTCAAGCTGATTACATGATCAGGCAGGTCCAGATTGAGGTTCTGACATGCAATCTCGGAAATGCATTCACCACAGTGAACTGGTATGCCTACTTTCGGATGATCCTCAATTAGAACAGTGGAGAGCCCCCTGCGGGCGCACTGTAGTGCGGCATTTCCACCACCTGGGCCTGCCCCTATGACCAGTACGTCACATGTCGTAGCTGCCTCTGCCACGGTGAAGCGGTCGAGTTGTCAACAAAGAAACCCTCGGTTCGCCACCTCCGGTGGCGAGCGAACCTTCTCATTAGGGTAAGACTCCCGGAGTACGTGGCGTGGAGCAGCCTGAGCCAGTACATCAGGGCCCTCGAGGACAATGGGGAGCTGCTCAGGGTAAGCCATCCAGTAGATCTGAGATTCGAAGTGGGCTGCATAGCCGACCGTTTGGTGAAGATAGGTGGGCCTGCAGTGGTCTTCGATCAGCCTCGCTTGGAGAACGGTAGTATCAGCAGATTCCCTCTAGCTATGAACCTCTATGGAACTACTGAGCGAACAAAGATGGCCCTTGGTGTTGAGGACCCCCGCGAAATTGGGCAGAGGATTGTTGGGCTAATGAAACCGGACATCGGAGCTTTGTTGAAGAAACCATGGAAGGGCATTGAACTCCTGATGCAAGGGATTTCGATGGCTCCGAAGAAAGTCTCAAGAGGGCCGTGTCAACAAGTAAGAATGGAAGACCCAGACGTCACCCTTCTGCCAATCCCAACCACCTGGCCGAATGACGGTGGCCCATTCATGACGCTGCCCCTTGTTGTGACCGTCGATCCGGAAACTGGAGTGCACAATATGGGCATGTACCGGAGTCAAGTCTTCGGCCCGAATGAGGTTGGTCTCCACTGGCAGAAGCACAAACACGGGGCCGACCACGCGGATGCTTCCGACGGGAAGATGCCGGTGTCAATCTGCCTTGGTGGACCCCCTGAGTTGACTTTCAGTGCAATTTCCCCTCTTCCCGATAACCTCTCTGAGTATGAGTTTGCAGGACTGCTGACTGGAAATAGGCTAAGGATTACCCAGTGCCTAACAAACGATCTTTGGGTGCCTGCAAATTGCGATTTCGTTATCGAGGGGTATACCATTCCCGGAGAAAAACGTGTCGAGGGTCCTTTCGGAGATCACTTCGGACACTACTCTCTGGAGGGAGAATACCCAGTAATGCATGTCACGGCTATAACTCATAGAAAGGACCCCAGCGTTCCTATGACCATTGTCGGCGTTCCTCCTATGGAGGATGGCTACTTAGGGGAAGCAATCGGAGATGCCCTGCTACCAGTGCTCCGCTTCCAGCACAGGGACGTGGTCGATATGTTCTTGCCACTGGAAACTGGCTTTCACAATCTAGCAATAGTTGCCTCCAAACAACGCTACCCAAGGCAGTCACGCAAGACTGCCCTGGGTCTGCTCGGCGCTGGGCAGATGATGTTTCAGAAGGTGATTGTCACAGTTGACCCAAAGCATCCGGTGAAGAATCTCGATGCCTTGCTAGATGCGCTTGATTCCAAAGTCAATATTCCTGAAGATCTAGTAATTATTGAGGGGATGGTAGCAGACTCTTTGGCTCACGCCTCCCCATGGGAAAACATCCATCACAAGCTAATCATTGACGCCACGACTCCACCAGAAGGGGATCCGATCGGACCGGTGGAAATAATGGAGGTCAGCGATTCATTGGCCATTTCCGCATCTGCAATAGATGGTGTCGTGCAGACTAGAATGCTGAGACCGTCGATGATGGTAATAACTACCGAAATTGAAGGAGGTCCCAAACCAGAGGAGAACATGGAGGAATCCAATGAGCATCTAGCATCTATACAGCGAGAGAGGATTTCTGAAATCAGGGATACGATTTGGGGTCTCAAGGCAGCAGAGTACCTTAGATGGCTTTTCATCACAGACTCTGATGCCGATCTAAATTGCGAGGAGTGGCGGAGACGTCTGCTATGGCAGCTTTTCTGTAGGTTCGACGTAGGACGTGACTTGCACTTTGATGATTCTGGAAAAAGGGTTGCTTGGGATGCCACCGCCCCTATTCCATCCCATGAAGGTCCCCTTCCAGTTCGACGCTGGCCTGCAGTGACTCTGCACGACCCAGAGATGGTGAAAAGGGTGGATGCTTGGCTTTCGGAGAGGTTGTGAAATGGGAATCAGCGAGATCCTAGATTTCGTCAAAGTCGAACACACGCTGTTCTCTCTGCCCTTCGTGCTGATTGGCTACGTTCTGGCTGACAAGCAGTTCGGAACAGAGAGTTTAGACCTCGCTTGGATAATTTTGGCAGCTGTGGGAGCTAGGGGGCTGGCTATGGCGCTGAACAGGATAGTCGATCGCGATATTGATGCAGAAAACCCCCGTACTGCAGCTAGGCACCTCCCATCGGGAACGATGTCGACCCAAACTGCATGGGTTCTCGCAGGAGTGTTCCTAGGGATGCTTTTGTTTGCTGCATGGAGGCTGAACGAAGTGGCACTAAAGATGGCTTGGTTGCCTGTTTTGGCATTTGCAATATACCCCTATACAAAGAGGATCTCGTGGATCTGCCACTTCTGGATCGGTCTTTGTCTGGCACTCGCCCCGGCAGGGGCTTGGGTTGCCATTGCCGCGGACACACATGGCTGGGCTGCCATAACAGGAATGATGGATGGGCGGATTGATTTCCTGTGGTTTCCTGAGGTGTTCTTCATTTCATTTGGAGTTGCACTATGGATTGCTGCTTTCGACATCAACTACGCTCTGATGGACCAAGACGTAGATCGTGAGCAGGGGATTCTCTCATTCCCCTCTATTTACGGTGGAGTCGCAACTAGTAGAATGAGCGTCTTACTGACCATTGGATGGTTTGTGTGCTTCCTTCTAACTGGGATGCATGACTTCACTGATTCAAGACGCTTCCGTTCCTCACTTTGGATTCCATCGTTGGTTCTCATGTCCCTAGTCAACATCTACGTAATGACCAGGGGTGCTCAATCAGCGTCCGAGTCTAGTGAAGCAATGGAGAAGTATCAGAAGATTCTATTCCGTGCTTCCATGCTAACTGGGTGGGTATTGTTGGCCAGCCTCAGCGATGTAGATTACTTCAGTGACGGGTTGCTCGATTGAGGCGTTGAGATGTTTCGACTGCATGCAGAATACGAAACCGCGGGTGATCAGCAACAGGCGATTGACAAGTTGGTGGAACAACTCGAAAAAGGTCAGGAGAGGTGCGTTCTCCTTGGAGTTACAGGTTCTGGGAAGACCTTTGCCATGGCCAAGGTGATTGAGGAGCTGCAGCTACCCACCCTAATTCTGTCCCATAACAAGACTCTGGCACGTCAGATTTGGCAGGAGATGTCAGGACTGTTCCCCGAAAACGCCGTGGAGTACTTCGTCAGCTACTACGACTACTACCAACCCGAGGCGTACATACCAGGTCGTGACCTATACATAGACAAGGAGCTGCAGATGAACGAGCGAATAGAGCAGGAGCGCTTCTCCACAGTGGCATCGCTCGTATCCCGTCCAGATGTAATAACAGTTGGAACTGTGTCCATAATCTACGGCCTGAATCCTCCTGAGGTCTTCCAGCAGAACCATCTCCGCCTTCACGTGGGTCAGAAAGCGGACCCCCAAGAAGTGGTGAGGGACCTGGTGGGCCTGCAGTACAGGCGGACAACTAGTGGAATGGTGCGTGGAGACGTCAGACTCAGAGGCGAGGTACTCGACGTTTGGATGCCTAGCCGGGATGACCCGTTGCGTATCCGTTTCGGTTGGGAGGGGATAGAGCGAATACAAGTTTGTGAATCAGTCTCTTGGGAGCCTCTGGACGATTTCGAGGAAGCTTGGATTCACCCTAGGGAGTTCTATATGACTAGTGAGGAGCGTTTCAACCAGGCCCTCCAAGACATTGAAGAAGAGCTTGACGGGCGACTAGATTGGTTCGAGTCTAAGGACATGGGGCTAGAGGCTCATCGCCTCGAACAGCGGACTAGGTTCGATGTCGAGATGCTAAACGAGGTAGGGTCGTGCAAGGGGGTTGAGAACTATTCGATGCACTTCGACGGACGTAGTCGTGGAGAGCGGTCCTACTGTCTACTGGACTTCTTCTCCAGCAATGCCGAACAGTTCCATGGCGGGCAGAATCGTTACTTGGTAATCATGGATGAGTCACACGTTACTCTACCTCAGGTCGGTGGAATGCATGGTGGTGACTTCTCTCGAAAAAAGAGCCTAGTTGACTATGGTTTCCGACTCCCGTCCGCATATGATAATCGTCCACTACGGATAGATGAGTTCCAAAATCTGGTCCCACAGATGATCTACGTTAGCGCCACCCCTGGGGAACGTGAGTTGAGGCATCTCGTAGAGGTCACTGGTCAGGAGGTCCCAACTGGACTTTTGCACGTGGACGGCGGGGGTGGCTCAAACAAAGCTGAGACAGAGAAGCCACGGGTCAAACCAACCATGGAGAAGCTGCTCGAACAAATTAAGGACGTTTCGAGGATGGAGATTAGACCCACCGGACTCCTGGACCCGGTCATAGAAGTCAGGCCTACTGAGGGTCAGGTCCAAGACCTACTGAGCGAGATAAATCAGAGGGTGCAGATTAACGAGAGAGTGTTAGTGACCGTCATGACGATCAAGTTTGCTGAGGAGGTGGCAGAGTATCTAGAGAGAATGGGTGTTAAGGCCCATTATCTCCATAGTGAGATAGATACGTTAGAACGCACTGAAATCATCAAGGCATTGCGAATTGGACACATCGACGTAATTGTCGGAATCAACCTCCTTCGAGAGGGTTTGGACATTCCAGAGGTCTCGCTAGTGGCGATTTTCGACGCAGACAAGCAAGGCTTCCTGAGAAACGAGCGATCACTATTACAGACAATAGGTCGGGCATCTAGGAATTCAAATGGCTCTGTAATCCTATATGGGGATTCGATTTCTCCTGCAATGGAGGCTGCAATTAGTCAGACTGTGAGGAGGAGGAAGATCCAGAACTCATACAATGAAGAAAGGGGAGTTACCCCTAGAACCATAGAGAAAGCCCTACCTGTGATGGGCTTAGAGATTGATGACCTGATCTCAGGAGTGGCTGGCACCGGAAGGGGTGGTGGTCGCAGAATGGTGGCCAAGCCTCCCGGCAAGAGGGGACTGGAGGGACTGGCTCAAAGATTCAGTCTTGGGGCTGGAGTGTGGAGCTCTTCTGATTCGGTACTTGAGAATATTAGTCAACCAAATTGGGTGGAGTCAGCAATTGTGGCTGTAGGAGGCGACGAAGATGGAGGCTCGACTGAACTGATTGCCAAGCTCGAAAAAGAGATGCGGCAAGCAGCAGATCGGCTTGATTTCGAACGTGCCGCTATTATCAGAGACAGGATTGTGAAATTGCAGAGTGCGACCAATTGAAGTCAAATGAGCTGTGCGCGGAAACGTGGCCGAGTATTCGCCGGATGAATTTGAGGTCCCCGTTGAGGACTTCGATTTCTCTGCAACCAGTGACGTAAGATCTCTTATCGACCAAATGGGTTCTGCGGGCGGCTTCACTGCAACAAAGCTCGCTCGGGCACGTGACATTCTGAGGGAAGCAATTGTGAAAGTCGAGCAAGAGGGTGTGCTAAACTGGCTCTCGTTCCCAGCCTGCCTATGCGCCACAGGTACCCGCGGGTTCTTTGTCGAAGCGATTAGGCGCAGGTCATTCAACGTAATCGTAACAACCTGCGGAACTCTCGATCACGACATCGCTAGGACATTCAGAGAATACTTCCATGGTGATTTCAGCTTGGACGACGTAGCCCTAGGAGAACAGGGGCTAAACCGACTGGGCAACGTAATCGTTCCTAACGAGAGTTACGGAGAGATTCTCGAAGAGGTGGTGCTGCCATGGCTAGGTGAGATTGAGGAGGAGAGGGTTTCTGATTCTGATGAAAACCCCTGGTTGGGATTCGGCTCAGTCGAGCTCTGTTGGGCCATCGGCGATAGGATTGAAGACGAGTCCTCCCTACTACACTGGGTGTCCAAGCACCGCATCCCCATGGTCATTCCTGGGTTGACTGATGGTTCGATAGGCTCCCAACTGTTCATGCACAGACAGAAGAGTCCGGCTTTCATGATCGATCTGCTGGCCGACGAGCAAGTTCTATCTGATCTGACTTGGACTGCAAAGGAGAGTCATGGACTGATGGTAGGGGGGGGTATTGCAAAGCACCATGTGATTTGGTGGAACCAATTTAGGGATGGTATGGACTCTGCAGTATCTATCACCACAGCCCCGGAACACGATGGTTCCCTCTCGGGTGCTCGACTTCGCGAGGCCGTTTCATGGGGCAAGATTCGTCCTCAGGCACCACAGGTTGTGGTTGAGGGAGAGGCTAGCGTATTATTGCCCATCCTAGGTGCCGATCTGTTTCACCGGGGCCGTTGAGTACCCTTAGAGCAAGTACTAATTACGCTATTAGTTTCCGCGGTGCATGTCAGTTAGGAACATGATTCAAGGCATGATAAACGAACTAACGGAAGCCATCACTGATGCGGAGAAGCACGACGGTGGCAACAGTGCTGCTGGAACTCGCGTTAGGAAAGCGATGCAGGCCTGCAAGAGCATGGCCCAAGATGTCCGTGTCAAGGTCCAAAGCGACAAAGGAAGCCGCTGATTAGTCTGTTTGTG
This sequence comes from uncultured Candidatus Poseidoniales archaeon, assembly GCA_964563355.1. GTDB lineage: Archaea > Thermoplasmatota > Poseidoniia > Poseidoniales > Thalassarchaeaceae > UBA36. The sequence goes on from CAZLVU010000001.1 coordinate 319,495, forward strand.
CGATTAGCTCCATCAAGGAGGTGCGCATCTGGACCAAGGGGTGCCAGCCAGACCCACATGATGCCATCAATGCCTCGTGTAATGGTCTCAAGTCTGGCCTAAGGGATTTGTCTGAACCGTCCCCTTTCACAGGACTTGTGATCTCAGACAATGACTCGATTGTGTGTGAATGATGAATAGAATTAATGAATCTCGTCCAAAGAAGTCGGATTTCATCTAACACATCCTCGCAGTGCCACCCCCTTCTCCCACAGATGTCGATTTCGCCACTAGGTATTCCGCCTTCAGACAATGTTAGTACTGAAATCGCGTCCACTACGTCCCTGACATGAACCCAATATCGAGTTCCCGATTCCATATCAATTTCTTCATTTCTCTTGACCGCCGCAACCCATTCGCGAATCACTTCCGTACCCCATCCGCTAACTGCTGAAGGAATGATCAAGTCATGAAGCCTGATGAGTGATCTGTTGTTATTTGTTGTTGGATCGTCATTAGCAATTATGATGATATCGTATTGTGAATTTCCTCCAATTATCAACGAGATTTCGGCTTCATCGGGGTTTTTCGAGACGGGTGCACCTGCACGTAATAGTCGATCTTCCAATGCCAAGTGTAGGTCATCACTAGGTCCATCGATGTGGATGGTCCTTGGCATCTTACCACTATGCTGCCGACTTGGCCTCAATCATCTCGGGAGACAAGAAGTGGTTCAACGCCTCCCTCAGGATGTTGATAATTAGGTCAATCTCCGTGGAGGTGATTGCGAAGTGCGGAGTGAACCTGAGAGCGTTCTGGCCACCATGAATTACTCCTAGCCCATTTATCCTGCACCATTCCTCGATGCAGCCAAAGCCAACCACTGGGAGAGTTTCGGGATTGAGCTCGGCGCAAAGCAGAAGCCCGGTTCCCTGTACATGTGTAATGCTCCCTGGAATTTCCTTTGCCAATTCATTGAGCTTCTCAACAAACTCGTGGCCTCTTTCCCTAATATTCTGCCTTAACTCCGGAGTGATTCGATCTAGAACAGCGATTGCAGTCTCGAGGGCTCGAGGGTTGGTGGTCATCGTGTTACCGTAAATTCCTACTACGTACAGTTCAGCGGCCTTCTCCGAAAGTCCCACGACAGAAAGTGGATATTGTCCGGCATTCAGGGCCTTAGACCAAGTCTCCATGTCAGGAGTTTCGCAGTCCTGAAACCCATCGTAATCGACGATGCTCAGACATCCTTGACCGCGAAGACCTGCTTGAATGGAGTCGATGATAAGCATGCCACCATGTTCAGTGCAAAGTGAGCGAGCCGCATCGTAGAATTCACGCGTGACGCATTGGCCGGGGTTTCCTTCGCCCATGACCGGTTCCATGGCCATTAGTTCGATGAAGAATCCTTCCTGATCGGCCTTAGCAAAGGCAGCGTACAAGGAGTCTAAGTCATTGCCAGGAATGAACATCACGTTTTCTCGCTCTCGGAAGGTAGCGAGGTTCTTCTCGTAACCCTCACTACACGAGTCAGAAATCATCGCAGGCCTCTGGGTCCTGCCGTGAAAAGCCTCGGAAAGTGCTAGCATCTTAGTTGGTTTGCCTTCGTGGGGCCCTCCAGAAGATGTCATCTTCTTGGTGTTTGCATCGGCAATTCGCATAGAAATGGTGACTGACTCTGAGCCACTGTTTAAGCAGACAAAGCGGGAAAACGGGCACTCGCTCCTTGTGCGTCCTACTTCCTTCCGAAGTCTGTCAGCCAAGCGCTTCTGGCTGAATGAAGGAGTCATCACGTTTGCCATAACCCAGTTCTGTTGCATGGACAGAATTACGTCGTCTGGGCCGTGACCCATTCCTAGCATCCCATACCCGCCATTGTCATGCAGAACCGCACCGTGAGAAGTCACAATCCAGGGGCCTCGGGCGGCTATAGCCACGTAGGGATTGACAGTGGGTGCTGAATAGAAGTTTACGAAATCAAACTGCACTGTAGCGACCAGTTCAGCCTCGTCCTTATCGAACAGATCCGCGCCCAAATCGTTTCTGAGGGTCTGAAAGTTCGTAGAAGCCTCCTCTATCGCCCTACTCAAGGATGGGTCGATGTCAAGAAATTCTCTGATTATCTCATCCTTCAAGCCAATAGTCTTGGAATTTCCCGTAACAGAACGAATTTCGTCAAGAGTTGCCACGCCATCACCCATCGTCGTTGCGAATGGTTCCGCCCACATCAACATTCTCCGGGATTGGGTTGATTCCACGAACTGTAAGATCAACGGAGTCGTTTGAAATGCAAATTCTGATAATCCTACAAATAATTAAAGTAAATTTAGTTTTTCAATTGAAAAATTAGATAATAGAAGAAAATTTCAATTGAATTATCAGTCTTGATTAACGAATATTATAAGTGCTACTGTGCAACCTCAACCCCGGAGACAGCACAGGGGGTGCACTCTCCTCCCTGGAGGGAGAAAGTGGCAGAGGACTATGAGATACAGGAATTAATACAAAGGGACGTGTATGTGGGCGAGAAATTAGTCGGGGTGGTTGTTGGATCGAGATTCCACCCAAGAGACGAATTTGTCAAATCAATGAGGATCAAAGTAGAGGACGGGGTTGCTAGTGAATTCATGCGGAAGCCTGCAGAATGCGCACCGCTAGCTAAAGAGCTTGTTCACAGCATTAGGCCGGACGGTTGCATTAGACTGTCAAAATCAATGAGGGAGCTCCAAAGGAGATGGAGAAATACAGTGAGGATCTCAGAGGAATTGTACGCTCCAGACGAGTTGATGGATAGGGCCGTACTAGACAACGACGGGATGGACATCGGGAACGTTGTCGACATGGTAAAAATAAAACGGACATACAAAGGTCTGAAAATTAAACCTCACTTCATGGTCAGAGCAAAGCACGGGCTACCTGAGGCCATTGTCGTTCCTTGTGGGCAACTGGCTAGGACAACTGCTAGGCTGGATGAAGTTATCCTGAAATGTTCATTCTCGAGATTGGTCACGCTTCCAAGCTTCCTCAAATTGAATGGTGACAAGCAGAACACGGATTGATTGTATTAGTAGCCTTCAAATCTTGACCCCATGTGCCATCGATGCTCAGGGCGCGTAGCTTAGTTTGGCTGGAGCACCCGGCTGATAACCGGGAGGTCACAGGTTCAAATCCTGTCGTGCCCACCATTCACAATGCCATACATTGGATTACGAAGCCATCGAATTCCTCAAAGTTGACGCAGTTGCTAGAGAAGTTGTTCTGACAAGAAGCATCATGAAGGGGTCGCCGGCCCCTCAGCTCAAATGCCGGTTCTTAGCGGGGCCTCGGGCGTGGAGATCGCCGAGTCGCTTGCACCTCTGCTTGGAATGGAACACGTCCCCCTAGAGAGTCGCAGATTTCCGGATGGCGAGTCGTACGTAAGAGTGCCATCCAGCGCCATAGAATCAGTAAGATCCGAGTCAGTTGTACTGGTGTCCAATACATATCCCGACGCTGGTATAATGCAAACAGTGCTGCTATTGGGAGCGATTGATGACATCCGCAGGGGGAACCTAGCCAATCTCAAAGAAGAAGGGGAACAGAGCTTGGAAGACGTCGGTCCGGGAGTAATACTTGCCATTCCCTACTATGGCTACGCCAGACAGGACAAGAGGTTCTCTCCAGGTGAGGCTGTCTCTGCCAGAGTAATCGCTGAAGTCCTCGCCGAGTCCTGTGATGGAATTACTATCCTAGACCTCCATGCCCCTATGGTTCTTGACGGGATGAACCTGCCCATCGAGTTCGTAAGCTCTATGCCAGAGATAGCTGAGAAACTGCAGAGTGAAGTGGCGCCTGATTTCATACTTAGTCCCGACAAGGGGGCAATCTCTAGGGCTTCTGAAGTAGCTAGCCTGATTGGCTGTGAGTTCTCATATCTCGAGAAGACCAGAATCGATGCCCACACCATAGAGCATACTCCGAAGGATCTGGAAGTGTCGGGAAAGGTTGTGACAATTGTCGATGACATGATCAGCACTGGTGGCACAATATGCAGGGCCAGCGATGCGTTACGCCGTCAAGGCGCCACCGAGGTGCATGCGGCATGTACGCATGGTTTGTTCACTGGCGGGGCACTCTCTCGCCTAGCTAATCACGTAGATGGCGTGCACACCACCGACTCGTTGCCCAATCCAAGAGCAAATGTATCGGCTGCGCCAGCTCTGTCCAGAGGAGTCGCGAGACTGATTGAACAGCTGTCCTGATTCACGTCAATCGAGTGGCGGTACGCTGCGTTTATATCGGTCATGCCGTGCGGCGCTTACCAACCACGAGGAGTTGTTCCAATGAGTGTGCACATATCGTTCGAGACACCGCAAGACGTCCAAGAGCAAGTCTATGAGATGGTCAAGAGCATAGGCAAGGACGGTAAGGGGCGACTGAAGAAGGGTGCGAATGAGGTAACCAAGTCGGCTGAGCGTGGAACAGCCCAGATGATTGTAATGGCTGAGAACGTTAACCCCAGTGAGTTACTCGCCCACATCCCTATGATTTGCAAGGAGAAAGGGATACCTTACATCTACGTCGAGGATCAAGCCTACCTAGCTGAGGCTGCGGGAATGAGTACGGGGACAAGGACAGCCGCTGTCGCTGTAATGGATGTCGAGAAGGATGGAATGGACCGGTTCAACGAAGTCAAGGGACACTATGAGACTCTCTCGTCTTGAGCTTAAACAGAGGGGATTTGAATGGCAACAGAATCATGGCCCGCAGAAGTTGTGGAAATTATCGGGCGCACTGGCCTTACAGGTGAAGCTACTCAGGTCAAGGTAAGGGTTCTCGATTCAGATAACCCCCGAGACATAGGACGAATAATCACTAGGAATGTACTGGGTCCAATCAGAGAGCCTAGAGAAGGAGAGACCGGTGACATCCTCATGCTAAGGGACACGGGTCGCGAGGCCAGACGAATTGGAACTAGGTAGGACGTTGGTATGCCTGAGCAGCGAATCTGCAGTTTCACCCATGAGGAAATCGAGCCCGGTACCGGCATGATGTACATCAAAAGAGACGGAACGGTCTACTGGTTCAAGGATAGCAAGGCACGCAAGAACATGCTCAAGCTCAAACGCAACCCTCGCCGACTCAAGTGGACTCGCCGTTACGAGAAGGGTGGCATTAAGTAATCAGGAAGAGGGGGCAGTCGCGCTCTTTCCCCCCAATCCAGTGAACTCACTGTGCTGTAATCCTATAGTCAACCCTTGCCCTATCATTCTCATCACTGGTCAACAGCCCGCTTTGATCGGGAGGCTGTGCCTCCCCGCAATCTGTGTTGTCGATTACCGTGACGTAGGTTCCGGCGTCAGCATTGGCCTCTAGGTTGGATGCATCAGTATTGGGGTCACTGAGATCAGAAAGGTAGACGAAGCTGTCACAATCCTTGTATTTCTCATAGTTCACCTCGGTCATCGTATAGAGGTCAACGTTGGGCCCTTCCTGCTTCTCAAGGGCAATCCGTATGGTAGCCACTGAGTCAATAGTCCATGTGAGTTTGATATGCTCATCCTCGTTAACGAATGTATTGTCATCAAACAACTCTCTTTCGGGATTAAGAGCTTCATTTGCTGTGTCAAAGCATCCTGGAAGCAGAAGGCAGGCAGAGATGACGAAGGCCACGGTCACTCGCATGGTCGCTCGTGGTGATAGTGACACATCAAACATTTGTCTGCGTGCTTTGCGTTGAAATAGGGGAGTTGGTTCGCCCGCTCCATGGGAGACGAGCAGACCACATTCATCATGGTGAAGCCTGACGGTGTCGAGCGAGGCCTGGCAGACGAGATTATCGCCCGATTCGAGGGGATTGGGCTTCGTATGATCGGCAGGCGTGACCTAACCCCTACTCTGGAGCTAGCCGAATCGCACTACTCGGTTCACAAAGAACGGCCCTTTTACCCCAATCTCATAGATTTCATCACATCTGGCCCGGTGGTAGCCATGGCCTGGCGTGGTGAGGGCTCCATAGCAGCATCTCGCAAACTGATTGGGGCAACAAACTGGGAAGAAGCGGAACCGGGGACGATACGTGCTGACTTCGCTAGAAGTATCGACCACAACGTCATCCATGGATCCGACGGCGAAGACACTGCAACTTACGAACTAGGGCTTTGGTTCCCTGATGGTCTCGATGACTGAAAAGAGTGAGTATCATGAGGTTGGTCAAATGGCAAGTCGCAGGCAACCCATCGTCGCTGTACTAGGTCACGTGGACCACGGCAAGACCTCGTTGCTAGATCACGTGAGGTCACTTGGCAAGCATGGTCGTTCCTCGGTGATGGATCGAGAGGCAGGTGGGATCACCCAACACATCGGAGCCACTGAGGTTCCCTCTGGAATACTCAATGAGCTCTGCTCAACGTTGCTGGGAGGCAAGAGTTTCGACTCTCCTGGACTACTGTTCATCGATACGCCCGGACACCACTCCTTCTCCTCGTTGCGGGCGCGTGGGGGGTCTCTAGCCGACATAGCCATTCTAATTGTGGATATTATGGAAGGTTGTAGACCGCAAACTCGGGAGTCCCTCAGAATCCTAAAGCAATCCAAGACGCCTTTCGTTATCGCCGCAAACAAGGTCGATCGAATTCACGGTTGGGATTCCAATCGCGGGAAGGCGATGGCAATCTCCATGAGAGAACAATCCAAGGAGTCAATTGGTCTGTTCGAACAGAAGTACTGGGATCTAGTTGGTCAGTTCGCCGAAGATGGATTCAATATCGAACGTTACGATCGAGTCAAGGATTTCACCAAGGAAATAGCTGTCGTTCCCATCTCAGCTAGAGAGGGGGAGGGGATCCAGGACCTCTTGGCAGTGGTCATTGGCCTAGCCGAGCGATACCTGAGTGAGCAGCTTACCGATATCGAAGGTCTAGGAGAGGCCACAGTGCTCGAGATGAAGGAGGAGAGGGGGCTTGGCAGAACTCTTGACCTGATACTCCACAGGGGCTCAATCCGAAAAGGAGACGAAGTTGTCTTGGTTACTGACATCGGAGGCATCAGCACCCATGTCAAGGGGCTCTTCCGACCAACAGGAATGAGTGAAATGAGAGATGCGGGAAACCGGTGGGATGACTCTGAAACCGCTTTCGCAGCAGCTGGGATTAAGATTAGTGCTCCTTCGTTGGAAGGGGTACTGGTAGGAACCACATTGCGTGTTGTGAACTCTGATGACTCTAGGAAGACAGCATTAGAAGCGGCAAAACAGGAATCGGAACTCTCCATAGAGCTGGACGAGGAAGGGGTTTGTATCAAATCTGATACGGTGGGCGGTCTGGAGGCCCTTGCAAAGGAGCTCAGGGGAATAGAAGTCCCAATTAGAGAGGCCACAATTGGAAAAGTGAGTCGTAGGGACGTGCGTAGCGCTGAAGCCTCTTCAGATCCCTTGCATAGAGTAATCATGGCTTTCAGCACAGAGATACTGGCTGAAGCTGAAGCTGAGATCGAATCTTCTGAAGCTGGAGTGAAGCACATCGGATCAGAAATCATCTACCGCATACTTGAGGAGCACGAAGAATGGATGGAGCTGAGGAAGATAGAGCTGGAAGAGGAGCGTAGGGAAATGGTGGTTTACCCGGGGAGGATTATGATTCTACCCGACCACACTTTCAGGGTTTCCAAGCCAGCGGTAGTTGGCGTAAGGGTGCTAGCAGGAAGGATCCACGTCGGTCAGAGTTTGCTGAAGGAAGGTAGGCGAATTGGGCGGATCAAGTCAATTCGCTCGGGCCAAGAGAGTCTGAAGAGTTCAATTCAGGGTGCGGAGGTTGCCATTGCGGTTGAAGGGGTCACAGTTGGGAGGCAGATTGACGAAGGAGATGTGCTTTTGGTTGATATCCCGGAATCTCACGCAAGGAAGCTCAGGAAGATGGAGATGACAAACGTCGAACGAGAGGTCTACGAGGAGTTGCTGGCCCTTCATAGGAAGGACGACCACTTCTGGGGTCGCTGAGTCCTGAGACATGCGATGTTCACATCTACCGAACACTCAAGTAGTCATTGAATCGGCCTCAGGACGTACGGTGACTGTTCATGACAATGGCTCAAGGCGGCTCTACTACCTCGAAAGACCTCATCAGGTCTGTATCCGGTCACTCCAATAACCTGATGAGCGAAGTAGCCAAGGTAATAATTGGCAAGCCAGAAAACCTCCGAAAGGTCACCATTGGGATTCTATCCAACGGGAACATCCTGATTGAAGACAATCCAGGTCTAGCTAAGACGTTGATGGCAAACACCTTCGCGAGAGCACTGGGTTGTAAGTTCAAGAGAGTCCAGTTCACTCCAGATCTGCTTCCTGCTGACATTATCGGCACCTACATGTATGATCAGAAGTCAGGAGAATTCAGACCTCGATTCGGTCCTTTGTTCACCAATGTACTTCTTGCTGATGAAATCAATAGGGCGCCCCCTAAGACCCAGGCTGCTCTTCTTGAGGCTATGGAGGAGAAGCAAGTTACGATTGAGGGGATAACTCACAAGCTGCCTGCTCCCTTCTGCACGATGGCAACACAAAATCCAATTGAGCAAGAGGGCACATACCCTCTACCGGAGGCCCAGATGGACCGATTCCTGATGAAGATGAGTATGGGTTATCCCACTGCAGACGAGGAGAAGGCTATACTGCAGCGCAGGAAGCTTCGGGCCAAGGACGATTACGATGTGGAGCAGGTGGTTGAGCCCAGGAAGGTTGTTGCAATGCAAAAAGCTCTAGAAACGGTTCATGTGGATCCTGCAGTCATGAGCTATATCGTCAGAATAGTTCAGCAGACACGTGCTGATCCACGAATCGAGGCCGGAGCATCGCCCAGAGCAAGTCAGGGGCTATTCAAGGCCGCCAGAGCATCCGCAGCAATTGATAGCAGGGATTACGTAATTCCCGATGATGTCAAGGGAGTTGCTATCGATGTCGTAAGCCATAGAATCGTACTAAAGCCAGAATCCAAGATCAGAGGCGTCACCGGAAAGAGGATCGTGAACAAAATACTCAGCGAAGTTAACGTCCCGGTCATACAGTGATTTGGAAACCCCAATTAACCGCACCACAGATGCGGAATCGTGACCATCGTCATTGCCTGTGTCAATCACAAAGGAGGATGCTCTAGAACGACCACTGCTGTTAACCTCGCCTCAGCATTAGCTTTGGGGAGTGAAGACTTCGGGATTTCTCCAAGGAGGGTTCTGCTAGTCGACATGGACCCGAAAGGCAACGTAGCAACCACATTCGGAGTGAACAAGCGTAGCGTTGGCCCTTCGATGAACGAGTTATTCTCAAGGGAGGTCGGTGACACATCCCTAGGGCTGAAGGACTGCACATTGGGCCCTGAAATGCTGACAGAGTCGATGCGTGCAGCTTGGAAGAGCCATAACCCCAGCAAAAAGCGTGGGCCTCCTAAGGCCATAGCAATAAGCAACTTGTGGATCCTTCCCGCAGATCTAGACCTAGCGGGAATCGAGGTCGACCTTGTCACCAGAGTCGGAAGGGAGAATCGTCTCAGGCTCGCCCTTCAGGAGGCGAGGGAGGAATTTGACGTCATCATTATTGACACCCCCGCATCAATAGGGCTTCTAACAATAAACGCGCTTTCGGCAGCTGAGTGGGTGATGATTCCTATACAGGCGGAGTTTTACGCACTCGAGGGAATGGGTCAGCTGATGACAGCTATCAGAGATGTCCAGAGAACGGTAAACACGGATTTGAAACTCTTTGGAATACTCATGACGATGGTTCAAACAAGGAGCAGGCTCTGCGAAACCGTCGCTGAACAGGCACGCAAGCACTTCGGGGATCGAGTCTTCAAGGTACAGATTCCTCGCTCGGTGTCTATTGCCGAGTCTCCCCTCGAAGGAGCCCCGATAGTAATCACACAGAGACCAATAAAATCGAACCGGGCCAGCTTAGCCTATTGGCAGTTCGCTAGTGAGGCTGATGAAAGGATTCGGGAAATTTCCGAAGCAGAGGCGCCCTAGGAGCTGGACCTTTCCAAGACGCTTTGACGTGCATCTAAGAGGGCAGCCTCCATCTTGACCTTGATCTCTGATTCCATGGTTTTGAGCATCTCTCCAACCTCTGTGTCCGAAAGTTCGGATCGCTTGGACATTTGTTTTTCGAGATTGGAGAACATCTCAGCCTCCCTCTCCTTGACGAAATCGGCGACGCGTTGCTCCATCTCTACCTCCCTCTCTAGGGCGAGCTCCTGACGCCTTAGGGTGAGAGCTGCTTCAACGGTCTCCCTTTCAGCCCTGAACCTTCGATCTAATTCTGATAGTGCCGCACGTTCGGCTTCCTCCTCGAGTGACTTGGTCCTGACATCAATATCTGAGATCATCTCCTTCTCTAGAGATTCCCGTTCACTCGTCATCTGCTTCTCAAGCTTGTTCTCGTATTTCCTACGTTTCTTCGCTATATTGTCGCGCATCTTGATCTCATTTTCTAAGCGGAAAGCCTCCGACTTTCGATGGACAGCCAACTCCATAGCCTCACGCAAATCCATCTCGACCCTCCTCTCCATTCTCTCGATGCCTTGGGAGGCCTCTAACTCAAGCCTCTCCTCCAAGAAGGCCTTGCGCCTTGAGAACTCAACCTCAGTCTCCTTCCTCAGGCGTTCTCTGACCTTGCTTGTGTGGGCTTCCACCCTGCGGTCTCTCTCTAGATCTAGCTGCTCACGCAGTCTGTTTTCTTCCCTACGGAGACGGTGTAACATCTCCTCACGCAGAAGTCGCTCCTCCCTCTCCAATGCCTCCTTCTCAAGTCTCTCCAACTCGTCCTCGAGTTCGTCCCTGAGATCAGCCTCAATCTGCTGCAACTGCTCCTCGAAAAGTATCTCATTGGCCTTTCTCATCGCCCCATGCATTCCTGAGACCCGTTCAGTCATCTCGGCTATTCGCATCCTGCGCTCTCTTCGGATGCCGGAACGGAGATTTGACTCCTCATCTAGGCGCTCTCTAGCCCTTGCTGCAGGACTTGATGGTGAGGAAGAAAGGGTATGTTGAGCCCGGATTGCATCGAGTTCATCGATGCCTTCTGAATCATCTGCATCCGGTGACTTGCTCTCACTCAAACGCCCATCCCCAGACCCTCGTCCTTTTCGGGGTATTTGAGACAAGAGGGTCGTAAACTGGCCCAAAGTGCGGTTTTTAGGGGAAAATAGGAACCGGGAGTGGCTATTCAAAATGACACATTGAAAGAATCCTTGCAAGCTGGGCAGTTCAACTCCCTCTTCCCTGGACGAGGTCTAATTCGAAGCTTGGCTTCGCATCCCGGGCACTGGATCTCGACTTTAACGACTTTCCTAGTGATAGAAAATATTCCTGAGCAGGAGGCGCAGGTCAGTTCGATCGGCCTATTTTCGGAGCCGGCAACTACCACTGTTGTGCAGTGTGGGCATTGAACCTTCTCAGATTTGAGGGCCTTGATTGTAGGCTCATGTGCCACCCGGCACACAGCGCCGCAAATCTCACACTCAATTTCGCCTAATCCCTGAGGAAGCATGTGGTCGCAATTGGGGCATTCCACCAGAGGTGGAGCGAACTTCGACTCGACTTCGGGCGGTGGCGCCACATCAGTCCCAAATACGACCACTTAATCAAGCGGTCGCCGAGGTGTCACCTGGCATCTTGCCCAATAGGACGATTGCAATTTCAGCTAAATCGGCAATTAGGTCGCGTCCTAGGTCAACTAACGTTGACATCCTCTGGATCCCAGAGCCCGAGACCCACATCCCATTGAGAATGATTATGATAGCGCTAGCCTCATGCAGCGCGATGCCTGCAGCCAGATTAATTTCGAATCCTAGAAGAACAGCGGCCACTAGGATTGTGGTGACAACTATGGAAATAGCGATATTTGCGTAGACAACTCTCCGTGTGCGTTTAGCTAGTTCTATCATCCGGGAAAGGGTTCTGGGATCCTGTCCTGGAATCAGTATGTCTGCAGCGTCGAGGTTTACTTGTTCACCACTTCCCACTGCGACGCCGACGTCTGCTGCGGCCAATGCCCCGGCGTCGTTGAAGCCATCCCCAGCCATTAGGGTGCGATCACCCTCAGAACGCCTTGAAACGTACTCAGCCTTTCCTTCAGGGTCAACCCCTCCTCGGCAAATATTGGGGTCGATTCCAATCGACTTCGCGAACTCTTCGACGCTTGCCTGTTCGTCTCCACTCAGAATCTCGACCCTCACCCCTTGTGACTTCAGTGCCTGTACCGCCTCCAATACGCCATCTCTAGCATCATCGTGAGAGAAGCCAAACGATGCTATCGCCTTGCCGTCGATGGAAAGTACACTTACTCCATGGCCAACCTTTCGTGAGGATTCTAGGGATTCCTCGATTTCGGGTGGGATTTCAACGCCGGCGGACACTAGCCAATCTACGCGTCCCAGCATTGCGATCTTCCCCCTTAGCTGGCCGGACACTCCAGCATCGCCATCTGCAATTCCACTAACTCTCATTGGTTGGAGCGAACGTTTGTCTGTAATTTGGGAGATCTCTCTTGCGTATGGGTGGTTAGATCGAATCTCTAGACCAGCGGCAATACGCAGGGCACGTTCCTCATCCTCTCCTTCTGCCATTGTAATTTCTGAAAGGCTGGGAAACCCGCTGGTCAGCGTTCCGGTCTTATCCAGCATCGCTAGATCGATCTCAGCCGCTGCCTCGAGAATGTCACCCCCTCTGGCAATCAACCCAAAAGCAGAAGCCGTGGATAGTGCCGCTGCATGGGGAACTGGAGATGCCAGAAGAAGGGAGCAGGGGCACGAAACCACCCAAAGCAAGAGTGTTGTGAGGATTGCCTGTTCAGTTGAATTCGTGAAGAGTAAACCTACTACGGGAGCGGCAAAAACGACCAATGGAGTCCAAACTACTGTGAATCTCTCAATTGCACTCTGAGTTCTGGTCGGCTTGTCCTTATAGTGCCTGAATAATTCAATCAAGCTAGATAGTCGAGTGCCGTCGCCGGTCGCCTCTGACTTTACCACAAGAGGGCCACGGACGAGCACTAGTCCGGCCTCGACCTCGTCTCCTTCTCTCACAGGTACCGGAATTGGCTCTCCCGTGAGTGGAGCCCGATCAATTGCCCCAGCACCTTCCACGACAACCCCGTCTACCGGGATCGTCTCGCCTGACCGCACCTCAACCAGCTCACCGATCTCCACGGCCTCGATTGGCACTAAGTCGTCAGAGGGGTGGTCGTCGTGAATCGACACAGCTGCCCCCGGTTGAATGACGTTCAGAATCCTCTCACCATTGGGGTTTAATTTGGGTTTCTTGGATACAATGCGAGCTCTGCGGGGAAGTCGGTCCAAACCGCCTTGCATTGACTCGCGCGCCCTAATCAATGCCCTATTCTCCAGATGCGAAGCGAATGCCACCAATGCGACCACCATAAGCGCCTCTACTAGCTCCCCCAGTGCGACAGCACCGACGACTGCCAATGAGGTGAGGACCTGGAAACCAATGAATCGGTTTTGGAGGCTCGCTATTGCCTCTTGGAACATCTGAAAACCTGTGAAGGCTATTCCAGAGAGTGCGAAGATCCAAGCAAATATGGGGGGAATGCCATCAATGGCTTCAAGGAGGATTACTATGCATATCAAGGGAAGCGTAAGAGCAGCAGAAAGCAACTGTACCTGGTCCTTGCGAAAACCGGACTCGATTGATGGTTCTAGCCTGAACTCTGGGCCTAGGATCTTTGCCAAGCCATTCTCGGAAGCCTCTATGAGAAGTGGGCTGTCCAGAGAGGCTCTCTGAATCTCAATCTTCTCAGCTTTTAGCCTGACATCGAGTACACCGGGAACGTTTAGGAGCCAATCTCGCAGGATCTTTTCGCTGATCCCCCTCTCTGAGGCCAAGCGACTGGGGTTAGTTCCAGACACCTGAAACCATCTAAGATTCGGGTCATGGCCAAGGCTCCCGAGGACCGCGGAGACTCTAGATACACGACCTTTGTTCATGTCCACTGAAATCTCAACTGTCCCATCTGCCACCGAAATATTACATGATTCGATTCCAGGTAGTCGATTGACTGCCTTTGTAGCTTTCATTGCACAGTCTGGGCAATCCATTCCCTTGATTTCCCAATCGAAGTTATGCAACCCATCGATTGAGAGTTCCATATCAACCCCCTCCCCCACATCAGCAAGGGTGACTTCTGATTCAGTAGGTTTGGCAGAAATGGGTTTGGATCGTTTCTTTAGGGGGTTTCCTATGTTTGGAATGTGAAGAGCCTTTTCCCTCTTCCCTACTTTGCCGTATTGTGAATTGGGCTCGTCATCATCCATGATCAGGAAGTCGTCAGAGTCCTCCGCCATAGTCTTCGCATCATCTGGTCCTGCTTGAACATGATGATTTAGGGCCGGTGGAATCATCAGCCACGCCTGTCCCGCTTTGCCATGGTCAATCTACCTGAGGTCGGGGATTGGGACATGTTAGTTTTCGATGTTGACGGGACTCTACTCGATTTCGAGGGGTTTCACGATGACCTGGTGTCATTGGCTCGTAGAGTCGACTGTGAAGTGATGCCAGTATCCTTAGCTTCAGGACGGACCCTGCCAAACGTAACCCCCATCAGGCAGTCGCTTGGGGTCTCCGGATTCGTAGTCGCTGAGAACGGAGGAATGATCTGGGACAGTGACGATGGTCATGAGATTGTGGCTCTAGCCGATGGTGCAAGGGCCAAGGAGGCAGCAGAGTGGCTTGCTACTCAAATTGAGGGTTTGGACCCCAGGGGAATTGAGTCGAACCGCTGGCGCGAGACGGAATGGTGCCTGAAGGAGACTGGTTCCCATGACCGTATGAGAGAACTACTTGCGGAAAGCAAGTGGTCAGATCTCGAGGTAACCACTACGGGATTCGCTGTTCACATTGCTCGACCCGGCCTAAACAAGGCAAACGGACTCATGTTGGCCTTGGAGCAAAGAGGCATAGACCCAGCTCGGGTGATAGCTTGCGGGGATGCTCCGAACGACGTGCCGATGTTCGAATTGGTCGGCTTCTCTGTCGCCGTTAGCGAAGCTTTCCCAGAGGTTGTTGAGGCGGCCAATTGTGTCACGGAAAATACCGGCAAGAGCGGAGCAGTGGAGCTTCTAGAGGCCTTGATTGAACTGAGTAATCCCTAATGGTGCAGGCGGCAGGATTCGAACCTGCGAAGCGCTATGCAGAGGATCTTGAGCCCTCCCCCTTTGACCACTCGGGTACACCTGCACCTTTCCGAAAGCAGTCTCGGCTTTGATTCTCGCGATGACGAGGTTGCATCCGAACTAGGAATTGTTGATGTAGCGCCTCTGTAGCATTCACGACTGGTCGCTTATCATGGTGGTGGACTCAACGACTCGTAGACTCTCAAAAATCGAGTTGGTAAGTGTGGAGAAAACCCTCTTTGAGATCACAAGGAGGCAGAAGAGTCAGAATGTTCCGGTGGAGCTTCCCCTAGTCGAGGGGCTGAGCTTTTGGACATCTGTGGGTCAACTTCTCCAGCAAATGGAGACTGAGCTTGCTGAAACCGTTCGTGAGGAAGGGACGAATGCCAAGGCACAGCTGCTATCTCGCAGATTAGGAGTTGCAAGGACTTGCATTAGGGACCTCACTAGGATGCGACTGAATGCTTTCACTCGTCATTCAGTCATGTCCAAACTCATGAGTAGCGTTGATCAAAATGCATCCAGTGGCTTCCAGAGGCTTGAGTGGTCTAGGCACGATCCGGCTGAAAGGATATTCTATTCCGGTATCTCGAACCTGGCTGAGAAATACATGAGTGACGTGTCATGGAGGGATCTTGTCGGCTCGTCAGAGGAATTAAGGGCAAGTCCGAGTCTAACAGAAGTTCACAAACCTCTTACTGATTTCACCGAGAAGGAATCGGATCCTATCTTGGGAATCAGGGAGGCTTCTAGGAGACAATCAGATTGGGAAGACCCTGAGATTGACGAGGAGGAGCGTATTAGGGACCTGGAGGTTTTTCCAGAGCTCGCTGCATCTCAAGCTGAGTCAAAGAGTTTCGATAGTGATTCGAGTATCCCAAATGATGAATTGATTAGGATTCGAGTCCTCAAGGATGTGATTGATCCGATTCTAACTTCGGATGGCAGTGAGATGTTGCTAACTGAGGGTGATGTGGAGTTCTGTAACTCACTAATCGCGGAAACCCTGATTGCAGCTGGCCTAGCGGAAGCCGCTCCGATTTGATAGGCAATTACTAACGCCTGCCGCCAGCACCTGCCTACTAAGGTCGATTAGGTGGAAAGTACAGTAACAGATTCTCAAATATTGAATTACAGAAAGGTGTTTGAGGGAGATCCCTCTGCAAAGGTGGCCCAGAATGCTGTTAGCAACGCTGAATTGACCACTTTGGCTCTAAGAAGAGACTTAGTTCAGAGTATGGACTTCTCTTTCAGTACTAAGCTGGATGAATGGAAGGTGACTCACCAGAAGAGGAGTGGGAGGTGCTGGCTGTTTGCCACCCTGAACCTGTTCAGAGTGGGGGCCATGAAGAAGATGAAGCTCAAGGACTTCGAATTCAGCCAGGCGCACATTCACTTTTGGGACAAGTTAGAGCGCTCAAACCACTTCCTTGAAGCCATTATCGAGACCTCAGACCGCCCTGTAGACGACCGGACCATACACTTCCTGCTTAGCGACCCCATCGGCGACGGTGGTCAGTGGAACATGGCAATGAATCTAATCAGGAAGCATGGACTCGTACCTAAATCAGCTTACCCCGAATCATTCAGCAGCAGCAACACGCGCTGGATGAACGCAGTTCTGAAGGACATGCTGCGCTCATCAGCCAGTGAGATAAGGGGAATCTTGGACGGTGGCGGCTCCAAAAAGGAGGCTCGAATTCACAAGGAAAGCAGGATGGCGGACATCTGGCGCATATTGTGCATCCATCTGGGAACACCACCTGCCAAGTTCGATTGGCAGTGGCGCGACAAAGACGATGAGTTCCACCGTAAGGGATCTATGACTCCTCTGGAGTTCGCTGAGGAATTTGTGGACATCGACTGGGAGAACTACTTCTGCATAGTGAATGATCCTAGAAACGAGTACTACCGCACTTACACGGTGGATTTCCTGCAGAACGTCGCGGGAGGGCCTCCTGTGATCTACCTGAATGTCCCTTCCGAGGAGATGAAAACTGTAACACAGAAACTCCTAGAGGACGGGACTCCAGTCTGGATGGGATGTGACGTCGGAAAACAGATGGAGCGTAAGAAGGGACTCTGGGATGCGGATTTATTTGGGCTTGAGGAGCTCTATGGGGTCGGCTTCGGGATGGGGAAAGCTGACAGGCTCCGCTATGGACAGACCATGATGACTCACGCCATGTTATTCACGGGAGTGGATGTGGTCGATGGTAAGCCACGCAGGTGGCGAGTGGAGAACTCTTGGGGGGCGGAAGAAAGCGGGATTAAGGGCTATTACACCATGAACGATAGCTGGTACGACGAGTACATGTTCGAGATTGCCGCGCCGAAGGAATACCTAACGGAGAAGATGGTCGCTGGATTGGGCTCCGACCCTATTGTACTGCCAGCTTGGGACCCGATGGGTTCCCTAGCCAGGAAATAGCCGAACTGCATAGTTCAAGTAAGATTTCGAAGAGATAGTTCGATCGTTACCGAATCAGGGATGGGGATACGTAGAACCTTCCTTAGAGAGCGTTCGTCCTTTGCAGTGTTAGTGACCAGCTCGAGCAACCTCTTGTGAACTCTCATCTCCCAGTGGTCCCAAGTCTCTGATCCCTCACCGTCGGGGCTCTTCCTGCAAGGAACCACAAGCCTCCGTGTCGGCAAAGGGATTGGTCCCCTGAGTTTGACTCCGGTCTCATCCGAGATAGCCTTAATCTGCATGCAAACAATATCCACATCTTGGTGGTTGTCGCCGGTCAGTTTGATCGTAGTGACGACCGGCATCCAATTCACCAGTGCCGGATCACGCCTTCTTCTCGACCTTCATGCAGACGCCAGCGGCCACAGTCTTACCCATGTCGCGTATTGCGAAGCGGGACAGCTCGGGGAAGGCGTCCATCTGCTCTATCGCCATGGGCTTGGTGGGCCCGAAGCGGACGATAGCCGCATCTCCGGTCTTCAGGAAAGCGGGATTGGCTTCCTTGGTCTTGGAATTTTCGAGCAATTCTACGAAACGGACGGCGACCTGCGACGTGTGCGCGTGGAACACCGGAGTGTAGTTTGCACCTATTGCTTTAGGGATGTCCATGAGCTGAATCTGGCCCACGAAAGTCTCATCATGACGTACGAACATTGGGGGGTTGTCGGCGTATCCAGCTACGTCGCCCCTTCGAATGTCTTCAGCAGAAAGGCCACGAACGTTGAATCCGACGTTGTCGCCTGGCTCAGCCTTGTCAACGTTGGTGTGATGCATCTCGATGCTCTTGACCTCAGCTGACTTCTGGCTTGGATTGAAGACAACCGTCTTGCCGGCGTTCAGCACTCCGGTCTCGATCTTGCCGACTGGTACTGTGCCAATCCCACTGATCTTGTAGACGTCCTGAATCGGCAGGCGTAGAGGCCTGTCAGTAGGCTTGGGTGGCATCGAAATGGCGTCGATTGCCTCAAAAAGAGTGGGGCCGTTGTACCAAGCAGACTTGTCACTCTTGTTGAAGACGTTGTCGCCATCAAAAGCGCTGCAAGGGATGAAGGGGATGTCGGTGGGATTGAAACCGGCCATCTTCAGGAGGTTGGAAACTTCCTCCACCACGCTGTTATACTTGTCCTGAGACCAGTCCACACCGCTGATATCCATCTTGTTTACATTCACTATCAGCTCCTTCACACCAAGAACCTTGGCTAGGAAGGCGTGCTCCTTGGTCTGTGCGTTTACGCCGTCATTGGCCGCGACATTCAGCACTGCGGCATCTGCCTGGCTTGTGCCGGTAATCATATTCTTGACGAAATCTCTGTGGCCGGGTGCGTCGATGACTGTGAAGTAGTAGTTGGGAGTGAAGAACTCCTTGTGAGCGACATCGATCGTGATTCCTCGCTCCCTCTCCTCCTTCAGCCCGTCCATGACGTAGGCAAACCCGAATCCGGCCTTGCCTCGTTCTGCTGCTTCCTTCTCAAACTTCTCGATTACGTGCGCCTCGATATGGCCGCTATCCAGCAACAATCTTCCTACTGTGGTTGACTTGCCGTGATCGACGTGACCGACGAAAACGATGTTCAGATGCGGCTTGCTCTTGTCTTCCCATTGTGAACTCATAATGTTACACCTCTAAGGTGGCCCGCCGACCGAAGAGGCGTATATGAACCGTTCCCCGCTGTTTTCGATAGGTTAGGCCTTGATTGCTCACAGTTGACGATGCCGTGTTTTGAGGATTTTCGCCTATCTGTACTGAAGCTCGATGATTAGATGGTTAACCTTCGTTGTGTGAGTCTCTGCGTTCTCGAGATCTATGGTCCATTGCCCTGGCTGGAATCCCCTGACTGTCGAACCGCCAATTACCATCCAGACGCAGTAGTCTTCGCTGTCGCATTCTCCAGCATCCCTATTGTCGTTCTCAATGCCAGTTGTGTTGGCAACCTCTTCGTCGGTGCTGTTGTACATGTAAAGGTCCAGCTTGTTGTTGGTGGTTGTTCCCCCGATTCCACCGCCTATTTGGTCGTCATCCTCCTTGGGATACGCTAGCTTTGCCCTGGCGTATCTTATCCTGTCCTTGCTATCCTCGTCATATGTCAGAGGGAACTCCCATGTCATTATGATTGGCTCCTGAATCCTGCGGTCCATCTCGAAATCCTTCCAGACCCCGCGATAGTTTACGTAGACCATCGAATCTGAATGGTCCTCTAAGCCGTTGTTGTCAACCACTGTCAGCCTAACTTCCCAAGCCCCAGCAGGCCTTTCCTCCCAATTGTAAGTCTCACCTGTTGCGTCGACGTCGTTGTCGGTAACTCCGTCTCCGTCCGAGTCGGTGTATGTGTCCAGATCCCACTTCCACTCAACAAGATACTCCTCTGAGTAGCAGCTTGAGTCTTCGGGATCACAGCCAGCCCACGACTCGGAACCGTCCAGAGTCACCGTAGTGGAGACCACCACCTCGCGATCGCCTATCTCCTTGTCATCCTCACACACCCACACTATGACAAAGTCCCCGTTTGGTGGGTCATCATCCTCGCAGTCGTTGTCCTTGTTGGTTGTTATCTCTGCGTGGGGCTCCCTGGCAGATGCATCTACCACCGTAACCAAGGTGCTTGTAGTGGTCTCATGGGTCCCGTCACCGACTGCAAGTTCCACAGTGTAATCACCGGGTTGCGCGTAGGTGTGGCTGGTTGTTAGGCCGTTTCCGGTGTTTCCATCACCGAAGTCCCATTCGAACGTCATGGAGTCACCATCGGGGTCAGAAGAGCCTGCTGCGCTAAAGGTGACTGGGCTTTCTGCCCTCACGGTCCCGCTCGGGTCCACGGAAATGGTCGCAGTTGGTGGGCTGTTCGATCCGAGGAGGTCGGTACAACCTGCCAGAAGGGGTGCCAGAAGAACGATTGCGATCAATGAGGCTGTCCCCCGCGCCCTTGTCATCGGCTTAGGCAAGAGTAGGGTGAAAATCAACTCTGCGCTAATTGGAGCGGCTTTGTTATACTAATTCATAGTCATTAGAAGTCGAAAAGCGAGCTCTGCCTAGTTCCTCTCAGGAGCTCCTTCTCGGACCATCCGAAGGCCTCTGTTATCCTACCCAGTGACTTGGCGAGCCTCGCAGCATAGTACTCGCGGTCGTAATCGGGGGGTTCCTCGCCAATCTCGTCGACCAGCCAGGCTCTTACCCCCATCGGGCTAGACTTGGTGTCCGTGACCACATACCCAACCTTCATCCCCGGGGTGAACTGGAGCCCCCGTGAAATCCTCTCCTTGGCCGCACGCACGTAAGGCAGGCCATTTTGGTTAACGTAGATATCGAAGGACCATTCGGCCTTCCTAGGATCCCACCTTCCCTTGCATGAACGGCTGATTACCAACTGCGCTGCGTCGACTTGGCCATCACGCACGCTGTCTATACGTGACTTTGCCATATCAACAGCAGCGAGGGTGGCACCATCTAGAATCATCTCAAACATCTCCTCCATGGTGTTGGAGAGAAGTTGAAACGAGTCGGTTCGCCTAACCTCGTAGCCCCTGATAAGCATCTCCTCCCGAGGCCAAACCACACGTCCCACGTAGCGTTTCTTCGCACCGTGACTAAAGAAGGCGGAGAGCGCTGTCTCGAACTCAAGTTCGGCTCCATCGCGGCTGAAACGTTCTGCGAGTTCCTTGCCGAACTCAATAGACCGGTCTCTAGATGCACACCAAAACTCGAATTCTTCGCTGCGATCTTGTGGTTTTTTTGTCGGTGCACCCTCTTGCAGAGGCGTTTTGACAAATATTGAGTCGGTATCTGAGTAAACAACAGAGTCGCCCCCTTCCTCGAGGGTCTCAATGATCTCCCGTATGTTATGCCTCGCCCACTCAGTGATGCTCGCGCCTAGATCCGGGTGGGTGAAGCGGTAGAAGTTGGATGCGAAGACCCCATAGAATGAGTTCATCAGAATCTTAACGGCGTACTGAAGCTGATCCTGGAGGAAGGCTTCGGCATCGTCACCGTTTCTCCTGGCGTTCGCCAGAGCATCCTTGTGCCGATCTCTGCTGGCCATGAGCTCCTCGAGGAGGCGTGGGACCAATCCAGTCCTGACGTCCTTAGACAGGTACCTAGCGGTTCCAGATGGAGAGACGTTGTGGGAGTCGTCATGGGAGAGTTTGTCCCTGACCAAGGTGGTCGAGCAGATGTTGTTGGCGATCATGATTGAGGGGTACATTGACTTGAAGTCGAGCACGACGACCCAAGGCTCCATCCCTGAATCGACCTCGTGAACGTAGCCGCCCGCTATCTTGCCGGTCTTCCTCGGGCCCATGTTGGTGGTCGGCACGGCGATGCCCTCACGATCCGCTAGACGTATTACGAGTGAGTCTATCCATCTGCTGGTGGTGCTTGTGGCGGCTGTCTCAACGGTGGTCAGGGAAACAGAGGCCAATGCCTCCTTGCGGGCGACTGACTTCATTTTGCCAAGTATGTCTAGGGGCAGGGCAGCGTCACGTATACAGTACTCTAGGACCTCGTCGGGGCGAGAGACCCATTCCTCGTCCATCCTGCTGGCGTCAATGTCCATCTTCTGCATTTCTTCGTCCTCCCCCCACAACAATCGTGAGACGTAACGCAGAGACTCGCGCTGCGGCCTTAGGGTCTGTCTTGCCTGCCACCAGGCATCCATAGGAATACGACCAGCTATATGCCAAACCTTGTTCTGTCGGCGGGCCGGGAATATTCGTCGTGGCTTTGCCTCCTCCTCAGTCAGTGGTACTCTGCCCCATCCCAACATTACTGCCCTGTCCATCTTGGATCGAGGTGCGATGAAGTCCGCGCGCTCCTCCATTCGAGGTAGGTCGAAGTTATCGATATTGTAGCCGGTGATGAAGTCGGGATCCTCCCTGCGAACAAGATCTGTCAGAGCCTGCAATATCTCGGTCTCCTCACCCGTGAACGGGTGCTCCGTTCTCGTGCCTGCCCTGTCGACTACTGCTGCTGCACAAAGAATCCAGTTGTTCGCGATGCTAGTCTCCAAATCGAAAGAAAGTGTGACGAACGGAGCGGGGAACGGTTCTGCCCTGGCTAATCCCCCGATATCACAGGAAAGTACCATGTCGACGGGGTAGAGCCCAGATCCTCCAGCCTCCATGATTCGGGCTGTGGCTATCTTGGGGTCTGTAGTATCGTCCGACTTGGCTTGCTCGGGCGCGCGTTCTCCCGCCCACAGCACATCGCCTCGAGTGGAAATGTGAGGGCCCAAGTCAAGATCCAAAAGCAACCTCTGCACAAACAGAATGTCGGCGCTGGTAACGCTCCAGCCACTGTCAGAGAGGCGTTTCCTGACGTTTCGCACGAACCTGGTGTCTCTCACATAGACACGGTAGTGAGGCCTTTTAACGCCATCCTGAGAGAGTTTGTCGCCTATCGGTTCGGGCTCTCCATGGACCTCGCGTATATCCGAGACTGCCGCTAGCGACAGGGGAGTGGCGGATACCCTGTCAGCGGTGCGGGTGTCGGAAATCTCAACATACGGCCTGAGGCCGTTGACCAGAAGCAGAGTGGAGTGGCCGGCTCTGGATCGACACCAAAGTTCGATGGTCGTTCTGGGGTCACCCCCATGCTGCCAGGCACGATTGTCACCCGCAACGATGCAGGTCTCCTCTTCCCATTCCACGGTGTCGCCTCGCTACTAGACTGCGGCCAATTGCCTTCAACTTACGTCATCATGAGGGACCATAACGATGCCGGGGGGCTGGTTTGCGGAACCGTTGAAAGCCAAGTCGCTTCCCTGCGATACAAACGGGGTGCAGGGGTTGCTTGAAGACACTGATACGAGTATCGACTGGGACGCACTCACTTTCAGCTTCACGCAGACGGATCGGATGTACCTCGCAACCTGCAAGGAGGGTGAGGAGTGGCAGCCAGGGAGTATCGTAGACTTCGGGAGCCTCAGTATCTCTCCGGCAGCTGGAGTCATCAACTACGGCCAGGGGCTGTTCGAGGGGATGAAGGCACAACACGCAACCGATGGCAGCATCGTACTTTTTCGTCCAGAGATGAATGCGAGGCGCGCACAAGACGGCGCGCGGAGGCTAGGTATGCCAGAGGTGCCCGAGGAGATGTTCCTAGACGCAGTGAAGCGGACGGTTCGGGAGAATGCGCGCTGGATTCCTCCAATGGGCAAGGGCGCCCTATACGTTAGGCCCCTCGTCATGGGGAGTGGGCCTATTCTAGGCGTGGCACCAGCACCAGAGTACACTTTCCTAGTCTACGCCTCACCTGTCGGCCCCTACTTCAAAGGAGGGATCAAGCCGATATCACTCAGGGTATCAGACGAATTCCACAGGGCGGCACCCGGTGGCTCTGGAGGAGTCAAGGCGATTGGGAACTACGCTCCAGGGATGATACCTTCCAAGATGGCAAAGAAGGAGGGTTACGCGGAGATCATCTACCTAGACGCCGTGCACCACAAGTACGTCGAAGAGGTGGGGGCTGCCAACTTCTTCTGCGTCAAGGACGGAGTCATATCGACGCCTGAGTTGACGGGAACCATCCTGCCCGGAGTAACTAGGGCCTCCGTGGTGGAAATCGCCGAGTTACGAGGCTATGAGGTTCGTGAGGAGAAGGTGGACGTCGACTACGCTCTGGAGGCAGACGAGTGCTTCTGCGCGGGGACAGCGGCGGTAGTCGCTTCTATCGGCAGAATAGAACATGGGGACAGGGTTGTGGAGTACTGCGAAGGCGAGGTCGGGCCCGTAACCATGGAGATGTACGAGGCACTGACAGGAATCCAGCAGCGCAAAGAGCCGGATGATCTAGGATGGACAGTTGAAGTCTAGTCCGGAGCTTAGAATGGATTTATCCATTCCCGGAAAATTGCCTGGGCGAATCAGCGCTTCTTTCCGAATTTGGAGCGTCGCTTGTTCGGCCCTCTCTGCTTGAATGACTTGCGTTGTGCCCTCTGCCTTCGGTCGCCCTTAGCTGGAGTCCTAACAGCGTCCTTCCCCTGTTCCCTAGCCTGATCCGACCGTTCCCTCAGAACCTTGCCTATGGTTTGCATAACCCCTTCCTTGCTCTTGGCTCCCGTAACTTCCAGAGCATGTCTTGGGGGCATCACAAGCCGTCCCTCTTTTGCGTAAGGCCTTGAAGGGTGGCTAGCCTCTGGTTCCTGTCTCATCTTTCGAATACCAGCGCTACGTGCAGCCCAGACAACCGAGTCTAGAGTGGGTTTGGAGATGCTTGCGTTCTTGGGCACCCTGCGACCATTCGAGCGGCTCAGCCTAGCATCGAAGTAACCCGTCCAAAGTGTCATCTCGTCGCGCTTAGTTGCCATACTTCCGCCTCATTCCTACGAGGGGTGGGCCTTGAGGGCTTCGCGTGCTTATTCCTCGATAAGTACGCCGCTAACCACTCCGTGCATTCCCGGCCTGCTGGTCACACGGACTTGACCGACATCAGTCTCGATGATTGCTCCCTTGGTAACGATGTTACGTCTGACGTAGTTGGGGTCGGCGTCGTTACCGATCACGTTGGTGACTGTCGCCCTGACCGTCTTCCCATCCTTTGGCATGCTGACGTTGACCTGGTTAACGCTGAGCATTCGGACAGTCTGTGATCCTGCCCTCTTGCGGTAGTTCTTGCGGGCATCATGCTCGCCGATGTATGCGTACTGCTCCTCGCTGGCGACCTCCGTCCTGCGCTTGCCCCTGTACCTGTTCGGACGCTTCAAGCGTCCGCCAGATGGCTTTCGGCGGGAAATGCCATGCCACTTCGCCATGCGTCCCGCCCACCTGCCTCCCTTATTTCAACCGATTGGAGAGGTCTGGCATCAGGTCCAGTGCTCGCCCAAATCGGATGCCGCTGACTCGATGGAGCCAATCAGTTCTGAATACTCTCGTGCAACAGGGAACTGGGGGAACTCGGCTACTACGTTTTCAGGGGGCCTGAACAGAATGCCCGAGCTTGCGGATGCGAGCATCGTTGTATCGTTGTAGGAATCCCCGACAGCGATGACATGGTAGTTCATCGTGATTAATGCCTCCACGGCTTTTCGTTTGTGATCCTGGCATCGTATCGTCCAATCAGAGATTCGTCCTGTGTCATCGATTACAAGGGTGTGACACAGAAGGGTTGGGTTGCCCAATTTTCGCAGCATTGGTTTGGCGAATTGTGCGAAGGTATCCGAAAGTAGGATGGTAGGCCATCTTCTCTCTAGTGATGCAAGGAATTCGATCGCACCTCCTAGGGGTTCCATTGAATCAATGGCAGTAATCACATCATCAATCGTTAACCCATTGGCGTCGAGTATCTCCAGCCTATAGCTCATCAGACGGTCATAATCCGGTTCATCCCTTGTTGTCCTGCGAAGCGAATCTATCCCCGTCATTTCTGCCACGTTAATCCAGACCTCTGGAACCAGTATGCCCTCTAGGTCCAGGCATACGGCGAGCATGAGCTCTCGCCGGCATCATTCCGCTTCAACTTACGGCCTGTTAAGGCATCATGTTCTTGCGAGCAGATGCCTGCCGAGAGCCATGGTCGACAAGCGGCTA
Source organism: uncultured Candidatus Poseidoniales archaeon (assembly GCA_964563355.1). Taxonomy (GTDB): domain Archaea; phylum Thermoplasmatota; class Poseidoniia; order Poseidoniales; family Thalassarchaeaceae; genus UBA36. The sequence goes on from CAZLVU010000001.1 coordinate 345,616, forward strand.
CGACGGAGGACCCCGGTACGACTGAAGCAGATTCGGGATGTTGCAAGCGAGCTTGGCTCATGGATTGGGCACGACGTGGATCTCTCCGGATTCCTAGAACAAGCTCACTACCAAGGAATCGACCTAATTCTCGTCGAACGAGTTCCACTTGCAATGAAAATTGAAGTTGGAGGAGAGCTGGCATGGTATCCCACTCTCCATGGCATCCGAACCTGGCAAGTGGAGCGCTCATGGGTTGCAGTCGACGAAGGTGCGATACCCTTCCTGAAGAATGGTGCAGACTGCATGGGCGCGGGGATTCACATCGCGGACCCATCTCTAAGAGACGGGGACTTCGTCTGGGTCCGAGACCAGGGCACCGGGGAGCCTATCGCCACAGGTACGGCCATGCTAAGTGGAGAGGAGATGATGGAGATGACCAAGGGTAAGGCGATAACTACCATTCACTGGGTAGGAGACGACCTGTGGAATCTCGAAATTTAAACCCCATTATTGATGAAGGTCGACCATCAGGGGTTCCTATGCGCGCTCTGGTAGTTCTCTTGGTCCTCCTGCTAGCGACGGTTCCGGCGATTGCCGGAGTGGGACAGAATGAGAGTACAGATCTGCAAGGGACCGCACTGGTCTCGGTGGATGGAGAAAATGTGGCAATTGCGAACAATGACTACACAGTAATCGTAGTTCTCGGGGACGAGGGGGCCTCTAACGGAACTTCAGTAAGGTGGACAACCCAGATATGTATCAACACAGGCGTATGCTACGCCCCGAAAACAAGCGATCTAGCTGCTGATCCGGAGAGGAAGGAGTGGACGGGTTCGGTCCCCGTAGACGACGATGCGAGCTACATCAACTGGAGGGTGGACATTGAGTGGCCCGACGGGAATTCGACTTCGGTGCCAGAGAACGGTTTTGGATGGAAGGTATGGTCTTCCTGCTGGTATGACACCGAGAGTGACCAATGGGGCGGAACTGATGTGGGTGAAGAAGGCTGCGAGGGGAATGACGCTGAGTTAGTTTCCGGGTTCACGGCCACCATCGCGATGGTCTCGGTGGCCATGGCAGGCTTGATGTCTCGACGTGACTGAGCGAGCCCATGGGCGCAGGCGACCGGGAGCCGGGGTTCATCCCTCTGGTGTTCTTCGAAATCCCTCAGGAGGAGATGTTCAATCGAGCTGGTGCCTTCCTCGAATTGATGGGGCAAAGGAGGACTACTCGCCATTTCTCAAACCGTCACGTTCCACGAGATCTGGTCGAGATGGCCATCAAAACCGCTAGCACCGCCCCCTCTGGCGCCCACTTGCAGCCGTGGAAATTCGTGGCAGTTTCTGATTCGCAGCTGAAGGCGAAAATCAGGGAGGCTGCGGAAGCTGAGGAGAGTCGTTTCTACGAGGATAGGATTCCAGAGGCATGGGCCGAAGTGCTAGAGCCACTGGGGACCGATCACATCAAGGAACACATTACCGACGCACCCTGGGTCGTCATCATGTTCAGGCAGTCACAGAGAGTCCGTCCCAACGGCGAGATGGCCCCAACTTACTACTCACAGGAATCGTGTGGTATAGCCGCGGGCCTGTTTGTTGCAGCAATCCACAACATGGGGCTGACCACCTTGACTCACACTCCCTCCCCCATGGGTTTTCTCAGAGAGATCCTAGGGAGGCCGGAGCACGAGCACGCGATGCTCCTGATGCCCGTAGGATACCCGGCGGAGGACGCTCGGGTCCCCGACCTCAAGCGGAAGGAGCTGAGTGAAGTCGCTGAATTCTACGAGTGATTAAGTAGCACAATGTGACTTGCTGTGGCATGAACATGACTAGTCAGAACGCCATGACAATGATTCTTGCACTACTGATGACTGCCTCGTCCCTCTCGGGCTGCATGGGTTCGGACGATGGGCCCGTGGAAGATGATTCTCCAGACGAGCTAGAGGACTGGAACGTGTACCTAGTTGAGAGCATCTCGGACCTCCCTGCCTGTGATTCAACTACGGACGGGAGGCTGTACTACGTTTCGAACCTCGACATGGGCTTGGGATTCCAAGCATGCTCAGGTGGCTCATGGACCTCGATCGACCTCACTGGACCGATGGGGGCTGCTGGCGCGGACGGCGCAGATGGGGCCGATGGAGCGGACGGTGCGCAGGGGCCACCGGGTCCCGCGGGGTCGGACGGTGCTGATGGAGCGGACGGTGCGCAGGGGCCACCGGGTCCCGCGGGGTCGGACGGGACGTCCTTCACCATAGTGGGGACTGTTGATGACACCTCTGATCTGGGCGAGATCTACATCGGCGACCCAGGGGACGGTTTCCTAGTGAACTCCACAGTGCACATTCACGTATGGAGCGGCTCGGAATGGATCGACCTCGGGGACATCTCCGGACAACCGGGAGTTGCAGGGGCCGATGGGGCTGACGGGGCGCAGGGACCGCCTGGACCGGCAGGAGCCGATGGGGCTGATGGTGCCCCGGGTGCTGCTGGGCCGACAGGAGCCGATGGGGCTGACGGTTCTGACGGGGCCGATGGTGCGGATGGGGCCGATGGTGCGGATGGGGCCGATGGTGCGGATGGGGCCGATGGTGCCGCGGGTTCGATGCCCACGGTGATGGAGATGCTAGTCACTGTTTCCAGCATGGATTTCTACGTGGACGGGTTGCAACAGCCCGAGGTCGGTCTCTACAGGGGCTTCACTTACACATTCGACCAGTCTGCCTCCAGCAACTCGCCCCATCCGTTCAGGCTCTCCACCACATCAGATG
>CAZLVU010000002.1:0-197867 GCA_964563355.1 uncultured Candidatus Poseidoniales archaeon
CAGTCTGCCTCCAGCAACTCGCCCCATCCGTTCAGGCTCTCCACCACATCAGATGGCACGCATGGAGGAGGGTCACAGTACACCGACGGCGTGACCTATACCGGGACCCAGGGCAGCAACGGACTCCTGACGTTCACGGTCCCGCTGGATGCACCGGACACGCTGTACTACTACTGCCAGAACCACGCTGGGATGGGGGGGACGGTGCAGATTCTGTCCCTAGGGTACGTCTCCACTTAGGCTGGTGCTCTCCTCTGGGGGGACTAGGAAGACTAGGGCGATCCCCGAGCCTACGATGAGGGCGCCTCCCACTAGGTCGGCGGTGCTCAGGGACTCGGCGAAGTACGCGTATCCCCAGAAGGTGGCCACCAGGACAGTGAGGTAGGAGAAAGCGCTCACCCAGGCGGCATTGGCCTTGTGGTAGGCCATCGTGATCCCGACCTGCCCCCCACCCGCCCCGATGCCAACCCCCACAAGGGCTGCGACCGCGGTCCTATCTAGGGAGAGGACGTCGGGAGCGGACTGTACGATGCTCCCGGCGACGGAGAACAGCGCGAACCAGAACACGACTGTAGCGGGGGAGTCGGTCTTCCTCAGCTCCCTCACGTACATGTAGGCCAGCGCGGCGAAGAATCCTGAGCCCAATGCGAGTAGGGCGTCTGGCTCCACGCTGCTGAGGTCAGGGGATACTATCAGAACGATTCCGACGAAGGCTGTGACCACCAGCATTGCCACGCCGGGAGAGACCCTCTCTGCAAGTATCCTGCCAGACAGCAGGGCCACGAACAGAGGTCCGGTGTACTGCAGGGTGACTGCCTGGCCAATCGGTATCCTTCCCAGCGCGGTGAAGTACATGATCATGGCAACGAGTCCCACCGTGCACCTCAGTAGCATGGTCTTGGGGTCGTTGACCCTGAGGCTGATCCCCCTTGAGGCGGCGAAGGCCCCCACTGCCATCGCTATCACGGCCGAGCGTACCATGACGATCATCCAGACGTCGGCGTGGTCGCTGGTCCACTTGACAAGCGCGTTCATGGTCCCGAAGCAGACACTGCCGAAGATCATCCAGAGTACCGCTGTCCGCGGGGAGTCGGGCATCTCGGCCTGGGTGACGAATGACGAGAGGTCGGGGCCCTCGGTGCTCGAGGCAACCTCCTCAAGACCACGGCCCAGCCCGCGTCTGTGCATCTACGCAAGTCCCCAGCGACGCTCTAGAACTGTTGCTATCTCCTGGTAGTCCTTCCCACCTGCGCTGGCTGGGTCGTGGAGATGGATAGGGACGCCGTGACTGGGTGCTTCGGCCAACCTGATGTTCCTCCTGATTGGTGGTTTGACCAGCAGCTCGGGGAATGTCTCCAGAAGCTCCCCCGCCACCTGCTGGTTCAGGAGAGTCTGCGAGTGCATTGTCAGCAGAACTCCATCGACTCCAAGGTCCTCGTGTAGCAGGCTCCTTACCTCCCTGATTGTGCCTGCAAGTAGGGCTAGCCCTTCAAGTGCGAAGTACTCCGTCTGTACTGGTATTAGTATTCCATCGGATGCCACCAAAGCGTTGATTGTGACCAATCCCAGAGATGGGGGGGTGTCTATCAGCACAATGTCATAGTGTGGCAGGAGAGGCTCAAGAGCCTCTTTCATTCGTCTCTCTCGGCCTAGTTGCCTCATCATCTCCTGCTCGAGACCTACGAGGCTTCTGTCCCCTACGATGATGTGCAAATTGTCAACGGCAGTTGCCTGCCGTGAGCCGACTGCCGTCTCAGGGCTGAGGATGAGATCCCTGGTAGTTGTCCTGACTCTGCTCTTGTCAACCCCCAATCCAGTTGCGCAATTCCCCTGTGAGTCGGAGTCAACGACTAGAATCCGGTGTCCCCTGAGCGCGAGCTGTGCTCCAATGTTGATTACGGTGGTTGTCTTGCCGACGCCTCCCTTCTGATTGGTTACGGTTACGACGCGCGCGCGACCGGGGGGGGTTGGCAACGATCCTGGAAGTTCCATCGGACTGCGTGCCCTAGCAGTGCTAATCTCATCCACCGCATTCAGTGGTGGAGCTAAGGTCTCGTCCTCTTCCTCTGTGAATTCGACATCGAGAATGAGGGGGGAGCTGCTAACTTCTGGCAACTTCTCGTCGCCATCTTGGGATGCCATCGGTACGTACGGCACTCTGAGCGGTGTTGAACATGACGCTTCTTGAAAGAGGGTTCAGTAAGTTTTGGCTCAACCAGAAGGTCGGTCGATTTGGTACCAAGCTACCATCTCACCGGTCTCTGCATCCATAACCAAGTTGACTGAGTAATCCCTTCCGTCACCCTGCCAGTCCCTGCTTCCGGTCAAGGTCACCTTTCCATCACCCAAGTCACCGGGTAGAAGGCTGAGGTAGTCGTTGTCCTGTGTAACTGAGAGCCTGTATCCCACAACCGCATCACTATGCCAGACTCGTGCGCCGCTGGAGGCATCTGAAGATATGACTTGGGCGAGATCCGGATACCTGTCCTGTTCCAGGATCCTCTCCTCCAGAAGTGACATCGTCTGAGTATCTGGAATTGAATCCCTGTTCCATGAAATCACGTCGTCATCGTTGGTTCCTTGAGAAGTAATCTCGCAAGATTCGGTGGTGGTTCCAACCACTTCTCCTAGGACCACCCATCCAGACCTGTCATTGTCATCGACCCAAGACAGGTTCCATTCGGCAGCATCGGGCGTCGGTTGCGACCACTGGGCCTTCCAGATGTAACCTCCTGAAACAAGGGCTTGCGATGCCTGACTAGTCGAGTGGTTCGCCTTCAGACATGAGATGGCCTCCTCTATGACGAAGGGTCTGATCTCTGACTCGTCCCACATTGAGTCGACCCAATTCCTCTCAGATGATGTGCCAGGCCTATCCTCACCCGCTGTTGTCTTTCCGTAGTCCCTTCCCCAGTCTACCTCTGTGCTTCCTGAGACAGCGGAAGTCTTCGATATCGACATCCTGATTGTCAAGGTTCCCTCGGGTAGGATCTCTTCTGAAAGAGAACTAACCAGAAAATCACAATCATTGCTCTGTTGGTCCTTGTCGATCACTATGTCGGTGTCCTGTTTTACGGGCCATGGGCTGTTTTTTGAGACAAGAAGGGTCAGATATGCGTGTCCGTAGCACCTACCAATATCCTCATGCTCCATCTCTATCGGGTATACCAACCCATGAGTTTCGTGATTGACCTCTCCCTTCACCTCCCACTTCCAGTCTGATTTCCAGTTTACCTCGGGGTCAGAGGATCTGGCTCCTTCTTTGATTTCAGCATCCCCGAAGAAGTCATGGAGCTCGATTGGAGTCATTGGGAACAGAAGAGTGGTGACCAAACCGCCTATCCCCCCGAGTCCCTCCATGTCGTATGTTACCGACCTAAGGTTGGTGGTGACGGAATCCACGTCTCTGAAGGACGTAAGGGAGTCGGTTCGCTTCAACTCGTTATCCTCAATCTCGATCCAGCTCCTCGAGTCGATGAAAAGATGGTTGTCCGAAAGTGACCAACCGACGTTGCCGCATTCCCCTGGGTCCTTCCAGGTCTTCCCGGTGAAGTCAACGTCAAGATCCATCGAAATCTCCTTCTCTACGGCTAGGAATCCTCCCCTCCCTAGGCTGTCGGTAATGTCAACAGCACCGGATTCGAAACCGTCAGTGATTGAAACGCTGCCAGTACCGGAGAACTCGGTCCCAATCTCCCCGCATGCGTCATCGAGGATTCCCCCCGTAGCGTCTCTGACCAGGCTCAGCATCTCCTCTCCGATAATGCCGATCTCAGAATCGCTCACGAAGAAATCCATTTGTTCCCCAAAGTGTAGCGTTCTGGCTGTGAAACCGGCGTTGCGTTGCAGAACATTGGTCGCCAATGCACCTACCAGAATAACCACGACTGCTACAGTAGCCAAAGCCTTCCAGCGTTCTCCCAGTGAGGATAGTGTCGGAATTGTGATGACAAGCGAAGCAGCGTCCTCTGCAAACTCAGACGATTCCGGGGTTCCTGCTGTTTTCTCAGACTGAATCTCCGGTTCCGTCTCTACCAGCTCTGCCTCGACCAATTCAGCCTCTATTGCCTCAGAACCCCGCCAATGGGGAGGCGTTTCCTCGTCTTCGGGTTCCTCATCCAAAATCAGTGGCTCTGGAGTGCGATCGGTTTCCTTGGGAGTCGTTTCCACCGTGATTGTCTCGCTGGAGCCGAGATCATCGAGTATTCTGTCGACCAATTCCGATTTCCTACCTGAGACCAATAGTGACCTGTCCCTGCATATGGCCCTCAGGTCTGCAACTGTCTTCGATGACAGCGTGTCGCGGTCCAGCGAATCATCGACGGGCATGCTAACAGGGTGCAGTCCCCTATGACGGCTTTCAACCCCTTCGGCGTTGCGGGCACGTAGGTTCTCACTCATGGATAACTTGCAATTCTCCGAACAAAGGGTTGAAGGGTGTCCCCTAGGCGGCGCAATTCATGCAGCCAAGGCTCGTACTTCTGTCCAGAGGGCCCGAGCTGTACAGTACGAGGAGGCTTGCCACCGAGGCAGAGAAAGCCGGGTGGGAGGTTCGGATTATCGATCCCCTGGCGCTAAGCATAGTGGTTGATGAAAACGGGGGTCGGATCTTCCACAAGGGGTGGCCAGTAGAGTGTGAAGCCGTCCTCCCTCGGATAGGATACTCGATTACTCGTAGAGGAGTCTCGATAGTTCGCCAGTTCGAACGGGCTGGCGTGATAGTGTTGAACACTAGCAACGGCATCCTGAGGAGCCGTGACAAACTGGTTGCTTGTCAGATGATGTCAGAGAGAAGAGTGCCTGTCCCCATCACCGCTCACGTGGGTTCGTGGGAGGACACAGACAGGGCAGTAAATCGCGTTGGAGGTAGTCCATGCGTCGTCAAGTCCACAGAGGGGACCCATGGATCTGGTGTTTACCTGGTGCACTCAAATCAACAAGCGAGGCAACTGGTCTACCAAATGCTGGAGAGGGGGATGAGGCCTCTTCTACAGGAGTACATCTCAGAGTCTCATGGCCAAGACATCAGGGCCTTCGTAGTTGGAGGAGAGGTGGTCGCTTCCATGCTTCGAAAGGCTCATGGCAGCGAATTCAGGTCAAACTTCCACTTGGGAGGTTCTGTGTCAAACGTGGAGCTCAGCGAGGACCAGTCGGAAATAGCAGTTAGAGCAGCTGAAACCCTGGGGCTGGACATTGCCGGAGTGGACATGCTTGATTCGAGCAGAGGCCCTCTGGTTCTAGAGGTCAACTCTAGCCCTGGTCTTGAGGGCATAGAGAAGGCTACGCGGGTGAATGTCGCTGGCAAGGTGGCCGAGCACCTGACCCGACTGAATAGAGCCATTGACCAATATTCGGGGTCCAGTAGCTCGGACCGTTTGGACAATGGCACCAGCCACGGATACAGAGCTTACTAGATCCGGCGATTAATTAGCCCCATACTAACACGGGCATCGAACATCTCGTTCTGAGAAGCATTCAAGTCACCTTACGTCTCCTTGGGGCCGTCCAACAGGACAGGGATGCACACGCCGTTCGCGGCGGGAGGCGAGTTGCTTGCAGCAAGAGGGTAGTGAAGGACGGTTCGATGGGTTTGAACCAGGTGGACTGGGTCGTAGGTTCGATGCAGATGATATCGGTCTGGATGACTCGATGCCCTCTAGGCTGCACAGGATCGCTGACCTAGCATGGCACGAATGCTGGATTCAACAGCTGCGTGCAGAAAAAAAGAGCGAGCACACCATCAGAGCCTACGAAGTAGCTGCCAAGTCATTTTCAGTTACAGCGCTCCCCAAGGAAACTCCAGCGGACTGGGAACAGGCTCGACAAATCCCAGTCAGAGAATTCCACCTGAGGTCCGATCCGAACAACGGAAGGATGGATGCATGGATGAACGGGCTCGGTAATCTCAAACCTACCACGGTCAACGCGAAGGTAGCAGCCCTTGCTCATTTACTCAAGTGGCTGGGGCATACGGTTCCCGATTGGATTCAGCGTCCCTCAAAGAGTCGCTCACTCCCCAAAACCCTCGGGCGGAGGGAGCTCCGAAGGCTGTGGAAGGCTGCTCGTGAGTCTGAGGACCCGTTGGCATTGCCAATTTGCACGTTAATGCTGGAGACTGGCCTAAGGGTCTCAGAGCTATGCGGACTAGACGTCGATGACGTAGATACAGAGGATCTGTCGGCACTAGTCATAGGGGGCAAGGGAGAGAAGGACCGGACCGTGCTCTTCACGAAATCTACCGTTGAAGTGCTAGGAACCTGGTGGCCGATACGGGAGACGAGGCTCTCATTGGGCGAGGAAGGGCTTAGGGCCCTGTTCCTATCCAGCAGAGGAAGGAGGGTGAATCCGCGCTCAATTCAGAAGATGATGGACAGATTAGCAGATGCTGCAGACATCCCTCGGAGCAGGCTCAGTCCGCACACTCTCAGGCACACCTTCGCGACCGGGCTGCTGGAGAGGGGTGCGGACCTAATCACAATACAGCGTCTACTCGGTCACGCCAGCGTGGCTACAACTAGAATTTATCTGGAGATCGGCGACCAAACTCTGAGAGAGATCTACCACAGGGCCCAGAGGAGCCCTCCTCCGGAGGAGGGCTCTCTGGAGAAGGAAGTCGGGACCACTGCCGGAGCAGTCGAGATCCCTGCTAGGACTAGCGATTAATCATCTCTTGGACGGGTTCTTCTTACTGGCTCTCTTGTCTACAGACTCAGGGCCCTTCCACTCCCTTTTCGCATCCTCCACATATCCAGGATGTCCGGGGATCGGACAGTGCTTACCTGCCCTGCACCTGCTGCAGTTGTCAGGAGGGGGCTTCTCCACAATTTTTTGCAGGCGGCCGTACTTCCTGCGTGGCACGAAAGCTGGTCAGAGTCGGTGGACTTAGGCATTCCCCACCACGCGCAACGTTCAATCACACGAGCTGGGGTTGCAATGCATGAGCGGTGTCCTAGGGGGAAACAGCGGGCCCTTGGGTCTCGACCCTGAACGTTCAGTTTTATTCGCCCAAGTAATGGACGCGGAGCCTCAGATGTCCTTCGATGAAGGAGGGGTTCTGATACAGAAAGGAACGAAGGGAGAAATTGGTAAGGTATTCCTCGGAGACGTAGCAAAGGCAACTCTGAGAGCCATCGGGACCCATGATCCACCTAGGTTCACACAGGAGCCGGTCTACGATGAGCAGCGTTGGGAGCTAGAGTGCCTCTCTGATGAGCTCCAAGTGAGGATTGGCAGTCGTCACTACTGGGGCTTCGGGCTCCTGGCTAGATGCTTCCTCAACGAGATAGTGATTGAGGGACCTTTGAGCAGCCGATCGAGATGCGTGCTAGATTTGGTGGCATCCCTGGGGAGGAACCCCTGGGAGCCTACCCGAGTGAGGGCATTCGAGAAGGCGACTTCGGCGGGGATGGGTGCTCATCGTTCTAGCTGGGAGGGACTTGTGTCACTAGCCAAGGAGGGCTTCAGTGAGGAAATCACCCTTCTGCAGGACTCCCTTCACCGTCTCAGAGGGGTTGGCGATGATTCGGATGGGCTTTTGGACTCTGCTCAGGAGGCGTTGGACAGAGCTATGGAGGCGCTCTCCGACAAGAACGCACCAGCCGTTGAGCGGGCCCTCAGCAGGGCTTCGAGCGCAATCATCCAGGCAGACCCGAACACAGAAGTTAGCATCGCTGACCTAGACGAACTGTGAGACTAGAGCCCCAGCGTCCCCCACATCCACGACCAGACACCATGCTGAGCCAGGTAGACTACCACGCTAAATGAGATGCAGGCGAAATATATGGTTCCCTTTGAGATCTGAATGGCATCCTCGGACTCCTCGTCGAAGTACCTAATCAGGCCAGCTGCCTGCTGAATGCCACTGCCCTTCTCCTTGGCCATCGCAGCACCGCACCCACAGTCCCTATTTCAACTCCTCTGGATTGGTCGGAATTACACAGCACTAGGGTTCCAGTGTCTCAATGAGGACGCATCCCCCATCGAGTTCCACTATCATTGAAGCTGCTCCCATAGCAGTTTCCAAGCCTTCGGTCATCAATATCTCCCTGCGCATCCCACCTGTGGACTGGAAGACGAGCCTGTGGCTCAGCTTTTCCAGTACGTCCCGGTCAACCACCTGCCAAGTCCATTGGTTCTGGGAAACCGTCATCAGTGCCTCGATGGGTACCGGAGGACCTTGTGCAGCGCCGGATTCCTGCGCTCTCTTCAATAGGTCGCTAAGCTTCAGCTTGGCTCCGATCTCATCGGTATTTGTTGGCTCGGCAGACTTGTCGGAAATTCTTCTTCTGTATCTAAAATAGCTCATGTGCATCCCCTGCGGCAAATGCCGCGCGTCGCCAGCTAATCGTGGGGGGTATAACCGTTATTGACCGGGGGAGGGCAGTGATGGGGAATTTTCAGGGGTTATGAGATTGCCATTTCCCTGCGAGCAATTGATGACTCGGTTTGTTGTCGCTTAGTCATGGCGAATCGGGAGGAAGATTGGAGGTCTTCAGCTGAGAGCAGCGTTCTTCTCGAGGCTGTGTCTCACTGGAGGGAGGCCTCAGAGGAGTGGTTCCGAGGATCCTACCACAGGCTTCCGGAAACAGTCAGAGTCAATCCGCTGAATAGCCAAATGGAGTGGGTTGAGTCGTGGCTAAATGAAATTTCCTCGAAACCTCTGAAATGGTTCCCCGGCCCGGGCAGCGCTTGGGAGCTACCATTCGATAGGGGCGGCGCCGAGGGAGAGGTCAGAGCCGTTCTCAACGCGCTGCACGACACTGGTAGGCTGACTAGACAGGAGGCGGTCTCAATGCTGCCCGTCTTGGCACTTGACCCCAAGCCGGGAGAGGTTATTCTCGACATGTGCGCTTCCCCGGGATCCAAGACGACCCAGATCTGTGAGCATCTGGGAAACAGTGGGGTCGTCATTGCTAACGAGGTAATCAGCGGTCGTGTTAACACCCTAGTTTCCAACGTGCAAAGGCATGCTTCTCGTACCACACTTGTTGTGCATCATGATGGGCGGCACCTCCCGAAAGTTCCTGAAATAGGATTCGACCGGGTTCTGGTCGATGTTCCATGCACCGGTTCTGGGACTACGAGGAAGAACCCGGATGTCTGGGCCAAGTGGCTGCCCTCCTCTGGTCGGTCTCTGCACGTCCTTCAGTCCGACCTCCTTGCAAGGGCCATACGTGTAACTAAGCCAGGAGGCAGGATTGTGTATGCAACTTGCTCCCTAGATCCGGTGGAGAACGAGGCTGTGGTTGCAGGGGCTATCGCTCGGGGGGGCGTTTCGGTAGTCTCAGGACACGAGCTCCTTGAGGGGGTGCCGACCTCACCTGGTCTGACGGAATGGCCCGCTCTTGACGAAGAGGGGCGTCCCTCCGAAGACATTGCGATCCCGGATAGAATGAGGGGGCCGTCTGACCGATCTCTGTCCGCGGCGCTTGGCGATTGCGTGCGTGTCTGGAACGACTCGATGGGGGGAGGTGGTTTCTTCCTCTCGGTTCTGGAGAAATCCCCTGAACCCCAAGACCCAGAATCCCACCCAGCTAGGGTTGGAGATGTCAGCAAGAATAAACCGGACCCCGAGGAGTTCCCGAAACCGATTGGCAAGGAATGGACGGAGAAGCTCGAGGCGGTTTGGGGAGGCGTTCCCTCCAGCATGTGGGTCAGGGGAAAGAGCCTCCTCTGGTCTACCGAGGAGGCGATTTCTATTTGGGAATCGGAACGCAGTCGACGTGGGGGCAGGGTGAGGGTTCCCGGTGGGCGTTGGTACCCCCTGAAAGTCATCCACTTGGGGCTCATCGCAGCTAGAATTAGGAAGGGGGAGCTTGAACGAGTGGTGTCTCGTGCGGCACCACTCCTCTTTGATGAAATAGATGGGCCTTTCATCGATGTGAAGGGCTCCCTGTTAGACCGGATTCTCCTGAATGAGGAGGTCCGTCCGGAGGAAAGTGAGTCGGCGTTTGCAGGAATCCGAGGCAGTAGGGTTCTGGTAGACAGTGGGGGCACCTGCCTCCCTGTTTGGATAGGGGGGCGAGTGACCCCCATGGTGAACGAGGCTGAGATGAGGGTACTCAGGGCAATGCGGGATTTGCCAATCGTATTGGAAGATGGGTGAAAAAAAACGGAGTTTTCTGAGCGTTCGACCAAGCGTTGGCGCTTTTGTCTGGCATATGTTCAAGAGCCGTGCCAGTGAACAAGCCAATCTCGGTGATTGTGTGGACGATGTGGACCGGCGTATCCTGAGAGTTCTCGAAGGCGATGCGAGGACCTCCCTCAGAGGGATTGCTGAGGAGGTCGGGGTTGCCCTGGGAACTGTAAGCAACCGCGTCAGGAGGATGGAGGGGCTCGGAGTAATACGCGGCTACACGGTGCTACTGGACCCGGACAAGTCCGGTTGGGGCCTGAGCGTGGTCATAGGGCTAAGGATTCAGAAAGGAAGGCTCATGGAGATACAAAGGGAGATTGCGGTTGACCATCGAGTTTACGGGGTCTACGACGTCACTGGGGACTACGACTCCATGGTGCTCGCCAGGGCCCGGGACCGGGACGACCTCGATGACCTCTCGAAGAGCGTGATGAGCATGGGGGGCATAGAACGCTCCGTCACCCACTTGGTCCTCAACACCGTGAAGGAGATGCCTCCGTCGATCCCAGAGGATTAGTCAAACGAGATTAGAAAGTATGCTCTGGACGATCGGACCCAGATGAGTAGAATGGGGCAGGAGCGACTCGACCGTGCGTCCCTCTGGCTTCATGGCCTTGAGAAGAACCATCCTGAGTTCCTCGTCTACGGGCATGTCGAATGCCATCAGTCGTTCCCTCAGAGAAGTCTGCAGCCTGCCACCAGTGCGGTCCCAATCCATCAGGAGGATCAGTGGGGGGCCCCCATCAGTAGGCGTTGGGAAGCAGTACTCACTATGCAGGAAAGCGACTAGTCGGGATCTGTCCCACCCCCTGTTAATCCTCTCCACGATACCAGTGAACCCCAGTGCCCTGAGTGCTCTCTCGTCTTTGATCCCCTCCACTACAACTGGGCACCCCAAGCCTCCCTCATCCTCGGGCATGTTCCGAAGTATGGCCTTTGCCAACGCCTTAGCAGCCAATTCGAAGCGCACGGCTCGGTCCGGCGGTCCCGCTTCCTTCGCTCGCTGACCGATCCAATCAGGCAGTTCCTCGCGCTTGGACAAGTCAATACCCCAACGAAGACTTCGCCTCTGCGATTGAAATTGATTCCACCCTCACGGTCTTTCGCCTGCTACCGGCTCCTCTCAGCAGAGAGAGCCTCGATCGCTCGACGCCCAGGACCTCGGAGAGGAGCTTCAAAAGTTCGGAGTTTGCCGAACCATCCACGGGGGGGGCCTTGACACGAATCCGGAGACGTCCTCGCCATGGTTCGGTTCCAACAATTCCAGAACGTTGTGCTGCAGGCTTCAAATCTACTAGAATCAAGACCCCTGCTCCATCTTCCGATATCCAGTCACCAGACATTCTCAGAGGTAAAAAAGAGGCAGGTGCTTGTAGTAGTTTTTCATTCAATGTTGTGCTCTGTTTCAGATGGTTGGCCCGCGACCCTTATGAGGGGATTTTGTCCCCATCAGAACGGAGAGTTGCATGTTTCTGGTCACCGAACTCTTCGATAACCTCTGGGACCATTACATTCTGTGGTCAATTTTAGTAGGAGCGATCGCTTTCGGATGGCTCTACCACCATTCTTTCTGGTTCATATCCAATGATAGCGAAGTCCCTCCAAACGTGGACGGTCTGGAGATCGGCGTGTTCCCCATTCACAACGATGACATGCGGTTGGAAGTTACCTGGACCGTGCTCCCATTCATCTTGATTATCTGGCTAACGTACGTTTCATGGGCCCCCATGGACAACATGTGGGCCCCATTGGACGACGATGCCTTCCACGGGTGGGAGTGCGATTACGACTCCCCTGCCTACTCGGGCTCGAACAACGTCGAAGATTCCCTAGGATTGGTTACTTCCGACTGCTACCATGTCATCGAGATCACGGGTCAGCAGTGGTTCTGGTCCTTCGACTGCCTAGAGCTCGATGAGTATCTGTGCGATACAGGGACGCAAACAGTTGAGGTCTACGGTAGCGTCCCGGTTCTGAGCCTGAAAGAGGGGGAAACTTACCTGGCTGTTATGGAATCAGAGGACGTTACTCATGCGCCGTGGTTCCTAGGACTAGCCACCAAGGAAGACGTTCTTCAGGGCCAGCAGACTTTCCTCTGGCTCCCGGTCATTGAGTCAGGGGAGTCGATGATGCTATGCGCTGAGTACTGCGGGGATGCGCATTCAGTGATGTCGGCAGTTTTGTCAGTACACAAGTGAGTTGAGACGATGAGAGGGAGCAAAAGGACTCGGTCCGCAGTATTAATCCTGTTTTTCTTGGCCGCGTCAATAACTGCCCCGTCAGCGCAATCCTTGCCTGCTGGAATTTCCGGGGTCAAAGACTCTGGTTGCAATTGCCATGGTGCGACCACATCTTCCTCTGTTGTTGCGTCAATAGATGGTCTGCCAGAGAGCTACAACTACTCCCAGTCATACGAGATAACCGTCTCCTTCGAAGGTGGTCCCAGTGCGGAGGATAACATCAACCAGGGCGGTTTCCATCTGTGGGTCAGCGACGGAGAGCTAGCGGCTAACGACGGCACCGTACAGGTGTTCGACCCCAATCAGGCGGGGCACACCGAAGCCGGAAACGACCAGTCTTCGTGGACGATAACATGGGTCGCACCGGCTAGCGACGCGAACGTGGAGTTCGTTCTACACGTCAACTCTGTCAACGGCAACGCGGATGGGGCTGGTGGGGGAAGCTCCGGAGACCTCTGGAACAAGGTCACGATGTCCTTGGCCGGACCTATCGTGGTTCTGGAGTCATCTGACCCATTCGTCGTCCTAACCGTTCTAATTGTGGTGTCGGCCACCTTGCTTACAATCACACTGGCCTTCATTTTCTACAGGGCCAACCCCGACTCATTCGACTGGGACACCTTCGCCCCGTGGATTGCGGAGTGGTTGACCAGCACCGATCACAAGAAGATAGGCACGCTGTATACGGTGCAGGGGCTATTCTTCCTCGGCGTGGGAGGCATCATGGCCTTGTTCATACGAATCCAACTAGCCGTTCCCGGGAACGACTTTTTGACCCAGGACCAGTACAACCAATTCTTCACCCTCCACGGTACCACGATGATATTCCTCGCAGCGATGCCGCTGATAAACGGGTTTGCGAACTGGATTGTGCCCCTTCAGATCGGAGCGCCCGACCTAGCGCTGCCTAGGATAAACGCCATGTCGTTCTGGCTGCAGCCGTTCGCAGCCATCCTGATCTTCACTGGCATTTTCTCAGGCGGGGGAGCGGACACCGGCTGGACCGGGTACGCCCCCTACGTGGTTAGCGAGACCGCGCACTCCGGAACAACGATGTGGGCAGCGGGGCAGTTAATGCTGGTAGCCTCCTCCACCTTGACCGGGATCAACTTCCTCACGACCATTGCCGTGATGCGGGCCGAGGGGATGGGGTGGATGCACATCCCCTTGTTCACGTGGTCCATCTTTATTGCCAACGTGATGCTGTTCCTCTCGATTCCCGCGTTCGGGATCGGCTTGATCCAAGTATACCTGGACAGGGTGATCGGCACTGCCTTCTACGACGTCGCAGCAGGTGGCGACCCGTTGCTCTGGAGTCACCTTTTCTGGTACTTTGGCCACCCGGAAGTGTACGTCGTCATCGTTCCGGCCTTCGGAATAATCTCCGAGATTATCGCCACCAGCGCCAGGAGATCCGTGTTCGGGTACCGCTCGATGGTCTACGCGATGGCCGGGATAGGAATCGTCTCCTTCATCGTCTACGGGCACCACATGTTCACCAGCGGAATGAGCCCGACGCTGAGGTTCGTCACGATGCTGACAACCATGCTGGTGGCAGTGCCAACCGGAATCAAGATTTTCAACTGGCTGATGACGATGCATGGGGGGTCACTGGTGTACCGCACCCACACCCTATGGGCACTGGGATTCCTGTTGACCTTCACCATAGGAGGAATCTCGGGCATGTTCTTCCCCTCGGTTGCGATGGACCTCCACCTGCATGAGTCTTATTTCGTGGTCGCACACTTCCACTACGTCCTAGTGGGAGGCACGGTTTTCGGGTTTGTAGCTGGCATTTACTACTGGTTCCCCAAGGCCACGGGAAAGATGCTGGACGAGAGGCTGGGGGCGATTCACTTCCTCGTCGGCTTCGTGTCCTACAACGCTCTTTTCTGGCCCATGCACAGGCTCGGGGTCTGGGGAATGGCACGTAGGCACCACACATACTTCATCACCACTGAGGAGGCTTTGGGAGCCCTGCCGCCCGAGGCAGCGGGCTGGAACATGTTCATCACGGTCTCCGCTTTCGTGTTCATGGCCTCCTTCTTCATCCTAGTCGCCAACATGATAATCTCGTCGATCAGGGGGGTCGATGCCCCGGCCGACCCCTGGGGTGGCTGGTCATTCGAGTGGATGACGCCCTCTCCCCCGCCAACTCCGAGCTTCGGTCACTTCGACGGGGAGAAGTGGATCGGGCTCCCCGTACTGAAGGATGCCAACGGGCACCTAGCCAACGAGCCCAGCGCAATAGGGAGGCTGTTCAATCGTCTCATGGTCTCTGACGACGACGTAGAGGAGGTGTCTCATTGAGCTACGATGACCATCACCACCCGACGCCATGGGGGCCACAGGACTGGGGGCATGGCGCGCCTCACAACTCATGGGCACCAATCATCATGAGCTTTGGTATCGCAGTCTTCCTCTTCTCCCTGGCAAGCGTGTTCGAGTGGGGCGAGTTCATCGGCTGGGGCTATGTCCCAGTGATCTTACTGGGCATGGTAATCACCCTGGTGGGACTGGTGGTCTGGTGGAGGCAGGACTACAGCTTCGATGGGTCCTACGAGCCCAGGGCCACCGGGGCACCGTTCCAGAACATCGAAATCCGCAAGGTGGCGATGTGGGTGTTCCTGATGTCTGAGATGATGGTGTTCACCTCCCTCTTCAGCACGTACATCAGGTACAGGCTTGGCATCACCCCCTGCAAGGAGGTCTTCGAGAGTGGCGACTGGGTGGAGGGGACTGCAGTCACCTGCTTCGAGCCAGCCAGCCACCTGATTGCCTCCAGCTGGTTCCACCTCGCTCCCGGGGCGATCAACACCTTCGCCCTGATAATATCCTCATTCACCATAGTTCAGGCCCTGCGCTACGCCAAGATGAGCGACGACGCGCTAAGCAGGAAGTTTGGCAAGAGGGTCGATGCGGCGGTCATCCGCAGGCGCAAGGTTACCCGTTACCTTGGCACGACCTGGTTCCTCGCTGTTCTGTTCCTCACGATGAAGATGATCGAGTGGTTCCTCGGCTTCCCCCTCCCCGGGTTCCTGGCAGAATTCAACCATGGGCACGACACCATCCAGTCTCTGTACTCGGAGGGCTACCTGATCAACGCTGAGAACTACCAGCACCATGATTACAACACTGAGCACCACCACGTGGAGGGTCACAGTGACCACGCTCAGATGATGGCTAACATTCAGGTCAGCGCGACTACCTTCTACGTGACCACGGGGACTCACGGCGCGCACGTGTTCGGGGGCATCATAGGCCTGACCTACATGACTCTCAAGGCCAGTACGGGTGGCTACACCCCCGAGAACGCCGTCTCCATCGAGTACTTCGGCTTGTACTGGCACTTCGTGGACCTGGTCTGGGTCCTCGTCTTCCCGTTCTTCTATCTGTTCTAGGTGAAATTATGGCTGACCACGACTACACAATTCTCGGATTCGACCCCTTCTTAGGGCAGGACGCGTACTGGATGAACTTCTTCGGCCTGATGGCCCTGACGGTGATAGAGGTGGGTGCGGTAGGGCTAGATCTCTCTCGGACCACCACCCTTACCGTGCTGACGGTGGTGGCCATCCCGAAGTTCATCATGATCACGGGGATTTTCATGCACCTCTGGGGGAGCAAGGACTCCTCCATTCTGACTCTCACGGCACTCTTCCCGGCATTCTTCATCATCATCATGGTCCTGTTCGTGGGCCTGACTCACCCCGATGCTGCAACCGGCCTTCCCGACTGGTGCAGACCGGGCAACTACGGGCTGTGACCTGTAAGGTTCATGGCTGGAAGCGGCTACGAATCGTCGCTGCAGACGTCGCATAGCCTGGTATTGCGCCGGATTTGAAATCCGGTGTCCTAGTGACTCGGGAGTTCAAATCTCTCCGTCTGCGCCAACTCTGGATGCTTCTGGTCTTTGGACTACTCGTTCGGAATTGAGGCAGCTCCGCGGACTGTCAGCTGATCTTCGTGGTACTGCATCGAGACCGGTGTGGTGATTACGGCCTCTCCGTCGACGTTCACAAACAGAGGGGTTCCCTCGGAGACGTCGAGCTCGTACCTCTTGGCCGGCTCCATGGTGACTCCCCATTTCCCGACGTGCTTGCCCTTCTCAAGTGGCCCCATCAACATCAGCATCCTGATCTTCGACAGCCCCCATGCCATCACCAAGGAACAGTGCCCCTGGGTTGGCTTGGCGCCGGGAGCGACCCTGTAACCGCCACCGAAGGTCTGGCACTGGCTCATGCAGAACAGACCCGAGAGGTCCACATCGATCTGCTCGCCCCCATCGATAGCGTACTTGCCCCTCTGCTTCTTCCAGAAAATCACAGCCTTGATTGCCAGAGCGGTATACTTGGCCTGGCCCCGGATCCACTTGAACTGCCCCTCGTCCTTCAGACGGTTGACCACAGATGTGACTCCGGCATCGCACTCCAAGAAGCTCCACCGGACCAGGTTCCCTGCTTTCTCGGCCTCCCCGTTGCAGGAGTAAGGCTCGGGGGCGGCCTTGGTGGGATGCTCCGGAGCTGGAGTGCCCTCCACCCTGACTGACCCGACCCTCCTGTCATTGCCGTTCACCAGAATGTCGATTGCGCCCTGCATGTCCCTGAACTTGTTCCCCTTGGGAGTCGGGATTCCGTGTGCGCGGGCGTAGTCGTTTCCGCTACCGATCGGGAGTATCCCCATGACCTTCTGCGATCCCCTAAGTCCCGATGCCACTTCGTGCACGGTACCGTCCCCCCCTACCGCGACCACCAGATCGTGGTCCGAACCCACAAGGCTCTGGGCTATGTCCATAGCGTGTCCCGGGCCCTGAGTTCGATGCAGGTCGATATCGAAACCTGCCTCCCTAAGGGCCGGGTCGAACCGATCCCACTGCTTGAGTGAGAGTCCGTCTCGGGCATTGGGGTTGAGTATGCATGCGATGCGAGGCACGCCTCACCGAGCACCCGTCTCCGACTTGAATCCTGCCGAAGCAAGGAATCATGAGTGGCTCCACGCTCAGACGTCTGATTGGAATGGGTGACGGCTCTCCGCACATGCGTCGGGCGATTGAGCTAGCCGAGCCCGGCCGTTACCGAGTGATGCCCAACCCTATGGTGGGCTGCGTACTTGTCAGGGACGGAAAGATAGTCGCAGAGGGCTGGCACGACCACATTGGAGGTCTGCACGCTGAGCAGATGGCCATTGCCGATGCCGAGTCTCGTGGAATCCCGACGCAAGGCACCACCGCCTACGTCACCCTCGAGCCGTGCAACCACTTCGGGAGGACCCCCCCGTGCACCGAGTCACTGCTATGGGCGGGAGTGAGTAGGGTGGTAGTAGGCGCGCTCGATCCGAACCCCACTGTCAGGGGAGGGGGTGTGTCCGCGCTCCGGGAAGGGGGGGTTGACGTCTCAGTGGGGCTTCTGGGGGAGGAGTGCGAGGAGCAGATGACAGCATTCATGCACTGGTGCCGGAACAGGCGACCGCTGGTCACGCTAAAGGTCTCAACAGACTCCTGCGGGAGGATTGACGGGGACCAATCGGAGCCATCTAGGCGCTTCAGCTCCCCTGAGTCGCTCGCTCTGGCACACCTGATCAGGGCAGAATCTATGGCCATACTAGTGGGGGTCAACACCGTGATCAGGGACGATCCATCCCTCACGGTGAGAGGTCCCGACATCGGGCCGAGGAACCCACCGACCCGAGTCGTGGTCGACCCGAACGACAGAACCCCCCGAGACTGCAAGCTGATGACCGATGCCGAGGCCCCGACCCTCCTAGTCCAGTCATCAGAGAGCGATTGTACCGAGGACCCCGACCACGTGGAACGGGTGGTAATGCCCGATCAGGAAATCCCAGTGGCCAGAATCCTGGATATGCTAGGGGACAGGGGGGTGCAGTCTCTGCTGGTCGAGGGCGGTGCGGACACTTGGGAGAGGTTCCTCTCAGAGGGCTTTGTGGATCGGGCCCGCCTCTGTGTTTCCCCGTTGGATCTGGGTGGCGCGGGTGTGACTTTCAGCAGAAGCTCCCTCCCTGAGCACGGGCTGGCCCTCTCATCGAAGGAAGCTTCCTCGACCGACGAAATCGAGTGGTGGGCTAGGAAAAGGGGATGACTGGGCTCAGAAAAGTGCGGGGATGACAGGATTGGCCTATCATTATATACGATTGGTCTCGGAACGCGCCGCACATGTATAGTAGCGTACGCAAGACACGAAGCCTGAGCATCTGCCTGCTGATGGTCCTCTCGGCCCTAGGTCCGATAGCAATCTCGGCAGCAGCTGATCACGAAGAAGAGCACGATTGGGGGGAAAATGTCTCCCTCTACATCGAATCCTCCGACGGCGCCCAGGAGGAGATATTCCCTGGATGGCACTACCTGTCCGATGGGACCTACAACATGACGATCGAATACGAGGGCCTCGAAGTTGGCTCGAACTACAGCCTGCGTTGGTGGAATCATGGGGGCATCAACGAGGACTACGGCGACTTGGAGGGCGTGGTTAACAGCTCCTCCGTCACAGACACCTGGCAGATGGAGGTCAGTAACTTCGACTGCCGGTGGAATGTGGATATAGAGGTCATAAACAACACTGATGGAGCTTGGCAGTACAATGAGGGTTACGTCTTCGAAGGTGACTGCGACGAGTACGGCTCTCTCGTTCCCTCCGCGGAGATCAACGGCACCTGGGTCTCCGAGCCCGACGAGATGGAGGCGGGCGACTACAACATGAGCTGGGGCGTTTCAAGCCTGACAGCTGGGGAGGAGTACAAGCTGGATTTCTGGTACTACCTGAGTCACGACAGGATTTACTACGGCGACATGGAGACCGGGGAATTCGACCACTCATGGACTGCATCGGGAACCGATGAGACGGTGGAGTGGAATGTGAGCATAACGGATTTCCACTGCACGCTACAGACCGAGGCCGTGCTATGGCAGAACACGTCAACCGGCTGGGACGTAGTAGACCAGTACTGGGTAGGATCCTGGTCCGAGGTCATCATGCTTCCGTGCGAGGACAGGATGACAGCGTGGCTCTGGGCCGACCTAGACGGGGACGGCATCGAAGAGCAGAATGCGCTGGCTAACCACGGGGACAGAGATTACCGAGATGACTACTACCATGACGTAGACTGCACCTACAACAGCCCCACTGAAGAGTGGGCGTGCGACGATTACGGTGACGCATTTCCCCCAGCTGTGGAATACTACGACTACTGCTACGAGTATGGCGAGGACGAAGAAACTGGCAATGCCCTTCTCGCTTGCAACAACCACTACCCGGCTGAGCACCTAGAAGCCGGGAGCTACAACGTCACCCTAGAGATCAGGGGTCTGGAGGTCGGTGATGACTACTGGCTGTCAGGCGAACTGTGGGAGCACGGCTTCTGGTCAGGCTCGAATAACTACTACGAGCTGGACTTCACCGCTCCCACGGAAGAGGTCGCCGAGACCGTAGTTCTGGTCATAAGCAATCACACGTGCCAATACGGATTCGACCTCACCCTTCACAACAACCTCAGCGACGGGGCGGGGAACTGGCATAACATGTACCTCGAAAACCTCGGCGTACATGTCTTCGGGCCCTGCGAGGAGACGCCCGCGCCCTTCACCCTGACCTACGACAACGTCGTGTGGGAGCCCGAATGGCAGTACGAGGAGTTCGATGAGTGCGAGGAGATAGACGGAGGATACGAGTGCTGGAACAACGGCTCCTGGGGCTACCAGGAGGACGTGCCCATCGCATTCCTGTACGACATGTCAGGCCCGATTGCGTTCTATGCCCCTGGTTTCCTGTCCTCGGCGGAGATCGCGATCGAGCACCTGAACGATAATCAGGACATTTACAACTTCTCCTTAGAGGAATACGACACGGGATGCGATGGCAGCACAGCGGCGATCGCAGCCCAGGACGCCGTCGACGACGGGATCGAGCTCGTAGTCGGGGCCCTGTGCTCCGGGGCGTCGATGGGCGCCAACTCCATCCTGTCATCATACGGCATACCCCACATCTCACCGACCTCGTCGTCCCCGGACCTCAGCGACAGCAGCTCATACCCCGGGTTCTTCCGGGTTTTCGCGAGCGATGACATGGGCGGTCATGCCATGGCCGACCTCGTGAGGGGCTCCAACTCGAGCTCCCCCGCAGTACTGTACAGCGGTGGTGATAGTTACCTGGGCAATATTGCCGAGACCTTCATCGAGGACTACGAGGACGGAGGAGGCTCGATATGCGCTGAGCTTGACGTCGCTTTGGGCGAGACTGACCTCTCTGACGAGGCTCAGACCCTTACCGACGACTCATGCGACTCGGTGGTGATGGTTACCTACGCCGATACTGCTGGTCCGATGCTAACCGAGCTCGGCGACGACGGCTGGAGCGGGGAGATGTTCACCCATGCAGTCACGGCCTATGAAATAGGGGCCAACATGAATGACGCATCCGATGCCGATGGCTTGCAATTCGTCGACCCTGCAGTGGGGGCATCTGACTCCGAGAGGGCCGAGGCATTCTCCGAGGATTGCGACAACGACTCCGACTGCTCCAATGGCATCTACACCTACGAGAACTACGACGCCTTCTCCGTACTAGCCGAGTCTTTCTTGCTTGCTTCGGCATGGGGAATGCCGCTAGAGGAGGCGATACACGCCGTCGGCTACGGGTGGGACGGTGCGAGCTCTGTGGTCACCTTCAACGACGACGGGGATGTGGGGGGCAACGGCTACGATCTGTGCGATCTCGAGTACGACAGTTCGAACGGATCGCTAGTATCCGGATGCGACGGCCACTGGGACCCCCCAGGTTTCTACTATAACGCCAACGAAGTCATCGACGTCTACGATGTGATCAACGGCGGCTCATGGTTCGAGGAGTGCGACGACTCCTCAGGGGTGTGGATTTGCCAGACGTGGTGGGGGTGGGATAACCCCGACATAGACCCGGGCAACCACTCCATGAGCTGGAACATTACCGACTTGATAGACGGCGTTAACTACCTCTTCGAGTACCATGTCGGCATTGATACCGCCATGTATGGCTGGGAATACGGAGATGTGAGTCACTCGTTCGAGGCGTCTGGCAACGGGCAGTCGGACGCGACACACGAAATAGACTGGTTCTTGGAGACCGACGAGTACACCTGCATGGTGGATATCAGAGCCGAGCTTTGGGAGGACGAGGACGAGGACGGTGTCGGTGACCAACCTCTGGGCTTTGGAGCATACACCTTCGACGGGCCCTGTGAGGAGCCGCCCTCCCCATTCACATTGTACTATGATGGCAACGAGTACGAGGTCGATTCCATCAACAACTCAGATATGGATCATTGCGACGAGTATGAAGACGGCTGGGAGTGCTGGTTCGACAACAACGGCGACGGCTACTGGGACGAAGTGCACTGGTTCGAGGACTGTGCCAACGGAACCGACGGCTGGGAATGCTTGGCTGGCTGGGAATACCCCTACATAGACCCGGGCAACCACTCTATGACTCTCGACATGGAGGGCCTGCAAGCGGGCACCTCGTACGGGTTGGAAATCGATATCCACATAGGCACCCAGTTTGGGAGCGAGCACGAACACGGTTCGTTGGATTTCGACGCCACATCAGACACCTACTCCACCTCCGGGTACATCGAGACCAGCAACTACACCTGCTTCATGTTCTTCAACGTCAAACTTTTCGAGAACGACACGGACGGCTGGCATCACTTCCTCTTCGAAGATGGGTTCTTGTTCATGGGACCCTGCGAGGAGCAACCCTCGCCGTTCACACTGGTCTTGGAGGGCGAAGAGTACGAGCCCGATCAGAATGTATTCACAGATATGGATCATTGCGAAGAGTTGGATGGCGGCTGGGAGTGCTACTACGACTACGACGGCGATGGCTGGATTGACGATTGGGGCTGGTACGAGGACTGTGCCAATGGAACCGACGGCTGGGAGTGCATTGCGTACGAACCCCCTCAGCTGGAGGCTGGAACCTACTCCGGCTGGCTAGAGGTAGAAGGCCTCGAGGCGGATGGCAACTACGTCCTAGAGTGGCGCGACAGGAGATGCGCCTGGGGTGGCGGCTGCGAGGAAGTGGAAGGTGACTGGGGAGGCCCGTTCAACTACTCGGCCCTCTGGGATTACAACGCCTCCTCGGAGATTTGGACTCACGATAACTTCTGGATTGGTCTGGACAACGACACCTGCGATTACTTTGCCGAATTCTCGCTCCGCGAGGTTGAGTGGGACGACGAGACCGGCGACTGGTTTGCCACGAATCACCTCTGGTTCGAGGTCTTCCACTGGTTTGGGCCGTGCGAGGAGCCGGAGTCGCCATTCACCCTGTACGTCGACAGCAACGAGTACGAGATGGTCCCGATCAACATGACTGGTTTGGATGAGTGCATTTTCTACGAAGACGAGGTCTTCGAGTGGTTCGATTGCTGGATCGGCTATGACTGGGACGGCGACGGGGAGGACGACTGGCAAGACTGGTATACATTCGACGAATGCACCAACGGGACCGACGGATGGGAGTGCGTGGAATGGATGGATCACCCCGGGATAGACCCGGGCAACCACACGATGGATCTGGACATTGGGGATCTAGCGGTCGACGGGAGCTACAAGATCAACATCGAATCGGGGGTATGCGAGGAAATGATCGGGTGCGAACATGATTGGGAAGAGCTAATCTTCAACGCGACGTCTGCGAACGAGGCCTTCTCGTTCTTCCTGGATACCGACGAGTACACCTGCCATGTTGGTCTGGACGTGCACCTGTACGAGGTGGGCTGGGACGACAACGGCAACTGGTGGTACGACCGCCACGTCTACGGCGAACACTTCGCCTTCATTGGACCCTGCGAGGAGCGCCCTGCTCCTGCAGACCTGTATCACGACGGTGTGCTTTGGGAAGAAATCGTCCACTACGACCAGTTCGACGACTGCCAGGATCGCGGGAACAACGAGTTCGAATGCCAGAACGAGGGCTGGGGCCATTGGGAATGGCGCCAAAACTGCGAGGAGCAGGCCGACGGCACTTGGATGTGCGAGGGATTCCGTCAGTTGCCGGCACTTGCGCCGGGCATGCACGACATGCTGTGGAACGTCACTCTAATCGACCTAGCCGCCTCCACCAGCTACGTCTTCTTCTGGGAGACGACGCACTGCGAGAACAGGCTGGGCTGCGAGGAGATTGATCAGGGAGAGGAATGGTGGAACAACTCGGACGAGTACCACGACATCTCCTGGTCGCTCGAGACCAGCAACTACACCTGTGACGTCGAAGTTCGAGGGATCTTGGTTGACGCCTCTGACGGTGAAGAGGAGATGGATGAGGATGACCTGATCGGAATCGGGTTCTACAAATTCAGGGGGCCCTGCGAGGAGCCGCCCTCCCCGGTGTCACTGTACACTGACGGGGATTTGTGGGAGTTTATCGTCCACTACGACCAGTTCGACGACTGCCAGGATCGCGGGAACAACGAGTTCGAATGCCAGAACGAGGGCTGGGGCCATTGGGAATGGCGCCAAAACTGCGAGGAGCAGGCCGACGGCACTTGGATGTGCGAGGGATGGCACCAGGCCCCCGAGATAGGCCCGGGCAACCACTCAATGACGTGGGAGATTGAAGCCGAGGCGAATACATCCTACATGATTATGTGGGAAACTTACCACCACATGGCCGGTGAAGACTGGCAATACGGCTCCTACGATGCAGACTGGGGGACGACCTGGACGACCTGGAACCTGGAAACTTACAACAGCACTTGCAACCTCGACATCCATTACGATCTGTACGAGTCCATAGATTACGATGGAGACGGAGAAATTGATGAATATTTCCATTTGTGGAACGATTGGATATCGTTCAGGGGGCCCTGCGAGGAGCCGCCCGTCCCCATCTACCTCTGGTACGACGGTACCGAGCACGAGCAGATAGAGGGGCTAGAATCCTGGGATGAATGCCAGATGGATTATGGCGATTACCGCTGCTGGGACTATGATGGTGGAGATGAATGGTACGACGACTGTGAATACAGCGACGAGGACGAGGTGTGGTACTGCATCGAGGAGGAGGATCCGGACTTGACGGAGGGCGCTCACAGCATGGTATGGGAGCTGACCGATCTCGAAGTGGACGTCAACTACACCTTGAGTTGGTGCGTTGAACAATGGTCTCTCTTCTACGAGGAAGACGGGGGCTGCGATGATGAGAGCTTCGACGCGACGAACGACTGGCAGGAGATCGCCTGGGACCTCACTGTATCCAACTACACCTGCGAGGTAGAAATCTTGGTCGAGCTTTCCTCCGAGGTCGATTGGTTCTATACATACTTCCACTTCAACGGGCCCTGCGAGGTTCCCCCCATGATCGACATCACCGTCGAGATCGACGAAGACGGCACGATGGTTGAGCTGGGTGGGGTTCCGATCGAAGTAGTTGCCAGCAACGACGGCGGGGACGATTTGATGCCGGAAGACCTTGTTGGCTTCACAGATTACCACATCGACGCCGGCAACCACAACCTCACGATTACCTTCCACGACCTAGTTGTCGACGACGAATACGAATACTGCGTCGAGTCAGGGGAATGGAACAGCGATGGCGAGGAAGTCGATTCATGCGAGAGCTTCGTAGCCGACTCCACGACCTACCAAGTAGACCTCATGACTACAGTGCACCCGGAGGCGTGCTTCTGGGTCGTAGCGGCTTGGCTTGGAAACGAAAGCAGGATGGTTGGATGGTTCGGAGCGGTCATGTACGGACCGAACTTCGAGAACTGCCAGCCAGAAACCAACGTCTTCGAAATCCTCGAAGAATTGGTCATCGAGGAAGAGTACTGGGGCGACCTCGCGGAGGTGAGTGACAGCAGCGTCATGCACGTCCTGGAGCAAGTAAGGATCCTCCACGACGACATCAGGATGAAGATCGACTATGACTTCGGCGATGGCGATGGCTCACTGAACGAGTCCGAGGCCATGATGTTCGACGAGATGATTAGCCAAATGTTCGCCGGGCAACCCGGATGGGACGGGAACTGCTCCACCGAGGAGGACTTCGGGCCTCAGGACTTCACCATGAACGGCGAGTCCGCATCCTGCGTGACCGGCCACATGTGGTTCGAGAACCTGGCCAACGGGTCCGAAGGGGCGCCGGCCTGGCACATAGCGTTCGACACCACCTACAACGTCACAGCCAACGCAGACGGCCAGTACATCTGGAGCTACGAAGGGGACGAAGCTCACGATGCGGGCGGCTGGAATGCCACGTTTTGCGGCGTCACGAGCGCCCTGGGTTACGCAATAGAGTACTGGACCCACAATGGGACCGCCATGACTGACTGCCTCTCGATTTTGGCCGGGGAGTTGGTAGGGCCTATCGAAGTAGTTTGGGGCGTGGACACCGACGCTGACGGCATCGCCGACGCGAACGACCTGGACGACGACGGCGACGGCGTCGCCGATGACCAGGACGCGTTCCCCCTCGATGAGAGCGAGTGGTCCGACAACGACGGCGACGGGATCGGCGACAACGCCGACACCGACGACGACAATGACGGCGAGAGCGACAACGAGGACAGGTTCCCCAACGACCCCAGCGAGTGGGACGACACCGACGACGACGGGGTCGGCGACAACGCCGACGACTTCCCGTTCGACCCGACAGAGACCACCGACACCGACGGCGACGGCTGGGGCGACAACTCCGACGCCTTCCCCAACGACGGCACGGAGTGGGTCGACACCGACGGCGACGGGACCGGCGACAACGCTGACACCGACGCCGACGGCGACGGCATCGACGACGACGCAGAGGACAGCGACGGAGACGGCGTGTACGACGACCAGGACGCCTTCCCGTTCGACGCCAACGAGACCACCGACACCGACGGCGACGGCGTGGGCGACAACGGGGACGCGTTCCCCAACGACGCCAACGAGACCACCGACACCGACGGCGATGGGATCGGCGACAACTCGGACGAGGACGCCGACGGCGACGGGGAGCCCAACGACCTGGACGACTTCCCGCTGAACGGACAGGAGTCCACCGACACGGACGGCGACGGGGTCGGCGACAACGAGGACGAATTCCCCAACGACGCCACCGAGACCACCGACACGGACGGCGACGGGGTCGGCGACAACGCGGACACCGACGACGACGACGATGGCGTGATGGACGACCAAGACGCGTTCCCGCTGGATGCCACCGAGAGCGCGGACACCGACGGGGACGGCACGGGGGACAACGCAGACGCGTTCCCCAACGACCCTATGGAGAGGCAGGACGCCGACGGGGACGGGGTGGGCGACAACGCCGACCCGTTCCCCAGCAACCCCTCCGAGTGGGCTGACTCCGACGGGGACGGGACGGGGGACAACTCCGACGCCTTCCCCAACGACGCCACCGAGATAGTAGACTCCGACGGGGACGGCGTCGGCAACAACGCAGACGCATTCCCCAACGACTCGACCGAGACAAAGGACTCGGACGGCGACGGCGTGGGGGACAACGCCCAGGCTGCCAACGTTTCACCACCAGTGGTGGTTGAGGAAGAGGATGGCGGTCTGCTACCCGGTTTCTCCGCTCTCATGGGAGTGGTCTCGATGCTGGGCGCAGCGGTGCTGATCGCTGGACGACGCAAGGATTGAGCGGCCCTCGCCCAAGCGTGGGGGCCCTCAATGCCCGTAGAGCCGCATGGAAGTGGCCATATGGGGGTGAACAGCGGTTTTACCCTCCCTAGGACGGGGGTAGAGCTACGCAACCGGACCGTCTTGGCTGCCATGACCAACAAGCAGTCTGAGCAGAACGGTACCCTCTCCGACGCCGAGATAGGATGGCTACTCAGACGCGCTGAGGGCGGATTCGGAATCGTGACCACCGCAGCCAGTCACGTCCACCCGGGCGGGAAGTCATGGGAGGGAGAGATGGGAGTGTGGGGTGACCACCAGATTCCGAGACTGGCAGAGCTGGCTGAAGGGATCAGGGACCGTGGAGCAGTCAGCCTAGCCCAAGTCTTCCACGGAGGACTCAGGGCGCCCAGGTCGCTGACTGGGGAGCAGCCGGTGTCAGCCAGCGAGAATCTGGAGGACGGTGTCGAGGAGTTGTCCAGAGAGCTCTCGGGCTTCGAGATCACCGAGCTGGTCGACGCGTTTGCCCGCGCAGCAGAGCGTTGCGAGAGGGCCGGCTTCGACGGCGTAGAGGTCCACGGGGCTCACGGCTACCTGATCTGCCAGTTCCTCGGCGAGAAGACAAATAGGAGGAGCGACAGATGGGGCGGAGACCTCATTGGAAGGTCACGGTTCCTGAGAGAGATAGTCAGGGCTATACGCGGCAGGACTACGGAGTCGTTTCTCGTGTCAGTCAGAATATCACCGCAGATTAGCAGTATCGGAGTCTCAATGGGGGACAGCATCGAGCTGTCTAGGATGCTGGTCGACTGGGGCGTGGACATCATCCACATCTCCTGCTGGGACGCCTTCGTAGGTGCTGAGGGCGAGCCCGAGGACCCGAGGACCATTACCCGCAGATTCCGGGAGGCTATCCCGCCTGCGTACCCGCTTCTCTCCACGGGCTCGATCTGGACCGAGGAGGATGCCGAGTTCGTATTGGGCGAGGGAGCCGACTTGGTAGGAGTGGCAAGAGTTGCGATAGCCCATCCGAACTGGGCCAGCAAGCTCGGGGAAGGGGGATACGAGCCCAACCGCCCTCCATTCACCCCGGAGCACCTGCTGGACGCTGGCCTCAGCCCGGTATTCATCGATTACATGAGGAGATGGAAGGGGTACGTAACGGATGGCAGGGAGTAGCGTGCAGCGTCCGCCATCTACGATTTCGTCAAGTGTACCATTATGGCCGTCTGAATGAGTGACAATAGGGCAGCCCACCAGATCCAAATTGGCAGTCCCAGAGCCCATGGAGAACCCTCCTCCCACCACCAGTAGTCATGCGCCAGTACGAACACGCACAGCAGAGGTAGGCTCGAGAGGAGGGGTTGGCGGCTTGGTAACAACAAGGCATCCCATCGAAATGAGCCTGTAGAAGTTAGTGATTGGCCGATCACCAGCGCAATCACTGCTGCAGCCAATGATGGGATTATCGCCACTGGCATAGCTGGGCCCGCTGGAACTACCCACCAGCCTGCATAGGACTCCGGAGAGATTGCGGCCAGCAGTACCATTGCCTCTCCCGCAACTATGGACGCTATCACCGCCCCGGCTCTAATGTCCTTGAAGTGGGCAGCTAGGAAAACAGATGGGAACAGGACTGCGTACATCGTGAATGCAAGCAGTCCAAGGTCGAGGATGGAGAGTTCGGACCACAACGAAAGCAGCAGCCCTAGCGTGGCCAATCCAACTATCACGACTTCACGATACCTTGCCCTCCCCCCCGAATTCAAATCGAGCAGATCCCTAGTTACCAGGGATCCTGTTGCGAGCAGCTGTGAGTCCATTGTCGACATGAGCGCGGCTAAGCCAGCGACTAATACGAGACCTCCCAGCCATTCGCCGCCGGCATTCATAATTTGCATTGGGAGGATGTTGTCTGAGGCAGCTCTGTCCAGTCCTGAGAATTCCAGATGTCCCAATGCGCCTATTAGGATGGGAGGTAGGAAAGCCAACCAAGCCACAGCCGGGTACAGCGTTGCCATTGTCCCTATGTCACGGTCGCTGTCAGCGGCGCAGAGCCTCTGATACAGTTGGGGAAACATCGGGTCGGCAAAAATCCACAGTAGCAAGGTGCAAGACCAGATCAACAGTGAGTAATTGGATTCACGGGAGAGGAGTTGGGGTTCGACTGATGCCAGTTCAGCCATGGCATTACTAATCCCCCCAGCTTCATTCACAACTAATGCCAGTCCGACCCAAAGGAGCGCGAGAGCTGCAATCCCTTGGGCTATGTCGGTCCTGACAACCGCCCTGAGGCCTCCGGTGAGGGTGTAAGCGATGACGAGGATGGTGACAAGGACGGCACCGACCCATTGGGGCCCACCAAACAGGGATGACACCACAATCCCGGCCGCCCTAGGTTGTAGTGCGAGATAGGGGATTGTAGCTAGGACGAGAACCGATGCCATGGTTCTCTGCGCTTCTTTGGATCCGGTCTGGCCTAGAATCATCTCAGGAGCAGTCATAGCATCATGTTCAATCGATAATGCGCGGGCTTTCTTACCTAGGAAATACATTGAGACCGCCATGAATCCTGTACCGAATGCCATGATTGGGAGGAATGACAGGCCAATCCTATAGGCAGCCCCACTTGATCCGTAGACAGTGAATGCACTGAAATTGGTGGCGGCCATGGTAACCAGGAGAATGGGTCCAGCCAGTCCGCGTCCGGCAAGATAGTATGACTCGTCGTCTCTAGATGCATCCTTCCTGGCCCAGATAGCGAACACGAGCATCAAGATGCAGTACGCTCCAACCGAAACCCAAGCCGAGGACACGGGTCGTGGGCAGGGGCGATTAGCATTTATCGTGTCTGTAAGAAAATTTCCAAAATGTGGTGTGGCCATCTTCCATAGTCATTGGAAACCATCTCCGCAAATTTACTATTCAATATCAGTCACGAACTCATCGTCCGGACCGTACTTAGTGGCGGACCGTGCAGGAT
Organism: uncultured Candidatus Poseidoniales archaeon; assembly: GCA_964563355.1. GTDB lineage: Archaea > Thermoplasmatota > Poseidoniia > Poseidoniales > Thalassarchaeaceae > UBA36. The sequence continues at coordinate 29,973 of CAZLVU010000002.1, forward strand.
TCGAACCCACGTCTCCGGCTCCGAAGGCCGGAAGGATATCCAGACTACCCTAACGGTCCACGAATGGCACCAGCCGGGCCGACCCGTATTCAATCCGACGGATGGCAGACCACCACCAGCCTCGATAGGCTCCTGTGCACCCTGACAGGAGCAGCGTGCACGACGCTCCATCCGGTTTCGCCGATCAGCCCCCTAATCTCGTCCCAGTCTCTGCCGAGGACGATCTGGTTGCCCGAAATAGGGCCGGAGAGTGCTTCGGGGCTGGTTGGAAGCATGGTGCAGACGCTGCCGTCGGGACTCATGCGCAGAGCCGAAGAGAGGGCACCCAGGAGGATGCTAAGGCCGTCTCCCGAAGTCCACGCGTTCCTGCCATATGGGGGATCGAAAACGAACGAGGAGCCGGGCCTGTCACCCCACAGCTCGTGGATTTCTTCAGCTGAGCAGAGTTCCACGGAGTAGGCCCCCTCGCCATTCGCATGTTGCAGGTTGGTCGTCGTTCCTTCCACCATCTCGGGGTCTAGGTCGCTGGCTAGGGCCTGCATTCCCAACAGAGACGCCTCTATCGCAATCCCTCCCGTTCCACAGAAGGGATCGACGATAGCAGTGGGAGTTCTGCTGGGCCTGTGCGCCAGTGAGACCATCAGACGAGCTAACCTGGGGTCCAGTGTGACCGGCTTGAAGAAAGGTCGTTCGGTAGGCGGCTTTCCCTTGTATGCACCCGTTGAAGTCTCGTCCCTGAGCCCCCACACCACCAGAGAGGTAGACTGTGCATCGTCCCAATGGCTCGAAGCATCCTCAGGGCCCGCGATCAACACTACGACCTCGTTTTCAGGGCCATCCAAGTCGACTGTCCTAGTTTCACTAGTAATCAGAGCGCCTGCCTCTGACTCAATCTTCCTGCGCGAAAGTCCTTCCAGCGCGGTCCCCAGCCTGCGCACCCTGACCGAGAAGCTACCGGGGGGCACCCTGGACTCTGCCCATTCAGCCACGTGACCGGCGATTTCTCTCTCATCGAGGCCCTGTGGGTCCCACAACCTAGCGGAGTCGCGTAGGCAGTCGTCGACCAAGGCCGCGCGTTTGATGCTCTGTAGGGACGATTCGTCCTGGGTGACGAAGGCGATGCGGGGGTGCAAGGTCTCTATTGGGCCCAATAGCGCCTTAATCTCGGCCCTGAACAGGGGAGGGTGCCAGCCGCTGCCAACAAGTGTCAAGCTCCGCATCGCACACCCTCATCCACTCGGTGCCGGGCTTCAACCCTAAATGCCTCGACGTGCAGCGTGGGTCGCAGCGGCGAGGCGGTGGATGATGGGGTGCAACTTACGTGACCTGGTTTCACCAGAGCCCATCGAGCTGGGTGACCTTTCTGGCCATAGGGTGGCCATTGACGTATTCCTGAATGCCTACCAGTTCATCACCTCAATGACCGGGGATGACGGCAAGCCACTCTCCTACCAAGGCAGACCTGTTGCCCATCTCATGGGCTTCCTAGACCGGGCCACCGTGATGATTTCCGAGGGGATCGACCCGGTCTTCGTGTTCGACGGGAGGCCGCACGAACTCAAGAGGGAGACGCTGGATGGCAGGAAGGAGAGGAAGCTGGAAGCGGTTAGCCGTTGGGAGGCGGCTGTGGGGGCGGGTGACATGCCAGCAGCCAAGAAGCTCGGCCCACAGACAGCCGAATACACCCCTCAGATGGTCAAAGAGACCCAGGAGCTGTTCGACATGATGGGAGTGGTTTGGCTGGAGGCCCCGATGGAGGCAGAGGGCTCAGCGGCCGTGAGGTGCTCCAGGGGCGAGGTTGCGGCAGTTGCCAGTCAGGACTGGGACACCCTGCTTTACGGTGCTCCTGTGATGGTCAGGAACCTGACCAGCCATGGCACGAGGAAGTTCGGCAGGGTACTGCACGCTGAGCGAATCGTGCTCTCTGACATGCTGAAGTCTCATGGAATTACGCGAGAGCAACTGGTCGACCTGGGGATCATGATCGGCACGGACTTCCATCCGGGAATCAAAGGAATTGGGCCGAAGACCGGTCTCAAGCTGATTCACAAGCACGGCACTATGGAGGCTGTCGCCGAGGCACGGGGTTTTGAGGTCCCGGGGAACCTCGAGGAAATACGGGGTCTTTTCATGGAACACCCGACTGGCTCCTCGCCAATCCCAGAGGCCTCAAAGGCGATTGAGGAGGATCTGCGGAGCTTCCTGCAAGATGAGCGGGGCTTCTCCGACAACAGGATTGACCGGGCCCTCGGCCGCCTGATGAAGGCCGGCAGGCTAAGGTCGGCTAACCAGCCGACGCTGTTCGACTTCTGATTGGGAGGGGGCTCTCGCCCCTTGCCCGCTCAGATCACGTCGAAGTCGTTCTCGTCCGTGTCGGGGATGCCGTCGCCGTCGTCGTCATCATCGGTGTAGTCGGGGATGCCGTCGTTGTCGTGGTCGAACTGGCCGGTGTAGTCCCAACCGTCGTTCTGCTCGAACCAGTCAGACAGGCCGTCGTTGTCGTCGTCCGTGTCGTAGCTATCGCTGAACCCGTCGTTGTCGTGGTCGTAACGGTATATCCCGTAGCTGCCATCGAGCTCGTCGACGTCAAGTATGTTGTCGTTGTCGTCGTCCGGGTCGCTCTGATCGTTGATGCAGTCGTTGTCGTGATCCCTTGCAGCGTCGATGTCGATCAATCCGTCACCGTCGCTGTCGAGTAGGCGTTCCTCGTTGCCGTCCTCGTCGCAATCTAGGACATCCTCCCAGTTGTCAATGCCGTCGTTGTCGATGTCGAAGTCGACGTCGTCCCCGATGCCGTCATTGTCGTGGTCGTAGATGTCCGTGCTCGGGTTGCCGTCGTTGACTTCCTCTCGGTCGTCTATGCCGTCGCCGTCGTCGTCGTCGTCGTCGGCGTCGTTGATTCCATCGTTGTCGTGATCCTCTGGGAAGTCGTCCTGTGAGTCGGGGATGCCGTCGTTGTCGTCGTCCCAGTCCTGATCGTCGGGGATGCCGTCGCCGTCGTTGTCGTTGGCGCCGTTCTGGTCTTGGTTGTCCAGCTGCTGGCTCTGTTGCTGGTCGGACTGTGACCCTTGCTGGCCCTGGTCATCACCTTGGGTCTGACCCTGCTGCTGCTGGTTCTGACCGTTCTGGTTGTTGCCGTTCTCGTCACTGCTCTCCTGGTCGCCCTGCTGTCCGCTCTGCTCGCCGCCATTCTGCTGCTGGCCCTGTCCGTTGTCCTGCTGCTGGCTCTGCTGCCCGGACTCGTCGCCCTGGCCCTGCTGTCCGTCCTGGTCAGACTGAGATCCTTCGTCCTGGCCCTGGCCCTGCTGGCCCTGGCCCTGCTGGCCCTGGCCCTGCTGGCCCTGGCCCTGCTGGCCCTGTCCTTGTCCCTGGCCCTGTCCTTGTCCCTGGCCCTGTCCTTGTCCCTGGCCCTGTCCCTGGCCTTGTCCTTGTCCTTGGCCCTGTCCTTGTCCCTGGCCCTGTCCTTGTCCTTGGCCCTGTCCTTGTCCCTGGCCCTGTCCTTGTCCCTGGCCCTGGCCCTGGCCCTGGCCCTGTCCTTGTCCCTGGCCCTGGCCCTGTCCCTGTCCGTTCTCTCCTTCGCCGCCGCCTTCGGTTCCACCGTCACCGGCGCCTTCTCCATTGTCGTAGTCGGGGTCGTAGGCATCTGGGATGCCATCGCCGTCCGAGTCGGAGGCAGCTCCGTCATTGGGGTCGTTCGGATATGGGTCATTGGCGTCGGAGGTTCCGTCGCCATCGGTATCTGCGGAGTTGGGGTTGGTCCCAGCCTCGTACTCCTCGGTGTTGGTTAGACCATCACCGTCGGGATCACCGCTCGCATCGCTGGCAGAGTTAGGGTTTAGTCCGTAGTTGACCTCCCATCCGTCTGGCATTCCGTCGTTGTCCGTATCGGGGTTGTTCATGTCCGTGCCAGCGTCCTGCTCCTCTGCATTGGTGAGACCATCGCCGTCCCAGTCGGCACCGCCATCGGACGGGTCGAGGGGGTCGGAGCCATCGGCACTAACGCCGGTTGATCCTGCCATGAGCACGAGGAGCATGGCTATCAGCACACTCGCATTCTTTGTTGTCTGCATTTCTATTCACTTCCAAAATTAGTTATTGTTTAACCCGTGTTAGCCCAAATCAGTGCCCGGCTCGCGCTAATGTCCGCTTCGAGCACTCGATCCAGGGGGTTGGTACGAACGCTAGGAGCGAGGCTAAACAGTGTCTCTCCGACCGTCATAACGCTACACTGAGCGTCAGTCTTGCCGTTTTTGAACACACGCTTGCTTGACCTTGCTCCTCCTATCTCGTTCATCCAATCTCACGGGCTTTCTCAGGGGACCCTCTGTCCCCTCTGACTCCGGAGAGTAATATTCCGTATTTCAAGGGTTCCCGTGGTGGCTCATGGGTTCAGGCGAGATATCTCCGCCTTGAACTTCGCACTTCCGAAGAAATACAGAACCGGAACCACCAGAGTGGCGATCAGCAGAAACGCCACGAAGATGTTTGACCAGAGCTCGATTCCTCTGCCGAGAGAGATGTAGAGTAGCCAGCCGACTAGGACCGCTGCCCAAGGGAGGTGCCTCCTGGTGTAAAGTGCGAATCGCGCGTTCATCAGCTCGTCCGAGTATAATTGGGGGACCTCTTCCGGTTTGACGAATCCGTGTTCTACGCCGCAGCGGGCACAGACGAGATATCGGGGTCCGTTGCCGCGGATGAACTGGTCCCCGGGATAGTTCTGTTTGCACATCCTGCATGCTGGCATGTTTCCCGAACAGACCACCTGCGGCCGCTCCTTCAAGGCTGCGGTCCGGGAGGGTGCCTGCTGTGTGCGGCTAGCTGTCGTCCTCTAGTGCCTCGTCGATGAACGAGGCGTCGATATCCTCGTCCTTGTTGCTGGAGCCTAGCTCGTCTGCCATCTCGTTCAGGTCATCCAGCTCTACCTCTTGGGGTTCGGTCTCGGTGAGGTCCCCCAGAGACACCTCGGGTGCGCTCTGAGGCTGTAGGTCCTCTTGCCCCTGTGAGAATGATGTTGTGGGGGGGCCATCCAACGTTTCTGGGTCCGCTGGCTCTTGGCTCACTCCAGAAGCCGAGGCGATTTCCTCGTCCTCTGATATCCCAGTGGCCTCCCGAGCGAGCTCCTCCTCCATCTCAACCTCTCGAGTCCCCATCTCCCATGGCTCAGGCGCAGTCCTGTCGCGGGGCTTGATGATTAGAACCGCTCCCATCAGGATCATCAGGGCCGAGACCAGAGCGATCAGCATGTTCAGGTCCCCCCCAACGAGCTGGTCGTACCAAGACGCGCCGGAAGATCCCTTCCCAGGGGATCCGTCTTCGAGAGAGAACTCCGTAAGAGGCCTAACCTGGGCAGGGTTGACGGAAAGCCTAGTCACGTCTCCGTCAGAGGCCACGACGACGACCCAGTACGGGTTCGACGAGCTTATCGGGGTCGGCCCCAGAGAGTCGAAGGTAGCATTCGTTGTAGTAACTCCCGATGCAACCAACATGGCATCCCTGACGTCGGTGAACTCGGTGTTGCTTGCGAACACAGAGTAGGAGGAAACCTGGGGGTCTTCCAGAGCGTCCCACATAATCTGAACGTGGGATCCTGAGGGGTCCCAGTAGGCTATAACATCGGAGACCTCGGGCAGGTGCAGGCCCGGATCCTGTCCATCTTCGTCAACAGTGCTAATCATGGAAGTCGACAAGTCATCGAGCCAGGCGTTTCCAGATGTATCCACCGAGACGATGGCGATCCACATCGGGATGTCGGCTACGATCGCCTCGCCTCCCGAGACAGTCTCAAGCAAGACCGGGGTCTGTGTGCTTCTATCCAGCACCAATGCAGGCTCCAAATCCCTAGCGTTATCGAAGGGGGAGCCTTGAACGGCGTAAATCCAGTACTCACCGATGTCGGGGGCTTTGCTGGGAGAGAACCCGACAAGCACCCCATCTCCGGAATCAGGAGACCTGTCCTCCAGCGTGGGGGCCGGAATCCTGTCTGGTGGGAACAGGTCCCCGGTGTTGTCCAGGGGGGTGACAAGAACTATGTTGTCACCGAGACCCATGAGCTGCACGTTGCCCGTGATGTCATGTACTGTTACTGTAACGTATAGGGGGACCAGCGGAATGATCCCTGATGGAGCCAAACTGTCTGCCTCGTTTCCATAGAGGGCCTTTCCGACTGTGACTTCCAGGCGGGGGGAGTTGCCAATCTGCCTCTGATCGATGATGAGCAGATCGCAATTGCCCGATTGCTCGCACGTGGAGGAAATTACAGAGAGGTCGTCTAGGGGGAAATCAGAAACCCAAACCGTATAGTGGCTGAAGTCGTCTGCAGTAGAGCGGTCCCAAATGACGTCGACAGCGGTGCCGTCGTCACTCGGGTGGTCCCAGGCTTGCAGGCCCGTAACGAGGTCTGGAGGGACCCACTGCAGTGAGTCGAGCTCCGAATAAGGTGTGGTCTCTACCACGAGGACGTCGTCGACGTCCAGATTGCCCCAATCGTCAACCGCTACGACTCCCACCCAGTACACTATGCCATTCTCGAGCGAGGAGTTTCCGATTGAGTCGATGACGAGCTCGCCTGTCGTGCAGTCCGGAACGTATGCTGCGATGGGCCAGCCGTCCACAGTCGTCGGTGCAGTCCATCCGGATGCCGGGAGCACGTAGATGATGTGGTACGAACAGTCCTCCTCTTGATTGGGGTCCCATGTGACTTGGATCCTACCTCCCTCGTCATTGGGGGCGTCGCTGGCCACGGTGCCGGTGATCGGCGAGGGGGGGATTCCATCGTTCAGCCCTCCAGCGGCTACCACCGGTCCAACAACCGTGGCATTTGCAGGATTGGATTGCCCTGATTCGTCAACGCAGACCACTGCGAACCAATATGGGACATCGCCCTCAAGCTCAAGGACGGTTGTGTTGCCCGCGGCGAAGGCGAAGTCGAGTGGGTCCGATAGGGCGAGGGCATTGGAAATCTCCTGCTGAACTGCCCAGATTCTTGTCATGTATGGGTCGAGCTCCCTGCAAGCGGACCATTCCGCAGTCAGGGTGCCCGGGTCGCCTCCAGAAACGGGCTCAACAGTCAGCCACTCCGGGGGAGAAGGGACCTCGTCTGTCGGGGTTGCGTTGCCCTCCCATGTAATTGGTTCGCCTAGCGTGCCATCGCCGTACTCAATCGAGATGGCCGCCCTGTATTGACGGTCGTGTGACAGCTGGACCTCGCTTCCGTTGCTGTTTCCAGTGGAGAACAGTGCAGTTGTCTGGGACCAGTAGGGGACCCTGAGATAGGAGGGCATGTACTCCAGGTCATCGATGGTCGGAGTCCACTCCGAGTCATTGGTCGAGTCCCAGAGATAGACTCTGTATGCTGTCCAAGCGGAGTCCTGAGCTGGGATCCACGAGGCTTGCAGAACGCCCCCTCCATCATTGGGCCTGTCAACGAGTTCTGTGATCATGGTTGGGGCCTCGAGCCTCTCCCAGTCGTAAGTCAGTCTGATCTTGATGCGACCGTCCGAGGGAGACTGCAGTTGCAGGTGCAAAATAGAGGAAGAGGATCCCGGTGGCGTGTTGAAGATTGCCGTCTGGAAGGAGTTCTCAATCATGGAGTCGAATGCAGCCAAGTCCCAATTACCGGAATAATTGAGCGAGGTTGATCTGGCCCAGACCCAAGCGCCTGCCTGCGGGGATGTGAAGGTCAGTACCCCGGGTTGAACGAGGAGGTCGGAGGAGTTCTCCTGGTTCGCGCTTAGGGGAATGAACACGGGGTTTTCTGGGGTTGCCAGAACTGTTGACATGCCTGGACTGGTTGTGTTAGTGATGTCTACCGATCTGTCTACGAAAATCGCAGTCAGTGGCTCGGCCCTCCTTTGGGACTCTCGCGGCATCTCGTTCAGGGTCTCCATCGGATGGAAAACATGAGGTCCGTCCTCCCCCAGTGCGATCAGGAGGCCCCCCTCCGCTTCCCCCGCTATTGCTCCGACCAGATCCCCGATTGCCACAACTCCATGATCGTCTCCCGTCTTGACGATGCTGACCTGGTTGGCGGAAATCGCCGCGATGTGGGTGCCGTCAGAGGCGAGGTCGATTATGGGCCAAGCCTGAAGCTCGGTTGCCACTGGACCGGCCTCCATGGTCATGGTCATGCCGTTCCAGTGCACCAGGGGCTGAGCGGAGGTGGCTATGTGCACGCCCCAATCATCGGCGGCGATTGCTCTGACGTCGTTGCTGGGGAGCATGTCGATGTTGTAAGTCCCGTTCGCCTTGTCCGTAGCCAGGTCCCAAGCCGAGGCACCCGGCCTAGTGGAGCCCTGCCCGTTGTGAGAGATGAAGAGGGCGGCGTCGTGGTGTAGGGTAATCGAGGTCCCAGTGGCAGTGTCGTTTACTTGTGTCGTTGCAGCTTCCGCGAATACTATGCCGGCTACGGCGTCACCGATGAGGCCGTCGATTCTCCCAATCGAGCCAACCAGACTCAAGTTGCTGTCGAGTACGTTGATCCCGTTTGGCCCCCCGGTTAGAACGGTTCCATTGCCCAAAACGGGCGAGGGAGTGATGAACAGGTGGTCGATTATCGGAGTGGGCAGGCCGTCTAAGGTTGTCAGGGGGTCGTCCCAGTCTGACTTTGTAGTGTTCCACATGCCTATGCCACCGTGGGTCGCTACCAGGATGTGGTCACCGTACTCGACGAAGTCGGTCACGGTGTTACTCGGTAGTCCTGCGATCAGGCTTCCATGACCCCATGTTCGGGTATCCGTGTTGAAGGTCTGGAACCCCGCCGAGCTACCATATATCCCCATCAGGCCGACGAAAGCCTGGTTCCCCTCGATTAGAAGGCCGTCCATCTGATTGTGAAGGGGTGTGGGGGTTGGTTGGAAGGTCCTCTGGGACAAGTCAACTGACCAGAGTCCCCCCCCAACGGTAGAAAGCCAGATCTCCCCCTCTAGCAAGGCGATTTCGTTGATAGACTCGTAGATTGCATCGAATCCGTATTGCCAGTTCACTGAGCCGTTGTCGAGCAGTTCTCCCTGAAGGATAGTGGAGCCTAGATAGGAGTTCGCCGATGACCCAACGGCTACCCACACGTGAGTTCCGTTGGAGATCATCTCGCTTACGGTCCCAGATGGGAGGCCAACAAGTGCGTCGAATCCACCTTCGATCAGCCCGGTGCTATCCAGTCGATCTACCCGGTTGATTCCCGACGAGTCTCCGGAGCGGCCGATGGCATAGGCTCTGGAGGAGGTCTGGGACGGGGCCCGGACGATCGAGCAGGCATCCATTCCAGTGCTGATTACCTGGGCATTTGATGCAGAAGCACCTGATGTAATCACCCTGGTGACTCCGCCGCTGCCGTCATAGTGGGCCACGAGAAGCAGATTGTCGTCGTGCAACATCCCTCCTGGGAAAACCCTGTCCCCTGAAACCCCTCTATCTACCGTTAGGGTGCCTAGGAAGTCGTTCGAATTGTAGCTGAATCGGTCTATCCCAACGTCCTCTGTGTCGAACCCTAGGTATAGGATGCCGTTAGCCTCGTCACAAGCCAGGGCCCTCACGTCATTGTCACTGAGGTAGGAGCTTGGTGTTCCGTCGTTGTTATCGGTGAGGGGGGAAATCCACTCTTCTGAAATGCCGTTACCATCAGTGTCAGAAAGATCGAATCTGGCTACGCCCCCGCCGTCTAGCCACCACTGCCACGCGTTGAATCCGAGGGCGACGTGAACGATGTCGTTACAGAGGACTATGTCAGCACCGTATCCATCGGGAATCTCCGTTGTGTCTACTTCCCACGTAGTCCAGTTGCTGTTGTTGCCCGAGAGTCGCATCACCAGAGCGTCGTTTCGGTCTCCCGACGAAGCCCAGAGATCGTCGCCGACTACGGTCATTGAGTAGAAATCAAGCTCTGAATCAGCGGGCAGCCCGTCGTCGGGGAGCCAAGAAGGCAGCCAAGACTCGTTGTCGGGGTTCCACCTCAGGATTCCGTTCATGCTTGCGAAGAGATACTCTCCTTGATACTCGACCATCCCCCTAATCCTCCCATCGACATCGTTCCATTGGTCAAGCAGGGTCATGTTATTGGCCGAAAACCTCCTCAGGATTTTGTCACCGTAGGCAACCCAGAGTTCGCACGAGGAGTTCAGGGGGAAGCAATCGCCCAGGTATCGAGCGTTTACCCTACCGACATCCCCGATCGTCTCAAGGTTGTCCATCCAATCATTGGAAGTCGTGTTCCACCTCACAATGGTGCCCTCATCGCCGCCACCGCCCCATCCCGAGGATTCGCGGACGCCTATCCAAACCTCGCTGCCAATCTGGTTCATTCCGTGAATGACGCCTTCATAGCCTAGGCGTGCGCCGGCGTCGATTGTTTGCAAGCTGGAGTTGTTGGCCAGGTTGATCCTGTGAACCTCATCCCTGGAGTTCCAGGAGTTTCCTCTCTGGGGGGAGTAGTACATTACGTTTCCAACGATCAGTATCTCCCCGGGGGCATACGTTGGCAAGGTGGGGCCGTTCTGGTTGGAACCGCGGCTCCATTCGATTAGTACGGACTCGTTGACAACGTCAATGAGGGTCAACCCTGCATCTCCTCCAGCCCAAATCGTACCCTCATCGATGCCATGGATTAGAGTGGTAACATCGTCGTCACCAACAATCCCCTGTGTTCCGTCCCAAGCTGAAAGCCACTCGCGGGAAGTTAAGTTGTATCTTGCAACTCCAACGTTCTCGAATCCGAGGTAGATGATATCGTCAATCTTTACCACTCTGGCCCTCTGGGTGTCATCGCCCGCGGTCCAAACGTCAATCACGGTTCCATTTGCGGTGTTGATCACTGCTGCGCCCTCAAGAGTTCCGGCATAGAGTCGGTCGGTGCCGATTACGTCCACTGATATCACGAAACGTGAGGGCATGCCGGAGCCACCGCCACCGCCACCGCCACCGCCCGTGCTCCAGCACTCTTCCAATGTGAAAGAGGTCGCAGAGTTGGGGTCATTGGGGTCAGGCCAGCTCCACATGCAAGCGCCCCTGTTGGTGCCAGCGTATACGCCATTGTCATCGCTGGTCAAGTCATAAAACTCGAAAGGATCGTTGTTCCAACCTTGGATTGAGGTTGGCAGTAGCTCCCAACCAGATCCATCCCATCTAGCAAGGCCGCCATTGCTGTTTGCGCCCGTGTTCTGTACCTCGGAGCCTACAAGGAGGCCCCCGTAGTAGTCGATGAGAATCGTGTTTACATCGGCATCTGGGATGCCATCGGGTTGGTCCGGGGTCCAGAGGTTGATTATGTCCTTGGTGAACCTGTCGATTACCAATATCCCAAGGCCCGGGAGCCCTAGGTAAATCGTGCCCCCATCAACCGCTATTGGGGTCGAGTCCAGATTGTCGACTTCCAGGGATTGCCAGGATCCAATGATGGTCGGTCCGCTCAGATCTATTCGCATGACGCCCTGTTCGCCCGTTGCGATGTATGCTATGCCATACCTCGTTACGATGTCTCGGATTGAGTCTGAATCCAACCCATCCTCAGTGGTGAGGACGTCGGTTACAGAGTTTGAGCTAGTCGAATAAAGAGAGACTCCTGACTGGAAGTGTCCGATTACCAGCATGCCATTGTTGGCGTCGAAGTCCATGCTGGTGACTTGGTTTGAGTTTAGGCCCTGAATGGAGCCAAAGAAAGATCCGTCGACGCTACTGAGTCTGTGAACTCCGCTGCCGGTCGTACTGACCCACACCCACCCGTCGTCATCCTGGACAAAACCAGTGATGGAGCCAGGGCTGGACACTTCATCTGCAAGATCAATGGGGTCCTTCCACAGTGACTGTCGACGATCCATGAAATTGATTTCACTCCCAGAAGCAATCCAGAATTCTCCCATTTCTCCATCATCAATTATCGCAACGATTTCTGCATCTTCGATCGAGGGGCTGCTAACGACTACCATGGTTCCATCGGAGCTATCCTCGGACATTCTCCCTAGAGTACCGGAGGAGTCGCCAACCAGTGCAGTGGATGTTGCAGGGGACCTAGCCGCTCCCCCTGGCCAAGCAGTGATAGAGGTTGCAGTGCCAGTTAGGCCGAAGTCAGAAAGTGGCGTCACGGATCGGAAAAGCAAGACATCTGTGTCGTATGCATGCACCTGATCTTCCTCTAAGATGTGTAACCATCCTGGAGTGGTCGACAGTCCGACCACATTGTCTGATGAAAGCCAGTTGCCTGATGACCATGAACCCAACCAAGAGGTGCTGGAAATGTCAAATCGATCTATGCCCGAGTCCGAGGTTGCAACGTACAGAATGTCATTTGCGATTGCAATGTCAACTATCGAATCCCCTGATAGGTGGTTGTTTGAATCCCAAATTGTGTTGCTATCAATTACAATTTGGTTTGTCGCGCCGTTGGAGGTGGTACTGTAGTTGATGTTGTGGACGCCGTGGCTGTCGGTAGCAACGAAGAGCTGTCGGTCCACGACGAGCATTTCGGATGGTGTCTCCGTATCCGTGCCGGTGCAGAAGCCCAGAGAATCCCAGTTGGAGCCCTGCGTCGGTAGCAGGTAATGCAACGTGCATTCAGTAGCAGCCCATGTGACGCCGTACACGTCAACCACCATCGCAAGTATCGGATCAGAACTGGAAATGTTAACATCATTAGGGATGTCAATGGTTGTGGAGTCGGAAAGATGCATTGCCGAGACGTTGCCTTCCACGTCACCAATGAAGAGGGAGTTGCGGCTGAAGTCGACAGCCAGAGACCGAGCAGCGACGTTCTGGTTGAGATCTATGATGTGCTTGTTTGCGTTGTCATCCAGATGTAGGAGGTCGTCGTCGACCAGAAGGTAGAGCCTCCCATCGTAGGGGTTGTACGCGCTATCGTGAATGTCCACTTCCAGGGGGGTGAGTGAGAGTTTTGGGTCAACTGGCCTGAGCGCCTCAATTACCAAATCGGTAATCTCTATCCCCGTGGGGAGCTGCCATGACGCATCGCTGATTGAGTTTGGTTTCAAGGAAGCATCCAAGACGCTGTCCACCAGAGTGGGTGAATTATCAGTGAAGTGGTTTTGTCGTCCAAGATCACCCAATCCCCTCCAATCGAGAATCTCGGTTTGGGTGTTCATCAACGTTAATTGTGGCTGATTAACCCAATATCCATCACTCCCGTTGACCGAAATCTCCAGAGATAAGTTGTCAATCACAGCTCCGGGAGCGAACTCCAGCATTAGGTCGCCGTAGGCCAGTGTTTCATTGGCCGGATCCGCTCCTAAGGCAGTCAGGTCTATCCATCCAGTATCGTTACTTCCGTTAACACCCCAACTCCAAGTGTTGTCGTTCCTTTGCAGAGAGACGTCGTCTGCAGCCCCGAAAAACACAGTTCCAGAAGCAGTAAATGCACACCAAGGTAGGAGGATCATTAGCAGGGCCAGTAATATGGCGTTCCTCCTGAGGATGCCGTTTTCCGAGTAATGCTGCATTGGCACGAAGCGGTTCCCTCTTTGAACGATTTATGAAGAGTATGGGTAGAAGTATGCTATTTGCTCAGTAGAAATAGACATGTTGTGATATCTAAATTTCGGTGTATTGTGGGCCGATAATCACTCCAGGGCCAATAGGATAGCATCATAGGAGATGGTTAGTCCGGCAGCACCCGAGGTGTTCCTCTGGACAACAAGAGCCTGCGCGATGACGCGCTCGACTATCATTCGAAAGACCCGCCGGGGAAAATCACCGTTGTACCTACAAAGCCTCACGGAACTCAGCGAGAGCTCTCGTTAGCTTACTCTCCGGGCGTAGCATATCCCTGTGAGGCAATAAAGGAAAATCCCGAGGATATCTACAAGTACACCTCAAAGGGTAATCTTGTGGCAGTGATAAGTAATGGAACCGCAGTACTAGGACTGGGTGACATAGGTGCTGCTGCGAGTAAGCCGGTTATGGAAGGCAAAGGCCTGCTGTTCAAGGCATTCGCAGATATCGACGTCTTTGACATAGAGGTTGACCGGACGGAAGTGGATCAATTCGTTGATGCTGTCAAAGCAATAGCGCCGACGTTCGGCGGAATCAACCTAGAGGACATCAAGGCTCCAGAGTGTTTTGAGATTGAACGTCGACTAGTTGAGGAACTGGACATCCCGGTGATGCATGACGACCAGCACGGTACCGCGATAATTTCCGGGGCGGCCCTATTGAATGGGCTTGAGGTTGTTGAAAAGAAAGTGAGTGAAGTCAAGGTTGTGATTCTCGGGGCTGGTGCCTCTGCCATCTCGTGTGCGCGGCATTACCTAAGGCTTGGAATTTCTCCTGAAAACCTAATCATGGTTGATTCGAGTGGCATTTTGACTACAAGTCGCAATGAAAACGGGGATCTCAACGAGTACAAGGCCGGGTTCGCAAGAGATATCGATGAAGGCGGCGTTGCAGAGGCCCTAGAAGGGGCCGATGTTTTCCTTGGACTCTCCAAAGGGGGTCTGGTAACATCGCAGATGGTCAGCAAGATGGCAGACAGGCCCTTGATTTTCGCATTAGCGAACCCCGACCCAGAGATTACTCCAGAAGAGGTATTGAGTGTTCGAGATGATGCAATAGTGGCAACTGGGAGATCCGACTACCCGAACCAAATCAACAATGTTCTGGGATTCCCGTATATTTTCAGAGGGGCGCTTGATGTAAGGGCGACTCAGATTACTGAAGGGATGAAGATGGCAGCGACCCGTGCTTTGGCTCAATTAGCGAAGGAGCCGGTTCCGGATGACGTTCTATCTGCTTACGGTGGTGAGCAGATGCAGTTTGGCGCAGAGTACCTAATCCCGAAGCCATTCGATGCCAGGGTGCTGATTTGGGAAGCTAGTGCCGTGGCCGAGACTGCGGTAAAGGAGGGAGTAGCCAGAATCAGTGAGGGACACTTCGATGTTGGCAGGTACAGAGAGGAGCTGGAGGCGAGGCTTGGATTGACTAGGTCGATAATGCGGAGAGTAATCAACCAAGCCAGAAGAGATGTGAAGAATATCGTTTTCTGCGAGGGTGAGGACCCGACAATTATCAAGGCTGCAGCGCAGTGCATTTCGGAGGGAATCTGCAAGCCTATCCTTCTGGGCCAACTGGAAAGGATTCAGGCTGTCAAAGAGGAATTGGGTCTAGATTTCGAATGCGATGCCATCGACGTAAGGTATGATCCTCGGAGGAGGGGCGTGTACGCCGATGAGATGCACATACTGAGGGGGCGCAGAGGGCTAACGAGGGAAGATGCGGTTCGTCTCCTCAGGTCCACTACCTATTTCGCTCCCATGATGGTCAGAATGGGCGATGCAGATGGATACCTGGGCGGAGTATCCCATCAATATCCCGACATCGTGAAGCCTTGCTTGCAGGTCATCGGTCCTAGCCCCGAGTCCCACAGGATTGTGGGAATGTACATGATGACTGTGAATGGCCAATTGATGTTCATTGGAGACGCCACGATCAATATCTACCCAGATCCGAGGACCTTGGCTGAGATTGCTATTCAGACAGCGAAGGTCGCTAGGAGATTCGGTGTAATGCCTAAAGTCGCGATGCTGTCTTTCTCGAACTTCGGAACCTCTGCCGAGTTGCGCACAGATAGAATCGAGGAAGCAATACAGATAGCCAAGGAGATGGAGCCGGACTTGGTAATTGATGGACCTATGCAGGCAGATACAGCCCTTGTTCCAGAAATACAGGATGACTATCCCTTCATGTCTTTCAGTGGGCCTGCGAACGTACTTGTCTGTCCGAACCTAGCATCGGCAAACATTGCCTACAAGCTGCTACAGAGAGTTGCGGGTGCCGAGATGACGGGTCCGATACTAGAGGGACTGACTAAGCCCGCGCACGTGTTGCAGAGGAGGGACAGCGTCCGTGACGTTGTGCACATGGCTGCAATTTGCGCTGTTGATGCTCAGCGAGCTTCGACACAGAGGCTAATCGACTGAAATTGGATTTGGTCCGGCTTCAAGGACCTCGGTGCTGCACCCAGACGCGAACTTCTCGAAGTTCTCAATGAACATCTGAGATAGCAGGTTTGCAACATTATCGAATTTTTTCGTGTCGTGCCATGTCTGGCGGGGTTGGAGGATGCTATCTGGAACGCCTTCGCAGGTGGTTGGAATTGAGAATCCGAAGCGCTCGTCCTGAACGAACACGACATCATCTAGCATCCCACTCAACGCGGCGTTTAGCAATGCCCTAGTCCACTTGATCTTAATTCGGCTGCTTTCCCCATATCCACCTGCTACCCAACCAGTGTTGATTAGCCAGCACTTGGATTCGTGCCTCTTAATCTTCTCAGAAAGAAGGTCGGCGTAGATGCTGGGGTGCCTAGGCATGAATGGGGCACCAAAGCAAGTAGAGAATGTCGCTTGAGGTTCACTGATACCCACCTCCGTTCCCGCGACCTTGGCGGTGTAACCGGAGATGAAGTGGTATGCGGCCTGCTCTGGCGTTAGCCGGGCAAGGGGGGGGAGCACTCCAAATGCATCGCATGTTAGGAAGACCACGTCCTTGGGGTGTCCTGCCATGGAGTCGTGGGTCCTGTTCTCGATGAACTCTATTGGATATGATCCTCGAGTGTTCTGAGTTAGAGAGCCGTTGTTGAAGTCTGGCGTTCCATCCGCATTCAGAACAATGTTCTCCAATATCGATCCGGGAATTTTTGTTGTAGCGAATATTGCTGGCTCGTCCTCCTCAGATAGGCCGATGAGTTTCGCGTAGCAGCCACCCTCGAAATTGAAAACGCCATCATCTGACCAACCGTGCTCGTCATCTCCAACTAGGGCCCTATCTGGATCTGCCGAAAGCGTAGTCTTGCCGGTTCCTGATAAGCCAAAGAACAGGGCTGAGGCCGTGCCATCGGTATTTGCGGAGCAGTGCATGGGAAGGAGGCCATCTTTTGGGAGGATGTGGTTCATTATTGTGAAGATCGCCTTCTTAATCTCTCCAGCGTAGTGGGTTCCACCGATTATTACTAGGCCCCTATCCAGAGCCAAAATTACGAAAACCCCGGAGTTTGTCCCATCCCTCTTGGGAACGGCTCTAAGGTTTGGTGCGTGTAGGATTGTGAACTCGGGCTCGTGGGAGTCAAGGTCTTTCGGATCCCCTCTTACGAACATATTGTGCATGAATGCGGCATGCCATGCCTTCTCAGTGACCAATCTAACGGGCATCCTGTATTTCGGATCGGCTCCGCAGAACGCATCCTTTACGAACAGGTTTGCGCAATGGTTCAGGTGTTTCCTGACCATGCCAAGGAGGTGCTCGAAAGTTTTTGAATCAGTAGACTTGTTGACGTCCCCCCACCAAACGTCTTCCGCCAAACCGGGCTCGTCGACGATGAATCTGTCATTTGGGGACCTGCCTGTTCTTTCACCAGTGGTCGCCAGTAGAACACCTTGGGAGGTGAGCCTTGCCTCACCCAGTTCGACTGACCGTGAATGCAATTCCTCCCAGTCGGGATTCCAATGAACTTGCCCCCGTGGACTTAGGCCATGGGCAGATAACGGCACAATAGATTCCTGCGAGGAACCACGCACTGGACATCCCCCGACCCGTGGAGATGGTTTACACCTTCAAGCGTTGCGGCTACGGATAATATCAGAAGGAATCAGACTAGGACTTCCTGAACTCTTGAAGGGGATGTGATTATGCAATGAAGGCCCGGTTGGCAGCATATGGCAGATGATGAGCCGGATGATCGCATCATCCGCGAGCGTCAGTTCAAACGCTCCTCGGGTGTTGAGATTACCGACTTTGAATTCGAAGAGCGTGAGGACAAGGAAATTATTGTGCCCGTTGGTGATGAGGCGATTGGCGAGATTTTCGATCCGTTCTCAAAACATGGGTCGAATTCCCCTGGGGCAGTCCTACCGGATGGAACGGTTGTCACCGCTCCTGAGAGGGATCTGGTCACAGAACTTTCGATTGAAGGTGAGAGGCGCGTAAACTGGATTATCATGGTATCAATGGTGTTAATTTACAGTGCCATCAGCATTCAGGTTGGTACTACATTCAACCCGTTTCAGGGAACTATTGCATTGCTGATTCTGGGTTCCTTTGGGCTATTTCTAGGAGAACTGTGGATTCCGAAGGAGAAGATGGTTCTCCTTGGCGTAACCTGGGTCATTATCTCGATGAAGGTCCTGTACGGATTAGCCATAGAGCTCAGGCAATGGAATGTCATCACTAGTGACTGGGGATTGGGGCTTGCTTTGGTTCTACTAGTCGGAGTCAACGTCTACGCCGCCTACCGGCACGATCAGGATGCGATAGCTGCGCAGTCGACCTTAGTCCTCCTCGCTATCGGTTCTACGGCAGGATCAGTACTTGGTGAGGAAGGGGTCGCAGGCATGATCCTGCTATCCACAATTCTGCTCCATGGTCTGGCATTGAACAGGAATTCTGGAAACCTTGCATCCCTAGGAATTGCAGCATCCAACCTCTGGATTGGCATGCACGCAGTGACTTCTGGTTTCGAGATTGGGCACTTGAGGGTACTTCCTCTTGATTCGCCGCTACTTCTGTTCCTCCTTCTTATGGTCGTGACGGGATTGAACGCCACGATGGCAGCAAGATTCGCTCGTAAGGAAAACTGGTTCTCGAAGGGTTTCGAAACGGTGGGGCTAGGCAAGCCCGGCCTTTGGGGAGTTTCCATCTCACTAGGAATGGTTGGTGCAATAATGGCGGTTGCCGCAAACAGAGAAGAGCTAGGATATGCATTGGGAATGGTCACTTTCCTTGGCGGGGCTTTCGGTGGCTCATACCTAGTTGTTAGAGGCGTGGAACGCAACAGAGTGATCAAGCCACTGATTATTTCCGCCTCTCTACTGAGTTTGGTCTTGCTGGCGGAACAAAACGTAGAGGAAACTTTCGGATTTACTTCGTACCATATTTTTACCGTAATCGGAGCTTCAACTACTGGTTTTGTAATTCTGAGAGACCAGAGTAGAGTTTCTGACAGAGTTCTGTGGTCTGGTTCGGTTGCCATCCTTGTCATGCTCGTACTTCTAGTTCCAACGGAGTCTTCGGAGGTTGGTGGGGACGGTGGGGCAATCCTACTCTCGCTTCTGTCTGCCCTGCACATTGGCACTGCAGCTCTTGCACTAAAACGGGATTCTGCTTCTCTTTCCGGAGTAACGGTACTTCTCCCTTGGTCTTGGATTCTGATAGAAGAGGTGATTCAGGAGGCTTTCAGGACGGTAATGCTAGCTAACGATATCTCTGATCCTGGAGGCATCATAGACCTGGATCCAACCCCCCTAGCCCTTTACTTGGGGTTGTCAATCGTTCTGCTATTCGTGGTTAACACGAAGATGGGGGGGACTGGGGTCAATTTGGCATCCGGCTTCCTAGGAATTTCAGAGATCTCTGCCTCAATTAGGGACTCAGGCGCCCTACAATTATGGAGCTTAGGTCTGTGGTTACCCATGGTTACCACCTTATTTTTGGCCCAGTTTGGTGGCTTCACTTCAGTCTCAATTTGTATTATTCTGGCTCTGCTTGCATGTGTTCATGTTGTCGCACATGTGTTGGGATTTCGATCGGGGAGCTCAAGTTCCATCATGGGCTTCTTGGCCTTGGCAACGGTAATTGTCCAGTGGAGGCACGGAATAGATGAGGTAGTGATGGGGATACTTTGCATCTCAATTTCAACGCTACTATTTTTCGATGAGAATGATGAGGGGAGGTTCAGCCTTTCGATGATTCTAATGACGCTCCCCGTATTGGTATTATTGACCGATCGCGACCCTGCATTAGTTCTTGCCAAGAGCGAATCCATGCCTAATCCGGGAGAGGGTCTGGCATCGGTGCTCTGTACCTTAATTTTGCTTGGTGTTTACCTCCCAAGGGCAGAGAAAATGGAGAAGATTCTCAAGCCTGCATCTACTTCCCTTACGCTCCTGGTTGTCACGATGTGGCATTCCATTAACGTGGGTGATGATTTCCTGATTGGCTCGTCAGTGGCCATGTTCTTGGTGGCCTCTGTGTGGTTGATTGCCAGAGGGGAGCTGCGGTCAGAGTTGCGTTCCATCGCAAAGAGAGACGCAATTATCGAGTTAGCGACCAATAGCCCCGAGGGTTCTGTTGTTTCTCTTGACAGAGGAGCTGTTGAGACCTACAACGCCAAGTTAACCGAGATGATTGCACTAAGGCGCAAGAGCAGGGAGAAATCGGAGTCAGGGGACATAGGGGATCTGCTGACCAGTGATGTCAGTCACCGACCGGTGGTAGGACTGACTGTGTTGGCAGTTGTCATGACATCAACGATTGTATTTGGGGCAATGAATGGTTCGAATCGGGGTATCTGGCCCCTATTTCTGATTGTTTCGGGGGCTTTCTCTGCACTCATAGTCTTCCTCGTCAGGAGCAGAACTAGAGGGCTTGAACTGGAATTGCCACACTTTCTCGGCATCGAGATGCCGATTGCGCTATCCATTGGGGGCTTGGTGTTGGCTGTGATCTCTGCACACGTGATTGGGGTTGGTGTCAGCAACACCGAACTCTTGGACTTAGCAGTCGTATCAGTCCTGATCACATTGATGGTTCTAATCTCACTATTGCACTACGACAACCTTCTGGAACGAATCTCCATTGCAATAGACTGGTTAGTTTTCGCCCTCCTGACGGCAAGACTGCTCGGGGCCCTGATTGGAGAAGCGCTTCCAATGCCACTGAGCGTAAATCCATTTGAAGGAGACTCGCTAGAATGGACGGGGCCTCTGTTTCTGCTTGAATCGATGCTATTTTTCTGTGTGCTGGGGGGTTTCTGGGTTGAAGAAAAGAGGAAAGGTGTTGGAAGGGAAGGTGCCCAAGGAGGTCTCGGAATTGGCCTCCGAACTCTTGCCATAGTTATGCTCTCATTCGGACCGGCGGGGATTGTCGCAGTACTGAGCGCATCATACAGGAGTTTGGTTACCAAACAGCCTCTGGGTCTTGGGATTGCTTTGCCGGGTGGCGTTCTAGCATTGATGGCAGTTTCATCTTGGAATGGAAAAATCGGTGCTGAGCTGCCGATGTTCGTTCTAATTCTGGGCTTAGTTCTGATGATTATGTGCGCGTTTACTGTTCCACTAAATGAGGGGGTTTGGACCATGACTCTAGCCTCAGACGGGCACTTGTTTGTAATCTCGGGAGCTCTTGCGATGGGTTTGATTGACGACGTCCTGATGCCCATCCTCCTGATGCTCATGTCTACGACCATCTGGGTTGTGGGAATACTGCAACTTAGGAAAGCGCTCAGAATTTGGGGTCTGATTGATCTTGTCACCGCGATTGTTTGTGGAGCTGTGTTCGTCTCCAGTGAGCTGACACAACCAACAAACCTTCTGGTATCATTGGTCGTTCTGGCTTTGGAGCTAGGCCTAGTGGCTTGGCTAGGCCTAGCAAACCAAGAGGAAATGGTTCGGGATTGAAGCCTAGTCGCTCTTGAAGTGCCAACGTTGATGACTGACGGGCACGGCAAGAGAATTGTGACCAAGTCTTGGATATCGGACACCCCGGATGAGGTTGAGCATCCCCCTATACCTCTTGGACTGAACAGAATGGCAGTTCCTAGGGCAGCCATTGTCCTATCAATTGCAACCTTCTTCTCTCTGGTTCTGTCTGCAATTTGGGTTGGTCTTTCCACTGTTGACTTCCTAGAAAACTTAGAGGACTCGTTCGGTTCTAGCAACGTCGAGCTCCTAGAGTTGGATGGTCGTTGGGTTTGGGAGGTCGATCTGCTGTTCGACACCTGCTCTGCAAGAGAAGACAACTGGGACTGGCCTGATAGCCTAGCCGATCAGGACGATGTCTTCCTGTATCCAGGAGAGCTGAGGTGCGACTGGGAACATCAGGGAGTTGCGGATGCAGCCAGCGTGGTGATCTATAACAGGGGTAACGAGACTCTGGACCTAGTGATGGAAATCACCGGAGGAGGTGTGGTTTTCGATGCTACCAGTGAACCTCATGGCATCATCAACGGACTCGAGGCTGGTGATTCGATAATTCTACAAATCAGCCTCACAGAGGATGTTGTCGAACGAGCTATCAGCATCACAGCGACGCATATTTCAGTCCTACAAGCCCAAGTCAGGCTTGATGTTCAACTATTCAAGGGATCAGAAGGGAGGCAGGTCCACATCCAAGAAGGCGAGGCCGTCGAGGTTCACTACACTGTTTGGAACGCGGATACTGACGAGGAGTTGGATGATGGCACTTGGGTTGACCGAGCGGGAGATCCTTGGTGGTCCATTGATGGTTTCGGATGGTCTGCAATTGGACTTGATATTGATAACGACCGAGGTGGTGGCTTCCCCATCATCGACACCGGAACGACCCACGTAACCCTGCTTCCTCCTCCGATCGCCTACGGCAATAGCGAGGACCATGAGCTTCAATACACATGGTTGAGATTTGAACTGAAACTGGAGAGAGCACCAATCTCTGACTGAAAACCACGAAAGAGACTTGACTGAAGAACAAGAGGATTTGCCGTGACCGAAGTAGAGCACACAGCCTTCACTCCAACCAAGCAGCTCCTTGGTAGGGCGAAGAAGAAATTCAAACCAGAATCAGCAAGGAAGGGTGAGCCATCTTTCATAATGACTCCAGATATGAGGAAGCTGTCAACGCCTTGGTCAGTAGCCTCGATTCGTGCCTCTCAGATCGACCCTGGATCACTGCCTGCAGGGGTGATCCTAGATGTCGCTGCTGGGTCGGGGGTGCAACTCATTGCATTCTCCAAATTCCTTAACAGGCCGGCTCTCGGAATAGAAATTGACGAGCAGGTTGCCTTACTCTGTGCGGCCAACATGCAGTTAAACGCGGAAGATGGAGTTCAACGCTCTCTAGACAGGGTCCTAGTAGGAGACGGCTGTGCAGCGGATTCAGCTGTTTCTGCATACTGGGCGAGCCTCAGAGAGGGCGGGACCAGGGCGCATCCGCCAATCTCCATGCTGCATCTTGATCCTGCAAGGCCGCCGGACGCCCAGAATCACCACGTAAATGAAATGCAACCAGATCTGAAATCAGCATTGAAGGCTTGGAGTCAGCATCTTCAGGTTGGTACACGTGGACCTGCGGTGATTCTGGATCTATCTCCGAGATTGGACTCAGTCCAGAGGGCGATGGTTGACGGAATCCTGGAAACGAGCTTTCCTGGTATTGCGAGGACGTGGGAGTGGCTGAGTCAAGGAGGCGGAAGGGTTTCCAGGTTGTCAGTTTGGATTGGATCGCTCTCATCCAAGAGCCCTCGACGCTGCCTGCGCATCGGTAGAAAGAAGGTGATATCTAGAATTGAAGGCACTCCTAAGGTAGCTCAACCAGTTTTCTTCGAAAGAGCGCCAGACTTCGGGGCTTGGTTGTCAATTGTAGACCCGTCTCTCTTTGAGAGTGGGCTTCAGGATTCGTGGCTGAGCAAAGCGGTCAGAAGTGGATCCGGTTCGTCTTGGGTTAGAGTTGAGGGGAGGAGGCCGTTACTAATACACACAGATCCTCTCACTGATGATGATGACGTCCAAGGATTCCTTGTAGCCTCAGGAAAAATTGTGCAACACAGACTCTCCCCGCCTAAGTTGAACAATATCGACCTAGTCGCTTCTTCCGCGGTAAGGAATGGGATTGGCAAGATTACGCTAAGATGCAGCCTCGACCCAGAAATCCACCCCACCCTTCAGAGGAGGTTACACAAAGCCCTCAAGGGTGCAGAGGGCAGTGGAGCGTTCATCGTTGACATGGATTTGAATCGCGGAGCGGCTAGCCGTTCACTGTACTTGATCTGCAAGGAGGCTATGTAGCCTCCCGAATGTAGATTTTCTCAGTCCGTTCTATTCAAATACAGAGTGCAGGTCGCGACAGTGCCCAAAGGGCCACCTGACATAGGTGAACACGGGAGAACCGTAAATGGCGAGATTGGATGAGGCTGAACTTGGGGACGATTTCTCGTACATCCTCAGAATAGCAGATACAGATATCGATGGTCTCAAGCCAATTACTTACGGCCTTACATCTGTAAAGGGAATTGGCGTCCGGAGCTCCATGCTCATCTGCCAGCTCGCTGGCATTGATGGTAGCAGGCTTGGCGGTCACCTTTCAACCGAGGAGCAGGATCTGCTAAGGAGCACCATTGATGACTACGCGACCAATGTCCCTTGGTGGCTGGTAAATCGCCAGAGAGATCTGGAGACAAATGAGGATGCTCACATCATTGCTAACGAAGTCAGCATGACAAAAGATGATGACGTTTCCCGACTTGCTGAGATGAAGACCTATCGAGGAATGAGGCATCGAAGTGGTCACAAGGTACGCGGCCAAAGACTCAGATCAAACGGACGGAAGGGTTCTGCTCTTGGCGTGCAGAGGAAGAAGTAGAAGGTGTGAGAAATGGGTGAACCGAAGTTCTCTAGACCACGAACGCAGACTCCCACACATCCTTGGAAGCAGGCTAGGATTGACGAGGAGCACGCACTTAAGGAGAAATATGGCCTGAAGAAGGTCGGCGGGATGAGAGAGATCTGGAGAGAGAAATCCGCTCTAAGGAGGCACCGAAACCAAGCCATGAAGCTAATTGGCAGAGTCGATGCAACGGAGGGTCACTATGCAAAGGAAAGACAGCAACTACTGGACTCACTGTACAGGAAGGGGCTTCTTCAGTCAGGTGCGGACATCGGTGATGTTCTGGAGATAAACGTCGAGCACATGCTTTCCAGAAGGCTTCAGTCGGTGGCCTATTACAGGGGCCTAGCACCATCAATGAGGGCGGCGAGGAACCTAATTGTTCACGGTCACGTCTGCATTGGAAACCAACGAATGACTGTGCCAGGATACCACGTACTCAAAGAAGAGGAGGATTTGCTGCAATATAGCCCAAGCTCCCCCTTTGCCGATCCCGAACATAGGTTCAGACAGGACTTGGAACAACGCCGAGTTTCCGGCATGGAACATGCAGAAGACTCGGGGGAAGAGTTGGAAAGAGGCGAGGGTGAGGAATTCATAGAACAGGTGAAGAAAGACGCAGAGAAAGCACCTACTGTGGATGACACGATTCCTGAGAAGGAGGTGGAGTGATGGGGCACAAGGCCATACTTCACATCTATAGCACATTCAACAATGTGCTGATTACTGCTACCGACCTTACTGGAGCTGAGACCATTTGCAAGGTTTCGGGCGGGATGGTTACCAAGGGAGGGAGTGATTCTGGTGGCCAGTTTGCTGCCACTAGGGCGGCCGAGAAAATCGCGGAGATGCTGTCAGAGAAGGAGTTTGACCAAGTCATTGTCAAATATCGAGGAGCTGGTGGAAACCGTTCCAACAGTGCCCCTGGCGCTACCGCAGCAATCAGAGCTCTGACTAGAGCCGGTGTTAGAATTACCAGAATTGAAGATGTCACTCCAATGCCGACTGATGGCACAAAGAGTAAGGGAGGTCGGCGAGGCCGGCGAATGTGAGGTGGAAAAATGGTGAAAATCAAGATACTAAGGGAGACTGAAGATAGGATGCAGCTCTTGCTGTCAGAAACGGACAGGAGTTTCGCAAACGCGCTCAGAAGGTCGCTTATTTCCGACACCCCGAAGATGGCAATTGACAGCGTAAGGTTCCAACTAGGTACCAAGGAGCAGGATGGAGAAATCTGGGAGTCCACTGGCCCAGTCCCAGATGAGATGGTGGCCCAGAGACTGGCGATGGTCCCGATTCCCACCAACTTCGAAAGATTCCACTTCCAAGATGAGTGTCCCAACTGCAAGGACCTAGTGGAAGAAGACCGTGGATGTTTGGAGTGTCAGATGATCTACACGTGCGTAGTTTTTGGTTCGGAAGAAGGCAAGTGGGTCACTGCTGGCGATTTGAAGTACCTTGGCGAGGAATCGCTAGAAATTACTTCTGAGTACAAGTCTATTCCTATCACCAAACTGTTGAAGGGGCAAATGATTGAGTTCTATGCTACTGCAGTCATGGGGCGTGGGAGAGATCACACCAAGTGGTCCCCAGTTTGTGGCGTTACATTTGCATCTCGAAAGGTTGGAGTCATTAACAACAAGACCAAGGCAAAAATCCTGTGGGACATGAAGTTGAACATTACGGCAAAGGACTTCGGAAAGGACAACAGATTGGATGATATAGACAAGGTGGCGATACTGGAGCGTGATCTGAATCACGTTGGTGATGGAACTGAGGCTTCCAGAGAGTTCAAGGATGCAATTACGCTTGAGGATGTTCCGGGAGAATTCATCCTAGACTTTGAAACGGATGGCTCAATGACCCCAAAGGCAGCATTTGGCAGGGCAGCACAGGAGTTGGCAGAAAAGTTCAGCTTGCTGGAACAGGATCTCGCTGCAGCGATGTGATAGCAATACCTCTTTATCATCACGCTAGATGATGGTTTATGGTTACTAGGCTCGGGCGGGGTCACTGCGGTGCCCATCTAACGTTGTTGTTCACTGTTGAAGACAGTTCGAGTGAGCTGGAAAGTCAAGGAAGCACTGGGGCCGGTATTTGCCTCGAGGATGGTGTCGACGCAATAGCGAGGGGCGAGGAGGGGGACTCTTCCCTTGCCGTAACTTTCCAGGGGAATAAGCATGACTCGGAGATGTACCAGGAGGTTCTCGATGAACTCTGCTCAGAGATTCCAGAGGCCGGAGAATTGGAATGGGAGTTGACGATCATGATGGAGTTGCCCACTTCGCAGGGTTTTGGGATGTCCGCTTCGGGTGCGATTGCAGCCGCGATGTCGTTCCAAAGGGCGCTTGGGATCCCCAATGAGGAGTGCTTGAGACGGTCTTTCTTGATCGCCCATAGAGTTGAGAGGAAGAGGTCCAGTGGCTTGGGGGATACTACAGCTTTAGCAGCGGGAGGGGTCGAAAGGAGAGTGGTTGCAGGATCACCGTATAGTGGACCGTTACTGGAAATTGGGCCTGGTAGATCCCATGGATGGTCTCAGGGAACTCCTGTACTCGTATGTTGGAAGGAAGAGACTGGCACCCCCACCTCAAGGTATATCGACAATAAAAGGTGGAAAGAAAGAATCACCAGCGCTGGAATTGAGCAGATGAGCATAATCGGCAAGGGAGAATGGGGGCCAGAGAGATGGTCGGAGTTGATTGAATGCGCAAAGAGTTTCGTAGAAGAAAGTGGGCTTTTGGATGATGCCTCAAGATCAGACTTACTGGTTAGTGTGAATAAAGAGATCTCCAACTCTGGTTTTCACGATGATGTGACTGCGTTACTTTGCATGCTAGGAGAGAGTGTGGTGGTGGTGCCGACCGATGCTAACAATGACGAGGGTGACTTGGGGGCTTTGTCGGTCTTTTTGGAGGACTCTGGACTCGCAACAATGCTCAGCAGAGTGGGGGGTCTGCCATAATCAGGGGCTATTTCTCGAGTTCTCATGGAAGTCCTCGAGTGGGCGAAGGTCCAGAGGGCTTGCATCCAACTGTGTGGCACCTCTAAGCCTAAGGCCGTTGCAGAACCCGTGTCGGTAGACTATCGCCCCCTGACCGTACTCGGCGACATACCTATCCACTTGCTTCTGGGTCTTCTTCTTCGGAAACTTCAGATCGGCGCCGAAGAAATGCTTGGCATCGATCCAAGCACATGGTATGCCGTTGACCCGAACGTCATCCAATAGTAGCAGGTCTGGAGTAATTATTGCCCTGCCCTCACTTCGAGTCTGTTCAGTAAGTAGTTCTGCCTGGCGTCGGAATCTGACACCAAGAGAACTGAAGTGGTTGCAAAGGATATCCTCAAACACCTCGGCAGCGTTTTGGGTCTCTGTCTGGTTGACAGAACTTACCCTGTCAACCGATTCGGCTAGTTCAAACTGCTCGCGATCGCGTTTATTGAGCTTTGAGGGGTTCTTGTTCAATGTTTCTTTAATCCTAGTTTTCGTCCATCCCCTGCCTGTGAGGATTGCACGGAATGTGTTGACCGGCGGGGCATCGAATCTCTTTGAGAGAGCTATGACGCTCTCCCCTGAGTTGTAGCGACGGCTTAGCTCATTCGATCGCCTCATCAGTTTGGAATGAGAGTAGACGCTCTTCTCTTGGTTCAGTGCGGCTCGAAGTGAGAGGGCCTGCTCGAGTGTGATTGGGAGTCCTTCCAACTTAGAGGCAATGTCCTGAACCCTATCCTCAGGGAGAAAACCAAACTCCCCGGGAATGCAAGCGATCTTCCCTGCTTTGGTCTGTACTTCCTTGGAAACTGCGTTAGTTTTCCACTGAATGTTGACCTTCTTTGGTGGGGGATCGATCACCTTGGGAATCCCCATTGGTCTTGGATTAGCAGAAAACCTAGCTATAGCACGCTCTATCTCCTCCGACTGCGGCGACCTGCCTGTTCCCTTCGAAGGAGGCTTGTTACCTCCCGAGGGTCGGCGGCGCCGACGGCGCCCTCGGCGCCGCTTGGCACTTTCATCCTCACTCAACAGAGCTTCCAGCGAAAGGGGCTCCATGAACCCACCTATTGAATTGGGCGTCTACGGCTGGCGTAGATATCATATGCAAGATTCCTAACCCTTGCAGGTACTAACCACAATATCGATCCAAGCGTCCATGGGAAAACCAGAAGCCTGCAAATTCTCCAAACTGCATCTGTCTTCGAATACCAATTCCCGTTGGGAGATAGGAGGAAGACTGAATCGACCAGCATTTGAGGCTGAGGCCTTGCTTTGAGAAGTCCCCGCCCTTCGTCAGTATTCTGACCAATCAGCCTGATTTTCATGTCTGGGTCCCTGGTCTCGATGAACTTAGCCCATCCTCTGCACTTGCTGCAGTTATCGTCGAAAAGTACTGTGGATTGGGCCATAATTCTACCTAAAGGAAAGCTATTCCAGGCTCAAGTGGGAATGCCATCTTTGCCTTCCCACCTACATCTTCCGCCTCACCGACGGGATATGCCTCGACTGAATTTACCTCGAGTGCGGAGGCGATGAATTCAGCATTTGCTTCGATGACCGTTGACTCATCGAGTTCACTCAGGACGAGTGCCTTCTGCCCATCTGTCCAAGAATGGATGCGTCCGCGCTTCTTCTTGCTGCCAGCGGTGAGAGAGATCCATGTCTGGAATATCTCACCCCGCATAGACTCATTTTCAAAAATCTGTAGAGACTGGAGGTGGGACTGGCTCTGAGATTTGAAGTCGAATCCCTCAGAATCAAGTCGAATCGCGTCCCTAGCCATTTCATTTTTCCATTGTGGGGACGTCTGGATAACTGCCCGGCTGATGATCTCGTTGGAGTGTCGTTGGGCAAGTACTCTCAAGTTTCTCCCTGTGGAAATTAGTTCTCTCAAGTAGGATTCCCGGGCCAGTACGGGTTCGTCTTGGGATGCGTCGCCCATTTGTGGGATGGTGAGTGTGGAAAGCATCCCTTCACCGCCTATTCTTTGCCACAACTCTTCAGCTATGTGAGGTGTCGCCGGGGAAAGCATGGGTAACCAGCCTTCAAGAAAGGCCGTTGTGGTTTCTCTGTCGCATCCGCCCCTTCGACGGTACCAGTTCCAATCAGAGAGCATCTCAAAGTGGCTAGTCATGACGCCCTCACGAAGACTTACGTCAGCCATGGCTCGGCGCCATGACGCTTGATTTGCCCTGAGTCTAGCATTGAGCCAATCATCCATATGACTTGGCGAGTCAATCAGGGACTGAGCAGATTCGACTGCATCGATAATTGAAGAAATCTGCCTGTAATTGGCTTCAAGTGCGCTATCAGACCAGTCCATTCCGGCTTCTGGGTTGGCTCCGAAGAGAATGAAAAGTCGTACAGTGTCGGCTCCGAATTTCTCGACCATTTCCTCCGGGCTAACCGTATTCCCCAGTGACTTACTCATCTTGGCATTACGTGACGTTAGGGGCTTACTGCAAGTGGGGCAGTTCGCACCAAAATTGTCTACGTGATACTCAGAATTGCAATCAGCACAGTAGGGGGCAGGAGCATTCAGCATGCCTTGGCAAACAAGCCTCCCGAATGGTTCGCCAACCTCATTCATCCCCGCGTCTCGTGTGAATTTTGTGAAGAATCGAGCATATAGAAGGTGCATGACCGCATGCTCGATGCCCCCGATGTAAAGATCAACCCCCCCGTCCATCCAGTAGTCGACTGCTGTTCTGTCGAACGGTGAAGAGTCGTTGTTTGCATCGCAGAAACGCATGAAGTACCAGGATGAGTCAAAGAATGTGTCCATTGTGTCAGTCTCGCGCTTGGCCTCCCCCCCGCACGACGGGCAGGTGGTTTCGATGAATGAATCGTGATTGGACAGAGGGTTGCCGCTCTGGTCCTCGCTAAAGACCACATCAAGAGGTAATGTAACGGGGAGGTCCTCGTGGGGAACAGGAACTATGCCACACGAGTCGCAATGGACCATTGGAATGGGGGTGCCCCAGAATCTCTGCCTGCTCAGGAGCCAATCTTTCAGACGGTACTCAACCGTGCCATGGCCTGATCCCGAGGACTCGAGGGTGGAAATTACAGCATCCTTAGCCTGGTCTCCGGACAGACCATCAAAGCCCTCGGTCGATGAGTTGACCATGGGGCCGTATCCTTCGAAGGCTTCGTTGAGGGGGGCCGATGGGTCGTCGCCTTCCTCTTGTACCAGAACGCGTCTAATCTCCAGCCCGTACGCCTTAGCGAAGTCGAAGTCACGTTGGTCGTGGCCAGGGACCGCCATCACTGCACCGGTCCCGTAAGACGCAACGACGAAGTTGCCTGCGTAAATGGGAACCTCCTCCCCGCTCATCGGGTTTACTGCGTGCCGGCCTAGGAACACGCCCTTCTTCTCCTTCAGCATGTTGATTCTCTCGAATTCGGACATCCTTGAGCACTCGTCTCTTAGTTCCCTCCATCCGGCCTCCCACTCGGACCCCGCACACAATTCCTCGCATAACGGGTGCTCTGGGGAAAGGGTGACGAAAGTCACTCCGAAGATGGTGTCAGGGCGGGTTGTAAACGCACCGATCAACGAATCTGAGCCAGAAACCGGGAAGTCGATGTGGGCCCCGTGGGATCGTCCAATCCAGTTTCGTTGCATTGCCTTGACGTTCTCCGGGAATGAAATGTTATCGAGTTCATCTAGAAGTTCATCTGAGTACTCGGTCATACGAAGGAACCACTGTGCCATGTCCCTCTGAATCACCTCGAGGCCACATCTCCAGCAACGGTTGTTCTTGACCTGCTCATTCGCAAGAACGGTGTCGCAATCGGTGCACCAGTTGACTGGAGCTGATCTCCTCTCGACTAGGTCGCGCTCGTTCAATGTTAGGAACATCTCCTGGTTCCACCTGTAGTACTCGACGTCGGAAGTGGCCAAGAATCGGTTCCAGTCATAGGAATATCCCATCCGCTCTTGGTCTGAACGGATGCTTGCGATGTTTCTTTGAGTCACTGTGTGAGGGTGACCTCCCTCCTTCTTAGCGGCGTTCTCCGCGGGCATCCCGAAAGAGTCGTAGCCCATCGGATAGAGGACGTTCATTCCCATCAGACGTTGGAAGCGGGCCATGGCGTCGCCTATCGAGTAGTTCCTGACGTGCCCCATGTGCATCTGGCCGGACGGATAGGGGAACATCTCAAGGCAGTAGAATTTAGGCCTGGAGCTATCAATCTCAACCTCAAAGGCTCCTGCATCAGCCCATGTTCTCTGCCAGCGCATCTCCAATTCATGTGCGTCGTATGCCATTTCTTCACTCCAAATAGGCTCTGAAGGAGCATCAGGCTCCCTGCAGAAGCAGTAGGCGAAACGGAAGCCCGCCTAGCAGGGTCTGTGGAGCGGGCATTCGTGCCACGGACACACGGTAGGCTACCTCGATTTGAATGATACCCCCCCTTATGGCGCGGTCTACGCAGTTGAGTATTGCATCTTCCAATTTCATTTCATTGGAGGATGTTGTTGCATTACGACTTTGATTGGAAGCTTACTCGGGGTCTTGATGCTATCAGACGGAGAGTTCGATGTTGCCATCTGGGATGATGGGATTGAGATCTGGGTGACTCAGATGGGTACTCTGATGAACATGAACACCGCCTTCATCGATAGGGTCAACGGAATTGTCGCTGTTATCGATCCCTACGACGGGAAAAAATGGGGAGAGGCACTTGAGAGGGAGGGTTTGAGTCCAACCCACCTTCTCTATACACACACTCACAGGGATCATGCGGCTGGCTATCCTGTAATGATCAAGATGTTTCCAGAACTAGAGGTTTGGGGGCACGAGGATGCGAAGGTACCAAGCCTACTAGGCCATGTCGTCTTCAGGAAGGTAGAATTCACCAACACATGGGATTGCAACCCCGGTGAGACAGTAGAGTGGTCTGCAGGTTCTATTAGACTCAAAGTCACTCACTCACCGGGCCACGCACCGGGACATGTCACGATTCACGGTCATGGGGTATACCACGCTGGTGACCTTCTGTTCGTAAGAAGTGCTGGAAGGGTGGACCTCCCAGGAGGGGACCCTGGGGCTCAGCAGAGGAGCTTGGTCAGAGCGAAGGAAATCCTGAGCGAGCTGCCTCCGGACTGGAGATTGATTCCCGGCCACCGGTACGACACATACGGAGGGACCACTCCAGATTGGATCAGCGTTGGGAACGCCCTGCAGCACAACTACTTCCTTGCACACATCACAATGCCAGACTAATTTGACCGCTTTAGAAGACGTCTGACCAAGGAGCTCTCATTGTCTAAAGAGGTTCTCGGCTCCTCCCTGACCGTCCTTAGTGCGTTGATTGGAATCCATTCATCGGGAATCAATCTCCAAGGAGTTACTCTAGCCATTATGCCCAAGAGTACTTGACTGCCTGGAATCATGAAGACTCTGAGCGGAGGAACCAAGAAGCTCATTGCAGCAAGGTTGTTCCGTGCATCGATTCGCTCCTTTTTGCTAATCTTCCTGCCGATTAGGATGTTTGCGAGTATCCCAGAGGTCTCCTTGAAGTGTTCTGCACCAATCTTTGAGGAGTCCCAGGCCTTCTCAATTGCTTCCCCCCACTTGCCTGGCTCCTTCGCGACTTCCTTGATGTCGTCTTGTGAATTATCTGGAAGGCGCCTGAACGCCGCAGCTGTTCCATTTGTGACCCATGGCAGCCACCTGAGCAGGAACCGCGCCGAGTTTCCAACCCTTCCCATCTTATCACGCCGTTTTATCCACTCTGTCGGTTGATACGCCCCTGGCCTTCAAGGCCTTATGCACGGTACCCGACGGAATTTCCCCGTCTTGCTCCAATGCAGAGAGAGCTGCCACGACTATGCTGCTGGTGTCGATCTCAAAGAACGTCCTTAGGGCCTCTCTTGAGTCGGATCGGCCGAAACCGTCCGTACCTAGTACTACATAGCGACCGCCTATCCATCGTTGGATCATCTCGGGAACTGATGCAATGTAGTCGGATGTGGCTACGGTGGGGGTCTCGTCTCCGAAGCATTCTGAAACATACGAACCTTGGGGTTCCTTTGGGTTCAATCGGGTTCGCCTCTCGGCTTCCAAACCCCGGCGCCTGAGCTCCCCGTATGAGGTGACAGACCAGACCTCGGACCTGATACCGAATTCATCAGATAAGACAGAGGCAGCCTCCCGGACGTACTTCAGTATAGGGCCTGAGCCGAGCAGCCTGACCTTGGGTCCG
The DNA here is from genome assembly GCA_964563355.1 of uncultured Candidatus Poseidoniales archaeon. Classification (GTDB taxonomy): domain Archaea; phylum Thermoplasmatota; class Poseidoniia; order Poseidoniales; family Thalassarchaeaceae; genus UBA36. Next base: position 63,529 of record CAZLVU010000002.1, read on the forward strand.
TCACGCCCTACCTCTTCTAGCAGGTACGTACCACTGACTATTCCCTGATCAGAGCCCTCTGGTTTGGGCATTTGCTGCTGGTTCTCGTTGTACAACATGACATAGTGGAATACGTCTAGGTTCTCGCCCCACATCTCTTCGATTCCATGTCTGATTATCGTGGCCAGCTCGTATGCGTATGCCGGGTCCCAAGCCCGACAGTGCGGGACGGTCGAAGCCATGATTAGGCTATGGCCATCCTGATGCTGGAGGCCTTCACCATTCAAGGTGGTTCGTCCAGCAGTAGCACCCATTAGGAATCCTCTCGCTCTGGCATCGGATGCACTCCAAATCTGGTCTCCGACTCGCTGAAACCCGAACATGGAGTAGAAAGTGTAGAACGGCATTGTTGGAGAGCGGGCTGTGGAGTATGACGTAGCGCTGGCTATCCACGAGGCTATGGCCGAGGCCTCGGAAATACCCTCCTGTAGGATTTGACCCGACTCCGATTCCTTGTACCTCAGTAGCATCGAGTGATCCACAGGGGTGTACTTCTGACCCTGTAGTGAAAAAATCGAGAACTCGCTGAAGAGAGGGTCCATGCCGAAGGTCCTTCCCTCATCAGGGATTATGGGCACTACCCTTTCGCCAATCTCAGACTTCATCAGATTCCTGAGCAACCTTACGAAGGCCATCGTAGTCGAAACCTCCTGGCCCGCGGGAGTACCTTGATCGAATGCGGCATAGGTGTCCGGCCCTGGCAGCTCTATTTCGACGTGTAACGGGTCTCTAGATGGAAGAGGGCCGCCTAGGGACTGTCTCCGCTGAAGCATGTACGCCATCTCCTCGGAGTCTTCCTCAAGGCTGTAGAATGGGTCTTGCTGCAGTCTTGAGTCATCTATGGGGAGATGGAGGGCGTTGCGGTAGGAGACAAGGTCGTCAAGATTCATCTTCTTCTTTTGGTGGGTCGAGTTCCTCCCTTGGAAGGAGTCTATCCCCCACCCCTTGACCGTGTGGGCCAGAATAACTGCCGGTCCCTTCGCAGCCAGAGCCGCATTGTATGCTGCATAGACCTTGATCGGGTCGTGTCCGCCTCTGGTCAGGCCTGCAATCTCCTCGTCGGAAAGTGAAGCGCCCAAAGCCTCGAGTCCCGGGCTGCCTGAGAATAATTCCAAGCGGAAATCAGGTGGCGAGAGGGTGCTGAGTCGTTGCCAGTCTCCATCAGTAATGGCCTCAAATCTTGAAAGTAATTCCCCCTTTGTATCCCGTTGCAGCACCCTGTCCCAGCCCGATCCCCAAATTACCTTGATTACAGTCCAGCCAGCTCCTCGGTAGAGACCCTCTAGCTCCTGGATAATCTTGGCATTGCCTCGAACCGGACCATCGAGACGTTGAAGATTGCAGTTGACAATTACGATTAGATTGTCAAGCTGTTCTCTTCCCGCCACTGCGATTGATGCGATAGCCTCGGGTTCGTCCATCTCACCGTCTCCCAAAAAGGCGAACACCCTGCTTTCGGATGTGTCGGCCAGGTCTCGCTGGTGCATGTATTTCCAGAAGCGAGCTTGCATGACAGCTCCAAGGGGTCCGAGACCCATGGAAACAGTTGGGTACTCCCAGAAATCACGCATTAGGCGGGGGTGGGGGTAAGATGAGAGGCCGTCTTCAAAGGCCTCCTGCCTGAAGTTTGAGACCTGTTCACTCGAGATCCTGCCATCAAGGAACGCCCTGGCATAGATTCCAGGACTGGCATGTCCCTGAACGTAAACCGCGTCCCCGATGCCATTGTGCTGCTTGCCCCTGAAGAAGTGATTGAAGCCGACCTCGTAAAGCGTTGAGCTGGAAGCATAGGTGGAGATATGCCCTCCGATCCCATCCATTCTGCGGTTTGCGTCCGAAACCATTACCGCGGCGTTCCACAGTATTGCATCCTGAATGGACCTCTCGATTCCGATGTCGCCGGGATAAGGGGGTTGTTGCTCGAGAGATATCGAATTAACGTACGGAGTCTGGGAGGGAGGGCGAATGGGTATGGATAGGGCATTGGCTTCGGACATAATTTCATGGAGGATCATTCGGGCTCTTTCGGCGCCTTGCGCGGTCACAACCGAACGCAGAGCTTCCAGCCACTCGTCAGTCTCCTCGGGGTCCGAGTCAGGCAGTCTCTGACGGGGGTTGGGAGGGGGCATATGACCAGTCTGCCCCTATGGGGCGAATTGTCAGCAGTGGGGGGTTTTTTCAAGTGGTGGTACTAATTCTCAATCCCATCGGGTCGATGGCTGGGCCCGATATGAATCAAATGGCACTGGTGCAATGTCCTGATGCCAGCAATCGTGATTGCTGAGTCCCCCGAAACGCAGCGCTCTCCCCCCCACTTTCTCACCGTTCTCAAGACAGTGTTCCGACCTGGTAGGTTGTTTGGATCGACCTTCAGTTCAACAGTTAGATCTTCCACCTGACCGAGCCAAAATAGTGCTGCATCTATGCTCTTCCTAGCTATGCCATGCTGCTGCTCTGAGCTTCTAACCCAGTATCCTAGGTTCCAAATCGCTCGGTTTGAACGGGTAACCCTGTCAAATCCAACTAAACCTAGAATATAACCGTCCCAAGGACGGACCATGACCCAATGATGGAGCAACCCGGATCTTCCCTTCCTCTCTGTCTCGTTGACGAAGTCCTCTATCTGAGGGTTGATCTCTTTGTCGGGGTTTATCCAAGGCATTGCCCGGATGACGTCCGGCCAAGTTTCCTCAAATGCTTCGATTATATCTGAGATGTGGATCCTGGATGCTGGTCTCAGAACTAAGCCGTCATCAATCTGGATCGAAGATGTGGCACGTCGATGCCTGGGACTGTGGGGTGGCCTGGTCGCCATGGGGCCTCCGGTAGTCGCCCTTGGGTTAAGAAATCAGTTTCTCTCGAGCACTGGCTATTTCGAAGTCATGGGGGTAGGCTTCTACAGCCGCGTCTACCATTCGGTGGACCTCCCGGTGTCTGCCTATGGCCATCAGTAGCTTTCCAATTGAATATAGCAAGGAGGTTCTGTTTCCGAGGTGAGGACCTACGCCATCTAGCAATACTGTTGCCTCAGCAACATTCTGCTCCTTGGCAGCTCTCATCGCGGACAAGAGTTGCTTCTTGATTTCCGAAGAGCTCCATTCTTCCTGTTGATGCCAAGGCCAGAAAGAAGGTTTTTGTTCGGAAGTAGACTTTTCCTGGGGATGGGGTGCAGTTTCCTCCACTACCGGGGTCGCGCTAAACTTTGGGATTTTTGAGAGGGTGGAGGTCGGAAGCGGACCATCTTCACCGGAGGTCGTCTCCTCGGATGCTGGGAGAGTGTTCGCGAACGCTGCCTCGAATGCGTCTACCTTGCCATCGCCATCGAAGTCGGCAGGATGAATCGGGGGAGCCTCAATCTGTTCACTTGACCAGCCATTAGTGTCCGGTACTTCACTAGCTGAAACGACTTCAACGAACTCTGGGGTCTCTGACGTTGGCTGAATCAATTCAATGTGGTGTGGGGCTTCATCCTCAGTCTCATCGTCCACCGCCGATTGATCTGGGACTTCGAATTTGTTAACGAACTCTGGTATGTCTTCCTCAGTAAGTTCATACTCCTCTTCCAACACCTCAGTTGGATTGATGATTGATGCTAAGTCGGGTTGTTGGTTGATGAAAACCTCATCGTCATCGCCGTACTGGGCCACTTCGACTGTAACATCGTCCATTGAGAAAGATGGGGGTAGTGCTTCCTCTTGTTCGCTTTCCTCTTCGATCTCACTAGCCAACTGGTCCAGAAGGTCGGATGACTGTTCTTGGTCCAGGGTGGGATTCTGCATGAAGGAGGGGGTGTTGATCTGGTAGTAGCATCGGGTGCACACAGCGGCGCCTTCCTGATTCCGATGCTGGCAGGATGGGCAAGACACCCCCTCAGGCTCTGACTTCTTCCAAGACCTGAACTTATCGAAAACCATGTCCCAGCACCCCCGACGGTTCTCTCGGTGTCACTTTGCGTTTAATTCTCACCCGAGGAAGTCAGCTACCCACTGAAGGAGTCAGTCAGGTAATCGTGATAGGGGCTGAACCTGACGGAGTAGCGTGAGTGGGGCGGAACGAGCTATCCCCTCTCGTTTCAAAAGAAGCCAGGACCATCATGAAGCCTTCCTTCGCCTGATTCGTTGGGAATTGGACGATGAGCTTGCCATGACTGAGGAAAGGCTTCGGAATTGGTCGGACGCAAAGCTCCGAGCTAACGGAATTGCCCTCTTCAACCTCTTTGCAAAGACTGACGGTTGGCTATTTGGCCAGAGGGTGGTCAAGCTGAGAAACGGTTCAGGTGGAGGTTTGGGGAGTCATCGCTTCAGACAAGGCGACATAGTGATGCTAAGCAGAAGCAGCCCCCTTAATGAGAAACCAATTGAAGCAATAGTAAGCGATAGGAATAGGAATGCAATCAGAATTGTCCTACCCGAAGCCCCCTCTGATTTGAGGAATGGTAAGTGGAGGATGGACAGAGGGGCGAATAGGGTGGCATTTGACCGAATGAGGGATGCACTGAATTCCATTTTCGAAGAGGATGGCAGTGCACCGCTTAGGGATCTGGTCATAGGTTTGGTTCACGACCCTGCGGGAACGGCCTCCCTTATTCCAGAACTTGGTGGAGCGAAGCAAATCAAAGTGGCTCTACCAAGCGATATGAACAAAGCCCAGCGAATCGCGGCTGAGGCAGCGATTTACAGCCGTCTAACGCTAATACAGGGACCTCCGGGGACGGGGAAGACGCATACGGCTGTTAGGGTGCTCGAAGCTTGGGTTGGGCAGGGCATCGGGACCGTGCTAGCCGTCGCAGACTCGAACGTAGCGGTGGACAATCTTCTGGAGGGTCTGTTGGAACGAGGGGTGGATGCAGTAAGGCTTGGCCAACCCGTCAAAGTCAGGGAGGGATTGAGGAATGCTACAATCGATGCCAAGATGGAAGGACATCGACTTAGGAAAGATCTCTTGGAGCATCTAGAGCTCAATGAGAAGCTAGCCAGAAGGATAAAGGGGATGCGTGGAGGTAAAGAAAAGGGGCTGGCACACAGAGATCTTAGCAGGGGTTGGAAGGAAGTTCGGAGGATTGAGGCACAGATTCGAGACGATATCCTCGACAGGGCAGAAGTCCTATGCTGCACGTGCATCGGATCCGGACACGAGCTCCTCGATGGCAGAAGCTTCCCAAGGGTGCTCATTGATGAGGCAACTCAGGCCACAGAACCTGCAACATTGGTTCCAATGGTCAGAGGTGCTCGGCAGGTCGTGCTGATTGGTGACCATCGTCAACTTCCTCCAACGGTTATCTCAAAGAGAGCTGGGGAAGGCGCTCTAGATAGGTCTCTTTTTGAGCGTCTAGTTGAGATGGGGATCGAACCGCTGATGTTGAACACCCAGTACAGGATGCATCCTGCCATTTCCGATTTTCCCAACTCGCAATTCTATAGAGGGAGATTGGTCAATGGAGTTGATGAGTCAGAAAGGCCCGCACCCAATGGAATGCTGTGGCCCGACTGGGATGCTCCGATCGCTTTCCTGCCAGTTAATGGAGGTGAAATCATATCTCCTGATGGAGCCTCCAAGGAGAATCCAGTGGAGGCCTCTTGGGTTGTGAAGATTCTCCTGGGACTATTGGAAACCGGTGAGCTTAGCGCTGGGGATATTGGCATAATTACGCCATATTCGGGGCAGGTACGGGCGATTAGAGACAGCATGCCTGAAAGTCTCGAGGGCATAGAGGTCAGGACAGTGGATGGTTATCAGGGAAGGGAGAAAGAAGTCATTATTTTTTCATGTGTGCGATCCAATAACAACGGAGTCCTGGGCTTTCTTTCAGACGCTAGGAGACTTAATGTAGCCCTCACAAGGGCTAAACGGGGGTTGATAGTTGTGGGAAATCCCGACACCCTGAGGTGCGATGGGAACTGGGAGGCATGGCTTGACCACATACGCAATCGGAAACTTGAGGCATGGCACATGCTTGGAACTGCCTGAGGGGCAATCATGACGGATCACAATTCACCCATTTCCCTACAGAAGGGACAGAATCTGGCTAGGGCAATTGTTTCAGAGGGCAACGAGCACTGGTCTGTGCCAGATGGAACTATTCTGGCCTCGGGCATCAGGAGAGTTGCTGCCTTCACCGTTGACGTGATTATCGTCACAACACTGCTAATGTTCGCAACTCAATCGATGATTAGGAACGCTTGGAACCTAACCATGTGGATCTCGCCAGAGTTCCATTATGCCCTGGCATTCGCAACGATTCTGCTTGCCAGCCACTGGCTGTATTGGAGAATTACAGGGGTCTTATTCTCAAGATCTCTAGGCCAGCGAATGTTTGGCATAGCAGTGGTTAGCGATGATGGATCGGGAGTGTCGAGTGAGATGTGGGATCGCCGTTCGGTTGGAAAGTTGCTTTACCTCTTACCTATTGTCAACTTGTACTTCGGGGTCAATGAACTAGCCAGAATCTCCCAGAGGCACACGCACCAGTCAAACTTGGATCTGAAGATTGGAACAATAGTGGCTCATGCCAACTCACTACCACCTGCGAGCAGGCGAAGCATTAGGTAGGCGGGAACATGGAAGAGGCTGTCCAGTGGGCTCATTCTGGGCAATGCATTGTGTATCCAACTTCAACTCTGCCTGCGCTTGGCTGCATCCCAGAATCTGAAGCATTGGAAAATTTGTTTGGCATCAAGAAAAGGGCGCCGAACATGCCTGTAAGCATTGGAGTGGTTGATTTAGATCAAGCAAGGAAGCTTGTGCAGGTTCCCGAGGATCTAGCTCCATTCCTCAGCGCTTTCCCCAAAGGATCTCTCACCATCATACTGCGGCCCCATCAGCAGATGGATTCTAGGCTCGGTGCGGACAAAGTTGCCGTGAGGGTGGTATCACACCCTATCGCCCAGTCCCTCATTGAACTGTCTGGGCCCCTCACAGCAACCAGTGCTAACCGCAGCGGAGAGGAGCCGGTTTTGGACTGCACAAGCGCATCAAATCTGCTATCAACTCCAGAGAGGCCGGTATTGGGCGTGCCAGGAGTTTGCGTAGGAGGTGCTCCCAGTACTTTGATAGCATGGCACACGGTCTGCAATTCGCCTGAGTCGCTAAGCATCGAGGTTATCAGAGAGGGTAAGGTTAGTTCTAAGGACGTTTATTCATGGTGGAAGAAGATGACCTGAAACAATGGCGTGATGCTGGCCATGTTGCTCGAAGAACCCTAGAAGGAATCAAGCCTGAGATTGTTGCTGGGAAGCCCTGGATTGATGTCATTGACTCAGCTGAACGCTTCATTCGGAGGCATGGTGGCCAAGCCGCTTTCCCCGTGACAATCTCGGTCAACGAGATGGCCGCTCACTACACCACAAACACGGAGATGACTCCTCCCGAGGGCTATGAAGGTGAAATGATATTCGAGAAGGGTGATTTGGTCAAACTTGATGTTGGCGTTCACATCAAAGGTGCGTTGGGTGACAACGCTCTGACTGTAGAAGTAGGCAACGGGGGGACGCACACTGAGCAGATCAAGGCAGCCAAAGAGGCCCGGGACGCAGCAATAGAAAAGATGCATCCTGGAACCTCTTGGCACGAGGTGGGTGAAGCAGCGCAGCAGGTCGCAATCGATGCTGGATTCCAACCAATCAGAAATCTGTGTGGGCATCAAATGGAGCGTTGGAACCTTCATTCTGGGCTTTCTGTTCCAATGTACGCCTGCGGCCCGAGTAACCCTGGATTCAAAGGGAAAGTTGAGGTTGGGGGGGTTTACGCTATCGAGCCTTTCAACACGACTGGTGACACGGGAATGATTGAGGATGTACCTCCTACTGGGTCCTCAAATATTTTGAGAGTCACTGGCGATGTGAGGATTCGGCGGGCCTTGTCGAAAGGGAAACTGAAACCGTTGGGGGCAACCATGGCCAGATACATCGAAGAGCGTTACAATACTCTTCCTTTTGCACAGCGTTGGGCTTTTCCGCTGCTGAGTAAGCCTTTCCCAGAGGAAGACAATGATGCCCTGAGGGGAAAGTGGAAGGCACTGGTCAAGAAGCTCACATCAATTAGATTCCTAGAAGTCTATTCAGCTCTTCGGGATGTAGACGGTGGGGTTGTTGGGCAATTCGAGCACACTGCATATATTACCGAAGGAGGGCCAGAGATTCTAACCGTGGAATGAGTGGATTTCGGATAGTTGAATTGCTGAATTGATACGGATTTTTTCACAACGATTATCTAGCGTCGGCCCCCTGACGTGACCGTACAGGACGAAAGGTTCTCGCTGAGTGCATCCCATCCCCTCGCTATTATCTCTCGCCCTGTACACCTTCTGAGGCTTGTCGGTGACCTTGGATTTCACGTGTCAGGGAGCGTTGGTGGTTCGCTACTGGCTTCACCGAAAATCGTCACCGCCATTATTGCCCCTAGGATAAGCATCATTCCTGTTGATTGTTGAGCCGATGGGGTTTCATCCAGAAGCAACAACCCCCAAATTATCGTTAGCACTGGTTGCAATAAGACTGCGAAAGACGTGTGTGCTCCCGGTAGTCTGGGGAGCGCATAAGTGATTGCTATCCAACCAGCAACCTGGCAAGTCAGAGCCAAAACCACTAGCCAGCCATGGCCGGGCCATGTGACCTGAAAGTCAATTGGTTCGACGCCAATTGATTGTAGTGGGATTAGGCCGATGAATAGCAGGCCTATGGCTCCTCCAGCAGTAGCGTCCATCTGTAGATTCGCCGCAGGTGCCTTCTTTCTGTTTGAATACCTGTATAGGACTAGGAATGAAGAGTAGAAGAACGCAGCGAAAATGCCCGCAATTACTCCTTTGAAGGGGTCCTCCCCATAAGGCTCATCATCCCAAATACCAGAAATTAGGGCCAGGCCGATCATCACCATTGGCAGAGCTAGCAATATTGAGCGGTTTGGGCGCTCGCCGAACAGTTTCCAACTAACAATAGTGACAATGATTACTTGGGAGTTTCCAATCATAGTTGCAATTCCCGTTCCGATGAAATCGATGGCGCTGTGGTAGCCCACGAAGTCAAAGGCGAGAATCAACCCAGCACCGAATGCAAGGGATCTGGAGTGCCTGTCTCGGGGATCTTCGTCACTGGAGAAGTAGACCAGTAATGCCAATGCAGGCAATGCGTAGATCATTCTGAAGAAGGCGCCCGTAACCGGGCTGGTTTCTGAGTAACTATACAACAATGGGGCAAAGGAGATTGCCACGGCTCCACTCAACGCAATTATCATCACACGACGGTCTTCTGGGACCGCAGTCATGGAATGGCCTCACTCGGTATCGCCTTCGACGAGCATTGTCTGTAACTCGCCGCTTTGAAACATCTCGAGAGCTATGTCGGACCCTCCAATAAGCTCACCGTGAACGAACACCTGGGGCATCGTAGGAAAATCAGACCAATCACACACTGAGGGGATTGCCCGCGGATCGGAAAGCACGTTGACGCTAACGAACGGTGCTTCGAGTTGCTGAAGGACAGTGGCGGCCCGGTTGCTGAAACCACACAATGGTTGCTGAGGCGTTCCTTTCATGAAAAGCACCAGTCGGTTCTCGGCTACTAGATCTTGCAACTCTTCGTGTGTCCAGTTGAATTCAGCCATATTTTCACTCCGTGTCCGGCCTGCGGATATGCACGCCAAAGAATTCTACGTCTTCACTATGAGGGTCAAAGGCAGTCTCGACACTTGATTCGGCCTGTTCCGGAGTCATGCACTTGAGATCGAGGGCGTGGACCGCGTTAGATGCAATATGGGGTTTGAAGAAGCTGAGGATCGGGCGTTGCCTCTGCAAAGGGCGCATTCCCTCGTAGCTGGGTGAGATTACTCTGACGTGGAAGTGATCTCCGCTTCCATGCAAATCGGTGACCTCGACCTCCGCATCGGGAACCACCTGCCGAACTTCCTCGGCAATCCATTGCTCGCTGACCACGTAGCTTGGACATGGGAGCATGATTTGAATGCTCTTCGGGAGGCTACTGTTCGAGTGCTGCGTTAATTGATGATAGGTTCTCAGCTATTGACCCATTTTCGTTGATTAATCCAGAACCGACCACTGCGATATCTATGCCCCATTCGGCAATCATCGCGACATTGTGATCCTTCACACCTCCATCAATCATGAGTAATGGAACGCGTCCCCCTGAAGCGCTTTGTGCATCAATGGCTGTGCGAAAAGTTGCGACCTTGGCTTCTACTTCTGGCATGAATTGCTGTCCCCCCTTCCCAGGGACGACCGACATTACGAGGACAAGGTCTAGATCTGGTAAGAGATCGAGGATTGCGTCTGTTGGTGTTTCTGGATTGAGGACGCATCCAGCCTGCACTCCGGCATCGTGAAGGTTGATGATTAATTGGGGGAAGTCGTTTACTGCCTCGATATGCGCAATTACCATGTCCACCCCGGCATCGACGTACTGGTTCCATGTCTCCTCAGCGTTGGTAACCATCAGATGACAATCGATGAATACGTTCGGGCCGAGCCTATCGCGTGCTGAGCGAATAAGAGCCGGGCCGAAGGTGATGGTCTTGTTCTCTACCCAATTTCCGTCCATTACATCCATGTGGAACCAATTTATTCCAGCAGCAGCAGCTTCGTCTAGAGTTTCACCCAGATTGGAGAAGTCGGCGGTGAGGATGCTAGGTGTGACTTCCATTTCTCTTCCCATGTTCCTCGGATGGAACTCAGGTTCTCAATCCATCGCATGATACTAAATCCCCAACGCGCATGTTGATAGGATACGAGCTCATCGTTCAGCTGCTGGTGAGCAAATGGGGCAGGTGGTTGACGCGGGTGACTCTGACTTCGATGTAGTAACTAAGAGTGACGAGTGGGTTATCGTTGATTTCTGGGCCCCCTGGTGCGGGCCTTGTAGGATGGTAGGACCGGTGCTGGCTCAGATTGCAGGGGAGAGGGATCTTACGGTTGCGAAGGTTAACACTGACGTAAACCCCCTCACCTCTGGAAGGTTTGGGATTCGAGGGATTCCAGCGCTAATGCTATTCAAGAATGGGGAGATTGTAGACCGAATCACAGGAGCTATGCCCAAGCAATCCATGGATGTGTGGCTGGATAGGCACATGACCTAATCAGCAGCCTGGCTTAGCTTCCTAGATCTCTCCTCGTGCGGAGCGCCAACCTCCCTTAATAGTCTGGAGCGCAAAGCCTCGTGTAACCACAAGCCCTCTTCCAGCTCGAGCATCAGTCCGCGATCGATTAGCTGCTGGGGAGGGGGGCCATCTGCTCCAGCTGCATTGGCTAGGGTGGTCCAAGTTACTGGTCTATCGGCTACAGCCAGCAGGGACAGGAGTTCCCTATGGTCCTCTGGTAGAACATCCAATATTTCCTCGTCGAGGAATCGAAGCCAATCGTCGTGTAGAGTCTTGCCGTAAATCTCCAGCAACTCGACTGCGAGAGGGTGCCCCCCGGTAGCCTTGTGGATCTGTGCAGCGGGGGCTCTGTCTGGGAGATCCATCTTCTCCAGCCAATCTGTCACCTCCTCTAATGTTAAGCCGGAGAGTGGCAATTCCTCAACCCTGTTCCTAGTATGAACATCACGGCGGTCGTAGAAAGCGAGATTAGTCCTGGATGCCATCATTAGTCTGATTCCAGTTGACTCTGCAATTTGAAGCAAAGCTCCGAAGAGGTGTTCTCCTGAGCTGCCGATGTTATGGATGTCATCCAAGATTAACAAAACCTCACCATGAGTAATCCCCACGAGGTCCTCATCGTCCAACAAGTGAGCTGTCAATCTTCTGCGATAAGAGTCGATGTTGATTCTAGCTCCGGGCCTCAAAGGCAAGGAGCTGAGAACGCCGTACGGGTCTTTCCCTTCAACAATCCCTAATCTGTGTAGAATGCTGGTAGCGATACCCAGTGGAGAGTCCCAAGGTTGGCAGGGGTAATACATCACCTCTAGATCGAGGTCTGCCTCCAACGTTTCAGTCAGCCAATGTGAAACTAGTGTTGTCTTTCCGCAACCAGCAATGCCAAACAGCGAAAACATCGGTTTTTCCGAATCAAACCAGTCTTTCAGAGCTTGTTTCTCCCTAGATCTACCATGCACCGTACGAGTTCTAGGTGGATGGGTGTGGTAAGTCGAGTGGGCTCCGGCGAGAATAGAAATTGAACCGGGAGGAATCTCATCCTCTTTCCTCAGCAGAGCACCGAAGCGGATATCGCCGAAGTTCAGGACTCCTTCGTGCTGGGAATGCATTAGAACCTGAAGAAGGGTAAGGCCGGTTTGTAGTTTGGATGCGGCCTCGTCGGCTCTGATCTCCAGAAGCTGTCCATCACTCGAGCGAATTGGGACCATTACTGACCTAAGTGAGGAAATGCGGTCCCTTGCGGAATCCCTACCTTCTTCAGTCAACTGCCACGTCTTCTGTCGGCGGCTTTCTCCCCTGACAGTCCGTCTGTGTTCCGAAACCAACCCATTGGACATTAGATCACCCATTGCTCGTGAAACATTCGGAGGATGGAGCGCGCAAGATTCCGCTATCCCGGGACGAGTCACATCAGGTGACACGATGTAGTGATCCGCCTGATGATCCTGTTCCCACAGATGCAGCAGAATCCTATCGGCAACAGGAACATTTGGCCCAAGGTCGCTGCGTGTCATCGGTTGTAGCGACCGTTGGTACTCGCATCAAGCGTTCGGGGCCGTGTCTGATTGATCTTGGGCTTGACATTGGGGATATTCGCTGTGCATCGGAATTGTTCTAAGGGAGGCTTTGGGCGTAGGAGTCTAAGTCGGAGATATTCCGTAACCTATGTCCCTAAGTCCTTTCTCGCGTATGCATGGAAGCCTACGGGGAGTTGCTTGGAAGACTGAAAGATATCGCCCTTATTGGACAGATTGGCGAGCTAATGAGCTGGGATCAGGAAGTGCTGATGCCACCGAAGGCAGCTGCACTCCGAGCCGAGCATCTGGCTTGGATTTCGAAGACTGGTCACGAGAGGCTTACCGATCCTCGAATAGGGGAGCTGTTGGAACACCTCGAGGAATCCGACGGTCTCGAAGACGTTGGGTCGGCCAATGTAAGGCTTGCACGAGAGTCGTTTGACAGAGGTACGAAGCTTCCCACCGAGTTCGTAGAAGAAATGGCCAAGCATCGCTCAAAGGCGCAGATTTCTTGGACTGATGCACGGGCTAAGGACGACTTTTCCATCTTTCGAGACGACCTTGCCAAGTCAGTAGACCTCGCACGGAAGAAGGCGGACTACCTGGGTTTCGAGAGTCTTCGCTACGACGCTTTACTGGACCTATACGAGTCTGGTCTAACAGTATCAAGGGTTGACCCGCTATTTGCAGGTCTTAGGGAGAACGTTGCACCTCTAATCAAAGCGGTTGTAGAGAGTGGTAAGCGTCCAGACGTCTCATGGGTAGAAAGTAACGTTTGGGAGCAGTCTGCCCAAGAGTCGCTGAGCCAAAGCATCGCCGAGGCGATAGGGTTCGATTTCTCTGCGGGCAGGAGGGATTCCTCGACGCATCCCTTCTGCGGGGGGCCAAACCCAGACGATGTTAGGTGGACCACCCGCTATAGCGAGTCGGATCCTTTCAGCTCACTGTATGGTTCGATGCATGAAACCGGGCACGGTACATACGAACAAGGTCGTCGACGCGACTTGGACTTCCAGCCTGCAGGCCGTGCAAATGGACTCGGGGTACACGAGAGCCAGAGCCGGCTTTGGGAGAATCAGGTTGGTCGCTCTAGAGAGTTCTGCGAATGGGCACTTGAGCTATGGCAGCAGAATTTTCCTGGAAATATGGATGGGGTCAGTGCCGAACAATTGTGGCAAGCAGTCAATATAGTAGAGCCGAGTTTGATTAGAGTCGAGGCAGATGAGGCTACTTACAACTTGCACATCATGATCAGATATGAAATCGAGAAGAGGCTCATTGCAGGGGACCTAGAGGTTGACGAGCTACCTGATGCGTGGGATGACATGTATGATGAGTTCCTGGGCATTAGAGCTCCGAACAGGGCTCTCGGAGTTCTACAGGATATCCATTGGTCAATGGGCGCATTTGGTTACTTCCCGACATACACCTTGGGAAATCTGTACGCCGCACAACTTCTCGAAGCGGCTCGCAATGATCTGCCAAACCACGATGAACAGATGCGTAGAGGTGAGTTCGACCCACTACTAAATTGGATGCGTGAACACGTTCACCAACGGGGCAGCATCCTTGAACCGGCGGAATTAATCGAAGAGGCCACCGGAAAAGCACCATCGCCCGACGCATTCATCGGTTATCTGAACTCCAAGATTGAGCGTCTCTATGGTATAACGGCCTGATAGTAGGAAACCCCGATACGCAAGAGCGTCTGTGAGTGGGCGTGGGACCGGTGTCTTTGGAGGGATTCGCTTCCTTCGTCCGCGACATCGGTGATCGTTGTACCTTGCTACAATTATCTGGGGATCGGTTAATTGCTGGTTCTCACAAAGGAGAGATTGCATGTTGGAGCATCAGCCGCGGTTCGGAGATCTGGAGAGTGTCGGTTAGCGGTCCATGCTCTGACTCGGACATCGATGGAAATATCATGTTCTTTACGGAGTCAGACAAGGTTCATGCGATTAATCTGGAGAATGGTGATTTCATTTGGAGTGTCTCTCTAGAGGGTTCCAGTGACTTGATTCGATACGCTAATGGCGGCGTTTGGGCAACTTCATCCGTATATGAGTTAGAAATCCAGGACTATACGGAGGCGTCGGTCTGGCTAATTGACCGTGATGGGAAACTGACCAAAAGGTGGGAAATTGAGGGGAGGGCATGGACAATTTCAGCTGTGGGTAAAGAGGTTACATTGGGACTGAGTAGGCCTAGGTGTGGATTCGTAGTTGTCTCAAAGAGTAGCGGGCCGGAATATTTCTCCCTAGAGAATCACGCTCCCATCACAACAGGTGTACTTTCTGACCAGGATGCAATTTTCCTGGGACATAGTGACGGAGGGGTTAGCGAACTTTCTGGAGAAGCGCGAATTTGCCGCACTGCAGGATCTAGCTCAATTTCTTCCTTGGATGCTAGTGGTGAGTGGATAGCCGGGTTGGAATCCGGGCTTATCGTATCAGGCGAAAAACTAGGTTCTTGGATCGTTGAAACCGAGGGCAAAGTGGATTTTGTAAAATTGGGGTTTGCAATTGATGGGAGGGATTGTGTGTGGGCGTCTTCATGGTCGAATCAAGCAGTGATTAGCATCATCGAACTCAGAAACGGGGTGATTGAGCTTGAGGCGTTGCACGCCGAACGAATCGGTGTTGCATGTTCCTCTGGAGGTGTGATGGCGCTCGGCGACGATATCGGGAATATTTTCCTCTTTGAGCAGAAAGTTCTGGAACGTAGATTAAATCAAACTGAGGAAGAGTTTGCTGGAAGGAGAAACAGGACACTGCTAAGAAGCAGAATTAGGAACCTTCGGAGTAAGTGAATTGCAGTGGAAATTGTCTTCTGAAACCCTAATTTCCAGTGAACTGCGCCTATATTCACGAAATGTTTATGTGCCGGTCACAACCCTGTGTTTCTTGCCGCTCCGGGGGAGTGGTGTGAGGGCGCTTCGGCGCGACTCGCGGGCCACAAAACCGAGCCCCGAAACCGGGGCGGTAGAACCGAGATTCGAAAGGAGATCGGAGAAGAGCTGGAGCGTCTGTGGACGTGAAAGCAGCGGCAACGAAATCGGAGGAACCGGACGCAAGGAAGGGGAGAGCGAGAGAGAAGCTGCGGAGATACACACGCGTAGGGGGAAGAGAATGAACCTGGGTCGTGTGAGTGGGGAACGAAGCGGAGAGAACCGGACGCAAGGAAGGGGAAGGAAACCGAGGGAAACACTAGGGCAACGAGGGCGGGGAGACCCGTGGAGGAGCCAGTATCGGGACGTGAAAAGAAACGCCGAGAGGCAGGACTGGATGCGGATGCGGCGAATGGAGGAGCGATCCACCAGGAGTCGGGAAATGACAAAGAGACCCTAGAGGTGTCGGAGTCGTCTACCCGGGGGAACCCGGGCCTTCGGGCCCGGGAGACACCCGGACCCTGCGGAGTTAACAGAGGGGGATGCTCCCCCATGTGCAGAACCCTCTGTTGCTCCCACCTGTTCACCGAGGTTTGACATCAGCCCAATTATCAGTTCTAGCCTTCAGTGGAGCTTGTCCCCCCTATTGCTATTCTGTGAGAATTCCTCGGAGGGGTTTTCACCCATTTGGCCCAATCATTCTCTCAGCCTTGACCCACTCATTGAATTGCTCATCAGAAAGCATTTCCAGTTCTAGTGAGCTCTGTCTCAGAGTGAGCCCCTTTTCGTGTGCGTGCTTGGCAATCTTAGCTGCATTGTCATAACCGATATGAGGGTTTAGTGCGGTTACCAGCATTAGCGAGTTCTCTAGGTGCTCTGCGATTTTGGCTTCGTTGGCCTCAAGCCCTGATACGCAATTGTCTGTGAATGATCGACACGTGTCAGAAATTAGCCTGACGCTATGCAAGAGGTTGTGAATCATCAGGGGTTTGAACACATTCAGTTCGAAGTTTCCTTGGCTGCCACCGAATGAAATCGCTGAATTGTTACCCATTACCTGGCAGCAGACCATTGTCATTGCCTCAGATTGGGTCGGGTTGACCTTTCCTGGCATTATGCTGGATCCGGGTTCATTTGCAGGTAGGGCCAGCTCTCCGAATCCACATCGCGGTCCTGATCCCAGCCATCTGATGTCGTTTGCGATCTTCATCAGAGATGCGGCTAAGGTATTGAGCGCTCCGGATGCAGCAACAATCGCATCGTGTGCAGCGAGCTGTGCAAACTTGTTCTCAGCGCTGATGAAGGGTAGTTCGGTCTTCTCCGCTATCCTATGCGCAACCTGATCGGCGAAGTCTGGACTCGTATTCAGACCGGTCCCTACCGCTGTCCCGCCGAGGGCCAGCTCGAAGAGATCAGAGAGAGCGTTCTCAGCCCTGACTATATCAGCATCCAGCATTGAAACGTAGGCGCTGAACTCTTGCCCCAAAGTCAGCGGTACCGCATCCATTAGATGGGTCCTGCCGATCTTGATGATGTCAGCGAACTCGTCGGACTTCTCTGACAGCGCAGATCGCAAGTAGCTCACCGAGGGTATCAAAGTGTGGTGGAACTCCTCAGCTGCAGCGATGTGCATCGCCGTGGGAAAGGTGTCGTTGCTAGACTGAGCGCGGTTGACGTGGTCGTTGGGATGAACGGGAGACTTACTGCCAAGCTTCCCTCCTGCCACCTCGATGGCCCTGTTAGCGATTACCTCATTGGCATTCATGTTGGTCTGTGTTCCCGAGCCAGTCTGCCAAATCCTCAGAGGGAAATGCCCATCGAGGGACCCGGAAATGACTTCGTCGCAGACAGAGATGATCATTTCACCAATCTCGGGTTCTAGCACCCCTAAGTCTACGTTAGTTTCAGCGGCAGCCTGCTTGAGGACTCCGAAGGCCCTGATTACGGAACGGGGCATGATGTCATCACCGATGTCGAAATTCATCAGTGATCGAGCGGTCTGGGCGCCGTAGAACCTATCAGCAGGGACTTCGACCTCGCCCATCGTGTCCTTCTCGATTCGGATTTTTCCTGGTTTGGACCGAGCTTGCCTAGGCTTGGACTCCGGGCTGATTCTGCTAGAAGCCTTGCCTCCAGCTAGAGAGCCCTCAATCATCCTACTCACCGTTGCCGAGCGCCCGCTCTCACGGCCCTTGCCGACCCTCGCATCCAATCTGCGTGCCAATTCCTCTGGTATGCTGATGGTGATAATCCTGCGGTTGCCTGCGCGGTGCTTTGCCATACTATGGCCATTAATTAGTTATTAATAAATATTATTAGACGTGGGATCTCGAGTCATGCTCGTTCGATCCTGATGATCTGCTGCGGAGTAGAGGGTCTGTCACCAGGGAGAGTCTGTACTGATTCGATTTCTCTCACCACATCCATGCCCTTTGATACCTCTCCGAAAATAGCGTGATTTCCATCGAGATGGGGTGTTGGTACTGTTGTCAAGAAGAACTGTGATCCCCCGGTGTTAGGTCCTGCATTCGCCATCGAGAATATTCCCGGTCTGTCGTGGCTCTTGGCCAATGCTGATGGTTCGCAGGGGATCCTCCAACCGGGGTTTCCCGTACCTGCCCTCCCGTTGTTAGGATCCCTAGAGTAGGGGCACCCTCCCTGGATCATGAAATCTCTGATGATTCTGTGGAAATGGAGGCCGTCATAGAACCCATCATCCACGAGTTTGAGGAAGTTGCCAGTTGTCTCTGGGCATTCATCCGTGTAAAGTTCGATGTCTATTTCTCCGGCACTGGTCGTCATCCTAACGTAGGTCATATTGCACAGTGGGCGTTCCAAGTTCAATATGGTATGCATCAGAGAAATTGCTACGCCACTGTCGACCCCGGTTGGGTGCCCTCTGGAAGTTCCAGAAGCCTTACCGTTCCATCCGGATCTAGGGAGCCAAGAATCAGGAACTGTGATACAAATCCAGTGGGAAGGGTCTTCTCACCGAGATTGATCACGGCTACCACAGTCCGACTTATCAGTTGGGCTCGTGAGTAATTCGTAATTTGGGCGGAGCTCCAAAGCTTTCCGACTATGGGTCCGAAGTCTACTCTGATTTTGTAAGAGGGCTTGCGCATCTCTGGGAATTCTTGGACTTCTACGATAATCCCGGTGCGTATGTCAACAGAGAAGAATTCGCCGATTCCGATGTACTCCTTCCTCTCAAGTTTTGAGGGGTGGTAGGGTTCTGAATCCGGATCTATCTCATGTTGGCCCATCAAATCAACCCGTTATATCGGACTTGACGATTAGTGGAACTAGGGCTATGCCTGCCTGTTCGAAGGCCTCGGAGCCCCCCTCCTGGCGATCAAGTATCGTGATGCATGCGATGACCTCGCATCCCACCTCTCGCAACCTCTCAGCTGCCCTCAGAGCAGACCCCCCAGTGGTGGTGACGTCCTCCAATAGGGCAACCCTGTCTCCAGGGTCCAGGCTAGAACCCTCAATTCCTGGCGGGTTTCCTGTTTTCCTGCCTCCCCTTCCCTTGGGTTCCTTGCGCACAATAAATCCCCGGAGGCGTGAGCCCTTTCCTGCCTTGGCTATTGCAATGCCAGTTAGGGGAACGGCGCCGAGTTCGAGGCCACCTATTGCATCGACGTGGCCTAAATCTTGCAAAGCGGAGTGGATTAGCACGCCGAGCAAGTGAGCGCAGTCGGGGTCCATCATCACCGGTTTCATATCGAAAAAGTGGCTGCTCTGCCTTCCGCTAGCTAGGGTGAAGGGCTTATCCTCAGTATGCAAATAGGCCAGGTCTCGGACCCTGCCGACAAGTCGTTTCTTCGCTTCATCCATCGTGGTTGACGCCATCTTCCTCCCACGTGGTCTAAACTAAATCGGATGAAGGTTGCCTTCGTATGAAGGTGAAAATTACCGGATTTGCGTCAATGTTCTTGGACGGTCTAGTTTGATGGTGAGCCATCCTGCGGGGCATGCGACATGAAAAGTGGTTCACCGGTGGCAGCAATAGACGCAATTCGGCTGCAGCATGAGCAAGAAAAGTACCAGATTTGGCTTGACGAGAAGATTGATGAGGCATACAAGGTAGCTTCTGAGGCCAAGTTGAAGGGTTTTGACTTCTCTGATGTCGTAGAGATTCCTCGTGCTGCAGACCTCGCTAGCAGGACCGAGAAGCTACTAGAGTTCCCATACTTATACCCAGATCCGGACGATCGGTCAAAGAGCCCACTCCGGATTGAAGGAGAGCTTAGAGGTCTGCTTGAAACCAATGATAGGGAGACTGCTGCGATTAAGGTCGCTAAGTCAGTAACCCAAAGGATGCATTTGAAGACGGGTGACAAGAGAAGATCGATAGATTCCGGTCTTAGAGTAGGACTTGCTGTACTGACCGAAGCCGTACTGGTTGCCCCTCTGGATGGAATTGGCGACGTGCGGATTTTGAACAATGCAGATGGATCTGAGTTTCTCTCGATTGACTTCTGCGGCCCGATTAGGGCAGCTGGGGGCACTGCTCAAGCTCTGGGGGTTCTAATTGGGGACATCCTGCGACGCGATCTGGAAGTTGGGCGATACGTCCCAACGATACCTGAGGTGGAGAGAGTGAAGGAAGAATTCGGGCTATACCGGAAGAATCTGCAGTACACCCCACCCCCAGAAGAAACCGAGCTGATTGTCAAGGCCTGTCCAGTGATGATTAACGGCGAGGAGACCGAGAAGATGGAGTGCGCTGGGTACAAGGAAGTGAGGAACGTGATGAACGAGAACGGATCCTACCGCACTAGAGTTCGCGGGGGCGTGATGCTAGTAATCGGAGAAGGACTCTGCCTAAAGGCACCTAAGATTCAGACCCATACAGAGAGGTTGGACGTGCCGGGATGGGATTTCATCACTAGATTCGCCGAAAAAGGAAAGTCCCAGACCGCTGAAGATGGCAGGACGAAACGACGTGTGGTACCTAGGCAGAGTAGGTATATGGGAGACGTGATTGCGGGAAGGCCGATTTTCGGCGAGCCTCGGGAACCTGGAGGTTTCAGACTTAGATATGGAAGGAGTCGTGCTACAGGGCTTGCCGCTGCGGGAATAAATCCGACAAGCATGGAAGCGTTGGGAGGGTTTCTATCAGTAGGCACCCAGATGAAGATTGAGGGGCCAGGCAAGGCATGTGCTGTCACACCGTGCACTGAAATCGATGGCCCCACTGTACTACTGAAAGATGGTGCCTTTCGCAGAGTGAAGAATTCCGAGGAATGGGAGCAGTTTCGAGAAAATCTGGTCTCGATTTGGGATTCAGGGGAGATTCTATTGGGCTTCGGCGAGTTCCTAGAGAACAACAAGTCGTTGATTCCTTCACCCTACTCGGTAGATTGGTGGGCAGCCGAAGTTGCAGAGACATTGGATAACCATGAAAAAGTAGAGGATTTCGCTGGAATTCTTGGTCTACCTAGGAGTGATTTGCCGCCGGGCCTTCCATTCAACGGTGCGATTGAGAGAGGGGGGGAGGATCCTCTGGACAGGTCTTGGCGACAGCGAGATTGGATTACATTCCTCCGTGAAACAGAGCTCTCATGGGAGCAGGTATGCAAGATTTCAGAGAGCCTGGGGGCTGCCGTTCCTCCACCATGGAATCTCTGGTGGTCTGACCTTCCTCCCCAGTTCATGCCCGTGCTGATTGATTCTTTAATCGAAAATGCTGTCGTTGAGGATGGGTCATTGAGAATCAAGGGGGTCTCCGAAGGATGGCCGTTCGAATTGTCCAGCAGAGATTTGGGCATTGGTGAGCCAGTATTGGAAGAATGGCCCAGATGGACCGAAGTAGGAGTTCACGGAGTGGTGAAGTCTGGACTCATGACCCTGGGTTTGGAGCACTCTCACGATGACGATGACATTGTTGTCCCTAGACATTGGGAAGGGCTTGTTGATGGGCTCGGGCTGGAGCAGTCTGGTGGCACAATCAGGCAGAGGGTTGAGGCGGGGCCTCACATAAAGGAGCTAGTGGAGAGTTCATCAATCGCCAACTTAAAGCTAATTGGAAATGATGGTGGAGGCGTTTCCGTAGAAGATGTAGGGGCTAGAGCCACGCTGGATGACTTCGAAGTCGATAGGTCCCTGATAATTGTCCGGAAGGTCTCGCACTTGCGTTGGGAAGACGCTGTCCCTTCAAGAATCGGAGCTCGCATGGGGAGACCGGAAAAATCAGGAGTCAGGGAAATGAAGCCCCTGGTGCACTCAATTTATCCCATAGGGGAGAGCGGGGGTCCGCAACGATTGATGTCAGAGGCATCTGCTAGAGGTTCAATTAGAACCGTGATGGGGCCGAGGTTCTGCGAGTCGTGTGGACGCGAATCACCGCACCTAATATGCCACCATAGGAACGACCCTACGATCCCAGAAGAATGTGGTGGCAGGACTTCGGAACCTAAGAGGCCTAGGAGGAGATCTCGAAGGAAGGGCGAGAGGACAACTGTCGATCTAGGTCCAATTCTAGAGGTCAAGAGAAGGGCTCTGGGACTCCAAAAACTCCCTGAAAAGATCAAGGCCGTGAAGGGGCTGATGTCGACTGATCAGACTCCGGAGCCTCTTGAGAAAGGGATTTTGAGAGCGAAGCATGGAATCTCGGTTTTCAGAGATGGGACCTCTCGTTACGACATGAGCGACGTGCCAGTAACCCACTTCCGTCCCTGTGAGATTGGAACCCCGTGGAAGGAACTAGTCAAGATGGGGTACACTCATGACATTCGAGGAGTCGGAGTTAGTTCGGATGAGCAATTTATCGAGTTGCTCCCCCAAGACTTCATTCCGTCTGTGAATGCGGTGAGCCATCTTCTTTCGATCTGTGCGTTCGTTGACGATCTTCTGGTTAGTTTCTACGGCATGCGCCCATTCTACGAAGCTAAGGAGGCTCAAGACCTAGTGGGCCACGTTGCGATAGGCCTTGCCCCTCACACTTCGGGAGGAGTTGCGTGCCGAATAATCGGATGGACGAGTTCCTCCGCCGGTTACGCTCACCCACTATTCCATGCTGCTAAAAGAAGGAACTGCGATGGGGACGAGGATAGCATACTGATGCTGATGGACGGGCTGCTCAACTTCACACAGTCGATTCTGCCTTCTAATAGGGGAGGGAGGATGGATGCACCGATTGTTCTCACTACGCGGCTAAATCCAAGCGAAATCGACAAGGAGGCCCTTAACGTCGATTGCTCATGGAGCTATTCGAAGCAGTTCTATGAAGGGACGCTTGCTCAGCCCCATGCAAACGAGGTTCGGGAACAGGTGGACTTAGTTGGAGCTAGGCTTGGCTCCATCGGAGATCTGAGAGGCTACGGGTGGACCCATGACTCAGGCAAACTTGATGCGGGTCCGCAGAACTCTGCTTACAAGACTCTGGTGAAGATGGAGGACAAACTTGGCGGTCAACTTGAATTGGGTAGATTGCTCAGATCAGTAAGCGTTGATGGCGTGGCGAAGCAGGTAATTGAGTCCCACTTCCTACCGGACATGAGAGGCAATATGATGGCTTTCACTAGGCAAAAGGTACGATGTGTGAAGTGCGGGGAGTCGTATCGCAGGATGCCATTAGCCGGGAAGTGCATCAAGCAGACTTCTCAAGGCACCCGGGGGTTCTCGGGGGCAGGTGGGAACAACGGTTCAATGTGCGGAGGGAATGTCGTTCTAACGGTCTCTGAGGGAGCAGTCAGAAAATACATCCAAGTTACACAGGGTATTATGGAGGATTATGGTGTTGATGACTATACCAAGCACAGGGTTGGTTGGATGGCGTCCAGTGTCGATTCACTATTCAATAATGATCGAGTCACGGTTATGACGCTTGAGGATTTCATCTGATCAAAACGACTTGGCTAGGACACCCAGAGGATCGCCTAACAGCAACAGCGGGACGATAGAAAGGAACAGATAGGCCACAAATGGGTGCTTAGTGGCTATCCAAGCACTTTCTACACCTCGTATCTCGAGTTCCGCGAGCCTCTGAGATATCTCATCTACAGATGGAGTGGTTGAACCGGGCAGCACCCTGTTGACGATTCGGAAGTCATCCAATTCGTCATCATGAATAGCCTCTGTTAGCAGCCAGACCGGCTTATCCCCAATTTCGGAAAGAGGTCTCTTGATGGCGTGCCAAGCCATCTTGAGATCGGCCCAAGACTCGATGCTGCCGTTCATGGCATTCTGGAAAATCAATACCGGAGGAGCTAACATGAAAACCAGCGAAGCCCAAAGGAACATGACCATCGATGGTGGGAGATTGAAAAGGGCGTCATCTGGGGCGAATAGGGGTTCTGGAAGAAATGCCCATGAGGGTAGCAAGAGGGTTATCAGGACTAGTGCCTTGGCGTCGGCACCTCCCTGGATTAAGCCGATTCGCCATGCAGAGAGGTAGAGGATCATGGTGACGAGGGCTGCCAGCATGGACCACCAGAGGGAGATCTCAGGTGACTCGTTGCCTAGGACCAATGCGACGAAGTCAGTATTTGCGTTTTCGAGGGCCCCGCCCAGCAAGCCTACGGCTGCAACCAGGTAGATCGATGCCAGAGTTACCTCATTACTCCCCCACCTCTTCGCCTCCACCAGATTTGGGGGATCGAAAAGAGGGATGGAGGCAGCAGCCAGTAGAGTTGCTACCATGTAATAGTTTGACGCGGATGTGCCGAGGAGGGACATCTCGGCAATCAGCAGTGCGGTCGCAGGAGCGGTCCAGTTGAGCCAGTGTCGGTCGTTTACTCTCAGTGTGGAGTAGTCGGATCGAGCAGCGAATCCCATGCAGCAGAACAGCACGATGACGCGTAGCCAATCGAGCAAGTGGTCAGCATCCATGAAACTAGGCGTTGAGTCTACGGCATCAAGCCTTCGTGTGCACGTCATCCTGTTTGGAACAGGCCCACAGACTGAGTGAGTATCCAAGCGCTGAAGAAATTGGCTATTCCTGCGACCCACATCATCTGGATCATCTGGCCAAGAACCAGGGTTGTTCCACCGCCCCTGATTCGAGCGGTAATGAGTCCTAGGACGATGATGGAAATCACAATCAGGAAGGAGCCCATGAACTGGAACAGTTCGATGTTCTGCTGAACTCCTCCAGTTTCAGCGAGCACGGGGAGTGCGACGTCCACCCCACCTGAAGCGGTGCCAACTTGACCGGTGCTGTCGACAAGTCCGGCCGCGACTTCGGCGATGGTCTCGCCGAGCCCCGCGATAATCGATGTCGTGATGTTGAGGGCGACGATCATCGCTATGAGGAGCCCGTAGGAGACGCTGCGCATGACTTGGGCAGAAATCTGCCTCCTCTGTCTGAGGCCTAGGAGCGTCGTGGTGCTCTGTGAGACCAAGTCTCCGACCAAACCGGCCTCTCCCGTGGATGACGAGCCCTCGATGAAGACCCTAGTGAATCTGGACACCAGCATGGAGTTGTTGTCGGCGGCGAACCAATTCCAAGAGAAATCGCTGTTAATCCTCATCGACAGGCGCTTTTCGAGGTTTGCGATTGAGGCATCCAGAGCTCCGAAGTCAATTCCTGCCAGCGCCTTAATCATGGCACTGGGCTCTTGTGCCCTCGCCTGAGCGGTTCCACCGAAAGCTCGGATGAATTCCGGGAAGGCATCGTCTCTCCTCCTTACTCGGGTCTCCTCTTGGATTGTGAGCATGGCGGGGGCAAGCAGCGGTGATGCTAGGGCGGCGATTACGAGCAGGCCAATGTAGTTCCAGTTGTCGATGAGCCATGATGTTCCGAGGAAGATGAAGAGCCCCATTAGGATTAGGAACTCAACAGTTCCAAGAATTGCGGCGAATATCCAAGATCTCCGCAGGTCTATCGCTTGGTCTGTATTGAATCCGTGTTTTGCAAACAGCTCCTCATGTGGAATGACGAGGGTAAAGAGGTACCATGCCCCCATCTGCAGAAGAGCGAACAGGAGCCCAGCCATTAGCACCCACTTGGCCCTGAGGATAATTTGGAAAATGTTGTCGCCCACCCCTCCTGTTTGAAAGAGGATCAGGTGCAGGCCGGAGACCACGAGGAGAAGGAGTCCCGTGGTAGTGAGGGAGACGAAGGTCTCCCTCAGCGTGTCTAGCTGCTCAAGCCTAGCGTCATAGATTGTGGTGAAGGCCTGCTCGAAGGTCTCGTTCTCGCTCTTGAAAAACTCCCCGATGGGCTGCCCGACCTCTACAGAGAAGGCCATCCTGTCAAGGAAGTCGCTCCAGATCTCTGATGGGCTCTG
This sequence comes from uncultured Candidatus Poseidoniales archaeon, assembly GCA_964563355.1. Classification (GTDB taxonomy): domain Archaea; phylum Thermoplasmatota; class Poseidoniia; order Poseidoniales; family Thalassarchaeaceae; genus UBA36. Next base: position 89,310 of record CAZLVU010000002.1, read on the forward strand.
CCTCCCGATGATCCTAGCAGCCTCGGGGAGATTGGTGTGCCACTTCGTTACCAGAGTCTCAATTGCTTGTATTTCGTGGGCGAGTGCGCCGTAATCACCCATCTCCTTGAGGACGTCGAACATGCCCTTTTCAGCGGACTCGCCGAGGGATAGGATTCCCATCCTTGTCATGAACATGTGCATGTCCTGCTCTATCTGGATGGCTTCGGCTGAAACCTGTGTAACTGGGTATGCGATAGTAGCTGCGAAGGAAACAAGGGGAAACGTAAGGATGAGCCCAGCGGCCCCGACGGGCCCTACCGCATCGCTCACTGAGTACCAGACTGTCAGCCCTGCCACAAGACCGAGGATGACCGCGGGGAGGGAAATGAAGAGTAGGTACCTGCTGAACGGCATCCCCAGCCTGAGAAGTGCAATCTGCCAGGTGGATAGCTTGTCCTCCATGCCAATCCCCCCTGCTAGTGGTTGATTCCTGTCCAAGTCTCAAGTGACGAGGCGAACCTGTCCCACCCCTCCTTGTAGTATATGTCCAGGAGGTCAAAGACGTCGTCGAAGTGCGTTAGGTTCCTGTCCACCATTCTCTGCATAGCTATGGTCCTGCGTTCCAGCTCGTCGTAGATGTCCCTCTTGCTCCGGAATCCCATCCTAGGCGCTATCTTGTTCTCTAGCATGTCCGACTGGAACATTCCACGGAAGTACACCTCGTCGTTTACCGGGTCCCACTCGAACATGTTCCTCGTTAGGATTCCGTCAGCGGTTTTGTCGAATCCGATGACCTCGCTGACGCCGGTGATCCGCCTTGCGATGCCTCCACCGGGGGCTTCGACGACCTCTTGGAAGATTGCGAAGTTCAGATTGTCGAAGAAACGCGCTGGGACATTGATCGGATCACCGGTGAACCTCTGGATCAGCTTGACTATGTTGGATGCGTGGAAGGTCCCGACCACTGGGTGACCGGTCTGCATAGCTTGGAATGCGATGGCTCCCTCAACACCGCGAATCTCGCCGATGATGATGTACCTAGGACGGGATCTGAGGGCTGCCTTCAGGAGGTCGAACATCTCGACCCTGGAGTCCTCGTTCTTCGAGTCACGGGTAATTAGCCTCTGCCAAATGGTGTGGGAGACCTTGACCTCTGGGGTGTCCTCTGCAGTGTAGATCTTGACGTTGTGGTCAATGAACGGGAGGACGGCGTTGAGTGTGGTGGTCTTTCCCGAGGCAGTCTCACCTGAGACGAGCATCGACATCCCAGACTCCAGTCCTAGCCAAATGTAAGCGGCCATCTGCGACGAGAGGGTCTTCCATTGGATTAGCTGTGTGATGGAGATCGTCTCCTCGGCGAACTTCCTTATGGTGAAAGATGATCCTTGAATGGAGACGTCGTCGCTGTAGATGATGTTGATCCTAGAGCCATCTAGAAGGGCGCCGTCAACGATCGGTTTGCTGTCTGAGACCGGGCGGCCAATCCTCTCTGACATGGATCTGAGGTACTGGGTAAGTAGTTCCTGGTCCTTGAAAGCGATGTTCGACGTTAGCATCGGGAACACCTTGTGATCCATGTTGATCCTGGACAGGCCGATGGAGTGGATGTCCTCCAGCATCTCATCGGCTAGTAGCGTCTCTAGGGGTCCGTTGTTGACAAGATCCCTCACAACGACGTACTTCAAGCGGTCCAGCTGCTCTGGCGTGACCTTCAGTGGCGCCTCGCCGAAGCCCAACAGCTCTCGAGCCTGGTTGACCACGGGGTTTGCGAGAAGGCTTGTACCACCAGTGGAGGTCATCTCATCCATCATCTCGTGGATCATGGCGATGAACTCCTCGTCGTTGTCGAATCTCTCCTTCTGAGGCGCGTCCCTGAGTAGGCGTTCCACTATCCGATCCCTGATTTCCTCCTCCTCGTCTGTGATGGTTGGCTCTAAGCCGAACCAGAAGGTGTTCCCAGCGCCCTCTGACCCCTCAGGCGGGGAGTAGACGTGCGCGAAACAAGGGGGCTTTGTGGCGTAAATCAGGTTCCTTGGGCTGACGCTCTTTGCGTCTCTGTCCAGCGGCCCGTAGTAAACCGGCCTGGATCCGTGCTTGGACTCGAAGTCCTCGACCCATTCGCGGATGTGCGGGTACTCTGCCATCAGCCCCCCGAGATCCCCTGGCTGGATGGTGAACTCTGGCTTTGGTGGGCCTTCTTCCCCGGTCTCCTGCTCAGTTACCATACCAACTCCCTCCTCGTCACGCAACCGCCGTGATGTCCACTATGAAGCCCATCTCAGGCATGACCTTCCACCCTATCCTCTCGGTGACCGGGCCCGCGGCTCTGAGGAACCTAGTCACACTGACGGTACGGACAAGCTGCCCCCCGACCACTGAAGTAAGCATGTCGAGGACAATCTCGGCCGAGCCCTTCAGTTCCCTCAGAAGGGTGCTGTCGATCTCTTCGGGGTCGATCATTAGCATCAGGGTGCGGCCCTCTGATGTGAACTTCCTGAGGATTGACAGTAGGGCCCTGCCCCCGATGCCCTCGGGCATCAGCTCAGACGCCCTGTCGATAATTACGACCTCGGCCTCCCTAGAGGGAGGTAAGTCAAGGAGGTCCAGCAATGAGACTGGTTCCTCAGACTCCTCGGCTATGACTCCGAAGCTCGAGATGAGGTGGAAGTTGCCTTCGTCGATCCTCTTGTCCATGAAGTAGCCTATGCTCCCCACTTGCTCGAGCCATCCTCGAGTGGTCAGTTCGGTTGTGAACATGGCTACCCTGACGTCGTTTGCTGTCATCCCGAAAGACATCCTCTGGGCGATGATGCTCTTCCCAGAGCCGATTCCCCCGCATACTAGCATTAGAGAGCGGTTTGGGATGGCCGTGCCCATGCTCTGGCCTAGGCTGTCTTGGATGACTCCGAAATCGAAGTTGTCATCACTAGGAGGGGACAAGTCGAACTTCCTCCGTGACTGTGTGTGCCCCTGAATAGGTGCTTGCATCCGAGCTGACGGCAATTGAGAGCAGCACGTCAGTGCTTTCCCCGAAGGAAAGAGGGGTGCCGCTCTCGTCGGTAACGGTGAACTGCACGGTTTGTCCCGGAAGCCACTGTTCGGAACCGTCAGCGATTTCAACCGTCATAGAAGTCCCCTGAAGCATTACTCCGACTGTGCCCAAGTCCAAGAAGGTGTCTCCGGAGTTCTGGATGAACAGGTTCGTGCTCTTCGCGGTGTCGTCCCATGCAATGTTACTGGGGTCGTTGACCAGGGACGCGCGGGTTCGGACGTCCTCCATCCCCTGCTTGCCTCGTTCGTCGAGGACGTCGTCCATGTCATCCCAGGTCTGAAGGAGGACCCCAGAGACGAGGGCGGCGACTATCAGACCGGCACTGAGCAAAATCATTTCAGATGGACCGGATGACATACGCTAACCTCATGTTACAGTGACCGAAATAGCCGAATTGTGGTTGTAAATTGCTAGGAAGGCCCTATCGGGGTCTTCGTCAATCGTGAATCCGTGCTCCGTGGAGTCCAGTGGGAATGCGTTCGTTGAGAGTTCCTCACCTGGAAACAGGAACAGGTTGCTTCCAGAGTACTCGGATGTGAACTTGAACGGCGTGCCCTGCTTCATCGTGGCACCTACTCCATCTACATCGGAAAGCGTGATGACTATGTGATCGAGCTTGACAGTCTCCGAGCCGGTGTTCTTGATCGTAATGGTATTGAGGTCCTCGACAGTAGTGACAGTGAACTGGGCGTTGTCGGCATCGCCTCCGTCTCCCTCGCAGGTTACGGTGATCGTCTCGGTGTCCCCGGGCACGTACCCGCTTCCCTGATTGGTTATTGCACTGTACCCTGTGACTTCTCCGGCGGTTACTTGCACAGTGAGTGTCAAGTCAGTGCCTGCTTCGTCGGAAGTGGTGGCGCAGGTTGTCGCGTCGGTGTAGCCGGTGCCTGGAACAGTCAGGGACAGGGTCTTGACCGGCCCTGACGACTCCACCCTGTCGGTTACGGATGTCAACTCCACCTCGGGATTCGGGAGGGTGTACTCCGCATGCTTGATCGATTCATCCACGCTCTCTACAAGCGACATAGTCGCCATTCCGAACACCATTATGAAAACGGTCCCGACTACCATCGCCCCGACGCTCGACCCAGACACAACTCACCCCTCCCCCTAGGAAGTCTCCTGAGCCCTCCAAGCCTCTATCAATGCAGCGAAGGTCAGCAGAGTCCTGTTATCCAGAGTAGGGGCGCCCTCGGAGGCTTCCCCCGGCTCCGCGAGGGATGCTATTGAGCTCAGTGCCTTGGCCTCTACGGTGGTTATGACCCCCGAGGAGGAGGCCGCCTTCAGGAAGGCGAGGGCGTCTGAGCCGTTCATGTGATCGAGAAGGAGCGCGGCAATCTTGGTGGGGTCGACGTTGGGCCCGTGCAACATGGCCTCGGCCTCGCCGCTTCTGAGGAACGGGTTAACCGCGAGGGACTGGGCCTCGTACAGATCGAGCAGGCCGGGTCCGCCGGGAAGTCCGCCTTGTATCGCTGCGGCGCCTCCTGCGGGAGCGGTTTCGCCGGCTGGCCTGCTGGTTACCTCCCCGTCATCCCCGACGGTGTGGATTACATCGCTAGCCCCACCGGAAGAAGCAGCGGCAGCGGATATGGACTCGGCAGCGAGCTTGGACGTCTGTTGCTGGGTGAGCTTGATGTTCGCCTCCATGAGGTCCAACGCGGTCTCGAGGCGTTCGAATCGATCCTTGACTAGGTCCACGAGCTCCGGCAGAGCCTCCTGGCCCGTGCTGGCCTGGGGGTCCCCCAGCACTCCCACGCGAGTTCCTGCTGGAGCGAACAGCCAAGCCTCCAAATCAGTGGGTCTGAACTCGGAGGGGATGTCCACGTGCTCCACGGATAGCCTAGCCGCCTTGTCCAGACGGTTTGCCATGCCAGCGTCGGCGTTGGTCTCAGAGGACGGTCGAATCCTGTCCAACAGTCCCATTCGAGCACCTCATCTCCATCTCTCCCATCTAAGTTTGTCCTGCCTACGACCTACATAATGGATGTGCCGTAAGTCAGAGATTCGATGGAAAGGGTTGCGAGTGTCTCGCCGCCGCCGTCCACGACCAACCTGAGCTCTAGCTCCTGTCCGGTCCCGGCCTCCACGTTGCAGCCTGGGTCGTCGCCGAGGTCGAAGTCGTCCCCGTCGATGACGTTGTCCGAGGAGTGGTCAGTCGTGCCCAGGGCAATCTCGAACTTGAACACCGTGCCAGCGGTAAGCTCTGTGCCGTCAAGGTACGAGTCTCCGTGCGCTGTGCCGGTTCCAATGTTGCCAGCGTTCCCTGCTCCTGGAGCGTACGTGTCGATTATCGTGACCTCTTGGCCTACAGCGTAACCAGACGAGTCGGCGCCTCCGGTGGTGGTGATGACGTGCCAGTCGGTGTCACCCAAGGTTTCAATCTCGTAGGTCCCGCCCGCCTTGAGGTCCTCATCGTTTATGGACTCGGCGTCGCCGATGGCTCGAGTGTCAGCCACAGCTGAGTCCACGACGGCGTACGTGGTGGATGCCGCTGTGTAGGACACCTTGCAAGTGATGTACCACGTGATGTCCCCGTCCTCGACCCCGAGGGATCCTGACGAGACCCGAGAGACCACTTCCATGGTGGCAACGTCGGTCTTGGAGGCACCAGTGGTGGGGAAGGTGTGCGTCGTCTTCACGAAGACGTCAACGAGGGAGACCTTCCCCGAGATCTGCTTCCTCGTGTCGTCGCTGGTGTTCTCGGCGTTCTGCTGCAGCTCCTCAGCGGTCTTGATGATGATCGTCGAGGCCACGGCAGCCACTAGGATCAGGGCGATGAAGACAATCATCGCGCCGATACCGATGGATCCGGACTCTTCACGGTCCAAGTTCGGGAACTCCTCTCTGGTCATCAGACCACCGCCTTCCCGGAAACGACCGAGTCAATTGATAGCTCTGAGATGGTGGTCCCGCCACCATCCACGATCAGCTTCAGCTGTAGGGTCTCTCCGACCCCGGCGAGCTCCGCGCACGGGCCATCGCCAGCGCCGCCGAGGTAGTCCCTGTCGAAGTTGACGTCGAACTTGAACACGGTGCCGGCGGTCAGCTCTGTGGTGGCAGTGTACTGCACCCCAGCCAGAGTCTCGGCGTTCGGAGCAGTCCATAGGTTGGTCCCCGCAGCGTCTGTCTCGGTTATGGGCTGCCCCCACGGGGCGTCAGTGCCCAGGTTTCCGGTCACTAGCCCGAAGTTGGATGCGTCACCGCAGGTGACCATGAAGTCGATGTTGTTCACTAGCACGTCGGTGGATCCGGAGGCTACCTTTGCAGTTAGGATCATGCTGTCGATGTCAGTTCCGTCGCTCCCATTGACGATGATCTGGATTACCGAGATCTTACCGGAAATCTCCTTCCTCGTGTCGTCGCTGGTGGACTCGGCGTTCTGCTGCAGCTCCTCGGCGGTCTTGATGATGATCGTCGAGGCCACGGCAGCCACTAGGATCAGGGCGATGAAAACAATCATCGCACCGATACCGATGGAGCCCTCCTCTTGCTCTTTGCTGTTAATATGGTATTCCTCACTCATATGCGTGTCACCCGTGTCCCTTGTGAGGGCTAGTCACTTATCATATTAGTGGAGCTCAGGCGTTTATCTGGGGGGCCGTGGAGCCTTTTCCCCACCCGGTTTCACACTCATAGCATCATGCTGTTGATGTTGAGTACCTCTACGGGAACGTGCACGACCGTCCCCGGGCCAAGGTTCTCGACGAGCGGGAGCCTCATGGTCTGGAAACCGTCTGGAAGCCAAGGATCGAGCAAGAGCCCCTGCATGTGCTTGGGGGTCCTGTTCTCGACCCGGATCTGCACGTCCAAATCCCCGAAGTTGACCATGTACCCGGTTGTGATGCTTACGCTGGTACCGAGCAGTGAGGTCGGGGGGAAGGCTCCGGATGGCCGAATCTCGATGCCGATCTCGATGAATCCCTCCGGTGGGATCTCAGGGATCTCGGTCATCCTGGGGGATGCGGTCCAGCCGAACGGGACCGGTGGGTCGAGCCTCATTGGGGAGATGTTGTTCTCCCCCATGTTCTCAAGGGTGATGACCATCAGGCCGTGTCCGAGGCCTTCTGGCCAGGTGGTGCCGATCGACATGAAGAAGCGGTTTACGAGAAACGGGCTGGCTGCCTCGTGAACGGCTACAGGCCCGAGCGCTGTGATGGCCTTCTCGAACGACTCGGCAGCACTTCCAACGTCTTCCTTCTCAAGGCTCCTGTGGCCCTGCTTGACCAGAGTCATGGCAATGGCCTCGGTGTCGCTAAGCTCCCCCAATTCATTCAGGTGACGGCCCAGGGTAGAGAGGGAACGCTCCAATCCGGAGGGGCCCATTGCTGCCACGGCGTTCTCGAGAGAGTCCGAGGCTGCGCCCCAGTTTCCCTCCCTGAGGAACTGTAACCCAAGGGTGGTGTAGTCCCACGCGTTGTTGTCCTCAACCGACATCTCATCCAGCTGATCTAGTGACCTCTCGAGAGAGGTGAGGGCCCTGTAAAGCCCCAGAACCTGTTCCTCCAGGTAGTTTGTCTCCTTGCTGAGCTTCCTGAGCTGCCTGTTGGCGCGGACTGGGCGGTTCCGCCAAATTGAATGCTGGATCCTCATAGCCTCGTCCTCGATGTAGTCAAGGACCTTGAGAGTGGCCTCTGCCCCGCCGGTTCCACTGGGGGGGGGTTTCCTAGCCATCCTCTCACCTCCTGCCGCCAGTCTTTCCAACGGAACCCAGAATCTTCCTGATCTTGATTGCCCTCAGCTCGAGCTCGGCGAGCTCACCGTAGAGGCTGTCGTAAGACTTGTCGAGGAACCTGAGAATCAGATGCGTCAAGACTGGGGATAGGATCATGAAGAGAAGCAGGGAGACAATGGACTGGGCACCAAGGTCTATGGAAAGGGCGGGTGTGATGAGGACGAATGGCAGGAAGGCGAAGGGCGAGAAGGAAATAATGGCCCTGAGCTCCTTACGAGTGTTTGCTTGCTCGTCGTCGTGGTCGTCCAAGACAGAACGGACGCCAATACGCGCCTTCTTCCTATCGTCGTGAATCGCCTGTAACTCTGATGAGCTGAGCCACGAAACCAGCCCTGCGAAGGCAATAGCAGCTACCGCGCAGACGCTGATTGCCCATGAGGCCGGGTTGCCCATTGAAATCATGCCGAACGCAGCGGCGGCAACATAGGATGAGAGGTGGAGTTGGTCGGGTTTATCCTCCATGCCTCTCTGCAGCATTGACAAGGAGCCCATGAGGACTAGTAAGCCCAGTATGGAGACCAAGGGGATCGAGAACTCGAAGCCCCCGGCTGACAACGCCAGAGAAGGCGGAGACCAGGAAGCTATTGGGAGGGAGGCGTTGTGCACGTCGTTGGCGACGTTGTTGCCGAATACGGATTTGACAGTTCCCTTCAGCTCTGCAACGCAATCAAAGGGTTCCGACGTGCTGTGCCACGGTAGCGGGTCGATGGTGACGGCCCAAGAGGCCGTGTAGTTGGCGCCGGCCTCGAGATCTGGGACCACTTGCGATTGAGGGTCGACAACAGCGGCGTAGTTCCCGGTGCATGTCAGCCAGACCTCGGTGTCGATTGGCATTCTTGCGTTGCCGGCGTTTATTACGGTGACATCGATGGTGGTCTGCGATCCCTCCACGTTGGTCCCATTAAACGACACACTGTCTATCATAGGGTCTGAGGCCTCGGTCATCCTCAGCTTAACTGTGAAGTCGGTCCAGAACTCAAAATTGTCAGGCTCGTGGGGGTTCTTCAGCCTGAGCTCGATGTCCCAGCCATCGCCGGGTGCTAGGTTCTTCTTGTCAGGAAGGCGGACCTGCATGACTATCGTACCTCCAAGGTAGGGGGTCGCCGATCCAATGTCCCAACCATTGGTGCAAGTGTCATCCTGGGGCCCGATGCCGGGGGGATCGTTGGTCGAGACGAGGACGCACTCTTCGTCGATCATGAAGGACCAGGTGGTATCCGGATGCATCCAGTAGTCGACCATCCTCTCGGGTGTATCGGCTAGCGAGAGATTGTAGTCGACAATCGATGCATCCGTTATCCCCAAGGAGGGGACGTGCTGCCAAGGAATGCTGATTTCTACGCAGCCCCCCATTGACGGCTCCGGGGGGCCACACGCAAATGGCCCGTCAGAGCTGAGTACGATCAGCTCGTCTGTTTGAACTCTGACAACCTTGATTGGCGTGGCGATGGAAATGACATCCAGATCTATTCCGATGGGAGTGAAAATTATCGAAACTGATGCTGTCTCTAGGCGGTAGTGGTCCGATGCCAAGGCTTGAATCGTGACAGAGATAGTCGACTTCTGGCCTATAGCGAGGTTGATGGGGTTCTGTTCAGCCTGAATTTGCACGCTGAATCTGTCTGCCTCGCCAATTCCAGCCACGTCCTCGAGGTCCCAGCCAATCCCAATTGACATGGGGGCGTTACCCGTGTTCTCGATGGTGTACTCCACCACACGCGGTGAGCCGGGCAGGACAGCAATTCTTTCTGGTGCTTCACACCAAGTCGATGCGAAGCCCGGACCGCATACGGACAGAGAGAACACGGGGAGGATCGTGATAGTGATGTTGGTGGATCCGGGGCAGGTGAAATCGTCGATACCGTCGCCGTCCAGGTCCTCCACCCTAGTCATGCATTCGGTTCCGTCGGAGACGTTCCAGGCATATACTTCGATTGTGTGGACTTCGTCTGCGGCGAGCACCGTTCCCGGTGCCAGGCTTGGTAGGGTGATGGAGAGCGTGACTCCCACGCCTTGGAGGCCGGGTTCGATGGAGATGTTGGTTTCATTGGTAGTTTGATTCCAACCCGCTGGGACTACGGCCGTGACGGCTAATATTTCCATCAGATTACCTTCGTTGATCAGATTGATCGGAACGCTGAGAGTGCCACCCGGAACCGCGGTGTAGTCCCTATTCAGCTGCATATTCACCGAGTGGAAGGGGTTGACCTGGACCGAAATCCCGCTTCGATCTAATTCCACTCCGTCAGCCGAAACTGCAACCTCGAACTTGCTCAACGAATCAGCACGCGCAGTGGTGCCAGCGAGGGCGTAAATCCGCACTATTGCCTGACCACCCGGGGTGACGAGCTGTTGCTTGGAAAGTTGTTCGGTTCCGTCGTCTGCAAACGAAACCTGAATTTTGGCTGGATCGTGGTTGTCCAAAGAGAGGTCGAACGTCCTGTTCGAGTTACCGCTGTTGTTTAGCTGTAACATAATTGTCGATTGGCCAAGCCTGTCAATTATTGCGGTGGAGTTAACTGGGCTCAGTTGGGCGTCAGTTAGTTCTGAAAGCTGGAAGTAAGCGGGCGCATAGGACAGAAGCTCGCCCGTGACGGAGGAGTTCACGTAGACCCATACTTCGTGGGTCGTATCGGCGCTGGCTGTGGCGGGAGGGGTTGCAGTGACTAGGAAGTCCGTGGCGTCGGAAGTGTCACCGGATTCAACAAGAGGGTAAAGGTTGGTCCTTGACCTCATCTGGCTGACGGAGGGCTTGCTAACAGATATTTCCCAGCCGTCTAGGGGGATGACACTTATCGAGAAGTCTGCTAGATCGTTGCCGGTATTCTTCAGTGTCATTGAAGCTGATATTGGGGTTGCGGGATCGCCAACTCCCGTCTCGCCAGTGGTTAGCTCGGCGCTGTACAGGGTTTCGATTCCGAATGTAATATTTGTTGAAGCGTCCTTTGAAATGGTGCCAGGGAAATTTCCCCAGTCTGATGTCGAGGTGAATTCGAAGTTGAAAATCCCGGCCGCTGGGTACTCGAACTCACCGTAAGGCTGGTGTACGATGCCGACAACCCCGTAGCCGATCTCTCCAGGGGAGATTTCCATTGTACTGGGGGTTATCGAGGCGACCCAGCGCGTGTACTCAAACGCACTAGCGTCGGGAGTCACTGTTTTGCCGGTGCCTGATCCAGCTGCGGTGGGGGACAAGGTCACTTGTGCCTGACTGTCGTTTGAGCCCAGATTGTGGACGAGACGAACCTGGAAGTCGACGTACCTGGAAACGGAGCCTGCAATGAACTCCTGGGCTGAAATGTTTGCTGGAGAGCCGGTAACTTCTATTTCCAGCTCTACGACCCGATCGATGATAAGGGTAGTCAGGTTGGCTGAGGGGAGGCCTCCGTCCAAGGGAATTGCCTGGATTCCCAGCTGAACCTGCAGGTCCGCACCGACCTTCCATGCTGGATCGATTGGCATGCGAAGTTCTGGGGTGGTGATAGTCACGGGGATGGTCCGGGTCTCGTTTGGCATCAAGACGTCGGTAGTGGTAATCGGGGAGTAGATGTCCCAGTGGGGAACCGGCTCGGTAGCTGCAACGAAAACCTGGTACTGGGTGGGTGCCGTTCCAGTGTTCTTCAGCGTGTAGTCGAGTGTCGTAGGAACCCCAGGAGTCAAGTTCGAGAACCCTGCACCATCAGGATGGCTGTGGTTCTGGAATATCTCGGACTGGAATAGCCCCCCAGCCATCACTACGGTGCTAGCAGAAAGGACGTACCCGGCTGCAATACTCTGAACAGAAACGGTGACTCTGACCGAATCTCCCAATTGAGCATCAGCGGGAACCTGCAGAGGAACTTGGATAGCCACCGTCTGACCTGAGTCTACAAACAGCGGATCTGCTAGAGAGTGGATGCTGCCAGAGATATTGGCCCAGTAGTCCCCAGGATTGGAAGTGTTGGTCTGGGAGACGGTGAAGTTATCACCCTCATCTCCAGAGTTCTGCAAAATGAAATTTAGAACTGTTTCTGCACCTGGATCGAGGTTCCTGTTGTTTGCTCCAATCAGGGTTGCTCTGAGAGCCACGAAGGAGACGGTGCGCGACTGAATGGTTACAGTGGAGGGAGAGCCGGAACCTGTGATTAGGAGGCTGCCGGCCAGTGTGTATGTGCCCTCGAGGTTTGAGCCGTCAAAGCTCAGGGAAACGTTCTGCGGCTCGGGGGGGTTTGCGAGGCTTCCGGATGACAGGGGGGACGTAGTCGAGCTTATCGAAATCTGTTCTCCGGAGGCCGAAGAAGTTAGCGAGAGTTGAGCGGTTACGTTGACTGGTTGGTTTCCAGAGTTGACGACGGTAATTGCGCCAGCCCATTGTGCCCTAGCCAGCGTATCGCCATTCTGGGGGAGGGAGTCGGAAATGGGTGTGGCGTCTTCGACGGACGCGACGGTAATCCCTGAAATGGACATCTCGTCATTACTGGAATCCGAGTCAGAGGATGACGGGTCGACTTCCCAAACGGCATTGAGGCTGATACCCGTCCCCGGGCTCGCTGACCAGTAGAGTAAGTGGACCTCCTGTTGGCCTGGATTAATACTCACGTTCCTGCTGTCAACCTCATTGCCGTTTACCTTCAGGACTAAGTCCCCATCTGCGGATGAGCCGCCCATGTTCAGAATGCTGACTCTAATGATGTGGTTCTCTGGAGAAAGAGTGGGGACCCCCGAGATCATCACCGACGGCGTCGTTACGTTGAGGTCGGTAACCGCCACATCGGGATCGGTGGTCTTACCGGAGGTGGGCATCGTTAGTGGGTCCACGATATTTCCCGGGGCATTTGCTAACAGAGGAATTAGGAACAACATGGCCATGAATGCCGCTGCCTTGCCAGTCCCCTTGGACCTCCTTGAAGCCTCTTTCGAGGTATTGGAAATTCCGAAAGTCGTCATCGCTGCCGCTCCCCTCCTCGTAGAGGAGACTTACCACAATTATGAATCAACCGGCGATAATTTAGAATTTCGCCTCTCACGGGTGTCCGGGCGACCGATGTTATCAAAAGTCAGCGCTTGAGTTCGGTCTCGTGGCCGACGTAGTGTCCATCGGAATCATCGTCATTGTAGTGATTGCCATGCTTAACGGGGCTTACAGAATCATCATGTCTGGTAAGAGGAGAACCATACTGCCCTCAACGCGCCGCAACGTGGACGATGACATGTTGGCCGGTGGTAGAGTAGGTAGGCAGACAAGGAGAGGGGAGGCTCGGAGGGACAGATCGGCAGTTGCAACCGCTACGGATTCCCTTGGGCATGGCTCGGAGGCGATCGGGGCTGGTGTCGAGGAGGCTGAAATTTCAACCAAAGACGAATCCGCTCTGGAGAATAGGCTCGAGAGGGAGGGGGCGAAGAGAGGGTCGGTTCAGATTAGCCTGATGTGGGACAACTGGAACGATCTGGATTTGCATGTAATCACCCCATCTGGAGAACATATCTACCATGATCACAGACAATCGGGCTGTGGGGGGGAGTTGGACATTGACATGAACTTCAAACCCACTTCCAAGACGCCTGTTGAGAACATAGTTTGGACGGGAACCCCGCCCCCGGGCGTCTACCGCATAGGGATTCGTCACTACAAAATCCACAAGAAGGGCGTTTTCTCCTGGGTCCCATTCCTTTCGAGGATTCACATGAGGAATTCCACGCCATTCACGGTTGGAGTAACCATAGGCGAAAGCAAGAGATTCTACGAGGGTGTTGTTGAGAAAAGCGTCGATCTGCAATTCGTTGCGAAGTTTGCAATTGCTGAGCCTAGTGAAGGTGGGATAGCGCCGGCACCAATCCCCGTGGCTGAGGAGAAGGAGGACTTCGCTGAGGCAAGAGAGGTTGATGAGATTCGACGTAGGGTCGGGACGGTGCAAGACGGGGTATCTGTCATGCTGTCCTGGGACTCTCCCAGTGATCTGGGTCTTTCGGTGATGAGTCCGGATGGTCAAGAGGTGTCATTCTTCAGTCCCGATGAGGGTAAGGGTGGTTCTTTCGACTTTGGGAGCTACAGTCCCGAAGAAGGAAAGCAGGAAATTGCTTGGTCGTCCGAGGCCCCGGAAGGCAGCTATACCATAATGGTGCGGCACTTTGAGAAGGAAGGAGAGGTAGACGAAACCGATTTCACCGTGGTAGTCAACAACCGTGGACAAACCCAAGAATTCTCCGGCAAGATTAGCAGCGACGGGTCTCAGGTCGAAGTGGGTGCCTTCGAAATCTAGCTATTGACCTGGAAGCCCTGAACATCAAGGAACCTAGTCATCCAGCTTAGCTTCTCCATCTTTATCGAATGCTGGGTCTTGCCTGACCATCTGCCCACTAGATCATTCCTAGTTCCTAGCAGGGAAATTTGATTTTTGTCCACGCCTAACGCCAGTAGGAATGAAACAGCCCTGTCTCCGTCGGTGAAGCCTCCTGGATTGTGCATCCCGCGGATCAATTCAGGAGTCTGGTGGGTGAGGACCAAGTCCGGAGGATCTGTCAGAGCCTCGGCGAATTCCAGCAACTTAGACCATTCTGTTCTGTTGTCCCCGTGAGCGTGGAGGACAATCGGGACTGATCGTTTGACCGCCTCAAAGGTTCCATCTCCACCGTCCGCATCGCTAACAACGCAAACAAGGCGCGACCAAGCCTTGTCACAAATGGAGCCGGGGAGTTCGGAAAGAGCCCCGGATGAGCCATCCGCTGCTACAAGCAGAGAGGGGCGCGAGAGGGCGTCGGCCAATTCCTCGGGCTCTAACGCCGCGCCTAGGATTAAAACATCTGAACGACGAATTACAAGTCTCCTGTACAACTTTGAGATCGTGACGAGGCGTTTGTGTCTCATCCATGTTTCGACCTCGGAGCCTTCAACTCTGGACAAGAGGAGTTGCGCACTCTCCATGTCGTCGGCTAAATCCCATCCAAAGAAGTCCCGTACGTCATCCTGCAAACCCACCAGTTCTTGACTAACTGCAGAGAGTCTGATAGGTTCTTGGCTCGGTGGCATGTGCAGTGGAAGGGCTCGGTGAGTGTTGAAGAACCCTCGCGGGTCACTGCACCTCGTGCCCATTCCACTCAGACCCCCTCCCATCGAGGATGAAGGGTTGCTCGCTCGCTACCCATTCTTGCCCCAAGGTAACGAGTTCATTAGGAAGATGTTGGAAGAAAACGGAGTCTCGGTTGATGACCTTATTGAGGCGCCATGGCTAGAGGACGTTCGAGTAAGGGGCAGGGTCAGGCTGATTGATTCAATCCTCCAGGAGGATGGGGTTGGGGCTTCAGCCGGCATAGACATATCCACTGAGATTGGCAGGATGACCGAGGCGCTTTCTTTCCTGCACGCCATGTTAGTAGTCTGCGCCTCTTTCGATCAGCGTTTACTGGCGAGATGGGTAGAAGGGGAGGCTAGTAGGGCAGACCGGCTATTGGGAATGGACAGCGATAGTTTCCCGTTAATCTCCAACTCATATCTGTCGGGAATAAAGGTGGAGGAGGGGGGTTCTGGAGGCGTTGAGTATTGGGTACCGATGGCTGATTTCATCGAATTGAGTCCAAGAATCTCAGGGAATTACTGGAGGCTTGTCAATAGGCCACTGAGAGACGGGTGGGTTTGCCTAGATGCAGCCTCCGGAGAAGGTAGCAGAGAACGTACTGCTAGGTTGATCAAGGAGAGGATTCGTGAGAGCCTAAATCGCAGTTGCGCTGAGCGAATGGAGAAGATGGATGACGAATTCGCTGCTAAGTTTGCTGAACCCGTCCAACGAATAACCAGCCTTCAATCTGAGAGAGACGAAGATGAGATGCCCATGACAGCCGCAATAAGGGAGGACTGGCCTCCCTGTTTCGAATCCGCGGTTTCGGAGCTGAGTCGAGGAGTCAACGTAAATCACGTCGGCAGAGTTTTCCTAGCCGCATTCTCTCGCGCTCTTGGACTGAATAGGGAGCAGGCTTGCAGCTTCTTTGCTAGTGCACCAGACTACGATGCCGAAACAACGGCATACCAAGTAAACCAAATCTTTGAACGGGAATACACGCCACACGGTTGTCCGGCGCTAAAGACGAACGCGAGGTGCCCTGTGCAACCAGGCGATGACTCTCTTTGTGACCAAGAATGGATGAATCACCCACTCAAGTACCTCAGAGCGAAGCAGAGGAGGAGGTTCAGATTTGAGAGCGGGGAGGGGGCCAACATAGACGAGGAGAAGGTCAGCAAGTCGGCCAATCACTCATAAGTGGGGCCTCCTCAACTCCCGACAAAGGGGGCGTGCATGGTTCGAACACTCGTTCTTACGGTAGATCGGGATAACGACCTCGGAGTCAAAGCAGGTATCAGGGGACCTGTTGTTGGTCGTAAGCCTGCTCTAACCGCCGCTTTGAGACTTGGAATCGCTGATCCGGAAGAATCCGACACCAACGCCGTTCTGGGTGCCTTACATCACCATGACAGGATTGCTGAGAACTCTGACCCAAACGACGAAGTGGAGATAGCAATCCTGACAGGGGACGTTCGGGTTGGACCAAGGAGCGACAGGGCGATTGCGAGCCAGTTGGATGAGGTTATCCAAGATTTCCAGCCGGATAGTGCGGTTCTAGTCACGGATGGGGCTGACGACGAAGCCTCCCTCCCGATAATTACATCGAGAATTCGGGTAGACACAGTTGAGAAAGTTATTGTCAGGCAATCCAAAGGAATAGAAGGGACTTACTACTACATCATCAAAGCGGTGGAGGATCCCCGTTTCCGAGCCCGCCTGCTTGTTCCTCTGGCGATATTCCTAATGATTATCGGTCTTGGGTTAATCCTGCCAAATGGGATAGCCTTGATTGGGGCGCTTCCACTCTTCATCGGAATCTGGCTTCTCGGTAAGGGACTGGGCTGGGAGCAGCAAATGGAACGACTGATGATGGATATGAGGGAGAGTGCAACGGGGGGGTTGTTCTCATCATTACTTTGGGGGCTGTCAATAGTCACCATACTGCTTGCTGTCCTGCTTTCCTACCAAAAGATGACTGGCCCAATGCCCGACGGAGGTATTTTTGAGTTGGTAATCACAACTCTGGATGACGTTCTTCCATGGGTTCTAATCTCTCTTTTCTCTTTCGCCCTGTCCCTAGGAGTACTTCGATGGAAAGAAGGGACTTTCACGGGCAGGAGCGTTCTACTCCTGGGTCTGGGGGGTGTAGTCTACACATTCGCGGATGCGATTCTGGGCGTGGCACTTCAGATATTGGATGGAAGCGGCTACATCCCGGATGTGACAAGGGTATCAGAGGACTGGGGGCTGCCAATATTCTCAATCATCCTCTACTATCTCCTCAGAACAATAGTCCAGTCATTTTCAGAAGATGATGAGCTTGGGGCTGGAAACAGGTTCTGGGGAATTTGAGACGCTTGATATGGCTATTTCCACAGAGTCTTCCATAGTCTGGAGAGGTGATAGGGCTAGGGCTGAGGCCCTTCTTGCAGCGATATCCCCAGACGATCCGGATGAATTTGAAGCATCCTTGGTGGATTGCGATGACATCTTTGAACTAAGGATTACTGTCCGTTCTGAGAATCTGGTGAATGCGAGAACTACAGTTGATGATATTCTCGCTTGCCTCTCAGCTGCTGAGTCAGGACTCGAGGCAATCGAGTGATGTGGGTCTTCAAACAATGGCAAGTACCTTTCAAGGAGAGACGTCAGCCCCGTGACCATGTCGACTCTGCCGCATGACCGATCCCACCTCCTCTGGAATGGGGAAGAAGGGGGGGGTCCGACTCGCTTGTTCACAGATTCAATCGATCGATGGGTGGATGCAATGGTCCAAGACGAATGTGGCGGAGGGGGTGGATCTGAAGAAGAGGTTCAAGCTGTTGTTAACTCGAGAAAACCTGGAATGCTGGCAGGTCAGTTCGTAGCTAACCGTCTGATATCTCGTCACTTTTCGAACTGTGAGATTGTTTGGCATGTTTGTGAGGGAGGTGCGATCGGGGCGGGGGATGCCATTCTTTCAGTTTCTGGTCCTGCCTCCAGCGTACTCAGATGTGAACGCGTACTGCTAAACGTCCTTGGTAGGATGTCTGGGATTGCGACTTGTACTTCTGAATGGGTCAGTTCATCGGGAGAAATGCGGGTCGCATGTACGAGGAAAACGTCATGGGGGCTGCTGGATAAATGGGCCGTGCATGTTGGGGGAGGACTAACTCACCGGCTAAGTAGGGCTGATTCACTGATGATTAAGGAAAATGACCTACACGGATGGGTCCAAGAGGGTTTTGATGAGGCGAGTGCAGTCTCATCTGCAGTAACTGGAATAGACCTCAAAGCCTATGCCAACTTCTCCGTGGTCGAGGTAAGATCGGTTGAACAGGCAATCGCTGCAGCTGAAGCTTGGAAAAATGTGCAAATCAAGAGGGGGGGCTCTGAAAGAGTAGTGCTATTGCTAGACAACATGGGGGTTTCTGGATCCGCGATGGCAAACCAATCTCTGATTGAACAAGGGTTGAGAGATTGGTGTATCCTCGAAGGATCCGGCGGGGTGATTAGATCGGAGCTTGAGATCTGGGCAGCAGACGCAGGTGTTGATTTGGTATCTACCAGTGCGATGAATAGGGGAGTGCCTCCCCTGAATCTTTCAATGAGAGTGGTTGGTGATTGACTTGGATCAAATCTCTTGGGGTCACCCTCGGAAGGATTCTCTGTTAGCTAGGGAGAAATTGGCCAATGCTGCGTCCCTTGGCCTCCTTGCGGATTCAGCAATGATTGCCCATGGTAGAGGAGAGGCCTTCGATTACTTGATTGGAGAGCGAACTACAGAGTCTGCAAAGCTTGCTATTCGAGAGGTAGCGTCAAGGCTCAAGGCGGCAGAAAATCCTGTTATTTCCGTTAACGGCAATACCGTGGTTCTTGCTGGGAAACAGCTGATTCGCGTTGCCGCTGTTGTTGGCTGTCCAATTGAAGTCAATATATTCTACAGAACGCCCAGTCGAGTTGAGGGGCTCCTATCACTGCTTGGGGAGCAACAAGACAGCGTACGCAAGGAGCAAGCACCGGAGGGCTTTGACGGAAACTGGGGAGCGAGCGTCAGTTCTGTTGAGCTATTTGGCTCTGAAGAAGATGGGAGGATAGAGGGACTCGAGGGCCCTAGATCGATCTGCAGTGCTAAAGGAATTCAAGCAGCTGACACTATTCTTGTTCCTCTCGAGGACGGAGATCGATGCCAGGCCCTAGTAGCGCTTGGGAAGGAAGTTTTGGTCATTGACCTCAATCCACTATCAAGAACAGCAATCTGTGCAAACGTGACTATTGTTGATGAAGTTGCTCGAGCTGTAGAAGCTCTTCTTTTTGAATTGGTTTCCAATGATTTGGGACCTACGGATTGGAATAATCATGTAGCTCTTAGGGAGGCTTTGGAAACGATGGCGGCTGCATCGGACAGGATCTAAGCGCCTTTTGCTTCAAGGAGCATAGCACAAAGGTTCGCAATAGAATCACCTACTTCAGAGGTCGAGGCGTTTCCCCCGAGATCATATGTTACGGGGGACCCGGATGAAAGATGGTCCGAAATTGCCTGATCCAAAATATCTGCGCAGAAGTTAGCATCCTGATCTTGGTGACGAGCACCCAGGGACTCCAACATTAGTTGTACGGATGAAATGGCCGCAATTGGGTTTACCTTGTTTTGCCCGGCATGCTTGGGGGACGAGCCATGGACTGGCTCGAACAGCATGTGCTCCTCGCCAATGTTGGCACTGGCGGCCATGCCCATTCCCCCTTGAAGAACGGATGCCAAATCCGTGGCTATATCACCGAACATATTTGGAAGAACCACGACATCCAAGTCCTCAGGGTTCCTGACCAGCCACATTGTGAATGCATCGATGTATGCCTCATTTGTCTCGATCCCAGAAAACTTACCTGAGACCTCATTGAATACCTCTCTGAACAATCGGCAACCCCTTGTCACATTGCTCTTATCCACGCAGGTTACCTTCTGGGGAGCCCCGAGTCTGCTTTCTCGACGCTCTGCTAGGTCAAAGGCAAACCTGATGACTCTCTCGCTGCCTCTCCTCGAGATTGGCCTTGCATCCCAAGCTACATGACCATTCAGTCCCGGGAATCGTTCGATGACTATGGGGTCATCTTTCTCACCCCCCTGAGCGGCCCGAGCCGAACGTCTTAGCAAAGAGTGATACAACCCCTCAGTATTTTCTCGCACTAGTACCATATCCACAAGTTCGTGATCCCAGACGTCCTTGAATGACCCGTGCACCTTGTGATTGACGCCACGGTACAGCCTTACAGGCCTAACGTTTGCGTACAGATCGAGGGCGGATCTCAAGCCCAACAGAACCTGTCCTCCCGCGACGTCTCCATTCGGAAGCCGCGCGCCGGGCCAGCCAACTGCTCCGACGACGATGGAGTCCGAGTCGTCTCTGCAGTGTTCAAAGGATCCTTCTGGCCACTCCACCCCGGTCTCCAAATAGAACTGGCCACCGCAAGGAATCTCGGTTATGTCGAATGACAGAGGGCCCAATTCTTCGAAGACGGACAGAGTTTTCTTGGCCTGCTCAATAACCTCCGGACCCGTCCCATCACCAGGCAGGAGGGTCAAACGGTAGGCCGTCATGAACCGGGGCACCTCCTTTTCATTCATCAATCCGACCCCATAGAATTCAGTGGATATCGGGCGATAATTCATAGACGGTCAAGCAACACATACGACAGATGGACCGGAGGGCGGGTGATGGTAATAAGGAGCCGAGGATCGACGTCAGGACCTTACCGGGTTCTGTAGCTGAGCTTTGGGAGACCATGCTAAGGTTGGACCCCAAATGGGACTTGGCCAAATGGCTGGATGAAAGGGCCACGGAAGAGCTGGATCTGGTAGGGAAGCATCTTGGAAGGGAGCAGTTGAGGCTTGAGCAGCGGCTGTATAGGATTGATTCTTTAGTTCGCCGTCTAAAGAGGAAGAGGGAGGCGGCCCAAGGATCCTTTTGGACCGACCCACATCAGAGAAACTTGTTCGACGTATACGAGTCGTCTGACGAATCCAATATTGAGGAGAGCTCGGTTTCTGAGGAAGTCCTTCCCCTTGTTGACCTTGGTGCCTTGGGTTCTGATGATGACCCGCTCCTAGTAATCATCTCTGAACATATCATGAATACCATTGATGATGTAGGTGTGAATGGTAGAGGAGTTCACTTTGAGACGATAGCGGCGGTGTTGGAGCCTTTGGGAATTAGAACCGATGAGGTTGACGAGGCGCTTTCCTGGTTACTGCAAAGAAGGATGGTAATAGAGTTGGACCAAGATGTCTATGGAATAGATGGCTAGGCAAGTTAGCCTTTTCCAAACCAATCCTTGAAAGAAGAAGAGGCTCTGGGCCCATCCACCATGGCCAGCGAAACATCGGGGTGGTATGCAAGACTAGACCACGAGTGTCCCGATAGGACCTCACAAATCGAAGTCTGGTTAGAATCTTGGATGCTTGCAACTAAGCAAGGACAGCCCATTGCTGCGACTCTCCCCAGTGGGTGGCCCACGTTGCCTGCTGGACTTCTCAGTAACCCCGGATCAGTGTTGGACCACCTACTGGCTAGATACGAGGCTGAGCGAGACGGGCGCTCTCCTCGAGGGGTTTACGCCACTCCGGCCAGATTTGTTGATGCTGTGCTCTATGACGAGTTGCGACACAGTGGAAGTCGGAAGAAGGAGCCTCCGGCGACTCTCTCTCTCGCTGCCCTTCCGCCCAGCTTCAGGGTTTTTGCAGAACAGTTCAATGACGAAATAGAGGGGAGATCATCATCAGGAAATGACTATTCTGATTCATTGGATAATCAGACTAAGACGGGCATTCCTCTGCCGTTTGCGGACCCATGCGTAGGTGCGGGCCTCCTCGTGGAGAGGATTCTCAGAATTCATCTTGAGAGGCTCAAAAACCTGAGCGATAGTGAGCGAAAGGAGGACACGCTCAAGCTTCTCGAGGGGCTCCAACTTACCGATGCGTCGGAGCTTGCAGTTGAGAGTGCTCGAAGGCGAATCCTGATTGTCTTGGCTCGTCTGGGGATGGTGGATCTCGAAGGAGAGGGGGACGATGCGCTGATTGGTCGGTCAGAGGCCGACCTAATCGTTGAGAGCAATGTTCGTTGCGTTGACCCTCTCAGGGGCGAGTGGCCATGGAACGAAAAACCCAGACTATTGATTTCGAGACCCCCGTGGTTGAGAATCAAGGATAGATTCAGGGGCCATCCCGATGGCAGCCGTCTAAGGAAGCAGCTATCGAAGGAGCTGAGGCAATTCACAGGACTCGATGGTAAACCTAGGTTCTCAGCGATCAAGGGCAACGTGAACTTGTACAGACTCTATATCGAAAGGGCCTTGCAACTTACTCAGAAGGACGGGAGAGTCAGGTTGGTGGTTCCCGAGTCCGTGCTGAGGGAGAAGAGTAGTGCGCCCCTGAGGAAGCTATTGGTTTCGAATAACGAATGGGAAAGTGTTTGGTCTTTCCCAGAGGATCATCAACTCTTGTTCGGTGGGGCCCTAGGTGTTGCAGTTTTGGGAATTTCCGTAGGCGGAAGAACAGAGGTTCTGACTAGCTTCGGGCCTCTTAGATCGAGTGACATTTCACCTGGCGAAGGCTTAGACAAAAGAGCCCCCTTCCTAGAACTCGAACGTGGACCATGGTCGGTCTGGACCGATGCATCGTGGGCCGTCCCCAAAATGCCAAGATCTGAGCGGAATCGTGGCATGACGCTGAATGCAATCGGCGCCTTGGCAGATAAACCGAGGCTAGTGGAAGAAGGAACTTGGCTGAACCCTGGCGGCAAGTCAATTCGTGTGAGGGTTGGGGAGGTGGATCGGGTAACTTGGTCCAGCCATATCTCTGACTGGGAAGAGGGGTCCAAAGGAGTCCCTTTCATACGTGGAACCCACATTGACATGGCTGCTGGAGAGGTCATGCTCGTTCATCCTGCCTTCGATTCTGACATCCCTGAAGGCCCCTATCGCAGGCAGTCTAGGTGGGATGGGCCATCGAATATGGTAGGGTCAGCAAGAATCGCATGCCAAGCGATAATTAACCAACAGATGGATAGGAGATTGCTCTGGTCCGTAATTCCAGCCGGTTGCGTTCTTGGGAACTCAGTAAGCTTCTTGGACCTACCGAAACAGGTAATCAATCGTCTCATTTCGGCTTTTGGGAGCCTAGAAGAAGGGTTGTCAGTCCTAGCGTCTCATCTGAACTCGGAGAGGCTTGATCTGTGGTCTAAAGCATGGGCAGCAAACAACAACATCAACAATTATGAGATTGAAATGCTCCCATTTCCACCCCTTGAGGATGGCTCGAATATTTCGTTTATTGGAAACCCGGATGGGATCTGACATAGTGATTAGGATTCGTGTTTCCTTGTTCCGGAAAAAAACGTGCATATAGCAGAATGGATTAATACCGGTGCTTCACGTACGTAGCACGTTCCCGTTAGCGGAAGATTGGAGAAATGGACAATGGGCATTAATCCAAAAATTGGCATCACTGGTCTCCCACGCTCTGGTAAGTCTGCTGTCCTGCAAAAGGTAATCGACATGATTACCGAGAATGAAAGCGTATTCCGTAGAACTAAGGGGCCAAACCCACCTGAGCACCTCGTCGGGGGAATGAGGGTCGAGGCCATCATCGAGGATGGTGAGAGAGTCGGATTCGCTTGTGTCAACATGCTGACAGGCGAAAAGGGCACCATGGCCCACAAGAAGATTGACTCCAGAAATAGAGTTCTGGGTTTCGGAATTGATCCTACAGAAATTGATCGAGTGGGCGTGCCTGCAATAATGGACAGCATAGGGAACTGTGAAATTTTGGTGATTGACGAGGTGGGGAAGTTTACTGTCGAAAGTGATGGTTTCGTCAACGCTGTCCGAGTGGCTCTAGATAGTGACTTGCCGACACTCCTGACCTTGCATAAGAAGAGCCGTCACCCGCTTCTTCAGGACGTTAGGAGGAGAGACGATGCGAGAATTCTGGAGGTGACCCCAGTAAACCGGTCCCTACTTCCCTACAAGATTCACAAGCTAATTCAGGAGCTTGGATGACGAACCTGTAGGTCAAGTTGATGCGAGAGGCTCCCTGCACCGGGCTATGGATTCCCCGGCAACAAGACTCGGTAGGATGCTAGCAGGTTTTTGCTTAGCTCTTCTGTTGATTACGGCGATGGCCTTTTTCGATGGGCGATTGACAACTTCTGAAATGGGAATGGGATATGGATTCGTTATTGTGGCTATATTGGCTGGATTGGTTGCTTTGATGTTTAAGGCCGTAGATGGCAGACCTCACGGTTCGTTACCATCGGATGCTTGGATTAGTAGGGAGAGCGAGGACGAGATGCGGCTGAGATTGGAAGCAGAGATGAGTACGGCGGGCATAGGGAACATAGGCGCCAACTGGGCAAGAATGGAAATGGAGCACCTTGAGGCGAAGCACGGGGAAGAGGAATAGGTAGCGAAACCTTGACCCATGTAAGGCGCTACGTTATGATAGAGTGGTACCATGGGAAACACACCGACCGACCTCAGATACACTGAGAAACACGAATGGATCAGGATAGAGGGGGCGGATGCTTGGATTGGAATTACTGACTTCGCCCAAGATGCGCTAACTGAGGTCGTATGGGTGGAGCTACCAAATGTCGGCAGCCATGTCGAGGCCATGGAGCCATTAGCTAGTGTCGAATCAGTCAAGTCGGTTAGTGAAATCTACGCTCCCGTTTCAGGATTGGTTGTTGAAGTCAATGAATCGTTGGAAGACAGTCCAGAGGTGATTAATCAAGACCCGTACGGGGATGGCTGGATTTGCAAAATTAGCGTGGCCGACTCAACCGATTTCGATGTTCTGCTCGATGCAAGTGCGTACGCCTCATTGATCGGAGTGTGAGATGGGCAATTTGCGAAGACTCCACATCTATGTTGACGGTTCCTGTTTGGAGAACCGAAATGTAGACTCTTCAACCAAGGCGGGCTGGGGATTTTGTGTCATTGAGGGCGACAGTGGAGTTGGGAACGGAAAGGGTGACGTTGTTATAGAGATGAGCGGGGAAGTAGTCACGGACCCGGAATCTGGGAGTTACATTGGTGCAGAGGTAGGATCTAACAATACAGCTGAATTGTCCGCCGTTGCACATGCTCTGAGGTGGCTTCTGATCCAGAACTCGATTGAATCAGCCACGATTAGAGGAGACTCAGAGTATGCTCTGAGAATTTCCTCCTGCATGTGGAAAGCCAAGGCGAACAAAGATCTGGCAAGGAGGACGCAGGAGCTTTGGAGGGAGGCTGCACAGCACTTCGATCTCCGTGGAGAGCACGTGAGGGCGCATAAGGGCCATCGCTGGAATGAGCGGGCGGATCATCTAGCCTTCCGAGCCATGCAAGGAGAGAAGCCGCTCCCGCTCCAATTCTGGAAGCCCGGGAGAAGATAGCTCAATCCTCACTAAGAGGGCCAGTGCTTAACATCACGTATGCTGATTGTAGGGCAATGAGCAAGCCAACCAGAGTCAGAACTAAGCCAGTAGGGTCCGGTAAGTGGTGCTGCAGGGGATTTCCAGCAACCCAGGCAGCGAATAGGAATATCATTGCTACCGCCATCTCAATTCTCGCTGTTTTCTTAGGGTCCTGCCAAAGGTCAAGCCATGGAATCAACCCAGTTCTCCTAAATGTGGCCCGATACCACGCGACGTAAGCTAGGGCCATTCCAGCTAGCCCAATTATGCCTCTGGAGAAGCTTGGGTCTGCCCATGGGCCCTTGGGCGCGATACCCAGAAAAAGGGCGTCCAGAATCAAAATCACCGCGATAACGGCGTGTACCTTCCACTCTGGTTTGTTGGCGCCCGGCACATATTGACGAGCGAGCCTAGACGCTTGAACGCGCCGCAGTAATGATGAGTCTGTTTCGACTGGCGGAGGTCGGAAACATGAGGCACTCGGTAAGTTTTGCAGACATCGAGAGCGCTGCCGCGAGGCTTGAGAGCGTGGTGATTAAGACGCCAGTAATGAGTTCACCAGAAATTGATGATCTCGTTGGATGTCGGGTTTTGATGAAGTGCGAGAATCTGCAAAAAGTTGGAGCCTTCAAGTTCCGAGGTGCCAGCAATGCGCTAGATTTGTTGGGGGACGATGCGGAGAATGGGGTCTGTACTCACAGCAGTGGTAATCACGCCCAAGCAGTGGCTCTTGCTGCGAAAAGACGCGGGGTTCCCGCTTACATCGTGATGCCTTCCAATGCACCAAAAGTCAAGGTTCAGGGTGTTCATAGTCATGGTGCCGAAATCACATTCTGTGAACCAAATCTCGAAGCGAGAATGGCGACTGCAGAGTCTGTCATGGAAAGAACTGGGGCTGTGTTCATCCATCCTTTTGACAATCCGCATGTAATTGCTGGGCAGGGAACTGCTGCTCTGGAGCTGCTTCATGAATGCGGTCCATTGGATGCGATTGTTGCCCCCATTGGAGGTGGCGGGCTAATGTCTGGGACATGCATTTCAACCAGGGCCATAGCTCCGGGAACCTTACTCTTTGGTGCCGAGCCCGAAGGAGCGGATGACGCCGCTCGCTCATTCAAAGTAGGCGAATTCATCCCACAGACTGATCCAGATTCAATCTGTGATGGGTTACTTACGAGCATGGGCAAATTGACCTGGCCTATCCTAAGAGACCACCTTGAAGGGGTAGTGACCGTCAGTGATGGAGAGGTGCTAGCAGCTATGGCACTGCTGAACGACTGTTTGGAAATGGTTGTGGAGCCAAGCGGTGCGATCTGCCTTGCAGCTGTGCTGAAGGACGAGTTCAAGCGTCTGGATGGAATCGACGAGGTTGGTATCATTCTCTCTGGTGGCAATGTGGACAAGGATGCCCTGCCTTTCTGATTTGGAGCACGAGCCGGGATTTGCACCCGGGTACACGGATCTGCAGTCCGTTGCATAGCTACTCTGCCACTCGTGCCGCGAATTGCCGACCGTCATCCCTCTATTGAAGACTCTCCGGGCGCCCTCCATACCTTCATTGGGTACATGTGGGCTGTGCTCAACATGCCTCGGGTGTCCTCTCGCTACGAAGGGCTAGGAGTTGGATTCGCTCCCTACCTACAGCCTCCGAGCGAAGATGTCATCAGATGGACCGTGGGAGAGCCGGGTTTCGAAACGCCGGCTGAGGTTGTCGAGGTTGCAATTCAGGGTTTGAGGGAGGGTCGCACGAAGTACACAAGAGGTCCTGGTTCCATAGAACTATGTCAGGCTGTAGCGGGATACTTGGCTAGGCACCACAACATCGAGTCTTCTGCGGAGGACATAGTTGTCACCCCTGGAGCCAAACAAGCTTTGCTGTACTCATTCCTCATTACCACAATGCCCGGGGACGAGGCTATTCTGCTCGCTCCTTCATGGGCATCCTACGAACCCATGCTTGAGTTCATCGGAGCAGTTCCTGTGCATGTACCCGTAAACATGGAAGATTTCCACCCTGACATAAACGCAATTCGTGAGGCTATTACGGATAAGACCCGGATGATCTTGGTTAACTCTCCATGCAACCCGACAGGCGCGGTATTTACTCCCGAGGAAATACGCTCAATAGTTGATTTGGCAGTAGAGTTTGACTTGTGGATAGTTTCTGACGAAATTTATGCTCGAATGGTGTGGGTAGATTGGCCACACGTGTCTCCAGCTGCTCTAGAAGGAGGCAAGGAACGCACAATTGTTGTCAATGGCTGGTCGAAGTCTTGGGCGATGACGGGGATGAGGGTTGGTTTCCTTACCGGGCCGCATGAAGCTGTAAAGGCGGCAATGAAGAGTCAGGCCAATTCTGCATCTCACATACCCACGTTCATGATGGAGGCAGCGAGGGTGGCCCTTGAGTGCGAAGACTCGATTGAGGAGTTCAATGTTCAGTATCTTAAACGCAGGGAGATTATGCAAAAGGGACTAGCTTCAATACCTGGAATTAGGGTGCCCGAGCCCGAGGGAGCGTTCTACGTTTTCGCTGACGTAACTGGGACGGGGATGAGTGACAGGGAGTTTGCAGATGGGGCCCTAGAATCCGGGGTGCAACTGATTCCTGCATCTCTAATCACCGGCGGCGAGGGTTTCATTCGTGTTTCATACGCGGCGGACGAGGACGCGATACGCGAAGGGTTGCATCGCCTTCGATCATGGCTGTGCCATGAGTGAGTTTGAAATCTTGGTGTCCTGACAGTTGGAGCATGAGCGAGCCAACCTCCCTTGGCGCACATGTCCTCTTGGATTACATAGGATACTCTTCTCCCAGGGACGAAGAGGGGCTTTGGATGCTGCAGGTCCTTAGGAAGTGCGTGTTTGAGGCGGAGGTCAGGGAGGTCCACTCACACGTCGAATCTTTCGATGGAGGAGACAGTCCTCCAGGCTTCGCAGCGGTAGTACTGATTGACGAGAGCCATGTAAGCGCCCACTGCTATTCGGACAGTGGCCTATTGGCTATTGATGTCTTCACCTGTGGAGGTGATGACCCGGACCATCTTGCTGACTTGATAGATGCAGAGCTAATCTCTGCCATTCCCAGCCTTAGACTGGTAAATCGAAATCGCGTTAATCGTTTCTTGGGTGCTTGAAATGGATGTCAAGAAGTTTGTCGATGATCACTACAAGCATTTCAACGCGGGTGAGCTATCACGCTGCGCCGAGTCGTTACGGAAATTTCTCCACGATGGTGGGAGATTGATGCTCTCTTTGGCAGGAGCCATGTCCACGGCAGAGATAGGTCGGAGTTTGGCTCCAGCCATTCGGGAACAGAAGATTCACGCGATATGTTGCACTGGTGCCAATCTAGAGGAGGATCTGTTCAGCCTAGTCGCCGGTTCTGAATACGAGAGTATTCCTGACTGGAGACAGCTGAGTGCGTCCGGAGACGCTGCCCTTGCCGAACGAGGAATGAACCGGGTCACTGATGTGGCGATCCCAGAATCGGCTTTTGGTTCAGTAGGAGAGCATTTGATGGAGCTTTGGGAAGAGGCGGAAGTGGTTGGCGACAGTCGCTTCCCCCATGAGTACCTCTATGATCTGATATTGCATGATCAGCTGAAACACGCATCGGACCCCGGGAACTCGTGGATGGTGGCAGCTGCCGATGCAAACCTACCGATTTTCACTCCCGGCTGGGAAGACTCGACACTTGGCAACCTTCTGGCTGCTCGAGTGTTGGACTGCTCTCTGAAGGGGTCTAGTATCATCAAGGGTGGACTGGAGGCCATGCAAGCACTAGCTGACTGGTATCGCGAAGACGACTCCCCAACGGGGATTCTGCAGGTTGGAGGGGGGATTGCGGGTGACTTCGCCGTCTCAGTTGTTCCAATGCTAAGACAAGATGCAGGGGTAGACGTTCCATTGTGGGCGTGGTACGCTCAGATTAGCGAGTCGAGGCCCTCTTTCGGTGGCTACTCGGGAGCTCCGCCAAACGAGAAGATAAGCTGGGGAAAGCTGGGGATCGACACTCCGCGCTTTGTGATAGAGTCGGATGCCAGTATTGTCCTTCCCCTCATACTAAGCTCACTGGAATAAGGCAAAGTAGGGTTCGACTTCTTCGGAAATTCGCAGGAGTTGGTTGTACTTCGAAGTGCGGTCACTCCTAGCTGGAGCGCCGGTCTTGATCTGCCCTGCGTTGGTCCCAACTACCAAGTCAGCGATTGTGTCATCCGAAGTTTCTCCCGAACGATGGCTGATTACTGTGGAAAATCCGGCCTCCTTCGCCATGCGAATGACCTTCAATGTCTCGGTGACCGTGCCTATCTGGTTCAGTTTGATCAGAATGGCATTTGAAGCCATGGCACCTATGCCTTTCGCCAGTCGCTTGGGATTGGTAACATATAGATCGTCTCCAACAATCTGCACCCTTCCTCCTTCGCGGGAGGTGAATTCAATCCAGGACTCCCAATCGTCCTCCCCGAATGGGTCCTCTATCGAAACTATCGGGTACTGGTCTAACCAAGATGAGTATAACTGGCCTAGTTCGAATCCGGAAAGGACCTTGCCGTCTATGAGGTATCCATCCTGATTACAGAATTCCTGAGCAGCTACATCGAGGGCAATTGAAATCTGGTCTCCAGGAGAGTAACCGGCCATTTCGATGGCGCGGAGCATGTATTTCAGTCCGTCCTCATTGTTAGGCAGATCTGGTGCGAAGCCCCCTTCGTCCCCGACGCCTCCGATAATGCCCTCCTGTGAGAGAACTGAGCTCAGACAGTGGTATGTCTCGACGCCTGCACGGAGTGCTTCTGAGAAGTTGCTGAATCCGTGAGGGACTACCATGAACTCCTGAACCTCAACATTGGAAGTCGCGTGTGCACCGCCATTAAGGATGTTCATGAGAGGAACTGGGAGTTTACAATTGCCGCCAGAAGCTATGTGGTTCCACAGGGGGCCCTCCGCTGCTGCCTTGTAACAGGAGAGTGAAGCGCCTAGGATTGCGTTGGCGCCCAAACGGGACTTGTTTTCGGTCCCGTCGATTTCAATTAGAGCGTGGTCGATGGAGGTCTGATTTGAAATGCTCATGCCAAGTAGACGGTCACGGATTTCGTTGTTCACGTGATTAACCGCAGCGTCTACTCCTTTTCCCGACCACGCAATCCCGCCGTCTCTGAGTTCGACGGCTTCGTGAGTTCCGGTACTCGCTCCAGATGGGACTGCCGCCCGGCCTCTGAGAATTCCATCGACAAAGCAATCAACCTCAACTGTCGGGTTTCCACGAGAATCCAGAATCATCCTAGCGGTGAGGTCGCTGATAGCGCCACTCATCGATCCTGCGACTGGCAGTATGCTTCTCAAGGTAGCGCAGAGCTAAATCAAGAGTTTAACCAGCTCAACCAGCGTGAGACCCGGCTCTGCACCTCAGGAATTTCGAGCTCCGATCTGCAGTTGCACTCCCAGCAAAGCTGCTCCTCTTTGGGAGAAATCGAGAAAAGCTCGGCCCGCATCAATATTCCCTCTGAATCATTGGACTTTGCCCGGTTGTCATCTACGAAGCAGTGCATTAGGTTCTTTGGATAGTGATGAATTCTCCCAGATGAGGGGCAGCATAGCATAGCGCTACTCTTTAGGAAGATAAGCGAGGATCCTGATTTCGGATCTAGTTCATGTCCCTCAATCCTAGTGCCGTTTAGCAGAGACGCGACGTCTACGTTGTACCACTGAGAATATGAGTGGGGGATATCCAGTCCAGAGACGTCGTCCAAGTACTCCTGTATCTTGAGCTGGGAGACCGCCTCTTCCTGGTTCATTGCCCGCCAATGAAGGCCATCCCATTTGAATACAACCAAAGAAGGGGGGATAATGATTGATTGTAAAGCGGAAAGCTTGACCAAGTGCAATCCTATTATCATGCAAGAAACATACATAAATAAGCCGTTTTTCGGCGAAAAGTATGGCTAGTGTTGATTCGTTAGACAGGTCGATACTGAGTGTGTTGCGAGACGCAGGGAGAGCTCCGTATGTGGACATTGCCAAGAGTGTGGGTGTAACCGAGAGGACAGTAAGGACTCGGATGCGTCGTCTTGAAGACGAGGGTGTGATTAGGGGGTATACAGTACGGGAGGCTGGTATTGGCCTCACGGCGCTAATTAGGTTGAAGGTTGGGCCTGGAACGGAGATAGGTACTCTTGCAGGGGAGTTCGCTGGTTGGTCTGGAGTTGAATGCGTCTTTGAGATAAGCGGCGATGCCGACCTAGTGGCGGTTGTTCACGTTGACGATACAGTCGCACTTAGGGACATGCTTGACAAGATGTGGCTCGCTGCGCCGGGGGACATCAGTTCAACTCAAACCGAACTGGTTCTGGAACAATATTGATGGCGTGGTGGAGTTGTCTAAGGCTTCACAAGTAGGTATCTGAAGTAGTTCAGTTCCCCGTTCTTGAATGCCTGGTACACTGGAGTTCCTGGAACGCCCCCAAAAGTCTCAAAGCTCCTCCTCAGAGAGGCTGGGGCACGTTTTCTGATCATCTCCCTCCTACCTTGGTCTATTTTGTCTAGTGCATCAATCACTTCTGGAGTCACCTCTTTGCTTGAGAGGATCTCGAATCCTGTTCCCAAAAATTGTTGGTGCAACTTCTCCATCCTCACCCGGTCCCTTATGTCGGTCCAGCAGAACTTGCCCCGGGGTTTCAGGACTCGGAAAACCTCCCTCAGGAAAGCCGCTATGTTGGCATAGCAGTGGGAGGACTCGACGTTGTACACTACATCGAAAGATTCTGGGTCGAAAGGCAGTTCTTCCGCATTTCCAACCACAAATCTAAGGTTTTCCTGGTCTGAATACCAAGTCCTACACAGATTGATTACGTCTTTGGAGTAATCTACGGCAGTTAATGACAGGGGACTTAGTGTCCGGGCAATCCAGAAGGCCCCGCCCCCTCTGCCAGAACCTACCTCTAGGACGTTCTTTCCTGATAGGTCGGCATCTCGGATGTTCATGTGGTATAGTTGGATGAATAACCTGTCCCTCTCGTCCTCAATCTCAAGTTCAATCCCATTGTCATCGTTGTAACCGTAGTTCATGAACCGGAATTCAGAGTCTTTTTGGGACTTTGCCATCCTCTGATACAGCCACTTCCACATCCTGCTCCTAATCCAGGGCGGGGATGCCCTCATAATAGTGTAAAATATTCCAGCGGGAATGCCCATTCCCAAATCGAGCACCTACATCTTCCACTTTACTGAGCACCCAATACTCTGCGTTCGGGGGACGGATATTTCCACACCAGAAAGCATCTGACTGATTGCGTCATCAAGTTCTGAGGTTGTGGCGTGAGAGGGGTCTCTGGGGGAGTCGTCGAGCCTACCACGGTACAAGACGCGCCGATTTGAGTCAAGTAGGTAAAACTCAGGCGTTCTCTCTGCACCAAATGCAGCAGCTACCTCTTGAGAGGCGTCGTGGAGATAGGGGTATGTCATACCTCTCCCAGCTCTCTTGACCATGTTGTCCCAAGAGTCGGATTCGTAGTTTACTGGATCATTTGAATTAATTCCAGCGAAGCCTATGCCGCCGTTCCTGGCTCTTTCAGCAGCCTCCTCAATCCGTGGTTCCGACCCGACTACATACGGGCAATGATTGCAGGTGAACACTACAATGGCGCCATTCTCCCCCATCACGTCGGAAAGCCCCATAGATTGGTCGCCAGCGCTCGAATTTGAGTTGGGGAGTTCGAAATCTGGAGCTGTGTCTCCCGGTTCAAGGGCCTGACTGATATGCATGACGTCGGGGGTGCGTTTTTGCTGTTCAATCCTTTGGAAGAGCTGTCTTACCTTGAATGGCAGAGTTTGCACGGCACTCGGCCAATCGGCGTCTTGCTAGATCGTGTTGGGGGTCAATGTCGAGGACTCGCCTCCACGCTCCAATCGCCTTCTCGGAATCCCCCCCTTCATGGAGGATGGCTGCGATTCTTAGGCTGGCATCTATGTGGCGAGGGTCTGCCTTTGCAGCTCCCTCGAAGTCTGACAAAGCCTCGTCAGCTTTACCAAAATCAAGGTAGAGCAGCCCACGCTGATACCAAGCTTCCGAGAGCTTCGGATCGATCTGTATGGCTTTGTTGAGCGGTCGCTCGGCCTGCTCTGACTTACTCATTGCGATTAGGCATGTTCCCAAATGAACTAGGGCCATGGCGTGTTGCGGGTTCTTCTTAAGCAGGGTTCTGAGCTCTAATTCTGCCTCTGCCCAGTCACTGTGATTCATTAGCACCTCGGAGCGCCTCAGACGAGCTAATTCGTGGTCTGGATGGGCGGTGACTAGGAAGTTGGCGTCATCTAAGGCGAGGGGTAGATCATCTCGCAGCAAGGCAGCGGAACATCGGTTTAGTCTGGCTCTGACATGGTCAGGATCTATCCCAAGGGTACTGGAGAAAAAGTTGCTAGCCTCTTCCAAACGCCCAAGCCTAGCAGCAATTATTCCTCGAATGAAAGGCACTGTGGGATCATTCTTGAGAATGGTTGTAGCCTCCAATGCGAGAGCGTTGGCCCGTTCCAGATTGCCAAGATCCAGGGATAGTTGTGCCTCCTCGAGTGGTATGGACGGGTGATCAGGGATTAGCCTTCGAGCTCGTACTAACGCTACCTCGGCTTCATCGTAGGTCCCTTGGTATCTTAGAGCGCGAGCTCGCCCTAGCCAAGCGAGGCCGGACTCGCGGTCAATCTCTATGGCCTTGTCGAAGGAAACGAGTGCGTCAATCAAGGTCATCTGCTCGTGAGCTCCGATATTGTCTCTATGCTCATCCGATTCTACCAAGTGTAATCTTCCTCTCATTATGTGAAGAGGAGCGCTGTCCCAAGACTGGTCTGGAGCTTCCTCCAAAACCACTCTTGAGGATGTCACCGACCCCTTCCTGAGCCAAAGTAGGCTGAGTCTGCCACGGGCATCTGAATCAGATGGTTGCTTTTCCAGATGCCCCTCTAAGGCCTGGATTGCTGCATCAGTCCTACCGTCGTTCTCCAAGATCTCTGATTCACGGATTACCGTGTACTCACCGAGAGCGTTTGCCCTCTTAATGCATTTCAGGGCATCCTTAGTTTTGTCTCCGGCTGCTGCAAGTAATCGCGCCTTTAGGAGCCAGGCTGATCCGTTCTTGGGTTCTTGTTGCAAGGCCTGCTCAACCGATTCAAGGGCGGCTCTGACCTCTCCGAGCAATAGTTGCTTTGCTGCTCTCTCTACTAGGTTTGACGCTGTATCAACTTGAAGATTCCCGGTTTCTGCGCCTTGATTGGAATCTCTAGCTCGCTGAGCGATTTCCGAGAGCTCTGATTCCACCTCTGAGGTTCTGTAGTCAAATCCTAGGGCTTCGAGTCGCTTTCGATTCCTCCCTACTCTTGATGGATCTGCTCCTTCTAGAAGGAGGATCTGTTCTCGTAGAATCTCGGAGTCGTCAGGGACTATTGCAAGTAGGCGCTCGAGGCATCTATCCAGGGACTCCAATTCCCCCTTCTCGCGAAGTATCTCAGAGAGAGATCTCAGTGCTGATTCATCCTCTGGATCAAGGTCGTTTGCCCGGTGGAATGAGTCGGCGGCCCAGTCTGCACGATCTGCGGAGTGAAACAGCTCACCCAGTCTCCTATGCTCACCTGCGGAAAGTTCGATGTCCTCTGATTTCATTTCAGCCTCGGTGAGCATAGCTGCAAGCCTCTTTGAGAGTGGAATTAGTCCGGGCAATGCGGGAGATTCGTCAGCCAAAGACCTAGGGGGGTAGTGTTTGAGTATGGCCTTTGCCGCGTGGCTAGCAATAGCGCACGATTCGCTGTTGCTCACTGGAATGCCTTGATTGAACAGTAGCGATTCTGCCGATTCAAGAGAGCGATGGACCTCCAGCAGGTCATGCACCTCAGGGGCATCGGATAGGATTGTATCGACGCCCCTGGATAGGAGGTCTAGTCTTTGGGTAGTCTCGGAAAGATTGCCTCTAACTGAACCCAATTTGTCCATCATCCTCTCCCGTTGCCTTAGTACGGACTTGTGCTTCAGCCAAAGAGCAAATAGAGCAATGGACAATACCCCATAAAGAGAGAGTATTGCCATCGTAGTGTCTTGCATCAATTCAAGCGGACATGAGGGACTTTTGATGGCTTCTGCTGGGACGGGTGGGCAGGGGCCGATTATTGGCAGGGCGCTGCCCTGCCAGCGAGGGGCATGTCTGGCGCTCACTCAAGGTCGCTGGAAACGTAGGCTTGAACACCTAGTTTGAGTGAATGTGGGCCGACGGATTTACCGACTACGTTCGAGATTCCCGCGCCCGCGGCCAATTCGAAAATCCTATCAGAAACCTTCCCAGCGAAAACGAGTCCTTGGGCACCTGTTGTGCTGCTCAATGCACCCTCCAGATTCTTTGCACTGATGGGGTCTGAGCCCGAGCCATCTTCAAGGACGATTACTGCCTGATTTCGCTTCAAGCCCTCGAATAGCGGGGACCATCCCTTAACCTGGTCTGGTGCCTCCAGAGATGGCTTGCCCTTTCCAACAGCAGCGTCGTCGTCCTTCTGAACCTCTGTCTGCACCCTAGTAACAGCCTTGGATGCGGTCTCTTTCTGATTCAGGCACTTCGTGACAACCTTGCCTTCCAAGTGTTCAACTTCTCGGCTCTGGGGGGCGAAGGCCACGTGGGTTAGTGACTTGCCAAGGGTTCCGCTGATCTCCAATAGTAGAAGCTTGCCTCCTCTGTCGCCATCCAAGAAAGCTGTAACCACTTTCTTATTGGAGGCGAGTTTCACCAGTTCTGGCTTGATTCCAGATCCCATCGTTGCTATTGCATTCTTTATTCCGTACTTCAGCAGATTCCTGACATCGTTTCTTCCCTCGACAATGATGATTGCCTCTGATCCCTCGACGTTCGGTCCAGCTGTCATCTCGGCAAATTCGACCTCGGTGTCCAGTGTGAGCACTGCTCTAACCTCGTCAAGAATATTCTTCGACTCTCCTGTGGCCGAGTTTACGATTCCGAGTAGTAGCTCCTTGGCGCGATCTATGACGTGATCCCTCTTAGCAGATCGGATGTTTTCGATCTCCTTTACTTTGATCACGGCCCTTGAGGGTCCGATCCTATCGATTGTTTCAAGAGCGGCCCCGATAACTGCAGTGCTGACCTGGTCCAGGGAAGATGGCAAAGACAGGTGTCCCTGTACTCTTCCCTTGTTGTTGTTCAGATTAACATCAACATGGCCGATGCGTCCGGTTTGCTGTAGCTTCCTCAGCTGTAGGCCCTCACCGAGAAGCCCTTCGGTTTGCCCGAATACAGCTCCTACGACGTCCTTCCTGGCTACAGTGCCATCTACTCGAATAGTTGCGTTTATTACGTATTTTCCGTCATTTGACATAAATTTAATTCTCCTTGCATCTCGGCCCCAAACCGGGGCCTTGCCCCCTGTTTTCGCCGTTTCGGCGGGGGGGTTCGGATGGGCGCAGGGCGCCCGCGAGTAAGGCTGAGTAGCAGTACTTCGGAACTATGGGGGCTTCATGAAGGCTCCTATTGCAGAAATTTGTAATGAATTTCTAGATTGTACATACCTATCCGTTAAGTCATAGTGCACTATTCGGAAGGTGTGGCGGAGGTCGGTTTGGGTCGCAGCCAGGTTTTCTGGAATGCTACCAGACTGGCTCTCTCGGATGGCCAGCTTTCCAATGGAGAAAAGAGAATCCTAGTCAAACTTGCGCATGCTCTGAAGCTCAAGGATGACGAGCCTAGAGAAATCTACGACTCTGTAATCGAGCATAGGAAGCCGGAGGCCGGTGCACCCTTAGATGATCACGATATGAGGATTGTATACGAGCAGGTTCTGGAAGCCATGTTGATTCACACTGATAGATCTGACGATGTGTTATCACAGATCGCTTACCTTCGCAGCATGTTCGGTATTGATGAGGCTGAACACAGGGCCATAGCTAGGAGCCTTGATCGGCACCTTGAGGAAATAGTCCACAGAACCTTCATTGAAGAGTTCAGGATGAGGCTTAACGACTCTGTTGAGAGGATGGGTGACATCTTCGACAATGTCAATATCCTAGCGAGGAAAGACCAGGGAAGATGAGCGATAAGACACTATTGGATGAGTTCTTAATCGGTCAATCCAGCGGAGTTCATCGCTCCCACCGAAGACTTGCCAAGTTGGTTAGAGAGGCGTATCCGATTGGGGTTCCAGCACTAATAATGAAATCAAGCACTGATAGGCTTGGGGCTTCAGCAGGATACTCCTTCCACTTGGGGACCCCAGACACAATGCTCAGGGCAATTGCTTCGTGGCTAATTACCGAAGCTGGAAATCGGCAGGAAGTTCTTCTGAAGCTTGTTGGCGCACTGTGGAAAAGGCATGGGAGGGAAGATGTTGCCTTGGCCGCTCTGTTGCTTGCGAATGTAGACCATGCCCTTCTGGGTTCGGATCCATGGGCCGTCTTGGCGTCTTCAGTGAACAAGAAGGAGCCAGTAGATGCTCTGCTACTCAGCATTGAGGAGCTCTACAGGGCCAAGCATCCTATACCCACGGCAGATGTGGTGGCGTCATGGTGCAATGGCACCATGGTGCAAGCGCACCTAGCACTCATTACCGTGTTCGTGGCATACAATAGGGGAATGCGGGTTGACAGTTGTCTGAAACCTCTGATATTGGATATCGAAATTCCTCCTGGGGATTCCCTGCTTGGCAGAATAAGGGGCAAAGTTGTTTCAATGGAGCCGCAGAACTGATGGGTGGTCGACCGTTCTGAGGGCCATGGCCGAGCGGTTGTTGCCATCAGACGACCCCGTCGCAGAGGAAGTATTGGAGTGGACGATTGGGCGCGATGCTCAGGATGTCTCCCAGCTAATGGCCTGGCTAAAGACAGCCAGCTCACGGAAAGACCGGCAGATGCTAATCAATAGGGCCTTGGATTTATTGGAAGAAATTCAGCACGCCATGACTCGGTTGGATGACCTGAGGTGATTGGGTGCGATCCCTTCTATTAGCAGGAGGACGCTCTTCGAGGATGGGCTCAGACAAGGCTCTGATCAAGGTAGATGGGGTGCCCATGATTTCTCATGTTGCAAGAACCCTAGCAGAGGCTGGGTTGGAACCAATCAGGATAGCGGTTGCCCGCCCGGAGGATGTGGAAGCTTACGGTGCGGTTCTGGCTGAGGATTTGCAAATTGAATGGGTATTGGACGGGGTAGCTCATTCTGGTCCTATAGAAGCTCTGGAGGAGGCTCTCCTGGATCCGAAGTGTGGTGAAAATGAGACTCTGCAACTGGCACCAGTCGATGTCCCTTGGATTTCCAAGGAGCTGTTCGATTCCTTGGAAAGGGGCCTAGAAGAACATGATGCCCTGATAATGCCACATGACGGAGCAAGGCCGCATCCCTTACTGGCGCTGATTAGGCCCGAGATGGCCCTCGAAATTATCAGCGGAGGGGATAGGCGGCCCCTTCACGTCCAGTTCTCAGAGGCTAGGCACTCCCTTCTGCTGGAGGACCCACAGGTACTTCGGAACGTCAACAGTCCCGAGGACCTAGGGCGTCATCGTTCCTGAACAAAACAGGTCTATTGTCTCAGGATAGAGAACGTGCTCAACGTGCTTGACCCTCTCCTGGAGTGAGCTCTCGTTGTCGTCTTCTAGGACCGGGACTCTCGTCTGTGCGAGGATGGGCCCGGAGTCAACGCCCTCGTCAACCAGATGCACTGTGCATCCTGTAACATTGACACCCGATGCCAGAACATCCCGGTGAGCATGGGCCCCGGGAAAATCCGGGAGCAATGAGGGGTGGATGTTGATCAGCCTGCCCTTCCACCGGCCGACAAACCATGGCGAAAGGATTCGCATGTAACCGCTGAGCACTACCAGTTCTACATTGCAAGAAATTAGTTCATCATGCAAGAGCCTCTCGTGAGCTAACCTTTTCTCGGTATTAGCCAGTCCCTTTGGAAGTGGGATCCCTATGGATCTGACTCCTTCCCCCCTACCATGCTCGAGGCCTCCGGCATCGATACTATCGGCCAGAACTAGAACTGTTCTGTGGCAGCGGTTCTCCTCCCGTTGGTACTCCAATAGAGCAGCAAGTCCGGTGCCTCCACCAGAAATCATTACTGCGAGGCGCATTGGGTCTTCGATAGTAGCAGAACGGGGGAGTTCGAAGACATCTCCCATAGTCCGTTGAGGTGGGGGGGGTGCTTGAGGATTGGCAGAACACGACCTTAAACACTCAATTCAATTGGGACGGATTTGGGGCGAATGGATAGGCTTGGGACATTAGAAGAAATCGTCGAAAGGTACTGTGTGGCTAGCAGTCCTGCTAAGAGCAAGCTGTACACAGGACTGGGTTCGATATTCCTAATCTTCGCAGTTTTTGGGATCTGGGTGCCGGGTTGGCCAACTGTTTCTTGGGCAGTGCCAGCAGCATTCCTTTTCTCATTGTCTAGTGAAAGGATGTTTCGCCTCACACTCACCAACCAATACTTCGGTGCAGCTATGTTCGAGTATTACGCCACCGGCAAGACTGTCCCCGGGCACGCCAAGATTGTGATTGTGGCACTCATAGCCCTAATGTCCGCTACATCTGCATACTTCGTCTGGTTCGTCTCCACTAAGGGAGAAGGGGAGCTGGGTGACCCCGCTTCATGGAACGGGACCGATCCTGGCTACGGAGCTGCAACGATTATTCTGGTCGGCCTGATTGGAATACTGTATGTCGGATTTAGAGTGCCGACACGAGAGTAGTGCGCTCACTGAAACACTTTTGCAGTGTTCTACCACGCACGGGTTGAGAGTGCATGGAATTCGACACAACCGCAGTGAGAGGGAAAAGCAAGCCGGACCCCACGACTGGGGCCATCATACCACCTCTGTATCAGACAGCAACCTATGTCCTCGAGGAGATAGGACGAGACAAGGGGTTTGACTACACCAGGTCTTCAAACCCCACTAGACAAGAGTTGGAGAAGCACCTTGCAGCGATTGAGGGTGGGAAGCATGCGATTGCATTCTCAAGTGGAATGGCGAGCGCGGATAGTTGCATGAAGCTGCTAAGACAGGGTGATCACGTTGTCTGCTGTGATGACGTCTACGGGGGTACAGCTAGGTTGTTCAATAATCTGATGACTAACTATGGTGTAGAGTTCACCTACGTGGATTCCCAAGACGCATCGCAGGTCAGTGGTGCAATTCGTTCTGAGACGAAGATGGTCTGGATTGAGACGCCGACAAATCCGTTGCTCAAGGTCACCGACCTTGAGGCAGTGGGGGAGATTGCGGAGGCTCGTGACCTGCTATATGTTGTCGATACAACGTTTGCCACTCCCGTTTTCCTCAGACCGCTAGAGTACGGTGCTGACATAGTCCTCCATAGCACGACCAAGTACCTTAGCGGTCACAATCAACTGATTGGAGGGGTTGTAATAACCAATCGCCAGGATCTCTTCGAGAGTCTGAAGTACATTCAGAAAAGCGTGGGAGCTGTGCCAAGTCCGTTTGACTGCTGGCTAACCATTTTGGGTCTGAAAACCCTCCATCTCCGGATGCGCAGGCACTGGGAAAGTGCAGAGAGAATAGCAGGCTACCTTGAGAATCACCCAAAGGTTTCCAAAGTAATCTACCCAGGTCTGGAGTCTCATCCCATGCACGAGGTGGCTAGGGCCCAGATGAGTGGATTCAGCGGAATGATTTCATTTGAGCTTGTGGGAGGCCTGGAGGCAGGCAAGAAGCTGATGAATTCAGTTGAGTTGTGCCTATTAGCGGAGAGTCTCGGCGCAGTGGAGACGATGATTACTCATCCCGCAACTATGACGCATGCAGAGGTTCCTCGCGAGGAAAGGCTCGCTAGAGGTTTCGAGGACGGGCTGGTGAGGCTCTCAGTGGGGATCGAGGATGCTGGCGACCTGATTGCGGATCTGGAGCAGGCATTCGAGAAGGTCTGATCAGTCCCAGTTCGCCGGGTCCCAACCATTCTCTAGGAGCCAGTCGTCGCTGTAGAACTTGGAAAGGTAGGGATTGCCCGAATCGGGCAAGATTGCGACCACCATGGCCGCGACGCCTCTGTCTTCGGACGTCCTTGCAATGTCCAGAGCCACTTTGATTGATCCGCCGCAAGAGCCACCGCAGAACATGCCTTCACGCCTTGCCAAGGCTCTGGCCCACTGGAAGCACTCGCCGTCATCGACTTGGTGAATCTCGTCAATCAATGAGAAGTCGGTGGCTGCAGGGATGAAGTCCTCGCCAAAGCCTTCCACCTTGTAGGTCTCGGGCTCCCCCATGGTACCATCATCGAACCACTGCTTGAGTATGGAGCCGATTGCGTCCACTCCGACAATCTTGGGCGGTGCTTGTTCATTGGAGTCAGCAAGCTGCTTCAGTGCCCGGGCAGTACCCGAAATTGTGCCACCGGTTCCCATGGTAGCGACAAGATGGGTTATTTTGCCCTCGGTCTGCTCCCAGATTTCCGGACCGGTTGATAGGTAATGGGCATGCGGATTTGCCTGATGAGAGTACTGGTCCGGATACCAAGCTCCGGGGATTTCACGGCCCAGTCGGGCTGCGACTTCGTAGTATGACCGGGGATCGTCCTTCTCAACTGAGGTCGGGCAAACGTGAACCTCGGCACCGATTGCCCTCAATAGATCGACCTTCTCCTGGCTCATCTTGTCTGGCATCGTGAAGATGCATCGGTAGCCCCTCTGTGCGGCCACCATTGCGAGGCCGATTCCAGTATTGCCCGATGTTGCCTCCACGATCGTTCCTCCGGGTTGGAGAAGGCCCGTGGACTCGGCGTCCAGAACCATCTGTAACGCTATCCTATCCTTTATCGAACCACCAGGATTGCAGCGCTCCAGCTTGACCCACACAGAGGAGGTTTGCAGGCCTTCAGTCAGCCGATTGAGTCTGATTAGGGGCGTGTTTCCGATTGCGGAAACAACATCATCAAAGGTATTTGTGGGGGCCTCCGAGCCTTTGGCCATGCAACGCCATCGGAAAGGGTGGTATGATGATGTCGACGGCCATACAGCCGGGAATTTCGGGAAGCTCAGTGTAAGAATTGCCTAGTCCCGGTGAAAATCATTGCGATCCCATGTTCGTTCGCGGCATCGATCGACTCTTGGTCCCTGATTGAGCCACCGGGTTGGACGATGACCTCTACACCGATTTCATGTGCGGCGTCGATGCCATCCCGGAAGGGGAAGAAGGCATCTGACAACATCATGGAGCCGGCAGCTTTCTCACCAGCTCTGCGGGCGGCAATCCTGACTGCCTCTATTCGACTGGTCTGACCGGGTCCCACACCTACGGTAGCACAGCCGGTTCCAGTCCTAGAGACTAGGATGATGGCATTTGACTTGACCTCAGAGAGAACCGCGGATCCGAATCTGGCCAGAGTGATTTCCGAGATGCCAACCTGTTTTTCGGTGACGCACTCGGCCTCATCCCAATCGATTGTCGGAGGGCCCTGGACCTGAGAAAGCCAGCCCCCATCCAGTTGGCGTATTCTTACCTCCTCGGCACGAGGCTCTATCGAATCAAGAGTGAGCATCCTGCGGTTCTTTCTGGAAGAAAGGATTTCCAATGCCCCAGTCTCATAGCCGGGCGCTATCACGCACTCTAGGAAATGATCGCCGATAGCGGTGGCAGTCAACTTCTCTACGGGCATGGTGAACGCGATGACGCAGCCGAAAGCACTCTCGGGGTCACTTGCCAGGGAGTTTTCCCAAGCCTCGACTTGGGTGGCTGCGACGGCGGCTCCGCATGGGTTGGAATGCTTGACGATGACGCAGGCGTGCGGTTCTCCGGGGCAAGTTACCAACAGCGAGCGAGCTAGCCTTAGGGCGCCATCGAGATCTAGGTAGTTATTGTATGACAGTGGCTTTCCGCCATGCTGCTCTGCGGCCGCTAGGCCGTATGGAGGGACGGTTGAGGGGTAGAATGACGCGGGTTGATGGGGGTTCTCACCATACCTCAAATCGGAGCCCTTCTGAGAAGAGGAGAGTAATCTAGAAGGCGTTACTCGGTCTGAAAACCTAGACTCGAGCTCGTTGGATACAGCTGTGTCGTATGCAGCTGTGTTCTGAAATGCACATAGGGCAAGTGATTGCCTCTCCGAGAGGCTAACACCCGAAGGGGCTCCATCTGCAAGGGATAGCAATTCCAGGACCGGTGAATACTGGTCTGAATTC
The DNA here is from genome assembly GCA_964563355.1 of uncultured Candidatus Poseidoniales archaeon. Lineage (GTDB taxonomy): Archaea > Thermoplasmatota > Poseidoniia > Poseidoniales > Thalassarchaeaceae > UBA36. The sequence goes on from CAZLVU010000002.1 coordinate 132,720, forward strand.
GTTAACACGATGACATCGGCGTGGTTCTTGGCTGACGAACGAACAATGGTTGGGCCGCCAATGTCGATCATCTCAAGTAAGTCGTTGTCACTTGCCGGGGGATCGATAGCGGCGGTGGCCTCAAAGGGATAGAGGTTGATGCAGACTAGGTCAATTCTTGTATAGCCGAGGTCTGAAAGCGTGGCCATGTCATCCTGATTTTCACTACGGGCCAAGATAGGGGCGTGAACCGCCGGGTGAAGTGTTTTGACGCGCCCGTCTAGCACCTCCGGGTGATTCGTTATCTCAGAGACGTCGGTCACCTCCAATCCTACCTCCCTGAGGACTGCGGCGGTCCCCCCAGTGGAGATGAGTTCCCAGCCCATCTCCACGAGAGAGGTCCCCAAATCCTCAATTCCGGTTTTTTCCCAGACGCTAATCAGGGCGCGTGGGGGAGCCATGGCGATGCGTTTGTGCAGCGGTCTTGAAGGGTTCTATTGGCCTATTCCCCTCTCGCAGATATTACCTGATCGATTCTGAGCATGCCGATGGCTGTCTCTGTAGCCGAGGTCATTGAATTGTCAATTACTGAGCTCGGATGCCAAACACCCTCGACCTCCCATGTCTTCCCATCTGCGGAGATCCCGGTGGGGACGGTCCCGTCCCTAGCAGATGCACGCAGGTCGAGAATTCTATCGAGAGGATCCTCACCTCCGTTCTCAGCCAGAGTCGCAGGTATGGTCTCTAGAGCCCTAGCGAATGCCTCCATTGCCAGCCTCTCTCGGCCTCCCTGGGCATCCGACGCTACCCTGACGGCCTGAGCCATAGCGCAGTGAATAGCGCCTGCTCCGGGTAAAATCTTCTCTTCAATTGCAAGAGATGTGGCCCTAAGTGAGTCGTGCAGACCTCGAATTACCTCCTCGGTCCCAGTTTCCCCGGCTCCTGCGACCTCTATGGTCACAGTTTTTGGTGATAGGCAGTCCTCGGCTCGGATTACGTCCTCCACGCCGTCGGAGTCCTCTTTCATCTCCCATGAAAGTCTTCCACAGGAGCCGAGGTCTTCTTCTTCGAGGTCCAATGGGGAATCCACTACTTTCGCCCCAAGAGCGTCTGATGCGTTTTGAATTTCCCTGGTGTCCAGCCCCCCGACAGAAAAAATACCCGAATCCGCTAACATGTGCAATATTTCCTTGTCCACTTCCCCTGAACAAAGCACCGCAGTTGCTCCACTACCGACTACACTCCGTACGATTTCCTCCCTTCTACTCTGTTCGGCCTGGATGAAAGAGTCCAATCCCTCTGCATTGGAAATCTTAACCTCGACATCCCTCGAAAGGTCCCTGATTTTCAGATCTGTATCCAGACATGCCACCCTTGCGTCAGAGATATCGTTTGGAAGCCCGTCCATCGCAACTCTCCTGTTTATCACGATACCTCTGACTAAACGAGAGTCGCGGAGTCCCCCCGATCCTATTTTGCGCATTGTGATGTGCTCTGCAGAGGCGTAACCCCGGTTCTTTGAGACAGTCTGCAGAGCATCGACGACCATGGGGGCAAAAAGGCTCAACGCAGCTTCGGCGCCCTTCCCCCTAAGGGCAGTCTCTGCGACTGCAACCAGTGCTTCGTCATCGGGTTCTACCGATTCTGCTTCTAGTTGTCCACGGGCCGCGTCAAGAGCTAATTCGTAACCCTCGACAAGTGTAAGAGGGTGCAATCCTTTTCGTAGGAGGTTGTTTGCCTCTAACAGTAATGAGCCGCAGATTAGCATACTGGTAGTAACTCCATCGCCGCAGCTCTCTTCCTGTGAATTGGCCATTGAGACCATCATTTTAGCAGCCGGATGCTTGACTAGAAGTTCAGCCACTATTTTCGCGCCATCGTTGGTGACAGCCGTGGAGCCGTCGGTCTTGTAGAGCATCTTGTCCAATCCCCTAGGTCCGAATGTGGGCTTAAGCAAGTCAGAGAAGACTCGGGCAGCGACTATCAGCTTCTCCTGAACCTCGGTTCCACTAGTTACCCTAGTGCCCTCAGACACAATGGCTACCCTGGGCTTGTCTGGCCCGTTGCTCATGGTCTTTCGGCGGGGTGGGGCTCCCATGAATGCTTTGAGCGGTCAATTCGCAGGGTTTCCGAGCTGGTTGTGCGAATATCTATGGCAGGGTGGTTGGTGTTTCGACTGTGGAGGGTTACTGGAGGTTCGCCTTGGGCGTTGGTTCCTTGGTCCTAGTTTGCATGGTCGCACCCGTTTCTCATGCTCAACAACAAATCTTCCCGGCCATCACTCTAGAGTGCCTTGAGTCGGAGGTTGAGTTTGAGTTCACATCTTCATCCGATTCCACTATGGTTCATTGTACCCTCGAGAATCCGACTGCTTACTCTGAAGACGTTTCCATAGGCTACGACGCAGGGCCGATAGCATCCTCTGGACCGACCTCGCTAACCGTGGAATCTGGATCCGAGGAGAGCTTCAATGTTGAGCTCGGGGCCGACAAAACGGTCGGAGTGGGGATCTACGAGGTCACTGTTTCGGCCCAGGTAACTGGAGCGGGGGGCGTTCCGGTAGGGTTCCTGACAGATAACGAGACTCACACATTGGATGCGATAGTTCCCGAATTCATAGGGTGTAATGTCAACTACGGGCAAGGCTCGGTTACCGCGGATGCGGGGGATGACGTGGCTTTCAGCGCCGCCTACTCTTGCGACAGCAACAGGAATCAGAGCCTTTCGGTAGAGTTGCATCTGGTATCCGATAGTGCGAGCCAGGAGGGCATGTGGCCTTCGGGATTCAATGACATTAGTGAACAATCGTGCATTGTGGAAATCTCCGGTGGGAGTGGTTATGAAAACTGCCAGTTCACGATAACTACGCCCGCCAATCTGGTTGAGGACTGGGAGGGATGCCTGATTGTAATGGATGATAGGACGCTGACTGCCCAATCTTGTCAGGTTGAGGATTCGCTGCCTCTGAAGGTAAATGCAAAGGAGTCAGGTGGTTCCAGCGTGGGCTTCGCACAGAATGGCTCACTATTCGAAGACCTAGGTATCTCGGAGGATCAAGAGCCATATGTGATCGGAGGGACTGTTGCTTTAGTTACGTTGCTGGCGATAATCGTGACTGTCCTGAGAAGAGGTTAGAGGCACTATCCTAGGACTTTGATGGCCCATCCAATGCTAAGAGAAGAAGCGGCGGCTAGCCAGGCCGACGGCCCGGAGGAGAATCCAAAGGAGCCTGTGAAAACCCAGAATAAGATTGCTGAAAGGATGAAGAATGCAACTACATCCAAAGCCATACCACGGTTAATTCCGGAACGGTTCAGAATGTGGTCTCTATTCGCCACTGCCAGAGTCGCCAAAGCTAGGGTGCCGAGAATGATCAGATGCCCGATCAACCATCCAAAGGAGCTTCCGAAGACGTTGACGAGATCATCTTGGAACCCCCCCAGCACAATAGATGCGATGTCAATCACGGCCTAAGCGAGGCGCCAACGATTCTTGAACTGTACGCGACACTAATTACGGCTCGCTTCCTCGAAAGGTCGTGGAATCGGAAGTTGATGTGGTAATCCCAACCTTCAGGCGGCCGGAGGCACTTGCTCGATGTCTTGCCGCGTTGGAAGGCCAAACTGTTGCTCCAGCTTCCATCGAGGTTGTCGACGACTCTGAAACCGACAAGGGGCCTGCGTACACAAGGAACGTAGGTTGGAGGAGGGGAACGGCTCCAATCGTCGCCTTTACCGATGACGACTGTGTGCCTACCGCTGATTGGATTGAGTCGATTCAGAGAAGTCTCGGTGGCAAAACGATTGGTGGCATAGAGGGCAGCGTGACCATAGTGACTGAGGATGGTTCACTTTCGGACATGGATCCCAATCCAAAAGATCGATGGAATCGGTTCAAGACTGCGAACATGGCATACAGAAGGGACGCTCTTGAAGCAGTAGGAGGGTTCGACGAGAGATTTTTCATTCACAGGGAGGACACCGATCTTGCTTGGAGGGTGATAAATTCGGGATTTCCCATTGAGTGGGTCCCTGACTGCATTGTCCATCACCCAGACAGGGCAGGAGTGCAACGAGTGATGCTTCGCAGCGAGCTTCTGCTATACCGTTGTGATAGGGTGAAATATACAGAAGTTGCTGCTGGAATGATTTCTTTCCAGAGCATTAGGAACGGGGAACTGACAAGCATGCGGAGGGGCTTGAGGAGCTACGGCGACGAGTTTGTAGTTCCACTTTCGAGGACTGAGTCGGTTTCACTATGGACGAAGGCTTTCCTGCGGTCCATCTGGAGAAAGATCTCTAACGTTTAGAGCGGATCTCGCCTACCCAGTGCGAGGTGCTGAAACCTGTAAGAGACTCAAATTGGGCTAGGTCCTCACAAATTTCATCTGCGCATATGGAAATGTGCTCGGGGCCCACTGAGCGTGGAGTCGCGGTTCTACTGAGCACGGGAGCAGCGTATATGTTGATGTCACGAGCTTGCAGTGACCTGACCACGGGTCCTTTGATCCAGCTAGGAACGATTGAGAAAATGCCACGGACGAGGCGTCCGAGCTGGGTGACTGGTCTCCTGTCCATTGCAGTATTTGCATGCCTTCTTGGATCGAGGTCGTACGAGTGTGTTCCCAGACCTAGAAAGGATCCCACTTCCTCGAGTACCCGGTCCGGTTGGGTCCTCATCCTCTGGCTGTCGATGATTAGGAACTGCTCCAGTGGAAAGTGCTCCAACCACCGGGCCATTGCCGCCCCGTATAGGGAGTCGTCCCTTAGCCTGCTATCGGACCATGCTGTTGTGAAGTCGGACCAGTCGGACCCATTCTTCTCATCTTGTTTGGCATCACGAATCATGTTCCAATGGCTGACTGTCCTGGAAACCGGCTCCCTCAGACACAGGAGCATTAGCAAGGAGGGCGCTCTTGAAGCCAATCTTTCAGGGGCTAGTGGGCAGGCAAAAGTGTGAATCGAAGCATCAATCCTAATTCCATCGCTGCTGAAGCAGTCATCGTATCTTGACCAGTCTGGACTCTCATCCGTCCTTCCAAACGTCCCCTTGTGCGAAGCGACTATGTCAGGTTCCTTGGGATCGGAAAGAGCAATTCCCGGATGCTGGGATATGACATTTGCAAGCCAAGTCGTTCCCGCCTTTGGAACGCCGATCATGAACGCGTCAACCTCGTTCATCTTCTTCCCTCGTCTTCCCAACTCGCCACTCAGCATTAAGAAATCGACGAAAGCACTTCGACGGTTTCGATTACCATCCTTTTCTTGTCAAACCGCCTTTCTGAGGTCTCCCTTGCAGCCTCCGACAGCGAGGAGCGGAACTCCGGGTCGGTTCCCAAGCGGCGAATCGCAGATGTCAGCTCATCCAGATTTCCGGGGGTGATGAACAGACCGTCGTGCTCATGAGTTATCACGTCCCTATTGCCCCCAATTCTCGAAGCTACTGTTGGGAGTCCATGTGCCATGGCCTCTAGGAGTGCCAGAGGCAGTCCCTCATAACGAATAGTAGGGAGGAGATAGGCGTCGGCGGAGGAGTACAGTCTGGAAAGTTCCTCATCATCCACCCTCCCATGGATGCTGACTCTGTCACTCAAGCCCAGATTGCCAACGAGGCGTCGTAATTCTCCGATGTGTGCCCCAGTGCCGACTATATCCAGATGTAGGTCGATTTCGTTGATCCGTGAAACTGCCTTTATCGCCAGATGGAATCCCTTTTCCCTCTCGGCCCTTCCAGTGCAAAGGAGTCGGAGTTTTGCTTTCCCGACAGTTGGTTCAGGAAGTTTCGGCAAAGCTATTCCGTTCTCGATCACCCTAAGCTTACCCCTGCAGAATAGGCGGAAATCCCTCTTTAAAGTAGGAGAGACGAGGATTATGCTAGAGGCGTTTCTCCTAATTGGGATCTCCCAAATTAGCGCCCTTTTCAGAATATGGAGAGGAGTTAGGAGGAGCCAATGCCAGTATCGTGGTCTCAAATCTGCAGAAGAGAAGAAGGAAAGGATGCCTGTGCGCATTGAACCGTGGCAGACGACTGCGATTGGGATTTTCCGTTTTCGGGCCCAAGATAGAACTCCATAGGCGGCGAACTGGTTGCTGTGGATTACGTCTATTGGATTCTCACTGTGAATTTCATCTATGAATCTCCTAGACTGAATGAACCAAGATCTGGAAAGAGTCCTGGGCCTGGAGGGAGAAAGGTAGTGCACAGTAAATCCCATCTGCTCCTCACACTCAACTCCGTCAGGGTGAGCGGTGGTCAAGACGGTGACTTGATGGCCCAACTGGACGAAGCCCTCGCAAAGATCGATGCATTGCCTCTGAAAACCACCGAATCCATGGGACAGGGTTGATCGGGTCATTACGAGGATATGCATTCTACCGGTCAGGTGAGTCGTTTGAGAGTTATATGCGTATTCGTGTGAGACGGCAATCATGAGTTGGGGTGTGTAGATTCCGGATGCAGAGAAATCACTGGCTAGGTCCTTTTCAGAGAAGAAGCAATATGGGTGCCAGTGGGCGTTGCTCCGTGGGCTTCACTGTCAGATCGGAAGATGCATCATGGGTGCTATCGCTTTCGGGGATGGCCGAATTAGAGTCGATGGCTGTGATGGATGGCGGTTGGGACAACACCAACGCCCTGCTCGAACTTGTCGATCAATCCAGAGTTGTGCTGAAGGCCTGGGATGCAAATACAGTTGAGGAGGTTGCTAGAGTAATCGAGCGGCATTGCCATCTAGATGTGCATGGGATTCCTACAGTAGTGCCATTCGAACTCAATGGCTTCGGCCTAATAGCAGAACGGAATGGAGTTGCGTGGACGCTGTTGCCATTCATAGAAGGGGGGTTCCTTGGGACTGACGAGTCTTCGCTTGAGAGTCTGGGTGCGGTACAGGCAATGATGCACCAGATCCCTACGAGCAACTGCTTCCCAGACAAGTACACGATGGGTTTCGAGTTCTTCGATGAAGTCTTCGCTTTGGCGGAGGAAAGAGATTGTTGGGTGCCGTTCCTTAGTCTGCTTAAGGAGGAGTCTGCGACGCTAAGGGAGCGGTTGCAAGTAGGGCTTCCGGTAGGCGTCCTTCACGGGGATCTCTTCCCAGACAACGTGATTGGGGATGAAGGGGGGGTGTCAGCAATTCTCGATCTGGAGGAATCGTGGGTAGGTCCCTGTATCTTCGACCTAGCAATGTCTTTCGTCGGATTCGGATGGGAGGGGGGGGTTCCCCATGAGAGACGATGGCGGGCTTTGGTGGGGGGGTATGAGTCGGTCAGAAGTTTGAATCAGGAGGAGAGGGTCGCGTTACCTGACATGCATAGGTATGCCACCCTTGCGATAGCTGGTTGGCGATACTGGAAACACAACCTAAGCGTTCCTGACCCAGAGCTTTCTGGGCGCTACGAGGAAATGGTAGAAAGACTGGATGCTGAGCTCGATTTCATGGAGGGCTAATTTGAAGGGTTTCGTGTATTCTGTAAACGTTTGTGCCGAGGGAGGGGTTCCAAAGCTACCAGTAAGATCAGCCATGTTGGGATTCGAAGGTGTTGAAGGAGATTTCAACAGATTCCGCGCAGAGAGAAGGAGCGATGATCCGGGTCGCGCGGTTTGCATTTACTCCCTAGAAATGATACGAGCGTTGCAGAAGGAAGGGCATCCGATCGAGGTAGGAACGACCGGTGAGAACTTGACCTTCGAAGGGCTAGATTGGTCTGCTCTCGAAGTCGGTATGGTTCTGGAGATCGGTGAGGCGTCGCTTGAAATCACCGAGCCTTGTGCTCCTTGCAACAAGATAGAGGAGTCTTTCGTGGGAAGGAAATTCTCTAGGATTGACCACTATTTGGAGAACGGATGGTCTAGATGGCTGGCGAAGGTCATTGGCGAAGGAGTGGTTAGTCCCGGAGATGAAGTCTTTGGCAGGAATCCGGGCGAGGCTTAAGTGGGTCGACGAGGAGGATTTACCATGATGATGAGGCGGGGACAGTCGAAAAGAGGATTCATGGAGAGGATTAGGCGTGGTTGGAGGGTTACTAAACTAGGGATGCACGTGGTTAGGGCAGACCCAGAGCTAATGGTCTACATGCTTTTTTCAGGAATATGCTCTATTATCGCTGCGTTTGGACTCGTTTCATTCTCCGGTGGGATTGGTTACTTCACCGGAGGAGAGGAAATGGCTGAGGATGGAATTGTTGTGGGCGTTTTCCTCAGTTACATGGTTATCGCTATAATCACGGTATTCTGGAATGCAGCCATTGTCGCGAGTGCCCATGAGAGGCTGACCGCTGGGACAAACCCAAGTTTCTCCTATGGAATCCGGCAGGCTCTGAAATGCCTGCCTCAGATCTTCGTTTGGGGGTTAATTTCAGGTACGGTTGGCCTAATCATAATGGCTTTGGAGAGCTTGAAAGAATCGGAAAATCCCGTCGTCGCAATCCTGGGTGGCATCGCCTCGTTTTTGGTACAGGTGGCTTGGTGGATAACGACTTTCTTCGTCGTTCCGATGATTGTTTTGGATAACATTGGTGTTGGCGAGAGTATGAAAAGAAGCCCAGAATTGTTCCAGCAGACTTGGGGGGAGGACGTGGTCGCGACGACAGGAACGGGGGTCATCAACATCCTGGTTTGCGTATTGATTGTGATAATCTGCGTGCCCCTATTCGCGTTGGGTGAACTTGCCGGAGGCTTAGCTTTGCTACTGATGTTTGTGGGTATTGCCACCTCCGTCCTTTTCTTCACTGCATGTGAAGCTGTGAACCGTGTTTCGTTGTATTACTTCGCCAAGACGGGGGAGGCTCCTCCTTTGGCTCAGAAGTACGGACTCGATTTCTGATTCGGGGTTGTTTCGCCATTCTGATATACGCACGGCATCTCGCTAAAATTCAAGCAGAGGTACCCGAGCGGTCAAAGGGGCTGGGATGAGGTCCCAGTGCGTAGTGCTTCGCAGGTTCGAATCCTGTCCTCTGCACCAATCGGCGCAAAGACGTGTATCTGCATGAATTTATTAGAGGAATGTTGCAAATCGCGTTGAATGTGGGAGCTCGTACGAAGAGTTGTTGAGCGTTTAGCCCCTTCTGCAGGGGGGCGTTTTTCTAGGCACAACTTTGGGAGCCGTCCTATCCTAGGGTGCCAGATATCATACAATAGGTTTGGAGGGTACTGCGTGCCACTCTCATCTTCACATCGTCCTGCTGCTAGGAAGATCCTGATGGGCCAGGTCTACGAGCCGCTGACGATTGATTTCATGATGTCCAATTGCCAGGACGGTGATGTCGTCCACGCTGGTGCGTATTTCGGGGATTTCCTCCCCGCTCTGTCAACGGGGTGCGCCGAAGGTTGCAAGATTTGGGCTTTCGAGCCGAACCCCGAGAACTATCGCTGTGCTAGAATTACGTTAGAAATGAATGGCATTGAAAATGTCGATCTCAGAAACGCCGGAATCAGTTCTGAAGGGGGGGAGCTGCCGTTCAGAACCATGGATGATCGGGGCAAAGCCCTAGGTGGGCTTTCTAGCATCGTCAGTGAGAACTCGATGGAGGGGGGAAATTCGGAGATGGTGGAGGTCTTGACGATAGACGAGGTTATTGGCCCAGAAAGAGGCGTTTCGATAATCCAGCTTGACATAGAAGGTCATGAATTGGAGGCTTTGATGGGGGCTTTGGGTACGATTCGACGATGCCTTCCGATTCTCATCCTAGAGGAGTTGCCGGACAGCACGCTTCTGGGAGGGGTGTGGTTCGACGAGAACATTCTGAGTCTGGGTTACAACAAAATCGGGGAGTTCCACCGAAACTCGGTGTTTTCCTGCAGTTCCCTCAGTGTGAAGTAATTATCCAGACTGCAACCGCGAATAGTGAGAGGCCCATTGCGCGGTTCAGAGTTGTTGCAGACTCTGGTGAGCTGAAGACCCTGCCTAGAAGTGTGCCGAATGCAGCCCATGAAATCACAGCTGGAAGGCCGAAAACCAAATTGAGAAGGACTAGCGTAGCCTTCGCTGCAAATCCCGGACCAAACAAGTTTCCAAACGCAGTCATCAGGACTAGGAAGTGCACCCAAGCCTTGCCATTGACGATCTGCAAGGCGATTCCCGTGAATGTTCCCAGACGCTCGCTACTTTCCTCATGTTTGTCCAGTGGCTTGGCAGTTGCCAGTTTGAAAGAAAGATAGGCAATGTAAGCAGCCCCCACATAGGTCAGAGCGTTAAATGCCTCCTGGTTCTCCTCGATGAATAGCGTGGCCCCACCGACGAATAAGCCGAGAGAGGACCAACCTATTGCCATCCCCGCAATTAGAGGGAGAGTGCCACGAAGGCCATGCTGAGAACCGTGGGCAGCACACAGGACGTTGTTCGGACCAGGGGTGAAGCACATAGGAACGAGGAAGCCTAGGGTAGCGATTAGGAGGGCGGTTTCCATTCCAAATCCTCAATTCCCCAAGAATGGCTCGGCAGCTTCCAATGCCTGATCGATGTCTGACCATAGGTCTTCAACGTCCTCGATCCCAACGCTCATTCTGACAAAGCCAGGTGCGATGCCGGCCTCGATCCTAACCTCCTCTGGAACGAACATGTGGCTGGTGTTGAATGGGCACTCGACGAGGCTCTCAACGCCGCCTAGGCTCGTGGCTTCGAACACGATTTCCAGGGCTCCAACAAAAGCCATTGCAGCCTCATCGCCGCCCTTTACAGCGAAGGAAAGCATACCAGTTCCCTTAGGCACTATTCTCTGGGCTATCTGGAAATCAGCAGAGCTCTGCAGAGAAGGGTGGTTGACGCTTGCAATCATCGGGTGGCCCTCCAACCTTTGCGCGAGCTCTGCAGCATTCGAAACGTGGATTGGCATTCTCGCGTGAAGCGTTCGCATCCCCCTCTCTAGTAAGTAGCACATGTGAGGGTCAGCGCTTCCTCCGAAACGTGTCTTGAAGTGGAAGGCGCGCTCGATTAGGTCGGCTCTGCCGACCACAAAACCGGCCGTGAGGTCGGTATGGCCGTTGAGGAACTTTGTTCCTGAGTTGATTACTAAATCAAACCCCAAGGAGATTGGCTTGCATGCCCAAGGGGTTGCGAAGGTGTTGTCTACGATGGAGATGATCCCATGCTTCTTGGCCAGTGCAGCCATCGCATCCAAGTCACAGACCTTCAGAACCGGGTTGGTTATTGTCTCAACATATAGGACCTTGGTGTTCTCCTTGATGGCGGCCTCAAACGACGAAGGGTCCCTCATGTCAGCCATTGTAACCTCAATCCCATATCGAGGTAGTTCGGAGGTCATCAACCCGTAAGTTCCACCATAAATGTCCGCAGACGTCACGATGTGGTCATCCTGAGAAAGCAATGAGAACAGTGTGGAGGAGATTGCAGCCATGCCGCTGGCGAAGGTCTCCCCGTCCTCTGCCCCCTCCAGAGAGGCTATCTTGGCTGAGACTGCCTCGGAGTTTACGCTGGAGTAGCGGCTGTAGAGGAGTGTGTGCTGTCCTCCCTTATCCATCCAACTACGATACCGTTCCTCAGTCAACTGGTAGGTGGAGGTGAGGAATGCTGGAGTGGTTGCGGATCCCTCAATATTGTTAGTTCCAGACCAGACAGCTCTGGTGTCAAACGACCTATCAGCGAACTTGTCTTCCATGGCGCGGGATTGACCGGTTGGCAATAACCATGCTCATTGCATTCCGATTGCGTCAAGGGCCGACTGAAGGTTGGCATCTATGGTTTTGGGTTGTGCTTTGGCGTTATCAATTGCAAGTCCGGGATCCTTCAGTCCGTGTCCGGTAACTGTGACAACTACTGTGGAGTCATCCGGTATTTCCTTCCTGGAGAAGCTCTTGACGACGCCCGCAACGCCTGCTGCCGAGGCTGGTTCAACGAATAGTCCCTCTGCACGGGCCAGCATTCTCTGGGCATCTAAGATCTCGTCGTCGCTGACGCAGTCAATCTTTCCTGAGGATTCCTCGGCTGCTCTGACGGCCTGTTGCCAGCTTGCAGGGTTTCCTATTCTAATGGCTGTAGCGACGGTCTCTGGCATCTGAACCACTTCTCCACGAACAATTGGAGCAGAGCCCTCCGCCTGCCATCCCATCATTCGAGGAAGGGTGGTTGAAGTCCCCGCGTCGCGGTACTCGTTGTAACCCATCCAGTAAGAAGAGATGTTGCCAGCGTTTCCCACGGGGAGGAAATGAAAATCTGGAGAGTCTCCTAGCACGTCACAGACCTCGAACGCTGCTGTCTTCTGACCCTGAATCCTGAAGGGATTTATGCTGTTAACAATCTCAAAATCGTCCCTCTCGCCCAGCTGGCGGACCAAATCCAAGGCATCGTCGAAGTTACCTCTAACCTCAAGGGTCTTCGCGCCGTGAATAAGGGCTTGAGCCATCTTTCCGTAGGCTATCTTACCCTCAGGAATCAGCACAATGCATTCCATTCCGGCTCTAGCTGCGTATGCTGCAGCAGAAGCGCTAGTGTTCCCCGTGCTGGCACAGACTATTGCACGAACTCTGCGCTCGGCTGCCTTTGATACGGTGAGGGTCATGCCTCTATCCTTGAAAGAAGCGGTCGGGTTCAGGCCTTCGTTCTTGATGTATAGGCGGAATGTGCCGTCGAGTGCGTTTACTATGTTGGGTGCTTCGATCAGAGGCGTGTTTCCTTCGTTGAGAGATACTACTGGAGTTTCATCGGTGACGGGGAGGAAACCCCTGTAGCGACGAATAACTCCATGCCCGTGCATAGCCACCGCTAGAAGCAATCCACCAAGAACCTGCCCGATTACAACTGTGCAGTTAATGCTGTATGGTTGGCCCGAGCCAATCATGGACAACCAGCTTTACTACGCTGCTGGCATGGGTGTCTATGTCATGTTCGTGCTCTTTGTCACCAAGATCCCCTATGACATGATGGTCGCTCGTGGAGTCGAAGATATCAGGGCGGTTTACTACAACAGGAAGATAGTGCACATGATGGCAGGAGGGGTCGGTTCCTTCTGTGTCCCCATACTGTTTACAGATTACTGGTACCCCCTAGTATGTGGAATACTGCTGACCATCTTCACATTCTCTGCTCACCAGAGTGGGATGCGAATGTTCTGGTTCCAGACCGAACAGAACCAAAACGACGTCAAGTTCACTTTCATGTGGTGGGCCTCTATCACACTGATCTGGGTGCTGGTCGGGGACCCCTGGCTCGCCATAATTCCATCACTATTCATGGCGTTCGGGGACGGTATTACCGGAGTAGTGCGAAATGCGATAATCAAGAAAAGATCTAAGAGTCCCGTCGGGAACGTATTCATGTTCATCGTAAGCGCTCCCATGGGTTGGGTGGTAGCCGAAATGGGCGAGCCGTCTATTCCTGTCTGGGGTCTTATCGCTGCCGTGGTTGCAACGTTCGTTGAACGTTACGAGTTTGGGCCGATAGACGACAACATTCTGATTACGGTTTTTGCCACGATTGTGCTGCTATTCGGCATCCAAGTTGGCCCACTCATTTGATCCAATCCTGCCTGCGGAAGCGAGGCATACCGCAACCACAGGGCCTATGGCCAAAGCGAAAATGATTGTCCCTGGACCGAAGGTCCCCCCTAGAATCACTCCTATGACAAGAACCGAGATTTCGATGGTTATCCGAACCCTCCCGATAGGTACTCCCGTGACCCGTTGTAGGCCCGTCATCCAACCGTCTCTGGGTCCCGGCCCCAGATTGGCTGTTAGGTACATGGCGCTTCCGATTCCAATCAGGATTACGCCCGAGAAGACTTGGAAATATGCCATTAGAATGCTCTCCGGTGTCGGAATCAGCGGGACCATTACTTGTATGGTGGCTGCGATAATAATGGCGTTCAAAATGGTTCCAATTCCAGGAACCTCCCTAATTGGGATCCAAAGAAGTAATACCGCGATGCTAACGAGGAAGGTTGCCTCGCCGATGCTCCAATCGATTCTGAAAGCTATGCCCTCGGCGAGTACCGTCCAAGGGGTGTTTCCAATCTCCGCTGCAATCAGGATTGAGTCACCCAGACCAAAAAGGAACTCCCCCATAACAAGAATCGCCAAGGTGGATATGCGGGGTTTGGTTGACATTGGGTCGTCCGAGCTCCATCGAACTGTTGGTACCTTCTTGGCCGGACGCAGGTAATCCATTACGGGCATAGGACCTGGCTCCTTACTATCCTTCCACCCAATCAGTGTATTCGGCCGTTGACTCTGCTTGCCAAGCAATTATCTGCGGCACTGCATTTGGGTGCTCGCTCGTGATTGCTTCAATCAGTTCATCCTTGGAGCTCGCTGAGGTCTTTATCTGGATTCGCCACTCTTCCGAGCTTTCCAGAGTCCCTTCCCACTGGAAGGTCGAAGTCACCCTATCGCGTTGAACGCAGGCTGCTAAGCCTGATTCGACAAGCATAGTGGACCATTGGCCGACAATAGGTTCCAGCCAATCGCCCGGCAGGGTGGTTTGCACCACCCAAACAGCTGCCTCCATATCGTTTCGTGTGGCACATCACGAATCAATGCGATGGAATAAATTGAATTCTAGGGCTCCTATCGGCCTACCGAGTGGGATGATGTCGTGGGAGGAGCCAATCGAAACCGGAGAGGTCCCAGACAACGATTCTAGATTCGATGTGATTGTAGTCGGTGGGGGGCCCAGTGGCTCAGCAGCTGCAGCCTACAATGCGATGAGCGGTTGCAGGGTTCTTCTAATTGAGAAGGAGATGTGGCCACGTGACAAGATTTGTGGTGATGCTGTGGGTGGCAAGTCTCTCCAGCACGTCAAGGAGCTTGGAGTCAAAGAGATGATTGAGGAGACTCCGCACTTCGTGGTGGACTCCATTGTCTTCGGTAGTGCAAACGGGAACTCCGTCAAGGTAATGCTCCCACAAAATGAGTTTGAGAAGAAGATGGCGGGCTACTCCTTGCCTAGGATCCAGTTTGATTACATGATGTTCAAGAGGGCCACGGAGCTAGTGATTGGTTCGGGTGGATCTGTAATCCAGGGCTTTGGGGTGGAAGAAGTACACGTCGAGGAGGATCGAATCACCGGAGTCTCGGGCAAGTTTGGGGGGAGGTCCTTGGATGGTCCCTCCATGCGATTCTCGGCGCCGCTAACGATTGGAGCGGGAGGATACATGTGTCCTGTGGCCACCAAGCTTGTGGAGGGAGTACATGGGGAGCCAATGAGGGATGATGATCACTATTGTGGGGGATACAGAGAGTACTGGGAAGGAGTCGGGGGCTTCGAAGGAGGCCAAGGATCGATTGAGATTCACTTCATCGATGAGGTAATCCCCGGATACTTCTGGCTTTTCCCCGTCAAAGAAGGGGTAGTTAATGTTGGCATAGGAATGGTCATCTCAGAGCAGAGGAAGCAGACTGGTACTGGAAAGTCCCTAAGGAAGAAGCAGAGGTGGGTCATCGAGGAGCACCCGGTGTTCAAGGAGCGCTTCAAGGGAGCGAGATTTGTAGAGGGTTCAGGAAAGGGATGGCAACTGCCCTTCGGATCACCAAGGAAGAAGGCTCCATCCTTCCAGCCTAGGAGAACTGCTGGAGCGGGAGTCATGTGCGTTGGGGATGCAGCTAGTCTGGTCGACCCGTTCACAGGAGAAGGTATCGGGAACGGGCTCGTTTCTGCGAAGTTGACTGCAAAGCACTTCGACAGGGAAGCTCATGCTGGTGGTTTTCCCGAAGAGTCGGCAGTGGGATACATGGAGGATCTGTGGGGGACCCTTGGCAAGGAGCTGACCAACTCCTACAGACTACAGAAAATAGTCAAGTGGAAGAAGCTGATGAATTGGTTTGTGGGCAAGGCCTCTAGGAAGGAAGAGATGGCCGACATGATGACTGGAATGATAGCAGACAAGGAGGCACAGAAGGCTCTCTGGAGTCCTTGGTTCCTGTTCAAGACTATATTGCTGCCATGAGGTGATTGGTTCGTGGGAGTAGGAGTTGATGAGTCTCTTGAGGGCATCGAAGTCGTTTTCCTGGACCTAGATGGGACCATGTACCTCGGAGAGGGGGTAATCGAGGGCGCGTTGGACTTTCTAGAACGACTCGACCAGAAGGGTATCCGTCGATTTTTCCTCTCCAACAATTCTAGCAAATCGGTGGGACAGTACCTAGAGAAGCTGAGGGTGCTGGGAATCAAGGCACAGGAGGGAGAGGTGCTGCTCTCCACTCACGACCTATTGTCCTGGCTTTCCACGGAGGGCGTCAACAAGGCATACTTGGTTGGGACCGAGGGAATGAGGGGGATGCTGGAAGCCGCAGGGATCTCGACTGACTCGACCGACCCAGAGTACGTAATCTTAGGATATGACACTGAAGTGACCTACGAGAAACTAGCTACTGCCTCGGTTCACCTTCACAGGGGGATCCCGATGGTCGCAAGCCACCCTGACTTGGTCTGCCCGTCTCCCGACGGCGGACTTCCTGACACTGGTGCCTACATGGCCCTATTCGAGGCAACGACCGGGGTCAAGCCGGTCCACGTCTGTGGGAAGCCTAACAGGGGGATGATCATGCATAAAATCGAGGAGTTGGGCGTGTCCCCCTCCAGCTGCGCAATGGTTGGCGATCGCCTCTACACAGACATGGAGATGGCTGAGAGAGCGGGTGTCCACGGAATCCTGGTCCTGTCAGGAGAGGCGACTAGGTCCGACCTAGATGAAAGCGGCGTCAGTCCTTCCCTTGTCGTGGACTCGGTTTCCTCCCTAGTAGTGTAGATCAATCTGCAAAATTCCATCCAGAGAAATAGATAAACTCGACCAATGCGGATTCCACTGTGGAAGGTATTCTGTCTAGTGCCGGCAGAGCGATTCATCGCCGGAGGGCGCTGGTTATCGCCGCATCATTGGCATCAATTGCCTTCTCTCTCATCCTAATCGCACAGGGAAATGAGTTCGAAGATGGCAACTCTCCTCCATCCGCAATGGAGTCAGGGAGGGCGCTGGAGCTAGTCAGCGAAGAGCTGCCAATCGTCGCAACAAACAGTGTCATCTACATCTTCTCCCATGAGACGCTTTACTGGGATGATCCTGAATTCGAGGCTTTTGTGTCGGAATCCCTAGAAGGCCTCAATGAAGTCTCTCTAGGGGTTCTAGAAATCAGCTTGGCATACGACAATCCGACTGACGCGTCTCACCTCTCTCGGCATGTTTCCAAGGATGGACACAGAGTCGCCGCATTCGTGAAATTCAATGGTTCTGAGGAGGAGATTTCCGAAGAGGTCGACGAAATCAGGGCGGCTGTGGAGAGTGGGGGACTCGAAGTTCTCGTCACTGGGAGTCTGATGATCGACTCAGACTTCGATCGTCTCCTCGAAGCCGATGAGCACAGAGCTGAGATGATTGGCATCCCGATCTCCCTCATCATTCTCTTCTTCGTATTCAGGACGGTTGGGGCATCTCTACTTCCTATGGCAGTCGCAGGCTGCATGTTTCCACTGGCTACTGGTCTCTCGTTCTTGGTGTCGAGATGGATGTCAATGACCCAGTACTCGGTTTCAATGATATCGTTAATTGGGATTGCCGTCTCCATCGACTACAGCCTGTTCATGATCAGTAGGTTCCGTGAAGAGCTCGAGAAGGGCGAGGGAGTGGAGGACGCCGTCGCCACGATGATGGGCACAGCCGGACGGGCGATACTGTTCTCAGGGGCCACCGTCGCAGTTGGTCTGTGCAGTCTCTTCTACTTCCCAGCAACGCACATGCCTTCTATGGGCATGGGAGCATTCCTAGCAGTCCTCGGAGCCCTTCTCTACTCTCTCACGCTGCTGCCCGCACTGCTCTCACTGTTTGGACGTGGGATTGACAAGTTCCCAGTTCCAATTCTCGGGGCCGAGAGAGATTCGAGGTTCTGGGAGAGGTTCTCGGAACTAGTCATGAGGAATCCGGTTGGTTGGCTTGCGCCGTCAATGGTTCTGCTACTACTACTAGGGAGTCCCTTCCTCCGCGTGGAGCTGACTGCAGGGGGCCTAGACGCGCTTCCTCCTGACCTGGAAACTAGGCAGGCTTACGAGATTCTGGAAGAGGAGTTCCCTGCCTTCACCGCATCAGTTGTGCCCATCGTCATCGTCTTTGAAGAGGGGCAAGCTGCGTATTCGAAGCCCTTGGCAATTGAGATTTCAGAGGTCTGCAACCAACTCAGGGAGCTGGAGGGAGTCATAGGAGTCGATCACCCGCTTTGCATGCCGGATCTTTTCGATGCTGAGGTATCCCAATGGCCGCTGGAGGCTAAGGTCGCTTGGTCGACGACGGTCTCAGACTCTGTGGCTATGATCAACATCCCCATCCTCTATGCGAGTGGGAGCGACGAAGCAGAGGGGTTAATCAAAGAAATGCGAGGATTCACCGCCAACAGTGGCCAAGAGGTGCTGGTCGGCAGCTGGACGTCCTATGAGGTCGATATGAAGGAGCACCTGAGCGAGCGCATTCCTACTGCACTCGCCTTCGTGCTGGTGGTCACGATGGTTCTCGTATGGTTCCAGGTTCACTCGGTAATCGTGCCCTTGAAAGCCGTGTTCATGAACATCCTCTCAATTTCCGCGTCTTTCGGCCTGCTAGTTGTGGTCTTCCAAGACGGTCTCCTAGCTGGCCCGTTGAACTTCACACCCCAACCTCTCGACCTAATGGTACCGCCTCTTGTTTTCGGGATCGCCTTCGGCCTCTCGATGGACTACGAAGTACTCATGCTATCGAGGATTCACGAGTCCTGGCTCGAGACCGAAGACAACACCCGAGCTGTCTCAGAAGGGCTCCAAGCCTCGGGTAGGCTGATTACTGGAGCTGCTGCGATAATGATTGCCGTGTTCTCGGGATTCATGTTCGCAGACGTGATGATCATCAAGTCCATTGGCTTCGCGCTCGCTGTCGCTGTCTTCGTCGATGCTACCATAGTTAGGGCAATCGTCGTCCCGTCGGCCATGAGATTGATGGGTCGTGCAAACTGGTGGTCCCCGAATCTCTCCCTCTCCCGTAAAGACAAAGGCGATGCGTAGGGTAACGAATGCATGACAGCGGGCCGCGATGGTGATGAAGTAGTCGTGGTCACCGGGGCCAGTGGCTACATCGGGAGCCACATCGTTGCTAACCTGCTATCCAAGGGTAGTAGAGTCAGGGCGACAGTCAGGGATGCCAAGGACCCGGGTCGGGTGGATCACCTTACTGCAATGGAGGTGGCCAAAGGAGGGTCCTTGGAAATAATTGAGATGGATCTCTTGGATGCTGAATCCGTGCATAGAGCGATGATGGGCTGTAGCCATGTCATTCACACTGCGGCTGCTGTGAGATTGACTGCCAAGAGGCCGCAAGAGCAGATTGTCGACCCTAGCGTTGTGGGGACTCGGAATGTTCTCGACGCTATCGACTCGGTCGGATCGGTGAAATGCCTAGTGCATACCTCTTCTACAGCGGCCATACGGCCACTGAAATGGCAGGATGGTCAGATCCTCACCACAGAAACCTGGGCAGATGACGCCAACCTGGTGGAAAACCCGTACGGGCTGGCAAAATTCAGCGCAGAGAGGGCAGTCAGAGAGTGGCACTCTGCCAAGGGAGGGGGAGAACGGCCTAGGATGGTGACAATCAACCCGTGCGTAGTTTTCGGTCCACCCCTAAGCAAGAGGCACCTAAGAGGGAGCGTGTCGTTCTTGATGACGCTAATCAGACGAGAGATTCCCTTCGTCATCCCCATGCATGTAAGTATCGTGGATGTTCGGGACGTCGCGGAGGCCCATGTTAGAGCCCTGACCATGGGTGAAGAGGCTGGGCGGTACCTTGTGGTCTCAGGACAGATGTGGTTCAAGGAGATAGCGAGGACGTTGAAGGCAGCTCACCCGGACATTAGGGTGCCTACCCTCCAGATTCCATACCTTCTCTCGCTTGCCGTTTCGATCTTTCACCCCAGGATAAGTCTCTCGTGGGCACGGGCCCACCTGAACAAGCGGCTCTTTTGGGACGCGTCTCCGGCAGAGAGGGAGCTAGGGATGGAGTGGAGGACCCCCAAGGAGTCGGTTCTGGATTCGGTCCCTCCCGTGGTTGAGAACGGTTGGCTGTAGGTTGGTTGTATGAGGTTATGCGCGCTTCTGCTAAGTCTTCTCACTGTCTGCTCTTTGTCAACGGGGTGCACATGGTGGGAGGAAGAAGTTGGCGATGTGGAGCAGGACGGCCCCCTCGTCTTCGGTAGGGACATCCCCATCACGACCTGGTACCACTACCCGGGCTCACCTACGGATCGGCGAGCGGTCGATGCTACCGACCCGATTGCGGTGGCTGCTGCCAACATCAGCTCCAATCTCACAGGAAACAGCACGCCATTCTTCTCTATCGCAACCTACTATGGGACTGGCTTCGACACCTTCGAGCCGACGATAGGCATCACTTCGTCGGGGGCCATTTTCTTCACGAGCTGGAACGGGCTTGGGGATGGGACCCACATTATCCGCTCGATGGATCAAGGGCAGACTTGGGAGGACGTGGGTCCATTCGGACAGATAGACGAGGATTCGGGTCAAACGCCCAACTCCAACGACCCGTACATCTACGTGGATAAGTTCACGGACAGGCTGGTCAAGTTCGATATGCACGCTCTCGCTGCGATGTTTGTTGAGTACTCGGACAATGACGGTGGCTCTTGGAGCATACCCTACCCGGTTGAGGGTTATTACGTCACACAGGACCACCAGAGCATAGCATCGATGCCCCCCCCGCCAGGGGTCACCGCCTTCCATCCTGTGATCTACGTATACTGTATCAACACCGGATCTCCAGCTCTGGGCGCCCAGTGCTCCCGTTCGCTAAATGGGGGTCTCTCGTGGGATGTCCAGAGGTTGGGTTACCCTAGCAGCAGCTTCCCTCAGTGTTCCGGGCTCCATGGTCACGTTGCTGGCGGTATTGACGGGGCCGTTTACCGCGGCAATCCCTCCTGTGAGGGTCCTGCCGTTTACCGCTCACTGGATGGGGGTTACTCATGGAGCGAGCACACAATCACCACGGAGGTCGGCATGCAGGACGGTTGGCACTCTCACGAGGTCGCAACTGCTGTCGATGATGGGGGGAACGTGCACGCCACGTGGATTGGGGATGATCTGATGCCGTGGTACGCGAATTCGAGGGATCAAGGAGGAACTTGGAGCGAACCGATGATGGTGGCTGCTCCAGGAGTGAACGAAACGGGATTCCCAACTATCTTCGCGGGAGCGGAGGGGAGAGTTGTGGTGGGCTACATCGGAGAGTCCCAGAACTATGACGAGAACACTAGCGTCGGAGGGTGGTCTGGATACATGGCGATTATGACCGATGCCTTCGCGGACAAGCCGCTAATCACCAGCGTTGCCGTAAACCATCCCGATGACCCGTTGGACATCACCCCTGACTGCGGGAACGTTCGATGTGGCGGCTTCGGTGACTTCATCGACGTCGAGATAGACGACGAGGGTAGGCCGTGGATAGCCTTGGCGCACAACACCGGAGGCTTTGAGGAGGCGGTGATTGGAACTCTGATGGAGGGGCCTTCCCTCTACGGTGAACTAGAGTACCTAGTGGTTCTTCCCGAAGGGGGGAACTCCACGCTGCTGTTGTAGTGAGAGGTGTAGGAGCCGGTCTGGGATACTGTGAACAGATGGAATCTGCAATCCGTTTAACTGATGTAGGCAGTGCTCGGCCGCCACAACGTGCGTGTCGCGGCACTAGGCATCGTTTCCCTGCTTCTGATGGCTTCCCTAAGCGGCTGCTTTGGAGAAGGAGAGGCCCTCGAAGAGGAGTCGAGCATCTTCGAGGGGCTTTGCGAGGATACTGGTGGCGAGATTAGCAACACGACTTGGTACCACTACAGCAACTCAACGGATGCCCTGAAGGTTTCAGACGTGTTCAACGGCACCTCGGTACTGATTGGTAACAACGCCCCGATTTGTGCCACGGGAACGTACTACGGAATTGGGATGACCACCTTCGAGCCTACAATTGGTGTGACCTCCCTCGATAACCTATACATGACTAGTTGGGGCAATGGACCGGCGGGCTCAACTGCAATCGTAAGATGCTCAGGGATGTTGGGGATGGTGAATGTGAGTGAATACGTATGTGAGGACGTGTATGGCGCCCTTCTTCCAGTAGCCAACAGCAACGACCCGTACGTCTACGTGGATCCGTGGACTGACCGGATCATGAAGTTCGACATGCACGCTCTACTGGGAATGACGGTTGAGTGGTCAGATAACGAGGGGCAGAGCTGGACTGGCCCGTCGGTAGCGACCGGATGGTCGGTCCAGGACCACCAGACGATAGCATCGTCGCCTTATCCGGCACTTTTCCACCAGACCACTTGGGTGTTCTGCGTAAACGGCAACTATCCCTATCCTGTATGCTCGACTAGTAACGATGGCGGGCTGACTTGGGGGCCGGAGGTCCCCGGGACCCCGACTGACTGCGAGAGCGGTGGTCTGACTGGTCACATCACTGGGAGCGAGAACGGGAACTTCTACCGAGGGAACAGGGGCTGTAACGGTGGGGAAGGTTACTCTATCTATCGTAGCACTAACGGGGGTCTGACTTGGACTGAGCACCCTCTTCCCACAGAGGACTCCGGCACAGCAGAGACCTGGAATTTCGAAGAAGCTCAGGTGGCTACAGACTCGGAAGACAACGTCCATGCGTTCTGGATGGGCTTCGACAACATGCCATATTACGCCTACTCTAGAGACGAAGGTGCCACCTGGAGCGAGCCGATGATGATCGCACCGCCCATTGGGCTCAACGGAACGGGGTTCCCCGTGATTACTGCAGGAAGTGCTGGCAAGGTCGCCTTCGGATACCTAGGGGACTCGGGGGGGGACACATGGAACGGTTACCTCACGGTAATCACCGATTCGTTCAGCGATATGCCCCTGATGACCACAGTCCAGGTTAACGGCTGGGGGGATCCGCTGGACACGTCCGCCGGATGCGGGTACAACAGATGCGGTGGATTCGGTGACTTCAACGACATAGTGATCGATCAGCACGGAAGGCCGTGGTTCGGGCACGCTCATAATGTCGGGGGGGAGATAGGGATTTTCGGGACTCTAGCAATAGGGCCAACTCTGCGAGATGCCCCGCTCCAGCCTCTACCACTCGGTGGCCCTGAGACATTGTAGGCGGATTAAAGAGCTGGAGACGCCTCTCTAGCAAATTGAGCCCGTAGCATTTCAGAATGCCCACCAAGCTGATTCCGATAGCAGTCTGAATCCTTGGTAGGCGAACCCTAGAGCGAAGGCGAGCATGCCTATTCCGCAGACTCCCAGTGCGGTTCTGTATGCTCTCGGTGAGAGCGCGTCCCGGGTCCTGTCGAAGAAGTACGCTATTGCCAGTTTCACCAGTATTATGGAAAGGAGAAAGGAGAGCGCGTATGCGATTGGAGCAAGGGGCTCATCACCTGCTGCGGATGCCATAAGTGGGCCTCCTATTAGGAACCAGAAGATGTACACATTGGGGTTGAGGAGGTTGGTGACAACCCCCCTCCCGAACGACCCTGAGGCATGTTCCTGTTCAGCCTCTGGATCAGGGGGTTCCATTCGAAAGCACTCGGAACCCATCCAAACCAAGTAGCCAGAACCAAGCAAGGAAATGACGCAGAGAACCCCCGGCTGATCAGCGAACCATGAAGCTAGGAATATGCTGACAATAATCAGCGGTCCGTCTGTGAAGATTGGGGCTGCAGCGGCCCTGGCACCCGCACCCAACCCCCCCGCAAGCGTCTCACGGATTACCATTGTCAGAAGAGGGCCGGGCTTGATCCCCTCGATTATGCCAAGGGCCATCCCAGCAACAGAAAGTCTCAGAATAAGTTCCGTTTCCATTTCCTAGCTCCTCGCCACGCTGGCAATCTTGGCCAGCAGCTCGAGAATCTCTAGGTAGAGCCAGATTAGCGTCACCATTAGTCCGAAAGCAGCCCTCCACTCCAACTGCTTAGGAGCGCCCGACTGAACCCCTCTCTCAATGAAATCGAAGTCGGCAACAAGGCAAAGGGACGCGATACCAACTACGAAGAGTGAGAATAAGATGCCCCATGGGCTTGCCTCATGGATTAATGGGACATTGAACCCTGCAAATATGCCAATGATGTCAATCACATAGATTAGCAATATCGCCACAACCGCAGAACTGACCGCGATCGCTAGATTCTTGTCCCAACTTATGAGGCCGGCTCGGTATATGGCAATCATCGCACCGAGAATCATGAATGTCAGCAGTGCAGCTAGGATGCCAATCCCAGGGAGGTCGAGCCCAACCTCAAACATCCAGGTCATCCCCCCGATGACTAGTCCCTCGAGCGCAGCATATGCACAAATTAGTACTGGACTAGTGGAACCCGAGAAAATTACGAGCAATGCGATAATCAAACCCCCAATAGCGCCCAAGAAGATGAGCGGAAAAGATTCCGGCATGGAGAAAGCCGTTACTAGTGCGGTTGTGGCGGTGATGAGTAACAGGACCCCCGTCTTCTCAGCAACCCCTTCAATCGTCATCAGGTTGGACTCGTAATCCTCCCACCAAGACGCGCCTTTGTAGGCTGATTTCTCAAATGAAGAGTCGTTGAGTGCGGGGTTTCCAGAGCGGTACATCGAGTCCCGATTAGGGCGGCCCTTCTCAAGGGTTGGCCCAGAATTCTCTTACACCATTCCGTTCAGGTGCTGACCCGTATAACTGCAAGGCTCCCTAGCGACCTCTTCAGGTGGTCCCACGGCGACTATTTCACCGCCCCTCTCACCGCCCTCCGGGCCTAGATCAATTATCCAATCTGCGCATTTGATTACGTCTAGGTGGTGCTCTATTACGATAACAGTGTGCCCATTTCTCCTGAGGCGCAGCAGGACCTCGATTAGCTGGTGGACGTCGGACAACGCAAGCCCGGTTGTTGGTTCATCGAGGATGTAGAAGGTGTGCTTTCTAGGGGGCCGGTGTAGCTCCGTGGCTAGCTTCACCCTCTGTGCTTCTCCACCGGAGAGGGTTGTTGCAGGCTGACCCAGCCTGATGTAGCCTAGGCCGACGTCACTGACAGTGCCCAGTATCCTATGAATCCGTGGCTGGTTTTCGAAGAACTTGGAAGCCTCCTCCACATTCAATTCCAGGATATCATGAATCGTCTTGCCCCTCCACTTGACCTCGAGAGTCTCTCTAGTGTACCTCTTGCCCTTGCAAACATCGCAAGTAACCCAGACATCTGGAAGGAAGTTCATCTCAAGCTTGGTCGAGCCGGCTCCGCGGCAAGACTCGCATCGACCTCCTCTTACATTGAACGAAAACTGGCCGGGTTGGTATCCCCGCTCCTTAGCCATCTTTGTCTGGGAAAAAAGCTCTCGAATTGGGCCGAAGGCGCCCGTGTATGTCGCTGGGTTCGACCGAGGGGTTCGCCCTATTGGGGACTGGTCGATCACAATGGCCTTGTCGACCATGTCCAATCCGGTGATTGAGTCCATTACTCCTGGTTTGGAGTCCGCGCCGTGCAGCTCCCTGAGCAGAGCCGGGGCCAGAGTTTCGGTGACCAGGGAAGATTTACCCGATCCGGAAACTCCAGTCACAGCAACCATGCAACCGAGAGGGATCGAGATGTCTATGTCACGGAGGTTGTTCTGACGCGCGCCCGAGATTGTAACCCGCCTTTCCTTATCTGGCGTCACTCTGTCATCTGGGATCGGGATGCTCTCCCTCCCGGTCAAATAGGCAGCAGTGATGCTATCATCACTAGCCATTAGGTCTTCGAAGGGGCCGTTAACAACCAGCCTGCCGCCCTCCTTACCGGCTCCAGGGCCTAGGTCGACCAGCCAGTCAGCCTGCCTAAGGGTGGCTTCATCATGTTCTACTACCAGAAGGGTGTTGCCAAGCTCAGTGAGCTCTCGGAGAGTCTCAAGTAGCCTTCCGTTGTCTCGAGGGTGAAGTCCGATACTGGGCTCGTCAAGAACGTACATCACTCCAGTGAGGCGGGTCCCTATCTGCGTTGCCAGCCTAATGCGTTGGCTCTCTCCCCCAGAGAGGGTGTTTGCCCTGCGGTCGAGGGTCAGATAGTCTAGTCCTACCAAAGCTAGGAACCGCAGTCTGGACTCTATCTCCTTGATGATCTCCTTAGCGATATACATAGAGCGTTCGTCGAGTCGACTGGTGGTGCTGATTACGATGCTTCGGGGCACCTCTCTGTCCAACTTCTCCCAAGTTTTGTCAAGCTCGCCCAGACGCCAGTGCTGCACAACTGCAAGAGCCTCAAGCACGCTACACCTTGAAATTCCGGGCAAGTTGATTCCGCCCACGGTGACTCTGCTGACCGCTTCGTTGAGCTTGTCTCCGTTGCACTCGGAGCAAGGTTCGTCCGTCATGTAAGATGAAAGCCTAGAGCGGGTGCGATCGGAGCTGGTGTCAGTGTATGTACGTCGAAGTCTGGTGAACACGCCCTCCCATGGTCTCGACATCTGGTAGGAGGAGCCCTTCTCTGAAGTGAACTGGAACTGGATAGGGGTGCTGCCTGAGCCGTGTAGCAGAATGTCCTTACTGTCCTCGTCGAGTTCCATGAACGCAACATCGGTGGGTATCCCATAGTGGTCACAGGTCTGCACCATCTGGCTGCGGTACCAACCCGACATCATGGAACGCCGAAACGGCCTGATGCAACCTTCTGCCACGGTAGCAGTTCTGTCTATCACCTGATCGGGAGAGAACGAACGCTGTACTCCAAGGCCCTGGCAAGAGGGGCAGGCACCAAGTGGGTTGTTGAAGGAGAATACCCTCGGGCTCATCTCAGGAAGAAAGGCCCCATGTGTCGGGCATGCGAACTCCTCGGAGTATGCGATTACCTCGCCCTCCTCTGTGCGGAATCGCTGCTCCTCTGAGTTGTCCTCGCCGGGCTTTGGAGAGCTAAGGCTCTCCACGGCAACCGACCCGGCGCCGAGCCTGAGACCGGCCTCAACAGCCTCCGTTAGACGCTGGCGGTTGGAGAGGTGTAGGAGGAGGCGGTCTATCCGAACGTCTATGTCATGCCGGAGATTCTTCTCAAGCAAGGGTGGTTCCTCGAAGCTGGACTCCCTGCCGTTGACTTTTCCTACGAGATAGCCCTGATCAACAAGAGCTGAGAACAGGTCTGCATGAGTGCCCTTTCGATTGCGTACTGCGGGGCTCCAAATCGCTATACCATGGCCCTCAAATCGCCACAGTACGTCATCGACTATCTCCTGTACGGTCCTGCGTGAGACCTCACGTCCGCACTCCGGGCAGTGAGGGAGGCCGATTCGGGCCCAGAGCAACCTGAGATAGTCCATCATTTCGGTTACTGTGGCGACTGTTGATCTTGGATTGTGGCTACCCTGCTTCTGGTCGATGCTTATTGCAGGAGATAGGCCCTCTATGGAGTCGCAATCGGGTTTCTTCATTTGCCCGAGGAACTGCCTTGCATACGATGAAAGGCTCTCAACGTAACGACGCTGTCCCTCGGCATAGAGGGTGTCGAATGCCAAGCTGGACTTGCCTGATCCGGACACACCGGATATAACCACAAACTTGCCTCGAGGGATGCTAACATCGATGTCTTGGAGGTTGTGGGTTCTAGCTCCCTTGATGTCTATCCAACCGTCCTTTGCGAACCCGTTCTTCTTCCAGTCGGACATCCCATCACCTCACGCGGGGTTAGCAGTAATAGCGCGCTCCTTTGAAACCATGCCCAACCCTCTTCTCAAAAGGAGTCGAGCCTAGTCTGTCTCCTCCGATTTACGAACCAAGAGCCTCTGAGATCATCGGGGGAGGAGATCCGCGGAGCGACGTGAGAAACGGCCTCGTTGATTGTGTCGAAAACCCGTGGGTTCCGCTTCATGGCCTCCCTGACCGTCTCCCTAATCAGCCAAACGCCGACAGGTGCCCAGTACTCTGGTCCTATGTCTCTCCACACTAGGCATGCTCCCGACCTACCAATGCGTTCCATATACTCTAGGACGGCGAGCCTGGTGGCATAGTATGCTCCGGTAATGGAATGAGCGTACTCGGTCCTCGGCTCTAGATCCTCCCAGTCCTCAAGAACTTGTCCGTGGGTTGCCCAAACAGAGCCCTGGCACCAAGCCTCAAGCATGTGGAATGCCCAGGGTCCCGGAGTCAAAATTACGTGGAACCTGTTGTCCAAGTAGGTAGCATCGAATGCCAAGACCTTGTCTAGTGAGGGCATGTCCCTCACTCGCTCCCACCGCTGCTTAGACAAGGTATCGTCAGTGGCAGTTATTCCCCACCTCGTAGGAACCAGCCTCCTGTTGCCCTCCTTGCCGAGAAGGCCCGAAGAGAGGATTCTAGAGACATGAGCCTCCCCTATGCCAGAAGCCGTGAGTTCCTCCATCGCGTCGCTAGCAAGGAGATCGGTCTCCCCGGAAACTGAGTCGACCTTCCTGGGTATACTCACGTGACTGACCACCTCCGCTCTTACAACCTCGCCGGAAGGGCCCAGGGGCGTGCTCATGCTATCGAACGTGGGACTCCCCCCAATTGGAACTGGTCTGTTGAAATCCATCTCCACATCAACGGGGCCGGATGCCATGGCTATGACTTGGGTAGCCTCAAGCACCGGGCCCGGATCACATGGGCTGGATATTGGCATGTTTCTCCCTCCGGTGACTAGGTGAGCGTGACGGGCGGCTACCTCCTCCAGCGGTTTGCCGAATAGGTCGGATGGGTCCCCGCTGGAAGATAGAGGTGCGTTAGAATCTTGGGCCCACGAAGCGCTTAGGCCGGCCCGCACACTGGGGTACCCATAACGGCCTACAAACAAGGATGGGGGGCTTGGGCCGGACATGTCATCCAAGCTAGTTGGCTCTGTTTGAGGCAACCTCCCCCTGATTTCAGAAAGGAGTGGGCAGGGGTCTATCCCACACATTCCCCTCACTCCTCTACACTCGATGCACTCTGGGAACATCAGGGGGTAATCGCAATCGGACGCTCTTAGGGTTAATGGCTCAGCACAGCCAAAGGGCATCGATAGTCTCACCCTTGTCACAATCGTTGCCGGGAGATAGGAGCGACAGGCCGTTGTGAGCCACCATGCTGTGGATGTTCCCACTTCCCTGGTGTGTTCTTGTGGTGCCGACTAAGGCATCGCCATCCTGTCTGATTGAGATTCTCCTCAAGCATAATTTCCCAGGCGCGCCCCTGAGCGGTTCCTCCATCAATACCCTGACTCGGTTTGCCAGTCTGGGACCCGAAGCTTCGTCACAACCCATGCTAGAGGACAACCAAGGGGCCACCAAGACTGTGAACACAACGTGGCTGCTTACTGGGTTGCCGGGGAGGCCGAAGATTGGCTTTTCCTTCCAAGAACCGAAGATCGGTGGGCCTCCTGGTCTCATCATTATCCTCCAGAATCGGACGTTTCCCTCTTCCTCCATTATTCGTCTGACAAGGTCCCACTTCCCCATGCTAACTCCTCCACTGGTGATGATGGCATCACAAGATTTCGCAGCTTCGTCAAGGACCTCTCTTAGATTATCAATGCTATCCCGGATGAGGTCAAATCTCTGTGGGATGCCGCCCATCTTCTCCACAAGTGAGGAGATTCCGAACGTATTGGACTCGTATATCGCTCCCTCAGACAGGGGTTTCCCGGGAGGTGTCAGCTCATCTCCCACTCCAATTACTGCTATTCTCGGTTTCCTTACCACGCACACATCACCATGGCCCATTGTTGCGGCGAGGGAGATTGCTGCTGGAGTGAGTAGGGTTCCGGAATTCAGGGCTACGGTACCTTCTAGGAGATTCTCCCCCCTCCTACGGATGTATCCGGGCCTAGCTGGCCCGTTGATTGTGACGCTGCCGTCTTGAACCGTTGAGTCCTCTACCATCACTATCGCATCGGCCCCCTCAGGAAGGGGTGCTCCCGTCATGATGCTGCAGGCCTCGCCCTCACCCACTGTTGGAACGTCTCCGGCACCTGCCTGGCTTGTTCCCACTATCCTCAATGCGGCCCCTGTCACTTGGCAGTCCACCTCCCTGACAGCCCAGCCATCCATAGCAGAGTTGTCGAATCTGGGGTCATCCACCTTTGATGCGATGTCACTGTAGAGTACCCTCCCCGCTGCGTCCCCTAGGAGCACCACCTCTGAGGCCACCTCGATCATGAGTTGGGTCGTAATCTCCAAAGCCCGTTCCAGAGAGACCCCTATCTCCATGCATCCCGAGAAACGGTGGAGTTGAAGTGTCCTTCCCAAAGCGGTCCTCGTGGTTTCCACTGAGCTGGTGTTGGTCCTATTGGCTCTCTTCGCTGTGGCTGCCCTCTACTCCTCAGTTGGACTAGGAGGGGGGTCAGGATACCTAGCAGTGTTATCGATGACGTCCTTTGCCGCATCGGAGGTGATTTGGCTCAAGCAGTATGCATGGTCCCTAAATTTGATTGTCGCTGGGATTGCCTTCTGGCACTACCACAGATCCGGTCATCATGTCTGGGATCTCTCAATCCCGTTCATATCCGCAAGCGTCCCAATGGCTGCCCTCGGCGGGTTCATGCTAGTGGAGGGGGGAGTGTACGATGCCCTGCTCTCAATCGCATTGATTGTGGCGGCCTGGAGGTTGGTTTCAGATGATGCGGGGGTGAGTGAGGCAACTCGGCCCAGTGCACCCAAGGCAGCGGCAGTTGGAGGGGGGATCGGCTTGGCTAGCGGGGTGATAGGGCTAGGAGGGGGGATCTTCCTGCTGCCTGCCCTGATGCTGGGGAGATGGGGCACAGCAAAGGAGGCTGCTGCCACCACTTCTCTGTTCGTGTGGTTGAACTCTCTTGCGGGCCTGGTTGGAACAGGCTTGGCTGGGAGGCTTGACCTAGCCCCCGGGCTCCTTCTTCCATTCGCATCTACAGTGCTGGTGGGAGGGATTATTGGCTCAAGGTACGGGGCACAGGTTTCCTCCCAGCGTGGTGTCAGGGGATTGCTCGTAGTGGTTCTGTTATTGGCAGCCACAAAGAGAGTGCTAGAAATACAAGGTTAGACTTTGGAAAAAGGAATATTGCTGGGGTGTTTCTTAGGCGCCGTTCACGAAATTGACCGCATTGTGGAAGATCGGCATCCCCTCGCCCTCACCGTGCTCGATATCCTCTCTGGTCCAAGTCGCTCCAAGCCAAGTGGAGTGATTCGCCTCTGGGTGCGGCATCATGCCGAATACTAACCCCGAGGGGTCGCAAACCCCGGCAACGTTCCTCCAGCTCTGATTGGGAGAGATTGGGTATGGGAGGGGCTCGTCGCCTGCGCTGGGATACTCGGTGTAAGGGTCGACGTACCGCACGGCCAGTTGCCCCGACTCGGCCCACTTATCCATCAGGGTGGGATCGTCTGTGACGAACTTGCCCTCTCCGTGACGGACGGGGACCCTGATTCGCTCGAGCCCGATAGTCCAGATGCACGGACTGCCTGGGTCGAACTCGAGAGTTGCCCACCTGTTCTCATAGTGTCCGCTGTCGTTGAGCGCGAGGGATGCAGTCTGAGTCAGGCTGACTTGGTCGTCACCCGGTAGAAGCCCCATCTTGACTAGGACCTGGAAGCCATTGCAGATGCCGATTACTGGTTTCCCGGCGGTAACGAACTCCCTGACCTGCTCCCTGAGGCCGAACCTAAGGCGATTGCCCAGAAGCCTGCCGCTACCCAAGTGATCACCGAAGGAGAAGCCACCGGGGATGGCCATGATCTGGTATTCTGAGAGCATCTCCTCGCCGCTCACAAGGCGGTTGACGTGGACCCTTTCGGCGGATGCGCCCGCCATCTCGAAGACCGCCATGGTCTCAGTCTCGCAATTGATGCCGAATCCAGACAGGATGGCGGCTCTGGGTTTCATCGGTTGCCACCTCCGTGCAGAGCGCCCTTCCAAGCGTCCCTCAGTGCGGGCATGGAAGCCAGAAGCACGTCCCTACCTGACTTGGTCACAGAGATATCCTCTCCCTCCGACACGGCACCCAGGTAGTGGCAGGACGTCCTCCCCAACCTATCCTCGAACGCCTCCCTGTCTTCATGCGAGACGCTGACCAGTATCCGCCCGAGGCTCTCACCGAACAGAGCCCCCCACTCGTCCAGTTGTTGGCAGTCCGACCAGAGGGGGGAGATGTCTATCGACGCCCCGGTGTCGGACCCGAAGCAGCACTCGGCCAGCGCTACGGCGAGCCCCCCGTCGCTGCAATCGTGCGCGCTGGCGACCAGGCCCTCCCTCATTGCAGAGGTCAGATATCGATAGGCGGCCATGTTCCTCTCGGGGTCTATTCGCGGCACTGACCCGCCTATGCCACCAGTGCCCTCGTCCCTGAGCATGTAGGAGAGCTCGCTGGCGCCTAGCTCCTGAAGGGTGCTTCCAACAAGGTATATCGCATCGCCTGGGCGCTTAAAGTCGGAGGAGACCGCCTGACGGACGTCCTGATGGTTGCCTAGAAGACTGAAAAGCAGCGTTGGAGGGACGCTTATCTTCTCGTCCCCCAGCATTGCGTCGTTCTTCATCGAGTCCTTGCCACTGATGCAAGGGAGCCTGTATGCCCTGCAAACGTCATCCAGTGCTCGGTTTGCCCTGACTAGTTGGGCCAACTTGTAGCGTCCGTCCGGCGTCTTCTGGGACTCGATAGGGTCGGGCCAGCAGAAATTATCGAGACCCGCGATCATGTCCAAATCAACCCCAACGCAGACTGCGTTGCGAAGGGCCTCGTCGACAGATGCCGCTGCCATAGCATAGGTGTCAATGTCCGAGTACCTAGGAGCGATTCCGTTCGAAATCACTAGCCCTTGCGTTCCGCCTTGTATCGGGGCGATGACCGCGGCGTCCCCGGGTGCGTCGTGATTGGCGCCGCAGAAAGGCTTGATCACGCTCTGGGCGATGACCTCGTGGTCGTACGAGCGGACCCACCACTCCTTGCTGGCTATGTTGGGCCTAGCAATCAGCCTCTCCAGTAACCCCCCCATGTCACTTGGGCCTAAATCAGGGGTCTCCACTGGCACGTGCACTGGCGGGACCCATTCAGACTCGAGGTTGAGTTGAGGGCAGCCGTCATAGAGGAGCCCTATCGGGAGGTGGGCTACTGGGGTGTCCCCGTGTCTGACTGCAAACGCACCCGAGTCGGTGAACGTGCCGACCGCGGTTGCCTCGACCTCGTGGAGTCTGGCCAACGTCTCGAACTCAACGCAATCCTCTGGCCTCACTCCCACAGTCATCCTCTCCTGGGACTCGGATACAAGAATCTCCCAAGAGGAGAGCCCTGCCTGCTTGAGGGGCACAGCACCCAGATCGAGGTCCGCTCCCCCGGTCAACTCGGCCATCTCTCCAACGCTGCTTGAAAGCCCGCCAGCGCCATTGTCGGTAATCACTTGGATAAGACCCGAATCACGAGCCTCCAGAATCATGTCGAGCATCTTCTTCTGGGTTATCGGGTCGCCTATCTGGACTGCGGAGCTGGGGCTCTGCTCGGTTAGCTCGAGGCTGGAGAAAGTAGCCCCGTGGATTCCGTCGCTGCCTACCCTCCCGCCGACCATGTAGACCACGTCGCCAGGCAGGGGTGTCTTGACGTGCGTGTCCCGTCCGTCGGCTAACCGACGTGGCATCAGACCCACTGTCCCACAGAACACCAGAGGCTTGCCGATGTACCTCTCATCGAACACGATAGCCCCGTTCACAGTAGGGATTCCGGATTCGTTACCGCCTGACCTCACTCCGGAGTGAACTCCCCTGAAGACCCTAGAGGGGTGGAACAGCCCCTCTGGGATGCTGTCGCCGTAATCAGGTGGGCCGAAGCAAAACACGTCTGTGTTGGCAATCGGCCTCGCCCCGAGGCCGGTCCCGATTATGTCACGGTTAACACCAACGATTCCCGTTATGGCACCTCCATAAGGGTCTAGTGCGCTGGGGCTGTTGTGTGTCTCCGCCTTAATGCAAGCGCTCCAATCGTCGTTCCAGGCTATTACCCCAGAATTGTCGTGGAAGACGCTCAGAAGCCAGTCGACTTCGTTTGCAATGTCAGTTGTTGGTTGCACGATGTGTGTTTTGAACAGTGAGTCGGTCACCGATTCCTCCCCAGTTTCTGAGTCGAGGTGGTGAATTCTGGCCGCGAAAATCTTGTGGGAGCAGTGCTCCGACCAAGTCTGAGCCAAGCACTCAAGCTCGGCATCCGTGGGTGACTCCGATGGTAGGCCCATCATGCGTCTGGATTTTCTGACATCGGGATCCCTGAAGTGCATCTGTATGGCTCGCATCTCCTCTAGATTGAGAGCCAGTATCCCCTTCTCGCTGATCTCGACGAGCTCGTCGTCACTTACCTCCAAATCAACCGTGGTCGGGCCGACAAGCGTCGATGGCTTCCTCTCGGGGAACTCTAGACTGGGCCATTCGCCTCTGCCGCATCGCTCTGGTCCTGAAATCGAGGCTCGTTCTATCATCGGGTTGTGAAGGGCATTCGCCAGATCCTCTGCGTCAGCCTCATCCGGTACCCCCCAGAATGCGTAGGTACGATATGTTGCGACCCTTCCCGAGGAGTGGTGGGGGAAGAGTGTGGTTAGGCCGTCTAGGCCCGCCTGCCCGGGATTGTCGGTTACGCCTGGCTTGTACCCAATCTGGACGGCGACCTCAGGTGGCTCGGGAAACCTGTCCAGCAATGGGGAATCTGTGGCACCCCTCTCGATAATTGGGTCTGCGAACAGGTCGTAGACCAGCGTCTCGGCTTCCTCATCGCTGATATCGGCTAAGACCTGGTATCCCAATACAACTCTGATCGTGGAGACCTCTATTCCGTGGTCGGTGGAAAGCATCGAGCGGACGCTCTCTCCGCGGGAATCAGGGAGGCCAGCAAGTTCCCTCGTCGTGACTTCGAAGAGTCGTATTGGAGGTTCTGGTGACATTCGAGCACCCCTAGGTAGCTGCCTGTGTCAGGGACCAGCCCAGCCAAGCCATCAGCGGGGCTAACAGGTTGAGGGACACGTAAATTGCTGCTGCAAACGTGCTGTCGGCCTGCAGCAGTCTGACGGTCTCGAAGCCGAATGCTGACATTGTGGTGAAGCCCCCGAGAAGTCCTGTGCCGAAGAATAACGTCATGTCGTTCTGCATGGAAGAGGTGGAGGTTACGGCCATCAGAGCTCCGAGCAGCAAGGCGCCCAGGAGGTTAACGGTGACGGTTGCCCAAGGTACTTCAGCGTCATTACTGGCAGGGAGCGCCACAGATACGCCCCATCGTGCAACTGAACCTAGAGCGCCGCCCAAACCTACCAGCGCAGCTGGGTGCACGGAGCTGGCTGGAACTGGGGGTGCTTCATGTTTCTGAGGCAGACAAAGGCTTGACATAGCTGAGTTGCCCGGGGTGCACGATGCGACCCGAGGAGGCGTGGGGGCCTAGGTGGGACGGTTGCGCTCATCCTTTGGCTCACCAGTACATGGAGATGGCATCTAGTAAGCAGTCACTCGTTGTTCTCGCCGCTGACGTGCCGGAAATAGATGGAATTGTCAGCCTCGTGAGAGAAGTTGGGCCGCATATTGTCGCACTCAAGACCCATGTTGACATGATTGAGGGTTTCACGCTGGAGGGTTGGCAAGGGGTCGTTGAAGCTGCTCGGGAAAACGGGCTGCTGCTCTTCGAGGACAGGAAGTTTGCCGATATCGGTCGGGTTGCGCAAACCCAGATGGGTGGCCTATACGATATCCAGTCTTGGGCGGATATTGTAACCTCGCACAGTGTCAGTGGACCGGATGTGGTAGACGGGATAGCCGCTGCTTGGGATGGTGTTCAGCGAATAGGGGGCGTGATCATGTTGGCTCAGATGTCAAGCAGAGGGAATCTGCTTGGTTCGGACTACACCGAGAGAACGATCGAGATAGGCTCTGCTTCCCCCCACGTAATCGGGTATATCGGAAACGGTAGCTCGCCTTCTGAGATTGAGGCGCTTCGGGCAGCAGCAGGTGATGGCAAGATGATCTGGACCCCGGGTGTCAACCTCGCCGCCGCCGAGGGAGTCCTAGGTCAGAGATACGGGCACCCCGGGGATGCCGTTCGGGCTGGTTCCGACGCAATAATTGTGGGATCGGGGATTCACAGGTCGGAGGATAGGGGCGAGGCTGCCAGAGCGTACGCCGAAGCCTCTTGGAGCGCCCTTATGGAGAGGGGTTGATGGCGTCTCAGGACTTGATTGCCTGGGTCTGCTCTGGAATCGTCCTATTCGGCCTTCTGTCCTATGTCGTTTTCGAGGCGATTAAACGTTGGAGGGTGAATCTCAGGCTCTCGGCTCTGGACGAGGGGCTCCTGGACTACGGAGGGGTCTCGGTGGAGGTCATTACAGACGCTCCCCCGGGCAGCCGGTTGGGTTCCGGTGTTCCGGCGGATCTAATTACGGACGAGAGGCTCTGAGACTTACACCTCTATGTAGCCGAAGAAAATAGCCAATGCTAACGCAAGGCCTGTGAGAAGGGCAAGCGTGGATAGCCAAGGGTACAGCCTGCTGCGATTCTGGCTGGGTGATTTCTCCATGTGTCCGGGCATTGGTGGGAGGTCTTCGGGGGTCGGGAGCTCAGGCAGGGGTGGCGAGGCGTCCGGGGCTTTGTCAGGCAGGTTGGGGTATATGTCGTCGAGATCCGCGAGACCGGGTGCCTCGGGGATCGGCCCGTTGATCTTGATCCAGTTCTCATCGAAGTCGGATTGGGTCAGTGGGGTGGTCAGGACTGCTACTGCACCTGCGGAATAGGCCGCGTCTGCCGCTTTGTGGCGGCGGGTTCTGCTGGTGACGAAGACGATCCTTGCCTCTGGGTCCGTCTCCCTCATCTCCAGCGCTGCAACGTGGCCATCCATGGTAGGGAGGTCGAGTCCCATGAAAACCAGGTTCGGCTTCAGTCTGACATACTCATCGACAGCCATATCTCCGTCGTCGCAGATTGTGGTCTCCCAGCCCCTATGTCTCATGATTGCTTGGATTCGGCCCCCGGTGATCCTGTCAGCCACTACGATGAGCGAGTTCGGTGGGGTCGCGGATGACATTCGGGCAAGCCACGCGGGGCACGATTCATGAAAAGAATGGTTGGTTCAGCCTAGAATGTTGTCAAGAAGCCAGTCGGGCCGGAACGGCTCGAGGTCATCGTAGCCCTGGCCGACCCCTGCTAGGACAATTGGCCGGCCCGTTGCATGAGCGATGGAGAGGGCTGCACCTCCTCTGGCGTCGGTGTCGAGTTTGCATAGTGCTGCTCCATCGAATGTGAGCATTCGCTGAAACTCGGTTGCTTGGGTGACCGCGTCGTTGCCAGCGAGTGCGTCGGCTACGAAAATTACGAGGTCCGGCTGGGTTACGCGGTGCACCTTGCGCAGCTCCTCCATGAGGTTTGACTTGTTCTGCATCCTCCCGGCAGTGTCGATAATCACGATGTCCGCGCCGCGGGCGGTGGCGCTCTCTATCGCATCCCTGGCTATCGCCGCTGAGTCCCCTCCCCTCTGACTCTTGATGCATCTGACCCCGAGTCGTTCCGCATGGGTTGCTAATTGCTCAATGGCCCCGGCTCGAAAGGTGTCGGCGGCGGCGAGCACTACCTCGTAGCCTTCGTCCGTCAAGCGCTTGGCGATCTTGGCTGTGGTCGTTGTCTTTCCCGTTCCGTTAACGCCTACCATCATGATGGAGACCGGGGTCTCCTGTGTGGCTAGCTTTCGCACGGTTGCATCGAAGTCCCAGTACCCTGCCTCTAGTAGGGAGGCTAGGGAGCGTCTGAGTGCTCTTTCGACGACTTCGTCTAGGCTGGACTTTCTTGAAACCCTCGCGCCGACGAGGTTGTCGCGGAGCTCTGACACGAGCTCTGACACGGCATCGTGTCCCATGTCAGCAGACATTAGGTCTATGGCTAGTTCGTCCAGGAGGGCGTCGAGAGTCGCGCCACCTTTGATCAGTCGGCCGCCTCTAGACTTGGAGTCCTCGGCGAGGTCTACTTGGAAGGGAGTGGGTGTGGCAGAGACTAGCGGTCTACCAGTTGTGCTCTCCATCACCCCCCTCTTTAGCTTGGCCTTGGGCGGGTTCTCGGCTTCTCGAGTAGCTCTCTCCCTTTCTGCCCTCTTCCTTTCCTTGGGTGACAGGGGTGCAGAGAATGGGTCGGACAATTCCCCGTCCTCGATTTCCTCCCATTGACTTTGGGTGCCTTCTGTGTGGGGGGGTTCAACTTCGTGTTCGGGCGTGCTGACCTTTTTTCGGGTGTCCTCTCGGAACGCGAGTGCGTCTGCGGCCTCCTCGGACCCAACCGGGGTTGTCAGTCCCCCCTCCTTTTCTGTCTCGTCGACCCTCTTCTTGAAGCGGTCAAACAGGCCCATTTCGACGCCTCAGTCATCCAGGGTTAGCTCTGTGCCTCGCTTCCTGCGCTTGCGTGATCGTGGTTTTGGGGCGTTTGCCTCTCCCTCTTCTGTCAGTGTGGGGGGTGGGTCTGTTTGAGTCCCTTCGACGGCTTCGTTGAACTGGTTAGCCAATGAAACGACGTGTCCCTCAAGCTCGTCGTACTCCCTTTTTACCGTCTCCATGATTGCTATCAGCTCGTCATTCCGCTTCTTCAGGATAGAGGTGGCTTCATCCCGGGTCTTCTCAGCCTGAACTCTGCTTCCCATATCAACAACTGCACCGGCGTCGGCTGGTATGTCGGCTATGAGTTGGACGCCTGCTCCGAGGGGGAGCATGATGCCCTTGGCGCCGTCCTCTGAAATTCCCTCCAGCGCTTCCATAGCATGGCTTTGCTCGAGTCTGATACTCTCCAGATTCCGTATCTGTCGGTCGATGGTCTCAAGTCTCTCACGGTTCACCTCCACGAGCTGCGCGAGTCTCTGCAACTCCTCTCTGTCGACCGTGGGCATGGCCCCACGAGCAAGCCGAGTGTCAAGAATCCGTCGCAGGGCTGAATCAGGGTCCCGGCTCACTCGCCGTCCCAAATCCCCTCGTTAATCATGAACTCCATGACTTGCTGGGAGACGTTTGCCCTGTTGCCGCCCCGGACGCCCGTTGCGGATACCTCGAATACCTCGGGGGGTATGTCCTCCGCCTCTCGAACCTGGTATCCGACTTTCCTTCCGTAGGATACAGCCTCGATGTCTGGCATGATCCAAGCCTCAACGTCCTCGTCCTTGTACCTGTGTTCGATCATCCTCTTGCGAAGTAGGGCGGGATAGGGGTCGGATTCCGTGACTGGGGTGTCCCTTATTCCCACTACCACGCGTTTGCCCTGGTCCAGCTCCTGCTGAATCAGCCACTCGTGGCCGACGTGAAGCGGTTGCCAGCGTCCGGGGAGGAGCACGGACTTTGGCTTCTCAAAGAGGTGTGATAGTTGGTCGACCATGTCATTGACGGTGTGGCCGGCGGACCCGGTTGAATCGAGTGAAATGTGAGCGCATTGGGGCTCGTCGAATGGATCTGAAATCCCCGTGAAGTTGGATATTTCCCCGCTTCTGGCTTTTGCGTAGAGGCCTTTCACATCTCTGCCCTCACACACCTCCAAAGAGGTGGAGACGTGGACTAAAACTGAGTCGGGGGGGAGTATCTCGAGAATCTCCTCTCGGACGTCTTCATAGGGCGTTATGAACGAGCAGAGCACGTGAGTGTGCTTGGAAATCATGGCTGCCATCCTCGCAATGCCTAGAAGGTGCCTCTCCCTTCCTTCTTTGGAGAAATCCGAGTTGGAAAAGAACTCGCGGATGGTGTCTCCGTCGAGGAGTTCCGTGCCGAATCGCTCCGCCGCTGCCTCGGCGATTGTGGTCTTTCCCGCGCCGGAAAGGCCAAACAGCCAAACAACCCTGTTCCCCATGAGCACACCAGAACGGGCCGGCGACCCGCGATGTCCGTTTAATTCTGATTGTCCACCCAGATGTGGTTCCACCGGGGGCTGCAGGCAACTAAGAAGTGTGGGTTCAGAACGTCGTCCACGAGGTCGTAATCTAGCTCGTTCCCGTCTGGGCCAACCACAAATCCTCCCGCAGCCACAACGACCGCATGTGCTGCGGCAATGTCCCAGCAGCTGGTGGGTCCGAATCTTGGATAGAGATCGGCGCTTCCATCGGCTACTGCACATGCCTTGAGCGAGGAGCCCATGCGCACTAGGCTGTACGAACCGAGCTTGTCGGCGAACGACTCGTCGACTTGGCTCCTGTGGCTGCCGCTTGCAACCAGGTTTACCGGGTTGGTGATTTCTTCGTTCACCCTGATGTGTGTGTTCACGCCCATTTTTCGGCGCTCGGAGGGGTGATTGGCCCCGCCGACCCACGTGATTCCGGTTGCGGGTGCGTGAACCACGCCGAAGACTGGGTTCCACCTATTTCCAGTCCGCCTCATCAAGGCTATGTTGACAGTGAACATGTCGTTGCGTTTGATGAATTCCTTAGTGCCATCTAGGGGGTCAACCAACCATGAAAACTCGCTTTCGAGAGGATTCCCCGCCCTGCCCTCCTCGGAGACGAGGGGTAGCAAGGGGAACACGGACAGAAGGCCAGCTTGGATGGTTTCGTGTGCGGCGAGGTCGGCTTTGGTTAGGGGGGAAGAGTCCTCCTTGGTCTGGAATGGCATGCTTGTCGATTCGTCATATACCCCCATAATCGCCGAGCCCGCTTGGTGCGCTATGCGAACTACTTCTTCGGCGTCAGGTGTCATGCCGATCAGTGGGTTAGAATTCCTCGAGGTTGTCGGCGGCCTCTTCGAGGTTCCTCATAGCGTCCTCGCTAAGGTGGAACAGGAACGGGTCTTCGTCACCGAGGATTTCCCTCCAGGATGAAAGGGACCTAGCCCAGATTTCCTCTTGGCTGTTCCATTCTAGCATCCTATCGATGAATCGGCAGTGACGTTGTATGTCTTCGTCGTCAGACCCAACCCTTCGGAGAATCTCGTTGGTCTGGGCGATCGCGAGGCCCCATGTAGGGTTGAGTTTGTAGGTAGCGAAGGGGTTCCTCTCATTCATCACAGTAATGTGATCCCTCCACAGGCCTAGGGTTACGTCGTATACAAGGCCCACTAGGAGAACTATGACAAGAACGGAGACAGCTATGGAAATCAGGCCGAAGTAAGTGACCGGAATTGCTGCAATCGTGTCCCCTGCTTTGAATCTCCATGAAACGTATGGCCAAATTAGCAGGGTTAGCGTGGAGGTCCAGAACACTAGGCTAATCAGCGCTTGGCTTTGTTGAATTCGCCAATATTGGCGCATAAACCACTTCCTCATGTCTGAAGCCCCCGAGCTGGTGGGCTTTCAGAATTACCCAAGCAGGTCATAGAATTGTCCTATTGGCCCCTGAAGTGAGCCGTTACAACCGGAGAGGAGGATTCGGAGGGGTCGATGGGGTCCAGAGCGTCGATTTGCACGAATCGCCTGGAGACTCGGTGTCGGCTCCCCAATGTGGACAGTATCCTTTCTTTGGCACCTTCCTCGCTTTCTGCAACGATGTCCACGGAGAATGGTTGGAGGTGCTTCCCGGAGCGGAAAGAACCCGTTGCCCTGTACGCCTTCATGGGCGGGCGATTTGGGGGCTCTGTATAAACGCGACTAATTCGGCATTCTTTGAACGGTTGGATAACGGGCTGGTGTGGGTGGCGATTCCCTCAAGGTTCAAGTGGGAATCACTTGGAATTAGCTGCG
Organism: uncultured Candidatus Poseidoniales archaeon; assembly: GCA_964563355.1. Lineage (GTDB taxonomy): Archaea > Thermoplasmatota > Poseidoniia > Poseidoniales > Thalassarchaeaceae > UBA36. Next base: position 174,230 of record CAZLVU010000002.1, read on the forward strand.
ACCACTGATGACCGTGAGAAACCCGAGGCAGGACGATGATGGGGGGCTCGAGGAGCGTTTGGAGGGAATTCCTAGGGCGCGCCTCATAGAGGAGGTGGTCTCGAGATGGGACGAGGTCATTCGATTGGAAAGTGAGCTAGCGTCGCTGAGACGGCGTTTGAGAGAGGTCGAAATGGCCCCGGCTGGAGGGTTCTCTGGGCCTTCATTCCACGAAGAGGCGGAGGAGCGTGTTCGCGTGGCAAATGCGAGGGTCCGGCAGTTGGAGGGTCAATTGCAGAACGAAAAGGCAAGGCGGGTGGCAGCGGATGCAGATGCGGCTAGATTGATTGCCCTTCAGGATGAGAATTCCAAGCTGCTTCGGAATGAAGAGGAGTTGCTGCTACTGGTAATGGATATGGAAGCCGAGATCGAGCGGCTTAGATCTTCAGGAGAGGCTTAGAACCAATCAAGGATGGATTGGACGATTGAAGGAATTTTGCCTTGGTCTTGGGATTGATCAGATGTGACGTCTTCGTAGTCGGGAGCGAAAGGCTCAATCTCTCGGTTGTCGAACCACAGTGAGCCGCATTTTGGGCACCCATCTACCTCGATGGGTTGGGCTTCTGCGATCTTCACGGGGGACTTGACCATGTCACCGGCGCAGTTAGGGCACCGGTATCCTGCTGGGACGCCGTTGAACACCGACGACCGGAGATTCCTGATGGTCTGGGAAGTCATGTTTGTGTTCGTCCACCTGTCCGAAGCCAGCATCCCATAGCAGTGTTTGCAGTAATGGATTTGGCCGCTGACTACGTCTCCATGGACCTCCATCGCGACGTTGCAGCAGGGGCAGTCGGTTTCTGTCACCGTGCTGCAGGGTGGGTAGTGGCGTTTCAGGGTGCCTGTCCTATGCTCAGTTCTGGATTGCCTGAACGATGTGGGAAATAGAGTTGCGAAGTTCGTCGGCATCCGCGAATCCCTCCGTCAGGGTGCCTGTGATGACCCAATCGGCACCCGCGTCTGCAGCAGCCTTGGCGGCGGCGGGGGCTTTTATTCCCCCTCCTACAACCAATGTGAGGTCGCATGCGTCCCTGGCGGCGCGGATAAGTTCGGTGCTGACCGGTTCGGAGGCCCCGCTTCCCGCTTCCAGGTAGAGCATCCGGAAGCCGTAGCATTCGGCGGCCATGGCGTATGATGCTACGCCCTGCGTGTCATCCGGCTGTATGAGGTCGGCTTTGCCAACCTTCCCAGCCTTCCCTCCCGGGGCGCAGATCACATACCCCATTGGGATTGGTTCCACCCCTGTCTTCTTCACGTATGGCGCGCCGGCAACTTGCTCGCCTACGAGGAACTGTGGGTCCGTGGAGTTCATCAGCATCATGAACGTGATGCCGTCGGCTGCTGGGGAAAGGGCGGCCGCTCCCTGTGGAAATAGGATTACTGGGATTGTGTCATCGGAATCGTGCGCTTCTGAGTCTTGGCTGGAAGCCCAATTAACTAGTTCCAGCGCCTCCTTTATTGCCACAACGGTGGCATGGACGTTGTCCATGTCAGTGTCTGTGGAGCCACCTACTAGGACCATTTTGCTTCCTGCGGTAGCGGCGGCAATCGCTCTCTTGGCCGCAACCTCAGGTGCCTGATCTGCAGGGTCGATGAGGATGCCGTGCCTGGTGCTCGACGATCTGGTGCAAACGTAGTCGCCGATGGGTCCCGCAGCTCGTGTCATGGGCCCTCCATCGGTTGTGGCCTGGGTTCCTGTATAATTGTATCAACGGTGGATGAAGCGGTGGTTATGCCTCGGGCGATTTCGTCTTCTAGAGACGTGTTCGGGTCGAGGCCGGTCCAGCTCATTCTCTGAACCCAGCTCGTTTGAGTCTGGTCCGCACCGCACCACCAAATCTCAGTGGTTCCATCGGGCCTGCGTCCAATCGTTGACGCCTCGGGGGAGTGAACCGAAAGGCAAACCCCTCCCTCCCAGGAGGTCTCGTCGGGCCGCGTGTTCTCTCTCAGATCTAGGAGGATGTCGGATGAAATTTGGGACGACCCGAGGGGGCCTGCACCTGTAATGGTGAGGTTTCCTGTCGTGTCAGTCGATGCTGCTCTGGTTCGCAGATGGGTGGTGCAGCCTCTAGAAGATAGGGACGTTGCCATTGCCTTCTCTAGCCAAGATCTGCGAACCGCCGTTGAGTCTGGGGTTGGTTCCTGCGACCCCATGCTCGAAAGCCAGTGCAGCGGGGTCACTGGCCATGAAGAAAAGATTCCTGGCCCCTCCCCTATGAGGCCGATTTCTGCTGACTCCTCTACGATGTGGAGATTCACGTCGGGGCATGAATCCAATATGCTATGTGCGCAGGAGAGTGCGCTGAGGTTACCGCCCAGGATGATTACTGTGTTCATGGGGCCACCACTACTTGAAGAGAAAGTGCGTGGACTGGACACTCGGGAATGCACAACTTGCAATGGGTGCATGTGGGTTCATCTACCACTGCTAGAATTCCTTCCAGTAAGAGCGCATCGACAGGACATATGGCTACGCACGCAGCGCACCCGAAGCACCTGTCATCATCTACAATGAACTCCAAGGAGGGGTCTCTTGCCATGGAACCCGATGGCGGATCCGTCCTCAATGTTCCCCCCAACCCCTTTGCTTCACCTCGAGAAGATTTTCCTTGGAAAAGGATCAATAATTTCTATTATTTACTTAAATCAATGATAATCATCTGAACTATTGTCCGATGTAGGTAATAATTTTTCAGTTTGAGTGTGCGAACATTCTGTATCTGCAGAAGAAACATGACGGAGTGGAACTGAAGGGGTTGGTAGGGTCGGCAGCAGTCTTATTGCAAGAACAACAACTGCGCATTATGTCATACTATGGTCCTATACTCTGCTGGCAGCACGTCGTCTCACCCTTCCGCCGCACCGAAAGGGGGGATTAGATTCCATTTCTTGGGGGGAGCCGATGAAGTGGGTAACGTGGGGTGCGTCATTGAGGATCGTACCGGTACAAGACTTCTCATAGACTACGGGTTGGCACCCACTAGGCCTCCCAAGTACCCTTCAGAGGCCCCAAGCGTAGGACATGCAGTGATTACCCACGCCCACATCGATCACATTGGGATGGCGCCATGGCTCTCCTCCGCATACGGAACCACTCTTCATGGCACCAGACTAACCGCTGCAGTATCGGAGATAATGTGGTCAGACACATACAAGGTATCGGATATCGAGGGGTACCCTCTTGGCTGGGATAAACGAGATATGGAAATTGCATTGGACTCTTGGGTTACCCATGATTTCGGTGCCTGGTTCGAGATAGGGTCATGGAGGTGCCGACTCCACTCGGCCGGGCACATTCCCGGTGCGGCTATGATTGAAATCGAGACACCCGAAGCACGCATACTCTGGTCTGGCGATATAGACACCAGAGACAGCCCAAACACCTCAGCTGCCAAACCGATCGACTGCGACATCCTTTGTCTAGAGGGCACCTATGGCGGCAGGCATCACAGACCCAGACCGGACGAGGAGGCCAGGCTCGTCAACAGGGTTCTTGAGGTGGCTAGAAGGGGGGGGACATCCCTGATTCCAGCGTTCGCATCTGGAAGGGGACAAGACATTCTCCGGATTCTCTACAAGCACGCCCCCGGACTTGAAGTCCATTATGATGGCATGGGAACCAGGGTAACCAAACAATGGCTCGGTTGCCCAGAACTGATTAGGGAGGCAGATCAGATGGAGGCCGCCTACCGGTGGTCTAAACGAGTCACTGGCAAGTCTGACAGGAAGAAGGCCCTCGGTGCCGACGTTATAGTAACAACTAGCGGCATGATGGACGGCGGGCCCGTCATTTGGTACCTGAACCGACTGAGGCATAGCGACGCCAACGCGATCCTACTCACCGGTTACCAAGCGGAAGGATCCGGAGGCCGCAAACTGATGGAAGAGCGACGCCTCCCAATCTACGGCTCAATCGTACACATCCCCCTCGAGGTGGATAAGTTCGATCTTTCCAACCATGCTGACCACGCGGGGCTGATCGGATTTGCAAGAGCGTGCCACCCCTCTAATCTGGTTCTGTTCCATGCAACAGAGGAGGGCGCCCTACCGATTTCCAACGAACTTGCAGGAGAAATGAAGGTATGCACACCAACCAACAACTCCCCATTTATCCTACTCGGAGATTAGCATTACCACAGCATTTCCATATTCTTCATAGCCTACTCCGGCCATGCATTGGCTCACCCAAGCGGAAGCATTGGTATAATGGAAAAAAAGGTGAAAAAATGGAAGTACAACAATTGGATGAATACTTTGGATATACAGAGAAGGGAAGCTCCTTCGATGCCGAGGTCAGGGCGGGTCTCACGACCTTCCTGACGATGGCGTACATCCTGCTCGTCAACCCCGCGATGCTAACGCTAGCGATTGGGGATGGCACCGATGCAGGAAACGCGCAGGCATTCTCGGACATTCTCTTCGCCACGGCTGTCGCCGCCTTCGTGGGCTGCGTAGTCATGGGATTGTGGGCGAACCTGCCGTTCGCCTTGGCTCCGGGAATGGGACTGAACGCCTACTTCACGTTCACGGTCGTGAACTTCGGAATGGGCATAGCGTGGGAGCTCGCGCTCTTCGCGGTCTTCGTTGAGGGGTTGCTTTTCCTGCTCATGTCGTTGCCGCAGGTACCCGTCATTGGGGGCTGGAGATCAGAGATGATCAACTCCATACCCACTGACCTCAAGGTCGCCACAGGCTCCGGTATCGGGATGTTCCTAGCTATCATCGGCCTCAGGGAGATGGGCTGGATCCGGGACGATGGAGCGACCCTTGTCAATCTGGCTGACACCGAGAGATGGGGCAGCACGTCCTATGGGATACCAGCAGGCCACGAGGCCGGCGGTGCGGACTTCATCGAACTTGGGAGTTACGCTCTTTATCAAGAAGGTGCAATTATCGGGATGATAGCTCTCCTTGCTATCGCTGTCATGATGGCCCGCGGAATCAAGGGCGCCATGATTTACGGCATCCTCGCTTCTGCAGTATACGGCTGGCTAGTGGGTGCCTCCGACCCATACAACTTCTACTTCGAAGGCGCGCCCGGTTGGGGCGCGGCGACAGCGACCGCACCAGCGATAGGGGACATCGTTAGCATGCCGAGCATGCCCGAGGAAACCCTCTTCGCGGCGTTCGGGGAAAATGGCATGGCAGCAGTAGGTGACAATTTGTCTGACTTCATGCTAGTCATGATCGCCTTCCTATTCGTCGACATCTTCGACACCTCTGGAACGCTCTACTCTGTCGGCCGCCAAGCCGGATACGTCGACGAGAACGACGAACTCCACAACTCGGACGAGGCATTCGCCTCCGACGCCGCAGCGACTATCGTGGGCGCCATCTGCGGCACCAGCACGACCACCACCTACATCGAGTCCGCCGCAGGTGTCGAGGAAGGGGGGAAGACCGGCCTAGTGGCCGTCACCGTAGGCGTCCTGATGCTATTGGGGCTCTTCTTCACGGACCTCTTCGCGGCTATCCCGCAATATGCGATGGCTTCTGCCTTGGTGATTATCGGCGCACTGATGATGCGCCAGGCTGCGGACATCAACTGGGACGACAACGAGATGGCGCTCCCAGCCTTCATCACCATGGTCATGATGCCCTTCACCTACTCCATCGCCGATGGGATTGCGTGGGGCATCATCAGCTACTGTGTGATCAAGATCGGCATGCAGAAGTGGGACGAACTCAACCCAGTGATGTGGACACTTTTCGTCCTGATGACCTTCTTCTACATAGGTCCAGGCGACGACTCCACCTTCGGTTGGTTGTTCGACACCCTAGGTCTCTGAGGAAATACGTAACGGGAAACCGGGCCCGAGGGCATCGCCCGACGGCCCGGACCCTCCCCGGAGAGCATGTGCCATGGCCGACGAACTACTTGAGAGGATTCGGGGTGCTGTGCGCACCGTTCCCGACTTCCCCATAGCAGGAATCATGTTCAGGGACATCACACCCGTCCTGAGTGAACCGGGACTGATGTCGTCCATTGCCGACCGTTTCGCTCAAGACCTCTCAAACCTCAACTGGAAGCCGAACGCCGTGGTGGGCCCCGAAGCCCGCGGCTTCATTTTTGGCCCCATCCTCGCAGATCGATTAGGGATAGGGTTCGTTCCCATACGCAAGCCCGGAAAGCTCCCTGCAAGCACGAGACGGGCCGAGTATTCCTTGGAGTATGGAACTAACACTCTGGAGATGCACGAAGACGCCCTCACACCCGGGCAACAGGTCATCATCGTAGATGACCTCCTCGCAACCGGTGGCACCATATCCGCCTGCGCACAGCTATGTGAGGACGCCGGGGCTCAAGTTCTCGGCGCCCTTTTCCTGATCGAGTTGTTAGGTTTGGGAGCTAGGGAGGCAATAGCCCCCATACAGGCACACGCACTACTCGAATTTCCCGCATGAGAACCCAGCCACACCCCCGATTCTTTCAAAGGTACCACACCTCTCCTGAGTTTGATACCATGGCTGACAACCCCCCACCCCCTCCTAGTGCCAGGCCACCCCCTCCTAGTGCCAGGCCACCCCCACCGAAACAACCCCCCCCGAACCGGAAAAAGCGCATTGCTAGACCTTCACCCAAGGCAAGCAGACCACCTCACCCAAAGAAGGGGAAGCCGGGCCAGCAACCCATTGGAGAGAAGAAGAGAGGCCGACGAATCCGAATCAAGAACCTACTCAGAACCAAGAAGATTAGCGGGGAAATGGACACCTATACCGACCAGATTGGATGGACCACAAGCAGCACTGAGACGGTACTCAGCGAGCTGAAGGATCTAGAGGAAGAAGCCAAGAAGGAGCCAGAGACGACCGTCCACAGGTGCTCCATGTGCGGTGTCAGGATGGAGATCCCCACACCCAAGCGAGATAGGTACAAGGTCATCTGCGCTTACCCGGAGTGCGGCCACGAAGACGTAATCGGGCTGTGAGCTCGCACTACTCCTCAGACTCGACGCCGACCGACCTAGCAGGCATGTACAATTTCACGAGTATCGCGTTCACGAAAGAAACGATAGCCAACACCACTGCAGTCCCAGTCATCCCGTCCATAAAGGCCGAACTGGCATTCTCAATCAGTTGAGTCCCTATCACGTTCCCACTTGCTTCCAATTGCCTACCCAGTCCAATGGCCGAGGCAAAGGAAGCGGTGACCTCCGCGGAAACGCTCTCTAGGCCTTCCGGAACTACCATGCTATTCTGGTAGATCTCATTCAATACGCTCCCACCTATGGCGATTCCAAACGCACCGCCCAACTCCCTGCTCGTGTCGTTGGTGGCGCTCCCAACGCCCGCTTTGTCATATGGGATCGCGTCCATCACCAGGGTTGTGGAGGGGGCCATTGTCAAACCCATCCCCGCCCCCAGAAGCACAAAGATCAGAGCCAGACGAATATACTCGGTATCCACCTCCACGGTTGTGAAAATCATCATTCCAACGGCAACCAGAGTCAGGCCACCAGCAACTACGTTGTTGCTCCCAAACCTTGCACTGAGCCGATCGCTGTTTACCGCGGCCGGCATCAATCCAAGTACGAGAGGGAGGAACCTAAGTGAAGCCTCGAACGCCCCATGCCCCCTCACAAACTGGAAATGTAGCATTTGGGTGAACATGAAGGTGAACATGACAAAAAACGCCAAAGCAATCGCGGTTAGCCCCATCGTGTACCCCCTGTCTTTGAAGAAACCCATCGGTAGCATGGGGTACTCAGTCGTATTCTCCCATCTGAAGAATAGGAAAGCCAGCCCCAGCCCTACAGCAGCGCTGACCAACACTTCGACACTGCCCCAACCCCGGTCAGGAGCTTCAATGATCGCATACAGGAGCGTGGTCAGAGCCGCCACAGAGAGAATAGAACCAACCGGGTCCAGTGGGACCCCACTTTCATCCTTGGAGTCCGGAACCAACAGTAACGCAAGAAATATTGCGACAGCGGTCAATGGAGGGTTGATCCAGAAAACCCAACGCCAGTCGAAAGACTCGACCAGGTAACCACCTGCAAGAAGGCCCAGAGGGTTGCCAATACCAGCCATAGCGACCCAAATCCCCACGGCCTTCCCCCTCTCTTCAGGAGGAAATACAACGATGATGACAGAAAGAGTAGCGGGCATTACCAATGCAGCCCCCAACCCCATTACACCTCGAGCCATTATCAGCTCGTCCGATGAGGTTGCGTACTGAGCGGTACCGCCAGAAACCACCCCAATAATCAGCAAACCCAGAATCAACGCCCCCTTCCTTCCGAACCTGTCCCCAAGAGCGCCCATCACCAGAAGGGTTCCACCGAAGACGATAATGTACGCATCAATTATCCATTGGATCTCGGTGTTGTCCACACCCAGGTCACTTGACAACTCGGGTATTGCCACATTCAAAGTTACGTTGTTCAGGAACGTTATCACTAGGCTCAGACTCATGATTGCTAGAATCACCCATCTCCTATCATGAACCTCCTGATTCACATCTCCCCGGGCACTACATGCCGTATTAATCAACAGGTTTCAAGCCCATAACCCTCCGAGGCCAACCGATGGAGAGGACACCAGCCGCACTTGGCATGACCCTGTTGCTGCTACTGGTACCCTTCTCCGGATGCCTTCAAGACGATGCCCCCGCACCTCCCATAGAGGGCCATTCTCTGCCAGAAGGAATCTTCGTAACAGGGCCCGATGGAATAGGCTTGGAGCTCCAACCAATGAACCTCAGTTTTGTCTTTAGCAGTGTGGGTGAAGAGGGCGCCGAACCGAGCATAGGCATCACCTCCAGCGGCTGCATCTTCTTCACCGCGTTCGAGAAAGTCATGCGATCGTGCGATCACGGCCAGTCTTGGGAACACATGAACTCCATCTTCCAACACCCATCAACGAGTGACCCATGGCTTTGGGTTGATCCTGTAACGGATCGCGTTTTCGACGTCCAGATGGTAGGCCTGCTGACTACCTGGATAGCGTGGAGCGACGATGATGGTGTGAACTGGCTCGGAAACCCTCACGACTCGGGACCCATCCCGCTAAACGACCACATCAAACTGGGTTCAGGGCCCTGGACCGATGAGGGGTATGGCATTCCCGGCCAATCAGACCCAATCTACGAACAGGCTGTTTACTTCTGCTACAACAAGGGTCTCGGGATTTTCTGCTATACCAGCTTCGATGGAGGCGCCAGTTTTGAGGTCGGGGGGTTGGTTTTCGGCCTAGCAACGGAGAACGGGGGTTTGCACGGCGCAATCACGTCGGCGCCGGATGGCACGGTATACGTGACCCCTAGGGTCGAGACACCCACCATCGTGGTCTCAAAGGACAACGGCCTTACATGGGTGGAACGGACGATGGGCGAGGATGTCGGCACGCCTTATCCTCGCAAGAACTCCGAGGTCGCTACCGACACGGAGTCCAACCCCTATCACGTCTGGGTTGGAGGGGATCACGGAATCTACCTTTCTCGAAGCTTCGATTCAGGCCTGTCTTGGGAGCAGACAAGCATACGACTGAGCCCGATCGAGGTCATTTCGAGCACCTTCCCTCACATCGATGCTGGCGATCCGGGGAGGATAGCTATTACTTACCTTGGGAGCGAGAACTCGACCGCATTGAACCAGTCCGACATCGATGGAGTCCCATGGAACGGAAACCCTCACTACGCACCGTCAAACGTCAGCTACTACCTCTACATCACCTACAGCCTCAACGCTTTGGACTCCAATCCGGTCTTCCACACCGTGAGGGTGTCGCCAGACCCTGTTCAGGTCGGCAGCATATGCCTGAACAGCGGAGACTGCAGGGACATAGGCGGTTCTAACAGGAACCTGCTTGACTTCAATGACCTCCACATTGACAGAGAGGGTAGGGTATACGTGGCATTCGCTGACGGATGCATCGACTCCTGCGCATCGAGCAATAACTCCACCCCTGAAGACTCACGAAGCAGACTCGGCTCCGTCTATTTCCTAGGTGAAGGACCCAGTCTTTTCGAATCGATCGGCGATCTTGCCGAATTCACACTGGAGTGAGACACGGACGCCCCCTCATCGGTAGCATTCATCTCCTCAATGCCCCTAGTAACGCCATGTCTCTCCCTAGACGGGCGATGGAGCAGATGGGTTTTGCACTTTGCTGCCTATCCTGCGATGCTCCGGATGTCCCTGGCTCTGAGCGCTGCAGAGAGTGCACTAATCGGCATGTGAATGCTAGAGAGAGGTTGACTGTTGGAAAGGCTACGACCAAGGCCCAACGGCTAGCCAGAGAGCAAATCACCATGCTCGCCGACCCAGGAAACCACATTCTTGATGACGATCATGGAAAGTGGATGGAGAGGTACGAGGCCCTGATTTATGATCACCAGTACGACCCCAAGGCAAAGCGGAATCGAGGCACAACCCCTCTAAGGAGACTCTCACGGAAGCGCTCCATCATTAGGGATGTAGCCAATCAGAATAGATGGGCCACAAACCCCCCCGATGAGTCAGAAATCAACGAGATGCGCACAGTCCTTCGAGCAGGCTCCCAAGAACAACCAATGACATGGGACGAACTGATGTCCCAGATCGAAGACCTGATGGAAGACTGACCACACTAAGAGTGTTGATAGGTGAGCACTAGGTACCCGTTTCCATGGTTAGTAGCACTACCGAGCTTTTCCACCAGGATGCATATCTCAAGACCTGCGAAGCCCGTGTGATTGAGGTCAACGAACGCGGGGGAGTGGTGCTGGACCGGACGGTGTTCTATGCCACAGGGGGCGGACAACCTGGGGACATAGGTAGGATCGAACACTCGGGTGGCAGCACGTCAATTGGCACCACGATCCGCTCCGGGGGAAACCTCCTCCACGTCCCCTCCCAAGGCCAACCACTCCCAAAGGACGACAGCGAAGTAACCGCCACAATTGACTGGGCAAACCGGCATCTACTGATGCGGATGCACACCGCGACGCACCTTTTGTGCTCTCTAGTTCCATGCGGCGTCACTGGCGGGTCAGTTGGCACCAGCAAGAGCCGAATAGACTTCGATATCGGCAACTACAAGATCGACAAAGCATCACTTCAGGAAGAAATCAACAGACTGGTCGATGAGGAACATCGGGTAGAAACCGTATGGATCAGCAGGGACGATTTCGATGCTAGGCCGGAATTGGCTCGTACAATGACAGTGAAGCCACCCGCGGACGCTCAGAGAATTCGACTAGTCAAGATAGGGGAAGATATTGACCTGCAGTCCTGCGGAGGAACCCACGTGCTAAACACAAGCGAGATAGGCAGCCTCAGAGTGGGCAAGATAGAGAACAAGGGAGCGAGGAACAGGAGAGTCAACATTCATCTCCAGGAGGAAACATGACTCAAGAACGAGACCCGAGAGCATGGCGAATAGACAACGATGCCTTCGAAAAGAGACAACAAGCCAGCAGTCACGCCCCAGCCAGAGATGATGGAACTTGGAGACAGACCAAGGTGCACGTCGTCCAAATCGGTCACGGTGGCAAGGTAGTCTCAAGCATTCTCGGGGAACCAACTTCGGTCGAAGCGATCCCTATTCACCAAGGGTCGATCTGGCACTTCTCGGACACAGAAGTAAGACATCTGCTGTGGGCTACCGCGGCTTTCACCATTGCTCTGGCTCTAATGTTCGACAACGGGGTGTTAAACGGCATCTCTAGCGAATTCCCGAGGAATTGCCTGCTCTCTCTCATTGCTTTTGCGCCCGCATTTCTGTTTCACGAATTCGCCCACAAGTTCGTTGCTAAGTTCTACGGTTGCTGGGCGGAATTCCGAGCCGATCCCGCTGGACTTAGGTTTGGCATCATACTGGCCGCACTCACCGGCTTCTTGTTCATGGCCCCCGGTGCCGTCATGGTCGCCGGCAACACAACCAGGTCTCAGTACGGAAAGATAGCTCTAGCTGGGCCAGTTACCAACATCTCCCTCTGGCTTGCCGGATTCGCAGCTTGGACCCTCCTGCACGGCGTAATCGGGGTCATTGACACTCTGGTATTGTACTGGCTTTGGGGCAATGGCATCCTCGCTGCTTTCAACATGCTGCCCTTCGGCCCCCTAGACGGAAAGAAAATCAAGGCGTGGTCCGAGCCGATCTTCTACACCTGGCTATCAATCGCGGTTGGGATCGTGTACCTCACGTTCAACCTAAACACACTACTCTAGAGTGTTTAACACCGGCTCCTCGTCACAGTGGAAGAAGGTCAGCAAAGCCCACCAGGTTATCATATCAAGGCTATTCACCAAATTGGCAATCCCACTATTCTCTTCCCCATAGCCCTTACCGGTCGTATCCATCCAATCTTCCATCTCTACTAGGGTGTCACAGGTCTGGTGGTAGCACCAATAACCATCGACCAAACCTCCGAAGCCCACGGTCACCGTCCCTAGGTTATCCTGAAAGCTGGCGTGGTCACTGCGGGCCGTTGTGTCCTCGTAGATTATGACCTCGGGTCGCCCGGAGTCGAGCCACACATCTGTCTTCCAAGTGTCGGAACTGTAGTTAGCTCCCACCAGCGTGCCCAATTCCTCTTCCAGGCCAAGAGCGTCGGACCCAATCCAATTTGAAAGACCGATCATCCCGGGCTGGTCGAACTTGTCGTGGTTGGGACCTGGGCCGATATAGACTCGCATGGGCCAAACCTCGGCGTCCTTCGGATAACCGTCCTCATCTATTTGAGGGTCAGGGTCACCGTGCGGAGCCCCCCCTCCACCAGGCCAGTTAACGCCTGCCATGTCTAAGTTGATGTAATTCGTCACCGTCACTTCGGGGTTATCCTCTTTGACGTAGTACTCAGTCCAGTAATCCGAGCCTCGCTTGCCCCCCTCCTCTCCGGACCACAGGCAGAACACCATTGTGCGCCGCGACTCAAAGTCTGCAAGCGCCTTCGCCGTCTCCAAGACCATTGAGGTACCGGCAGTGTTGTCGTAAGCACCAACTCGGGTTCCGTATGTCCGAGAACCCACCACATGCGGGTCCAGCATCACCAAGTTTGCAGGAGGAGCGATATCGAAGTGCGCCCCGAAGACGAGCCATTCGTCTGGGAAGACGCTACCCCATTTGTATGCACATACATTGTACGCCTCGGGATTCTGCACCTCGAAGATGTCCGTGAACTCGAATCTATGAGTTCTCACCTCAAGGCCGAAGGACCCCAATTCATCGATAAGGTACTGAGCCGCGTCTTCGTAGGCAGCGTTTCCCTGCCCTGCCCATCTATCCCAGTAACCCGCCTTGCCGTCCACTGGGTCCAAGGAGTTCGCGGGGTCGGTGATTTCGTACAACCTCTCATACACAATCCTCCCGTGTAGTATTCCCGACGAGTGTGCCCCCCCCTGTTCCATCCCGACACTAACTGGACGTTCCACATTGACCCACTTGACTGCAACCTTTCCACTACTCTCAATACTCGAATTGACACGATTCAGTGAACCGTTTTCTGGTTCTGCACGCACCACACTGCCCCCATCTGGGGTTATGTGCCCCCCTTCCCCGTACCAGGTCTCCCATGATTGGTTTGCATGTCTAACCGGCCAATGTAGTCGGCCATAATCTCCTATTAGGAAGGCCATCGCCCCGATTCTGGGTGGTGCTAGGACTTGGATCGTCACACTGGATCCCCCCTTCATGTCAACAATTGTCGAGTTCTGCACGAAACTGTTCGCAGGATCAATTACCAGATATGGAACAAATACAGACATAGAAGACCCAGCCTTTAGGTCAAGTGCTTGGAAGACCCCACCTTCTAAGCTCTCAACATCCAAGGACAGATCCTTTGCACCTAGATCGTCATCACTGCTCAAGACACACCCAGACAGTGGCGCTGAGACCATCAACAAGGCGATGCAAACTCCTACCGCCCAAACCCTCATTGGTAAACCCAAGGGGTCGAGGGATTCAAACCTGATTCAAGAAAGGCGTCAATCAGGCCCTTTGGTCAAACTAGGCCCCAGCCACTCCTTGGACCCTTTTTTTGATGACAATGCCGTTATCCGTCACCTTCAGTACCTCAACTGTGGGAGTTTGTGGGACAAAAACCCGCCCAGCGCTCTCAACTGCCTCCACCTGCTGCTCAAGCTGCCTCTTTCTCCGCTTCCTATTTCGCTTCACCGTCTTTGCCCTAACCCTCCATGAGAAGAACGCACCTATGGCACCGAAGTAGTACAGCAGCTGAGCGAAGACCCAGTTCCACCCTACCATTGGGACAAATGAGATTTCATCCGTCTGCTCCCCTGCCTTCAGATAGTAGACGATGACCTGCCTGCTCGTTTCCTCATCGGTATATTGGGTTATCAGACCATCTGAGGATGTGAGATTCTGCAGGGTTATGCCCAGAGGCAACGTCAACCGCAACTCCCCATTTACGGAGAGGCCCATTTCCTCATTGATCGTAGTGTTGACACCCCCCATCGAAGAACTCAAAACAACAGGGCTCTGAATCCCCTGAGCACTAACGACACTGGCAGACAGAGCTCCCGTGAGCCCCTCCATAGCACCCACAACTGGGGAGAAGAACGGCGCAACCAAAGCGTTGGCAACATCGGTGCTAACCCCGAGTTTGGGGGTGACGCCCGCATCACCTTCAATTATGCTCAATAGCTCCCCCCAAGAGTTGTCCAACCCAGCTGTGACCCTCACTCTTGGGACATGAACCGAGAGAACAATCCCCTCCTCGTCGCCTACGGTGCTGTCTTGATCGACCAGGCCGGTTAGTTCTGTCTCGATGGAGAAATGAGTAAGATCGAAGTTTCCGAAACTCGAATTCTGGTCTTCTGATCCCACAACCTCCCACAGTAAGGCACCGGCTTCGTCTCTCAGCATGGCGGTAAGATCTCGTCCAAACTGTTCAGCGAACGCCGGCAAACCGGTCGTTTCGTCGTTGCTGAAACGGATTTTCTGGCTGCAATAGCTCTTACCCGAATCGCAAATGGAGAACTCCTGCTCCAGCGGAGCTTCCCCTCTTCCCGACACGTCTACAATTAACCTCAGTAGATCTGAGGGCAGAACGTCAAGACTAACGTTGGTGGTTTCAGTATTAATAGAAGCGAAGAACGAGTCGGGAACCCCGATCCTATGGATGGACATGTTCACAGTCAGAGAGAACTCCATCGTCGCCCCCCTGCTGATAGGAAGGGTTGCCACACTGAAGTCCGAGATATCCAAGTCCACCGTAGAGCTAGCGCAAGATTTCATTGTGGAGGTGCAGAAGGCATCAGCGCGATTGTCGGTGCACCCTTCAGAGCCACTGGTGCACAGAGGATGTCTCCAATCAAACGACTCGGACCCAGTGAGGCTAATCTCACTGTCGTGCTCACCGGAAACGCGGTAGCTTAGGAGAACGCTCTCCTCTCCATTCTTGGTGCTAGCCCAAGTGGGTAGCACGATTTCGAATGTCAGATCGGCATTGACACCTGCAGGCAGCATACTCCCCACGAATTCGTCCATCGTCTCGTCACTGAGAACGGTGGAGAACTCAACTCCCGAGTTGAGGAGCAGCCCCAGATCGCTGCCTGAGACGGAATTCAAGAATCCAGCGTCTTCACCGAGATTGCCACCTAGGAGGCCTGCTAGGCTTAGTGGGAATGTATGGCTCGTTGATTTCAAGTAAACGGGGTAACTGTCGTCCATAGCAACGGCGCCTTGGGTGCAATAGTGGTCCCCGAACAAACATGGAGGAAAGTGGGTGTAGTTTAGTCCACCAGGGTCTAGGGGGCTCTCAGCTATCGAGACCCACTCGAACGACCCCATCTGGATGTCGAGCCCCTCCACAGAGCTTCCTATTGCTTCGCCAATTCCCGAGATTGGTACCGCATTGGCCAAGTCCTCTATATTGAGCAAACCGGTGTCGTAGGCCATGCGAATTCCATCAGAGGTGATTACCGGAATGTTCGCCTTCTCCTTGCTCATCAGCGGCTTAACTCCCCAAGACTCCAGCGTCGCGGACTGAATCTGGTATAAACCGGCAATGACCTCAACTGTTGCGCTCTCCTCGTCAGCCATGTCCAGAATCACATGAAGTTCTAGGCCCCTCGTCTCGGGATCAATGTCCACTACATTCGTGAAAGCGGTCTCTCGGAAACCCAACGTCATAATGAGGTTCCCAGGAAGGGAGCCGAAACCAGCCCCAGGGGGGTTCAAGTTGTCTACAACCCAAAGCCCCGAGTGATATGGATCGCTGGAGTTTTCAAAAATTCTGCTTGCCCCTGTTCCTTGAACTCCAGCGATTGTGGCATAGCTTGGTGGTTGAATGGCATACGTACCCTTGAAACCCGACTCAACGTTGACTGTGAATGTGGTAGTAACCTCAGAACCCATAACCAGCAAACCCTCGAGGGCAGCGTCCAGACTATTTGCCGAAACACCCGTCAGCCCATAGGTCCCTGAGATTGGTAACGTGATGGTCACGTTCGTGCTAATGCAGATTGGAGGTTCGAATGCGTTCCCATCGGTGTTCTCATTCACGTCAGTTGTGCAGTTGACGCTGGTGCTTCCCCCGAAGCCATCAGGCAGACTGATCCTTTGCGTCCAATTGGTGTCAGGGGTAGTCGTTCCACCCCAGGACGCTAGTAACGAAGAAATGCTGCCATCAATCTCGGAAAGTAGGGTTTCCTCTACGGTTGGGGAATCCGGGTCACCAGGAATTGTGTTGTTGTCAAACGACGCTCTCAAGACGTCTGCAGGAAGCCCGTCGTCGGACCCTATGTTGTCTGATTGGAGCGCCGCAGCCATGGCATTTGAGTTGAACATGTCCAAGGCGCTCTTATCCCACTCCCTTATCGCCCAGGATGCTTGGAACTCCAAGGTCGTCGGGCTTGTCATGTTGAAGAAATACATGCCCTCCACCCACGAGTCCCCCTCTGTCCCATCGGCTGCATCGGTTCTAGAGTCGCATACCCCACCAAGGCCAAGGGGGCTGCTGCAAATCGCCATGTCATCTAGTTCGGCCCCCTCTGCAACAGCAAGGGGCGTGGCAATCTGGAGCACGAAGAACAGCACAAGCAGAGTGGCTGTGGGACTAGTGGTTGGAGTTGACCCATCCTTAGCGTGCCGCTCAGCCATTGGGTAATGACTCGTAGAGTCATTGTTATAGGATTCGGTTTCGGGCCTCAGGAAACTCGTTGAAGCGACTAGGATCGTTGCCGTCTTCTGAGCGTTTCTCTTCAGCCAAATCCACCACCGAAGGAAGAATGCAGACCCTCCTCCACCTCGTCCTCTGTCTGCTTGTACCATTCATCGACAGAATCCACCGCCCCCCGCTCCTCCGGGGCCACTTCGTCACGATCTCCCGGTGTCACCCCGGGCTGTCCCACCACAACCCTGCCTTCTGAGTCATAAGAGATCGTCGTTGCACCCTCATCCTCCTTCATGGTCAATGCGAGAATCCCACCCAAAACTAGGGTGGCTACGCCGCAGCACAGGCAGCTTCCTCCTCCTATCCCAGCACCTAAACTTGCAAAAAACCTCCCGAGGGCAGGGTCGACGTAGACGACCCACACGGGCTGGTTGGACTCGAACTCGAAGTCCCCCTCGTAGCAGGCCAAGCAGGCCATGCCGAGCTTGACGAAACCAGGTCTGTTCTCGTCCTTCCCTTCTTCCACATCGCAGGACTTCCCATTGTCATCCGACGCCTGGAAGTAGAACTCCCCTCCTTCCCCATCATCCCAATCTAGGTTGACACCAGGCTTCTGCGTGACTGTGATCTCTACTCCACGGCAGTGGTCCCACACCCCGTCACCATCGTCATCGGTGTACTCCCCCTTGACGTAGAAGGCGAAGCCGATGTCCCCCTTACGGTCCTCGTCGAGTACGTAGAGCGTGGCTCCCGTGCTCTCCTCTGCATCCCAACTTGAGGTCGCGTCAGCAAACGAGGAGTCGGCCAGAACCGACAGCAATATTCCAACTAGCAATATGGCTGCCCCAACCCCTAGGGTAATCTTGGCTGCCGCATGCATACTCCAACCTTACTAAAACCATACTTGAACTCTGGCTTTACCCGATTATTATCCGATGAAGACTGACAGGCAGGTCAGGCTCGCATCGACCTCCCTGAACTCGGTCATGTCCACCGTGGTAATCGAGAACCCCGCGTCTAGCATGAGCTGCCTAGTCTTGGGATATCCCTCTGCGATGATTATCCGATCCCCGTACGCAATCGTGTTAGCAGCGTAACCCTCCTCTTCGGGGACCCAAATCAACTCCTCCGCAAACGACAGGTCCTGTTCGGACAGATGCCCCTCGGCGGCCACGATGGTACCAGCCCTCGGGCTTGAGCAGACTGTAGTAAGGTGAAGAGTGCTGTCGGGAACGTTGAACATCTGCACGCCAAAACCCTCCTCTTTGGCTTGGTCAGCCAAGAATGAGGCTCCCTCGATGTTTGTGCGCGTGGACAGCCCTACAAGGAAACGGTCATCGTAGAACACCACATCTCCACCGTCCAAAGTCGCCCCCTCGGGCATCCTGATAACATCGAAACTCTCGCTTAGGTATTCGGCAATCGAAACCTGCTCCCCCTCGCGGCTGGGATGCCCCAGGTTGGGAATCACCGCTTTGCCGCAGATAATGACCGCAGTGTCCTCAGTGAAGCTACAGTCTGGGAAACCTTCCAGTGCTGGGAGGGTAATTACCTCAGATCCATGAGCTCTCAGAGCTGCAAAATAACTCCGTTGAGCCCCCCTAGCAGTCTCGTAGTCCGGTGACCTGGTATTGAAGTAGCTAGAGACAGCATCAGCATACTTAGGAGAGACCTCCCTAGTCAGAGCCACTCCTCTTGATCTATCGAACGTCCCGGGCACTGGTGTCCCGCCCGCATGTCCATTCATAACGATTCGGAGAACGGAATCCGAACGCACTATTCCGGAACAGTGACCCCATGCATTATGGACGGTCCAACCACGCCCCCGGATGTGGAGGAATTGGAGGATTCCTACGATGAGCAGGGCCGCAAGGTGAGCCCAGTCCTCCCCTCCACCACCAAGAACTACCTAATCGATATAGACGGCACGGTAGGTGAGGACGTACCCAACGAGGAGCCCGAGAGGATGATCACAGCTGAGCCCTACCCTGACGCTCTGGACACCATCAACAGATGGCACTCAGAGGGCCATATCATCACTTTCTTCACGGCTCGGACAGATGAACATAGACAGGTCACTGAGGCGTGGTTGGAAGACTGTGGATTCCTTTATCATGGATTGATTATGGGTAAGCCTAGGGGGGGCAACTATCACTGGATTGACAATCACATAGTTCGAGCTACTCGATTCAACAGCCGTTTTACTGACTTAGTTCGGAGGACCGCGGAGATAGAGGTCTTCGATGATGAATGACTTAGCCGAGCTTCTAGAGGCTCGAAACAGGCACATCAGTAAGTCTCTGTCAATCGCCCACGGAGCTCCGCTGCATATTGTGAGGGGGGAGATGCAGTATCTCCATGCAGCAGACGGCACGAGGTTCCTTGACCTAGTCAACAATGTATGCCATGTCGGCCACTGCCATCCACACGTCGTAGAAGCCGGCCAACGCCAGATGGCGCTTCTAAACACAAACAGCCGTTATGTGTACGAGGGCCTGACCCACTACCTTTCACGACTTTCCTCGACCCTTCCTGATACTCTGAGCATTGGATTCCTAGTTAACTCAGGAAGTGAGGCGAACGAACTCGCTGTTCGCCTAGCTCGCCGTCACGCGGGAACGAAAAACATGGCTGTGATCGAAGGGGCGTACCACGGACACACAGGGACCCTGATCGATCTGAGCCCGTATAAGTTCAGGGGACCTGGGGGTAGCGGCGAACCAGAGCCCTGGGTGACCGTTCTCCCGATTCCTGACCAGTTCCGGCGACCGCAGATTGATTATTGCACCGAGGCAACCCAGATCCTAGAGGACTCCGGGGGGGTCGCCGCTCTTCTCATTGAGACCATGTTGTCTTGCGCGGGGCAAATCCCCCTTCCAGAGGGTTATCTGGCTGCTACAGCCGAATCTGTCCGATCTCACGGAGGCCTCTTGATTGCCGATGAGGTTCAGGTTGGCTTCGGTAGGGTCGGCGCCCAAATGTGGGCCTTTGAAGAATCGGGAGTTATCCCTGACATGGTGATATTGGGCAAGCCAATGGGCAACGGCCACCCAATGGGTGCGTTATTCACCACCCCAAAGATCGCCTCAGCCTTAGATGGAATGGAATTCTTTAGCACATTCGGCGGCAATCCAGTGTCATGTGCCATAGGAATGGCGGTGTTGGACGTCATAGAGCGAGAAGGCTTGTTGAACAAGGCCAAACAGCTCGGAGATCACTTCACAAGCGGACTTAGGCAGCTCCAAACCACGCACACCGCCATAGGCGACGTACGCGGCCGTGGGCTGTTTTTGGGTATTGAGGTGGTGCGCGACCGCGACACGCTCGATCCAGCACCTGATCGAGCCCACGCCATAGTAGATGGGATGAGGGAGATGGGAGTGTTGTTGAGCACGGATGGTCCCCTGAACAACGTTATCAAAATCAAGCCCCCCATGGTTCTATCTGAGGAGGACATAGACGACTCTCTAGCTAAGCTCGACACGCTGCTCTCCAAGTTTTAGCACACTGGGTTTTCATCCGCTGAGACCTCTCCCGGATGAGGTCGTAAATACCCACCACCCCAGACCTTTTGCGGCTTTTTGCGCCCAATATCGAGCATTTGGGCCAGATTATGATATGGTTTTGCAGCCACTGGGACTGCAAGGTGAAGAGGAATGGAGCCAAAGAAGAGTGATGGAATGGAGCACAACAGGAGCAGATCCACAATCGGGGTAATCACCCTGGCAGTCGTGTCCCTGCTGGCCGGAGCCTCGGTTGCAGCGACTCTAGAGGATTACGCTGCACCGGTGTACGCAGAGGCGGACCCCTTCGAGGGAGCAGTCGACGATGTGACCGGAGAGGACACTTGGGAGCAGAAGGACTCCGATGAGAGGCCAATGGGCAAGCACATCAGGAAGGCCATGAAGAGCCGGATGAACGACAGGATGGAGGACAGGACCGAGCACCTCGAGCAGAGGATCGACATCGACTCCAACCTAATCGTCGCCTTCCAATTCTGCCTCGACAGCGCGGACTGCACAGCAGACGCCGACTCACTATCCGAGATGATCGAGAAGCTAACCTGGGCCGTTGATGGGATGCAGGCCAAGTTAGACGGGACAGACTCCGTGACCAATGAGGACAAGGCTGACAAGACCGATGACTATCAGATTTGCATAAGGGAAGAAAACGGAGAATACCACTACGATTGTGATGATGAGAAATACAAGGACTGGGACGAGAGGAAGGACTGGGACGAGACAGAGAGGATGGAGTTCGCAGAGGAGAAGTCCACCCAACTCATGGCCGCTCAGGAGGCAATTGCCTTCTGCGTCGAGAGCGAGGATTGCTCGGCCGACTCAGAGACAATACAGACTGCTCTAAGGCACATGATCTCTCGAGCAGAGCACCACAGGGAGTGCGCAGACGAACGAAGATGCCACAGGGACCATGACATGAGGAAGGGATTCCGAGGCAGAATGGGGGGTGCGATATGCAAGATGCTGGACAGGTGCGATGACCGTGAAACGGACGAAAGACCACCAGTCCTGGTGATCACCCAGGAGATGTGCGAGTCTAGGATGGGTGTCTGGACAGAGGCAACAGACCGCGGTGAAGGCGTATTCTACTGTGAATGGAGCGAACTGGACAGGGAGTCAGAAGGAGAGGGCGACTCCAGCGAAAGTGACAGGGACGACGAGGCAGTCGCCCGATAACCAAGAGGAATGCGAGGCTTCCGAAGGACGGCACGAAGGACAGGAATACTGCCACTCTGAGTAATCACACTCAACAACAGCGGCTCGGTGGGTGCAACGCACCGAGCCGCCCAACATTGACATCTACGCTAGTAGGGGACATCACATGAGTGGGTTCACCGGGGAGGGTCAGGAACCCCCGATTGACAGAGTAGCTAGGATCACTCTGGCTTTGGGCGGTTTCATGCTGATCCTCCTAATCGCGGTTCCGTTCACCTTCGAATCCGGCACATCCGGATACTTCGCCTCTTACGTGATTTACTCGCTATTCCTCACGAGCGTGGGCGTAATCATCGGCGTATCGCTGATGTGGCTAAACGACCCGCGCAGCCAAACGTCCCCTGAAAGCAGCGATTCCCCCAGCACACCTAGGATGCTTTCGGCAGACCAGCAAACAGTGGTCGGAATCCTTTCGTCAACCAACGGTTCGATGTGGCAGGCCGAACTTGTCAGAGAGACCGGATTCACCGATTCCAAGGCAAGCAGGCTCCTGTCACGAATGGAGGCAGAAGGCCACATTAGGAGGATTAGGGACGGAATGGGCAAAAGGGTGGAACTAACGGAGGAAGGAAACTGATGTCTCAAGGAAAAGAGAGCAATGGAAGAATGGCAATGATTGCCGTCCTAGCAATAGCAATACTAGCAATCTCTCTGCAGATTCTGATGTCAATGGAGACCTCTCTCGAGGAGGGCAGAGGACCTCAAGGAGGAAACCCATTCGCAATACTCTCCCTGATGTTTTTGATAGTGGCACTGATTCTTCTCATGTTGACTCAGATACGAAGCGAAACCAGTAAATTCACGATGGACAATATGCGAATAGCTGCGCTGATGGCGGCTATATTCATCATTGGAATGCTGATTGAGCCCGCAATTCCCAGGCCAGGGGACTCCCCCCGGGGCTTCTTTGGAGCCATATTCATCCTCGTCCCGGTGCTGCTAATCGCTGCCATGCTGGTACCAATGATTCCGAGCAGGTCGGACGAAGAGGAGTAGGATGCAAACTTCCCATAGAGATAAGGAATTGGAAGAGGCGCTCCAAGAAGCACTGGATGCGGGCTCCTCAGTTTGGGCCGTGGGGGATATCCATGGCCACAGGGAAGAGTTCGAAGACCTTCTTGGAAGACTCCGGCTTGTCGAGGGCGACATCGTGATTTGCATCGGGGACCTGATTGATCGGGGTCCGGATAGCCATGGCGTACTCACAATCGTAAGCGAAAGCAATCGTATCTTCTCGATAAAGGGGAACCACGAGCTATTGATGTCAGAGGCACTCGGAGGGGATGGACACAGGGAACAATTCTGGATTGGCAGAGTAGGGGGGAGGGCGACCCTCGATTCCATGGGCTCCAGTGAATCGGAGAAGAGGAAGCAAGCGAGGCGATGGCTAGAATTTACGGACTCCCTCCCCACCGAGGTTGTTCTGGACTTCTTCCGCCTCGCTCACTCAGGATACAGGTCAGACATTCCCCTAGAGGCGCAGTCGGACGAGGACCGACTCAAATCCCGAGAGGTCTTTCGAGCGACCTCCCCATTGGATCCGAAGAGGCAGGTTATCGCCGGGCACACACCCGTGCAGATGCTCTCAAACTTCGATGTAGAACCTCCCAAAGAGGGAGTTTGGAGGAGCCCGGTTCTCATGGACGACGGCCGTCCAGCGGCAGTCTTGATCGACACCGGAATAGCCCTCAAGGATCCGACCCATCGACCAAGAATATCTGCATATGACCTTCAGACGGGTAAGATCGAGGAGGTCCACAGGAAAAAAGATCCTGACTCGAAGACAATTATGCTCTAGTCCCTG
>CAZLVU010000003.1:0-155997 GCA_964563355.1 uncultured Candidatus Poseidoniales archaeon
TACTTGGCGCTTCGGGGGCGTTAGACCCCAGTTCAAATCTGGGCGGGCCCACCACAATTTGTTTGGCTAACGCAGTGGACCTGTCCCACTAATCTCTGCTAACCAGCTCATGGCGGAACTGTAGTCGGCCTCAGCAGCTAAATCATCTCTAAGCAGGAGCGCTTCTGCCGAGTCCCAGAGTGCTTTCAGCGCTGGGACCCAGTCACCACCCTTGTCACGACTGTCTTCGTCGAACCTCCATGCATCCGATTCGGTTCGCTCGTGCACTACCAACCAAGCCCAACCCATCGCAGCCTCTAGCCCCCTGCCCTTTCGTGCCATCGAAACAGTGGAGGCCACTCCCTCCTCTGCGGCTTTCCTGACCAGCTCGTCGGCGAAGGAAAGGGGTGAAGGCAGAGAACCACTCTCCCATGGAAGCCGATTCAGCCTCTGCGCAGTATTCAGGGACTCACTCAGCTCTCTTAGGAATGCACCGAACCCTTGCTTCCTCTTGGATTGGCGGTCGTGCACTCTCTCGGCATCTTCTCCGGAAAGCCCGAACACCATCTCCAAGATCTTCATGCCGTATTCTGGCCATAGCGCCACTAGCACCGGATGACATGCGGAATCCTCCAGTCTTACGACTCTGTCATCTAATTTCAGAACCACTCCATCGGTTCTGACATGAATGCCTCCATCCAGTCCCTCTAGAACGTAAGCGATTGCACGACGTTCTTCGGCAGTACCGCTTAAATGCTCAAGGAAGCCGACCTGATCGTCATCAGCGAACCAACTCCCCCCCACCACGAAACCGTCAGTAATAGAATTGAGGATACTCGCCCTGCACGTGCGAGTCAGCGACGCATCTTCCAGAGACATCCTCAGCCACGCCTCAAGGGCCTCCTCCAAGCGCTCCTGCCCCTCCTCGGGCAATTCACGATCCTCTGGCCATCCCTCTGGTCGCCATATCCATGTCGCTTCACAGATATCTCCAAGCCTGTTTGGTGGCATCATAGCAATGGCGATGCTCTGAGCCACCGGCTCGCTTGTCTTTGCAAGCGCCCCTTGTGAGAGTCCAACTGTGGTCCCATCTACGAAACTCAGCTTAATCCACCCCTGTTGCGTCAAATCACCATTTCTGACCGTGTTTTCGTCCAATCCCACTGTCCACTTGCAATCGTCACCTGTCAAATTCACCGAAGCGTTGTCAAGGGTCCATCGAATCCATTCCGGCGGAGCCTCTGGCCTCGTTCCTGTGCAAACGAAACCACCGTCCCAAGAGAAGAAGTACTGCCCAGCCTTGGCATGATCGTCCCAGACAAGCAGCCTCAGTTTTGGATGGGTGAAGTTCTGAATTCCGACTTGGTGGCTCTGCTTACCGTTACCTCTCCTCAGGTAGCTCGCATTTCCATATAGCGGATGCTTGAACACTGACACAGTGGAGAGCTCCTCTTCCGAGGCCCCAAGCAGGCTTCCTGCAAGCGCCCTACAAACTACGTCTCCCCCCTTCTTCGTCATTCTCCTTCGTAGCCATTTCTCATCGTGGCGCTTCGTTGAAACTACTGCGATTTCTCTCAGTGTTAGAGCCATAGGGTCCTTGGCCCCGAAAAACGAAACCTTTCCCAGTTCACCGACAATGTCTGGCATGAACACCTCGGGATCCTCCAACAGTGCCTCCAGGTTGGCCTCTAGTCTGCGTTGAATTTCCTTGGAGGCCTGCTTGATGCCGCGTACCTTCAATCTACGACGTCGGTTTTTGTCCCCTGGAAATCGGACTTCGGCGGGCGGCTTGGCCATGATAACGGCTAGGCGACGGGCAATCCCAACTTGAGGGCGTCGCAAGAGAACTATGTCTGCCTGCGTCGCCCGTAAGCGCCAAGTTCGTTGTCGCTCATGTTGGCTGGTAGAATTAGAGTGTGGATCCAACCCCCTCCAACCCTTGCCAGCTCCCCCAGAGTTCCAGAGACGACCCGTTGGCTGTCCGTACCTATGTCACTGAGCAAGATCCCGTCCCAGTTTGTGACAGGAACCTCTAGACTTTCCTTCATCCCGTTCTCCTGAGTAAACCTGTCAACCATTCGCTCGATTATGGTCACAGCTTCATCGGGTTGCATGGGTCGAGGGGGGTCAAATCCCATGCCAGTAGGGTCCAAATCGAGGAGGACCAGAGTGTGCAAACCCCTAATGAAATTGGCATCGATCATCTCCAAAGGCGATATAGCGAGGTAGTCACCATATGTGTAAGGAAGGGTGACCTGTCGTCCGAATCTGTAGGACTGCAGACCTGACAAGGAGACCGCCAATGAGGTCGCTGACATCCCGGGTACGACCTCAAAACCTACTCCCAGCTCCGCGCATCGCGCTTCAAGGTCAATGTGAGTTGTAGCCTGCATAGGATCTCCGACCACCAATAGTGCGATTGGGGCATCAGATGCCTCTTCCAGCAAACTATCCGGATTCTCCACCGAGGGTCGCATCAGTCGTTCCCACGGTCCCAGAATCTCCTCCATCGCCTCCTCCTGCTCTCTCGGTAATACTGCAGTATAACCTTCCAGGTATCGCTTCTTGCAACTTCTAGCTACGGTCTTAGCACGATCCGTCATGTGCTCTAGGTCTCCAGGTCCCAGGCCCACCAACCATAATCCAGGAGAAGGTGTGCCTGCCGTCATGGTGAAGGGTCCCGGCCCGCTCCAACACATCAACGTGATGCGACACCTGATAGTACCGAACCGCGAGGTAGAGGAGGCCTTGGATCTGCTTAGAGGCCATGGCTGGCTTGCATTGGGCATGAGACTTTTCCCTTCAGAGGACGGCGAGTACAGGCTAGTTCCTGTAGATCCCAGTGCCCCATTCGACCTTCCGCCCCCACTAGACAAGCACGAGACAACACAATGTGATGGTTTCACGGACGAAAGGGTGGACTCTGATTGGTGGAACCACCTTGCTCGTCTCGTCGGGGAGGATGAGGTTGAGGCCGGGGGCGAGTCATGGCCATCATCCCACGAGTTCATTGCGGATGTGATGGTGGTCCGTATAGAAGACGAGGTTTCCGCCCATCGGTCGGCGATCGCCGAAGCCAAGCTCCGATCTCACCCACACATTCGGTTGATACTTAGCGACGAAGGCGTACACGGGGACTTCCGCATCAGGCACCTTTCCCCGATTGGAGCCCGTGTCGGAGACCGCGTTCTGACCAACGACATACCTTCCGAGTTATGCCAAACCAAGGTCATGGTTAGGGAGTCTGGTCGGAGTATAGTATGCGATCCCTCCAAAGCCTACTTTTCAACCAAACTTCAATCTGAGAGATTGGAGACCCTTGCCCTTGCAAAGAAATTGTGCCTGCTGCTGGAAAGGCCCATCAGGGTCTGCGATCCCTTCTGTGGCGTAGGACCTGCTCTGGCGCCACTTCTCTCAGAGACTGACTTGGTTTCGGATGTCCTTGCCTCCGACCTGAATCCTGATGCTGTCGAGATGCTTCTGGAAAACCTGCAACGCTGGGACCGGAGGAAATACCCCTCAGAGGCCACGACCCTTGCAAGGATTTTCGATGACCGCGTGGTCGGCATCGCGGATGCTACTTCAATCTGCAACGAATCAGAGTTTTCCGGCAGCTGGGACTTACTAATCGTCAACCTCCCCCTTCGCACGATTGAGGTCCTACCCTCCCTGATACCCCTCCTGGACCGAACGTCTCCCTCCATGGTCAGAGGAAGAGTGATAGTAGCCGAGAGCGAAATTGAAAATGCAAACCTCGCTATTCGGGAGGCCCTACCGCCATTGTTGTACGGGACCCCAGAACCATCGATCAGAATCAAGCGAGATTACAATGCAAGCCTACGTCTGTGCTCGTTTGAGGCTTGGATTGCGCCATAGAATCATAGGCTCACGTAGGAGCCTCATCGAAGGGTTGAGTGGCGCCCCGACCGGGATTTGAACCCGGGTCGCAGCCTCGACAGGGCTGCATGATAGGCCACTACACCATCGGGGCTGGCTCTCTTCCGAGATTGCTTTCCTTTTTCAAACTTTGAGAGGGCATCATTGATGACCCATCTTCCCTTAGGTTCCTCATGGTAGATGACGTGATAGTCATCGACGTCATAGATAACGGTGGCCAATGGACACATCGGGAGTGGAGGGAGCTGAGGTACCTCGGCGTGGACACCCGGATACTTCCCAACACCACTCCTCTAGATGAACTAAGAGAGCTAGACGGGCTGATATTGTCTGGCGGTGCAGCTAGGGTCGGACTCACTGGAAAACTCGGGAACTGTGGTGACTACCTTTCTCTGCAGATCCCCGTCTTGGGGATATGTGCAGGACATCAGTTCATGGCTCGCCACTACGGAGGTGACGCCGGGGAAGCCCCCAAACCAGAGTTCGGCGCCGCCTCGATTACATTGGTTGACGATGGCGGGCCACTGTTTATTGGAACTCCAAGAAGCCAGATTGTTTGGGAGAGTCACAATGACGAGGTTACAATTATCCCACCCGGATTCAGAATTGTTGCATTTAGCGATTCTTGCGAAGTTCAAGGAATGGAGAATGAAGCCTTGGATCGTTTCGGATTGCAGTTCCACCCAGAGGTAAACGACACTGAACACGGCTCAACCATTTTTGAGAACTTCGTCGCGATATGCAGACACGCCCGAACCATCCCCTGAGAGTTAGGACAGGTTGAAGAAGGCCGGGCAGGTCGCCGACACGATACCAATGGGGACAGAACAGACCATCCTACACAAGTGCAGGAACTGCAACCGTACGGACAGGAGGGCCTACACTCCCTCCGGTGAGGAGCAGTGCAGCCACTGCAACTCGCCTATGGACCCCCTTGAGATTCGCTACAAGTGCGTCAACTGCGGGCACATGACTTGGGGCGAGGCAGGATCCTCCGGCAGATCGTGTCACAAGTGTGGATACCGAATTTTCGTCAAACCGCGAAAAGATGGGATGGCCAAGGTCCTCAAGGCCGAGTGACCATAGTTGAGTTCAAGGTCCGCCACTTCCCCCCCTGCCTCGTGGCGAGCTGGCTTGAAACTGAAGCGCCCATCAGGTTTCAAGACCTCGCGATCCCCGAAGCCGTCCAACAGGCGCTAACCAAATCCAGCCTATCACCAGACCCCCCTCATCTTCTCATCACCGGACCTGCAGGCGTCGGTAAGACGACCAGCTGGCGTTTGGTTGCAAGGCAGATCCTAGGCCCTAGTTGGAAATCCACCACACACGTTCTACAGGCTAGGGACCTAGTGAGGCAGAGAGGGGCGATGGCATCGTTCGAGGATTTTCTCAAACCAAATGGCTCGGAAGTTGATACCTTGGCAGGCCGTCTCAGCTTGGATGCATTCGATAGGATGATTGCGGAACGAACTGAGGGAGACACTGCTCCAGCTGGGTCAGAGACAGAGCCTAGAGCGGGACAAATACCAATCAGTCGCCTGATTGTCATAGAGGATGCTGACTATCTTGGGCACATCCGCCAAGCATACCTTCGCAGGATGATGGAAACGATAGGCACGGCATCGAGATTCTTACTGGTTGCTAGGGCCCCATCAAGAATAATCGAGGCACTCAGATCAAGGAGCCAGATGATCAGAATACCATCAACAGAAAGGAACACAATTATCGAGACACTTTCCTCCATAGCGAAGAAGCACGGTTGCAAACCTGCAGAGGGGGTCCTTGAAGACATAGCCTACATCTCCGAAGGCAATCTGAAGAAAGCCATATTCACCCTTGAATTACTTGAGTTGCGCAATATGAGCTCAGATCGCTCGTCGGTTCACAGTTTGGTTCAGGCGTCAACGCTCCAGGCCGCACGGCATCTGCTAGAGCTCGCTTTGAGGGGCCGGGTGGTAGAGTGGGTGTGGGAGAACCAAGGCGGTAGGAAGAAGAAAGCCCTATCCGGTGCCATGGCTGAGATTGACGATCTGATGTCGAACCACGGTCTGGATGCAGCCGATGTAGTGTCACAGATCCATGGTGTTATTGTCAGCCGCCGTATGAATCTCCCTCACTCGCTCCGAGCCGAGGTGTTGGGTGCCCTCTCTGAGTGCGACGCCAATCTCCAGCGCTCGGTCTACCCTAGGATTCACTTCGAGCGGTTTCTTCACCGAACCGCCTCCGCTGGCCACCACCACGGTTTGGCAGCCAGATGATGGCGGGCGCGGCAGGATTCGAACCCGCGGTCCCCGGCTTAGGAGGCCGGTGCATTATCCAGGCTATGCTACACGCCCACCTTCCCGAGCGCGCCCCCCTCAAGAAATGTGATGTTTGGTAAACGACGGCTGGAGCGAACATCTTCCGATGCCATGAAGCAGAGAAAGCGATTCCAAAACCCCGTGGACGACGACGAGTCCTTACTCCCCAATCCATACGGAGAGGACAGCTCCTTCGGGCAAAGCGGAGAGTCAGCACTCTCTCGCAGAGTTAGGAGCCGTGACTCCCAGAGGCAGCTTTGGACCAAGTTATCCATAATCTACGGGACTCCAACTGCTCGAAAGCTGGTAGCAGTGACTGCCCCAATTTACTCTATTTTGCTGTTTTCGGGATGGGAATTTGCATACGAGACAGTGGGCATGACACTCTTTGTCTCACTCTCAATACTATGCTTCCCCTCGTTCCTAGCCTCTTCGTTTGCCCAGATGTCCGCCCGTGACAGGCTACAGCTCAAGGCCGGTGGTAAGCGCTCAATGGATGCATACCCTGGTGTTGAGAGGATACTCAATTCCCTGAATGAGAGGGTTTTGCGAGAGCGCACAAGGCTACTGTGCTCAATTATCTCAGCTATCTCTCTCAATTCCGTTGGCAACTTCGAAACTGGAACCGTTCTGGCGTCTTTCATCTATGTTCTAGCAATTTTCCTAGGGGGGATAGCACTACTGAACACACTACAACTAGAACAGCGAATTCCAATGATAGACAACGATTTCCCTCTGCTCTCCCTGCACGCCCCCACCCTACACCAGAGCACCCTAGATCGAGTCCTTTCTGATTTACTAGCTGCCCATCTTGACCCCGAAACCGCCAGAGATTGGGATGACTGGGTAAGAAGCTTGGAGAATAAGGTCAGGTCTAGCCAGACCCCAGCATCCGCTGTTGAACATCTGCTTCGAGTCCTTCACCTCAATCATCTAGGGCTATTGGACGAGGAACGACTACTGTCAGAAACCAAACGAGTTTTTCGCGTCGCTGCAGTCGATGAAATTACCGATAACGAATCAAAGTTCAATATCAAAGCACTTCGTAGGCTGATGGCCCATACGAGAGCGTGGCAACCCGGAATGTTTCGCCTCATAGACAGGTTACAGGATTCAGCAATTAGGGGGCACTCGTCTCTGACTGAAAACCGCTGGCGTTTGGATCTTGACCTGCCTCCACGCTGCTCTCAAGGTCAGGGTGATTTGTTTGTGATGATTCACAACCACTCCCGTCAGCCATCCCAGGTGGAGATTGAGATCATTGCTGCGGATGGTGAGCCTCACCAACAAACCCTAAGGGTCCAACCCCCCTTATCCAGACAGCCAAAGCGCCCAGCCAAGTTGGGTGAAGAGGGCAACGATCTAGTTGACGTCCTAGGTGCTCTGATTGACAACTGCTTCGTCCTGTGGATTGGCCTAGCTTGGCCTGGAGGAACTTCAGGGTCTCGACCCGTTCAAGTCACCCTTAGAGGCCCACAGGGTCAAACCCTGTCCTCCATTGTGGTCACAACATCTCTTTCTTCGGGATTCAATCCTGAGGGTGCGGCTCAGAGGATGCTCGACGCAGCCGTTGCTGTCAGAAGCCTCGCCCTCTCGGTTGCTGAATGATTAGATGTAGAGATAAGTGCAGGGCGTCACGTTCATGAGATTATCACGGTTGGGCTGACTCGATAGGCTTGGAGTCGTGGGACGTAGTAGTTGTTGGTGCGGGCCCTTCAGCCCTCAGGGCTGCCATAGCAAGCGCCGACTCAGGGGCCGAATCGTTGATTGTCGATGGGTTTGGAGTAGGATCCGCATCTGGTGCTCAGCCAGTAGCGGGCCTAGCAGCTTCTATTGACGAATTGGACTCAACATCTCACCGGGACGACACGATCTCTGCTGGAGGCGACTCTACCGACTCAACAGCAGCGGCAAGGACATGCGGGGAAGCCGTCGCCACCCTTACAGAGCTAGAGCGATGGGGATTGGTCCTAAGGAGAAGGGAGGGCGGCCTGCCTCATGCAGCCGAAGCTCCAGGACACACCGTGGGCAGACTAACTGGTTGCGGCGACTCCACCGTCCGCGAGGTAACTAGGCTTCTGGAGGAGCAGGCAATAAAGAGGAGAATTCAGAGGCGTTCAGACCTAGTCCCCATACAACTCGTAACAGACAACCAGCAGGTCAGGGGACTCGTTGCCTACGACGTTTTTTCGGGAGAGATCAAGTCAATACAGGCCAAAGCTGTGATACTAGCCACTGAAGGCCACCAAGGACTCTGGTCAAATCCCAACGACGGCCCTGGAACGGGTGCAGCTCTAGCGCTCACAGCTGGAATACAACTCAGAGGAATGGATTCGATTCCCATGCATCCACTAACGGCCAGAGATTGCAATATGCACATCCCTCTCGACGTTCTGGGATCCGGAGGACGGATCAGGAGGGAGAGCGGTGACGACGTTGGCCCGGAGGAGGTCCTCGGGGGCGAGCCATGTGTCCTTGATCTGAGGGGGTTGGAATTAGATGCAATACCTTGGTTTGCCCAGACTGCGTCGCGTGTAAGAGACAGGCTCGGACTAGACATTACCACTGAAGTTCTTCCAATTACCTCAGGCGTTGCTGCGACTACTGGTGGAATCCCTTGCGACGAATCTGGTCGCGTCACATTCGATGGACACACGGAGGAGGGCCTTCCAGCCAAGCTCTGGTACACCGGCCTCTATTCTGCTGGTAGGAGCGCTCACAACGGTATGCACGGCGAGGGAATGTTGCCGGGAAACCTGATGCTCGACGACATGGTTTCCGGCAAGGCTGCGGGAACCCACGCTGCTCAGTGGATTCAGAAGACCGAGTTCGGCAACAGCAGCATTTTCAACGAGTCCGTAAAGGCCGCAAATGACCTAATTCTGTCAATGGAGATGGAAGGAGGGCTGCCTGTCGGGCAGGCTACCGAGAAACTCACCTTGGCTATGAGGGAGGTCGACGGCACGCCCAATGAAGCGGCACTATCCAGAATTAGGGAAATCAAGGAAGCTGGAATCAGAGTTGCCGATCAGTCTAGGATAATGAATACTGAACTTGTGTCGGCAATTCGACTGAAGGGGCTGGTCTTGGTAGCTGAGGCGATTGCAAGCCCGGGGTGACGATTTGGTAGATGATGGCCCAAGCATCTTCACTCTCATTATCAAAGGAGAGATCCCGTGTCACAGGATTTACGAGGATGAACACGTTTTCGCGTTCCTAGACATCAACCCATTCAGCCCCGGCCACACGCTCGTGGTTCCCAAGGAGCCTGCTAGGACTTTAGACGAGCTATCAGAGGATTCTGCCAAGGCAATCGGGAAGGTCCTTCCTAGAATCTCAAGGGCTGTACTCGAAGCAAGCGGAGCCACTGAATTTAACGTTCTCCAAAATAACGGTCCAAATGCTTTCCAAAGCGTCTTCCATGTCCACTTCCACATCATACCCAAGTTCGATGACGGGAGAGGACTCTCTTGGCCATTCAAGTCCCATCCAATAGACCACGAAGATGGAGCCAGAATGGCGGCGGAGATTATACGACTGCTGAACTGAACTCACGCTGAATATCAATACCCAAGACGGCGTCGGCCCCACATGTCAAGCGTGGAGCGGGCACCCAACATCGATCCGGTCCTCTCTAGTGGAGCAATGAAACTGAGAAAGAAGAAACTTGACAATCTGCCTTGGGATCATTCGGGAAGGCACCCGGGAAACCCCATTTTTTGGCGTGTAATCCTACTTATGCTCAAAGTTGCCTGGGATTACATTTTTCGAAGGAAACAAATTGACCAATTACCTCCTTTTGAAGGTGGAAGGATACTATCCTCAATGCACCTGAACGGGCTGGTTGACCCGCTTGCAATTGTATTCTCGCAGGATCGAAGAATCATTACGATGGGACGCCATGATCTCATGACAATGCCCCTTGTGGGTTGGTTCGCTAGGAGGATGGGCTCCCAACCAGTTATCAGGAGGCCAGAAATCAAAGGAGGAGTCTCCAATGAAGAGTATGCTGTGGCCATAAATCATCGGACACTTCTAACAATGACCAACTGCATTGCAGCGGGCCATAATGCGGTAGTCATGCCCGAGGGTAAATCCCATCAGGACTCCAGACTGCACAGATTCAAGACCGGCCCCATGAGGTTTGGAATCAATGCCGCGGCCATAGCGAGTCACAGGGACGCACCTCTCCCAGCGCTGCAACCAGTCGGACTGCATTACAGGAGACACTACTGGTTTAGGACAGACTTGTATGTAGAATTTCCAGAACCGATCCCAATTCCAACACCATCCGATTTGGAACTGGGTAGGAGCCTGATTGAAGGAAAATGGGTGGAGCCCCCCTCTCTACAAGTCAACCAGCTCAGAGAGGAACTGTTTGATGAGCTCTCAATAATCACCCCAGATGCCCCAGATTGGCAAACACATCGAGCATGGCACCTCATGGGACACGTCAGAGCGCTTGAATCCGGACGACGCCTCGAGAACTTCCGAGAAGAGGTACTCGCTGCTCGAGAAGTCAGGGGACTGGCTGTGGATGGCAGGATCACTGAAGCTACTGTGAAAGTAGCTCTCCAAGCCGCTGAAATTCTTGACTCCAACGGACTCGACGGGCGTTCTCTGGATGCCGGTGGAATTAGGGAGGACAGGCCATGGCTGGGTTGTCTTGTCGGGCTCTCACTGATGGTTGCCACCGCACCGGTAGTCATACCGTCTACCGGTCTCCAGGCTGCAATAGCCTGGTATTTTGGGAATCGAACAGATGAAGGAATAGACGCCAGAACAACTTACCACATGCTAGCGGCAATGTTCTCCCCCGTTCTCTTCTGGCCACCATTAGCGATTTGTGCAGCATACTTTGCTACGGGCCCCGGACTTGCCATGTTACCAATCGCAGCAATTGCGATGTTCATCACGCACCTCTTCAACCTAGTCTTCCTTAAGGGCTATGATCTGTGGACAGAATTCGACCACTCGTCTAGAAGGATCAAATTAACCTCCTCCAGCGAATATGAATCACTACTTGAGATGCTTTCGGAAACCCGCTCTTCCCTCAACTTGCTCTAAATAGGAAGGTCCACCGCACGATATCTCCATGGATGCGAGCGAGGCGGGCACGGCTATCGCGTCGTGGCTTCACAGTGAACGTCTAGAGACTCGTGAAGTAAAGGACCCTCAGGCAGCTCTCCATCTTCATGTAAGGTACCCACCAACAAAGCAAGGCCACCTTTTCAACGTGGTAATTCCGAAGAACAGGAATTTGGCTTTGATATATTCAATCACCCGCGTTGATGAAGGCCAACAGCAGTCAATGAGGGAAATGGCTACTGAAGACTCAGAAGGATGGGAGGAGTGGCTTCACGACACCAGAATCAACCTAACATCTTCAGATTTAGATTGGGTTCTACACGTCGGACGTGGAAATGGCCCGGGAGCAGGCCCACTTCAGGCGTTCAATCTCTCTAGACCAGTGTGGTTCGATGGGTTGACCCAGAATGAGTTCATGCATGCAATGAGAAGGGTTTGGCTAACAAAACTCTCCATGATTCACCAAATTAAGTTCGGATTTGGTCCGGGTATGGGCAAACCCGGACCAGTGGACGACTGGCAGAACAAAGGAGCAAAGAGAGGGAAGGGCTCTTCCCAACCTAGGCTTTCAGATATCGATACCGATGAGACTGGCGGTTTCGGAAAGGATTTCGACCCACTCGAATGGGCATAGCCGACAATTCATCGTTCTGGATTGCTATTGAGTGACCGCAAGGGGTTTAGATTAAGTATGCGATAACACCGAACTCAACTAATGCAGGGTA
Organism: uncultured Candidatus Poseidoniales archaeon; assembly: GCA_964563355.1. Taxonomy (GTDB): domain Archaea; phylum Thermoplasmatota; class Poseidoniia; order Poseidoniales; family Thalassarchaeaceae; genus UBA36. Next base: position 11,990 of record CAZLVU010000003.1, read on the forward strand.
ACTCATCCGAGCAGACCAGTATCCATACGACTAAGCTGGGTAGTTTGGGAATGGTTTCGCTGATGCTAATCAGCATTATTTCCGCCTTCGCTCCTTCTGCTACTGCTACTGACATAGTTCTCACTGATGCCATCCAAATCGTCCAGAGCGGAACTCATAATGATCGGATGCTGGCTTTGGATGCCGACTCTGGGGGGAACATACATGTCGTTTGGAGTAGGAATACTAACCACCTATACTACAAGATGCTAGATCCCAGGGGGGAGACTCTAATTGACCAAACACAGATTTCTGACCCCGGAGCTCACCGCGCTTGGCATCCTGACGTCAGAGTAGATCACGATGATATGGTTCACGTCGTTTGGGCGGATAAAGCTGGCCAGTACAAAATTATGTACACGGTCCTCGATCCGTCTCTGGATGACCAAAATGGGGACTCCTCAGTCGACTCAGTCATCTCGATCCTAACTTCTGATTACGAGGTCGCCAATAACCCCCAGAACCGTGACTGGCCCGCTATAGATGTAGATTCACAAAACAACCCCCACATAGTCTGGGAAGACTCCTTCGAGCCTCTTGAGAAGTTCTACCAACAGACTCAAATTTACTACAAGATGATGTCCATCGATCAAGTTGCCAGGTTGGCCATAGTTGAGATTGACGACACACTCCTAACACCAATCTTAGGACACAAGGGTCACCCTGACATAGCTATCGATGTTGACGACTTCGTCCAGATTGTCTGGGATGACACTAGGGGCGGCAAGGTCGAGATGGTCGTCCCAATCGACACGTCAGGCTCGATGAACACTGAGTGGGCTGATATGTGCGTCGTTTTCTATGGAGGGAACTTCGCCAGCGGCGGATACTTCCCGGGGCTCAAGCCTCTTTTGGTCAGCGCTAATATGACCGTCTACGAGACTCTCTATGCCCTCAGCGGCAACTGGCCTGCAGCATCTACAAGCGGGGCCTGCGCAAATGCTTACCAGACAGGTGGATCGGGTAGCCAAGGACCAAGGAACAACCCCCTCGGAATTACACCGGGAGACGACTCTGGAGGAATTAGGGAGCTGACTGAGGTCATCTATAACAATCAGGCAGTGGACCTTCCAGCCGATGCGGGATACTACAGCGAATTCTGGGGGCCAGCTGCCACTTGGGCATGTCTTTCTTGGCGCGACATCGCAGGCAGGGTACCAGGCAATCCCCCAACCACAGACGATCATCCCTGGAACCCCAATGCTACCAAGATTGTCATCCCGATCTCCGATGAGGGGCCGTACGGCGGCACACCAATGGACAATGACGATACTCAGAGCATCAACCAAGCCCATGATGCATGCGTCTTGGCCGACATAATCCCAACCCCACTCTGGGCTGGATCCGATACCTCCGTCGGCGGATACATGATGGACCTAGCTCAATGCCCCAGCGGATCCGGCCTAAACACTAGGACCTGCAATGGAGCGACAACCCGCCTCACAAATGCTGGAGGTCAGATGTACAGCTTTCCCACCAGCTCCTCCTCATCCACCGAGCTGGAGATTATGGTTGAGGCTATGGTGTACCTTGCAACAAATAACTCTAGAGAGATTTACATGACAGTGCTAGACCCCCTTTCTCTTCTTGAGAATCCCTGGCCAGGATGGGACCGTGGCGACTCAGGCACTGAGATTAACACCCAATTGGGCTACTATGCCGAGGATCTCGGACCTTCAGAGGACGAACAAGGCTATGGACATCTGGTAGTAGTAAACGACACTAGAATCACTATTGATGACGCGTATAGCCTACACCCATCCATTGCCATAGATACTTCCGGCAACACGCACCTTGCTTGGCAGGACGGCCGTGTTTACGGATTTGACATAGATGTGAACTACGAGATATACTACACCAAACTACGTCTTCGTGGCTCTGCAGCATGGGACGGGGCATCATCGGGCCTTCCTACTTACGGAATCAAGCAGATTGCGGACGGAGCTATTTCGGAAGTAGAGGGAATAGAGGGAATTCCCGCTGAAAGGCCATTCGGTGCTAGCTCACACTTCCCAGCCATACTTACTGACTCTTTTGACAACGTCCACCTCTCATGGTTGGACAATTACAACGAGTCACAGGGTGAGACAGTGATGTACACTAGGCTGAATCACACCCATGATACACACCCTGATGGATTCCCCCTCAACTCCATTGCATCCGCGATCTTCGATCCGTGGGAGATTGTCCCTGTAACTGAATGGCAGTCCGACAAACTCGGCCCCAATTCTCCCCTCATCCCCGGCTTCGGAATGCCCCCAGCATTCGCCAACGACCTTGGTAGTGGGGCTCACATGGGTTGGTCGGATACAAACAAATGCAGCAAGGATGGAAACTCAAACAGGTATACGCTATGCTACGTCCACGTACTGACCGGACTAGTTGACATTTCACTTGCATGCGACGATAAGATACAGGCTAATCCTAACATCGAGGGATATCCGTATGATTGCCCCGCCGATTCTGAGACCTTCTACCACACAATTCAACCAGGAGACCTCACCACATTCAACTTGACAATAGCCAATCCAACCCCCGGCCCCACAGAATTGGTGAAGGATACTTTCACCGTTACCGTGGGTGGCGTCCCCAATAACTGGACAGCCACTCTTTTCTTCACAACCAACAACACTCCCATTTTCGACTCCACCCCCGTCTTCCTTGAGGGTGGTGAAATAGTTCCCATGTACATCAGAGTCAGGGCACCAACGATCTACCAAGCCAAACATGACGAGCTTGCCCAGATCACCATTTTGGCAACTTCATTCAAGGACCCTGCTATTCGAAACCAACAGACCCTGCTTACCTTGATGGACGTAGTGCACGGCATTGAACTGGACACTAGCCACTTCCAAGTTGATGTCGAACAAGGAAAGTCTGCGGTATTCTCCATCTCAATCAAGAACACGGGCAACGTCTACGACACTTTCGCTTTCTACGACCCATCCACTCTGGATGGACAGAACGAGTGGGCCTTGCCGTTTGGATGGGGAATAGACTTCCCCATGTCCATATCATTAGACCCCGGACAGTCTGTCACTAGGAATCTAAAAGTCACCGTACCTGATTCTCAGGACCCAGGAACTTTCGTAATCTACCTCAAGGGTTGGTCCACCGGTGAACCGGTCCTTTCCATCGATCGAGGAACTTTCGATGTTCTGGAACTCTGGATAAATGTTTCAATTAGGACAACTGGAAACGTCGTATTCGATATTGGAGACACAAAGCAATACGTATTGCCGGGGGAATGCGCAGCCTTCCCCATTCAGGTGACCAAGCACTTCACCCCGGGCTACATCGTTTTCACCACGCCGGGAGCTCCCGGGGAAAAACCGGAAAATTTCGATCTACTGACATGGCGAATCCAACACTGGACCGTCGAACTTGATTTCTCAGATTGGCCCGGAGGCCCTCAATCAGGTGACCAAGAAAAGTACTGGGTCCAACTCAACACGGTATACAGCGTTACAGCAATGATGTGCGCACCATTCAACGCGACAGCCGGGATTGGCGAATCCATTACTGTGAGGGCCCATTTAGACGGCTCCCCAAAGGTTCGAGATTCGGTGTTGATACTAACAAACGTTGTCCAGAGGTACGAACTAGAGGCAGAAGTCCCGAATACCATACTAGATTTGTATCCCGGCCAATCATATAAGATGGAAACCACCGTAGACAATCTTGGAAACGGACCTGATCGATATGACGTCTCAATAACCTCGATAGTTGATGAAAGTGGCCAGTCTCATGTGTGGGATATGAATATCCCAAGAATACTTTTCCAAGAATTGGATAGAGACGAGTCCCAAACCGTCCCGATCACAATCAACGTTCCCGACCAGACCCTCGCCGGGCAGTACACAATTACTTTCAATGTCCTGAGCGAGGAGCCATTCGAAGGTACTCGGGTTCAGGATCAAATCATACTCCGAGTCAACATTATCGAATTCCACGATGTTCGAGTCACACTTGACCCATCCGTGGAGAGCAAGATCAAGACCACCGCTCCTAGCAGAATTGTGAGATTCACCCTAAATGTCACAAATCATGGCAATGTTCCCGACCAGCCAACCATGCATAACCACACTGTCGACACACTGGGCGTCTGGGGTGTCAACCCCGGCCTTGGAGCTCTTAGCACATGGGAAATCGAGTTCGCCCTTCTAGAGGGATTCCGCACCGAGTACCCGCTCGAAGTTCCATGCGTGGAAACGGTACTGGGGGAAGCTCTCCCAGCGGATGGCTGCTTCCTAACTCCTGGACTTACAGTGACATTGCCAGAAATGGAACCTTATACAACCTTGCAACTAGTCGTAATAGTCACCATAGCACCCGATGCAGCCCTCCAAGACAGATATATTGGCATCAAGGCCCTATCGTCCTTCGGTTCGTCCGAACAGGGAGGAGATCACGATGAGACCCCTATTTGGGAGGATTCTTGCACCCTTGACAATAACCCAAAGGATGGGATACAGGACAATTTCCCACCGAACTGCGATAACAATGAGCAGATTCTTGAACTCCGCCTTAGGGCACCAGATTTGATTATCGAGGATGTGAAGGTAAGCGGAAGCGAAGGTGAAATCGGCGAGATGCTTTCAGTCAACGTCAAAGTTGTGAACCGAGGCAATGCCCACGCAGCTGATGTGAACATCATCCTCTGCAAGGACCAGTCAGAGACCGACATCAAGAGGAATGGATGCGACGAGAGCAACATCGTCTATAGGCAGATCGTTAAGGCAATAATGCCAATCGGGGAATCTGACTCCGAAGACCCCAATTCCATAACCTTGCTTTACATGGTGCAAGCCGGAAACCACGAAATCGTCGTCGTCGTAGATCCAGACAACAATATCGTGGAGACAGACGAGACAAATAACATCCAATCTGTTCCTGGGGGGGAGATGAGCTCAACCTGGGGGGCTTTGGACGTTGGAGTCAACGCTGTGGCGAGGTACTCGGTCCCGGTGATTATTGTTGGTGCTACCTTCTCCCTCGCCGGTGTCGCAGGATATGTGATTTATGGTAGGAGAATCGAAGCACTGGCTAGGTTCGCCGAGCTTAGCAGCCTTCTACCGGGTTCAGACGAAGAGGACCTGAAGTTCTGATTCTTTACCTAGCCATCCACCAAGGGAGCGGAACCCCCTCCTTAGCTGCCACAAAGGCCCCCTTTGAGGCAGCGAAATCATGCATTAGCCTCTCTCGCAGAGCATCCATCATCCTCTCAGCGTGAACTGATTGAATACGCATTCCATGTGAGAATGCGTCCAAATCAAGCGGCCTCCTCGGATGCCTCATCATCGCTCGAGCAAGCTGCCTCTCTTCGTAAGAATCGGAGTGGTCTTCAACACTAGGGGAGACTTTGTGCATTACCTGCTGATGAAGAGCAATGATTGCGTCCCGTTGCTCATCAACCCTTTCCAAAGCCGAATCTAGCTCGGAGAGAATAGACATGGCATCGACAATGGGCAGCCTCCTCCTAGTCCCAATCTTCTCAATCACTCCGTCCAGTTCCCTAGGAAGCTTCCCTGACAGCTTTATTGCTCCTCCCCTAGGCATTTTCCTATGCTCTGCTCTGAACAAATCTGGTCCTAGGTCAAGACGAATTGAGAATGATTGGTTAACCCTGTAAACTTTCTTGGGGGGGCCACCCTTGTCCGATTTCTTCATCTCAGAGTCAACGAAGCCAGCGGTCTCGAGTACCTTCAGGTGCTTTACAACCGCTTGCTGACTAACATCCAGTAGTTCTGACAGTTGAAGTGGATAGTGCGGCTCCTTGACTAAGAACCTCAATATCTCTCTCCTAGTGGTGTTTTCAAGAATATTGAGAGACTCGTCGAAGCCAACCATCACTTACCAACCTGAGGTTGGGTAGTTAGGGCCCTCTAAAAACCCAATTGGAAATGCCGACAAGATGTCGGAGTTAGGATTGAGCATCATCCCAGCTCTTCCACTGCTGGTCCTCTTGATCCGGTTGGGTACTTTCATTGCTTGGACCAGTTGAAACAAACGGCCTTGGCACCCCAAAACCTTCCTCAATTTCGAGATCCCCCTCTTTTTGGGCCCGTACTGATTGAACTTTTTCCATATCAGTTAGAATCACACTACCATCCTGAATAACTAGAAACTGATCTGGAGCTTTGCGTTTATCGGTCCAAACAATTACGGCTAGGATGAGTCCCACCAACCCAATAGGCGCACCAAGACAGCACCCTATGTAGAATAGGTACAACCACGGATTGCCGTCGATCTCTTCTGCCAATTCAGTCTCGTCGACCAGCCAGAGTTGTAAATCTTCAGCATCATTGTGGAGGGTGTAGCCGCCAGATTCAACGGCTTCAAAGATCCTGACAGGTGAGTAGATTGTAGAGCCATCTGAACCGGGCCTATCCGGGTCAAATGCACCAGCTCCTCTGCCCTCAATTTCTTCTCCGTTCCCACCGAATAACCTAAGCTCTGCTTGGGGAACGCTACCTTCGTTGACTCTTAGGGCGACTAGCCTGGTGTACTGGTCAACAGTGAAATCTGACTCCTGACCCGGTTCAACTTTCACCAAGTAGTTAGATTCCGGATCGAACGTGCTCATTAGTGAGGGATATACCTGGAAAAGAGAAACAACGGCCAATAACAGCAGAAAGAAAGACGACCCAGTGGCCCATCTAGCCCAAGTCCTCCTGCTCGCCATGCCCGGTCCTGCGGCCACTCATCTATCAGGATTGTTTTAGTAAGCCAGCCCTAGAGCTGAGAGCTTTTCAGGAAGGTAGGTATCAGTCACGAAGTCCAATCCGTATTTGGCTAGTGACTGCTGCTCCGCCTTCTTCCCAATTTCCTGCATCAACCGAATCTGCTCCTGCCACCACCCACTGGCGAAGCGAGGGTCGCTAAGCTCCGCTGCTAGTGCATTGGTGTCTTGTTTTGTCAATTCGTCACTTGGCAAATCATAGGCAAGGATGTCATCAGCGGTTATTCCCATGTAGGTTGCCTCCTTGGTGGCCAAGTACTCGGAAATGTGAGCAGTTTTGATGGCCCCGTAGGCGATGCTCGCAAAGATCCTGAATGACCACGGATCACAGTCAGTGAATACCATAATCGGCTTGTTCCACTCCTCGCTCATACGTCTCATAATTCTCCTGGTGGAGCGAGCAGGTTGTCCCTTTAGGTGGACCAATGCGCACCTAGCCTCCTCATCAAAACCGTTCTCGACTAGCCTATCGAACATTCCACCCGTTTCAATTGCCATGACGAAGTCGATGTCCTCGTCAACCAATCGCAGCTTCTCCGACTCCACGTTGTAGGGCACACCATAGCCCGAATCACCCACATCGTCCCGGCTGTTTATTCTCATCCAGTCTCCTCTGCGATTTTTCTCCTCGAATGTCACATTCCCAATTATCCGCGCACCGTCCTCTTCGGGCCTTAGACCGAAGTCCTCCCGAAGGCACTTGGTGACTATCTCCAGGTCCTCTGCGAGGTTGTTGCTTTCGTTTTGGCTAGAGAACTTGCCGTGCCCCCATCCCTCTGAAATGTAGTACATCTCTCTGAGGGTCGAGGTCTTCCCATCCGTTATCATCGTCTCCACGAACTCGGAAATGTGCAAGGCCCTCAGAAGCTGTCTCGCGGAACCAAGGGACGTTGCGTCTCTGACGGTCCTCTTCTTCCCGTACTTGTACACACCCAGCCTCTTATCGAAGCTGATGTTGCTCTTCGAACGGACAGGCAACGTCATCGTTGGCGGCGTGCCCTTAGTCATCTTATTGTGCATCTCTGAAGCGACACCGTGTAACGCCCCGATTACTTCCTCTTTCGTTTTCTGCCTATTGATCGTCACTAATCTGCCTCCAATTGCTCATCTGAGCTGTAGTCATCGAACAGCCCCTTTTGCCCATTTTCAGGCGCTTCATTGGAAGAAGCAGCAACCTCGCTTCGTTCCGCTCTCTCCTTCAACTGCCCAAGGGCCTCCTTCGACTTCCCCAGATCAATTTCTGCGGCTTCGAGAGACTCCGATTTACGTAGCTCATCCAGAAGCTTCTCGTCAATTTTTGTGGCTCCAATAACCTCGCCGTTGCCCCTGTAAAAAATTTCGGCGTCGTTCCACTCACCTTTTTCCAACCCAGAGACAGCGAATTCGATATTCGCGGATGTACCTGGATTAAGGGTATCTAACCTCCATGCCCAGAGTCCCTGTGCTTCCTTCCGGCCTCCTTGAGAGTTCTCCACCATCACGGTTCCTTCCCCCTCTGGCCATTTGGCCAAGATTGTGTACGCTCGTGCCCTAGCAGTATAGTTGTACACTTTTATCGAGCAAGTAGCGAGTTTTCTTCCGGAATCCCAGCCTAATTCCTCCTCACAGAAAACCGCATCCATAATTTTTGTAATCACAGGAGCAAGGTCGGGCTCTTGCCTTGAAAGCAACTCTGACGACTTCCTGGAAATCTCCGGAAGAATGATGTTAATCAACTCGAACTTCTCCTGCGCCTTCTTCCTCTGAGAGCTCTTTTTCAGATGGTTCTTCAGACCCCGGCCGACTTCTAGCATGGCCCGTCTGATTTCCTCGAACACCTCCTCATTGTCTGCGACAGCCTCCTTGGCTTCACTAGTGAACTGCACGTTGGTTGATGCTAGGTGAACTAGAACAGCCGCAGGGCCTTTGGGAATCCCCCTGCCTCCAGGATGCTCCAATCCGTATCTCTTCCAGTCTACCGATTCTAGAGCCTTGGTTAGAAGGCACCCACCCTGTTGGTACATGAGGGGGACCCTATTAGCAAATCTGAGAACCTCAATCGGCCCATCAGCACTTAGGTTTCCACCGAAAACTAGCCCGACCTCAATTTGGAAAGGATTGCCCTGACTGACCTTCGGACCTCTAGTAATTGTAGATGCAAACCGAGAGTCTATTGCCTTGGATAGCCCCTTTTTGATTAGAAGATCCTCAATTGGGGATAGGCAGTCTGTAGGAGGTGCCAGAAATTTGACCTTCTGGAAGGCCACCACCATCTCCTGAGCCTCTTCCGACCTGATTCGCCTCGGAGTCCTACCTTCCTCGATTCCGGCTGTAGCCAAAATCTCCCGCGCAGCACGCATGCTAACTCCTGAGAAGTTGTGTCTTAGGAAGGAGGTCATCTTGCGCTCTTCAGCCTCCTTCAGCATCCTCTGCAATGAACCCAGTTGGATCCCATGCGGATGCGGTTTGATTTCACTGACCGTTCTCGGAAGTTTTTCCGTCGTCCTTGGCCAATCCCCCTCTTCGATTACACTCCCGTCTCTATCTTGGACTACTAGGGAGATGCTGGCATGTGGGTTGACTATGGAAGTCATCCGAAGGTATTGGAAAACTGACTGACGCCCCCTCTGGTACTTCGCCCTCATCTCTGTCTGAATCCTTACGCCGTGGGACACGGGCTCACCCGTCCTTTCATCAATCCAAACCTCTCTGCGCTCCCCACTCTTCGTTGCTCTGTTCTTCCTTGTGTCTATTCCCAGATCAACATACACCGCCGAGGAGTCCCTGATAATCTTGGAAACAACACGGGTCTTCGCTCCGGCGGTAAGTTGTGAATACATCACCACCCCAGTGATTCCAATTCCCTGCTGACCCCTCGTCTGTCGTATGGCGTGGAAGCGAGAGCCCAAGAGAAACTTGCCGAACACGTTCTCAATGTCGTCCCTCGGTATGCCAGGCCCGTTGTCTTGAGTTTTCAAACTCAGACGATCCCCCTTCAGGCGACGAACCTCCACTCTAATCTCCGGAAGAATCCGAGCCTCCTCACATGCATCCAGAGAATTATCCACGGCCTCCTTCACCGCAGTGATGATGGATCTCTGAAGTGTGTCAAATCCAAGGAAATGTTTGTTCTTCTCAAAGAACTCGCTGATGGAAATCTGCTTCTGCTTGTTTGGGAGTTGTTCCGCAGTATCCACGCATTCACCACCACCAAGTCCTCCCACGTCCTAATGACTTGGGGCTTGCTTTGGTGAGACACTCCCACTGAAGACCGCTATTGAACAATGCCCCTGGAGGGTGGTTTATGCTTCGGTTCCCGAGAACACCTCTGGATGCCACGCGCATATCTTACCCAAGAAAGCGCTTGTCATGACCGTCAATGGGCTAGCAAGGTACAGTTTCCCCGGCCCTGATCGGCCCTGATAGTTTCGATTTATTGCAGAAATTGTGACCTGTTCTTGACTGTCGCTTATTCCTGGTCCAGCACCTATACACGCTCCGCAACCAGGGTCAATCAACTGCACTCCAGCACGCTCAAATAACTCAGTCCAACCCATTTCGGTTGACAGATCTTTGACAGCCCTAGATCCAAATTGAATGTAACAGTCAACTTCGGTAGGGATTTTCAAGCCCGCCTCCAAGGCAGCTTCGGTCACTTTAGCGTAGTATGCGAAGTCATCATCCTTACCGGCTGTGCAAGAACCTGCGTAAGCAATGTCGATGGGGATCTCTCCGAGGTCGCCGATATAGGCTCCATTGGTCGGATCGGAGGGGATGCCTCTGTCGGGATCGCCAGGATGAGCGACCATCGGGCGGATAAGGGAGAGATCGATGGTATGCACCCCGCCGTGGTATTCAGCCCCCACGTCCGGGAAAACAAACGCTTTGCGAATGTCACTCGAGCTAATACTCGGGCGACGAACACTCAACCATTCTACAGTCACTTCATCCGGTTCACAAATTCCTGTTTTGGCACTACACTCGGTTGCCATGTTACACAGAGTTGCGCGTTCGTCCATTGATAGGCTGGAGAGTCCGGGCCCTCCAAACTCCATGCTCCTGTCCAGCGTCTCCGAATTGGACGCGAACTTCCACAAGATGTGAAGGATCACATCCTTAGCGGTGCAGCCTGGATCAAGTGAACCCACAAGCTCGAAACGAATGCTCTCGGGTACGTTGACAAACGCGAACTGGTTGTAGACGAGGTTGGCGTACTCGGTTGAACCGACCCCGTAGGCGAGTGCGTTCGACGCACCACCCATGCAAGTGTGAGAGTCTGTTGCTTGAATGAAGTCTCCAACATCAATGAATTCCTCTCGGGCTACCTGATGGCAAATCCCTGGACTGATCCCGTTCTCAGCTGAGTAGTCTCGCACTCCAGTGTGTTTTTGGAAACTCTTCTGCATTTCTCGAAGCCTCTGTATTTTTTCAGTAAAGGGCCCAAATCTTGGGACCTCGGTTGCATAGAGTAAGTGATCTTCGAAAACAGCAAATTTTGAGGGGTTCGGCAACGAGAAACCTTCGCCGTACTCCTCCTTTAGGAATTCATGGACCTGAGCTGTGGTGAATTCGTGGGAGTATCCCCCATCAACCTGAGCGAGAACCGCGTCTCCCGGTATTACGAATCGCGCGTCTCCATTGACTCCCAGTAGCTTGCTCGCAATCATCTTCTCTACCATCGTCATGGGCCTTTCTTCACTAGAAATCTCAGGCAATTCCACTTCGCCTTCTTTCAACTTCCTAGCAAAAGGAAGGATACCACCGTTCTCCAGAATCAGGCTACTTACGGGATCATATCCCGATGAGAACTCGTTGAGAGGGATGCACTCGCCATTCTGCAATCTAACTAACATTTTGTGGTCCCCCATCAATTGCCCTAAGTTCAGATTGTTCCGTTCGTGAATAGGTGCGAATGAATCCGCTATCGCAATTCGCACTCCCGCCCAACGCTCACATTGTGCTGCAGTCTCACGACTGGAGCCCGTTCCCTTCCGGCGACCCGATACAATCACCTCAAAGCCCCCGTCAAGAAGCGCCCGAGGCTCGAAAACCCGTCGCCCCTCTTGAAGTAGGCCTGCATACGCATTCTCTGCAATTACTGCCGGGTCGTGGTCGAAACAAACCCAAGCAGGAGTCATCACATCGGTGTTAATGTCATCTAGGAGATCATCAACCCCTAGATTTTCCATTCTCAGGTCTAGTCCCTCATACAACTGTCTGCGAATTAAATCCAAGTCCTTGGTGAGGAAGAGGACCCTTTTTCCAGGGGTTAGAGCAACGTTTTCCGGAGGCCACGGATCCTCTGACATTTCTCCCCCTCATTATCTGCCAGCATCGCTTGCTATTTCACGATTAGCGCAGCGTGAGAAGACCAAACCTCGAAGCAATCCGTGTTTAATGGGAAATAATAGTCTTAAATATGAGGTCTTTTGGGGATTTAATACCTTCTTTTGAGGGGTGAGTGGTGTAATGTCATACCTAGTTGAAGACACTGTCAAGTGTGATGAATGTGGAAGCCGAAATTTGAGTAAGGACGAATCCAGGGGCGAGGTCACCTGCGACGACTGTGGCCTGGTCTTAGAGGACAAGGTGATTGACCAAGGAGCCGAGTGGCGAGTATTCAGTCCCGAGCAGGGTGACCAGCGTGCTAGGACAGGCGCTCCGATGACTGTAATGCTACACGACAAGGGCCTATCTACTGACATAGACTGGCAGAACAAGGATTACTCTGGGAAGTCGATTTCCAGCAGGTACCGAAGCCAGTTCTACAGAATGAGGAAATGGCAGAAGCGATCTAGGGTCAGTAATGCAACGGAGCGAAACAAGGCCATGGCCCTCGCTGAGCTAGACAGGATGGCGAGCCGCCTAGAGCTTCCAAAAACAATCAGGGAAACCGCCGCAGTAACTTATGGCAAAGCCGTAGATGCCAGGCTTATTCGCGGCCGCTCAATTGAGGGGGTGGCTGCAGCTAGCCTTTACGCCGCATGCAGAATTTGTGAAAATCCCAGAACTCTTGATGAGATTGGTGAGGCCAGCAGGACAGGACGCAAGGAGATAGGACGAACCTACCGATTCATGGTCCGAGAACTCAGAATGAAGATCCCACCAACCAAGCCGGAGGATTACATCCCTCGATTCTGTTCGGGGTTAGACCTTGATGCCGAGGTCCAAGCCAAGGCGTACGAGCTAATCGCAGCTGCACAGGAGAAGGAACTGACCAGTGGCCGTGGCCCAACTGGCATCGCAGCCTCGATCATCTACATCGCGAGCGTTCTTTGTGGCAAGCGAAGAACCCAGCGTGAGGTTGCCGAGGTCGCTGGAGTCACTGAGGTGACAATCAGGAATCGCTACAAGGAGTTGATTCAGAACCTAAATATCGAGCTTGAAATTTAGCCTCGAATCACGAACAGCCTGTTGTAGAGCCGCATGCATTGCATTTCAGGCAGGTTCCGTTGCGAACCATCTGGCTGCTACCACAGTCATCGCATATGTCTCCGGTGAAACCCCTCTCGATAGCAACTTGGCGCGCCCGCGCCTCCGCATCCCGCTCCTGAAGGGGAGCGACCGCCGCATTCAGGGTCATTTGCACCTCTCTCCTCTCACCTTCGGTTCTCATCACACCCATTTCGGTAATCTCTGGCTTGCTTATGGAAAACTGGTTGAGGTCCTCCACAGCGACGTGAGCTAGGTCGTCTCGGCCAGCGTATTCGATTGCAAGCTCTCTGAAAATCCAGTCTACTAGGCTCGATGCCATCTTCACGCGGCCGCTGCCTCCCTCGACCATTCCACTAGGCTCGAACTTCTGGAAAGTGAAAACCTTGATGAAAGCCTCAAGCGGGACCCCGTGCTGCAAACCTATCGACACCGCAATCGCGAACTGGTTCAACATCGCCCTCCATGCAGCCCCCTCCTTCGAGGTCACCAGCAAAATCTCGCCTAGCTTCCCATCGGGGTACTCCCCGGTGATGAGACGCACGCTGTGCCCCCCTATCCTGGCCTTGGTGGAAGTTGCCGCCTTCTTGTCTGGCAAAGGCCTCCTAGTTGCGATGAAATCGACGAAAGACTCAGCTAACGGTTTCGCCTCAACCTCTGGAATGGGCATCACCTTGACGGCTTCTTGGACCATCTTCTCTACGACCAATTCCTCCTCTGAAACATCCTCACTCAGATCGGTGTCATCGACCAATTGATTCATGAGAGGCTGCGAGAGCTTAGAGCAGTCACGGTAAACCGCGCACGCCTTGTTCATTGTGGAGTGGCTGAGGTTGTATGCCTCCCTAACATCGCTAACCGTAGATTTTGATGGCATATTGATGGTTTTTGAAATCGCCCCGGAAATGAATGGTTGGGCCGCAGCCATCATCTTGACGTGAGCTGGCCATGCAATAGCCCTCGTTCCCTTAGCCCCACATGGAGTGGCGCAGTCAAACACAGCTAGGTGTTCCTCTTTCAGCCCTGGCGCTCCCTCTATGGTGAGGTTCCCAAACACGTGGTCTTGAGAAGCCTCTATCTCATCTGCACCGAACCCCAAAAAATTCAGTGTATCAAAGAACGGATCCTCGTACTGCTCCATTGTCATTCCGAGAGTACCTGTGCAAAAACTCTCTCCAAGAAGCGAGGGAGCGAACGCGGATCGCAAATCGAACACGTCGCCCAACTTCTTCTCCACACCAGCGATGTCCTTCGACGAGAATCCAACCTCCATCAGACGATCCAAAGGAAGGCTCGGGCAACCACTCAGACGACCCGTTCCTATGATGTACTCTTCAATTGTCTTGCATTCACTATCGGAGTAGCCAAGTCTGTGCAGGGCGCTCGGAACACCTTTGTTGACAATCCTCAGAGAGCCTCCACCAGCCAGAGTCTTGAACTGTACGAGAGAGAACTGTGGCTCAACACCGGTCGTGTCTGCCCCCATCACCAGCCCGATGGTACCAGTCGGTGCGATGACGGTTGTCTGTGCGTTTCTGTATCCGTGTTGTTCCCCCTCTCTAACAGCACGGTCCCAGGAGTCTCTAGCCGCGTCCAGTAAGTCCTTTGGGCATTTCTTCGAGTTTATTCCCATGGGAGGAACGGTCAGCCCCTCGTACTCGTCTACAGGGGAGTCGTACGCAGCCCTACGGTGATTCCTCATGACCCTCAGCATGTGGTCCGCATTTCTTTCATAGTCATCGAAGGCTCCCAGTATGGAGGCCATCTCCGCGCTGGTTGCGTAGGTCTCACCGCACATCATCGAGGTAATTGCCCCGCAAATGGAGTAGGCACGGTCGTCATCGTATGGGATGCCCATGTGCATTAGCAGAGATCCAATGTTGCAGTAGCCGAGGCCCAATGTGCGATAATCGTAAGACTTCCGTGCAATCTCCTCAGAGGGGAACTGGGCCATCAGGACGCTTATTTCTAGTGTCGCGGTCCAAAGCCTAACGCTGTGCCGGAAGTCTTCCACCTGGAAGGTCTGCGTACCCAGATCGTAGTAGTGTAGGAGATTTATGCTAGCTAGGTTGCATGCAGTATCGTCTAGGAACATATACTCTGAGCAAGGGTTAGAACCGTTGATGCGCCCTCCTTCGGGGCACGTGTGCCACTCGTTGATGGTTGTGTCAAATTGCACTCCAGGATCAGCACAGGCCCAGGCAGTATAGGCTATCTTGTCCCAAAGTCCCTGCGCACTCAGGGTCCTGCAAGGTTCGGCCTCTCGGCCTCCGACCTCAGCCTTCTCAAGCTCCGTCCTCCAGTAAAGCCCCCACTCTCCTCCTTCACTGACCGCATCCATGAACTGGTTCGGGACACGAACCGAGTTGTTGCTATTCTGACCGGATACGGTCAGATAGGCCTCTCCTTGCCAGTCGGTGTCCAAGACATCGAAGTCAACCCCCCTCCATCCCTGCTTAGCTAGGTCGAGAATCCTCTGGATGTGAGGCTGTGGAACGTGTTCCTTGATGGCACCAACAATTGCTCTCCGAAGACCTAGGTTTGTACTCTGGTTGAATCTGCCCTCGTCGTCGTCGTGCTCCCAAATGGCATTCATCAGTTTGTTTGCGTGATTCTGCAAAATGTTGCTTCCAATTACCAGCGCGGAAACCTTCTCCTCCTCGGTGGATTTCCAATCGATATATTCCTCTATGTCAGGATGATCTAAGTCGAGGGTAACCATCTTCGCAGCGCGCCTAGTGGTTCCGCCGGATTTGATTGCGCCAGCTGCCCTATCCCCTATCTTTAGGAAAGAAAGCAACCCGCTGGACGTCCCTCCACCGGAGAGTGGTTCTCCAACGCCCCTTATGTTTGAGAAATTGGACCCAGTTCCTGACCCGTACTTGAACAGGAGAGCTTCTCTGTTCCAAAGGCCCATAATCGAGTCCGAACCACCAACTAGGGAATCGGATACCGATTGGATGAAGCATGCATGGGGCTGGGGGTGCTCGTAGGCGTTCGTCGAGTACTCTAGCTCGCCAGTGGAAGGATCGACATAGCTGTGGCCTTGAGCTGGCCCTTCTATGCCATATGCCCAATGTAGTCCTGTGTTGAACCACTGGGGACTGTTGGGTGCCGATCTCTGACTAGCTATCAGGTAGCACATCTCGTCGAAGTATGCGCGGGCATCAGCCTCGCTAGCGAAGTAACCATACTTCCAGCCCCAGTAGGCCCAGGTCCCTGCAAGTCGACGGAAGAGCTGCCTTCCGTCTGTCTCACCACCCATTCTTTCAGCGGCATCAATAGTCTGCAGCCGCTCGTGGTCTGGCTCACTTCGCTGTAGCCAGACAGGCACCCCCTCTTCGGGAACATTCCGAAGGAATTTCGGAACCCCCGCCTTGCGCAGATACTTCTGAGCGCAGACTTTTCCGGGTACTCCTGAGAACCCGGAGGGCAGTTTCACGCCAGTGATTGAGTCAGCCATGGAACCATCAGGGTTCCTAATCTCGACATCCATCTCAATCCAATCGAACGAACCAAAGGGATCATCGCCAAGTGAGGTGAAACGCCGCTCGATAACGAGCCCCCTCTCCACCTCGGAATCGGCACCGGATAGCTCTACTTTTGTCTGCATTCTTCTCTCTCCCGTCACCTGTCGGTCAGGATAAGCCCCGCCTTGTGCAAGGGAGTTGCGCTTCCGAATGGGGGGTGTTTAATGATTGAGGAAAAAGGAACGTTTTTTTTGGCCAAAACTCCCTCAATTTTCGAAAAACCAATCGCGAATAATCGCGCCGTTCACTGCCTTACTTCCATGCTCCAGTCCAAGCTGGCACCAGAGCGAGTAATCATCATGCCCACTGAGCAGTACCTCTCGTGGCTCTTCTCAATCAACCTTCGGACCAATTCTTCGGGAACGTCTCCAACTATGGTGTATTTCATTCGAATCGATGTGAAAACTCTAGGAGCCTGATCAGCTCTGTCGGCATCGACCTCTACAATCGCGCTATTCACCTTGTCTATCCGATCCTTCAGCCCATCAATCACATCGATAAGAGAGCAACATGCATGAGAGTGCAGAACCATCTCCATCGGTCCCGGGGTGGAAATTCCGTACATCTCGAATATCTTGCCACCCGAAGTAGTCCCAACATATCCCTCGGCCTGTGTCCACCGCACCTCTCCTTCCATGCGTCTGAAGTACACAACCCCCCCTTGAAGGGTTGGCTTATGAGTGGTGGATTGGTCGGTGCACCGAGAGACATGCCAGAGGCCTCACTGATTACGATTCGCAAGGGCGCTCTTGATGTTCCCGACGATCCAACAGTACACTACATCGAGGGAGACGGCATTGGCGTGGACATCACTCCAGTAATGATTTCCGTAGTAGACGCTGCCGTGGAGAAGGCCTACAACGGGTCACGCAAGATTCAGTGGAAGGAAGTACTAGCTGGACAGAAGGCATTCGACGAGACCGGAGAATGGTTGCCCGAGCCTACAAAGAAATCGATGCGCGATGGACTGATTTCTATCAAAGGACCACTGACCACCCCAGTGGGGGGTGGAATCCGCAGCCTCAACGTCGCGTTGCGACAACAGTTGGACCTGTACGCATGCGTAAGACCAGTAAGATGGTTTTCTGGGACCCCTAGTCCAGTAAAGGACCCGGCATCAGTGGACATGATTATCTTCAGGGAGAACAGTGAGGACGTGTATGCGGGCATCGAGTGGGAGGCCGGCTCCAGCGAAGTCCGCAAGGTCATTGATTTTCTCCAGAACGAGATGGGAGTCGACAAAATTCGATTCCCAGAAACTGCTGGAATCGGAATCAAACCCGTGAGTCAGGAAGGAACAGCACGCATAGTCCGCGCCGCCATCCGTTATGCAATAGACAATGACAGGGATAGCGTTACACTGGTGCACAAGGGCAACATAATGAAGTTCACCGAAGGCGGTTTTCGTGATTGGGGTTACCAACTCGCTAAGGAAGAGTTCGGGGCAGTTGAATTGGAAGGCGGACCTTGGTGCGAATTCCAGAACCCTGAGACAGGTACGAAAATCGTCTTGAAAGATGTGATAGCAGACGCGATGCTTCAGCAGGTGCTGACACGTCCGCGTGAATACAGCGTACTGACCACCATGAACCTGAACGGCGACTACATCTCCGATGCTCTTGCAGCTCAGGTCGGAGGCATCGGAATCGCCCCAGGAGCCAACATCAACTATGACACAGGTGTTGCAATCTTCGAAGCCACTCACGGGACTGCGCCGAAGTACGCCGGGCAGGACAAGGTCAACCCCGGTAGCCTGATCCTATCGGCTGAAATGATGTTGCGTCACATGAATTGGACCGATGCTGCAGACTTTGTTGTGAAGGGCATGGAGGGGGCCATTTCTGCCAAGACTGTCACTTACGACTTTGAGAGGTTGATGGATGATGCAACACTCCTTTCCTGCTCTGAATTTGGAGACGCCATTATTTCTCACATGTAGGGTGAAATGATGGACGATGCCAGGGAGAGGATGCTGGCACTCTTTGAGATGTCCCGGTTGTCCGATGAACCACTGTCTTGGTTCAATGACCTGTATTCTTCAGCTAACAACAACCGAGAATTGATCCCCTGGGACTGGAGAGAGCCTCATCCATTCCTACGAAACTGGGTTGGGAGGATAGATCACAGAGGAAAAGCCCTTGTCGTTGGGTGCGGCTTAGGTGAGGATGCCGCTTACCTGTCTCAATCAGGATGGCAAGTAACGGCTTTTGATATTTCAGAATCAGCTGTAAGCTGGGCGGCAGAATTGCACAGGGAGTGTGAGGTGGAGTGGATGGTAGCAGATTTGCTGGATCTCCCATTGGAATGGAGGGATGCATTCGATTTGGTTCTCGAAGTACATATCCTGCAGGCAATACCTGAGGAAATAAGAATTCGAGCCGCACCCAAGATGGCGCCACTTCTATCATTGAACGGGCATCTGGTATGCATAGGGAGGCTGAATGAAGACGGATCAGCTCAAGATGAGCCACCATGGGCACTGTCACGATCATTCATAGAAGATGTAGGAAAGGACCTCAAACAGGTTGAGTTCCACTGTTCAACAATCCCCGAAAAGGAATCAACACGGTACCGTGCAGTGTGGACTAGAATATAGTTTTATTTTTACACTTGATGTGAAAAATAACACATATTGCAATCGTGCACACTCGATGCTTTATCTAATTCAGATTGGTGCATTGTCCATGGCATCAGTTATCGCAGGGTTCGTCCGCTCACCGTTCACCCGAGCGGGAAGGGGAAGCCTCTCAAAATCAAGACCGGATGACATCGCTGCTGCAGTTGTTAACCGTCTTCTAACGGACTTGGGCGTTGACCCGGGAGCTATCGAAGACATAATCGTTGGAACAGCCTTCCCTGAAGGAGAGCAAGGGTTCAATCTAGCTAGGATGATTACTTTTCTAACCGATCTTCCAGAGAGTGTCCCCGGAGTCACCATTAACAGATTCTGCGGATCTTCAATGCAAGCCATTCACGATGCTGCTGGGCGCATTGCAATGGGTGCGGGAGAAGCGTTCATTGCTGGTGGAGTTGAGGGCATGTCCAGAATTCCAATGACTGGATTCAACCCCATGCCAAATCCCAAACTTAGCCAAAGCTATCCCGCTGCTTTCACATCCATGGGAATTACAGCAGAGAACCTGGCCGCTAAACACGGAATAGATAGACAAGCCCAGGAGGCCTTTGCAGCAGCCAGTCACGCCAAAGCAGCCAAAGCGACTGAGTCAGGAGCATTCTCAGAAGAGATTGTGCCCATCGAGACGTCTGGAGGAATAGTTTCCTCCGACGGCTGCATACGCCCGGATACCAGTACAGAAGTCCTTTCAGGACTGCGACCCGCATTCCTGACGGCTGGCACGGTGACGGCTGGCACGTCATCACCCCTTACGGACGGGGCTGCGTTTGTCCTAGTTTGCTCCGAGGAATTCGCCAAAGAGCAAGACCTAACCCCCCTAGCCAGGATCGTAAGCACTGCGGTATCCGGATGCGCCCCCGAAATCATGGGCATCGGACCGGTTGAAGCAACCAGAAAAGCGCTCGAACGAGCCGATCTCAGTATTGATGAAATCGATATCATTGAACTAAACGAGGCCTTTGCGGCTCAATCTTTGGCTGTAATCGAAGAATTGGACCTTGACCCTGCAAAGGTAAACCTCGATGGTGGAGCCATAGCCATAGGGCACCCTCTAGGCGCGAGCGGAGCTAGGATTACAGGGAAGGCAGCCCAGCTGTTACATCGCAACGGTGCAAAAAGGGCCCTTGCTACAATGTGCATAGGGGGCGGTCAAGGGATAGCAACGATCCTGGAGAAGCCTTAGAGGGGATCAAATGACTCAAGAAGCAACAGGCGTCGATAGCCATCAAGACAACGTTATCCCCCCCCACGCCCCCATTCAGAAGGTTGCGGTGATAGGTAGCGGAGTTATGGGCGCGGGAATAGCTGCTCACTGTGCAAACGCTGGTTGCGAGGTTCTTTTACTGGACATTATTCCTGAAGACGCAGCTGACAGAAACTCCACCGCCAGACACGCAATCGATAGCATGCTCAACTCCAATCCAGAGATGCTAATGCACAAGAGAAACTCGGAGAGGGTCACTCCTGGGAACATCGAGGACGACCTCCCCAAGCTGAAAAATTTTGACTGGGTGATCGAGGCAATAGTGGAGAATCTAGAGATTAAGCGTAGCCTATTTGAACGAATAGCGGAGTACTTGGGCAATGGCACAATCCTGTCCTCTAACACCTCCACTCTCCCACGCTCGGAACTGGTCCATGGAATGCCTCACGACATTGCTTCAAGATTCATCATTACTCACTTCTTCAATCCCCCCCGATACCTCCCCCTTCTAGAGATAGTAGCCGGTCCCGAGGTCGAAGACTCCGTAATCGAAAGATTTTCCGAATTTGCCGATATCCAACTTGGAAAGAGGGTAACGTATTGCAACGACACGCCGGGCTTCATCGCAAACAGGCTAGGGACTTACTTTAACCAGAGGGCGTTCAAGGCAACGCTGGATCACGGTCTAACGGTCGAACAGGCAGATGCAATGCTTAGTCGCCCAATTGGACTACCCAAGACAGGGGTTTTTGGTCTCATGGACCTCGTTGGGGTCGACCTCGTTCCACATATTATGGATAGCTTGCTAGCTCATCTCGAACCGGATGACCCATTCCACGAGATTGCCGGATACGGATCAGAGATAGTGTCCCTGATGATTGAGAACGGCTATACGGGACGCAAGGGCAAGGGCGGATTCTATCGGTTGAATGAAACAGACGGCAAACGTACCAAGGAAGCCAGATCGTTCGCTTCGGGAGAGTACTCCCCTGTCGATAGGGCGGCGGCATTCCCCTCCGCAAAGATGGGAAAGCGAGGCCTCGCAGCGATTATGGATTGCAACGATACGGGGTCAGATTTTGTAACCGATGTAATTCTGGACTCGCTGGCATATGCCGCCCATATTGTGCCCGAGGTTAGTGATGACATTTACGCAATTGACGGAGCAATGAAGGTCGGTTACAACTGGAAGCTAGGCCCATTTGAGATGATAGATCAGATAGGGGCCTCGTCAATGGTGGAGAGACTCGAATCTAGTGGCAGGGAAGTGCCAAAACTGATTAGCCTAGCTGCTGAAAAGGATGGATTCTACACCACTGTTGAGAGCCAGATCAAGAGACTTTCACCGGATGGAAAGATGGTGACGGTTGATCGTGCTGAGACGAACCTAACCGTAGCAGATCTCAAGCGCGGGGGGGAGCCCCTGAAGAGGAACGGGTCGGCTAGCATCTGGGACATGGGAGATCGAGTTCTGCTCGTGGAATACCACACCAAGATGAATGCAATGGACCCGCAGAACATGGAAATGCTTCTGAACGCCGTTGAAATGGCCAAATCTGGTGAATGGAAAGGCATAGTAATCGGGAACGATGCCCCCAACTTCTGCGCCGGAGCTAATCTGGGCCTTGCTCTATTCGCTTCAAATCTGGGCGCTTGGAAGGAACTGGATGACTTCATTTCTTTGGGTCAGGACACATATCAGGCGGTGAAATACGCTGACGTACCCATCGTCGCTGCCTCAGCAGGGATGTGCTTGGGTGGCGGTGCAGAGATTCTGATGCATTGCGATGCAGTTCAAGCTCACGCGGAATCTTACATCGGACTAGTGGAGGTCGGTGTCGGGATTGTGCCAGCTTGGGGGGGATGTAAGGAACTCTTGGGCCGCTTGCGAGACTTTGGAATCTCTACTGGCGGACCCATGGGCCCAGTGATGCAAGCCTTCGAGACGATTGGAACAGCTCAGGTTGCCAAGTCCGCTGAACAGGCGCGCTCCATGGCCTTCCTAAGCCCACACGATCGCATCACTATGAATCGGGATCGGTTGCTTTACGATGCCAAAAACACGGCCTTGGATTTAGCTGCGGACTACTGTCCCCCGGAGCCACACACGTACCAATTACCCGGATCCACCGGTAAGGCAGCCCTACAGTTGGCAGTCACAGATCTCGCCCTTTCTGGCGCTGCCACATCTCATGATGTCGTAGTCGCCAACGAACTCGCAATCATCCTTTCAGGTGGTATTACCGATGTCACCGAAACTCTAGACGAGGCAGATCTACTTTTACTAGAGAGGGAATCCATCGCGAGACTCGGCCGAAATACAGCCACACTGGATCGTATGCAGCACATGCTTGAGACGGGGAAGCCACTTAGGAACTGAGGTGAAGAAATGGTAGTCTATAACGCACCATTGGATGAGTACGAGTTTCTTTTCAAGGAGGTCTTCGATGCGTTCCCAATCATTCAGAATCTGGGGTACGATGACTTCGATGCTGCCACGTTCTCCATGATGAACAACGGTTGGGCTGAGCATGCTACCGAAGTGTGGCTGCCAATCAACCAACTTGGCGACCGAGAGGGCCTCAAGTTCGAGGATGGCACCATCAAGATGCCACAGGAATTCAAGGATGCTTATCATGAGGGGGTCGAAGCGGGCTGGCTGGCAACTTCCTGTAAACCCGAACATGGCGGTCTGGGGGCCCCGATCTTCTTCCAAGCGGTGTCATGGGCAGAAATCGGGACTGCTACAAATATGGCGATGAGCGTTCTACCAGCACTCTCTCTGGGGGTTTACGACATTCTTTCTCAACACGGAGAACAAGAGGTAGTCGATTACTTCGCAACCAACCTAGCCTCGGGAGAGTGGGCTGGGACAATGTGTCTTACTGAGCCACATGCTGGCACAGACCTGGGTATGATTACGACTAGGGCAGAGCCACAAGAAGATGGAACCCACCGAATCACTGGTACGAAGATTTTCATCACCTACGGCGAGCACGACATGACAGAAAACATCGTGCATCTAGTCCTGGCAAAGACCCCAGGGGCCCCGGAGGGCACCAAAGGAATCACTCTGTTTGTGGTTCCCAAGTTCTTGCCCGCATCTTGGGAGTCCGGCGGAATTGGGGGCCATTCCCATGAACTAGGGAGTACCAACAACGGTATCACTTGCTCGGGCAGCGAGGAGAAGATGGGGCTACACGCCTCGCCGACCTGTGTAATGAACTTCGAAGCCTCCGTCGGATGGAGGGTTGGGGCCCTGCATGAGGGAATGCCAATAATGTTCGAGATGATGAATAGGGAGAGGGTAGCAACTGGAATGATGGGCATAGGTTTGGCTGAGATTGCATACCAAAATGCCTTAGCCTGGGCAAGAGATAGGAGACAAGGCAGAGATTTGAAGGGAACGCAGGAACCCAACGAGAGGGCTGACAACATTTTGGTTCACCCGGACGTTCGGAGAATGTTGCTAGAGGCCAAGGTCAACAACGAGGGCAGTAGAGCTCTCGCGGCTTGGACAGGAATTCTCCTAGACCAGATGAACAGCCAAGACCCAGAGGAGGCTGAACGAGCCAAATCCCTCGCTTCTCTTTTCACTCCTATAGTCAAGGCACACTTCACCGATCTAGCATGCGAGACTGTCAGCACCTGCATGCAGGTGATGGGAGGGGCCGGATACTGCACCGAGTACGGGGTCGAACAGTTTTACCGCGACGTGCGGATTTCCAAGATCTGGGAAGGCACGAATGGAATTCAGGCATTAGACCTAGCAGGCCGGAAGATTACACAAGAAATGGGCAAGAACCTGCGTCACCTAATGTGGCCACTAACAGAATTCATCGAGGAGAACCGTGAAATTTCAGAGATGGACGAATTCAACAAACCGCTTCACCAGGGTGTCAGAGGACTCCAGCAACTCACCCTGCTCATGATCGCTCAGGGACAGGCTAACCCACACTTCTTGGCGGCAGGTGCAACAGACTATTGCAGGTACTTTGCCAATGTCTTGCTGGCCTACATGTGGGCCAAAATTGCCAAGATATGCATAGGGAAGAAGGAACTGCCGTTCTACGGAGCCAAGCTCGCAAGCGCCCGCTACTTCTTCAAACGGGTTTATCCAGAGACTCTGAGCCTAGCGGCCAAGATTCAATCTGGCCATAAGCCGATGATGGAATTCCCGGAGGCGTCGTTTTGATTAGTGACCGCAGCAGCTCTAGGGCAGCCGTCATCAAGGGCCGTGCAGCAGCCTACATCAGAACCCCAGCTAATTGGTATCCGACAATTCCTCGCATTCTGATAATCGCCCTACCAGCTGAGATTCTTGCTCTGGTGATATTACCGGATGCAGTATCCAGCAGAATTTATTGGTTGGCTGTGGGACTCACAGCACCTTTTGCCGCATGGTTCCTCGTTTACTGGAGAGTGTATAAGTCGGTTTTCGTAACCATGAAACCCAATCCGAGTGGGCAACTCGATCCCAGGTGGAAGCCGTTCACATTCACCGGCTGGGGCGACGAGTCGCTGAAGGCATATCTGATAGAGTCGGACATAGGAAGCAAGGACCTGCTATTGTACCTCCACGGATATAACTCCAGAATGGCTAGAGGAGAGTCCAGAGCATTACAATTCCATGGAATGGGTCTAAACGTCATTAGCCTAGATCAGAGAGGTTTCGGCAATCAAGGAAAGAGGCATGACTGGACTCTACTGAAAGTGGTTGCAGATATCGAGGGACTGCTTGGGCATGCACCGAAAGCGCTGGGACACACCCCCCAAAGGCTGTGGATCTATGGCCACTCAATGGGCGGTTTTCTAACAACCAGGCTTGCTTCGCATCCATCCGGGTGGTGGGAGGGAGCACTCAAGGGAATCATACTTGAATCCCCTGTAGCATCTTTCCCGAAGATTATCGATTCGAAGCTACCCGGTAGGGCCGTGATGGCGAAGCCTTGGGTCAGGCACATTCTCAGGAGGGAGCATGAGAGAATTCACCCGGACCTGAATGTAAGGTACGCCAATGCAGAAATCCCTTACTCTGGCATACCGAAGGTTCCTACTTTAGTCGTTCAGTCTCGCAACGACGAGACTTTGGGCGGAGAGCACTTTGATTTGATCAAGACACACATGTCCCACATCTCCGAGATTCATGTGCTTGATATGCCCCACACCTCTACAATGGACTCCCCTGACCGCCAAGAAGTGGTGAATAAGTGGATGAAGGACCAACTTGACAATGGTGGGTTTGAATGAAATGATTCTGGAGAAGGGCTTCATTATGATTCAGTGGGTGACTTGATGGGGGTAGGCGCTCACGCACATCGCGGTGGGTCATTTGCCAATCGACTATGAGAAGCTGGACTCGGAGCTGATTCGGCTCAGTGGGACGCTTCGATTTCGCTTATTCGCCGCCCGTTCATTCCCCGCTGCTGCGTTCACTGGTCTTAGGATAGATAGGCTTGACCGGAAGTTATGCATTACTTCGGTTCCCGGAGGCTGGAGGACCCAAAATCCGTTCCGAACCGTTTACTGGGCTGTTCAGGGGATGGCTGCAGAACTGGCAACCGGGGCTGCCCCCTTCGCTATCTCCAGATCAATGTCAGAGAAACTGCGAATGTTCGTGATCGGCGTCGAAAGCTCGTTCACCAAGCGCGCGAAGGGCAGGATTAGTTTCACGTGCGATGAGTTGGACAAAGTTTGCGAAGCCGTGGAAAGAAGCATAGCATCTGGCGAATCCGTAAATCTGGACCTAAGATCCATTGGGACTGACTCCTCTGGAGATGTTGTATCCGAATGGGTATTCAAGTGGAACTTCCGTGTGATGAGTAGGTGAATCAGATGACGAGACGAACCAGATTCACTGAGCATGCGGAGGTAGAGCACCCCATAATTTGCGGAGCTATGTTCCCGTGCTCCAATCCTGAACTCGTTGCCGCTGCTGCAAATGGAGGGGGTATGTCCATACTGCAACCTGTGTCCCTGACCATGGTTCACGGTTTCGACAAGCCAGACCTGAATCAGGGACTTATCGAGGGCATACAACTCATCCGTTCGTTAACTGACAAGCCAATAGGTTTCAACGCATTAATTGAGGCAGGAAACGAACGCTACCTGACTCGGATGTCGAATTGGATCGACATAGCTTTGGACCAAGGCATCCGCTTCTTTGTCACCTCCTTAGGGAAACCTGATTGGGTTTGCGAGAGAGTTCATTCCAAGGGGGGCATCGTATATCACGACGTCACCAATAGGTTCCATGCCAAGAAGGGCATAGATTGTGGGGTAGACGGGCTAATCTGCGTCAATGACAGAGCGGGTGGCCACTTGGGCTCAACAAGCATGGAGGGGATGTTCGAAGAACTACGAGATCTCGACATCCCCCTAATCTGCGCAGGAGGAGTTGGAAGCGAGCTTGAGCTGAGGCACGCCTTGGACACAGGCTACGAAGGAGTTCAGATGGGAACACGGTTCATCGCTACCTCCGAATGCACCGCTCCTCAGGCATACAAGGATGCAATCATCAAATCCAGCGAGGACGACATCGACTGGACGGTCAAACTGACCGGTGTACCAGTATCAGTAATCAAAACCCCTTCCTTCAGAAGGGAAAACAATTGGTTGGTACGAAAGTTGCTCTCCAGCCGCTTCAAGCATCGAATAAGGTGGATCCTCAACACCATCTCCTTCAGGCGGTGGCGTATTATGTCGAAGAAGAGGAAGGCCGACTCCAAGGATATCTGGTCCGCTGGAAAGAGCGTAGATACCATTCACAGCATTGAATCAGCTACGACTATCATGAAAAGGCTCGGCGAGTCTCTTTGACTCGAATGATTTCACAATCACTATGGCGGAACAACGCCCCCTGGTAACATGGATGCAGTCAGGACCGTCGTCATCCTTGCCCACCCCGTGGCAGCCGCCTTCCTGATTTGGATTTTCTACAGACAGAGGAGATGGAGGGAGGAATCGACTAGACTCAGAGGCGATGACAGGAAACTAGCCCTCAGCGAGCACGAGTCAATGGGGGAAGTGATTGCTATGGCCACCATAGGGGTTGTTTCCCTCGCCTTCGCCTCAAATATTGTGAGGGGTTTGATAGATTATGATGACCCATCTAGATACTTGCTGCCGGGGCACTTCCATGGCTGGGCTGGAATAATCGGCCTCACTCTCTTACTTGCTCTTCGGAGACTCGGGAGGCAGACGAAACAAGCCAGGGAGGAGGGCAGGGGGTTCGCTAGGCTCAAGGAGATTCACGGAAAGCTCAGCGACCTTGTTGCGCTGCTTGTAGCGATTCACGCCTTCCTAGGCTTCCTCTATCTGTTGACAATTCTTTGATTGCGTGCCACCCACATCTCTTCCCAAACAGCAAGATTCTCGTCTATGTCTGAGTGGGTTACTGGCCTGTCCACTCCTGAGCCATCTTGAATCGGTTGGATTCTGCACCCACATGCATTCGCATGACCCCCGCCGTCGGGGTCGAACCGGGTGGCTAGTAGTGTGAGGTCGTAAATTCCCCCATTCTGGTGTAGGAAGGAGTTTGTGTAGAATGAGGCAGACACCGGGTATTTGCCATCCTCACCGAATGAGGCTCCGACATCGCCGTGAATGATTACGCAGGCATCGCAATCTTCTCCCACAAGTGCTGTCACGTGGTAGCCATTAGATCGCATTCCTAGGTCCTCCAAACGCACGATGGCCAATCTATCTTTAACGCTCAATTTATCAACTATCTCGCCGGTTAGAACCTCGCGCACCTCCCTCCTCTCCCTCACTCTGGCAACGATATTGGGTTTGGATAATATCGACTCGACCGATTCCCCGTTCTGTAATGATTCAAGCACAGTCATTGCGGTTCCCTCGCCAACGTCAATTACTCGACCTAGCCAAACCGCCGGATGGTCAGAAAGATACTCCTCTCGAGAGACCCCCCCTCCATCCAACTTGTCTACCCACTTCAGCAAATCCGTCAGATCTGACAAGTCAACTCGTTCATGCAACATTTCGAAAGCTATTCTGGCAGCTGACGGAGCGTCACGCCAGACTACAACGGGACCGGACAGCTCTGCATTGGAAGGCCGGTTAGACTTGTGGTGGTCAACGTTTAGTCCACACTGTGGGTGACACGGGAGATCACAGATGGCAGTCCATTGATCGATGCACCCGTCAAGCAGCCCGGCCCTCAGTTCTCCGGGATGCCCGAATACTACCTCAGCATCGGGCCACCATCGTCTAAGAATCGCCGCAGAAACAACCCCATCAAAATCACTGTCGGTGACAATCCTG
Source organism: uncultured Candidatus Poseidoniales archaeon (assembly GCA_964563355.1). Lineage (GTDB taxonomy): Archaea > Thermoplasmatota > Poseidoniia > Poseidoniales > Thalassarchaeaceae > UBA36. The sequence goes on from CAZLVU010000003.1 coordinate 40,834, forward strand.
CGAATCTCAAGGCCCAGCGCATCGACCATCACACCAAGGGAGTCACAACCCCCCCATCAATGTTGATTTCGCACACCACCCGTCCATCCTCGGAAGGTTTCTATCCATTGACGCCGCACATGCTGTCATGAACGCCACAGTTAACGGGATTCTTGAGACATCCTGCGGATTCATTTTGGTCAACTACGACAGTATTTTGCTCCTACAGTATCCTCAGGGTCATTGGAGTTTCCCAAAGGGACATGTCGAGGAGGGAGACCTTGATTACCATTCCACTGCACTTAGGGAACTCACTGAGGAGACTGGAATTACAAGCGTTAAAATTAATGATGAATGGATCCAGAAGACGGAATACAGCTTCATGAAAAAAGGTAAAGAAACCTCCAAGCAGGTCTTTTGGTTCTTAGCCGAAACCGATCAGATAGAAGTCTCCCTGTCCCACGAACACTCAAATTACCTTTGGCTCGAATTCGATGAGGCCGAGAAACAGATTACCTTCGAACAGGAGAAAGATCTTCTCCGGTCAGCAAGAGATTTCCTAAGGTCTTAGGCCACGCAAGCGTGTCTAGGAATCGCGTTCGCCGAGTGGTTTCCACAGTGTCTCTGACTCTCCAGAGTTATGGGCTACCCATCTAGCCAGCACGAAAAGCCAATCTGAGAGGCGATTTAGATATGCTAACACCTCAGCTCGGACAGCTCCTGGCCCATCTTTGACAACCTGCGAGCACGCAGCTCTCTCAGCTCTCCTTGCAACCGTTCTTGCCACGTGCAGGGTGGCTACTGGCGGCGATCCTGTCGGGAGTATGAATGACTCTAGAGCCTCCAGATCATTCAACCATCCGTCCATCTCGGTCAACAAACGCTCAGTCTGCTCATTTCCAACCAATGCAACGCTTTCTGGGAGGGATTGTGGTGGACAAGCGCACTCCCCACCGATATCAAACAGCTCTTGCTGAACTTCCCCCAGAGAGAGGTCTACTACGCTTGACACATCTTTTTTGAGAGGCCCAAACCGAGCAATCTCCATCCTGACAACGCCAATCTGAGAGTTCAACTCGTCTATGGTTCCGAGTAACCCGACCCTGCCATCTTCCTTGCCAACCCTAGTGCCGTCAAGCAGCGATGTCTCCCCACCGTCCCCCGTTCCGGTATGTACCCTGTTTATCCGAACCATGGCTTTGCGAGGGGACTCACGCTTTCAATCGTACTCTGGCTCAAAGGCTTAGTTCGGACAAGGCCCCCTCAATCGCCTCTGACCACGACGCGTCGATCGAGTCCCAGCCACCAGCTCTCTCTAGCTCAATGAGCTGCCTATCCACCTCTTCCTTGTCCCCGAGCTTCCGATGTATCAGCACCAAAGCCGCGTGACTCATCGCATTGATCCACTCATCCTCCATATCCCAGGAACGCTCGAAGTGCGAAATCGCACCATTCGGTCCTTGAATGAGCCCTCTCTTAATCTGCCTAAGTCCAGACTTGGACCAGGTAATCCCAGGAACGCCAATTACCAGTCCCCTGAATGCTAGATATAACTCCAGAACAACCAATAAACTGGATAGAAGGAAGGAGCCAACCTGTTCAATCTGCCCTGCATCATCCCATCGATCAACCAGCAAGGAGATTCCACCAACGCAGAACAACAACCCCCCAAGGGGTGCTAGGATGACGTCTCGCTTCGTTATGCCCATGCTACGAACCCCCACAATCACGGCAATGCCTCCAACTGAGAGTGCAATAATGGCTGGGAATGCCCCCGAAGTCGTTCTGGGGCTGGTGCTAGAAATCCAAAGCAATAGGGCAAGTATAAGGGCAGTTGCAGAGAAACGCCCTCCGATTTCTGGGAATGGTTGCAGTCTGCTGAGATAGTAGCTTACAAGCCCGACAGTGACAAAAACACCTATCCAGAACAGCAATTAATCACTCCCTTTCAACTGAGCTACCCCAACCCGGCTTCCAAAATTCGTCTTCATCCAACCAACTCATCCACTCCGCGTCGTCTGCCCTTAGGAGCCTCAAAGCTCGCCTTTCCAAGCCATCTAGGAGGGCATCTTCTACTTCGCCCTCAGCATGCGCATCGAGCCATTCCACTCTCATCTGCCGAATCCTCCTCTGCCCCTCAGCTCGATTGTCGAAGCAGAGCTCGCACACCTCTCGCAAATCCTGAATCCACAGCCTCGAGCCCCTGATGTGAGGATCGTTTTCGAATGAATCTGACTTTCGTCCGAATGGCCACCATCCCATAGTCTCAAACCGACGCCGACGCCGACGGTCTTGATGGTTTGTGAATGCCTAAGTGATATGCACAATGCGGCTACATGGGACGCGTAACCGTACACCTTCTCGGGAGGCCCAAGGATCGGGCAATTGCTGCAGTACTGAGTGATTACGAATCCAGACTCAAGGGACGAGGAATTCACCTTCAGATCCATGCCGAGAAACTTGGTTGGGAAGGCTATGAACGCAAACTCTCCGCACTACAGGGAACGTTGATTTTGCTCGATGAACGCGGCGCATCCACCACAAGCGAGGGCCTAGCGTCTTGGCTCTCCGCATCGGAATTGGAACGCGCAGCCACTCACTTGGCCGTCGGACCAATTGACGGATTCAGTGAAAATGCAAAGACTAACGCCAATTCCATGATCTCTTTGTCAGAACTGACACTTACGCATGAGATGGCCGCCGCACTCCTTTTGGAGCAACTTTACAGGGCTTCTGAGATTAACCGTGGCTCCCCGTACCACCGTGGTTGAACAATATCGTGACACCGATGTGATACTCCCAAGCGGCTGTGATACGAAACGGTAGAATCGCGGGAATCCATTGATAAGCATCCTGAACTGGCGAGGGAACCTCGCTCGAGTGCGAGCAGGATGTGATTCGATGATTCAAAGCAGATTTGGAGATGTAAACCGGGGAATTCTACCAGCGATATCGATGATCTTACTGATGATACTGAGCACCCAACTTCTCATCCTCATGGGGGATGACAGAGAAGCTAACGAAGAATCCGAATCCACCAATGTCCCTAAAAGAACGGCATTCCAGCAGCTGCACCAATTTTCTGGTCCAGTTCAAGGCGAGAATCAGAATCAACCCGCTGCGTCTGCCGCTTTCCAAGAGGCTGCATTCCAGGATCCGTTCTTCCATGACCCGGCCTCTTACTATGGCAAGGTATCCGACCTTTCCGCACTCGGATTGGACCCAAGATACGGCTTCTTCCTAGAGGAAACAAACACCGAAGACCACGACAACGACGGGATCAACGATCTCGATGATTTAGACGACGACAACGACGGGATCAACGATCTAATCGAAAGATTCGATGGATGCTACGGTACCAGCCCCCTGGATCACGACAACGACGGAATCTTGGATGAGTTTGATTGGGATGATGACAACGATGGGATTTTGGAGGGACCTATTGATTACAACCAGGGCTCCGACCCTTGGAACGTTAGTTCAGATAGGCACGTCGATCCAAATGCGATCCACCCATGGACCGGCGATCCAGTTGGCACAAACTATCTGGTAGATCAAAACCCCATGGACCACGACAACGATGGAGTCCCAGATGAGGACATCGACGGTTCTGGGAGGGGGTCTTATGACGAGGATGACGACAACGACGGCAGGATTGACCAATTCTACTGGCCTTGCGACTTCGACTCCGATGGGTATCAGGATTACTTTGACGAGGATGACGACAACGACGGCATGCCTGATATCCAGGACTCACATCCATGGAGATTTGACGAGACCCCAATCGACATCGAGACCGTACCAGGGATGCTCTGGGACAGGGCTGTAATATTGAATGGGGACGATTACATGGACTTCGTCGAAGGACTGGACTACATTCACCTAGAGTCCCTACTGCATCCACGTGAACAGAGCTTCACTGTGATGGAGGATGGAGATCTGGACGGTGACGGCATCCCAAACTTCCTCGATCCTGATAACGACAACGACGGTTCGCCCGACTCGTCAGACACGGACGATGACAACGACGGCCTTTTGGACATGTACGACGTCGACGATGACAACGACGGCATTCCCGACGAGTGCATCCAAAGAGACACAAATGGTGACAACTTGGGAGACTACCCATCTTCGGTAGTACACATCCCCGAAGCACCCGTCGTATGCGAGATTGACTACGATGGCGATCTCGATGATGACCGATTCCGGTCAATTGATCAGGACTACGATCTGGTTTGGGACTGGCTCGATCCCGACATGGGAGGCACAGCAATCCCAGATAACCCAACCAGTTGGGCCCTCGTCGGCTTCGATGAGCCGTGGGATATCGACAACGATGGAACCGTGAACGAACTCGACTCGTACCCACTGAATGACACAGCTGAGGTAGTCACCTGGGACTGCCCCAGCGTACTGAACCCCAATCCTCAGAATCCCAGTGACAACTGCGTACTTTGGCGGACATCTTACACTGGATTCAACGATTGGGACGGAGACGGAATTAACAACTGGGTCGATGTTGACGACGACAATGACGGTATACTGGATTGGATGGACATCGATCCTGACTGCGACTTGGATAACGATGCCGATCTGCATGAGCTAAATGGCTCAATGTACCGCGACGACGGTCCTAACGACATCGATACCGACGTTGACGGCGACGGACTCCAGAATGACGAGGACTGGGATGACGACAATGATGGCATCAACGACTACTACGATCCCGATGATGGAAACTGCGGTTTAGTAGACATCGACAGCACTGACCAATTCTACGCAAATCAGGCCGGCGTCCCTTGGCCTCAGAATGATGGTGACGCCATAGACGGCAGCGATGACAGCAATGCATACTCTGCTGTCGACCACTACTACTGGAACATGACTTGGGGATTCAATCCCTTCATTTCGGACAATAACTTCATGCTAGACTACAACGGCTATGACCAGAACACCCTGCTTTCTGGCAAAATCCCAGAGTTCTACTGGTTCCTGATGATGAAGTGGAGCCCATACAACGGCATCAACTTCTTCGACATTGACTCAGATGGGGACTCTTTGGTCAATGGAATCGATGTAGACCAAGACGGAGACGGCATGCCTGATTGGTGGGACCAAGACGAGGGCAACGACGGCGTTCTAGACGTCAATGACGTCAAGATGGGGGGGTCCCTCGATGGGAACTCCTGCGGGACGGTTCTGCTAGACGCAAATCAAGAGAGGTTTTGCGGATTGGACTACGCGTTCCTCTTCGGCTACCCCCTAATGGCTCCTACGCAGTCCCAGGGCCAAACTTTCACCCTCCCGTACAGCACCCGACCCGACTCCGAGCACGATGACGGTTCGTATGATGGCAGCAATCACCCACAGGACCTCTACCAATGCGAGACTCATTGCTTCTGGTTCACATTCGATCCAGGTAGCAACCCTGCTCCATCGGTGGCAGTGAACTACAATGCCATAAAGAACAACCGAGATCTCTGGATAGCCTACGTTGGCCTTAGCAGAGGCCTCTTCCAATGGACTTCTGATCCAAACGCAAACCTCTTTCCAGATGAGGTTGCTGACCAGATTAACGATGACGAGGATCCGGATATAGACTGCGGCCAACCCATGCCATCGGTATCTTGGACTCCAAATTGCATGTTCAACAACACCAACGATCTAGACGATGATTGGGACATCGTTTACGATCACTACGATGTAGACGATGACAACGACGGTACATGGGATTACTTCGAGGTGGATTCGAATGACGACCTCGATGATGATGCAGGAACCGATGACTGGGGCTATTTCCTAGGTACGAATTGCGAGGACTTAGATGATGACGGCCTCGACACAGACCCCGATGGAGATGGCTTTTATCAGTCAGTGTGGGACAAGGGCGTACTAGGTCAGGGCCTATTGTTCCCCACGTACTATGACGTTGACAACGACAACGACGGCGTTCCCGACGGCGAGGACTTCGACGATGACAACAACGGCGTCTCCGACTTGGTTCAGGAGGCAAACTACTGCTTCGTAGGCGAGGAGCAGAGGACTTGGGACCACGACAACGACGGAGTGGTGAACTGGGCAGACGACGATTGGGACGGGGACGGCATCCCCAATAGCATCGAGCTAGAGAACCTCCCCCCAGGTCTTGCATTCCCGATTTCCCCTTGGGACCACGACAACGATGGATTAAGGGACGACATCGACGAAGACGATGATTACGATGGAATGAAGGACGAGGACGAGGTCATGCTTTGGCCCTCTAGGTTCGGCTTGGAGTCAACCAACCCATGGGACCACGATGACTTCGGAGGAGGCGTTGGGCTGGCAAACCCAAGCAATAACTCGACCGGCCCCGACTACTTCGACGTCGACGACGACAACGACGGCAGAATCGATCTGGATTGGAACAACCCCTCGATTGGTGAGTGGCCCAACCCTGGAAACAAGACCGAGGAGTTCGACGGAGGGTCCTCCGACTGGGACTCAGACAACGACGGCGTTCTCGACGACGACGACAAGATCCCAACTCGAATCTCCCTGACAACCCAGCCCGTTCTTTGGCTAGACCAAAACCGACCGGCAATTTTCAATGGATCAGTGTTCTGGCTGGGAGACACTGGATTCGTCCCAGCACCGCAGATTCCAGTCCAGGTTCACATAGTGTACACTAGGAACGGCACCACAGCACTAGAGACCATTGACGTACTGACTGATGACGTTGGCAGGTACATCGTCGGCCAGTTCCTCTTCCCAGAGGACATCAGCGTCGGCCCAAACTCGACCTATCAGGTCTACGCCGAGGTAACCGAGATGTTCGTTCATGACAACAGCAGCACTGAAAGGTTCCCAGTCGAAGTTAGGGCTAATACCACCGTGGGCTTCGTCTCCGGCCAAAGATTCAGGGCTGACGAGCAACCCCTCAAGATGGATTTCAAGGTTCACTATACAGCAGACTACGAGAGAGGGATTTTCAATAATAGGCTACCATATGCACCAATTTCCTTCACAATCAGCGGCGGCCAATTCGGAAACATTACCCACCCCACTGTGTATGACGGATACGGCAACGGGTACAGGGCGGACTCAGGTGGCTGGGTCTCCTTGTCGTACAATCAGACTGTGGACAGATGGGAGCAGGTCAGATGGAACACGATGCTAGATAACGGCCCGGGAATCCCTTCAGGCGGTTACGAGGAGATAGTCTGGAATCCCTGCAGCCCATCCAATCCTACCGGTTCGCACTCGGTGCTCGGACCCTATGCGTACAAGAACACCTCCCTTCCAGTAGGTGACTACAGCTTCATTGGATACTCTAGGCCGGACCTAGGCCAATGCTCAGACGGCTCCTACGAGTGGCCTTGGGCACATCTAGAGGGATCCAAGACCGACTCATTCTACATCAGGTCCATGCACAGGATGTACGTAGAGGCCGAGATGTACGTGTCTTCCTTCAGACCGGTCTTCTTCTGGGACGCCACTCAGTTTACAGGCTCCTCCTTCGGTGCTTGGAGGGCCCTTTTCCACGCTCCCTCTCTGGCAAACGCCGGCTTAGATTTCTCGGAGGCAAGCCTCGGCAAACCATATCCAATTCTCTGGGACGGCACGCCCTCGGGACTGGCTGCAGTGGCTGGAGGAAGTCTTGTCCAATTCCTCTCCTCTAACGGTACGCACTGGACAATTTCAATGCAGAATGGAGCAGATTTCAACTCTCCTCCATGCGGACCCGTCGACCCCCTCTTCCCCAATAGCGAGATAAGATGCGAAATTGTTCCCGAGATGTTCACCGGCGAGACCTTCAGAGTAGTAGGCTCCGTAACAAACCGGACCCTGACTCCTTGGAATCAGGACGCAATCGCCCTCCAGGTCGACGTCGACAAGAACGGCGTCTTCGCTGGGACCCAGGAGACGGCATACTCAAGGAGACCCACGATGGTAGGAGGAGAAGCCAGATTCGACTACAACTGGACTTGGTACTCGCAGTACCCCGCTGGCACTTTCGGCGTCAAGGCCGACTTCACCCTATCTGATTACTACTTCACTGGCGATCAGGATGAGGTACTGGCTGCGACCGGTGCGTATGCAAACGTGACCGTGATAGGGACCACTGACTTCCAGCTGAACAACGTCCCACGTCTTTATCGTGGCCAGAACACCACAGTGGAGGCCCGGCTGATAGACAACGCACGCCAGCCAGTCCGAGAGGTCCCCGTCAACTGGTCCTGGTCTGGGGACAGCTCCAACGGGGTTGCCATCACCGATAATAACGGAATCTTCAGGGTCAACCTGACTGACATTGACCAACTCGGAAATTTCTCCCTCTCCTTCACATATCTTGGAGACTCCCTAAGACAGGGCAATTCAGCCGAAATACACCTCTGGGTGGTGTCTAGGACCTATATCGATCTAATCAGCACCAGCCCCAATATTAGGTCAAGTGGAGATATCTGGGAGTTCTCCGCTATGGTGACCGACGATGCAGGAACTGCATTCGAGAAGGACCCGGGACAGGTACTATCTGGTTGCGCCGGCCAATTCCAAGATCCCAACGGATATGATCTGGGAGGCAACGTTACCGTGATTTTCGAAGGAATTGACTTCGAGGACAGGACCCACAGGCAGATCGTTACTACGCTATGCCCCCAAGGTGGCGCTGCAATCCACTACTCCAAGATACTAGACCCGCAACTTCTCAGGGACGATCCATTCTCGTTCTTGCCCGACGGATTCGGGCCGGTAAACGTCATTCTTAGGTTCGAGGAGAATCTCCCCCACGAGGGCTGCGAGCCCCTCAACGTAGACATGCTCACGACTTCCGGAGCTTGGGACCCCTGCGTGATGATCCAGAATAGCGATCACTTCAGGAAAGTCCTGCAGTTCCAAGTCGATGGGTTCAGCTTAATCGGTAGAACCACCCTGAAGGTTGATGACCAGATAGTCTACACTTCAGAGATCGACCCGCTCACTGGCATACCGATTGAGAAGCCCATGATCGTGACCGGGCAGTTGGTGGACGAGTTGGGCGGGAATCTATCGGACAGGGCCATTCGAGTTACCTATGAAATGGACACCGGGGACAAGGGAGTCACCTCCTGCATCCCAGGCACCTCCGACGAGAACGGCTTCTTCGAGATAGTGTGCCCCCTCTCAGGAGTGGACGCTGGGCAAGCAAAGGTCAGGATCGATTTCAACTCGTTTGAGAACAATGACCGGTATCGCTATCACAATGCCAGCGTTACCAAGTTCTTCCCCGTCTTCTCCAACTCGTCTTTGGACATCACTGAGGTCGGCCCGTTCAGATCGGACTACCTAACATACACCTTCCCAAACGGCTCCAGCTTCGAAATCCTGTACCTAAAGGAGGCATTCCACATCAATGCCAAGCTAACCCAGACCAATGGGAAGCCAATTGGGGGAAAGTGCCTGAACATCTACCTCGATCCAAAGCAAAACACCCGCCCAGTTGCCACCGCAATCACGACCGACGGAACAGGCCAGTTCGAATGGTACTCGGCAGACCCTGATGACAACCCGAGCCGAAGGGGCGTTGAGCCCAGTGGGAACAAGCTCGAGGGCTTCAGGACAATCAGAGTCGCCTATGAGCCTGACAAGGAGATTCCCGGTGGGTGCAGGGCGGAGGAAAACCCAGTTCTGAACAGCTCGTACATGGATGTCGAGGTACTCGTGAGGAGCAAGGTCGACATCCTTCTCAAGGAACACTGGTCCAGTCCAACTGGGTACTTGGAGGGCGACGTTATTGCCGGCGAGGTTGCCATACTGAGGGACAGGCTCGATCTCACCGTTGAGGGTCAGAGGGTTGAATTCGTCAGGCAGTTCTGGAACGGAACCGATTGGGAGACATTCCAACTCGACATTGTAACCACCAACGAACGCGGAGCGGCAAACTTCTCCTTCATTTACACGGCAGAAGAGATTCCCGGCGAAACGGATGTGGTTGCAGTAGACGGCAGGTGGCGTGTTCTAGTCCACTTCCAGTCCGCAGACGACAACCGACCGTTCTTCGTCGAGGAGTTCCTCAACAGCACTCCGATTATTTTCCTGGGTGAGCCCGTAGTTGACGCTAGGGCGCAATTCTTCACACAACAGGTTGTTGTGGTTTCAGGAATCGCAGCGTCCGCTATGCTCCTAGTTGGCATGGTAATGTACCAAAACTATCGTGAACGTCGAAAGATCGAGGTGCTGCGAGGGATCCTCACGGACTCCCTGATGTCGTTAAAGGCATCCAATGACCACATCCAAGCGATATTTGACTGCTACAAGGACCTAATCAGGTACTTCAGGTCCAGGGGTGCCATGAAGAAGGTCTTTGAGACTACCAGGGAATTCGAGGAAGTAATCAACAAAATGCTCGGTGGGGTCATACCACCGGAGGAGCTGGACCAATTCTTCTCAATCTTCGAGGAGGCAAGATACTCGGACCACGATATCGGCTCTGACCAGAGGGAGAGGGCCATCCAGGTGCTTTCTTCGATGGTTTCCCGTATGAACAGTTCCTTGGGCGATTCAATGCTCACTAGGACATCGTCCAACGAGTCCACCCTATATGCCCCATCGATCAAGGCAGGGCAGTTTGTGGATGCAGATGGTAACATCAGGTACGCCGGCGTCGACGACTCAGCAGAGGACGACGGCTTCAGAATCTGACAGTGACGTCAAACCAGCACTCGGGCAGCCCGACTCGCCCCTCTGGGGCGTCCCGCAGGATTCATAACAGCGACTTGGGTGGCCGCGCTACCCGGTAGGGGGAATAGCAATGGGTAAAGCTAGCATGAAGACCAATAGCGCCCTCGTGTCCCTTATTGATGACCTGAAGGAACAGAGCAGGAGCACCGGTTCAGCGCTTTGGCGTGACATTGCTGGCAGGCTGGAGAGCAGCAGCAAAAACTGGGCGGAGCCGAACCTAAGCCACATTTCTAGACACTCTTCGGACAAGGAGACAGTGTTGGTCCCGGGCAAGGTATTGGGCAGCGGGCAAATCGACGGCTCCCAGACAATCGCCGCTTACAGCTTCAGCCAAGGAGCTAGGGACAAGATCGAGGCGTCCGGAGGAAGGTCGCTTAGCATCCGGGAATTGATGGATGAGAACCCAAACGGGAAGGGGGTGCGGGTTCTTGTCTGAAAACACCACAGTCTACGACGCCACTGACAAGATTCTCGGTAGGCTAGCGAGCCTTGTAGCCAAGGAGATGATCTCGGCCCGAAAGTCAGGGAGTCAGCAACGGGTCATCATTGTGAACGCAGAGGGGGCAGTCGTATCCGGCCCCAGATCAAAGGTCCTTGGTGACTACAGGGCGAAGTACAAGCTCAACCATGCAAGGAAGGGCCCCTTCTACCCGAGGATGCCGGACAAGATCATCAAGCGAACGGTCAGGGGCATGCTCCCATATCAGAAGAACAGCAGCGGCAGAGGTGCACTGAGGGATCTCCGTGTGATGATAGGAACCCCTGCTAACCTCTCAGGAGACGCACTACCCGAAGACCACGAGTGGGGCGACACATCCCAAATCGAACGAGACCTGCCAAACAAGTTCGTTCGCTTGGGTGAAATCAGCTCTCATCTGGGAGTCGACTCTACCAGATGGGGGGGTGAGTGACCATGGCCAAGAAGAAGGGACCAAAGGTCGTCAACACTAGCGGCAAGCGCAAGACCGCGGTTGCGCGTGCCACGCTCAAACCAGGTAAGGGACGAGTTAGGGTCAACGGCAAGCCAATTTACATCATGGAGCCCGAGCTGGCTCGAAGGAAGGCCCTTGAGCCCCTCATGATCGCTGAGGACATGAACAGGCTAGCGAGAGTCGACATTTCAGTTGATGTGAAGGGCGGCGGTCAGATGGGCCAGGTGGACGCAATCAGGACAGCTATCGCCCGTGGGTTAGTCAAGTACAACGACGGTGCCGAGGGAGAAGACGAGGAACTCCGGGACGAATTCACGCGTTTCGAGAAGAAGATGCTTGTAAGCGACCCCAGGAGAAAGGAACCCAAGCATCAAATGGGCCGCGGCGCTCGAAAGAAGTGGCAGAAGTCGTATAGGTAGTGTTTTCATGTTAATTCCCGTAAGATGTTGGAGCTGTGGCAAGGTGATTGCTCACAAGTACCAGCAGTACAAGGAGGCAATCGAAGCCGGGGAGGAACCAGCCGCGGTTCTCGATGATCTCGGGTTCAGACGCTACTGCTGCCGCAGGATGTTCATCGGTCACATTGATCTCATTGACGAGGTAGCTCCCTTCAGTATCGCACGTCAGAGTTGACCCTCCGTCAGGGCTTTGACCCCGTGCCCACTCCGAGGAGGGCCCAAGGGCCTGTAGGTTAGTTTGGCCTATACTTCGCGGCTGGGGGTCGCGCGACCCAGGTTCAAATCCTGGCAGGCCCACCATGGCCATTTAAGCAGCTGAATAGGTCAGTTTGAAGGCTGCTGCCCCCTTAGAGTCACCATGGCAGCCGGGCCCACACCCGAAGAAGGAAATGGGGCCAGAATCGAATGGCTAGCACTCCAAATCGGACACCATTCCGACCTCTACTACAATCAGGCGAAACCAGAGATTTCTGATGCCGAGTTCGACGAGTTCTGGGACGAACTGAAACGCCTATCCCCGGACCACCCGCAGCTGAGCAGGGTCGGTTCCGACCCCACCCCAGGGTCAACCAAGGTTAACCACCTATTCCCTATGCTTAGCCTCGACAAGGCCACCGAGGAGGATGAGGTCGCTCATTTCGTAGCTGTGACCACAGCCCAAGGCAGGAGGTTTGTTTGCCAGCCCAAGCTAGACGGGTCCGCTCTTTCACTGGAATACAGGAGGGGCAGGCTCGTCAGAGCAGCCACGAGAGGGAACGGAGAGAGGGGGGAAGATGTAACAGCCAACGTTCGCCGCCTGAGGAACGTTCCAGAATCAATTGGCTGGAAGGGTGACTGCCACGTAAGGGGCGAGGTCGTCATGCCTCTGGCTGTTTTCAGGGACAAGTACTCGGAGGTCGCACCGAACCCACGCAACCTAGCTGCTGGGTCGTTGCGTCAGAAACACGCCGACGCCGGAAAGGGCAAACCGGAGGACCTGGTTTTCTTGGCCTACGGGGTGGAGTTTCCTTCCGCCCAAGACCGGCACCCCGAAAGCCTAGAACCACCCCCCTTCAAGCTTGATTCAGAGGCGATTTCGTGGCTCGAGGAGATTGGCATAGAGGTTGCAGGCAACACCATAATTGCAGGAGAGGACGATGCATCGGTTACAGCCGCAGCCCTCTCTCTGACGAGCCACTGGTTCGCCTCCAGAGAATCCACCGATTGGGAGATCGATGGCGTGGTGATAAAGCTCGACCGCTTGGACAAGAGAGAACTCCTAGGGGTGACGGCCCACCATCCCAGATGGGCCTTGGCTTGGAAATTTCCCCCTGAAGAGGCGGTTTCAGTTCTGATGGACGTTTTCTGGCAGACCGGGAGAACCGGAAACGTGACCCCGGTCTCCAAGGTGGCTCCGGTTGTGGTTTCGGGAGTAACCGTGGAGAACACCACATTACACAACCGGGGGGAGGTGGAACGACTCGGCGTCATGATAGGGGACAAGGTCAGGATCGTCCGCAGGGGCGACGTCATTCCGAAGATTACCGAGGTCCTTGGACCGGCAAGTGAGTCCGACCTGGAAGGCAGGTCACATTCGGATGGGACCCCATTCAACGAAACGCTGCCAGCCAGGTCCCAGGTGGAGCTCCCCACGGAATGCCCCAGGTGCTCCACGACCCTTATCGAGGATGGAGCGTTCATCCGATGCACGAACATTCACTGCCAGTCCCGCCTCGAGAGGAGGATCCTTTACTGGTGCAGGACTCTGGGAATGGACGGCATCGGGGAGAAGCTGGCTGAGCAACTTTGCTCATCTGGGTTGGTGGGCAGTATCGCTGACCTCTATCGACTAGGGGGGAGGGAGCAGGAACTGCTCGGTCTGGACAGAATGGCGGAAAAGTCGGCCAACAACTTACTCGAGGAGCTGGAAGCCGCCAGATCGATGACCCTCAGCACCTTCATCTCCGCCCTAGGGCTGCCTAGGATCGGGCCTGAGGTGGCTTCGCTGGTTTGCACCGAAGTCAGGACTCTGGAAGACCTTATGCAAATGCCCATGGAGAGGGAGAGTGCCGTTGAGCGCCTGACGAAGATCGACAGGATTGGCGAGACCGTTGCAAATCTGCTTCTGGACGGGGTATCCGACAGGAGAGACTCCATTCTGGATTTACACCAGCAGATTGAGATTTCCCAGTCCGAGCCTAAGTCCGCCGACGGACCCCTCTCAGGATTGAGCTTCTGCATTTCCGGTGCACTTAGCCGCCCGAGGAAGGAGATCGCACTCTCCATCAAGTCGGAGGGTGGCAAAGTCGTCTCATCGGTCTCCGGCAGACTGGACTACCTAGTTGCCGGGGAGTCTGCAGGATCGAAGCTGGGCAAGGCAAATAGGCTCGGGGTCCGAGTAATCTCGGAGTCAGAGTTGGGCGATTTGTTAGTCGGTAGCATTCTGGAAGATCTCCCAGAGGAGAGGCAGTCCAGCTTGGGTGAGTTCTGATTAGCCGAACATGCCGGTGGGTGCATTACTCTGGTCTTGTGGCGGATTGAGGTGAAGGGCCATAGTATCGCGAATCTGCCCCTCGATCCTCTGAGCCTCCTCGAGCAGCGGTTCGGGATCCAAGTGAACCGCAGGGAGGAGGCCGTCCACGCTCCCAATGATTCTGGCCGCAGCTCTGGCGTCCGGAATCACTCCCTGCCCAATCTCCCCATCTGATTCGGCAATAATTGCTAAGGCGTCGATTTCCCTTCTTCTGCACTCCCCCATCATCACCCCAGTCATTCCTCCCACAACCCCTTGCTTGAGAAGGGGCACGCCTATCTCGCCGAGCAGTTCTAGGGCGGTTTCGGTCGAGCCTATGCCCAGCATGGTCTCCATGCCCTCGTCCTCATCGAAGATGCTGTGCCCACCATCAACCCCGTGAGCGAAGGAGTCTACCATTATCGTGGAGCTGACCCCGGACTCCACAATCCAATCGATTAGCCCAGAAGATAGAGGAAGACTCAGACCTGAAGGAATCTGAATCTCGGATGCAATTAGCACCACCTTGTCGCACCTCTCCATGTTGCAAATCGGCTCACCCGCATAGAACCTCAGCGGAGGTAGCGGCTTCCCGTCCTGAACCAGGCACAGGGAGGGGAGATTCGGGTGCCGGACGCCCCCGACAAGCTCCAATTCCAACTTGTCGACGAGGTAGTGGGCCACGATACTGCTAACGAATCCAACCGAGGGGAAGCAACTAACCAGCAGAGCACCCGATGCGTTGACCCCAGCGTCCACCTCGACTAGGGGCCCCTCCGGCATGGCTCGCAATACTTACTCAATGCTGTTAACCATTGTCACGCCTGGCGTACAATAGGCAGCTGAGGTGGAAAGATGGAAAAGAAGGGTTTCAAGCCCCATCGGCTTTCACCATCCTCTTGGAATAACTTCGAAGATTGCCCCAGGAAGTACTGGCTATCTCGCCAATCTCTACCAAAAAAGGCGAGTATGCCCGCTTCTCTGGGAACGGCAATCCACAACTCTGTGGAGGACCTCTGCAACCTTGATTTGACGGATAGAGACGATGATGAGACTGGGTGGTTGCCTCCCGTGGTGAAGGCCACTCTGGATCGTCACTGGGAGAAAGAGCGCGAAACCTTCTTCGCCACGCCCAGGCACCCAAGGTGGAAATCTGAGCTTGTTGGGAAAGCACATGAAGGGCTACTGGGAGCTCTGAGCATCCTATTCACCAAGGCCGGAATGCCTGAGTTGCACCTTCCACAGGTTTCCGTGGGCTCGTGGAAGAAAGTGCAGTCCATCGTATTGGGGAACGAGGCTACTTTGACCTCCGAGTGCGGGCGATTGATGGGTAGGCTGGACTTGCTCATCTCCGATGTCAACGAAGGCAATTCTGTGGGTTGGATTGTAGCGGATCTGAAGACCGGAAACCCACCGAAGGAGCGGCTAAACGACAAGGTTAGCAGGCAGCTAAGGCTATACAGGGATCTTCTCAAGCAGAACGAGCCAGACCACCCCCCAGTCCGCGCTGAGGGATGGTATTCGGCTAATCAGTCCGTACATGTGGCAGACGGCCCCTCTACATTGGACCAAGCCCTTGATGCATGGGAGGAGATGAGACCCACTCTGGAGCCCCTGCAAGCCACTCCTAGCGAGGTCGCGTGTGCGTTCTGTGAATGGAAGGCATGGTGCCCCGCTTGGTGGGTCGCACGTAGAGACGGGGAGCTGCCACCGGGTAGGATGTTCAGGGACGAGGTGGTCCGAACAGTGAGGTTCGAAGAGGAATCCGGCGCCTCTCTCTTCGAACGCACCCCCCCCGTCGGAGTCGACGGCGAGTTGGCCGACTCAAACCATCGGTTCGGTGCAATGTTGAAGGGCCGGGCGATGCAGCAGATGAGGGAACTGCGATCTTCGGGATATGACGGGTATCTCTTTCTCGGCAGTGCGAGAGTTGGTGGCAGTGTCATGCATCTCGGAGATTGGTCCGAGGTCCTTCCTTGGTCACCACTCCTGAGGTCAACTGGCCAGTGACTGAAGGAAATCCTCTAGGGTCCCATTGAACCTACTCGGGTAGGCCCTCATGACCTTCCAAAGGAGAAGGAGGGTGGCCCCCGCATCCACATTCGCTCTGTGTGAATTCTCTAGTCCGATGCCAAATCGATCACAAAGGGCCCCAAGCTTGTGTCTCCCGGGGATGCCAAACCTCCTTGCTATGACAAGGGTGTCAATTATTGCACGGGGACGGGGGGCTTCAGCCCCCATCCTCATGAATTCCATCTCAATGAATTTCCAGTCAAACGCTATGACGTTGTGCCCGACAATGACGGCCCCTTCAATTGCTGCGAAGACCTCCCCTGCATGTTCAGCGAAACCCCCCTTCCCCCTAACATCCTCGTCACTGATGCCATGCACTCTAATTGCCCCCTCTGGAATCTTCACACCCGGGTGCACGAGGGAATTGAGGCTCACGTGCTCGCCATCGGGCTCACTTCCAACAAAAGCGTACTCAACTACCCGATCAGTCCGGGGATCAAAGCCGGTAGTTTCGAGATCGAATCCAAGGACCCGGTGACCTTCAAGCATACTTTCCGACATGGCCTCCCCCGGCGCCGTCCATCAACTCTACCAATGCATGCGAAATCTCCCCCGGACCCAACATGCCTATGAGGGACCCATCGGTACTGGAGCTGATGGGAAAGATTTCGCATGCAGCCTCAATCGTCCTGCTGCTTCTTGCTCAGGCTCTAGCGGGTTGTGGGGGGATTGGCCCGGGAAGCCCAAACGCCAGTATCGAAGCAGACAGGAACTTGGTGAACGTAGGTGAAGCGGCAAACTTCGATGCTAGGGCCTCCACAAGCCCTGAGCCAACGATCATTGACGAGTTCCGTTGGGACTTCGGAGATGGCGAGACGAGGACGACAACTCAAGGGATTGCCAGCCACATTTTCGAACAACCCGGCACCTTCAACGTTGTAGTGGTCGTGGCTAGCGACGAGGGTTCCACCGACTCTGCTAGCACTAGCATTTTTGTGAACGCGCCCCCACAGGTCAACTTGGCAATACCAGATTTCGCCAAGACGGGCCAAACTGTCACGCTGGACGCCAGCGCATCAACCGATCACGAGGGCGGCTCATTGGAGTTCATGTGGGACCTCGATGCCTACTCGGACTCCAACGGCGACGGTGACCCTATGAACGACGCCGAGAAGCTCGGAGAGTCAACACAGGTGACCTTCGAAAGTGCCGGCAACTACACTGGGGCAGTCACGGTGGTCGATGATAACGGGGCCACAACGACTTCGCTATGGTCCCTGAGAGTCATTGCTAGGACATTCAAGGTAATCTGGGAGGAGACCCACGCCGATTACGATTGGTCTGGTTACCTTGAGCAGGGCGCATCTCACGAAATTGAGCATTTCCCCGGCGACGGGGCGAGAGTCATATCGGTATTTGCAACGTTGACTCTAGCTAGAGACATCCTGCCAATCCAGTGGCCTGAGGACAACTTCACCCTTGATTTGGATGTTCCACTCTCAGGGTGGAAGACCAACACAATCACCACCCATGACAACATCACCCAGAATGCCACAGCGACTCTAGAGAGGGCGGCCATGAACGCACCCCCCGAATCCGGCTACACTACCACCGCCGAGTCGAAGGAGGCACTAGAGAACTCCCTTCTGAACCAACCCGATCAGAGGTTCGGCCAGGGGGTCTGGGAATGGACAATTACCGCCCTCCAGTGTGATCCAGACCTTCCAGTGGACGACGTGGACCCCGATCAGGGCAACGAATGGTTCCTAGAGGCCAGTTTCGTCGTGCTCATTCTGAGAATTAGTGAGGTCAGCGTCTGATCGCTCACCCGTGCGTGCGAAGGCCTTTCAACCACCTGACCGTGGCAGGAGCATGGTCAAGTCGATTGAGATTACCAAGGTGTCGATCAGAGACCGGTTGGTCGTAGACGCGAACGTGTCGATGAGGAACCCACAGGACTTCGATTTCTCCCCTAGGGCTAGTTTGGAGGGAACTACTCTGAGCCTGCTCAATGAGGGAGAGTCCAACACCTCGTCCAGCTTCGATCTGGACTCGGACCAGATGATCGCCGCTGAGAGGGACAGGATGCTGGAGCTGCGAGTAAAGTTCTCCGTAGAGGGCATGCACGGGGTCTTGATCCACAAGACGATGAACACCAAGACTGCTCCCAATGCCAAGAAGCTTGCAGAGCCCAGGTGGAAGACAATCCTACCGCTACTCATGTGAACCCCCAAAACCGTCGGGATTAAGCAGGGGCCTAGCATCGAAAAGCCACTGGACCCATAGTGTAGCCTGGATATCACATGAGCTTGCGGAGCTCGTAACCCGTGTTCGAATCGCGGTGGGTCCGCCAACCATGCATCGAGAATAGTACCATTAATCGCCTACATCTGGAGAGAACATGGAGAGAACCATCACAATTTTGATGATAATTATGCTGACCTCCGTCTCCCTGGCCGGTTGCGCAGGGGACGATGCCAACTACGAGGAAACGATAAGCACACTAGAGCAAGAGGCAATAGCCGATCAAGGGATGCTAGCCACCCTCAACGCTACCGTCGCCTCATTGGAGGGGAACATAGCGCAATTGGATTCCGACATAGCCACCCTAAACTCCCGAATCGCAGATCTGGACACGCAGATTGGCGATTACCAGGCGCAGGCTGAAATCCTCAATCAGCAGAACGCCACGAAGGCAACCCAAATCGACCTGATGGCCCTTAACATCACGACTCTCGAGACGACAAAGGCATCTCTCGAGACCCAATTGTCCGCTCTCGAGTTAACCAAGGCAACATTGGAGGCGCAAGTTTCTCTCCTCGAGTCGGAGAAGGTCAATCTGGAGGGGCAGGTCGCATCCCTGACCACTGCGAACCAGAACTCTGCATCGGAGGTGTCCGACCTCCAAGATCTCGCAGCAGAACTCAATGAGACCATCGAGCAGCTCGAGGACACCATCTCCGAGATGGAGAGCGACTCTTCTTCGGGCGATTTCACCAGTACCTTGGACACAATCATCTCTCGAGGGTACATGATCTGCGGCGTCAAGGAGTCCCAGTACGGCATGGGATACCTAGACTCGGCCACGGGAGTGCGATCGGGCCTGGACATCTCCTACTGCCGTGCCGTGGCAGCCGCTATCGGACTGAACCCTGACACCGACATCGAATATATCCCTACGTCAGCTTCGATGAGGTTCCAATTGCTAGCAGATGAAACCATTGACGTACTAATCAGGACCACGACTTGGACAACTTCCCGTGACTCCGCCCTCGACGCAGACTACGCAGCCGTGAACTTCTACGACGGACAGGGATTGCTGATTCGCAGTGACGCATTCGCATATGGCAACGGGTCCATGCATCAGCTCGATGGCTCGACCATCTGCGTCGGCGCAGATACGACCTCAGAAGGAAACCTCGATGCGTGGTTCTACACCCAAGGCATCTCATTCACCAGTGTATCAATCTGGGATTCTTCGGATGCCATCCAGAAGCTGAAGGACGGGGTCTGCGACGCATGGACGGGCGACATGTCCGCGATGGTAGCCATGAAGTGGACGCTGGAAACCCACGATGACCACGAGGACTGGCGTAACTCTGGTGACTACTCCGATTTGTGGATTGCCGCTGAGACGATTTCCAAGGAACCTCTTGCTGCTGCGACCAGGGACTACGATTCGAAGTGGAACGAGATCGTGTCATGGGTCTGGTATGGGATGGTCACCGCAGAGGAACTGGGCGTGACGTCTGAAAACTACGACACCCTGGACTATTCGTGCACTTGGTCCGCCTCCAATTACAACGCCTGGCTTTGCAGGCTCCTCGAGGAAAACTTGGGCCTCGGGACCGACGACAACCCGCTTTCGATGTACTGGATGCAGGACGTCCTTGAGGAAGTGGGGAATTATGGAGAGGCGTACGATGACGCGTTCTGCGACGGTACCTACGACGGGGTCAGCGGATCAGATGCGATGACTGGGTGCCTCCTGTCGAGATCGGGGTCCCTCAACGCGCTCGTGTCCGAGGGAGGCATCCAGTATGCTCCCTCGATGCGCTGACTTCGGAGAATACCAGTGGGCGACCGATTCAATTAGTGCCGGTCCTTGGGCGCAACGCTGGACCCATAGTGTAGCCTGGATATCACTCTAGCCTCCGGAGCTGGAAACCCGTGTTCGAATCGCGGTGGGTCCGCCATCTGGGGCAAAAAAACCAACCACTGGTTAGGTTCAAGCGGAATTACCCAGACGCCCCCACATGGCATTCCAATCGGAACGTCGAATCGACTTCCCCATGGTTGATCTCGCCAAGATCGTCTACTATCCAAGGTTCTGGGACCTAGCCCATAGGTTCTACGAGGAGTCGTGGGAGTACACCTGCGGGATGCACTACAATGAGATTCTCAGTGAGCGCAAGATTGCCTTCCCTCTGGTTCACAGCGACACAGAGTTCCTGCATCCCGTTTTCTACGGTGACACGATTCAATGCACCCTGACAGTCCCTAAGATCGGCAACACTTCCATCACTTGGAGGTACGAGTTCCGCAACCAGAACGGAACACTCTGCTGGAAGTCAGACCAGGTTACCGTGTGCACTGACATGAACGAGGTCGGCAACAAGGTCCCAGTTCCTGACTGGATGCGCGAGGGGCTGTCAAAACTGTCCCCGGACGATTAGCTCCGAGGCCACTTCTTCTCCAAGGCCCTCCGCAGAGAATCGTCCATCCTCGCATCCCACCAGTTGGCCTCCCGCCAGACCGCATACTTGCCTCGGATTCCTCGCATGTCCGCTCCGTCCAGCCTAGCTCCCTGGAGGTTGGACAGCCCCAACCTCGCCTTCGCCATCCGAGCTCCTCTAAGGTCGGCTCCGTCCATTGCCGCCTTCATCAGGTTAGCCCCCCTCATCGAGGCATTCCTGAGATCAGCTCCCGAGAGGTCCGCCCCCTCCAAGTCAGCCCTGTCGAGAATCGCTCTGCGCAGGTCCGCTCCGGCTAGTTCCGCGCCTCTGAGATCCTCGCCTACGTGAGAGGTGAATGACCAGTCTTTCTTCGACTCAACCATCCTCTCACCTGTTCAAAGATAGGTGGTCTAAGTGGTCCCTACCCGCCTCGGTAAGGACAACGAATCCGTTCCTCCGTGGGCGTCTGCGGGGGTATTCCAGATAGGGGGGGACCCGTCCCCCACTGCCACCCTCCAGCATTCTGCTGATGTACAGTGAAATGTTCCACCTGGCAACCGTTCGTTTCGTCCACTTTCCTGTTTCCACAATCAACTGCCGCAACTCCCTTGGTTGAGTGTGACCCTCCTTCTCCACTGACCTCATGTACTGAATGGCAGCTAACACTACGTCGCCCTTGTTCTCGATTTCACAGGAGTCTAGGAGCCTAGCGAAAGAGGTACCTCTGTCTGGGAAACCACTGCTTCGAATCGCCTCTAGCGTACTCTCCAAGGCTTCCTGTCGGGCTATTCTGACCCTTGAGAGAGTGGACGACCAGGTGTCTTGTGGTGTTACTTTGAGCCATCGATCGCTCGCCTCCCTGGTGTAGTCGTCCAGGTTAATCTCCTGAGAGCCTAGAAGGAGGTGCATCCTCCCCTTCCTCTTCCTTCTCTTGGAAGCCACGCCCAGTCCTGAGCCCAATTACTTATCAGGTTAATTTTCCCAGCATTTCCTTTACATTTTCCATAATCCTTGAGGCGTGAGATTCAAGGAGCGTCCCCACGGGGACGACTCGTGAGCGACGATTCCAGTGACGGCTACCCCCTTGTCCTGCATGCCGAGGCCGACCCATCCCGACTAGGTGGAACGGCAATCTGTGGGTTCTCGACTGTTGGATCCGTGGGAGTCATTGCAACCTCTCACATTATCAACTCTCTAGAAGTCAGACCAATGGGGACCGTACTTCACCCAAAGTTTCCTGCAGTCGCCTTAATTCACGATTCAGTCCCAAAGCATCCAGTCAGGGTTTACCAAGGGGACGGCATCGGGATTTTCACTGCAGAGATCCAGTTCCCCAGCGAGCATGACGTCCACTTCGCGAACACGGTTCTTGAATGGTTCACCAAGGGCGGATTTGACCGCTTGATTGTTATTGATGGAGTTGTCAGCAACGACCTGGGCATCAAGGAAGATAGCGAACTATGGGGAGTAGCATCCACTGGCATCGGCCGAGACCAGCTTGACAGCTCAGATATCCAGCGCATTCAGCAGGGCGTCGTAGCAGGCATCGCTGGTTATCTGATCGCCGAGGGCGAACGCAGGGGGCTTGACGTGACCGCCTTACTAGCCGAGTGCAATCCCTTGTACCCTGATGCGAGGGCGGCCCTAATTGCAATTGAGGGCCTAAGCGAGCTGATGGACCTGGAGATCCCTGTGAGGGGGCTGCTCGAGGACGCCAAGAACATCGAGGACCGAGTCAGGGAAGCCTTCGAACGGGCCCAAGCTACCGCCCTACCTCCTCCGGAATCCGACGATGATGACGATGACGTCCCAATGGTCTACTGACTAGTAGAACGGGTTCGTCCCTGCTGCGTGGTCGGTTACATCGACTACCCCGGAAACCTCCGGGACTCCATCGGTGATCATGACCTCGACTCCTTGCTTCAGTGTGACATCAACCATCCCACACCCCTGGCATCCTCCCCCGAACGCGATTATCGCCTTGCCTTCATCCACCCCAATCAGGTCGACGTGACCTCCGTGGGTTGCCACAACTGGATTAACCTGCTCGGAGATGATCTCGGCAACCGCTTTGGACGTGTCATCAATCCACAGAGGGTTTGGGTTCTCAAAGCTGAACCCTCCCCCCATCAGGGTCTCCTTGTAGTCAATCACGGTACCATCTAGGTAAGGAGCGCTCCGCTCCCCAATGAACACATCAAGCCCGTTGATCTCGATCTTGATGTCATTTCCTTGCGAGTCATCAATTCCAATCAACTGCAGATCATACTGGAATCCCTTGGGACCCCTTCCAACTATCTCCAACTTTAGAGCGAGGTTTTCGTCGCTTTCTGCTTGCTCCGCAAATTGGTCCAGCATCTCACGAGCTTTCTGGGTTATCTCCAGCATATTGCCCGAACCTGCCAGCACATCCCCTCTCTTCAACCTGTTCTCTTTTCAGTCAAGCTCTTCACCCTTCACCACATCGCGGGTATGTGACTCTGGATAGTCTGGGCAGATCCCTCAAGGACCTGAGGATCTCGGTCACCGACAGATGTAACTTCAGATGCCGCTACTGCATGCCAAGAGAGAGATTCGACGAGGCCCACACCTTCCTCCCGAGAAGGGCGATGCTATCTTTTGAACAGATTGAGAGGTTTGTACGCGCCTCCCTCCCCCTCGGTCTTACCAAGGTCAGATTCACAGGCGGCGAACCGCTTCTCAGGCCAGAACTCCACAGGCTTGTGCGAATGATCTCAGCACTGGGAGTAGAGACTGCTCTTACTACGAACGCGTCCCTCCTCGCGGACCAAGCGAGACTGCTAGCCCAATCAGGACTCGACAGAGTCACAGTTAGCCTGGATGCGCTTGATCCTGCGATACACTCTCAAATGGCAGATTGCACAGTTCCGATTGAGACCGTCATTCTTGGGATTGAGTCTGCGGTGCAGAACGACTTGGGCCCGGTGAAGGTTAACTGCGTCGTTCAGAGGGGTGTCAATGAGTCAGAGGTTCCCGCCCTTGTCAGGCATTTCAAGGGATCAGGGGTTTCTGTACGCTTCATCGAGTTCATGGATGTTGGCAGGACAAACGGATGGATACCAAGCCAGGTTGTGCCTTCTTCGGAGCTACTTGAAAACCTTCAGACTGAATTCGATTTAGTTCGGGTCGAGACAGCCTCTCCTAGCGACGTAGCGACTAGTTGGGCACACTCCGACGGCTCTGGGGAGATTGGTTTCATATCCTCGGTTTCAGATCCTTTTTGTGGGAATTGCGTCAGGGCCAGACTTTCTGCGGACGGGCACCTCTTCACCTGCTTGTTCGCATCCGGAGGCCACGATCTCCGCGCAATCATACACGAAGATTCTGATATCGAAGTCCTGACTAATGCGATTGCAGCAGTTTGGAGCCGCAGGAAGGACAGGTACAGTGAGGTTAGGTCAAAAGAGACCTCATCCCTGCCGAGGGTCGAGATGTCCTACATCGGGGGCTGAAGCATCCTAGCTGCTCCAGCTATGTCCTCCCAAGGAGCATCGGTCCTAAATGACGGCCGCCCGTAGTGTGCAAGCCCCGCAGCGTGGCCTGATTTGAGAAGCGCATCGACCATCTTTCGAGGACTAGGCGGGGCCCCCAGACCCAACCAAGCGGCCAAGTCATCAACTACGAGGTGATGGTGAGCTTCAATCACCCCGGCCTCCTCGCTGATGTTCCGCACGCTCCTAGCTATCCTCCTACGCTCCTGCTCAAACTCTCTCGGCCCCCATCCCAATGGGCCGCCAGACTCCTCCTCGGGACCACAAGTCTCCAAGGCACGTTCCATGGTCATGCTCGTCATGGTCGCAGCATCGCCCATGGAACCAACCCATAGCGGACCAGAGACTCGCTGGTCTTCACGACCAATCGGGTAGGAAATTGGTAGCAGGCAGCTCATAGGCAATTGTTCGAATGAATTACCGTGATGCAAACCCGATGCCATTGATGCTGACACTTCTCCCTCCGTTGGAGAGTGAACCCTCCATCCCAGAGAACCTTCAACAGAGTTCGCCCCTCCGATGCCCTTCAGTACCCTCGCAGAAACTCTGAGGTGGTGAGAGTCCCACACAGAAAGCAGGGGCACAATCGCCCTGTCATGCCTTGCTGCGGTTCTGGCAACGACTGACAGAAGCACCCTTAGCCCAGAGTCATGGGCTAGGCAGTCCGTCCTGACCCGGGCACCATATCGCCTAAGCAAGGGCCTACCAGATGAACCAGTCAAAGCGGCCGTGTCAGTTGCGCTTACTTCCAACACACCGTTTCTGGCCATCGATTGCATGGCCGAATCGAGAAAGGGCAGGGGGGAGCCATAGGGATCGATGTCCACCCAGTGCTTTCCGCTACTGAGGACGACGCTCCTCAAGTCCCCCTCGGTCGATTCCAGATTTCCTCCGCCGTGTAGCGGAGGGTACTCCTCGTGAGATGCCATTGCCCATGCGAGGGCGTTGGGATCCAAGTCCACAACAGTGGCGCTAACCCTCCGGGCCATCTCAAGTGGTAGCTCATTGAGCCATCTTCTAGCCCTCAGACCCGATGCGGACAGGCCGTCAAGTGCGTAAATGGCGCCTTTACCAATCAGATCGGCTTCAATGGCATGCCTGAACAAAAGAACACTGCGCGTTCTACTGCCGGACATTGCCGGGTTGTAGAACACCGAACCAGCTCTCTTGGATCCAGGCCCCTGCCGAACCGTTTCGGCTTCGTTTGGCAATCTCATCAGAGTCTTGCCCTCTCTGTGTAGTACGCCCTCCAACCCTCCCGCGACACCCGAGACCACGATCCGCGGAGGGTTCATTCACAAAAGGAATTGACTAATGAGAATCAGTAGTTGGTGAAGCACACTTCCGGGTCTTTATGCGTCACTACCCTGCCCTGCCCAGTCACCTCTCCTACGACTCTGGTTCCATCCAGGCGTTCTGCAAGCCATTTCGCAATTACACCAGCAAACTCCTCAGAGACTGCAACCACCATCCCCATCCCCATATTGAATGTCCGGTGCATCTCCATACTGGAAACATTGCCCACCTCAGAAATCCACTCAAACTCGGGTTGAACTGGCAGAGGCTCCGCCACGTGCCAGCCTAAGCGGTCATGAAGCCTGAGCAGATTGCTCAGTCCACCCCCTGTGATGTGAGCTATCGCCTTTATCGCACTCTCGGGACAGACAACTTCCCCTTCCCTTGTACCTAGGAAAAGATCGACAATTGGATCAACATAGATTCGAGTCGGGTTCAGTAACACTTCTCCTAGCGAGATCCCCCCCTCATTTCCTGGAAAGGCCCTAATCTCTCTGGATTTGTGGTTTGGGCCAAATGGCGGGACATCATCCAAGGAGCAGCCGGATCTCTCGAGCACCGCACGAACAAGGCTATAGCCGTTTGAATGAATACCGCTGCTGGGCAGACCAATCAGGACATCGCCCTCTTCCAAGCCACTTCCGGTTATTCCCTTGCCCCGAGGGAACCAACCCAGCGCTGTCCCCGATAAATCCAGCTCCCTGACAATTCCAGGAAGAGTGGCAGTCTCACCTCCTGCAAGCGTCACCCGTGCAATGGAGCAACCTTCTGAGAGAGAAGCTCCAAGGACAGAGTGAATCTCCGGATCTGCCTCTGGAACTGCAATGTAGTCCACGAAAGCCAGAGGTTCTGCCCCTACGCAAATCAGGTCATTCACATTCATCGCAATACAGTCTATGCCTACTCCACCCAACTGGCCAAGTCTGGACGCCAACTGGAGCTTTGATCCAACACCGTCGGTTGCTAGGGCCAAGCATGATTCGCCAAACTCGACAACCCCTCCGAAGCCACC
Organism: uncultured Candidatus Poseidoniales archaeon; assembly: GCA_964563355.1. Taxonomy (GTDB): domain Archaea; phylum Thermoplasmatota; class Poseidoniia; order Poseidoniales; family Thalassarchaeaceae; genus UBA36. Next base: position 67,904 of record CAZLVU010000003.1, read on the forward strand.
GGGTAATGGTACCGGTGCCCCAAACTGCCCTTTCGGCCTGCCTGAGTATCCCAGTGCGTCAATCAATTTGGAGATCGCTTCACCTTCTTTTTCGATGTCCACTCCGCTGGTCGCATAGTCCAACGGCTCTGCCATGACGCTGCGGGCCAATCACTGATTTTGATTCTCTCTGACGCAGCTTCTCAGCACAGCCAATCTAAATTCACTGGAAAACAGTGGAAAAACAGCTTAGCAGCACGTTTTTCGATGTTTACTTATAAATAGAAATTCAACAAGCTCTATAATCTAACCGTCGCCCGCGAGGTCCACGGATAGTGAGTATACTATGTCTAGTAAGAAAATGATTGCAATGATGCTTACCCTGAGTATGCTGGCGGCTTCGCTCGCCGGATGCGCAGGGGGGGACGATGATGACGATGATTGGACCATCTCGATGGCCAGTGATCTGAGCGTCAACTTTGTGGAGTCCGCTTGGGACCCCATAATCCCCAACCTGAACGCCGGCGATATGTGCGACGCCATACTATCGGCGATGACGAAAACGGAAGAGCGCGACCAGGTTGTCGACTTCACCAGAGCCTACTACACGAGTAGCCAAGGTGTGATCGGCGGTTCTGGAGTAGCTTCAGTCTCGGATGTGTCGTCCCTGAACGCCGCGGGAACAACCATCGGCGTCCAGTCTGGAACGACTTCGGACCTGTACGCCAATGATAACCTGGCTTCAGCTACGATAAACGCCTACGAGGACTTCCCCTCGGTCATCACCGCTCTGAACAACGGCGATGTCATGTACGCAATGGGCGATGCACCGGTACTCTCTCTAGAGGGCACCTTGATGGTGACCTTCTCAGATGAGAACTTCGGCCTCGCAGTGCGAGAGGACTCCAACGAGCTCCTCGATGCGCTAAACGTCGCTATAGGCGCGATGGTCGACTCTGGTGAGTACGACACTATCTACGGCGCACACTTCGATGGCGCTGTGACCCTAGCTGATGATACGACCGCCGACACGGCGACCTCGTACCCAACACCCAGCAAGGGTAGCACCCTGACCGCGGCCCTGGAGTCCGGCGAGCTCAAGCTCTGCACCGACCCCTTCTACCCGCCGTTCGAGAGCTACGACGCGGACAACAACGTTGTCGGATTCGACGCTGACATCGCTGCGGCGATTGCAGATGAGGTTGCTGCCCACTACATGGGCACAGCCAACCCAGTGTTCGTCGCTCCAGTGCAGACCACCAAGATCGGCCTTCTGAACCCGATTACTGGACCCATTGCAGTATACTCCGGGCCCTTCACGGTGGCTGCGCAGATGGCGATTGACGACCTGAACGCGGCTGGCGGCAACTTCGAGCTTATCGAGGCCGACTCAGGATGCAGCGCAGATACCGCTGCTGCAGCAGCCCAGTCCCTTGCGGACGCTGGTGTGGTCGGCGTAGCAGGCGCAGCCTGCTCGGGCGCATCCATGGCAGCAAACGCAGTGCTCAACGCTGCTGGTGTTGTCCAGGTCTCGTATGCGAGCACCAACCCCGGACTCAGTGACGCCACGGCCTACCCAGGATTCTGGAGGGTTGTGCCTAGCGACGCAATTCAGGGCCCAGCCATGGCCGCCATGGTCACTGCTGCAGGCGCCTCCAACCCGGCGCTCCTGCACATGACCAATGACTACGGATCAGGCCTAGCAACGGCCTTCGAGGGCGCTTGGGGCACTGACAACCTGTGCACCAAGATCGGCTACGAGGACACAACCACAGACTTCACCACCCAGATACAGGCTATCGCTGACGCGAACTGTGGCTCGGTGGTGTCAGTGACCTATGCCGCAGACGGCGCAGCTATCCTAGAACAGATGGCTGCAGCCAGCGTCTCTCTACCGTTCTTCGGTGCAGACGGGATTGCTGATTCAGCCTTCTTGGATGACTTCACAGCTCCCGCTGCCGCTAACGGTGTTCAGGCTACCAAACCCCGAGCGGGCTCCACCGCAGGGGATTTCAACGCTAGATGCGCTGCTGACGCGGATTGCGCTAGCGGCATCTACACAGGTGAGACATACGACGCTGTGATGATGATTGGAAAGGCCGCAAATATGGGGAATGGAGCCGACATGGCAACACACCTCGGCATGGTCGGCACGGACTACGCGGGCGCCAGCGGCGTGCACACGTTCGACGCCAACGGCGACGTCCCCGGAGCAGGGTACGACATCTGCCGCTTCGACGCACTGTCCTCGACAGACGTGTTCTTCAGCTGCAGGGCTCACTGGACTGTTGGCGACGGCCTCGCGGCCACTGCCTTCACCGGTCAGACGGTCAAGATCGGGTTCCTGAACCCGTCCACTGGACCGATCGCTACCTACGCTCCCGGCTTCGCAGCCGCAGCGGGCATTGCGCTCCAGCTGATGAACATCGCAGGATGGGGCAGCGGGCTACAGTTCGAGATAGTAACAGCCGACTCTGGTTGTAGTGCTGATGCAGCAGCTGCTGCGGCCACGACTCTGGCCAGCGCTGGTGTTATCGGAGTCGTCGGTGCAGCCTGCTCAGGCGCTACGATGGCAGCCAACGCTGTTCTCAGCGCTGCTGGCATCCCGATGATTTCGTATGCCAGCACGAACCCGAGCCTCAGTAACGCTACGGCTTACCCGCACTTCTTCCGTGTGGTTCCGAGCGACGAGCTGCAGGGCCCTGCTATTTCCGACACCATCACGGCTAGGTCAACTACAGCTGGGACAGCAACTACCAGCGTTTGCCTGATGCACATGACCAACGACTACGGCTCAGGCCTCGCAACAGCCTTCGAGTCCGCTTGGGCTACCGCTGGAAACACCGTCTCCCTGAAGGTCGGCTACGAGGACACCATCACGGACTTCACGTCTCAGGTGGGCAGTGTTGTGAGTGATGGCTGCGCTGCTATCGTGCTGATTTCGTACGCAGCTGACGGCGCTGCAATAGTAGAGGAGCTGGCAGCCCAAGGGTACACCGGCACCATCTACGGTGGTGACGGAGTTGCAGAGGAGGGCCTCTGCACCAGCATGGCTAGCAACAGCACCTGTGCTGGCATCGTGGCTACCAAGCCCGCCTCCGCTGCTGCCAACGAGCGATCACTGGCCTTCGGCGCCCTTTGTGGCGCTATTCCAGAGTGTGCTGGCGGCATCTACACCGCCGAGGCATTCGACGCATTGATCATCATGGGATACGCCTACTTCGCGGGAGCAGCTTCCCCACCAGGAACCACGATGACACAGCTGATCGCCGCAACCGGCACGGGATTCATGGGCGCCGCAGGCATCCATACCTTCGACGCCAACGGTGACATCGCAGGCAACGGTTACTGCATCGGCGACTTCACTGTTGACGCTGATGGAGCGGCTGTTTACACGTGCAACGAGCACTGGTCATTGGCCGACCCCCTCGACTACACAAGTGGCACCATTACCGCCAGTTGATTAGTTAGGAAAACTGGGACGTAAAGCGCTTCGGCGGGCTCCGGCCCGCCGAAGCGCCCCCCAACAATGATTACTTCAATACTCCACCATCAGCCGGGCCCGATGCCCGGCGATGATGAAAATGCTTCAAGACCTTAGAGACCAGTGGCTGAATGCCCCTAGGGCGACCAAGAGGATAGTGATAGCTTTCGCGATAATGCTCGATTCCAGCATGGGGCTGCTCTATCAGAACGGGCTCCTCAATCTCCTGGATTGGGCCTCAGGGGGTGGCATACCCAACGATATGGTCTGGCTTCTTCAGTCAATTGAGTCGATTTCCGGGGCGTTCTTTATTGTCAAGATCCTTTTCGACGATGTACCTGCTGGATACTTGAGGACTCTGGGAATTGCCACATCCCCGCTTTTCCTCCTTCTAGTGGTTTGGGTGACACTGGACTTTCTTTTCACCGGTCTGGGTAAGGACGCAGCCGTCACAATCGATATGGCAACTCTTGTCGTGGGAACGCTGACTTGGTCATCGACCTACCTTGCAATCGCAGTCGGGTTAACCCTAACATACAAGGTCCAGAGGTACGGGAACTTCGCGCAAAGCGAGCTCTTCATGATTGGCATGTATCTGGCCATGGTGATGGTTTGGACGGATTTCTTCTTCCCACTACATGACGCTGAGGGGGACGGGGTGTTGGTTTGGTCCCTGCTCGTTTGGACAGTTCTCGCTGCATTCGTAATCACCGGCGTAGCCGGAGTTCTGATTGATCGCCTTGTCTACCGTGGTTTCAGGGACAAGGGAGCAACGCCGCAGATCATGATGATCGCATCCCTCGGCGTAGCACTCATCCTCCGTGCCATCGTCTACCTCCGCTTTGGCGCGGGAAGGAACATGTTCGAGCCAGATGGTGACTGGAGACTGCCCACACTCCGGTGGGACCTACCCACTCAGAAGCTCAGATTCAACCTAGGTGTCCGTGACATGGAGGGGGGTGAGCCCTACACCGGTTACGTGTGCGAGGCTGGAGAGAGAGCGATTCACGAGGGTGGCAAACCACTATTCGAGATATACGGCACGATGACTGACTGCGCAACAGAATACACAACAGGATACGCCTACTACAAGGGTGCCATGCCTGTGGTGATATTCAGCTCAGTACTCATGCTGATGGTTCTGCTAAGGAAGACACGACTAGGAAGAAGGATGAGGGCCGTTGCAGACAACCCAGACCTTGCTGCAAGCAGCGGCATAAACGTCGAACGCATCCAGATGACAAGCGCTTTCCTCTCTGCGGGCATTTCTGGCATGGGAGGCGCTATCTTCGCTATGACCCTCAGGTTCGCTCCCGAGACAGCCTTCACTCTGTTGTTGCCTTCATTTGCGATCATAGTTTTGGGGACCATAGGCTCGATAGAGGGCGCTATTGTCGCAGCGCTGATAGTTGGCTTCGTTAGATCCCTCTCCTCACCGATTCTCATAGGGATTGGACTAGATCTGGGCAGATCCAACTACACAGCCCTAGACGGAGTGATGCCATACATCTTCTTGGTAGCTATCCTCATGATCATGCCTGAGGGGATAGGTGACGCCTACGAGAAATGGAAGGTCGAAAGACTACGCAAAATAGCTGGGTCAGGTTCCGATCGCTCCGGCAAGATCGCTGCGGTTCTGGCGCTCTCTCCTCTCGGAGCACTAGGCGCACACAATTTCTGGCAAAGGAAGACAGCTCGCGGCGAATCGATGCTGATAGTCACTGCCGCAGCCTACTTTTTCAGTAGGGTCACACGTTTCATCTCAGAGAACTCGTTCGCAGCGGATTCATGCTCTGAGGCGTGCAAGGAAGGAAGCCACCTTTCGAACTTCCAGATGGTCACTGGTAGGACTGACGGGGACTTCGTTCTTGCAGACTCGCCACTCACAAAGTTCGACCTGCTGAACCAAAAGAGCCCCCCCGCCGAATTCTCCCCGTTCGAGTCAGAGCAATGGGTCGCTCAAGCAGTCTCAGACATGCACGAGTCTTGGCTAAACCTGATGAACTTCGAGTTGGAATTCGTTGAGCTTTTGGTATCATTCGGAGATATGATTTGGCCCACTGTCCCCATCATTGTCTGGCTAATCGCCTTCGCAGAGGGCGTATACCTCCTGCAAGGACGCAAGGATGACCCTCTGACCCCATTAGTTGGACGCATTGACACTCTTGCATCCTCGTTCACTAATCTGAGGAACCGGGTATCCATCGGATTTAGCGATTCGATTAAGCCCGCCCAACGGTCATTGGAGGATTTTCAAGCCAGGATAAGCACATCATTAGGTGGGCTGAAAATCCCAGGGGAGGGTCTCAAGGCGCATTACCAGAAATTCACCGACTGGGCTCCATATGGTAGAGAGAGTCCCAATGGCTCATGGGCTCTGTTCTCCGTGATGCTGGTCTTTTTACTGCTTTTCGTTGTATGGCTCCCCGTCGCTGACCAAGAAGGTGCACGCTTCATCAAAGCGCTACAAATCTCAAACGTACTAATAACACTCTCAGTTTTCTCTCTGATGGCATTCTCCCTCAACCTGCATACCGGAATCACCGGGATGGTAAACTTCGGTGTGATATTCTTTGTTGGAATAGGCGCCATCACGGTTGGCATTCTGACTGCCCCCAAGAACCTTCACGGGTACGATTGGCCAATATTCTGGGCAGCCGTGGCCGGGGTGATGCTCGCCGCAGCCGCGGGTTGGTTGCTAGCCTATCCGACAGCAAGACTGAGGATGGACTACTTTGCCATCGTGACCATCTCCCTCGGAGAGATTGTCAGGGTTCTGTTGATGGGCGAGCCACTCCTCAGGGCCGGATCATGGGGCTCTTCGATAGGGATCTCCCGATACAAACTACCCCTTCAGAGCTGGTGGTTCTGCGGTCCTGAGGTGCCTTTGAAGCCCCCCCTTCCCGGACCAGACGCGTTACTGGGCACCGCTGATGACCTGATTCTGGAGATGACCTTCGATGAGTGCAGCAACGTGGTGGGGATTGGTAGCCCAGCCGAACGCGTCGGTGACTTCCTGAACCTTGGCCAAGCAGCTCCTTACATGATGGTTCTCGCTGTAATTGGAGTCATCTCCCTAGTACTGGTTTGGTGGATGCTTGAGACTATTCTGAAGTCGCCTTGGGGAAGGATTCTCAAGGCTATAAGGGAGGATGAGGAGGTTGCGCAGCACCACGGTCATGACGTGCTGACTCACAAGGCTGCGAGCTTGGCCCTTGGAGCTGCCATTGCCGCCCTAGCTGGAACTCTGTGGGCGTGGAAACTCACAGGCTACCAGCCCAGCTTCATGGCTCCAGCCAAATCTACCTTCCTCGTGTGGGCCGCGTTCGTCGTCGGTGGGGCTGCAAACAACAGGGGCATGGTAATCGGAGCTTTCATCATAGTCCTAATGGAGTTCGTGTTCAACGTATTGGTTGCAGGTCAGGGATCCTCCGACCTACCCCTTCATGAAACGGCTGCCCACATAGACTCGCTCTTTGAATGGCTGGTAACTCAGTCGATGGAGGTGGCTGCATACTTTGCAATAATCGCGGTCATAGGCATTATAATTGGGTGGAGGGGTATGTCCGAGGTCGGATTCTCAGGGGTCATCATCATGATATTCTCCGGTATAATGATGGACGAGAGATCGATTAGCGAGTCGTTCATTGGTGGATCTCTCCAAGCTGACATGGCCTACGTCAAGGTCCTCCTGATTGGCATGATGATCCTCTTCTCGCTCAAGTACAATCCCAAGGGCCTTCTCCCAGAGGTCCCAAGCAGACCCCCTCGTCCCTCAGGAGGTGAATCGAGTGACTGAGGTGCTTGGGGTAAAGGATCTGAGGATGGAGTTCGGCGGATTGGTAGCTGTCAAGAACGTCTCGTTCGACGTGCAGGGGGGCGAGTTCGTGGGGCTAATTGGACCGAACGGATGCGGCAAGTCCACCACCTTCAACTGCATCAGCGGACTACTGCGCCAAACCTCGGGAACCGTGGAGATGTTCGGGCAGGACGTTTCGGACATGCGCCCGGACCAGATTCAGAATCTCGGGATGACTAGAACGTTTCAGCACACTAGGCTCTGGCGTCGGATGACCGTAATTGAGAATCTGCTGGTTCCACCCAGAGGGCAGTTCAAACCCAATTTGCTGACGGCTCTACTACAACCGGACTCTCGTCCTGAGGAGGGGGAGAGAGTGAGCAGGGCTTACTCTGTTCTGGACCAACTTGAGGTCCCGCACATGGCCCACAACCTCACCAGCGACCTCTCCGGTGGGCAGAGCAAGCTGGTGGACATAGGACGCTCGATGATGGGGCAACCAAAGTTGCTGCTTCTCGATGAGCCAGTAGCTGGTGTGGCTGGCCCACTGGCCATGAAGATATTCAACAACCTCAGGAGAATTGTCGACGAGACCGGAATCTCGGTACTAATCATCGAGCACAACATGGACTTCATCCTTAGGCAGGGTGTTGACCGAATCATCGTTATGAACGAGGGCGAGGTCCTAATGCAGGGCACTCCGGACGAGGTCCGCAGCAACAGATCCGTAATCGAGGCTTACCTAGGCGCAGCAGGGGATTCTGAGGGGGAGGAAGAATGACTAGAGTGCTTGATGTAAGGGAGCTCAACGGTGGCTACGGCACAGTCCAAATCCTGTACGACATCGACATTCACGTAGACGAGGGAGAGTTTGTCACAATCATCGGCCCCAACGGCTGCGGCAAGTCCACTCTGATCAAAACCATTTTTGGAATTGCGACTTACTACGGCGGCGAAATCGAGTATGACGGACAGGACGTCTCAGGATGGCGTACAGACCAACTGGTGAACCACGGCATCGCATACGTACCCCAGGTGGACAATGTATTCCCATCCCTTTCCGTAGAGGAGAATCTACAGATGGGCGGAAACGCTCTTCCTAACGACACGCTCAACAAGAGGATCCAGCGCTCATTGGAGATGTTCCCAGACCTCCGATCCCGAGAGCACGACCTAGCCGCCTCGCTTTCTGGCGGTGAGAGACAAATGCTCGCAATTTCACGGGCATTAATCTCCAATCCCAAATTCTTGCTTCTAGATGAGCCCACCGCAGCCCTCTCCCCGTTGTATCAGCAGCAGATCATTGAGCGCATCGACTCCCTGCGTGAGCGGGGAATTACCATTTTGATCGTGGAGCAGAATGCCCGCCTGTCCCTAGCCCGCTCCGATCGAGGCTACATCATGGCCAATGGCAAGGTGGTACATTCAGGTGATGCACAGCACATATTGACCGATCCAGAGATTGGCGAGTATTTCCTCGGCACGACTGGGCATTAAGAATTTTCAATCCAGCAGACTCAGGCATTTCGGAATTATCCAATGTTCGCCAAAGCTTGCTGTGCCCACATCATCTTCGCGACTCTCCCCGGCATTAGCTCAAGGGCCTCGTTAACCGCCTCGATAGTAACCGGGTCCATCTTGGAAAGCTGCTCGAACGAATGAATCCCCAGGACATTGAGTTTCTTCTGAGTCGTCTCATCTACTCCTTCAATCTTGGTTAGGTCGTCCGGCTCCATTTCCTCCGCTCTGCCTATCTGATCCCAGTTGATTTGGTCCGCATTGAATCCCGTTTTCTCAGTGTTCTCGATTCCCCCCTGTGCACTTGGTGCTTCATCGTCAACTTCGTCCAGTCCAATGATTGTAGAAGCCTGCTCCGTCCACTTCATACTATCAATCCTGCCTGGCATGAATTCCAGAACGTCATTCACAGACTCCGTTACCGCAGAATCCATCTTTGAAATTTGATTGAATGTCTGAATCCCCAGGACATTGAGCTTCTTCTGGGTAAATTCGTCTATTCCTTGAATCCTAGTGAGATCATCCGACTCTCCGGTCTCCGCTCTGCCTATCGGGTCCCAGTGGATTTGATCGGTTCGTTCGCTAACCCTCTTGAGAATCAATTCCTCCCTCTCACCTTTCTCCTCATCAGCCGCAATTTGTTCGACGTTCTTTTCGATTTCCTCGGCCTTTCGAGCAGCTTCGTCCGCTCTCTTCTTGGCAGCCTCCGCCTCCTCCTTGGCCTCCTCGGCCTCCGCCTCCTCGATCTCGGCAATCATGCGTGCCTCCTCGGCCTCCGCCTCCTCGGCCTCCGCTTTCATGAGTGCCTCCTCGGCCTCCGCCTTGGCCGCTGCGGCCTCCGCCTCCGCCTCCTTAAGGGCCTTCTCAGCCTTCGCCTTCGCCTTCGCTTCCAAGCGAGCCTGCTCAGCCTCAGCCTCGATCTTTTCTTGGGCTTCTTGCTCCGTCCGCGCCTCTTCCTTCGATGCTTCAAGAACCTCTTGCTTCTGCGCCATCTCCGCCTCGAGCCTTTTCATCTCAGCTTGAATCAGCTCGATATCTCTTTCAGCTTCATCAGATTTCCTAGCAGCCTCGCTCTCGGACCCATTATCTTCTTCATCCTCACTCGAAATCTGGACATCCTGCTCTTTGATGTCGCTCACCTCATTCGATTCATGATTTAATACCTCAACCTTGTCCTCACTGTTAGCCTGCTTACCATGGAATTCTTCCGATTGAACTCCCACCCCGGTCTTGCCCTCCATCAAACTAGAAACCACATTGGGAATAAGGCGCAAAGACTCTTTCATTCGGTGGTTGTCATCAACTTCATGAAGCACCACAATCGCACTATCCTCCGAGACGCTTCTCGAGCATCTAATTGGCACCACTTCATCGTATATTCCATGCATTATTGCAGTTGGATGCGCAGGATTCGGCCAGGACATTTTCTCTGCTGATTCCATGAACTCCCATGGTAGCATTATGTCCAATTCGAAGCCTGTGTATCTCCTCTCCCCAGTTTGCTTCCACGCACTCTTCCCTGCTTCCCCCAAGCCTTCCCAATTATCAGCCAAGCCAAAGGCAGGAGCTAATAGCAGTAATCGTACGTTCGCTTCGGGCCTCATAGAAGAGGCGTTTGCAGCAGCGAGGCCACCCATCGAAGAGCCAACCACAAGATCATAATGATCTTCATCTATGTGGCGAATTAGAACTTCGGTCTGGCTGGCAATGCTCCACCCTAACTCCGACATCACCGGTGCCGTGACGTCCCAGCCCAATGCATCTTTCATGTAGACAGCCTTGGACCCCGTAGGGCTACCCTCAAAACCATGAGCGAATAGTACCTTCAATCAATCACCTATTTCGCAGAACGAAATTCTAAGGAACTCGCTTCCAGTTTGCTCTCTCTGAAACGGATAGTGCTCGTCGCCTAGTACACGAAGGTGTATCTCAGCGGTCACCTCGACAAAAGCCTCGAAAAGATGCCCCCCCCTCACTACGTGGTCATTGTCTGAGCAGACAATGTGTATGTGGGAGAACGCCCCCTCCGGACCCGGAGCTAGGCTCCCCTGCATCGATAGCAGCTCCATTGGCTCATTGTGAGCCATCTTCTGGTAGACTCCATCTCCATCAAGGAAACCAATCACTGTATCTCGCAACCTCCCTATTCCGCTGGTAATTGCCGCGGTTGAGATTCCTTGCTCTCCCAGACGTCTGATGGAGGCATGCAACTCCTCACCTTTGTCTAGTCTGACGAAGACATCCTGACCAACTCGCACGTGCTCCACGAACTCCGATTGGACAACCAAACTTCAAACTCTCCCATGGAGTGTCCGGTGCCTCGGCTCGGTTTCTGTTGACGTTGCAGTAGAAGTCAGAAGTACCAGCGTTGCCACCCTGCGCCGACTAAACTTCTCCACTGGAAGCAAAGGGGTCGGAATTTATCACCGTACTGTTGATAGGCCTTGCCTTCGGAGGCACAAAGCCGGGCGGTGAAATCCTTTGACTATGGCAGCACATGACGCCTCCGCGAGATGGAGGACCTTCCTAGAGGAGACCAAGGAACCGCAAGTAATGACCCTCCTTTCTCTCCAATCAAATTACCCATATTTGTCAATCCCATTCCATGATCTTCAGATCTTTGACCCTGAGTTCGCGGAGGACGTCCTCGAGCACCCAAAGCCAATCCTTGCAGCAGGTTCGAAGACCCTAATGGATATCTGCAGGGATCGGGGTGAGGACATCGATGCCATCCTCCGTGTCGGTGAACTGCCTAGAGACAGCCGCAAACCCCTGAGGGAGATAGGGAGCGCCGATATTGACAAGCTTCGCAGCATCGATGTCATAGTGACCAAGATTTCGGAGATAAAACCCAGAATACACCGGGCCGTGTTCAAATGCGAATCTTGTGGATTTGATATTGAAGTCAACCAGGAGAACGAGAGAGAGCTCAAGGAACCGCTCAACTGCCCCCAATCTATCGGTGGCTGTGGGAGTTCCAAAGCTAATACTAGGTTCGACCTAGTTCTAATTAGCTCGAGGATGGTAAACAATCAGTGGATTGAGATCCAGGAGCAACCGGAGAATGTACCCAGTGGAGCGCAACCCAGGAGGGGGATGGTGCTCATAGAGGGTGATCAAGTGAACAAACATCTCCCCGGCGAGCGGATTACAGCCAATGTGATTCCTGTAGTCAGAAGTGAAATCAGGAATCGAAAGAAAACCCCAATGTTCGATGTAATCTTCCACCTCGTCAGCTCCGAGCACGAGAGCACCCCGTTCACGGAGATCTCAATCGATGAGGGAGATAGGGACCGGATAATTGAGATCTCAAAACGTGATGACCTATTGACTCTGATACAGCGATCCATAGCCCCCTCAGTTTTCGCAACTGGGATTCTGGGTCATGTTAAACGCTCCCTTGCGCTCCAGCTTTTCGGCGGGGTTTCCCGTGTCAATGCGGACAAGACCCGATCCCGCGGCGACATCCATATCCTCCTGATGGGTGACCCAGGTGTGGCCAAATCCCACCTTCTTTCCTTCATCTCCAAGCTATCTCCTCGAGGCAGATTCGCAACCGGAGGGGGCGTCTCTGGAGCTGGACTAACTGCAGCTGCAGTTAGGGATGCCTTCGGAGATGGGAGGTTCGCCTTGGAGGCTGGAGTTCTACCCCTTTCTGACCGCGGGCTCGCTGCGATCGATGAGTTCGACAAGATTTCGGAGGAGGACCGCAGGATGATGCACCCTGCTATGGAGCAACAACAGGTGCATGTAGCGAAGGGTGGGATTACGGCAACCTTGCATTCTCGATGCTCCATCTTGGCTGCTGCAAACCCTAAGGACGGTCGATTTAGCAAGAGAGGGGCCAATCAGAGCGTTATGCGTTCTTTCAAGGAGACGGGTCTTCCTCCACCACTGGCGTCTAGGTTTGACATCATTTGGATGATTAGGGACGAGATTCGCGTCAAAGACGACGAGAGGATAGCTAGACATATTCTAGACAACAAAACTTCTGGAATTAGTGAGACTAAGCTGGAGGAGACTCTGAAACTGAACACCTCTGACTTAGATCCAGATCGCATTTTCGACGAAACCCAGAATGGCTCCAAGTACCTCTCTCAGGATTTCCTGAGGAAGTACATCGCTTACTCAAAGAGAATAGTTCACCCGCAGTTGGATGAGGGCGCGAAATCGGAGATTCTAGAATACTATACTAATGAGAGGATGTCCTTCGGGCGGGAGGATCAGATGGGCGAATCACAGGTGGTCCCCATTACCGCCCGAGCCCTTGAAGCACTGATCCGACTGACTGAGGCTCATGCTAGGATGCACCTGAGAGACATAGCAACCTCAGCCGATGCCAAGGTAGCACTGGCCGTATTCAAGCACTGGCGGGATGAGTCAGGAATAGAGGACGAGTCCGAACTCCACTCAGGCGTTTCTGTGAGGGCTCGGGGTAACAATGCCACTATTCGTCAGATAGTTAGAGATGTCTGCTCTGAGCACAGCGGAGTTGCGGAAAGAACCCAGATTCACAATCTGGCCACTAACCGAGGAATTTCAGACAACGAAGTCGACAACGTGATTTCCAAGATGCTGATCAGCGGCGAGCTATGGAGCCCTCGGAATGATTGCTTCTCTTTTGTCCGTTGATCCTATGAGCCCGAACCATATGCCAGTGTGATAAGATGGAACCAAAAGGAGAGGTTTCCGAACCGGATTCCCTTGACCCCGTGGTTCTGGGGTTCATGTGCGGTTTAGAGATTCACCAGCAACTGGCCACCGGCAAGCTCCACTCGAGGATGCCTAGCGAGCTCTATGACTTCAGGATGGAAGACATCCCCGAGGAGTGGACCCGCTCTTCTCGCAGATTGAGAGCCTCAGAGGGAGAGGGAGGGAAGACTGACGTGGCCGCACGCTTTGAACAACGCAGGAACCGAATCTTCGAATATGTCCAGACCCCAAATGCCGGGCTCATTGAGTTGGATGAGTCCCCTCCCGGGACTCACGACTCGGATGCAGTCGACGTTGTTCTCACAATGGCCGCGATGATGGGGGCCAAGCCTATCCCAAATCTTCAGGTCATGAGGAAGACTGTAGTTGATGGTTCCAACACCAGCGGTTTCCAGAGGACCACCCTGATAGCGACGGGTGGAAATATTGAGACCGTGTCCGGTAGCGTTGGAATAGACCTAATCTCACTCGAGGAAGATTCAGCCAGGAAGCTGGACACGGTCCAGTCAGAGAACGGCGAGACAGTCATCTACACCCTCGATAGGCTGGGAACCCCTCTCGTTGAGATTGCCACTGCGCCCGACGTGAGGTCCCCGGAGCACGCCAAGCAGACCGCACTCGCACTCGGGAGGATTCTGAGGGACACAAGGAGGGTCAGGAGGGGGCTAGGTTCAATCAGGCAGGATCTCAATGTCAGCATCGCTTGTGGTGATCGGGTCGAGATCAAGGGATGTCAGGATCTAGATTGGATTCCCGGTATAATTCGTCTTGAAATGGCTCGGCAGCTTCACTTCTACCGCCTCGCCAACGATCTGAGGAAGGAGTGCTCCCTCCCCCTTCTGCCTCCCAACCGCACAGATGACGCCTTACCAGTTGAAAACAGAGTCGCATTGGCTGCTTCTACCAGACTCCCTCTCGACATTCAGGACCTAACGGAACAATTCAATACCTGCGATTCCGAAATGGTCCGTTCCTCAGTATACGGAGGCTCATCCGTTCTAGGAATTTCTCTGCCCGGATTCTCAGGAAGGCTTGGAGCTAAATCTTTCGATGATAACGGTTCCCAACTGCCCAGACTCGGCAGGGAGCTGGCAAGCGCGGCCAAGCTCGCTGGCGTGGCAGGCGTCTTCCACTCTGACGAACTTCCCGCCTACGGGATTTCCGAAGGAGACGTCGATGTCACCCGATCCACACTTTGCCTCTCAGAGAATGATGCATTCGTCCTCTGCGTCGCCCCTTCTTGGCAGGCGGAACTCGCTCTCGAGGCTGTCATTAACCGAGCAAGGATGGCATTTCACCGGATTCCGCAGGAGGTCAGGAACGTTGTCGTCCGCAAGGGGAAGCCCGAGGACGGAACTACCACCGCCCTAAGGCCGCTACCCGGGGGCGCTAGGATGTATCCCGAGACCGATATACCCATCCTAGAAGTCACCTCGGATCACTGGGATGCAATTTGCGACAACCTCCCTCTGACCACTAGTGAGAGGGAAGAGCGCCTACAGGGTCTCGGGCTATCCTCAAACCAAATCGAGGCAATTCTGAATGGTGAGTTGGACGACACTCTATTCGAGGGAATCGAGGGAATCCTACAGCTCCCTCCTAAGGCCTGGGCTAGCGCCCTCTTAGAGTATGGAACAGAGAAACCTAACGCACTTGCGGTAGCTATTCACCTGCGGGAGACGGGATCTATGACCCGGGAAGGTATCGCACCTCTGATGGCCGACTCTACGATGAGAGACCTCGAGCCTCTGTTGGAGTGGATGACAGCTGAGGCAACATCCAGGGGTTTTGTACCAGCTGATAATTCTAAGATTGAGGCCGCTGTTGAAGAGGTGATTCAGGAAAGAGCCGACTTTGTGAATGAACGTGGCGTGGGTGCCATAGGCCCACTAATGGGGGCGGTCATGTCCAGACTGGGTGGCTCAGCCGATGGAAAAGCTGTCAGTAGGATTCTGAAGGAAAGGATTGAGGAAGCTCTGAAAAAAGACCAACTATGAACTATAATAGGCCTATTCTGAATCCCCAGTTCCCTATGGAGGCCAACAATCTCAAGCTAGCCTCAGTATTGTTGATTGTCACATTGGCGTTCCTAACGCCCTCAATCCAAGAAGCGTTATCCGGCGAGGTTGCTAATTATGTCAATGACAGTGAATCCGCACACCACGGGCTTCCCACTGAATGGGAAGAAAAGCAAGTCATCTGCGTCTTCTTCCCCTCCGATTACACCCACAATGAGTTTTACCTCGGTGTAACCATGATTGATTCCGATGGTTCAGTCCTCGGCGTCAATGAGGAGCTAGGAGACTTGACGGGTGCATGCGTAGGCGGAATAGATGGTTACGAAGAAGGCATGGCTTTCATGATGGACTCCACTCGGATCGCTGGCGGCAGGCTGGCTGTGGGTTACGAACTGGGGGAATGGGGCCCCTTCGTCCACACCATAGGCGGGCTGAATGCAGATGAGGTGAGGGGAGAATTCGGTGGAGCCTACTGGTCTCTCTCACATAATGATGTAGAATCTATGGTCGGAATCGGAGATTTGGTGATGTCAGAGGGTGACGTTCTAAGCTGGTCCATCATGACTTGGTGAGCCACTTTCATTCGCAACCATCAAGTGGGGGATGACATACAGGGGGACGGGGCGCTCAGATGTACGACTTCCACAGCATCGGCCTAACCCCAATCCAGACACTGTTTCTCAACGTCTCCGCTCTGTCCCTAATCGGACTGGCTCTACTTCGCAGTGAGCGTGAACTTAACGATCAGAATCTCTGGGCTATGCTTGGATTACTTACCGTTTTTGGAATCTCTGGGCGAATTCTGCTTGAGCCGTTGCCTAATATTCAGCCAGTAACGGCTATTGTTTTGCTGGCTGGAATTTACTACGGGGGCCCTAGGGCGTTCGCGCTCGCCGGCACCATCGCCTTGGCATCAAACCTACTTGCTCTGGGTCATGGACCTTGGACCCTCTTTCAGATCTTGGGATGGGGTTCAGTGGCCATCACCGGCGCATTACTTTCCAATCAGCTTCTTATCGACGGCAAACTTTGCATCGGTCGAGTGGCAGTGGTAGCCGCCGTGTCAGGGTTTTTCTTCAACTGGATTGTTTCCACTAGCATCCTGATTGAGACTGATTCATCGATGCTTGTCCCATATCTGCTCAACGGATTGGTCTTCGATCTCTACCACGCAGCCGGAAACATCGCCTTCGTTGCTTGGATGGCAATACCCCTTGGCGACATGATGCTACGTCACAGAGTCGCCCCGACTAATGTGACGGTGGGTGAATTTGCCTCGAACTGAAGAGCTTTCCATGGTCCTGGTGACTCGACAAGATTTGATTCTGTCCAAGGGGAAGCTGGCTGCTCAGTGCTCCCACGCCACTGCTCAGTGCGTGCTGCTGGCCAAGCGAAATAGTCCGCGATCACTGGATCGATACCTGAAGCACGGAGCTAGGAAAATCGTCTGCAAGGCCCCCGATCTAACTTCCCTAAAGCAGATTCACAAAAAGGCGAAGAAGTCTGGACTAATCAGCCACCTAGTTATCGATGCAGGCCACACTGAGATCCCACCTGGCACAGAGACCGTATTGGGAGTTGGTCCCGGCCCAAGGAAAGAAATAGACAAGATCACAGGCGACCTCCCTTTGGTGAGTTGACTTATTGCAGAGACCGATCCAGTGTTCGGGAGAAGAATCATGAGTGAGACTTCATTGGGGTTACCATGGTTACACAGGCTCTGTTGTCATCCGAGGAGCGCTCTGACCTGATTTCCGATTGTGGGGGTATTTCAGGAATTATCGAATGGCTGGATGGCATGAATCGGCGCCCTGGCCTGGATGAGCTAAATGACAGGCTATCGAACCTGAACGTCAACATCGACGCAATCGAGCGTTGCATCGGATACTCTGAAAACGGCTACCAGAGGAACGTCATAAAGAAGAACGAACACTACGAGTTGGTTGCCATATGCTGGTCCCCCGGCCAAGAAACCCCGATACATGATCACGTTGGAAGTGATTGCGCCTTCCTGATACTTTCCGGTGTCTGCACGGAGACAATCTACGATACCAACGAGATGGGACTAGCAGTGCCAATTGACCAAAGAGAGTACCGTCAAGGAGGTGTTTGTGCCGCTGAGGAGCCAGACATCCACAGGGTCTCCAATGACACCGACGACAGCCTGATCAACCTGCACGTTTACACTCCCCCCCTCAGCAGCTTCAACATCTATGCTCCAGCCGACTAATATGTTCGGGCCCTTAACTACCCAATGTCATGATTTGGAGCGCCTGTTGTACCCACATCATCTTCGTTACCCTACCGGGTGTGTACTCAAGCGCATCATTGACGACCTCTGCAGTCACCGGATCCATTCTGGAAATTTGCTCATAGGTCCGTATGCCTAGGGCGTTGAGCTTCATTTGTGCGAAATCGTCTAGACCCTCGATTTGAGTCAGATCATCGGGTTCCGAATCCTCCCCCTCTCCAATTTGCATCCAATTGATCTGAACAGCCTTCAGGCGGACTCTCTCCAGGATCAACTCCTCCCTCTCCATTTTGTCAGCTTTGAGCCTCAAATCAGCCTCGTAGGCTTCCCTCTCCGCTTTCTGGGCAGCGGTCTCAACCCCAACCAGATCGTCCTCCTTGGACTTAAGCTCCGTTTGCATCTTCGCGATATCTTCCTGAACTTTCTCAGCCTCCTTCGCGGCTTCGTCCTTGAACTTGTGACTATCCTCGATTTCCTTCTCTATCTTCAGCTTCTCTTTGATGGCCTTCTTGGCGTCTGCCTTGGCTGCAGCGACTTCTTTCTGAGCTGCCTTTGTGTCTTTATGAAGCGCCTTGGCTGCCTTCATCTCATCCTTCATCTGGTTCTTTACGTCCTTCAGAGCGCCTTTGGTTTCATCCGCTTCAGCCTTGGCTTCTTCCAGCATGGCCTTCTTGTCGGCCATCTCATTCTCTAGCTTGGCCTCAGCCTGAGCACGCTTGGCTTGGAAATCCTCCAGTTGCTTCTCTGCCTGAGTTTTTGCTTTCCCGGAACTCTTAATTTGCTTCTCAGCCACTTTCTTCTCCATCTCGGCCTTCTTAAGCTCCGCTTCTGCCTTAGCTGCGGCTTTCGCTTCCTTAGCCAGATCCTTGCTGACAGCCTTTGCCTCCGCCATGGCAACCTTGGCCTCAGCCTCTGCGGCCTTTGCTGCGATCCCCTCTTCCTTCGCCTTGGCTTTGAGCTCCATTTCCTTTTCTCGGAGTTCTTCTGGAGACATCTTGGGCGAGTTTTTCGCATCCTCCAGAGATTTCTTTGCAGCCTCGGCCTGCTTCTGGGCCTGCTTCCGACCAGCCTCTGCTTTCTTTACCTCGATCTCCGCCTTTGCCACAGCCTTAGCCTCTTTGGCTGCTTCCTTCTTCGCTGCCACTTGCTGCTTGGCAGCAGCCTTAGCCTCCGCCATGGCTGCCTTGGCGTCTGATTTAGCCTGCGCTTGCTTGGCCTTTGCCGCGGCCTTTGCCTCAGCAGGGTCAGCTGCGTCATCCGGAGCTTCCTTATTGGGGGCAGCCTTCTTCTTGGTAGCAGCCTTCTTCGGCTTCTCCTCCTCTGGCTCCGGCTCCTCCTCTGGCTCCGGCTCCGGCTTAGCAGCCTTCTTTGGGGAAGCCTTGCCGTATTTCTTCTGAAGTGCCTTCAGCATCGTGCCATAGTCTCCATCAAACTTCTTCAGGAGCTTTGGGATATTCTCAATTTGCTTGGAACGCTCAGGCTCCTCCAAGAACTCATTGTAAGTAGCCTTGGCTATATTCGCAGCCTGTTCTGCTGTCGGTCCCCCTGCCACGACCTTTTGAAGGCCGTCTATCACTTAAGGATTTGACCAAGACAACAACAATGACCCATTGAAACCGAAGAAATCCAAAATCCCCCTTATTTCTTCTCCCCAAGCAACTCCTCTAGCCGACTCAACCCCAAATCGACGTTTTCATATGGTGGGCCAAAGGAGAATCTGACCCATTGACGGAACGGGCTCTCTTCGGTCCTTTTCCCACCGGGATTAACGTCGAAGAACTCCCCTGGCACGGTCATGACCTTCTTTTCCAAAGCAGCCCAGAACATTCCCATTCCGTCGTTCAGCGGTTCTGGTAGCCCTTCAACACAGGCCCAAACGTAGAATGTCGCTGCTCCGGGAAGACACCGCATTCCCATTTTCGTCAGCCTCTCCACCATCATATTCCTCTTCTTCACAAAGACTTCTCGCAGAGCACTGGTCTCCAAATCAGCGTATTCTGGCTCTAGTGCACGCAAAGCCATCCTCTGGACAACCCTGCTAGGGCCCCCATCAATCGCGCTCGCGGCCCTCCCTAGAGTCTCAATTATTTCCGGCGGACCGAGGACCCACCCGATCCTCCATCCTGGGTACCTGAAGGACTTCGTGAGCCCGTCAATGACAAGAATGGGATCGGAATCAGGGTCCTCTACAAACCCCGCGGAGGATACCGGGCCACAACCCGCCTCGAGACCATCATAGATGAAGTGGGAATAGAACTCGTCCATTACCAATGTGCATCCCTCTCTACGGGAGGTTTCACAATAGGAGGCTAACTCATCTCCTTGGATCACATGCCCAGTGGGATTGCATGGATTTGAGACAAGGAACGAATCCAGAGATTTGGCAGCCTCGGCAAATCGAGTGGCTGGAATCGAAAAGTTCTCCCCCTCGATCGTAGGGATTAGCACCGGTTCCAGTCTGTTAGAGGCGTAGTCCATCATGTCCTGGTACGCAGTGTAGTCTGGGACTTGGTAACCCATCCTGCCCCTCACCGCGCCGAAGACACGGCTGAGCATCAGCCGCCCCCCTTGGGCCACGCCGACATTTTCCACCCTGTACGGCTTCTTATCACGTCGGTAGTACCTGTTGTAGTGGTCCGCTACTGCTTGACGCATCTCGTCTGTGCCGTTGATGGGGCCATATGCCTGATCCTCTGGTTCGATTACTACCGATCGGAGCCTGTCCGGAGCCCCCTCCATCTCACCAATTTCAGGTTGCCCTTGGCCTAGGTTGCACCAGTCTGGGTTTCCGTTCCAGAAGCCTCTCTTGTGGGCCTCGGCGACAACCCAGATTACGCCCATGTACGGAACCTCACGGAATGCGCCACCCCCTGCCATGCCTTCGCGTGGCAAAGGAGACAAATTAGTTTGACCTTCAGCGTCCTTGACTCTCATCGGAATCCGAAAAACCGTTAATACGTTCATTACACTTCGAGAATTATGAGCACCCAGTATGCACACAAAAGAGCCTTGGCATTCACCCTAGCGTTTCTGTTCCTCGGAATGTCGGCTTCTTTAGGTCTTCAATCAGTCGATAAAGAGGAACTACAAGACGAGAGTAGCCCTATGAACACACATTCCGACCTCAACTTCCCCGGTTCAACCCTTGGATCAATACATTCTCTCACTGCAATCGGAGCGGCATACAACTACACCTGCGTGGTGATGGACAACAATATGATGAAGTGCTGGGGGAGAGGAGGGGCGGGATACCTCGGAAACGGTGCCATCTCGAACCGATATACCCCTGACAACGTAAGTATGCCAGCCAACACTGGCGCTGCGGAGATGAGTGGCGCCGACGGCCACCACAGCTGCTTCATCTCGTTAAACGGCTCCTTCTACTGCTGGGGGGAGGATAGTGGCGGCCAGATCGGACACGGCCACTGGGGCGGGTCTTGGTGGACACCCCACGGGCCATCCACATTGGGCACGAGGACCGCAATCACTGTGGTTACTGGTTTACATCACTCTTGTGGCATAGCGGACGACCTGACCGCCTGGTGCTGGGGGAAGAACGACAACGGACAAGTAGGCATCGGGGGAGGCACAGAGAACGTCGACACCCCAACACAAGTCGACCTCCCTGCCGGACGGACTGCAGTTTCGATCAACGCTGCCATCGACACGACCTGCGTCGTCCTCGACAATGGCAGCGGGATGTGCTGGGGGCTGAACATGAACGGCCATCTCGGTGACGGAACCTACAACGACAGGGACGTCCCCACTCCGATCACGGTACTCCCCGAGAACCGCTCCTTGGTTGCAATCGAGGTCGGCTTCAAACACACCTGCGGTATCCTCGACGACGGATTGGTGTATTGCTGGGGGAACAACACTGCTGGGCAATTCGGCGATGGAACCAACATCAGCTCGACTTACCCAAGGGTTGCCTCCCTGCCTCCGGGAAGGACGGCAATTTCGATAGATGCTGGCAGCCACCACACCTGCGCGATACTCGATGACAGTAGCGCTTACTGCTGGGGGAGGAACCAAGACGGGCAGCTCGGTGACGGTACCACCAACAACAGCACCACTCCCGTCAGAGTCTCGATGCCACCCGGACTCGGGGTCGCCGAGATCTCAGCAGGAAACTTTCATTCCTGCGCGGTAGCGACCAACGCATCCGTATACTGCTGGGGGGGCCATGGACAGGGAGCACTAGGGCTCGGTGAGGACGTTGACAGCGACGTCCCCGCCTACGTTGATCTCGGTACGGGCAGGCACGCCCTGATGAGCGAGAGGGACAATGACGATGATGGGTTAGTCAACATCTTCGATCCGTTCCCAGACGGCTGTCCTGTGGGGACTTACGTATCTAACGAGAACTGCCTAGAGGCCGGTCCAGGCTATTATGCAGACGGTTTCGAACAATTCCCATGCGCCCCTGGGTCCTACCAACCCGCCTCAGGTCAGGTTGGGTGTATCCCCACTTATCCCGGATACTTCGTCAACGAGTCCGCTGCCGCTAGCCAGACTCCCTGCCCACCCGGCAGTTACCAGCCTAGTGGGAACCAGACCTCCTGTCTGCAGGCCTCCCCCGGACACTTCAGCTCCGGCAGTGCGTCAGTCCTCCAGTACGAATGCCAACCCGGAAGCTACCAACCCAATTCCAGCGCCACTGCTTGCATACAATCTGATGCGGGGTACTTCGTCAACGAGTCTGCAGCAGCTAGCCAGACTCCATGCCCTCCGGGGCAATACCAATTGCTCACAGGACAATCCTCATGCTTCAGTGCCAGCCCAGGATTTCAGGTGACTTCTGAAGGCTCATCTGATCAGGAAGAGTGTGGACCTGGGACCTTCTCGGCTAGCTCGGGCCAGGCACAGTGTACAGACGCCTCCCCCGGTTTCTTCGTCTCAGGCTCACAGCAGTCTTCCGAGGCTCCGTGCCAACCCGGACAGTACCAGCCTGCCTCGGGCCAGACATCTTGCATGACGGTTGACCAGGGTTACTATACCAGTGTCGAGGGTACAGCTGACCAAATCCCATGTGAACCCGGCACCTACCAACCCGATGCAGGCCAAATCTCCTGCCTGGTCGTCGAACCGGGCAACTACTCATCGACGCCTGGATCTACAACTCAGACACCCTGTTCCCCGGGCACCTTCTCGGCCGATCCGGGACAGGCCAACTGCACTCAGGCTGAGCCGGGGAACTATGTGAGCCTAGACGGGGCCACATCCCAGAGCCCCTGCCCTCCAGGTGAATACCAGAACGTCTCAGGCTCCGATGGGTGTCAGCAGGCACCCCCCGGACAGGTAGTGGGACTAGATGGGTCTTCCACGCCATCACCCTGCCCTCCGGGGAAATACCAGCCCGAGCAAGGGAGCACCTCATGCAGGGAAGCCTCCCCGGGCAACTTCGTCAACGAGTCTGGCGCCATGGGACAGACTCCCTGCCAGCCTGGCACATACCAGCCCCAGTCTGGGCAGGCCGAGTGCATACCTGCCAGCGCTGGAAACTACGCATCGGAAGAAGGTGCCACTATGCAGACACCCTGCTCTCAGGGAACCTTCCAGTCCTCCGAAGGCCAAGACTCCTGCACTGATGCCATGCCAGGGCACCACGTCCCTGAAGAGGGCGCTGTGTCTCAGAGCTCCTGCAAGCCCGGCACCTACCAGCCTGAAGGAGGTCAAGAAGGATGCTTCGACGCCTCTCCAGGGAACTTCGTCAGTGGGAGCGGATCCCCATCCCAGACTCCTTGCCAACCAGGAACATACCAAAACAACCAGGGAATGGTCGGGTGTAAGAATGCGGATTCTGGAAATTACGTCCCTGAGGCGGGAGCAACCCAGCAGCTCAGGTGCCCCTCCGGAGAGATCCAGGAACTTACTGGACAGGCGGAGTGCAAAAAACCGGAGAGGCCACTATGGCTGACTTTCCTGATGTTCGTTGTCCCTGCTGTTTTCGGAGGGGGACTAGCGATTTCCTATCTGGTCAACCGGAAGAAGAAGCAGGGGAGGACTCGATCCAAGGCCTACATGTACTCAGAAGATATGAGGAAATGATTGACCAATCGGACGAGTTATGAGAATCGAGCCTTTGGCCAATCTATGCGCGACTACCCGAGTGACCGTGTAGACCTACGCAGTGACACGGTTACCCAACCGACTCCTTCTATGAGGGAGGCCATGGCCGGGGCTACGGTTGGTGACGACGTTCTTGGAGATGACCCAACTGTAATAGAACTTCAGAACCGCTTAGCGTCAATTCTCGATAAGGAAGCGGGGCTATTCGTTGCCTCGGGAACCATGTGCAACGCCACAGCGATTAGGGCACAGACAGAGCCCGGTGACGAGATAGTCACAGAGGGTCATAGCCACATCTACATCTACGAAGGAGGGGGATATGCGGCCCTCTCCGGAGTCTCAGTTGCCCTCGTACCCGGTAGGATGGGAATCATGGACCCCTCTGACGTGGCCAAGGCAATACGCAAGGGCGACGGCAGCCTCGGCCACTACCCAAACGGATCGATGGTGTGCGTAGAGAATACCTCGAATAGGGGCGGTGGTACATGTTACTCGCTCCAGACTCTCGACTCCATCGCTGCAGTGGCTCGGGAAAAGGACTGCACCGCACATATCGATGGGGCTCGAATATTCAACGCAGCGGTTGCCACCGGGCAAGAAGTTGCCCGCATGGCCAGAGACTATGATTCCGTCTCAATTTGCCTCAGCAAGGGTCTCGGCGCACCAGTGGGAAGTGTGTTGGTGGGCTCAAGTGAGATGATTGCTCGCGCCTACAGGTGGCGCAAGATGTTCGGGGGCGGCATGCGCCAAGCAGGAATAATTGCCGCAGCTGGATTACACGCTCTTGAGAATCACATAGACAGGTTATCAGAGGACCATGCTAGAGCCAGGAGACTCGCCGAGGCCTTAGAATCCATGTCAGCCTTCACGGTTGATCTGAGGCAGGTCCAGACCAATATGGTATACGTAGAATGCGAGGAAGGCGGAGCAGAAGACTTGGTTCTGCGCCTATCGGGACACGGAGTTGACACACTTACCATAGACGACTCCTCCATCAGAGCAGTCACCCATCTCCATATCACCGACGCGGACATCGAAAGGACGATTGCAGCCTTTGAAGCGTCCCAATGACCCGTAATCGTTCAATACGACTCTTCTCTCGGATTACCGTGCGGGGACTCATAGCAATACTCTTGTCGGCGCTCATATTGATGCCCTTTCAGACCGCAACGGCGTATAGTGAAACGGTTTGGAACGATGCGAGAGAGGGTGTCTACGGGGGTACCATCGGAGGACTCACCATCCCTATTTCTGTGAACTCATCGGAGACCATAGCCATGGAGTATGTCTCCGACCTCCCCACAGTAGTTGAGGTATACACTGCAACATGGTGCGTTAACTGCATTACCTCTGAACATGCCCTCGACGAGGCGATAGGCTCAACAGAAGTTTCTCGCATACATTATCACAGACACAAGTTCGAGGTTGAGGACCCATTCGGCAGCAACTCAACCGAAGAGCGATGGGAGGCCAATTACGGGACCGCTTCAACGCTCATCGGAGGGATTACACGCCTAGCTCCAACGACCGTTTTCGATGGCGAGAGACTCCACTTGGGCACCGCTTCGAAGTCTGGGAACCTCCAAGAGGACTTCTCCACTTCCCTTGCAGAGGGATCGACCCACCCCTTCAGTGGCAATTCACGGCTAAGCCTCTTCTTGTCTAATTCCCATGATGTTATCAATCTCTCTTACGAATTCTCGGGCCCCGGAGAATCCACCCCTCCCAAAATGTGCGTTGAGGATGTTGATTGCCCTCCTAGCCGTGACATTGACATCTATGCTATGGAAGCGGCGCTGACTCCATGGCTTCTCTTCGTAGAGGAAAGCGCAAACTTCTCAGAGGGATCAAACGGAGTCGGAGATTACATGCACGTCCTTCACAAGGCAGTTCAGCTACCTGTCAACTCCTTCGCAGGCTCCATCGAGATTGAAAGGCCTTCACCCTGGGACGGCGACGACATGTCAGCAGTGCTCATTTATGATTGGTCGTTACTGACTCAGGAAACCAACCCTACCGACGATTCAGTAATCCCTGCTCCGGGCCTAGCCACGCTTCTGTGTTTTCTTGCCGCACTGGTGCCTCGAAGGAATAGCAAATGAGCCCACAATCCATAGAAATTTTCAGTTGGGTTGAATAACCCCTGCCGAGCATGGCGAATGCTCGGTGATGGCATGTCGGCATCTCAGGAATATCGAATAACCAGTGAGGAGGTTCCACGGGGCCCAATACCGGCTTGGTTGATGGAGCACATGCAGAGACAATCTCTGGATTCCACACCGTTTGAGCAGGGCGGCCCCCCTCGGATCATTACCGTCTACCCAAACGAGAACTCCCGCAGACAGGCCCTTTCGAATCTTGGGACCAATGCCGCAATAGATGGCACCCTTCATCACACCATGGATTCGCTAATTTCCTCCCTCGTCGCTGACTTAAGACTCCCTAGGGTCATTCCAAAAGACGGCCCATTCGAGCTAATCCTTCACGAGGCGTGCAGGGAAGAGGCAGCGAAGCTCAGCTTCCCTCTGATCAATCCTCTTCCGGAAATGAAGTGGGGAAGAGGTAAGACTGCGGCACTTTCGGAACTGAACTCGTACCTTTCGAGTGAGCATTCTCTCATTGAGTGGGGTGGACCCGGTGCTGGAACCTACAACAAGATACTCAGGAATCTAGAGAGGAAACTTGGGGGAACCCATCCCGATCTGGTCATTTCCAGAGTAATCAGCAGATTGAGGCTCCCCGAAGAACCATTCACAATCTCAGATGTCGACGGCATCATAATTCTGAACCAATCTCCAGGTCTTCACAGATCCCACTCAGAGCTCTTACTTTCGATTTCGCTAATTTGTCCTGTACACCAGTTGTGTTATCCTGGAAACTTCAGACTCGGGCACCATGGATTCATGCTTCTGGATCAGTACCCAATTAGCGACTCCTCACAACTTCCCGACTGGATACCGCCCCATCCAATAGAGTCAAAATCCGTACCTACGAAAGTGTCCAGATTTCTACTACAGAGGGAGGCTCACTCATTCGATGTAGCGATAGATCTCGTCAGAACTCGCTTGGAGGCAAACTCGGAAGACTGCGTGTTGATTGTAGACCCAGCCCTGGGAAAGAACCGAAATCGTTGGGAAAGGGCCCTAAGGGGGATAGGGATAGAAATCGCAAAACCAAATTTGACCGCATTATCCCACCCTCTGGGGCACTGGCTCCGATTCCTAGCCTCCCTCCCCCACGGCTCGGACGCATTCTCTCTTGAGTCACTTTGTGCTATCTCCCTCCAATCCACAATCCCTGTTTTTGAGAACCCCGGTCCACACCCATCCGAAGAAACAATATCGCCTACTGCAGATTTAGAACTCCTGACCAATATTGCCAGAGACAACCACATCCTCGGAGGCCCCGGAGCTCTTTCCAAGTGGATGGGGGCCCTTTCAAGGGCGCCGATGGAGGAATCAGATTCCAAATCCAAGGAATCCACCCAGTGGTGGCTACTGTGTCTTGCAAGCTCCCTCAGGCCAATCCTATGCTCAAGTGACTGTAAGGCACTAGACGAAAGTAACCTGTCCATGGGCTGTCAAACAGGTGAGGGGCTACCGTCACCAACTCCTACCTATTCGGGTGACGAATGGCTAATCGGGACATTACGAGGTATAGACCTCGAGTCACTGATGGAAAAAAGCCACGGGGACGGCCCCTCTGCTGCCGGAGCGCTGCAGTCGATAGTAGAGAACCATCAAAACTTGAGAGAAATGCAACGGAGCGCTGGATATAGCCAACCTGACAAAGGTCCCGACTGGGTAGACGAGTTTTCCTCAATCATTCGAACTACCACAGTGCGATCAGGCGAATCAACCTCCAGAGGCAGGGTGACGGTTTCAACTCCCAAGGAGGCACTGGGATGCACGGCCGACCTCACAATTATGGCCAATCTGTCTAGTTCATCCTGGGTTCTGAAGGTACCTAAGGTCCCCTTCTTGGCCGAAGAAGAGAGGCACTCGTTGAATCTCTTGAGGCCAGACGGACCTATTAGAGACGCCAGACACCACCTAATGCACCTCCTTTCCTCATCCGAAGAAGTCGTAGTACTGGATCCTAGCATTGACGACTCCTCACCGGCTGCGGCACCGATAAGGGAATGGGCCTCGACAAATGTCATTGAAGACGATGTGGAAGAATTCCCCAAGCACGGACAAAAACCCGTGAGTCCACGCGACTTACGTCAACTGGACGGCCAGCTAATCCGATTCGGAAAACCACCATATCGACGACCAATCAATCCCAGCTCAGTTTCGATATGTTTCGATTCACTGATGCAAGAAGAAAGGGCAATGAGACAACCATTCATAGCAAGTGATGACGGATACCTCGATGAAGATGCGACTGCTCACATCGTCTCGATAGACAAGGACGACCTCTTCAGAGTAGTACCTCGTGGATTTACCCATCCCAGGGAAAATGATAGGTGGCCAGTAATAGGTGGGATGACCTCACTCGCTGGCAGGAAAACCCCTACGATAGACCCTCGTCCCCTGATGCCCTGCCCCACGGGTTCAGAAGTCAGTGATTCCAGACACGGACATGCACACGAACCACCGCAATCGATTGGAATCTGGTCTCCAACGAGAATCCATGATTGGCTCAGGTGTCCAAGGATGGGCTGGTTATCACGAGGAGTCCGGGCCAACAAGCAAGATTCGCAGGATGAAGACCTAGATGGACGGACTCAGGGGACTCTTCTTCACAATGTCCATCACGACATTCTCTCTAAAGTGCTAGACCTCGGTGTCGGGGAAGAAAGGCATTTTACAGATCAGTCAATCAGAAACGTGCCAAGCTCGGCCTTCGAAGACAATGAACTAATGCGAATCGCATTGGAAGCCCTCGACACAAGAGCTCCCTGGTTGGACAGAGCCGATGCAGTGTCCAACCACAGGCTCAGGGTTTTCACCGGAATGGAACGCGAGCGCTGGAACAGTTGGCTCTCTGAACCGACCCCAGTTCCTCCCTCTGGACGAATCGGTGCGATTGTGATGGCCGAGAGGGAAATTTGCTCATCACCGATCTCCCTCGAGTGGAGCATAGGGGAGCACATCCCCGGAGGTGCCCGGATATCCCTTCCAGAAGAACTAACAGGAGGAGAACAGCTACCCCCAATCAACGTTCATGGATTCATTGACAGGGTTGATCTACTCCCCTTCGACGAGGATCAGGAGATTTGGTTTGACGAAGACGGACACGTGTCTGTAGCACCGATCCGTATCATTGGCACGGGATGGAGACCACGAAGGCTAGTAGCAATCAGAGATCTAAAGACCTCTGAGTCCAAGAGTCCGGAAGAAAGGCACAAGTCCGGACTACTGGAGGAATTGCAACTCGCGTTATACGCCCGCTCTTGGGAGTTAGCGCACCCAGGAGACTTGGTTGTAGGAGCGGGAATTTCCGTCATCGGTCACAAGTGCAAGCACTTCATCGAAACGTCCTCACTGTACCCAATTTCAAAACCAACAGGGATCGGCCAGATTTCGTCGCACACAGCGGCTCTACACAGGTTCATTGATGAGGGTCCCAGCCCAATTGGTGACCACTTCAGGGCATGGCTGGCTCAGCGCCTATCGGTCGCTCTGAGAGTGGCGGAGAAGGCAGCTATTGGAAGGGTTCACCCCACTCCATCCAAGCACGTCTGCAGGTTCTGCCCCGTGAGCAGCACTTGCCAAGTCAGGGAGGAGGGTGACTACTGATGAGACTAAACACAGCTCAGAAACTAGCCCTCAATCTCGATTCACATATCGTAATCGATGCTGGTGCAGGAACCGGCAAGACCAGCACCATAACCGATCGCGTGATTGAACATTACCTTACCGAGGACCAGAGGGCAACTCGCATCCTTCCCCAACCAGACAGACCCTCCAGACTCAGTGGTGGAATGATCCCAGCTCCCCCATCCGAGCAGATTGACCTCCAAGAGTGGGGAGGACTTCTGCCAGCGGAAGTAGTTCTGCTAACTTTCACCAACAGGGCGGCTGACGAGATGAGGGATCGCCTAAGGAAGAAGATCCTCAATCTCAGACCGGGGCCATTGGGGCATGACGGCCAAACAAGAACTGACCCCAGAATCAGACAGGAAGGATTTGTCGAGCAGCTTTTGACCCTATTGGAGGACGCTCCAATCGGAACAATCGACTCGTTCTTGAACCAGTTAGTTGCACCCTACAGGGGAAAACTAGGAGACGCCCTAAGCAGAAACAACGTCTCCGACTCCGCTAGGGTCCTGATAACTGAGAAAGCCATGAGGGCGATTTGGAGACTTTCAAGCTCACCATCACGGATAGGGGATGCTGTGGATGCGGGGATTCCCGCTCACATCGCTCCACAAGTTCTAGCAGCTAGGGACAGGCTCGCTCAGCACTACTCCAGTCACTGGGCTGCCATGCGTGTTCTGCGAAGCCTAGCTGGAAAATCGGTTTTCGTCGATGAAGCTGCTAGGGAGTTGATGGATCGCAGTGGAGAATTCAGCCCCGATCTCCTCCGCCAACAGATTATTTCCTCCGTGGATGACAAAGATATCCATCGCCACACAGCGAACGTCCATGCCTCGATTTCAGAAATCTGCGAATTGGTCAGGGACAACATCGCCGTTCTTGCAATTGGGGGATGGCCTACGGACTCCAGGATTGCGAGTTTGGATGCCCTAGACCGAGAAGGGCCCCCGGAGAGCACATGGGAACAACTTCTTTGGCTGTCCAGAGTCCTTGTTTGCACTGTCAGCAAGTCCTCTCTGTTGAGTCGAGAGATGACATTCTTCCCAAACAAGCACTTCCCATCAGACTCTTGGACACCTGGAATCAGAAAATTTTCCGAGATCCAGGATAATAAAACCAAGGAGAGATACGGCAAAGAACTCGGGGAGCAAATTTCTCACCTAAGAGAACTGTGGAGGAGCAAGCTAGGCAAACTCGTCCTCCATTTCGTTCGTGTAGCCATGCTTCTGGATGACCCGAAGCCGCCTCGGATTCCAAAGGACTGGCAGCCACCTCTGAAGCCGCTACCCATCCCTCTTCCCGAGAGGCTCGAAGACAATGCAGAACCGAAAGACTTCCACCTCACAATAGAAGCTGAGATCGGAAACCTCCAGGATCTTCACATGCTCCATCTAGGCTTTCGTGGACTGATAAAAAACTTCAAGGAAATCGAAGAAGTTCATGACTTCGATGATATCCAGAGACTTGCTGGCGACCTGCTCCTAGCCAATTGTCCTGATGTTTGCCGATCTTTCTATCCCCCAAACGTCCAAAGTGCACTGGATTCCATAGGCGAGAGTACCTGGCGGGACGATCACATCGAAGCTGCCTTCCATGCTCTCTCGGAGATCGAGTCGGACCCCTTTGGGCCAGGAGCATACGCTTCAGACATAGGAGCCGTGAGAAGGGATCTTGAGTACAGACAAAGCGTACTCAGGAGCATCAGGAGGAGGTATAGGGCCTTCATCATCGACGAGGCACAAGATAACTCCCCACTGCAGTGGAGGATCCTGTCTAGACTTTGGGGGGAGAGGGAGTTACGAGAAGAGGAACCAGTCGCTCCTGATACACCTTGGCAACCAACTGTGTGCTACGTTGGGGACGTAAAGCAGAGCATTTACGCATTCAGACAGGCCGAGGTCTCGGGCTTCAGGGAATTTGCCAGGACCCTTCGGGGAATCAACGCTCACGAATTCAATAGCATCCCAGAATTAACTCGCAAGCCAGCGTTAAGGAGGGAGTCATCCAGCAGGGACCCTAGGAATGACCTGACCGCAACCATTGCAAAGGCATCTGAGCACATGGAGAAGGGCGGTCGTGACTTAGTTAGATGGATACCATTTGATGCTACAGATAGGCATCTCCCGGCACCAAGTGCAACCGAGGTCAAGAACCGTAGGAATGGGATGATCTCTTTACAGGTAAATTACCGCTCCCAGGGCGGCATCCTCAATGCGATGAACGAGTGGTGGGAGGACGTACTTTCCGAAGGGTACCACCAGCTTCCGAAGGGTGATTTCTACGCAGAACCCCAGATCCTGCACCCTTGCCCCGACAAGATCAACAGCCCCGGTTCCATTGAGTGGATTTGCCCACTCAGCACTGGGAGCCCTTCAAACCCAATAACCGACTTGGGGGCACCAATCGATCCGTTCGGGCCCGGCAAACCAGACTCTCTAGAGAGACAGGCGCTGCTCATTGCCCTAAGGGTACGCAGCCTAATCGAATCATCTCCTCTCAGGGTACGGTCAGCGGACGGTAGTTGGCACGAGGTCGAAGCAGACGAGACCATCGCTCCGAGTGACATATTGATCCTGCTTCCAACCAGGCCCAAGATTAGAGACATCATCGTCAGACATCTCCAAATTCTAGGGATTCCCTCACAAGTCGATCGAGAGGGAGGGCTTCTCCAGAGGCCCGCAACCCACGCTCTGCATGGACTTCTGCAGCTCGCTGCAAGACCATCCTCCAGACACCATGCAACCTGGGTCGCCCGTTCGGAACTCATCGGATTTGACGACTCCCAGTTGCACTCATTCTTGGACGGTGCCGATGACGGTGAGAATCTGCTGCGCAGATTGGCCGAATGCTCAGACAACCCCCGTCAGCGTTCACTGGTTGATAGGTGGTGCCATTTGTCCGATTCCTCACGAATCATCGACCTATTGGAAGAGTCTGCGGATTTCTCCGACCTGCTCATTTCCCACCCAGACCCGGTTTCACGACAGGACGTAGAACAATTCGTCAATCTTGTGCGGGAACTCTCAGTTGAAGTCGGCGGAGATCCCATTGTGCTTGCCGACAGGGTTGGAGAACTAAGCGAACGGGACCCCGACTCATTGGAGGCAGAGACCATCCCCCCGGGAGATGCTGTCAGAATCATGACAATCCACAGTGCGAAGGGATTGGAGGCAAAGGTGGTGATTCTCGCCGACCTGTTCTCGAAGAGGCAGACCAATCTCAGCAACGAGTACAAAGATCGTCTGATAGTCAGCCCCGAGTTCTTCGGTGGGAACCCCAATCCATGGCCCTCTCAGGGCTCACCCAATTCAGCAGTTTGGTCTCATGCAATAATGGTGCACAAGGCAAGGAAAATCGCCGAGGCTAGGAGACTGCTGTATGTAGGTGCAACTAGGGCCGAGGAACGACTGATTGTCGTAGGCTCACCTAGAGGAACCCACTGGACTGAAGGCAGCGGCATTTCAGTAAAGCTCGATGACGACGAATCGACTCCCCAACTGGGTCAAATGTGGCTCAGATCACTAACAAATGCCTCTTACCGTAGAGGGGAACCAGAGTCCCCTTGGATTCCACCCAATTCAAGCAATTTTCTAAACCTCGACCCTCGAAAATTCTTGTCCAATCCCTTCATGGGTGAAAATGGCGTCTCAGGGATCACGGTAATACACCATCCCGATTGCTTTCACAAATCCATCGAAGGTGCTGAAGTGCCACTGACGACAGTAAGCAGAATCGAGCGAACCGATGAGCTCGCTCGCCTAGGAACCGTTCAGATGGAGGACCAAGGGCCCCGTAGTGATGGTTTAGCAAGGGTTCGACTAAGCCCAAGCCAACTCCCCGTTTTCCAGCTCTGCCCTCGCCGTCACTGGTTGGAAACTAGGGGTGGTCTGAGCCCGCAGGAGGTTCTCCCTCACACTGCTGCAACTTCAAGCAATGGCATGCCTGAAAATGTCGACAGTGCGACTTTCGGTACCATTTTCCACAGAGTCATGGAAATCGGAATAGGTAACCCTGGTCCCGGCGAAGGAGGACCAAGCAAACCTCTACTTCCGTCTTGGACTCTTCCCAGAGAAGACCGGCTGCTCGATGAAGAGGTACATGAGACGGTATTTCAGGAGTTTCTCCCACCCGGCTCGGACAAGGAGCATACTCAGAGGCTTGTGCGAATCATGGCCGAGAGAATCCGCCAAGGTCCCCTGGGTGAATTGGTGTCCGGCATGGAGGTCGGAGGACATAGGCTAGAAGGGCTCCGGACAGAGATGCCATTCCATATTTCCCTCCCTGTGGAGATGGGAGATGTTTCCAATTGCAGATGGACCCCCGATGGAAATGAGAAACTCGCCACCACCAAATCATCAATCGTAGAGTTGAGTGGGTTAGTAGATCTGGTAATCTGTACAAGGAACGACAAGGGCGAATCCACAATCCGTCCTGTTGATCTAAAAACGGAGGATGTGGCCAATTTGGAGAGCGAAGAGGTGTCGGGCCTCCTAGAAGCTCTGGGAAATAGTGACCTAGGACCGGTTTGTACGTCTGAGGAGGCAATCCTGACAAAGCACAGGATGCAACTTGCCCTCTACTATCGCGCTCTTCAACTCACTGAGCAAAAGAAAGCCTCCATGGGCCTGCCTTCCAGAGAGGTACTGCCTCCAGCGATTCTGATTGGGGTCACGGGAAGGATGATTCGGTATCCAGAGGATGCATTAGAAACCGCCCTAGCCGAGCTTGGCACACTTCTCAAAAGGTCCTCAATAATGGCTATTTCCGCCGAAGCTCCCATTTCCGAGTCCCCACGCCTCGATTCCGAACATTCTTCTGTCTGCGAGGAATGCCCATTCCACCGAGGTGACATTCCATTCTGCGGACCCTCGGAATGATGCCCCTGAGTCGAAGAGTCCATGAGTGAAAGCCCGCACAAGGTTGCATGGAAGCGGATATCGATTGGATTAACGGCAGGAGCGATGAGATTTGGGAGCAGTCAATCCTACCGAGCCTTTCCGAATTCATCGAGATAAAGGCCCTTTCACCTCTTTTCGAACCTGCCTGGGCCGAGTTGGGGGAGCTCGATGCCACAATCGAGTTGTTCTGCAAGTGGCTCGACGAGCAGGACTTGGATGGAATGAGTTATGAGACTCACAGAATAGAAGACAAATCTCCTGTTCTCCTTGTCTCCATAGACGGGACGGGTCCCGGAGAGGTCATTTTCTACTCACACCTGGACAAGCAACCATCCAAACCTGAACTATGGTCCGAAGGACTTCATCCCCTCAAGGCGGTTCGTAGAGACCCCTGGCTCTATGGAAGGGGTTCGATCGATGATGGGTATGGGGGGTACCTGTGCGTCACGTCTGTAAAATTACTCCAAGAGGCGGGGATTCCGCATCCCAGATGCACCTTTCTGATTGAGACTTGCGAGGAGTCGGGCTCATTCGACCTACCTCCGTACCTAGAGGCACTATCGAGACAACTAGGTGACCCCGATATGATCGTAGTCTTGGATAGTGGGGGCCCGGATTACGATCACATTTGGATGACTGAGGCTCTTAGGGGATTGGTTTCCGGAACTTTGTCTGTTCGGGTTTCCAATGAGGGAATCCACTCCGGGACTTCTGGAGGCAGCATCCCCTCTTCGTTTCGAATCCAGAGGATGCTGTTGGACAGAGTCGAGGATTCCTCTACTGGGGAGGTATTGATTCCCGAAATGCACGTGGATATCTCCGATGAAATCCGTGGCAAGGCCGCTGCGCTGGCAGAAGTTGTTGGTGATAGCTTGTGGGACCAGCTGCCTACCGTTGACTCTCTGGTTAGAGTTGCTGACACAACGGAGGACATGATAATCGGCATGAATTGGCAGCCCACGCTCTCGATTATCGGAGCGGATGGGATGCCCCCAGTCCAAGTTGCCGGCAACGTTCTCAGAACCAACACCGATCTGAAGCTGAGTTTCAGAATTCCACCAGGAGTCGATTCTGAAACCGTTCTCGCAAAGGCCAAGGCCATTTTGGAGGCGAATCCTCCGTACGGTGCCGCGGTTACTTTCACTCCAGACTCCTGTGCCGATGGTTTCCACGCTCCCCCCATGGAGGGGAAGGTTAGGGATGCCATCCATGACGCATCAATGCAATTGACTGGATTGCCCCCTCTGGCTTCTTGGACAGGGGGAACAATTCCATTCATGGCCATGATGCAGGGAAAATACCCCAATGCCATGTTCCTCTGCACCGGGGCATCAGGTCCCGGTAACAACGCTCATGGCCCGGATGAGAAGATGCACATTCCTTCTGCAAAGAGGCTAACTGCAGCCCTCTCAGTGACAGTCTCAGCAATTTCAACAAACTCCTGATAATCGCTCCTAGGCCGATTCCCCCTCCGCCGGGGTTATATCGGGGGCACATGCGCACTTGTGGGGATGATGGGCCCAGACGACGTGTCAGACGCTCCTCAAGAGGTCAAAGAGGAGTATTTGGAGAAGATGATGGTGGCGTATGACGCCGCCGCTGCAGATGTCGAGGCCCTGAAGGATCAAATCGAGGTCCTGAACCGTGATATAGTTGACAAGGAGATCGAGAAAGAGGGACTGGAAAACCTACTTGCCAACATTCGCTCGGAGAAGGATGAGATGGAGGTCGAGCTAGCTAAGGCTAGGACGGCGATACCGTACCTCGAGGACAAGCTCGAGAAGACTTCGGAGATGCTACGCGTCGAGGAGGCTCGGACCGGGCGCATCATGGACGTTGCGGAGGAAATACATGACAGGGAAAAGGCCGCAACCGCTGAACTGGGAGCTAGAGATGACTGGTTTCAACAGCACATGCAGTTATTTGAAGACCTAAATCAAGCCATCGAAACGCGTAGAATCATGATTGACCGTGCAGTCACCGCTGCAAAGGAGTTGGCAGATCAGGAAGATACATTCCGAGAGATGAGGGAATCTGTCATCGACGCAATCAAGGACAAGGAAGAGGAAGTGCCTGAGGAAGAAGCCGTCGAAGAGGACGAAGACTGACCCCCCTCCTCGCCCATCCTTTCTGACATCTACTTCGCCTCTCTTTTCAAGTAAGCCAAGCGGAAAGGGGCCAATCTAGGGAATGACTTCGAAACTTGATTTAGAGCACCAGAACCGTCCTCGGCAGGATGAAGTGCGATACCCGAAAGGCATTCACATGGTCAGTGCCAGGGGCATTCTGGGTGATGGCTCCAAGGCCGTAAAAATTCACCATCTCATCAAGGCCCCCGAAAACACCCCCCAATCCATCTCATTCAGAGAGTCATGGGATGCGAGTAAACCGGTAACGGTCTACAAGACTCCTGAGATGCTTCCGGATGGCACTCCGTGTACAGCATCAACCGTAATTCTGAGAACAAAGGGATGCGCATGGTGGTGGAAGTCTGGATGCACATTCTGTGGATACTTCAACGACGTTAGGGACGATGTCTCCATCGAGGATTTGTTCTCCCAGTGGGAGGAAGCAAAGAGGCTAACCAATGACTTTGAAGGCTGTGGAATGGTCAAGGTGTACACATCTGGGACCTTCTTCGAGGACCGAGAGAATCCGCCTGAGTGGCAACAGGCAGTTCTTCGCGAGACACGCGACATGGATCTTCATCTGATAATCGAGGCTCAGGCCCAGATGTGCACCTCGGAAAAGATTGCGTGGGTCGCAGAGAATCACCCAAGATGCACTGTAGCGATAGGATTGGAGGCTTACGACGACAAGGTGCTAAGATTCCACGTCAATAAGGGATTCTCAATCAAGCAGTGGCACAAGGCTGTTGATATGCTGAGGGAAAACGAACTCAGAGTCAAGACCTATCTTTTGTTCAAGCCCCCTTTCATGTCAGAGGGGGATGCACTCAACCACACCTCTACGTGGCTGAAGAAGGTCGCCCCACACTCCGACGAGGTATCAGTAAACCCGATGAACATTCAGAGGAGCACGGTCGTGGACCGCCTGTATAGGAACCATGAGTATAGGCCTCCTTGGCTTTGGTCTCTGGTAGAGATGATCCAGAGGGTGCATGATGAGTTGACCAATCTTGACTGCAGAGTAATAATTCACCCAACAGCCGGTGGAAAGGCTCGAGGAGCCCATAATTGCAATAAATGCGATAGCGAGGTCGTGGCTGCCATCGAGCGTTATTCGGTATCAGCTGACATAGCTGAGTTCTCATTTCTTGATTGCTCATGCAAATCAGTCTGGAGGTCCGAATTGAACAATGATTCAATGCTGCCTGCTCCCTTGGGTATCGGAACCAGAAGGAGAGGAGTGACCACCGACTTGGCACGTGCACCTTGAACCGCCGGGAAACCCTCACCCGCCCAATGCTTAAGGGCGAATCTCCGGTGGTTTGTTGCAGACACTGTTGTGACGTCTGAGGTGCTATTGTGGTTAATGGAAATTCTAACCCTGTTGGAGAGTTCCTCCAGGGGGAGGGCGAGCCTGAGTCTTCGTGGCTGTTCCTGATATTGGGATTTGTGACCACTCTGGTTTTCCTCGTACTCTACAGCATCCTCTATCCAGGTAACGACCTACCAGTAATTTCAACAATACTTCCTGTTTTCGAGGGCGTTTTCGACTCTGGAATTTGGTTCTTTATCCTTGGAATAATGATTGGTGTTTTCGCCATTCTGGGAACCATGCTGACCGAGGCAACTAGCGATTGAGGTGTGTAAAATGGCGCTAATTTCTGCAATTCTATCTTACTGGGCCGCTATCTTTGTGGTTTACATCATGCTAAATCGCGGAATTTGGATCTTTACTGACGTAAGCAAGGGGATGAGCATGTTCATGCTTGAGAAGGCACTAGGACCCGCAATCGATTTTGCAGAGGGAAGGAAGAGTTCTGGCGCAAGGACTTGGATTATCCAGGGAGCCCTCTGGCTAATCCCCGCATCAACCCTGACTTTCGCGGGTCTCTGGCTGAAGCATGACCCAGTGGCCCTTCATAGCTTAGCCTCTTGGGGGTATTCACCATCATCGGAGGCGCTGTTGCTGGCTGGAAATCTGACCGCCTTCTATGGGGCTGTCGGGATGTTGATGGTCGGCGCTGGATTGCACATTGTCCCCACTCTCGGTGGAACAAACCTCGCTAGTGAACGCAACGCCTCACTGATGTCCTTTGTTTGGACACTTTCTGTCGTGGTAATGATTATCGGCGCTCACAATCCTGAAATTCTCGGACTGAAGATCCTCCTCATGGCCACAGCGCTTCATTCACTATCTCTCCTTGCGATAATCGTAAACCTCCTGCTCACTGCTGCCTCGCGAACAAGGAAGATGCCACTTCCAGCTTGGTTGATAGTGGTGGGCATGTTGTCAGATCCGGTCTCGATAGTTATCTTGGCTCTACTCGGAATGCTGGACTCGGGTGTCGGGCAGTGGATGCTAGTGAGACTTATCTCGGGGGGATTCTTCTTCATGCAGGCTGCCGGAGTCGCCCTTTACGCCTCCTCACAAGGAACGGGAAATCCTCTGTGGTCGAGATCACTCGCAGCAGTCACCATGCTGGGGGCTCTACTTTCACTGAACCCACTTGGTGATACCACGGGAGCCCTAGCAGCCGATCTCCTCGGGTTCGAAGTTGCAGCTTTTACACCATCCAGAAACGACGTCATCGCCGCCTCATTCTTGATGGCTTTGGCCTCTATCCCAATCATCGCCCTCTCTTCCAATATCATTGTCACCATGAGGGGTGATGACGTTTTCATGGAGAACCCGGATTCACCAGGGATGCCTGAGATTAACCTAGGGGCCCTCATGCTGGTTCCGTTAGGTATCGGCGCGCTGTTCGTTCAGACTGACGCCCTAAGGGGTCTGGATGAACTTAGTGGCATCTCCTCCTCATTGCTGCTCATGGTTGCCTGGCTCATCTTGGTACCCCTGGCCCTTGGCTCCGCACTTTCCATCTTCCCCGAAGTAGCAGGCAGAAATCTTCTCTCAAACATCCGCTCACGCTGGGCCTTCTGGATGATGGCCGGGGGCTCTTTCTCGGGACTCATCATTACCATGATGGCAGACTTCTCCGAAATGGCGCTAATGGAGGCAGCAGTGGAGGAAGGGAGCAATATTTCCAACGAGCTCAGAGCGATAGGATCTGTGTTATTCTACGGGACAGTTATCGGCTCCATTCTTCACTGTCTCAACATGATTAGTGGTACATTCCGAGGATCATTGGTAGAGGAAGCTCCAATCCCCTCTTCAACTTCAATAGAGCAGCCATCGTTCAATCTTACCACAGGAACTACGGTGAGGAAGATTCTCGCTAGGGGGGCAAACCTGGATACCGAGGTAGTCCCAGTCTCCCAGTCTGATGCTCCGGGAAGCCCAACCGAACTGTAATGTGTGAACCACTTCCTCGATGGGTCCCATAGTCTCGTTAAGGGAGTGATTTACGTGCGGATTGGACTAGTGGGCAAGCCCAACGTAGGCAAGTCAACCGCGTTCAGCGCCCTAACCGAGACCCCAGTAGAGATTGCCAACTACCCATTCACGACTATTGATCCCAACGTAGGGGTTACGTGGCTGCCCATTCAAGGAATCTGCGCATGCGCCGAACTCCGTTCACGAAAGGAGACGTCGGGACGATTGGAACCCAGTGCGGCAGATGACCCCAAGGCAGGAAGCATCTGTTCCCCCAACTCCGGATCTTGCATTGGTCACAAGCGATTGGTTCCAGTAACCCTTGTCGATGTCGCTGGCCTCGTTCCTGGGGCCCATGAGGGCCGTGGCCGTGGAAATCAGTTCCTATCCGACCTTGCTCGTTGTGATGCACTCATTCAGGTCGTAGACGTTTCTGGCTCGACTGACATAGAGGGCAATCCCGTTGGTTCGGGAGGCTCCGACCCCCTAGAGGAACATAGCTTCCTGATCAAAGAGCTCGACTCATGGATTCTGAGCATAATTGGTACAGGGTGGGAACGCGCCGCTCGAAGGGCACAAGCAGAGGGAGATGGAGCAATCAAGGACCATTTGGTTGCAAGACTAACTGGAATAGGTGCGAACGAGTCACACGCCACTGCTGGGTTGGCCGCTGCTCGTGGGGAAACCCAGTCTTCTACAGGTCCACTTCAGTGGAGTAAGGATGACCTTCTCAGACTGGCCTCAGCCATCCGAAAGTCATTGTTTCCAATTTCTGTAGCAGCTAACAAGGCTGAGAAGTCGCACAACAGAGATTTCTCCGAACTATCATCGGTTGTGGAATCTCAGGGAGGGATCCTTGTTCCAACTAGTGCGGAGGCCGAGCTGGCACTGCGTCGAGCATCTGCCGGAGGTCTGATTGACTACGGTCCCGGTGACACTTCTTTCAACATCATAGAAGGAGACGAGAATAGACTTTCGGAAGTTCAGAGGAATGCCTTGCAATCAATTTCCGAGACGATCTTGTCTTGGGGCGGCGGTGGTCTAGTTGGACTACTCAGTGAAGTGGTCTTTGGGCAACTTTCCAGAATTGTCGCTTACCCAGTTCAGGATGAAACACACTGGGTCGATGGCGAAGGAAACCCCCTACCAGATGCTATTCTAGTACCACGAGGAACTACCTCTAGGGGACTAGCTTACTCTGTACATTCTGATCTAGGTGACGGCTTCGTCAGAGCTATTGATGCTCGATCGGGTCGAGTGATTGGGGCCGAACACGAGCTCTCCGACGGGGACGTTGTTAGCATCCAAGCAAGGACCTAGTTGATTTCATGCAGACTCGACGATTACGGTGTAAGTGACAGCAGTCCAGGTTATGTCGAACTCCTCGTCTGAGTCTAAGATCTCCCCCACCACAGGTACTGGATTGGAATTCACATGACAAGTGATTGTTGCCGCCCAAGTCCCACGTCCAAGTCCACCATCGACCCACTGACTTCGAATCTCACTTTCAGTCGACTCCTCTTCGCTGTATTCAGCCCCAGTGTAGTTCTCCGTTACATCCCATCTGATTGTGAATCCGCTGTCACCTCCGGAACAATCCCCCTCTCCCGTTTGGTCTTCTATTCCATCCAAGTCACTCAGGTCACTTACCCCATCTACACTATCGGTAAATCCGGGGCCTGGCTCGTCGTTATCGAAGCAAGACACTTGGAGCTCCACGTAACCAATGTTTACATCCGTCCCTGACAAAAGATCGAAGAAAGAGTCATATTTCTCCTCATCACCTAGGGTGACGGTTTCTTCGAGTGAAAAAACGCTCTCATTGAAACTTACCTTCAGTCCGCCAGCCAGTCCCGGAGTCCCCCCTCCCATCAAATCATCATCGATCAATGAGGGCATAGCTGCAAAGTAGACTGGGAAAGCAATCAGGAACGCCACCGAACCAGCTAGAGTCTTGACCTTCAGAGGGGTGTCGATTAAGTCTTGGAAATCCATATTGCTTCACGTTCCGGTTTACATCCCACCTATCAAATTCTTTCTATAGAGGTCCTATTTACTACCATTCTCCTCAGAAATGCCATCTCTCCAGCTTTTGAGGTCTACGCCCTCCCCGGCGAATAACTTTCTGGATTGGCGGAATTCTGGAAGAAGGTAACCAATTATTGATCGTTCCATGAAGCTCCATTTCCAAGGGCATCTAGGGAGCAATTGCAACCACTCCTTGAGGAAATCCTGCCATCTTTGCCCATCGAATTGATCTGGAATCCTGAATGAGACAAACGAGAGCCTTCCTGCTGACCCAGGAACATAGCTCCATGCGCGCAAGGACATGCCCTCTGCTTCCCCTTCGTCAACGATTAGCCCCAGCACCCTAGCTCTCCTAGCTAGAGGCACTATGACAGCCCACCTTTGTACCAGGGTTGTCTCTTCGACCCTGTGCATGCGCCAGCCTCGATCTTCGCCAATTACGCGCATCGCTCTGATGGCGTCCGTGGGCGTGATGCTCACCGGAATCTCTAGCGGCCGCTGCATCGGTCTCGGGGCATCCTCTAGGCTCTCGCCCATAGCGGCTTCGCGTCATTAGTTCCAATTGTTGATTCAGCCGAACAGGGAGCCCAGTCCTTCGAAGCCGCCTGCCTCTTCCTCAGCCTCTTCCTCAGCGGCCTCTTCCTCAGCGGGAGCAGCCTCAGAGGAGGCTCCGCCGGAAGCCGCAGAGGGAGCAGCCGAAGTAGCCGGGGCTGCGATGGCCGTCGACATCGCATCTTCGATGTCGACAGAACCGAGTGAGGCTACCAGAGCCTTCACACGGGCGCCATCCGTATCCACCCCAGCGGCGGTCAGCACTGAGCTGACAGCGTCTTCGCTGATGTCCCTGTCTGCAGAATGCAACAACATTGCAGCATACACATATTCCATTTCTTTCACCTTTTTTTCATCCGAAGAGGTCGCCAAGTCCTCCGAACCCAGCCTCCTCTTCCTCCTCTTCCTCTTCGGGTGGAGCCATTTCAGTGGCTTCATCCGAGCTTGTTGCCTCGGAGAGGGCAACTTCAGAGCTCTGGGCCGCGGTACCCAATACCGCAAGCAACTCTTCATCTAGAGCTGAGGAATCCAATTGTCCTGCTAGAGAAATAGCACGATTGCGTGCTTGTGACAAAACCATAGCAGCAGTCTTGTCATTCACTATTCCCGCTTCGATTGCTACGCACATCGCTTCGCTGGAAGCCTTTGAAATTAGGACCGGCGTCGTTTCGCTGGAGAACCAACTGATGTTACAGGCTACATTGAATGACCTAGAAGTAGCATTGATCAAATCGTCCTTGAAGCCATCAAGATCCAAATCTAGGTCTGATGCCGAGAACATGAAGCCATTTTCGATAACCCCTGTGAGGATTAGTCCAATTTCTATTGGGTTGATATTGAGTTTGGCGAGCATAATCCCCAAGTCGGCGGAGATCTCTTCTCCTTCCTTAACCACTGTTGTGGTTTTCTGAATCGCCACTTTGCCCTTGTCAATCTTTGCGGGTATGCCAACCGCATTGAATTCCCCTACAATCGGTCCCGGTCCGAATTCAGTCGGCCCCTCCTCTACCACTATGTCAGTTGGAGCCCTGTCACCTTCCTTTGCTGGACGTCCCTGCCGAGTCTTCTCAAGTTCGCTGAAAATCTCAAAGGCATTCATAGATCCACTGTGGATTACGCAAGGTTGCTCAGCACCTTCTAACAGCGTCTCCAGATCTTCTGGTTTCCTATTCGCA
The DNA here is from genome assembly GCA_964563355.1 of uncultured Candidatus Poseidoniales archaeon. Lineage (GTDB taxonomy): Archaea > Thermoplasmatota > Poseidoniia > Poseidoniales > Thalassarchaeaceae > UBA36. The sequence goes on from CAZLVU010000003.1 coordinate 111,619, forward strand.
TCAATCCACGCAAGCCTCATCAGAGATTTCTTCGCCATGGTGATACTCATCCTGTCTCGGAGAGTGTTGCGCATATCGATCATGTTGCTAGCCGGAACTCCTGAAACATCGATTACTGCTACTGAACCATCCTCACTGAAGACCTCGGAAAGCTCTGAGACTCTCTCTCTCTTCCACTCTGCTACCTTGGCAATCAAAATACCACCTCCACCTTCACGGAAGGACCCATTGAGGTTTTCACGTAACAGGAACGGATATTCCCAGCGCCACGTTCGAGTTTGCCAGTCACCCTATCCCACACTGCAACTGCATTGGAAGTAAGATCCTCGATTCCCTGTTCTCTGGAACCTACGGCCGTGTGGAATGTAACGCGGTCCCTTGATCTGACAACGGCCGTATCCTTCAGACCTATTGCCATGGCGGAAGGATCAATTGTTGGGGGTACTGGACGCGGCATCTTGCCCCTTGGCCCCAGGACCCCTCCTAGGAAGCGCCCCACAGTCCCCATGTGAGGTATTTCAGATAGGAAGAAGTCGTATTGCTTGGCGACCTTCCTTGCTTTCTGTTTGTTCCCTCCGAGATCCTCTATTGTGGCAGGATCAATTACATCTATTCCAGCTGCTCTGGCCTTTGTGGCCATTTCTCCACCTGCAAACATCGCTATTCGCACGGGCTTCCCTCTTCCAGAGGGCAATCGCACCTCTTCCTGGATTCTGTTTGTAGGTACCTTGAGATCGACGTCTTTTATTGTGAAGGCAAGCTCCAATGACTCCACGAACCCCCTTTCGGGAGCCCCCTCTATGGCCTGTTGAATCGCTGTTTGTAGATTTTCCTTCATATTCCCACCTCTGCGGTAAACGAGGAACCCCTCTCCCGCAATTCGTGAACTCTAGCTGAAATGCTCGTTGAATGCCCCCTCGCTCATTGCTTTCAGAGCTGATTTGGGCTCCATGCCCTCTACTCGAACCCTCATCGCTACGCATGTTCCCATGACTTCCCTACACCTCGCATAGAGAGTCTTTCCAGTCAACCGGTCCTTCTGCGCCTCAGCGACGTTCTTGACTTGGTCGATTGAGAGGTCCTCTGTGGAAGCGTCCCAAGAGCCATTGCACTTCTTCTTCCCGAGTTCCTGCAACACCCTGTGCGGCGTCTCGTTTCGAGCTGACATACAACCTTGCCTCCTTCCGTGCGACCCGCCGACCTGCTCTCCCTATTTGATGATGATGCACCTTCCAAGGAAGTCGGATTTTGCTCACTCAACTCTCTGAGTGACTCTCACTTGGTCGGCTCGAACTGTTAGAGCGACGGGAACTGCTGCTTCGAATAGCTCCACCGTCACTTCTTCCTTGGACTCTGCTACTCTTGTCACCCGAGCGGCTTGACCCCTAAACGCACCTCCCGAAATCTCCACTATACAACCCTCTTCGATTCCTGAGGTGGCTGCCTTGGGCTCTAGGTAAGGTAAAACATCCTCCAGGGGAGCTTCACCATCTAGTACCTTGCTGCAGTTCTTGAGAGGTGTCACGCCCACTCCTACTCGTCCGATTAACTTCTGTACATGATGGAGCGCAGTCGCCTCAACGAAGATGAATCCCTTCATGTAGTGTGGACTCAGGACTCCGAAGATCTTGTCTTGGATGTCCTTCAGTGATCCAGTACCCGATAGTCTTGCTCTAATTTCACTGGACACATTCTGCTCTTGTCCAATCGAAGTCTTGAGGATGTAAAGGTAAGAAGCGACGTCACCGTACATGTCCTTCAGTTGAGGTGTTGCGTACTCTTTGTTCTGTATCGCACCCGGATCGATCCACTCGAAGTTCTTGTAAATCGTCCCCGGGTTAACCTCTGTTTCACTGCTCAAGAATAGAATGGGAGTGACATCGTTTAGGCGGTTACCGAATGCTAGCCCCCTGGCCATTCCCGATCGCACGAAGTCCAGATTCTCCGAGGGTATTCCAGTACATTCGGTGATCCTTGACATCACTACGTCGGCGTCGTCAGGGTCTCCTATGCCATTGATTCCGTCCCAGGCACCCGCGAACTCCGCCACCTCGTCAGCTCTCTGCATTAGCAGGACCTTCTCCGCGCTTCGAAGAAAAACCGTGAATGTCTCTGACATGAATCCACTAACCTGTAAGCCAACCAAAGAACGATGGAAACACATTCACCATTAGGGCGAGAATCAGGAAGCCAATGGCGCCCAGTACGAACATCCCTATTCCACACACTATGATGGTCTGCCGGAACTCGAACTTGGATGGCTTCTTGGCCATCTTGAGGATTCTGGCATAAGAACCAGTTTGGAGCCCCTTGACTCGTCCCTCAATCTCGTCCTGCCAGGACTGAGCCAACTCCTCAATCGGACCGACTTTGGAACTTTCTACAGACATACCCTCACCTTGGAGCATCACGGCGACTTACAGACCCCATTTAAGGACGACGGGAATGAACCTTTACTCGTTTACGAATGCCTCAGTACGTCAACTGACGAATTCAACGGTCCTATTGCGTAGGTTCCTCATCTGCGTGTGCAGTGAAGCGCCATGAATCTGCTCACTCTTTACTCCCGTGAGCACTAGCAAAACTCTGATTTCATTGCTCATTGAGCTGTCGGTCGTCACCCCCCAGATCATCCTAGCATACGGGTTAATGCTTTCACGGATTATCTTGGCACAATGCTCCGCCTCTCCCAGGGTTAATCCCGGACCACCTACAACGTTGACCAAGGCACCCCGTGCATCTGATATGTCGATGTCAAGCAGGGGTGACTCCAATGCCTCCTTAGTAGCTTTCTCCGCACCCTCATCCACGGTTGCTTCACCAAGGCCGATCATGGCAACCCCTCCGCCGTTTTCCATTACCGAACGCAGATCTTGGAAGTCGAGGTTCACCACGCCTTCCTTGGCAATCATCTCAGAAACTCCAGAAATGCTCCTCATTAGTAACTCGTCAGCAACTCTGAATGCCGCATCCAGGGGGAGATCACGAACCCCATCGACCTCGAGTAACCTCTCGTTGGGAAGGACGATGACAGTGTCGCACACCTCTCTCAGGCGTTCTAGGCCCCACTCGGCGTTCTGCCGGCGAACCGCTCCCTCAGATACGAAGGGGTAGCTGACAACGGCAATTGTCAGAGCCTCCGACGCCTTTGCGAGCCTGGCGACGACGTGGGCGCTCCCAGTGCCGGTACCGCCGCCGAGGCCCGCGGTGATGAACGCTAGATCGCATTCCTCCACCTCTGTCTTCAGCACACGTTCGGATTCGTATGCCGCCTGTTCACCTTTCTCCGGGTCGCCTCCCGCCCCCCTGCCACGGGCGGAGCGACCAATCAGGACCTTGTTCTCCACACTAACTCTGAGAAGATGCTGGGCATCCGTGTTTACCGCCATCCCCCTGACGTACTCTCCGTCGAACAAGCCCTCCTGCTCAAGTCGGGCGACTGTGTTTGATCCACAACCTCCACAACCGAAGACCCTGATCTTCGGTTGAAGCGACTTCAGTAGATTCTCGAGATCAGGGGCGTCTTCGAACTCTGGGTTCGATGGGACCTGTGTTTCTCCATCCTGAAGCTCGAGAACTCTTTCGATAAGGTGCTTCACGCAGCTCAGGCGCGTAGAGGAGAGGATAACCATTGCCCCCGGTCAGACCCAGTCGGGCGGTGTTTTCGTGGACCATCAGAAGTGCCATTCACTCCATTAGGCTCCTTCGGGTTTTGACGAACCTGACAATGAAGGTGTACAGACCACCCCATGCCGAAATTGCAAGGGCGAAAGTCATCCCATTCAGCTCCCCGTTGCCCAGGAGTGCCAAACAGGCCAATTCGTTAATCTCGCCAACATCAATTCCTGCAACACCGGTACGGGCCTGCCAAGCTGCAACCAGTAGGGCAACCAGAGTGATAACCAAACGGTCCGCACGGGAGAATCCCCCGTAAATCCTATCCAGTCCCACGGACTGTGCTTGCGTGCCCATGTAGGATCCGAAGAGAGTCATAAGACCCGCGATAAAGCCACTACTGGGATCATCCACGAATGCTGCATTCATCCCGAGGGCTACTAGCAGGCCCACGTCTACCACACGGTCGATGGTGTGGTCCAAGAAATCCCCGTAGGGTCCAGCCACCCCCTGATGACGAGCAAGGGCACCATCCAGTGCATCCATCAATCCAGCAACAAGAATTAGGCAGATCCCGCCCAATATCGCCAAGGAGCCATGGTCGTCGAAGCCTGCACTCGCTAGGAGGTAGAAGGAGGCAAGAGCGAGAACTAAGCTGCTCCAAGTCAAAACGTTAGGGTCCAATCCTCCAAGCCGGAGGACCAATGGTTGTATGGCTTTGGCCCATTTCCCCCTCATCTTCTCGAACACGTCACCCCTCCTGAACTGACACCCAGTCAATTGCTGAGCGGGGGCTCATCGGCTTCAAGCCATCTGAAATCCAGTCGTGCAAAGCGGCAACAATGCATTCAACTGAGTCCGCCGATGTGTCGAATTCCACCCACGGCAGGTGCCCTTCACGCTCGTTCCACGCTCCTCCAATAAACTCCCACTCGATGTTCTCGGTAGATTTCAAGTCCGAGTAACCCCTTTCATCTAAGCGAACCCTCAGCTCCTCAGGCGAGCATCTCAGGATAATCACCCCGTCCACCGGTAGATTGTGTGAGAGATGCCCGTCAATTACAGTTGTAGATTCTGGCGAGTCTCGCCATTCGTCTTGGAGACATACCGACAGGGCTCCTAGGTCAACAGGACGGGCACCATCAATGACATCGACTTCTCCAATGCACCCGTGACGTTCCGCTAAGCTCTCGACGGAGTCAATGCCAATGCCTTTTTTCTCCAGCATGGCTGCTATCGTTGTCTTGCCAGTGCCGGGCGTGCCAGTCAGTGCCAGCCTCCAAGTGTGCTCCACACTCCACGCGCACCCACGGAAGCCATGAACACTCCGCGAGTCAGGCGCAACATTGACCTCTAATCCACGCTGCCGTTGTTGTATTATGCCAAGCGAAGTGGACTGGATCCGAGCTCTCGATCCCAGACAGAATAAGTTGAACCTCCTGCTAGTATCCATTCCGGTGGCATGCTACTTCGCCTATGTAGAGAAAGACCCATCGTTGACATTCTTCTCCTCTCTAGTTGCAATAATGCCACTTGCATTCCTAATGGGCAAGGCGACTGAGGAGATCGCCCTACGAACGTCCGAGTCCCTTGGGGGGTTACTGAATGCCACCTTTGGAAACGCGGCAGAGATGATTATCGCCCTACTTGCCATCTTTGCTGCCTATCAAGCAGGTCCCGGAACCGTGACCGAGTCAACGATGATTCACCTAGTTCAGGCTAGCCTGATAGGCAGCGTACTCGGAAATCTGCTACTGGTGATGGGGCTATCTTTCGTCTGGGGCGGATTGCACCACACGGAACAGAGATTCTCCGAGACACAAGTTAGCTCCAACGGCTCCCTTCTCCTTCTCGCCATGATCGTTTTGATAGTGCCATCTGTGTTCCACTCTGCAGTAGGAGGAGAAGCTGGCGATCTGGGGGTGGAGAATCTCAGTCACATAGCGGCGGTAATCCTCTTGTTGATTTACGGACTCTTCCTACTATTCCAGTTCCGCACCCACGTGCACCTGTTCGCGACAGAGGGACAGCACCATGAGGAGCCCACCATGAGTCAGCGTGACGCGATAATCCTCCTATTGACGGCCACTGCTCTGGTTTCGTGGATGGCCGAACTACTCGTGCACTCTGTCGAGGAGGCAGCACAGGAGCTGGACCTCCCTCATCTTTTCATCGGCGTCATACTCCTCCCCCTATTCGGAAACGCTGCAGAACACTTCACTGCCGTCACGGTTGCCGCCAAGGACAAGATGGACCTCTCTTTCGCGATTTCTATGGGGTCCTCCACTCAGATCGCGGTCTTCGTTGCCCCCCTGATGGTTCTCTTGGCATGGATTCTAGGTGTCCCACTGACCTTCGAGTTTGGGATTCTTGAGACGGTCTCAGCGTTCCTAGCAGTCCTAATAGTCAACATCGTAGCGTCGGATGGAAAGTCGAATTGGCTCGAGGGAGCCATGTTGTTGGGAGCATACGTGATACTTGGAGCCGCATTCCTCTACTATCCCTAAGGAAATCTAAACATCGGAACCAGCACCGGCTCTCTCCCATTTCAGCACAATCACACCGTTGGAATTTACTTCCAAGACAGGAATCCACTTGCTCAAGTCAACGGATTGTTCCGCATCAACGCTCTTCTGTAAACGATCGACCAGAGTTGAATCCAGCCTGACTTGAAATGGGACTTCATCAGACACGAACCTGGGGTCGGGGGTGCTTACTACATCGCTTACCACCGAACTCTCGCTGAACTCTTCGGACGCGTCTTCCTCTGGCAAATCTTCTGGGATTCCAGCGTCATCTGGGACTCCAGCGTCATCTGGGATCCTGATGTCATATGGGACACCTATGTTGGAAACTATAGGTGACGCCCCTTCTTTGGTGCTGCCAATCTCCAGCCCCCCCTTCGATGAGTAAAGCACTGCCTGACCAATTAGAGTTAGTGCAGCGAGGAACAGCATCATCACCATGACTAGGTCACCGAAGAAAGAGCCTGTAATCACGAGACCTAACGGCATACCCACCAGACTGAACATCCTCCTCCATGGATGATCACGGCTGAATCCCAGGATCATGTGATGAGCGGATAGCAGAATCAGGCAGTACCCAAAGACCTCAGGGGTTCCTTCCTCTATCCAGTAAATCAGGGAGAAAAACAAGAAGAAACCCGATCCGAACAGTCCTGTGTTCTTCTCAAAATCGAATGGATTCCCATGTCTGTCCTCATCCAGTCTCTGGAAGGGGTTTCTTCTGACCCATGATTGTTGGAGCATCACCAACCCGACTAGGATTGGCCACAAAGCAGCGTCGATCGCATTTCCACCTTCTCCATTATGGATCCAAAGTGCGAGCGTAAATGTCTGCACAGGTACAGAAACATGCAACAGCCAAGGAATACCGTTCCTGATCCCATCCAAGCCAGCAACGAGGCTGGACAGGAACGGAAGGGCCCAACTGATGTCCCCAGTCATCAGGGTGAAAAGGTAGCCGAAACCCCTTGATACAGCTCCCAGATATTTCGTGGAGGCATTGAGCGCTCCGGGATCCTTGACGTTGGAGAGCAGCACTCCGTTCTCCAGCAGGACGTACTGCCCAAGGCCCACAATCCCACCAACCAAGGGTGCGATTGCAGAATATGAGGGTGAGAAATCCAACCCTGAATCTAAGAGTAGGGAGATTAGGTTATCAGTGGCCCAGAACGATGCCACTGGTGTTAGCCAGAACCAGTTGACTATCCCGTTCTTCCAAGCTCCGGCTGTGAGCAACGTCACGATAAATAGGGGAGCCATCCTTTCGTCTGGAAGTAATAATGCGACTGCGAACATACCTGCCATGGCTGGGCCGAACAACTGCTCGGGTCCGTATCTGGAACCCCCAACTCTGTTCCTTTCTGCAGGCATATTCACCGCGACCATGATCGGTAATGATGCCAGAAGAAGAGACGCCCAGCGTGGAACTTCGATAATTAGCAGATCAGAAGTTTCCCCGAGGTAAGCCAAGCCATTCAGAATCGGCCATAGAACAGAGTTCTCGTCGTATGTGCTGTGGAAAGTCGAAGCGTAAATGACTGCAACAACCGGTAGTGAGATCAGGACTGCCGTAGAGGCGTGCTTGCTTGCCCTGTGTACTGCTAGCGCATAAACTGGAATAGCCAGTAAACCCCCTGAGATGTCAGTTAGGCCAATGACCAGAAGTACCAGCAACGTCACGGTTCCGAGTGCGCGGGCCTCCTCTGAGAGGTCTGTGAGAGTCTTGAGTTTGAAGTTGACCAACACCGGAGCGGCAATGATCAGAAGGTCACGAGTTACCAGCGCCATGAGGTTCCCCCCCTCGTCCTTTACGATGACAGCCGAAATTACCGAAATCGGAATCAGATAGCAGATTCCGACCAATCTATCCAAGGGAGTCGAAGGGCCAAACGCTCCACCTTCGATTGCTAGGAGGGCGACAGCGACGGTAACGCAGCTGAGTGTTAGCCAGATCGCTTCGGTCGGGCCCGCAAAGTGCTCATCAAGGTTGATCCCGAGGAAAATCAGTATTAGCAACAGAATGGCAGTCATCTCCGGCCTCAACATAAGGTTCTCATCGGGGCTCTTCCGGAAGCGGCACAGACCAAACAAAACTAATGCAGATACCCCAGGCAAGGATCTGATGAAGGCGAGTGATGAATCATCAAATGCCTCTATCTCTAGAGCTACCTCGGTTGCCTCTATCGCTAGAGCTAATACCATTGGAGCCACTATGAACGCGGACCGCACCGACTCCTCAATTCCAAGCCTGTCATGACCTCGCAGGTGCTTGTCGAGTTGGAATAGGACTGCGGCAGCGATTATCGCCCCTAGGAGCACATGGGACTCTCGAAGAAGGGACTGGTTCAGTGAGGCCATGAGTAGTAGGAGGGACGGCCCGTCGAAGAATCCCAATCTGCCGCGGTGCTGCCCCCATATCCCCAGAAGGAGTAACGCAGGGAAGAGCACGAAGGCAGCACCATCAACAACTGTCAGGGTAAACCCGCCGGTATCCAGCAGAGCTCCCCCTTCTTCGGCCCCGAGTGCCGAGGAGACCAACCAAGATACTAGCATAGCAACGTAGGTCCCCCTAACAACCCAGTCCCTAGCGTATGGTCTGGTCTCGAGGTAGATGAAAGCCACAATGCCGACCGACCATCCAACCAACGCCGACTCGCCTGACAGTAGTGCCAGAGCTAGAGCCAGGCCAATTGGCATGGCCGGTGTCCTCTGCATCGTTGTGGGGGCGAACCAACCGACTAGCAGGGCTACCCACAGCCAGAAAGTGAGCCCGAAGGGATAGGCAATCTCCACAATGCCTGCAACAACGAAGGAGGATTCGTTGGCCGTAGCTACAATCTGGCAGAATAGGATTGTCGCCACGACGAGACCGGAGCCATTCTCGACCATTTTCCTAGAGAGGCTCTGGTCAGTGGCGGTAATTCCGATTAGCACGATGAAAGGAACCAGCAGACTAGCATATTCGATCTCTGTGCCCCAAGCGAGGTACAGGGGAAAGCCCACAGTCATCCCTGAAGAGAATAGGTATAGTGACGAACGATCAAGCCTCAGAGAGTAAACCACGGAGGCCGACATTAGAAGCAAGAAGGATAAAGTCAGGAATACCTCCAACTCCCCGCCGGAGTAGTCCATCCAAATCGGGGCGCCACTGAAAGCCAGACTGATGGGTGCTAGAACCACCACCGTCCGCGGCAGCGTCCCCAGGGAGTGCCTAATAATCGAACGAGCACTTATCTCCATCACAATTAGAAGACACAGGGTCTGTAGTGCAGCTAGCCAAACAGGCATCCAAATCTCCCCATCTTGGATCTCGATCCATTCCTTCTCAGGCCCTGCGAAGAAGACGACAAACCTAGAGAGCCAGACTGCTGATAACGAACCCATCAGGACTCCGGCAGCTCCGGCGTACTCCTCAATCGGATCCTCCTCTCTGTCAATCCCCTTACTGTACCTAAGCCACTCATGTAGCCCAATCACGCTGAAGGCGATTATGGCTGTGCTCACTCCAAGGGTTAGGAAAGCGTAGTCACTGCTAACGTTAGCCACGGTAACCTTGTAAATTGCGTATGCGAGCATGAGGCCGCCAGCACCCAAAGAGGCGTAGAGACCAATTGATGAGGCATCAACATCAGAACGCAGAACGGCATTTTTCGGGGCTTCACTCATGATACTCGTTAGTCACAACTACCTTTGGACTTACTCCCGGCATGTCACAATCCCACTACAATTCTTCGTAGTACGACTCAACCGCGACCTCGAGTTGGCTTGCAACATCTTCTTCATCAATCGAAAGGGTCACCCCATCTCTGCGCAAGGCCTCTCCATCCACGAACATGTCTAGCACCCTGCCCCCTGAGTAGATGAGATTTGGAAGCAGCCTCCTGCCAAACCTGCCCCATGGACGCATCCTCACATCGTTAAGATCCCAAGTTACCCAGTCCCTCGATCCCCGGGTGGCGAGTTGCCAAGTTTCCAGAGGGCCTAGAATGCGTGCATTCCAGTGATCATGGCGCTGCACTAGGCTAGCTGCCTTAGCTTCCGCGCGCATGTCCAAGGAGTTGTTGCTTGCTGCCCCGTCGGTTCCAAGACGCACATCCACTCCAGCTTCTCTCATTGCCGGATACGACATGGTACCCCCGCAAGCAAGCTTCTGATTACTGGTTGGACAGTGTACGGCATGGGCCCCGTGCCCAGATAGAATTCGCATTTCCTTCTTTGTCACCCAACCGCAGTGAGCGCAAACCGTACCATCGGTGAAGTAGTCGATTGAGTCAAGGTACTCTATTGGGTACATCCCATGATCAGAATGGCAGTCAGCGACCTCCTCCCTAGTCTCGGAAGTGTGTATGCTTAGTGTGCAACCCGTCTCGCGGGAAATCTCCGAGGCCTTTCGCAGAGTCTCCTCCGAGCAGGCGTAGACGGAATGCGTCCCGATCCCGAACTCCACCCTATTCGGACTTCGAGTGCCTTCTGAAATCAAACCCTCAATCTTGCTTAGAGCCTGCCCCGCTCCTTCAGGATACGAGGGAGTGGGGAAGTCCGTAATCGGCCCACATACCTTGGCCCTCAATCCACACTCAGAAAGGACATTACCAACCACATCGGGGTGGTAGTACATGTCACACGCGAACGTAGTTCCTGTGGCAATCATCTCGGCTGCCGCTGCTTTGGTACCCACTTCTACAAATTCCGCAGTGAGTCCCTTTTCAACAGGAAAAATGGAAGTCTCCAACCACTCCATCAATGGAAGCCCCTCTCCCATGGACTTGTTCAAAACCATGGAGAGATGAGTGTGCCAATTCTGGAAGGATCGCGTTAACATCCGCATGGATCCGTCAATGCTTTCCACAACATCCTCGTCTCCCTTACTCTCCGAGACCGTTCCATCAGAGTTTATCAGGAAATCACCACGCTCAATCACTCCCTCATCTCCGACTAACCACGTTCCGGTGATTCGGCGGGTGCCAGTGTCCATGCCTATCCCCCTGCAGCAATGAATCTGAATGTTTGTCCTATTTGCAGACAGCCTTGAGGTTGCTCACAACTTCACCATTAGAGTTCTTCATCCAAGCATCGATCACGTCCCCAGTCCGCATTGGTCCAACACCCCTTGGTGTTCCAGTCCATACCAGATCCCCCGGGGTCAACTCATACCAATCCCTCAGATGCCCTAGAATAGATTCAACCGAATGAACCATCAGCTCGGTGGAAGCCTCCTGCTTGATCTCACCATTGAGGGAAAGCCCGATCTCCAGGGGACTGTCATCCCAATCGGTCCACGTCCCAAGAACGCCAGCGCCCCTGAAGCCCTTGCCTTCCAGCCAAGGCCATCCTTTCTCCTTTGCATGTGTCTGGCGAGTCCTGTTAGTTGTGTCAACTCCAACGCACATCTGAGCAGGTTGTAGATCTTCACCTAACCTGATCACCATTTCGACCTCGTGGTCTATGTGTTCTTCCGGTGCTAGCAGTGTTACCACATTGCTGCCATCTTGGTCGGCTTCCATCATTGCGGAGGGAGGCATTAGGAAGAATCGAGGGTAGTCCGTGACGTCGCCATAGATCTCCTTGGCGTGACCTACGTAGTTCCTGAAGACCGCCCATCCAACTCCCATGATGCTCCAGGAGGCAAACCCATGATTAGCGCATCGCCTTTCGCGTCTCACTCATCAGGTTGAAGGCTCGTCGCGTTCAGAATGACTCAATGGCCGAGGACCCATACCGTGTCATCGGAGTCTCTAAGGACGCTACGGACGCAGAAATCAAGAGGGCATATCGCAAGCTCGCCCGGCAGTATCACCCTGATAGAAATCCTGGTGATGCAGCCGCCGAGGAACGATTCAAGGCCATTCAGTCTGCATACGAAGCTGTTGGGTCGGCTGAAGCACGCAACGAGTACGATCAGAGAAGTAGAATGGAGGAAATTTTCCAAGGTAGCAACTCACAATCAAACTTCGGCGGAGTTGATCTCGGCGACATTTTCTCACAGTTTATGGGTGGTCGAGGAAGTGCAGCTCCAGGGTTTGACTTCCGTTTTGAGCAGAATGCCAACCTACGACAACCCGCTCAACAACGAACGAAAGGGGCGGACATAGAGACCGGTCTAGATATCTCCCTCAATCAGGCAGTTAGTGGAACAGAGGTAAAGTTCAGCCATCGGCGAATGAAAAGATGCTCGAAATGTAAAGGCTCTAGCTTCGGCACCTCTCGGAGATGCATCACATGTAATGGCACGGGCGTGCAGACCAGGGGGAGCACACTCACAGTCAAAGTGCCCCCTGGCACCGAGCACGGGCATCTTCTACGATTGAAGGGTATGGGGCACGAGCACCCCGAGGGAGATGCCGGGGACCTCCTCATTACTCTGAGGCTTGATGCAGAGGAGGGACGCCGTTGGGAGGAAGGACGGCTGATTCAAGAGGTAAAATTGCCATACAGCACCCTTCTACTAGGGGGCAAGGTCAGAATTATGACCCCTGTGGGCAAGAGAGTCGAGATTGAGGTTCCTGAGGGATCCAAGATTGGTGACCGTAGGAGATTACAGGGCCACGGCCACTCTGGTGGCCCACTCGACATCGAGTTCACGCTGGCCGAGCCCGAGGATCTGAGTGAAGCCCAGCGCAGAGCGCTGGAGGAACTCAGGGACAGTAGATTGTGAGCCTCACGAAATCTGTCAAATACCCGTCTTCCACGGCTCTCAGCATGCGCGACTTCGCCCATGTTGCAGACTTCCTCGTTCCGAGGCGCAGACAGGCGCACATCGCCATCATCCTGCTGTCTATGCTGATGCTTCCTGGAATCTCGGCCACGCTGAGTCCGATAGACATAGAGTCCTACGACCTAGAGTCGCCCGAGCTCGACGCGAACGCGGTGCTGATGGAGGAGTTCTCGTCGGCCGGGGGGATAGAGGCATTCGGGATCTTCGTTCGCGATCCGGCGTACTTCGGCCAGTCGGATTCCGACGTCACGATGATCGCCGGCTACAACGGCCACGGTGAGGGTGTCAGCGAACCCGAGGGAGGGGTTCTCAACCTCACTGTGCTCAGGGAGATCGATGTCAAGGCTGAGTTCCTGAGGCAGCACGAGGTCTCCGAGTTCTACCTCTCTTTCGCCTCTCAGATTACTGGTGAGCCCGTGGTCGGTATACTCGATCTGGCCACCGACTTCAGGTCATTCATGTCCGGACAGTCGTCATTGACCAGCCCTAGGGTCGACCCGGACACGCTGATGATGACGCCACCGTCCACCGACTGGGTTGACTGCGGTGTGTTGGAGTGCCTGACCTTCGATGACGAGAATGTGACCCAAGCTCACATCGACCTCGCCGCGCATAGGATGGCAAATCATAGCTATGGCGCCTTCCTCAGGCTGCTTTCCAAGGACCGTGGTTTCATCCCTGACCCATCGAGCCCGGTGATTGGCCCATACGGCCATCAACTGCTAACTGACGGGTCCATCACCGCTGATGAGTGGGGTCCAGGGCGCTGGTCTGCATCATCCGCATGGTTGCTCATTAATTTCGACAGGGAGGCCATGCAGAGCAACGGCTGGTCATTCTCGTGGTTGAACTCGAGTTCGGACTCCTCGATGGGATATGAGTGGGATGGAGTGACAGTCGAGACCAAGCCAATCCACAACTCGGTGGAGGAGTGTCGCCAGAGAGCTCAGGCTGGCGAGGAGCTCTGCTCCATGGAATGGCTCTATCTGGCGCTCGAGGAAGATCTGAGGTCCTCGGACGACATGGTCGTCACCCTGATGTTCGCAGAGGGAGTCAACGTCGAAATAAACCGCGAACTGCTTTCCAGTGCCTACCTGATAGGAATCATGGCGCTGGTGGTTTCAGTACTGCTGTGGTTCAGTCTTAGGAGGGCGTCTGATGTTGCCATTGTCCTAGTCGGGCTGGCTCTGGCGCTGATGTGGATGCAGGGGCTCATAGGTTGGACCATAATCTTGGGCCAGAGATTAGGGACGGAGGTGATATTCCGCTCGCAGTTTTCCAACCTCCTACCAATCCTAGTGCTGGCCCTCGGCATAGACGACAGTCTGCACGCCCTACACAGGTACAAGGAGGAGAGGAGAGGGGGCGCCAGTCCCGAGCAGGCGGCCCGGACCTCAGTGAGCAGGGTCGGTCGGGCCATCCTGCTCACATCGACGACCACCATCGTCGCTTTCATGGCCAACATGACCTCGAACATAGCCGCTCTGCGCTCCTTCGGTATTGAGGCCGGACTTGGCGTGTTCTCCGCCTTCTTGCTGACGGGCCTATGGGTCCCTCTGGTGCGCTACGACTTCGACCTGTGGATGGAATCCAGAGGCAAACTGCAGGACGAGGAGGAGGGCATTATCCACATGGTCCCCGAGTCGTGGTTGGCAGCTGTCACCACCAATTCAGCTAGACACGCCCCGGTCGTCGCGGTACTGGCCATACTGATTACCGCGGTAGCCGTGCCCATGATGCTCTCGCTAGAGGGGGACTTCCAGGTCGAGGACTTCATCGAGAACGAGTCCGACCTCGCGGTGGGAATAGCCCTGGTGAACGAGCGCTTCAGCGACGAGGGAGAGCCGGGTTACATCCTGCTGGAGGGAGACATGGCGAATCCGAAAGTGATTGCCGCCATCGGCGAACTTCGAAACAACGTCAACTCGCACGGGCCCGATGACTCGGATCAACTCACCCGACTTCCCACGGGGGAAGTCGAGATCCTCGCAATCGACACCATACTCTCCCTCACCAAGGCGTCGATGGCTTGGAACCCCACCCCCTTCGTCGCAGCCGGCTGGGATCCTGCAGCCGAGGACGGTGGGATGGGTTGCGACAAGGATCTCTTCGGCCTGCCCTCTTTGGGTGATAGGGAATGCCTCGTCTTCCTGTACGGCTTCGCCCTAACCCAAGGGGTCCCGGAGAGTGGGGGGTACCCACCGATGGCGCCCTCGCTGGTCGCCGAGTACATCCAGGTGGTTGGGGAGATCGACTTCGAGAGCCCGTGGCTGACAATCTCGGGCGAGACCCCGGCATACCCACGAGCATCGATCCGCTTCGGGATATCCAGTCCCGAGCAGTTCGCACTGGTCGAGCCTGCCCTAGCGCAGCTGGAGGAAGACATGGCCCCGCTGCAGGAACTGTCTCGGAATTCGATGAGGCTGCAGGGCGACATCTCGTTGGCTGACGATGAATACCCCGTGACTTGGGCGATACCCACCGGTGAGCCAGTCATCAGGTTCGTCGCTGCCGACTCGATGCAGGACGAGATGCAGGGCACGCTACTCCTAGGTGTGGTGATGTGCACCATCACCCTGTGGTGGGGCTTCCGCGAGGAGACCTCCGCGAGGCAGCGTTGGCAGGAGGGAATGCGGGACCGTACCGCCTTCGCAAGAAGGGTGGGGGCGACAGTGGCAGTGACGGCGTTAATCACCTACCTAATGCTTGGAACCTCATACCTACCCTTCTTCTCAATCCTCGCACTGGTCCTATCCATACTCTGGGGTACCGCCCCGTTCTTTGTCGCAGCAGTGACCACCGGCCCCATTTTCGTCGTGATAATCTGGTTGTATGCCATGGTCGAGTTGGCCGGATACGGTCTCAACATGGTAACCGTGGCCATTGCAGCGATGTCCCTCGGAGTGGGCATAGACTACGTCATACACCTCATCGAGCGCTACCGCGAGGAGCGCGAGAAGGGAGCGACGCCACACGTCTCTCTGGCAGCAGTGGGCAGCGCCTCGGGTCTGGCACTGTTTGGCTCCGCCGTATCGGACATCGCCGGATTTATGGTAATCAATCAGTCCAAGATGGGCTTCTTCTCAACATTCGGATTATTCTGTGCAATAATGATTGGACTTTCGCTGATAGCTAGTCTGATTCTCGCTCCTGCGACGATTGGCCTCTTGCACCAAATTACTGCGAATTTGAATGATCAGGAAGAGTAGCAGGAAAGATGACTATCTCCACAGTCCAAGTGAGTCCCTGAGCCCTTTCTCAAGCTCTGTATGCAGGAATTCGTAACCCTCTTCGATCAGTCTTTTCGGGAGGACCCGTTGACTTTCCAAAGCAAGATTCTCACCCATCTCCCCCAGCATTATCCTAATCGCGAACCCCGGAATCGGAGCAAAGGCCGGACGCCTCAAAACCCTTCCAAGAGTTTTGGCGAAGCTCTTCTGTCTAGATGGGTTGGGGGCCGTAATGTTGTAAGCACCCTGAGCTTTCTCGCTCATCAGGAGATGATGTATGGCGTAGATTTCATCGTCCAACGAGATCCATGACATCCATTGTTTGCCACCTCCCATCGGACCTCCCCCGCCCATTCTGAATGGGAGCAGCATTCTCCCCAGAGCACCCCCAGTTGCTGCAAGAACTATGCCACTGCGTAAGAAAACAGACCTGACTCCAGCTCTCTCAACCCCAGAAGCAGCAGCCTCCCAGTCTGAGCAAACATCTGGGA
This sequence comes from uncultured Candidatus Poseidoniales archaeon, assembly GCA_964563355.1. Taxonomy (GTDB): domain Archaea; phylum Thermoplasmatota; class Poseidoniia; order Poseidoniales; family Thalassarchaeaceae; genus UBA36. Next base: position 128,195 of record CAZLVU010000003.1, read on the forward strand.
GGAAACCATTTCCAAGGGAACTATCTTCGTCCAGCTTCTCGTCCCCTCTGTCTCCGTACCAGCCAATTGCACTGGCAAGCAAGAAGACCTCCGGCTTCTCCTCAAGAGAGGAGATGGCTTCGGAAAGTAGAGTGGTGCTGACCACCCTAGAGTCACGAATGGCCTTTTTTCGGCGAGAGCTCCACCTCTTGTCCCCAATCCCCTCACCTCCTAGGTGAATAATCGCATCGAAACCCTCTAGAATACTGGAATCCAACTTCCCAGTATCTGGGTCCCAGAACAACTCGTTAGCTCCTTCTTTTATCGGTCGACGCACAAGCCTCCAGATATCGTGACCACCCGTGTCGAGGAATGCCACGAGTTGCGTCCCAATCAATCCCGAAGAGCCCGCAACCAATATTCGTTTACGGGGTATGTGCGAGAATTCTGAGTGCCGCCTTAGGTCACGCTGCAGACGCAGTTCACGTGCCTTGAACATCCTGGAGATTCGCCCTCTGACAAGCATACCTCCCAGAAACCTGTCAACAAGATTCCCCAGAGGTCCGAACGGTACTTGGTATGCAACTTCATCTACAACTGTCGTAAGTCCCTCCGATTCCACAAGATGATGGTCATGTTTCCAAGACTTGAAAGGCCCCTTAACCATCTTGTCAGCGAAGAAGTTTGGTGGTTCGTATGCAGTGTGCTCAGCAACCCAAGTCATCTTGAGGGGCCCCATTGGGAACCTGAAGATTCGCTGGGAGCCCACCTCCAGAGTCTCATCAGCCCTGATCTCTTCAGCTACCTCCCAAGGTGGCATCAGCCTTCGAAAGGAACCCTCACGCTCGAACCAAGCGAACGTTGCATCAATGTCAGCATCAACCTTAGTCTCGTGCCTGTAGCTATACATCCAATCATCCGCCAGTTTCTTTAACTCGTCCAAAAACCGACATATTTCAGTTTTAATAATCCATTATCTCCTCTCAGATGGACTCATCATACTCGAAACATGTTGTTTGCAACAATTAATCTGGTTAGGCTTTACGGGTGTCATAAGGATGGGTGAAACGCGACATGTCCAGAGAATTGTTGACCGATATCGAGAGGGGCGATGAGGACTGCATCCTCAGATTTGCTGATGGGGCAACTTTCAGAGTGAGTTATTTGGCGATAAGATCTAACTGCCAGTGCGCTAAGTGCAAGCCACGTCAGGAGAACGACCAACGCAGACTTGAACTTGAGGAAGAGGTATCTAGGCTAAGAATGGAGAAGCCCAGAGTCCAACCAGTGGGACGATATGGAATACAACTTGAGTGGCCGACCGGATGCTCTAGCGGCATACACTCTTTCTCACATCTCCGGATCGTTTCCGAAACCCATGGAGCCCAATTTTAGCTCCTGGTGGTTTTGCGAAGGAGTCAAAACCACCACTCAATTCCAAGGTACATCGGAGTTGCGGGTTCCCCCCGCAGCCACGGTGGCGATATCATGCCCGTTGACGAACCGAAGGCCGCTGAGAATGAGCTCGACGATGAGGATGAGTGGCAACTCTACGCATCAGCGGGGTATGCATCCACCGGCTTAATTTCTGCGGAACAAGTTCTCACTGATGAGCAAGATCAAGATGAGATTTGGTTTGATGGGGACGATTTCGACTCAGAGGGCAGCACAATCAACTGGGACGCTCCTCCCTGCCCCGCTCCATTAGGGATCGCACATGTGATTAAAATCGGGTCATGTGATTATTGTCTCAGAAGGATTGGTGGGAAGAGGATTGATCTCCCAGATCCCGAAGCCGGGGCTCAACTTCGTCAGGAGGCATATGATAGTGACCAGGAACTCTCCACAAGTATTCTTCAGGAGTTCTGCCCTCTATGTGAGAACCTATTCGATGATGTAGATAACATCGTTGAAAGGGTATTCGGGACCTTGTCGGGATTCGAGTTTTCGACAATTCAATTTGGTATCCATCTGGCCAAGGATCTGATTCAGGAGGAGGACAGGATTCGTTCCAAATATGGATCCCCAGGTTCCAATCCACTGAAGGCCGCACTTGTTGAGGCTATTCACCACAAAATCAGGGGTGCTAATCACGAGGTTGCTTTCGTAAAGGAGAGACCTGATGTGATGGCTTTAGTTGACGGCCTCACACTCAGAGTTGACGTTGATGTGAGGCCGGTTTTCCTCTACGGCAGGTATAGGAAACTGGTGCGCGATATTCCTCAAACTCGTTGGCCATGCAGATCATGCAGAGGGAGGGCAGAGGGGTGCGAATCATGCAATGGCTCAGGTCTTCAGTACCCCGATTCAGTACAGGACCTGATAGGCGAACCAATTAGGGAGGCCTTGCTCGCTGAGAACACTTCTTTCCATGGAATGGGTAGGGAGGACATCGACGTCCGCTGTCTTGGTTCAGGGAGGCCATTTGTGCTTGAGGTCAAACGACCCGCGAAGCGAAACCACTCTCTCGAGGAATTGGTGAGAAAGGTCAACGAACATGCATCAGGGAAGGTGGAGGTAGACACTTTTTCGTGGTGCAACCGAACTAAGATTAACGAAGTGAAGCAATCAAGGTCGGACAAGACATACACTATCCGGTTCAGGGTTGATGGCACCACAGATCAAAACTCCATTTCCGAAGCAATCTCTAGTCTTTCAGGGACAGTCATTGACCAGGAGACTCCCAAACGAGTCTCACATAGGAGAGCTGCAAAGATACGAAAGAGAAAGGTGACATCCATTGATAGCATAATTTTTGATGATGACGAGGTCCAAATCACACTTCGCTGCGAAGCGGGAACCTACGTTAAGGAGCTTATCCACTCCGATGAGGGCAGAACCTCTCCCTCGGTGAAGAGCGTTATTGGTAGGGAATGCGAGGTAATCTGGTTAGATGTTGAGGAGATCCATGCAGACTGAGAGGTTTGTGAACATCCGAGTCCTTAAGAACGCCCCTTTTGTCGCCTGTTTTCGCAATAAGGCGTGGTGATAGCATGGTTACTCGTACAAAGGGATCACGACAGGGTACTAGAAGCATACTCAGCAAGGGGAAGAGGGAGCGTAGGAGACCCTTCATCGGCCGCGTAATGCATTCCTACCAAGATGGCGACAAAGTCGCGATTGTCCTCGATGGCGCCCAGCAGAAGGGCATGCCCCACCGTCGTTTCCAAGGTCGCACTGGAATTATCACAGGGACCCAGGGCAGAGCCTATGTAGTCAGAGTGTTGGATGGTAACATGGAGAAGACTGTGGTTGCTAGACCTGAGCACCTGAAACCGATAGAGTAGGTGATTGGATGGTGGAAAAGGAGTTCGTCGACTATGCAACAGTTAGGGACCTTCTGATGGACGCTAGGATTCGCAGAGGAGAGATTTCCTACGAACAGACCATGGCGATGCAGCATGCGGAGTGGAAGGCCAGTGCTGGAGGCCACCCCACTGGTGATCTCAAAACCGATCCCGAGGTTTTCAATGGGTTATTCCAAGCACTTATGGAGAATGAAAAGTTGAACCAAAATCCTGAGATTTGTTCCAAGATAGCAGAACTGTCTCCCCTTTCTGTTGCTGATGTTAGGGTCATTATTGCTAGTAAGAGGATTGCTATGGACACCTCTGAAATTGAGGAAATCATCACAACAATCCGCCAACATGTACTCTAGTCGGAGTAATCGCTAGTAATCCTCATGACAACTCATTTGATGAGGGAGAACCTTTCTGGGATGTATTGGGAATATGATGCCGGACGATGGACACGAGGCCGGCGAGGAGCCAAAAGGTCCCTATGATGATGAGACCAGTGTCCGAGTCCTAGATGTGCAAGATAGGAGGCCCATAGGACATGAGCTGCAATGCATTAGCGAGCCTTCCTTGTTTCTAGTTAGAGTACGTGCGTCCGATATTAGCGACATGGCTGTAGGAGGTCAGATAGCACTCCCCTCCGATCAAATAGGCCCTCTATCCGAAGTGCGACTCAAGGATCTAAGCGGCTCTGCACAACAGGAACTTGTCCCCTCTCTGAGCTCATCAATTAGTGTCAACCCCGACTGCCATCTTGCTTTCTACAACAGTGCTGGACCCATGTCATTGAAGTTCCACGCATTCCAGCTCCTTCCTGGGATAGGGAATTCTAAGGCCATGCAGATGGTCCAAGCTAGGGGGATGTCTGGATGGAGCTCATTCGAAGAAGTTGACAATGTCTGCGGCATCGACTCGGTCAATCTCTTGGCTGAAAGATACGTCAAGGAGATGGAGGATGTGGCACAAACTCCCCGTTTACTTGATTTGCTGGTGCGGTCAGAGACTTGACAGTGCAATCCCTAGCCGACCTCAATTCGCGACTACTTGTCGACTTACTTCGAGATAGATCCAAACCACGGAAATCACTCGGGCAACACTTCCTGATTGATGATGAAGTCATCGCTCGAACTCTGGAATTGGCATCGGAGAATGGAAGTCCATTGGGACAAGGATCACACGTACTGGAGATTGGCCCCGGCCCGGGATCTCTCACCCTTTCCATGCTTCGCTCGGGTGCCAAGGTTTCTGCCATAGAGATTGATAATGAAATAGTATCCCACATACAACGTGTTTTCGGAAGGATCGATTGCGGCCTTGAAGTATTTGAGGCAGATGCTATTCAAGCCTCATGGCCGGCAGGAATCACCCACATTATTTCCAACCTACCCTTCCAAATCTCCAGTCCAATATTGGAGAGGATTAGAGTCCAACATTCCAGGAAGCCACTAGAACTCGTTATCCTCCTAGTTCAGAAAGAGTTTGCAGACAGGATGGCTATGTCCTCTATGCCATATGATGCGGGTTCCCTGGGATTGAACCTGTGGTTAGACTTTGATGTCTCTACTGATAGGAAAGTCCCCCCGAACTCGTTCATCCCATCCCCGAAAGTAAACTCGGCACTCGTCGTCTTGAGGCCATTGGTCCGTCCAGAGATTGAGGCGTTGGACAAATCACTCTTCAGGGTAGTTACCAAACACTGCTTCTCCAATCGCAGGAGGAAACTCAGAACACTACTATCGAAGGCACCCCGTAGGATCTCTCGAGTCAAAGGATGGCACAAGGAAAGGTGGGAATCCGCAATCGTTCGGTTGTTGGAGTCGGAGGTCGAAGGCCTACCTAGCGACTGGGCAGAACTCAGACCAGAATCTCTTGATCCGATTGATTGGGTTCTACTGGTGAAGGGAATCTCCTCATAATCCTCCAATATTCCGTAATTTTACAACGACTTGATAGAGGCCCCCCTCTTCGGCTCGACAAGGCCAGGGCCAGAGGGATCCGGGTCGAGGGTGGTGAGTAATTGGCAAAGAAGGACACCTATCTGGCTCTCCTCCGCAGAGGAATTGACGAGACCACCGCTCAAGCTTTATCAGATAGCGGGATTAAGATCGGAGACCTCAAGAAACTAGATTCTGAAACTCTAGTCAATAATTACGGCTTGAAGGATGAGGTTGCGAAATCAGTATTGGATGCGGTGAAGTCGGGACCTAGATCATCTAGCAGACAGCGGTTCCTAGCCGATGTACTTTCAGACGACCAGAAGCGGGTTGACAAAATCGACGAAACTCGCTTTAAACGTGAACAGAAGGATATTTATGCAGAGTTACAGGAAAAAAAAGAGCAACTGAGACTTGCTAGGGTTGAGGCTTTCAGGAACAAGAAACTCGTCATGAATCGCCTAGGGAAGACTGTAGAACTGATCGTCAAACTGGAGAACAATCTAGATGATGAGTCGAAGGATGAGCAGAGATCTAAGCTGCGAGACCAGTTGGAGACTAGGGGCCTAGAGGCTGCACGGGATCACGAGATGCTCGAACTTTCCGGCACCCCTCAGGACATTGTTGATTTCCGCAGGAAGATTGCACCGGTCCTCTGCCTCCATGCATGCCCACACTGCGGTGAAGAGATGGATCCCAGAGGAAGCAGCATAATGGACGACTCTACGAATTTCTCGTTCATTTGCTGGGACTGTGAGGAGGAATTCCTAGCACCCATGGCTGAGGTTGTGGAAGGCAGACTAGACAACGGATCGAGAATAAAGTTCAGTTCCAAGACCAAACCTAGGCTACCAGTCGTCAAGCCCCCACACAAGGACAAGGCTAAGTCAATCACTGACTTGATGAAGAGAGATTTAGAATCAGCAGGAGCCACCGCTGAGGAGTTGGAGGCCGCACTCCAGTCCAGCACATTGACGGGCGTACTGATGAGCATAGATGAGTGGATAGACCAAACCATCGCTGCCAAAGGCTACATCCAGGCTCAGGAGGACAGAGAGGATTTCATTATCGCTACAGGTGCAGGAGCCACGAAGTTCAACAAGTGGATGAAGAAGGCCGGACTGCGATTCAATAAGCAATCAGGACGCTGGACTCGCTGGGAAGACCGGTGAGGATTCTGGATGACAAATGAGCTTCCAGTAATCCGATTCTTCCGGGGATCCAAGATTATCGGATCTGCTCCTGCAGTGCCTGAGGCGCCTATCGTGGAAATTGCCGACCTCGCAGGCGTAGTTATCCCAACTAACTGTACTGCTGGAAATTGTGGCACCTGCCTAGTGAGACTAATCAGTGGAACCGTGGCAATTCCAGACAAACCCCCCCCTGGTCTCGATGACTACCTATTGGAATTGGGCGGGATCCTGACCTGCTGTCTACAGCCTACAGGAAATTGTGATATCGATGTTATTCCCCCAATATAGGTGATCAATTGGCAGACTGGAGCGACCCCGAACTATTACGTGCTCTAGCAATCTCAATTGTTGGAATAGTTGTGGGACTTCGCTGGCTCTACAACAGGATTCTACTCAAGCTAGAGGAAGTAGAAGAGCGGAAGAATGTGTACTCAGAAGGCCCCTCAGGATCCGACTTAGAGCGATAAGCCGTCCCAAACTATCCAAGCAACCCTCGACACCCTCTACTCATTCACAGCAGCAGTCCACCGCTCTGACTGAGGAATTCCCACAACCTCAACGTGACAGGCAAGAACGCCCTTCTGTCCTCTGACCACTTTCCTCAGGTCAATCAGATCATTTAGGCAGCATGGGCAATAGGGGTGGGCCGGCTTAATCCAGAGCTCAACTATCCCGTCGTCATTAACTTCCACTCCCTTGAGAATTGAAGGGTCAATTATTGGCTTGCCATGCGGCTCGCTGCGACTCCTCAGCACTCTCGCAAGCTGTTTCTGCGCATCGGACTTGGCTCGGCTCACAAAGACCCGTGACAGTTTCAAGAAATAGGGCTATCCTCGAATTAGTTTTTCTCAAGCCAACTCACCACTCCGAAATAAGTGGAAAATCTCCTGCAGCGGTAAGGCATTCCATCCCATCCCTGGTCCTGACCCATGTGTCCTCTGTTCCTATCGCACCCTCGTCATGCACTAGCTTTGGTTCTACGGCCATAATTCCCCCAATTCCCAGTGGACTATCGAATCCATGGGCGACCACTGGAGTTTCGTCTAATTCGAGGCCCACTGAGTGACCGAGGAACTTTGCCTGATCAGGAGGCATCCCCATGAGATGTTCCGAGTGCCCCATCTCGGTAGCAGCTCCCTTGCCAGCCTCCCAAGCCATTGAGCAGTTTTCGCCCTTATTCAAACAATCCAGAACCTCCTTACTGACCTCAACCATGTCATCAAGTTTGCCAGACCATTCTTTGGTTAGTTTGCCTGCACAAAACATCCTAGTGCAGTCGGAGACATAACCCCTGTGAACGTGAACAATATCAACAAGAACCGGCTTACCTTGTTTGACTTTGGCGAACCCTGCCCCAAGGGAAGAAATTGGACTAGCACCAATCCCTCCTACAGCCGAATCAAAGTATGAGGGAATCGCGCCAGATCTACCTGCTGCGATAACGACCCTATCGCAGTCCATTGGCCACCTTCTCATCCGGATTCTTCCACCAAAGCCAGCCGATCTGCTAACCTCATCAGCCGCGCCAGCCATCTCAAGCTCAGTCTTTCCTAGGCCACCACAATCTCGCACCGCTTCGAACATTGAGAGATTTACCCTTCCGCTCTCGCGAATCATCGAAATCTCCCAATCTGATTTCTCCTCCCTCAATTTGTACAGTAGACTAGTGCAATTGATGCTATCCCCGGGAAGATTGCCCATTTTGGAGACAACAAAGCTCAGATGTTCATGAGGTACCTTGCCAGCCAGTGTGCATGGTTTGGTTGTGCACCCAGCTCTAACCAGAGAGTCACCTAGATCCCCCATTCTAGGATGCTGTTCCACTACATGAGGCCGATTTTCACCCCCTGCTTCGAATTCCGCTCTCTTCAACGATCTCCTAACCCATTGCCTATTGCCAATCCCAGATCCGTCCGCACCAATTAGGAAGGAAGAGTTCTGACGGCCTCCAGTAAGCCAATAAAGCTCAACAGGATCATCGATTAACGCGGACTCAGCTCCTGCCTCAGCAAGCTTTGACGAAAGCTTGCCTTGCCTATTTTCCAACTCTGAAACGGGGACCCTCCAGTCTTCTCCTTCAGGCCCGGTGAGCATTGCTGGGTCCCATGCCATATGCATGTATGATTGCAATAAGTGAAAGGGGTTTTTGGTCAAATGACTCATTGCATGCATCCAAAACGGCCAAAGGTGAGCAACCTTTGCCATCACTGTGGGGGACGTTCTCTCGCTGGACCACGTCCGCCCCAACGGTCGAACTGTGCTGTACCGAGTCGATGTCAATTCTCCTCTCGAGCCTGCGAGTGGAGATTTACTGGATGATGGCAGATTGCGAGCCATTCTCCCTACTTTGCAATACCTCTCACAATCCAAGGTTGCAATCATGGCACATCAGTCTAGGCCTGGGAAGAGTGACTTCACGGATACCTCCAAACACTGTGAGAGACTTGCAGAAATTATCCGCAGACCCATCAGGTTCATCTCCGATGTTTGCGGTGACAATGCAATCACTCAAATCGAATCGATGTCGGACGGAGATATCGTGTTTCTCGACAATGTAAGGAAGAATGATGAGGAGTATGGTAGGAAGTATGCCTCCAACGAGGAGACAGAATCGACCGAGCTAGTCTCAAGACTTTCCGAAGCCGCAGATCTCTACGTAACAGATGCATTCGCCGCAGCACACAGGAGATCTCCAACCCTAACTGGCTTCACAAACGCTATCCCATGCATCGCAGGTAGACTGATGCAAAGTGAGATTGACAGCCTCCGAGTTGCTCTAAGAGACCCTCCCAAGCCGTACTTAGCCATACTTGGTGGTGCCAAGTGCGATGACTCCTTCAGAGTCGCATTGAATCTTATTGACAGGGGTCACGTTGACAACATATCCTTCGTTGGGGTCTCGGGGAACCTGATGCTGTGGGCTAGTGGAATCGATATAGGTGAGCGAAACAAGGAATTCATTCGAACCTCCCTCGGAGATGACTTCGGCGAAACGTGGGAAATGTCCCAGACACTCGCCAATAAACACTCAGATCTGATATTTTCGCCACGGGATGTTGCAGTGGAAGCCGATGGGAAGAGGAAACTGTTGACATTGGAAGACTTGCCGACTGAGAACCCAATTTACGACATAGGTACTCAGACACTAATGGAACTGAGACCCATGGTTCAGGATGCAGGATGCGTCCTCTGGAATGGACCTGCGTCGTACTTCGAACTTCCTGAATTCGCATTCGGCACAATTGAGATCCTCAACATGTGCGCCGAGACATCCGCCACTACAATTATCGGTGGAGGGCACACCAGTGCCTTGGTCAATCAGAGAGGGATGGCAAAATACGTAACTCACAACAGCACTGGAGGCGGCTCAACGATGAGCTTCCTCTCTGGCGATTCGATGCCTGTAATCCGAGCACTAAAGGAATCACGAAGAAAATTCGAATCAAACCTGGAAGATCTGGGACTAGCACCCTGATGGAGCCACTGGGGAGATTTGAACTCCCGGCCTTCTGATTACGAATCAGACGCTCTACCGAGCTAAGCTACAGTGGCAGCGTTGCGACCACTTTAGTAGCCGGCATAAGAGAATCGGTCAACTAAGCTTCTCGATATCTAACAAATGTCCAACCCTATTTTCTACGTCCGAAATGATTGCGTCCAGAGCTTCTCGGTTGCTCCCCTCAGCTCGCATTACTAGGATGGGCTCAGTGTTGCTAGGCCGGCAGAGGAACCAACCATCTTCATAACGAACTCTGACTCCATCAACAGAAGAGAACTCGACATCGGAAAACGCCTTCCTCACCTTGGCCATAACCTGTTCACGCTCACCTACGAGTGGAACCTTGATCTCATCGGTGGTTGGGTATGGGGGCATGAAATCAAATCGATTGGAGAATGATGGCCCTCCCTGCTCTGGGGAGGGATCTCTACCGATAATCTCCAGGAGTCTAACTGCGTTATAGATGGAGTCATCGAAGCCATTCCATCGGTCGTTCATGAAAAAGTGGCCAGACATCTCCCCTGCCATAGGGGACTTCGGATTTTTCCTCAGTTCCATCTTCATGAACGTATGACCAGTCCTGACCATTCTGGGGCTGCCGCCGTTTTCCAAAATCGCCTCCTCTAAAGCCATACTGCACTTTACATCATAGAAGATTGTTCTTTGCTCCTCTGTCGCATCCACTGGTAGATTTGAAAGCACATCGAGAGCGAATATCCCCATCAGCCTGTCTGGGTGGATGAAACGACCATTCTCATCTACCACACCCAGACGGTCACCGTCCCCATCCATGCCAATTCCAAATTCCGCCCCATGCTCAATGACCGCCTGACCGAGTTCGACCATGTTCTCGGGTCGGGTCGGGTCAGGAGGGTGGTTTGGGAACGAGTTGTCCCAATCACAATTAATTGGAATCACGTCAATCCCAACCATCTCCAGAGTCCTTACAGCGAGCGGTCCCGGGACAGCGTTCCCACAATCCAGAGCCACTCTAATGTCACGATTAGGCCTCCCCACATCATCTACAATGGCCTCGATGTACCTGTCCTCATAGTCACTCACCACCTCAAGAGAACCCTCACCTTCTCTGAATACGCCAGAATCAAAAACCGTCTTGATTTCTTGAAGCTCCTCACCTCCAACTGGCATCTTCCCCCGACAAATCTTGAAGCCATTGTACTCAGGGGGGTTGTGACTTGCAGTTATGGCGACCGAAACGTCCACAGGCAGATCTACAATCGATCTGTAGAGAACCCCGGTTGTGGAGATGCCCAAATCCAAAACGTTGGCCCCGGCCTCCATCAAACCTTTCACGAACGCCTTATGAAATTCCTCCCCGGACTCACGAATGTCTCTGACTACTGATACACACTTGGCATCCAGGTGAGTGGCCACAGCCCTCCCCAGTCTTTCGGAAAACTCTGCATCCAGTTCAGATTCTGCGATTCCTCGAATGTCATAGGCCTTGAACACACTCATGGAATCATCCTAGAATATCTTCTACCTAATTCTTCTTGGTCTGTGAGAGTCTCACTTTGCGTATTTTTCCGCTCCGTGGAAGTGGAGCGAGACGTAGTCCTCGTCCCCAACTACCCAACTATCGTGAGGCTCTGGTCCCACGTAGAATAGGTCTCCCTCTCCCAACTCATGAATCTCTCCATTCTTGAACGCACAAGTCGCAACTCCAGAAATCACCATTCCCAGATGCTCGGTCTCACAGAACTCGGTACCTGAAATCGGAGACACATCGACCGACCACTTCCACCCTGGGAAGTATGTCGCCCTCCCGATTGTCATGCCCTCGAAGTGAACGATCTCAAACTTCCCTTTCTCGAATGTCCTGATCTCATCAGGTTCCTCGAATCTCTTTACAATTATGTCATCAACAGCTGACATCTAAACTAGTGCCTCCTCTAGTTCTGCAGGCAGATCTGTCCTGTACTCCCCAGAGTGGCGGAACGCTTCGCAGACAATCTCAACCAACGCACCTCCTGGGAGATTGGAGACCTCGTAGGCGGCTCTAGCCGGTGGAATCGTATCTCCCAGCCAATCTGAGTAAATCTCATTGATTGTTGCGTAGAAATCTATGTCAGTCATCAGGACGGTAACTTTGACCAAATCCCCCTTAGAACTGTTTGCAGCGGCAAGGAGGTCGTCTATCTTTGCCAGAGTCCCAAGAGTTTGAGACCCTATGTCTTCTCCAGATTCAACATCTATTTGGCCCGAAAGCCAGATATGATCTCCGACGTTGATTCCAAGGCTGTAAGGCCCCAACTTTGCTCCTCCAGTGTCAATCTTTAGCTTCCTGCTCATGAGGGTGCGAGGGGATTCTGTGTTTAGGGTTACTTGCGAATCTGCTCGATGATTCTGATATGGCTTCCAGCCACCTGTTCTGCAGTCAGCCCGGCTATTGGAACCCATGCAGCACCCGCTGCATCATCTCCAGCACGCGGAATAGCTTCAGGATCCACCTCAACTTGGTAGAACAGTGCTATGATGTGTTTTCTGGGATCCCTGTCGGGGTCACCGTGGATTGCAAGGGGGATCGGATTGTAGCCACTTACTCCAGTCTCCTCCTCAAGCTCACGCAGGACCGCTTGCTCAGGATCTTCGCCATAGTCAACGAAGCCACCTGGAAAGGCCCACAGGCCTTGCCAAATTTCCGGCTCACCGCCCCGACTAATCAGCAGGGCCTCTGTTCCAGACGCACCCTCTCTTAGAGCCACTGCATCCACCGCGACAGCCGGATTTCTATAGCCATCTCGCCCACAGGTATCACATGAATCACTCTCCATAACGCCTCCTCCTCATCTGGAAAGTCTCTATCGCATCATAGAGATCCGTCTTCGAGAATGAAGGCCAATGGACATCTGTGAAGTAAAGCTCCGAGTATGCAATCTGCCAGAGCAGGAAATTAGAGACCCTCTCTTCCCCGCTGGTTCTGATTACTAGATCCGGATCTGGGATGTCAGCATCGTATAGGCGATTGGAGATCTCCAGAGTATTAATTTCATCTAGGCTCAGGTTGCCCGATTCGTAATCTGATGCTAGAGATTTAACCGCATCCACTATCTCCTCTCGCCCCCCATAGGCTAGGCAGACCGTGAAGGTGAAGTTGGAGTAGTCTTTTGTCCTCTCCTCAGAACGCGAAATTGCCTCCCTGACCCTTGGGGGAAGGTCTTCTATCCTACCCGCTGCCCTGACTTTGACCTTCTTCGAATGAATCCTGGGGTCCTCTGAAATTTCGTCGAATCCAGTGACATAAAGATCGTATAGAGAATCTAACTCTTCTTCATCCCTGCTTGAAATATTTTCAGTGGACAATGCATAAACTGTCAGGTATGGGATGTCAAGGTCAAGGACCCAGTCCATAACTTCCCTAAGCTTCTCTTTTCCGTATCTGTGCCCCACGGCAGTACCCAGTTTTCTGTTCCAAGCGAACCTTCTGTTCCCGTCCATAATTATCGATATGTGGTTTGGCAGATTACTATTGACGATCCTTTCCTTCTGCCTCCTACCTCGTACCCGGTCTATCCTTGAGACGAAACTCCAAGCTAACCTTGAGTTTGAAACCAATTTTGCAGGACCAGCAATAACTCTGAATCGAAGTAGCCATTTCGCGATGCTATCGATTCTGCGACCCAAACCTCTAGCTCGCCGACCCATGCACTTGCCCGAGGCATCCAACGGTTAAGCCCAACTGAATGCCGTTAATCATTCAAAAATGATGTCAGCATTGTCTCCTAGCTTTTCAAGTAGGCCTCTGTCTGGATTAACCACAATAACCTGGCCCGCATGTTTCCAAACATCCATGTCGTGTTTGCTGTTTCCAGCATAAGCAAAACCTCCATCACCGAACCTAGCGATAAGGGCCTCAGCCTTGCGCTGCCCTCGCAGGTTGAACGATTTGTCGGAAGCCATTACATCGGAGAACAGTGCGACATGACCAGCAACCTGTTCAGCCACAATCCTATCTGAAGCAGTGGCTAGCACTATTTGCCTGCCTTTGGCATGCTCTCCAGTTAACCAGTCCAGGAACTCAGCGTGGTAGTCTAGATCTGCCGGGTCGAAAACCAATCTCTTTGCCAGATCCCGCTTCCATTTTGCCCTCTGCCCCGAGATTTCCTTCAGTATCATGTCTAACAGCATCCAGGGTCGTCTAGAAATAACTCTGGAGAAGCTTATCCAACTCATATCCGTCAGAATCAACGTCCCATCCATATCAACTGCCAATGGCATCCCGGACTCACCATCTTCCATGGCACTCGCTAAGGCCTCCATGATTCAAGCCTTCGCAGACCGATTCAATGAAGCCGGGGGCCCCTGTCCTGACCTTGGAGAAGTATGACGGAACGGACTCGCGTATGGTGGCCGAATGCCTTGAGCCAGGTCAAGACACAAGCCTCATCCCCTGCTGGTTTCAAATCATTTTCGTTTGTCGGATCTGGTAATCTCAGTGGGCTCTCGTGTGAGATGATGGAGCCCCATGAACTGACTTCACCAGCAGACTGGCTTCTCCTTACTTCGGAATTGGAGGTTTGGGGAGATGTCCCAAATCCGGAGTCCATAACCTTCGTTTCTACATCTGAGGGCCATCGGGGACTAACTGCTACACTCAGGAACGAAACTGAATGGGTAGCCGAATTCTTGCCTTGGGGTTCAGATGGATTGTTCAGGAGGAGATGCGAGGCAGCAGCACCAATCTCAAATTCTCCGATTGGGGGGTACACTCACAATGGCTCTGACGTAATTATGATGAGGATGAAATCGGAAGGAAATCAGGGACAGGAAGCCCCTCTGCTCTCATTTTTGGAATCTGGTGACCTCATCAGGGCATGTGAAGAGTTGTATAAACGTGGAGCTCTTCTAGGAAAGTACCACAAGATAGTCGAGGAGGTCAGGACAACTCCTCCAGACCCCAGGCGGTGGAATGAGCGTCTCGCTTCAATCGAGGAGGGACTACGAGCTGACTCGATCTGGCGCGCTCCACATTCCAGAAGAACCCAATGCATGCTGAGTCTGGGAGACGTACGCCTGACCGACCTTTCCAAAGAATGCGTCAATATTGGTAGACCTAGATTTGCAGACGCGCTGTTCAAACCAAATTGTGAGTTCCCGGCAATCAGGGACCTTGCCGCCGTAACCCACGACTTGTCTCGCATCCACTTTGATTGTGAGTGCCAATTGGACATCGTGGAGCTCAGATCATCACTTATCGATGGCTGGAGAAGCACAGCCCCCGGGCTCTGGTGCTCGGAGCAGGTATTCTACACACATAGAGGCGGCCTTGCAATTTGGGAGTACGAGCAGTGTCTTCTTGATGTGATCGAGGCAGTCTCCAACCAGTCCGGTGCCCCCGAACCCGCTGTAACGCTGATTGGCCACGTTCGTGCATTCCAGAAGAGGATGTTCAACAATAGGACCATCGGTGCCCTGTCCTTCATGGCTGCCTTCTTCGCCGCCACGACTCTGGTAACCAGTCCGCCATCTTCACTCCAGGAAATGGTAATCCCAATCGCCTTCTTTTCAAGCAGCTATGCACTGCTGAGGTACTACCGAAGCCTTTCTCCTGGCCCGGAGGTACCCTTTACTCGGTTCTCCTGACACTACCATCTTCGTAGGAATAGTGGATCGGGACTCCAGTTGGAATCTCCAGCCCGACAATTTCTTCCGGACTAATTTGCTCTATGTGCATCACAATCGACCGCAAGGAATTTCCGTGAGCTGAAACGAGTACGTTCCTACCAGCATGTAGGTCTGGTAAAATCTCATCTACGAAATAGGGAATGGTCCTGTCTGCGGTCATCTCGAGGCTCTCCCCATCAGGTGGCGCAACGTCATACGATCTCCGCCAGATGTGGACTTGATCAGACCCGTGCTCTTCAGCCGTCTCTGCCTTGTTGAGCCCTTGCAATGCTCCATAGTGCCGTTCGTTCAACCTCCAGTCGATCCTTGTTTTGGCATTTTTTGAAGCCTCATTGAATCGTAAAATGATTTCCGCAGTCCTCTGAGCACGAATCAGATCGCTTGTGTGTACCACATCTATTTGGATTGCCGCAAGAAGACTTCCAGCCTCCTCAGCCTCAACAATCCCCCTGTCCGATAAATCCACATCTGTCCAACCAGTGAACCGGTTG
Organism: uncultured Candidatus Poseidoniales archaeon; assembly: GCA_964563355.1. GTDB lineage: Archaea > Thermoplasmatota > Poseidoniia > Poseidoniales > Thalassarchaeaceae > UBA36. Next base: position 144,233 of record CAZLVU010000003.1, read on the forward strand.
GCAGCGTTCCAGACCGACTGCCCATGGCGAACCAGTATCAGCCTAGTCATGAGTTCACCAACTACAGTTGGGCTCTGCGCCTAGGCTCGTGTAGGGACAGGCCACACTCGTTTCCTCTAGCACGAGCCATAAGCAGAATGTCCTCGGTGAACTCTCTTTGGATCTTCGCGCTCGAGTCACAATAGAAGTTGCATGATATAGTGATCTTTGGAGGAAGGCTATCAGTTATCTTCACCCAGGAGTCTCCGGGTTTTGTTGCTCTCGGGTCGGAAAGAACCTGCTGGGCCAGAGTTTCGCAGAACTTCTTCAATGCCCCCTCGTCACTATCCTCCTCGAATTCAAAGTTTGGACGGATTCTCCTGAACCTGCGCATTGCGAAGTTCTCGACAGGGGAGTTTGTGATGTTGGAGTTGGGCATTGTAACTATTGTATCTGCACCAGTCCTGATCATCGTAGTACGCAGTCCTATGTTGACAACCTCCCCTTCGATGTCCTCGACGATGATCCAGTCACCTACATTGAATGGTTGATCGATGATAATAGAAATCGCCCCAAACAAGTTTGCCACGGAGTCTTTGGCGGCTAGGGCCAACGCTAAACCAGTGATACCAAGCCCCGCAATCAGACCATTGAGGTTCACTCCGAAGGAACCGGCAATGATGAAGAATCCAGCTACGACCACTACCAGCCTGCCTATTGACTCGGCGACGCTGGCCAAAGACCTGCGAGCTGCCATGTCGTCCCCCTCAACAACAATGAAGGCGTCGAGGTAGTCAACGAGCCTGTAAGCCGCCATCAGCATCAAAATGATGAATCCTGCCCGTGCCAGCATCATTCCGTCCCCCATCACGTTTTGGTTCCAAACCGGGCTTGTGTTGTCGGACATCCATTCCAAACTCTGCCAGAATACCAGCAACCCGATCATCCAAGCCAACGATCTAGGAGCAAACAGATCCTTCCCGTCGATTCTTTCAGTCTTCGAGAAGATATCCATCAGTCTTGGGAATAGTATCCTCCTGGACAACACCCCTGAGATTACGCTCAGTGCAATCAATCCAATCAGTACTGTAAGAGTCCCTCCTGAGAAACCCGAAATCACCTCGTTTCCACTCATGAACTCATCCAAGTCGGCGGTTACACCCATGTAACGTCCGAGGACGCCCCACTCAAAAAGGGAACGCGGTCCTACGGACCGCTCTCCGTGCGATTCAATACGGACAGTCGACCCGCCAAGACATCAGTATGCCTACTCTCAGAATTTCTAGACCCGGCCGACAACAGCCCAATGGTGGACGAGTTCCCTTGACAGCGATGCTGCTACCGATGCTGCTTTCACTCCTATCCCCCATCTCCCTTGCACCGAGCTCGGTTGCCCAAGAACCCGATGAGGGCGTGGCTCCCGAGGACATCTGGTCCGAAGAGTACGTTTTCCAAATTTTCCCATGGGGTGGTGACAGCAAGGCACAGTTCCGAGAGTACCACGACTACTTCTCGATGAAGAACCGAATGCAGTACCTAGCCGAAAGGAACCCAGAAATTATGACATTCCACGAGGGGCTGATTGGCGGGGTGAATGCTCGAAATGACGAAATGATTTCGACTGACTACGAGGGATGGTACTACAACCACCCCAGCCCTTGGCTAAAGATCACTCTCGATGCTTCAGGGGGGGACTGCAACGTTTTCGTCGGTGACTGTGGCAACTATGCTGACAGGCCCGATGTGATGCTGGTGGGGAATCATCATGCGCGTGAGTGGATGTCCTACGAGGTCCCGATGTTCTTTTTAGAAACCGTAGCTCACTATTACGGCCAGGCCGGGATAGACAACGATGGTGACGGATTGATTGATGAGGACCCATGGAACGGTCTGGACGATGATGGCGATTGCGCTTTGCTAAACGCCTCAAACCAGGATAGCAACGGAGACGGCAACCCTTGCGGTCCTGGGGACCTTGGTGTGGATGAGGACTTCTCAGAGCAGTTCATCACGGATCTGATCAATTCGAGAGAATTCTACTTGATTCCCATGTTGAATGTGGATGGAAACCGCTACGACCGAGAGGAGTACTGTGGGCCCACAGCCTGGGAGAACTGCAGGACATCTGGATGGAGGAAGAACCTGCGTGATAACACCGTCACTGGAGTAACACCTCTCCCAGACATAGATGAGGAAGTGGACGAAGGCTGCGACGGAGTTGACCTGAACCGAAACTACCAGTTTGAGTGGGGAGCCCCCCTTGGTGCCACCGGCCCCCTCTTCCCCGGAATGTGTTATGCTGGCGGCCCCAACAACGACGTCTACAACGGCCCGGTGAACTACGAAGACAACGATGGCGACGGACTGGTTAACGAGGACCATGTCGACGGGAAGGACGACGATGGTGATGGAGACGTCGATGAGGATTGGATGGGTGGCAACAGCGAGCCGGAGACCAAGTTCATTCAGGACATCACCGAGATGAACGACGATGACGGAGACGGCGCCTCCGAGTTCAAGACAACCCTGACTTGGCACTCATTCTCTGAACTAGTACTGTGGCCTTGGGGTCACTGCACCAATTGTTACAGCCCAGACGACGAGTATCTGGTCTATCATGGTCAGGTGATGGGCCAGATGACGGATTACGAGCCAATGCAGTCGTCCGAGCTCTACCCGACTACCGGAGACTTTTGCGATTGGCACTACGGAGTCCACAACTCATACTGCTACACAATAGAGATTGGGAACGCATTCCACGAACTTCCCGAGGACATCGCCCACATCGCTGTACGGAACGTAGGCATCGCCTTCTACATGGCAGAAATCGCCGACGACCCCCGATACAGGGCAATTGTCGGGATAGAGAATACAACTGCTCGACAGTGGCTCTCTGACCCAACCAATGTCACCGTTCCGTCCAACGGCGAAATTCCCATTGGGCTGTGCTTGGATGTAACCTTCCCGTTCTCCACGGACATCAACATGACCCATCTAATGTGGCGTTTCGTAGAACCGACCCGTCAGCAGGACGACTTCGGGCCAACTGAGTGGGCAACCGAGCCCTGGGCGAAGTCACCCTTCAATGAAACGGGGGAGCATTGCAACCTAAGGGACGGCTCCAACGGCACCCGCCTTGAGGCACACGTCCCCCTACCAGATACCTCAGTCGGCAGGGTACATTACAAGGCTATGCTGGGGACCACAAACGGTGCATTTCCCTTCATTTATCCTGGGATTGATGAGGGGGGCAACTACTACGAGTTGTCAATACCCTATCGAAAGACCTTCGGTTCAGCCATCATGAGCGTCGTGATGTTCCTAGTGATCACCAGTCTGGTCTGGGGGGGACTTGGATTTACCTTGCGTGAGATGTTCTCAGAGGATGACAAAGTGCTCGGACTCCCCAGAGAAGACCTCGGAGCCAAGTAGCGAAGTGATTGCATGAATCCTCAGGCAGATTCCTCAAGCGATGAGTTCAGCGGGAGATTGGGTCTAATTTTCGCAACAATCGGAGCGGCAATAGGTACGGGCAACATTTGGAGATTCCCCCGAATGGTTGGTGCCAATGGTGGTGGCTCATTTCTCATCCCTTGGCTAATTTTCCTGTTCCTATGGTCCATTCCACTCATCATCGCGGAATTCGCACTCGGTAAGAGGAGCAGAGTTGGAACCGTGGGGACATTCAGGATATTCGCTGGTAGGAAGTTCGCTTGGATGGGCCTCTGGACCGCTTGGATTTCAACTGCAATCGGCTTCTACTATGCTGTTGTCACTGGCTGGTGCATCAATTACTTCCAGACTGCGATAAGAGGAGGGCTATCTAACGAGGTCGACACCGTAGAAGTTTGGAATAGCTTTCTTCAGAACTACAGTCAGGTCATACTGTTTCAGGCGATGGCAGTAGTGATTACAATGGCTGCAATCTGGAAAGGGGCGAAGGCAATTGAGAAGGCAAACGTCTCCCTAATGATATCGCTGTTCGTACTGCTGTTTGCAGCACTCTTCCTCGCATTTGTCATGGATGTGAAGGATAACTCCCTAGATGGCTTTGTGTACATGTTCAGCATTCAGCCAGAGTACCTTGCTGAGCCTGAGACCTGGATCAACGGATTATCTCAGTCCGCTTGGTCCTGCTCCGCTGGAATGGGAATGGCGATAACATACTCAGTCTACATGAGGAAGGATGAGGATACAACCCTGAACGCTGCAACGATGTGCCTAGCCAACAACAGCATCAGCATTATTGCTGGACTAACGGTGATGATGGCCGTTTTCGCCGTTTCTGACGACCCACTAAATGCTGTCTCAGGAGGAAGCTCAGCCATCACCTTCCTTGTGCTGCCAGAGGTCTTCGCCCAAGCTCCCGGCGGCCCTATAGTTCAATTGATAATGGTGACGATCTTCTTCCTCGCTCTTTCTTTCGCGGCCCTTACATCCATGATTTCCACCGTGGAGCTTTGTGTTAGGAACTTCGTTGATCACGGATTCGACCGCCCGATGTCAGTCGCATTTACTGGATTGGCAATCTTCGCTTTCGGATTGCCTAGCGCAATGGTTTGGATCCTCGTTGACGACTCAACCGGCGTAGCTTTCCCAGCATTTCTGGAGCTCCAGGATCACATCTGGGGATACGGCTTGATGTTCAGCGGTCTTTTCATTGCTTACAGTATCTGGAGTTATGGCTGGTCGAGGTACAAAGACTGGCAGAATGCGAACGGAGTAGACGTTTTCGACTTCCGAGACTATCTGGACCACGGAGTCTCATCATTTCGAGACGACTTCGTAAATACCGGAGACAACGATTGGTGGATTGGGCGCTGGTGGGACTATATCATGTACATCGGATTCCCTGTCATGTTTGCCGTCTTGATGCTCTCTTACTTCGGTGACCTGCTGGTCAACGTGGACGACCCTTGGAACCCGACTAACAGGCATGGAATCACAATAATCCTGCTGTTCTGGGGCGTCACTGCGTTAATTTTCATCTCGCTCAACAAGTATGTTCTCGTCAATAGGATGGTCCCAACAGAATCCTATCTCAAAGAATCCTATCTCTCTAGAAGGCCGAATCTGTCCCAAGATCTCGTCGATGACCTTGGAATCCCCTTTCACATTCGATCTTATCTTTTTGTACGTGCCATCCTGTCCGGTAACTTCGAGCTGGAGCCACGTCCTCTGTACAGGAACGTCCCTGAAGGTGCTGAAGCACCCATCGACCTCCTCCCCGGGGGAGATGACCCATTCATTTGCCGGGTGGGCGATCTACCCCCTAACCTCATCAAGAGCCAGAATGCGGGCAAGAAATCCAAGCCCGTTGTCGAGGCAGAGCTCGTCTAGGATCAGTAATCATGTCCGAGCCCGCCTGTTGGGAGCTCGATTGGGCCGAGGTCGCCGTACTGGATGGAAATGCGATCTCCCTGGGGGTCGACGAGTGGACCCTGATGCGAGCTGCTGGTGAGTCCCTAGCTCGGAAAGCTCAGGAAATGTCTGGGGGCGGATCCATTCTTTTCCTCTGCGGCCCTGGAAATAATGGTGGTGATGGCTTCGTTGCTGCCTCGATACTAGCAACCGAAGAAATTGATGTGGGCATCTTGGCCAGCCATGCCCAATCAAAATCGAAAACTGCCAAACTTGCCCGTGAGAAAGCCTCCGAAGCTCTAGAAGTTGAAGTCTGGCCATCTCGAATCGATGGCGACTGGGCTTTGGTAGTGGACTGCCTCCTTGGAGCGGGAGCGGTCGGCCCCGGATCCAGTCTTAGAAAACCCATTATCGAGATTGCCCGTTGGGCCGATCATCTTGATCTCCCAGTCCTTGCTTGTGACATTCCGACGGGTCTTGGGGGCCCAGATTCCCTCGTTGCTGAAGCCACCCTGACATTCCACAGCCTGAAGAAGGGGATGACTGCGAAGGAGTGCGGTGAGATTTCGATAACTCCTCTCCCCTGGCCAAGCGAGGTTGAGGACTGCGGCCGTGGAGACATTGCCAGGTACCCTCCCCTAAATTCACTGTCAAGGAAGGGCGACCGGGGCAAGCTTTGGATTGTTGGCGGTGGCCCATATCATGGAGCACCTATCTTAGCAGGCTTAGCAGCAGCGAGGACCGGGTGCGACCTTGTCCACGTCGCTATGCCTTCAGCTGCCTCGGAACGTGCCGAGTGGCCACCCACCTTGATTCACGAGAGGTTACCAGACAGGGAGATGATGACTGTGGAATCAGTGGTACATATTTCTCAGATATTCGATTCCAAGAAACTCCCAAACGCACTTGTGATTGGACCCGGGCTTGGCACAGACAAAGCCACCATTGAAGCCACATCAGCCCTAATCAATCTAGCTTCAGACAAGAGCATACCCGTTGTAATCGACGCTGATGGCATCTATGCGCTCCCAACTGGGATCTGGCCTCGAGGATTGAATGGAGTTGCAACTCCGCATAGTTCAGAGGCTAAGCATTGGCTGGATGGAAAGACCCCCTACTCCGTTCTTTCACGGGAATCCGGTGAGGAGGCAACAATCGTAATCACCGGTCCCGTGGATGAACTCACGGGACCCGAGGGCCGCCGTTGCTTTGCCCGAGGGGGAAACCCCAGAATGGCGGTAGGAGGCACTGGCGATCTTCTAGCTGGAACAATTGGCGGTCTTTTGGCTCAGGGGATGCAGCCGTGGCCCGCCGCGAGGCTCGGCTGCGCGCTTCTCCGGGAAGCTGGAAATAGGGCAGCTGAAATTATGGCTCCCGGACTCCTCGCGGAGGATGTGCCGATTCATATCGCTCAGACTCTTTCAATCTGGCTCGGTGTTAAGTGATGCTTGTAGGTGAGGGTTACCCTTGGAGCAGGCTTTTTCGCGAGTACGCGGTTTACTGTGGTGTTGGCTGCATTAATGTCGCTGTCTTCTTCGTTCTTTACTACTGGTTATACGAAAACCAACTCTCCGAGGAGTACCCTGCTGCAGCTGCTTGGTCCGTTTCATACCTCATCAGCTCGGTCCAAGCTCACTTCCTGCATCGTTGGATTACCTTCGAGTCTCTCACTGGATACGCAAAGAGCCTAACTGTGATGATGGTGATTTACACCTTACTTTGGCTTATCTCAACCGCCTCAACTGCTTACTTCGCAGACATTCTGGGAGTTAACCACCTCTACTCATGGGCCGCGAATACAGCCGCCTTCGGGTTCTTGGCCTTTTTATCGCTCAGGATCTTTGCTTTCCCCCTCTCCGATGGTAGGATAACCCGTCAAGAACGCCTCGAGGAGTTCCGAAATCGGCGTAGGGCTTGAAGTGGCCCTGTTCTTGGCGAGACCATGACGCAGGGGGTTCGAGGTACTCGTGACTTTTACCCTGAGGACATGAGGGTGCGAAACTGGCTGTTTGAGAGCTTCCACGCTGCAGCGCATGCCCATGGTTTCCAGGAGTATGACGCACCGGTATTGGAAACAGAAGAGATCTACACCCGTAAGGCTGGAGAGGAAATAACCCAGCAGCTATACAACTTCGAGGATAAGGGTGGTCGCAGGGTCGCGCTACGTCCCGAGATGACACCTTCCCTTGCGAGGATGGTTATGGCTAGGTCTGGGACGTTACCCCTGCCGATAAAATGGTACTCAATCCCACAGTGCTGGCGCTATGAACGCACACAGAGGGGCAGGGGCAGGGAACACTACCAATGGAATGTTGATATTTGGGGTTCAGAGGGGGTCGAGGCCGATGCAGAGCTGCTTTCCGTACTGGTTCATTTCTTCCGCAGCGTAGGACTAACCGAGGAGGACCTTGTAATCAAAATTAGCAGTCGCAGGGTTCTCGAGGAGGTTCTGGGATCGTTGGGCATCGAGGGTGAAGATTTCACCAAGACATGCATCATCGTGGACAAGATGGGCAGGCTTCCAAAAGATGTGATAGAGGCTCAGCTAATCGATATAGGCATTGATAACAAATCTATCTCCACTATCCAGACAGTACTGGGTATTGAGGAACTGGGAGAGTTGGGTTCCTCATTGGGGGAAGATAGCGCTGCGACGAGTGAGCTGACCTCACTTTTCTCACTCATTGATTCCTATGGGATCGGGGGTTGGGTGGAGTTCGATGCCTCCGTCGTCAGGGGTCTCGCCTACTATACCGGGCCTGTCTTTGAGGCTCACGACAGATCTGGAGTTTTTCGCGCAATCTGCGGCGGCGGCCGCTATGACCGATTAATCGGGACTCTGGGGGGGAAGGATTTGCCAGCAACAGGTTTCGGTTTTGGTGACATGGTGGTAATGGAACTCCTCCATGCGAAGGGACTTGTTCCCGACTTGTCTTTGGGCGTCTCGGATGTTGTTTTCGGCAAGGATGCAGATTTGCGTGGTGCGGCCATGCAAGTGGCCACTGCCCTCCGAGCCAGTGGCCGTTCTGTGGATCTGGTTCTAGAGGACAAGAGATTGAAGTGGGCCTTTAGGCATGCTGAGAGGATCGGTGCTGAGAGGCTGGTGATGGTGATGCCCGAGGAGTGGAGCAAGGGGAATGTCAGGGTCAAGGACCTTGAGAGCGGAGAAGAGACAGAAGCCGCCATCGCCCAACTCTGATCCGGGTCGCAAAATTCTCCAATGCTAGGAACAAATTGATGGAATGCCAGTAAGATGCTAATCTGACCCTCGCCCTCGAGTTTTCGCGCCTGCCATAGCCAGAGCCCACAGTCCTGACAGTAAGCCGAATCCAGGTAACATTTCCTCCTCAACAGGCCCCTCTTCCTCGATAATCTCGAGAGGGGCATCTACTATTGGGAACTCAATCTGCGAGCGCATCCCATCCTGGTTATTTGCATAGTATAGTCGGAAGGATCCACCACAGCGCAAGGCCACATCACAAGGGGTCCCGTAAGCAACCCATCCGGGCTTCGACATTTCGAATTTAATTCTCGGCTCATCGCCGCTACTATTCCACCTAGATGTGTTTTCATCAACATCAAGCTCCCAAATTATTTGCTCGTCCTCATCCGTTGTTAGGTCGGGGAACTCCTTGCGGGCGACTTCCAGATTGCCTTTCATCAGGGTGATGTTGAGATTCTTGTCCTCTTCATTCTCGGTTCCAGCGTGGTCTACCCTTACGCCGAATTCAATCAAAATCTTACCATTGGGGTTCAGAAAAACATCTTCGTTGAAAGCATCTCGCATCTCGCAGGTGATGGAAACCTCCAATCGCTGACTATCGCCACCGTCGATTTCCTCGCCGTAGCCATCTTCAGCAGAACCCTCCGATCCTTCGGCATCGAAATGCTGCCAGCATTCAGTAATGTCCTCGTTGCCCCAGAAGTATAGTACTGGATTTACTGTTGACGGCTGTTCAGGATCTGCGGACTGGGCAGATGTCGGAGCCGCGAAAGTGGAGGAGACCAGCGTCAACACAAGAAACAGGGCGACCAGTCTCCTAACCATCGGACAGTTGACGAATATCGCTTCGTTTGAGGTTATCCATCCCCTCAATCAAGCAATTCGACCGCAGACTACTCTTCTTCAGTCCCGAATCGGCCAGTTGCCAAAGCCAGAGCAAGAGCGCTTAGACCTGTGAGCAGCCCAAATCCTGGCACGCCCTTGTCATCTTCCGAATCAGGCCCGCCTTCTCCTCCAAATCCAGGAACCAAGGACTGGTTGATGACGGGGAAATTCGTCTCGACATCCATCCCCTCTCCGTTGTTCGAGTAGTACATCCTGAATTCCCCCTCGCAATCTAGTATAATGCACTCAGGACTCCACGCCCTTCCTGGTTTGGAGAATTCGATTGTTAACTTCGGCTCTTCAGAGCTCATGTTCCATCTAGAAGTGTTACTATCAACCGACAATTCCCAACGGACCTGGTCATCCTCCCAATTGTTGTTTACTGCAGGGAAAACCTCAGTTGCAACAGCAAGGTTCCCCTTTGAAAGAGTCAGAGTAAGTTCTTTGCAGTTGGGATCCTGATCGGGATCGCAGTCATCGGAGAAGATTCTGAAGCCCAACTCCACAACTATGGTGCCATTGGGGTTCAGGAACAGATTCTGCTTGAGATTTTCTTGCATGGGGCAGGAGAACCCAACTTCTACTTGGCTGCCAGTTGAGAATACTTGAGATCCGTACCCGTTCTCAGCCGAACCCGCAGAGTCGTTGCCATCAAAGTGAGTCCAGCAGGAGGATAGATCATCAGTACCCCAGGTGTGCATGTGAGGATTTTCAGGAGAGGGTTGTTTCGGGTCTTCTGCAGCTTGGGCAGTTGCGGGGGCAATCGCAACAGACAAAGCCATCAAGGTGGCCAGACCAAGAGCCAGGATCTCTCTCTTCATGGACATATTTCTCCTTCAACCCGTTTGAGGCTTATCCCCTCTCGTGCATTAGTCGAATCTCTGGAATCCTCTTCCAGGACTCTCCCTAGTCCTCCTAGCTATGTTGAGAGCGTCACCAAGCATATCTGCGCTCATCATCTCCCTGTCCAAGCGCTCATGCGCGACCCCGGTGATAATTGACATGACTTTGATCGTATCACCGAAAGCTGGATCCTGCCTAGCGCCGAAGATTACATTGGCATTGGGAGATAACCTTGCAGTCATCAGATCACAGACCTGGTTTGCCTGCTCTAAAGTCATGTAAGGCCCCCCTGTGACGTGTATCAGAGCTCCTGTTGCCCCGTCAATCTCAATGTCAAGCAAGGGGTGGTTAAGTGACTCGTGAACGACTTCCTCCGGCCCCTGGTCGCTCTCTCCGTAGAGCATCATTGTCACACCCCCTCCCTTCATGATCGAGCGAACGTCTGCGAAGTCGAGGTTGATTAGGCTCGGAAGAGTAATTGTTTCAACAACCCCTTTCACGATCTCTGCAATGAGTTGGTCCATTATGCTGAAAGCCTCGTCCAGGGGCAGGTTCGGCACAAAGTGAAGGAGCCTATTGTTGTCCAAAACTAGAACTGCGTCGGCGGCCTTGCGGACCAGGTCTAAACCCTCGAGTGCCCGCTGCATCCTCTGCCGTCGCTCCACGGTGAATGGAGTTGTGACCACTGCAACAACTAGTGCACCCGCACGCTTTGCTTCCTCGGCGACAATGGGGGCGATCCCGGTTCCGGTGCCTCCTCCGAGGCCTGCGGTGACGAACACTAGGTCCGCTCCCTCTACAATCTTAGTTATTACATCGCGACCTGCCTCGGCGCACCTGCGACCAGTGACAGGATCTCCACCAGCACCAAGCCCTCTGGTGATATGCCTCCCTACCAACAGCTTCTGCATCGCCCTGGTGTTGTCGAGGTGTTGCTTGTCAGTGTTAATCGCAACCGTGATTGCGCCCTCAACGCCAATGTGGGTTATTCTATTCATGGTGTTGTTTCCGGATCCACCGCAACCACAAACGAGAATTCGCGGATCCGGCGGACCGAAGCTCTCCAGCTCTCGGTCTGTCAGTGCGGTTGGGATCCTCCGATGGGAGCTAATACCCTCATCCTGGGAAACCGAGCTGCTAGGGACCTCTACCATTCACACGCCTCGTGCATCCCAGGCATCTCTGCCTATTACGCTCCCTCAGTGCGTTCTCTGCCTTCTTAACCGTTGAGGGGATTACAATCGCTCTCACACCGATTATCACACCCATTCGACAAAGCCGAGATTTATTCGTGTTCTACTTATCCCGACAATGTTACTCGCTCACCGGAAAGCGACATAAAGCGAAAGTCCCCCCACAACTCAGACCGCGCTTAGCTCAGATGGCTAGAGCACCTGACTGTAGACTGGAAACACATTGGTTGTAGGCAGCCATCAGGGGGTCCCCGGTTCAAGTCCGGGAGCGCGGACCACTA
>CAZLVU010000004.1:0-3836 GCA_964563355.1 uncultured Candidatus Poseidoniales archaeon
AGTACTCGTAGCCCTCGTCGAGGTCGACTGCCTTCCAGCGCAGGGTGGTGGTGCCTTCGAAAATTTTGTCGACGTCATCGAGGTCCTCTACGGCGCTCGAGTAGTGTTCGACTAAGGGGAAACCGGGAGTGGCTGGGAGTGCACCTTCCGGGATGTTGGAAAGCTCAGTTGGAGATAGGGCGTATGTGCCTTGCGCCAATGCCTCATCTCCCCAGCACATCAATGAATTGTCAGAGAGCGTTACGCAAGATTCACCAGTTGAGGAAATTGCGATTGCGCCGACTTCGCTTCCCACGGGCAGGTCTAGCATCACCGGTGAAAGTCGGCGGGGTTCGCCTGGTCCGCAATCAGAGGTGCTGTCGTAAGTACAGTATGTGCCATCACCAACCCACCCCTGTCCTCCAGGGCCCTCGTTAAGGCCCCAGCAATAGGCAGAGCCGCTGTCCAAGACTGCGCATGCGTTGAATACTGAGGTAGAGATTTCAACCACTGAGCTCCCGGCGGGCAAATCGGGATAGATGGGCGTATGGGGGCCAGATGTGCCATGATTATCGGAACCGTCGCCAAGCCCGCCGTCACCGCCATAGCCCCAACATACCATGGATGCATTGTCGAGAATCGCACAAGCAAAGTCACCCTGAGTTTCGATGTCTACTGCCGACCTGCCATCGGGCATTCCAACATACTCGGGTATTGGGTGGTATGAGAGATCCCCGGATTGAACATCCCCATTGGTTTGATCGAAACCGAGGAAACCGTACCTGTTTGCCCCCCAGCAAGCAACTGAGCCGTTGTCAAGTACTGCACATGTCCTGTCATATCCTCCTGTTACGGAAATTGCGGTCCTTCCGGTTGGCAGAGACACCAATGCCGGAGATAGTCTGTCGTCGTAAGTCCCATCTCCCAGTTGGCCAAACGTGTTGTCTCCCCAGCAGTACAAGGAGCCGTTTTCCATAATGGCACAAGCGTGATGAGCTCCGGCCTCTATTTCGACTGCGTTGCCCGCTGGGAGGTCGACTTGTCCGAGGTTATTGTATTCACCAGCAATTCCGGTGTTTCCAAGCCCCAGTTGCCCTTGGTCGTTAATGCCCCAACAGTAGGCAGAGCCGTTTTCCATCAAAGCACAATTGAATTGCCATCCGGAAGTAACTGAAATCGCATTTCCCCCAGATAGCATACTAGCGATTACGGGACTGTAAGAATCGGTCCCGGGCGAACCGGAGCCGTCACCGAACTGCCCGTAAGAATTGTCGCCCCAGCACATTACTGATCCATTTGTAAGAAGAGAGCAAGAGGTGCCCCCGGAGGATCCTGACGAATAGGTGGAAAGAGTGTCGAAGAGCTCGGTTTCGGAAGGAGCCAACCAAATAGATTCCGAGCGCATAATCTCGATCTCGGGGTCGTCGGACTCCTCCGGCGGGTCGGAGTTGAGCGGGTCTTCGTCGAGCTGCGTGATGATCCCGTCCCGGTCGGGGTCGATGTCGCCGCCGTCGGCGGAGCTGTCGAGCACCACCGGCACGACGCTGGCGCTGCCGGCCAGGGTCTCGCTGGCCAGCTGCGAGAAGTAGTTGTCACCCCAGCACCCGACGGTGTAGTTGTCGAGCATGCCGCAGGTGTGGCCCCAGCCCGCGCTCACGGCGATGGCCGAGTACCCGTCCGAGGCTCCCACGAAGACGGGGGAGTCGGACCAGGAGGACTGGGTGGTGGAGCCGAGCTGGGAGAACTGGTTGGAGCCCCAGCAGGCCACCGAGCCGTTGTCGAGCACCGCGCATGCGTGCTCGCCGCCCGCGGAGATCGCGACCACGGCGTTGTCGGGGGCGTCGATGCCCGCCCAGTCCTGCCCTGAGGCGCCCGGCCCCATGCAGGCCATCGAGCCGCTGGAGAGCAGGGCGCAGACGTGGTTCGAGCCGGCGACTACCGCCGTCGCCCCGTCATCACCGGCCAAGGAGCTGTAGTCGTAGCTGCCGGTCTCGCCCCAGCAGGCCACCGAGCCGTTGTCGAGCACCGCGCAGGTCAGCTCGTCTCCAGCGGCCACGGCGAATGCCGTCCGGCCGTCCGGCAGGGACGCGCTGGAAGGCGTCGGGCTGTCGGCGGTGGACCCGTCGCCCAGCTGGCCGTCCTCGTTCTCGCCCCAGCAGGACACAGAGCCGTCGTCGAGAACCGCGCAGGCGTGGTGCGTCCCGGAGGAGATGGCGACAGCGGTCCTGCCGCTCGGCAGGTCGGCGTGGACGGGCAGCCAGCTGTCGGCGTTGGTGCCGTCGCCCAGCTGGCCGTGGGAGTTGGAACCCCAGCAGGCCACCGAGCCGTTGTATGTGATGGCGCAGGTGTGCTCGCCGCCGGCGGAGACGTCCCTGGCGTGGTTGTCGGCGTGGCTGCCTGAGTCAGTGACCCTGTCGGGCAGCTGCACTACCACCGGGCTCGGGCTCTGGGTCGTGCCGTTGACCCCGCCGCCCGGGTAGAGCGGGTAGAACTCCCAGGCGGAGAATCCCTCGAGCAGGACCTCCTGGCCGTATACGGCGGAGCCCCCGCAATGGTCCCATGTGAGCAGGTCGGTGCCGTTGACCGAGACGGTCGCGCCCATCGTGACGGACGCGTTGTTGGCTTCGCAGTAGACGTCGATGTCGCCCGCTGTGACGTTGAAGTAGGTCGCGTTGTTGTCCGTGGTCTCGTCTAGGTCGTCGTCCACGGAGTTCGAGCAGCCGCCCAGGCTCTGGTTCGAGGGGTTGCTGTAAACGGTGATGGAGTACCCGTCGGCCAGGTCTCCGGACGGTGAGCTTGCGGGCGGGCATTCGAAGCTCCACTCGATCTCGCTGCCGTCGGGGTCGGTGCCGAGCTGGCCGTCGGAGTTGGACCCCCAGCAGGCGACCGAGCCGTTGCTGAGCACGGTGCACGTGTGGTCCCCTCCCGCTGAGAGTGTCGAGTCGTAGATGGCCGAGCCCTCCTGGCTCCCCGGCTGGTAGCTCGCCGCGTCGCATGCGGAGTGCTTGCCCTCGACGTCCATGTACCAGGTCCTGTCCTCGATGGTCCAGTCGCTCTTCTTGCCGTCGAGCTGGACGTAGTGCCTCATTTGGATGTCGCACGCGAATGAGTTGATGGTCATGTTCCAGTGGAAGCCGTCGTGCTCGCCGCCGACTAACAGGCGGGTCTCGCCGATGGACCTCTTGTGCCAGTCGAACCAGCCGTACCTGTGGCACTCGTCCGAGGAGTAGTCGCTCGTGTCCTGCTTCCAGTAGTGGCAGTTCGTCCCGCCTGCGTATGGCGGGCGGTTGTAGTCGTAGACGCGGTAGGGGGTGCCCTCGTCGAGGTCCAGCTCCCAGTAGAAGTGGTAGCGGCCGGGCGCCAGGCTGTCTGGGACGTCGACCCAGTTGCCCGGCTCCCAGTAGTCGTTGGCGTTGACAGACATGCCGATGTCGAGGCCTTCGGCGTAGTCGTTGGTGAAGGTGAAGGTCTGCGGGGCGAAGTCCTCGGCCTGTATGGTCAGTGTGATGCCATACACGACGGAGTCGTCGAAGGCCACGTGCTGGTAGAGGTTGAAGTACTGCTCTGGGACGCCGTCCCCGTTGGCGTCAGTGAGGTTGCTCGGGTTGATGGTCGCGGTGCTGTCGGCCGAGACCGTCAGAGTGCCGATGGTCTCGCATGTCCCTATCGGGCCGCAGTCGCCGTCGAAGATGTACACCTCGCCGACCACGTTCTGAGTCAGTTCCTGGCCGTTCTCGTCGAAGACGTCCAGTGACAGCGTCCAAGTCATGTCGTCGATCGGAGACGGAGCGGGCTCCCACAGCTTGAGGGTGGCCGCCTGGTAGCCGTCGTCCTCGCCGGTGCAGCCCGAGGGGTCG
>CAZLVU010000004.1:3936-133009 GCA_964563355.1 uncultured Candidatus Poseidoniales archaeon
CTTGAGGGTGGCCGCCTGGTAGCCGTCGTCCTCGCCGGTGCAGCCCGAGGGGTCGAGGTACCTCGAGTAGCCGTCGACGTAGTACCAGCTCTCCCTGTCCGCGTTGTGCCACTCCTGGTTGACCGTCCTCACGTACATGTGCCCGTGCACGTCGACGTCGCAGGCATCGCCCTGCCAGTCGAGCGACCAGTTGTGCAGCTCGGTCTCGGACTGGGGCGTCCACTCGAAGATGTCGTAGTGGCGGGACTGGCCGTGCTTCTTCGTGAACCACTCGATGAAGTAATCGTAGCCCGGGACCAGCTCCGTGAGGTTCCAGGTCATGGGGTTCGAGCCGTTGGCGAGGTCCTCGGAGCTGTTGCCGTCCCCCCACGCGTATAGGGCGGCCTCGCCGCCACCGACGGCGTCGCTGACCGTGAAGTCGTGGCGGTAGTGATCGGTCAGGGTCTCCATCCCCGTGACGGAGATGTGGTAGAACCATGCCTCGATGAAGCGGCTGCTGCCGAACTCGTCGACGGAGATGTTCGAGAGGACGTAGCCGTCGTTAAGCAGCCTCCGGTTCTCGTAGGCCCTGTCGGTGCCGCTGGTCGGGCTGTAGTAGTTGTACAGGAAGCGGACCTTGTGGTCCTCGGTGGCGTCTCCCAGGTCCCACCTGAGCTGCAGGTCTCCCGACTCCAGGGACTCGGGCGGGTCCTCCCAGGTCGAAGTGGTGTCGTTGTAGGCCTCCAGGGTGATGATCTCGTAGCCGTCGCCGGTGGTCCCGTCGCAGGCGGGGCGGAACTCGTACTCGTGCTTCTGGGTCCTAGCCCAGAGGATGGAGTTGACCACGACGCTGATCTCCACGGTGATTCGCAGCTCGCACTGGTGGCTCGCTATGGCCCATAGGAAGTTGAACGCGTAGTCCTCTGGCGGGGTGGTTTCAGAGTAGTCGAAGGAGTCGAAGGTCTCGTCGAACAGGTTGGAGACCTCGCCGTCGTTGTAGGTGAAAACGAGGAAGTTGTACTTGACGTCCTGCTCGGGCCACGTGTCGAGGACGAATCGCATGGAGGGGCTTCCCGTGCCGTCCGGAGTCCCGTCCGAGGCGACGTCGGGAAGGGGGCAGATTGGGGTGCAGCGGGGTATGTGCTGCTTTTTGACGTTCAGGTTGCTGATAGGGGTGTCGGGGCTGGTAGAAACGTCCCAGAACTCCAAGGCGGTGGTGTCTATGCAAGAGTCGACGCGCAGCTCCCTGTCGAAGTACTCCATCACCTGTCCCGAGCTCTGGTCCTTGAGCGTCGCGGATATCCCTACCCAGCAGGTGTATTGGGGCATGGACTGCAGGGAGAACGGAAGGTTGGACCCGTCGGCAACGAAGGTCTCGTCGTCGGAGAAGCTGCCGAACTCGGTCTCCCAAGAGTACTCGATCTCGTATGTCTGGCCGGCCACCAGGTTGTCCGTGCCCCAGGCCAGCTCAGCGGAGTGGTTGTGCACCGAGAGTGGGTCGTCCTCGCCGGACCCGTACAGTGAGCGCAGCACTATCGGCTCCCCGTTGCACAGGTTGGAGCCGCCCTGCGTCGTCTCGTTTGGCTCGTTCCAGTCGGCCCCCTGGACCCATCTCCCAATGTCCCCGGGATCGGAGTTCGAGCCCACGTATTCCAGGTCGGCGCACCTCTCCCAGGAGCCGTCCCTGCTCGAGTCCCAGCCGTGGCCGTCACTAGAGTCGGAGTCCCACCATGTCCGTAGCTCGTAGGCGCTAACGGAGTCGCCCCTCGTGCCGAGCCAGATGCCGTCCTCGCCGGAGTCGATGTAGAATGAGAAGTCGCTGCTGTAGTGGAGGACCAAGAACCCCTGGGCGTCGATGACGGTCCCGTCGGGGATCTCGAAGCCGTCGTTGCCGCTATCGTGATCGTTGGAGTCGGCGATGTGCCATTCACCGATGTTGCACGCTGACCACTGGTTGTAGAGCTCGATCCATCCGCTGCCACCGGGGTAGACCTCCGAAACCTGGATCGCGGCGCTAATGCAATCCGACTCGCCGGTGAATGATGCGTCCCCTTCACCGTCCAATATGTGCTCCTGACCGAGCTTTGCCGTCTGTATGGCGAGCATCGGGGCAGATACCATTATCGTGGCTAGCAGTAAAGCGGTCGAGGTCTGGCTCCGGGCGGCGTCGGGCATGGTGCCTAAGGAAGGGGTGTAATTATGAAACCTGTCCTAAAGCTCTCCCTCGTTCTATTGTTATACAATAGAAGGATTTGCAATTTGCACCGGCTTTGATGCGACTCATTCATTGGGTAGTTTCCCCGCCCCTTGCCATGGAGGGTTGGCCGAAGCCAGGGTCCCCCGTCAGAGTTGTCGTGAAGACCTGGTCCGGGAAGGAGGAGCACGTCGGGCTGGCACTTCCCCCGTCCGGGCCGAGTCTGGTGACCCTGAAGCTGCAGAACGGGTACAACGTCTCCTTCCCGGAGTCCTACGTGGACTCGTTCGAGCTGCTTGAGGAGGTTCCGGTAATCGAGGAGCCCGTGGCCCCAGAGGCCCCCCAGGACGAGTCCCTGCCCCTGGTGCACCTGATCCACACCGGGGGGACGATTGCCAGCAAGGTCGACTACGCCACGGGCGCGGTGACGGCTAGGTTCGACCCGCACGAGCTGCTCGATGCGGTACCGGAGCTCAGGGGGATTGCTAGGATCCGTGCAGTGAAGCTGGGAAACATGTGGTCAGACGACCTGCGTCCGCGTCACTGGAACCGGATGCTGCGAGCGACAGGGGAGGCTTTCGCCGAGGGCGCGGTGGGGTGCGTGATCACGCACGGAACCGATACCCTACACCTCTCTGCTGCGGCCATGTCATACGGCTGGTCCGGCCAAGGAGGGAGGCCCCCGGGGAGAATCGTGCTCACCGGTTCCCAGAGGTCCCCGGACAGGGGCTCATCCGATGCATCCGAGAACCTGATTGCAGCGGTGCACTGGGCAGCCAACGGGCCCCAGCCCTCGGGCTACAGGGACTCGGCAGTGGTCATTCTGCACGCTGAGTCCTCCGACGGCAGGTGCGCTGTTCTGCCTGGATGCGCCTGCCGCAAGTACCACTCCTCCCGCAGGGACGCGTTCAAGGCGATTAACCAGGAGCCCGTGGCCCACGTGAGCATCGGAAGGGATGGCCCTTCGATAGAGGACTCCTCGCCGGAAGCGCACGACGCGCGCGTGGAGGCCATCGCCCCCACCCCTTTCGACGAGTCGGTGAGGATTGCCCAGTTCATTTCAGACGCCCACCTCCACCCTGAAATCGTGCAGGCAGCAATCGATTCCGAATTCGACGCGCTGATGTTCCACGGGACCGGGCTTGGGCACCTGCCAATCTCAGACCCAGAGGAGGATAGCTTGGAGAACACGAGACTGAGGGTCATGCTCGAGGATCACATCTCCGGTGGGGGGGTCGTGGTGGTGGTGGCACAGACAGTGCACGGACCGATCAACATGAACGTCTACTCCAAGGGACGCGAGCAGCAGGAGATGGGGGTAATCGGGCACGGTTCCATGTGCCCTCCCGGGTCGGCCCTGGTCAAGCTGCACCACCTCCTGTCAACAGGAGGGAAGGAGGCCGTTGCCCAGGGCTGGCAGAGCGATCTTGTGGGGGAGAACCCCCCCTTCTCCCGGTCCTAAGGTAATCGGTTTGCTGATGAACCGGCTCGCGCGTGGGGGGTCATGGCGGGCTCCGGGCCGAGTGACGAGCTCGATGCGATAAGGAGGGAGTCCCACCGTCCCGGCGACCGCTCCGTGATGAGGGAATTGCGAGAAAGGGGGGCTCAGAGCGCCAGGGAGCGGGTCTTGGGCCTGCTGGACGAAGGCAGCTTCGTGGAGGTCGATGCGTTCGTGAGGCATCGTTCTCCGGACTTCGGAATGCACATGCACACCCCGCTGGGGGACGGCGTGGTAGCTGGGCATGGCAAGATTGACGGTCGCCGTGTCGTCTGCTTCTCTCAGGACTACACAGTGTTCTCCGGCACCATGGGGGAGATGCACGCGAAGAAGATCTCGAAGATCGTGGAGTTCGCGGAGAAGTCCCGGATACCGGTCATTGGGATCTGGGACGGCGACGGGCAGAGGGCGCACGAGGGCGTGACGTCACTCGGCTCTACGGGTGAGCTGCTAGACCTGCTGGTCTCATGTTCCGGTCGAATCCCCCTCATCTCGATAGTCCTCGGTACCGTTTCGGGTACGAGCGCATTGGCAGCGGCCCTCTCTGACTTTGTCATCCTGGGGGCGGAACGTGGGAGGATGTTCATGCGAAGCCCGTATGTGATTCCCGAGATAATTGAGGGGGAGATCAGCGAGGAGGAGCTGGGCGGTGCGGGCCAGCATGCTAGCAGGAGCGGTGTAGCGTGCCTGGTGTCGGACTCCGAGAGGGGGGCGTTCGACCTTGCAGCTGAGGTACTATCCTACCTGCCCGACCACACGCTTGCAGAGGCCGCAGTCATCCGGAGCGGTGACAAGTGGTCCCGCAAGTGCAAGGGAATGGACAAGCTGGTCCCCCAGGATGCAGACCTCCCCTACGACATGCGGAAGGTGATAGGGCAGGTCGTGGATGACAAGAGGTTCCTGGAGCTTTTCCCCGCTTATGCGGAGAACCTGGTGATAGGGTTCGCAAGGCTTGACGGTCACTCCGTGGGAGTCGTGGGCAACCAGCCTTCTGTGCTTGCCGGGTGCCTCGACATAGATGCGTCGGTCAAGGCAGCGCGGTTCATCCGGCTTTGCGACTGCTTCAACATCCCCTTGGTGACCTTCGTAGACGTGCCGGGGTTCCTGCCTGGGACCGTTCAGGAGTGGGGGGGCATCATCAGGCACGGTGCCAAGCTCCTGTACGCTTACGCCGAGGCCACGGTCCCCAAGCTTTCCGTGGTCACGAGGAAGGCCTACGGCGGGGCATACCTGGCAATGAGTTGCAAGCACCTAGGGGCGGACTACAATGTCTCTTGGCCCACCGGGGAGCTTGCGGTAATGGGTGCCGAGGGGGCAGTCAGGATAATCCACAGAGCCGAGCTATCGGGTGCCGATGACGTCGGCTCGCTGCACGCGGAGCTTGTGGATGAGTACAGGGAGAAGTTCGGCGACCCCTACGTGGCAGCCAGGCACGGGTGGCTGGATGACGTGATAGAGCCTGCAACTACCAGGATGGCGTTGATCAAGGCGCTGAGGCCCCTACTCTCGAAGAGGGAGTGGGTTCCACCCAAGAAGCACGGGAACATCCCCCTATGAGGCGAGGCGTTCGAGTATCTCCCCGACCGAAGGCAGCCCGTCGCACGACCCCGGCGAGAACAGGGACTTCCACGCCTCTAGATGCTGCGCGACGACCATCACAACTGCGAAATCGTCGGCGCGGGCATTTTCCCCGTAGGAGATCGAGACCTGCCTCTGCGCGGGAAGGTGGGCGCTTTCCCCTCCCCCCGGGGGGGCATCGAGGTCTATCGAGAGCCCCGCTTCGACGCCTTCGACTACCGCTGAGTCCCATGGGCCGCTAACGAGGCTTCGACGCCCTTCCTCGGGGAGTATCAATCCGCCCTCTGAGGACCAGGAGGCAGCGATTGCACGGGCAGCTGACCCCCCTCCCTTCATCCGAAGAACCTGTCCCGAAGGCTCGATCCCTATGTGCCTGCAGGCGGAGATGAAGCCCGTCCCATCGGTGCTCGTTCCGGACCAAACTCCGTCAGCCCTCATCAGCTGGTTGACAGCGTTGACCCCCTCGGGCCCCTCCAAGCCAAGCCTCTCCATGGGGGCGTGCTTCAGTGGGGCCGTGCAGGAAAGCCAAACATCCCCGTCCAGTTGCTCGACGCCTCTCTCGAAATCCTCGACGGTTCGAGCCTCCATGAAAAACTCGGTTGCAGGCCTGATTCCAAGGCTCTCGCCTACAAGCGAGAAGAGCCGGGGAGTCAGTGAATGGGAGATTGGGGATCCCGCGATTCCCCAGTGGTCCGGTCCCCTCACGGTGGTCGCCGGTTGTCCTCCCCGATGAAGGTTTCAAGTGCCCCCTTCCGGCCACTTTGGGAGAAAATTCTGCGCTAACTAATATGACAGTGACCCCAGCATGTGTCCGGAGATAGCCAGAAGGCGACCTATGGGTGATAAGATGCGTAGGGTCAAGAGGCTCGATGAGGGTGCGAGGGTCCGCATCGAGAGCGAGGACGATCTGTGGGTGATGTCCCAGATCTGCAGTCCCGGGACGCTGGTTGGGATGCTGTCGCACAGGAGGGACTCGACGACTGGGACAAGAGAGGACGGTCGGGCCAAGAGCGCGGAGAGGAAACCTATGTGGATACTCCTGGAGGCTACTGATTCTGCGTTCCAGCCCTTCACAGACAACCTGCGCGTCCACGGAACCATCAAGGAGGCGAAGATCGACATCGGCAGCCACCACACTCACGTAATCGGCAACGGGGACGAGGTCGAGGTGAGTCGGGGAGGTGGGCTCTCGTCAACCGATTTGTCACTGCTGAAGGAGGCTTTCGCCTCCGGACGCCGTGCCAGGGCCGGGCTTCTGGTTGTCGAATCGGACGAGGTCCTGATCTTCGAGGTTGCAACCCACGGGATAAGGGATGTCTCCCAATTCACGATGAGGGGAGGGGGGAAGCGCGTCAGCGATGCATCGAGCGTGAGGAAGGGATTCTTCGAGAGGGTAGCAAAGGAGGCAATGTTGGTTTTCCCGGACCCGATGCCACTGGTCCTGTGTGGCCCGGGGATGTCAAGGGAGAGGTTGGAAGGCAACCTAAGGGGCCTAGGCGCGAAGAAGGAAATCGTGAACTCAGCGACTTCCATTGGCGGTAGGGCTGCTGCGAACGAGGTGCTCAGCGAGGGCTTGGCAGACTCCCTACTGGGCGAGCACGCCTTGGTGAAACAAGTGCGTGCGATCGAGGAAGGCCTCAGGAGGATAGCCACCGAGGGAGCTGTGACCTACGGTTCGGTGGCGATATCGGAAGCTTCGAATCAGGGCGCGGTGGAGGCTCTGGTCATCAATGCCTCCACGCTAAGATCCCAAGACAGCTCCAAGGCAAACTGGGAGGAAATTGCCAATCAAGTGGGAGCTTCGGGAGGAGAGGTGATTCAATCCTCGTCCGACCACGATGCGGGTCAGCAACTACTGGGACTGGGGGGCGCAATCGCCCTGCTGCGTTGGAAGACCGAGTAATGCCAATCACAGTGGAAGGGGACTGATGTAATGGGGAGCGAGTCTGTGAGGATTTTCTGCCTAGGCAGGCCCGATAGGCGTGATCTAGCATCTGCAGTGCTCTCGGAGGCCTCCGCCATGGGGGCGGAGGGCTATCACGCCGTCCCCGAGGGGGAGGGGGGGTTAGATTCGATGGACCGTGCCTCTGTGGATTGGAGGGGGTCCTTGGAATCGGCCAACTGGCTATTGAACTCCTCCTCGACTGTCCTCGAGGGAGACGGTCCCCGGTGGGCATGGGGCGCATCGATGTCCTTCGCCGAGATCGAGGGCGCTAATTCTGCGATGCTGGTGGAAAAGCCCGAGGATCCGGAGAGGATGGGCGAAGCTTGGGGAGCGGTCATCGAGAGGATACGTCAGATACACCTGCTCTTCTTGGAACCGGGTGCGCTGGGCTCAATTGCCGCGATGGAGGGATGCAGCGAGGGAGACCTGCTCGGCCTCGTCAGGGAGAGAGGTTTGGTCCCCCTTGTCTGCAGCTACGACCCGACGTCGCGCACTGCCAGGGTGGAGCATCCCTTCGGTTCCACGGAAGTTGTGACCGACTGCGCCATGGACGTCGGTACGTGGCTTGCTGCGTTCATGTGTGAGCTGCCAATCTCGGGCCGGGGGGCGGATGGGATAGGTGTCGCTGCTAAGGCTTGTTCAGGTAAATTCCAGCACAAATGAGGCCCCTAACGGAAACTCCTTTTGAAGGGACACCCTTTCGGCCGGACCCGCGGGGACCAAGGGGATGCCACTTAGACTAGGGCCTGCGGGAGTTCCTCTCTCCTGCAAGGGCAGGACGATAGTTGAGGGCATGGATGACATTACCGTTCTAGGCCTAGACGCGATGGAAGTCCAAACCGTTCGAACCATACAGCCCCAGCATTTCGACCAGTACTGGCAGGCAGGCATCCTTTCTTGGAAATCCGACTTCGAGATGAACATGCACGGTCCGTACTACGCCGAGCTTCTGGGAAGCAAGCGGGAGAGGAACAGAACACTCTCGAAGATGGAGACTAGCCTCCAGGCGGGGAAGATAATCAACGCGAGGCACCTGACCTTCCACGTGGGGCCATACGGGGAATACGTCCCGGGTTCCGAAGCGAACGAGCAGGTTGCCAACGTCATGGCCGGGGTCGTCGATCGGGTCAGGGAGGTCTGGGGCGACGAGGAGGAGGAGGAGGATTACGCCGCGTTCCCCTGGGTCCTGGATGCTGAGCCCTCCCTTGTAGGGGTTGAGACTTCGGGCAGGCAGGACCTCTGGGGCACCGTCGAGGAAGTGCTGGAGGTCTGCAATCACGTTGAGGGCACAGTGCCGGTTCTGAACATGGGGCATATTCACGCTCGTGGTCACGGCAGGCTGAGGACCAGTGAGGACTATGCGGAGCTTTTCGATCAGGCAAGGGAGAGTTTCGGAGGCTCGACATTCTACTGCCACTTCGCTGGAGTTGAGCATAGGATGGGGAATGCCCTGCACTACACCCAAATCAAGAAGTCCGACCTGAAGTTCGAGCCCTTCGCAGAGTACCTAGCAGAGGAGGGGGACTGGATGGACATCACAATCATCTCTGACTCGCCACTTCTGGAACACGATGCAATGTACATGCTTCAGCACTATGACAAGGCCAGACAGAGGCTGCTTGAGATTCGCGCCCGCGACGAGCGCAGGGTCAAACTCGCCGCCCAACAGGGAATCGATCCCGAGGAACTGAGACGCAAGGAGGAAGAGGCGGCTGCGGCTCGCAAGGCCCAACTTGCGGAGGGGGGGGCCGTGAAGCCGGCCAAGAAGGCAGTAGCCAAGGGCAAGAAGGCCGTAGCAAAGGGCAAGTCGGGCGATGGCAGCGGGATGATGTCCTTCAAAGAGGACAAGGACGAGGACGACGTATTCTAGACGCGTTTGTGATGCGAAAACTGCGATGACATCGCGTTTTCTTCATTGGTGGGTGATGAAATCGGCGTTGGCTTTTGCGTGCTCACTAGGAAGGCTTGAAGTCGGTGCCTCAGTCGAGGGCACGCTACGGGACTGTAGCTCAGCTGGGAGAGCGCCGCACTGAAGATGCGGAGGCCGCTGGTTCAAGTCCGGCCAGTCCCACCATCAAGACGCATTGGAGAGGATTCTGGATTGGAGTCCGTGGAGCTTGCTAATGCCCGAAACGGCCGCGTCAATCAGTTCCTCCAACTCATCTCGGGAGTAGGTGGCCTCCTCCCCAGTCCCCTGGACCTCCACGAAGCCTCCTGAGCTGGTCATGACGACGTTCATGTCGACGTCGGCGTTGCTGTCGAGGATGTAGTCGAGATCGGTGCGAACCTGACCATCGACCATCCCCACGCTGAGAGCAGCCACGTCGTAAGGCATCACGGCCATCTCATGGGCATTGGCCTCCTCTTCACCGAGCTCGTGGGGCTTTACGCCCTTTCGGATGTCATCCCGGGTTAGGCGCATGCTCTTCGGCAGGCAGTCCCCGGAGGAGATAAGCCGGCGGATTGCCAGTCGGAGGGCTATGTTGGCTGCGGTGATGGAGGCGCATCGAGTCCCGCCATCGGCGTTGATCACGTCGCAGTCCACGGTCAGGGCGACCGGTCCGAGCTCGTCCAAATCGACTGCTCCCCTGAGGGAGCGAGCTACTAGCCTCTCTATTTCCATGGTCCGGCCCTTGGCGCCATTGCGCTCGCGTCGAAAGCGGGTGTCGGTGGAACCGGGGAGAAGTGAGTACTCCGCGTGCACCCAACCCCTGTCAGCGTCTCGGGGGAACCAACGGGGAAGCGAGGCGGCCTTGGTGACACAGACAATGACCTGGGTCTCCCCTTGCCTGTAAAGTAGTGAGGAAAGTGCGTTTGGGGTGAAGTCCAATTTTACATTGACTTCCCTGAGATCGTCATTCCCTCTTCCACTACTCACAACGTCCGTCTTCACCTTCGCCATGCACGTCCGAGTCAATGGGGCCGGATGAATCATTCGCGCCGGGCGTGGGGAGGCCTGAAGGTCTCGACGACCTCAGAATCGGTGCGAATGTAGGGTCCGCCGATCAAATCTACGCAGTAGGGCACGGCGGCGAAAACCACATCCAGTATCTCACGGATTGATCTGGGGGAGCCGGGGAGGTTCAGTATCAGAGAGGAGGCTCTGGTTCCTGCAGTCTGGCGTGACAGGACAGCCGTGGGGACGTGCTCGAGGGAAACCGAGCGCATCTGTTCCCCGAAACCAGGGAGCATCCTGTCGCAAACCGCCTCAGTAGCTTCGGGGGTGACGTCCCTTGGTGCGGGCCCAGTGCCACCAGTGGTGAGGACCACGGAGCAATGCTTAGTGTCGATCAAATCGATCAGAGCGGTCTCTACCTCGCCTTGCTCATCTGCTACTAAAGCCCTGAAAACCTCCAGTTGGGATGTTACGGCCTCCCCAAGGAATCCCTCGATTTCTGGGCCGCTTAGGTCATCGTAATCACCCGAGTATGCCCTGTCGGAGACTGTCAGCACCCCAAATCTGCAAATCTGGTCATCCGCCACGATACTCCCAGAGGGGTCTTGCGGAAAACCGCGTCGGTTGGCGGTGGAAATTGATGGACACGTTCAAAGACCGTCGATTCGAACCAGCCTTTCCGGAGGTAATGAGGTGCCGCATTTTCCCCAACATGCACCCACAATCGTTCCCCATAGAACGTCACGCCCTGCGTTGTCCCTGACTTGCGCATTGGTGGTTGGAATAGACTCAGCACCCAACCTCTGATCCAGGTGAGAAAAATGACTAGCAATGGAATGTACACGAGCCAGGTCGCAGTAGTTAAGCAAGAGTGCCCAGAGGCTGAAGAAGAAGAGATAGAAAACGAGTTCGCCAGATATGAGAAAGATTTCCTGATCCCTCCCGAGGACGCGTTGCGTTCTGTGATCAGAAAGTTCCAGACCGCTGCCGGAAAGGAAGTGGATTCATCAGCTCCCACAACAGTGCGGCCTGAAAAGAAAGTAGACAGGTTCGCTGAACTGGGAGGAGATGACAGGAACGTCACAATAGAGGTCGCAGTCATCTCTTACACTCCCAGAGTACAGACCGTGAGAGGTGAAGAACGGCAAGTTGCATTTGGGTGGATAGAGGACAATCCCTGGGAGAGCAGCCCCAATAGGGAACGTTGGGACTTCAAGGACTGGGGGGAGAAGGGCGGAAGCCTCGTCCCCGGTTCTGTCGTTAGGCTGGAGGGGGCGTCTGTCAACGAGTGGAACGACAAGCGCTCCGTCAACATAAACAGGACCACCAGAGTCACAGTTCTGAAGGAGGGGTCAGATGGCGCCCCGCCGATTGGTGACGAGCCCCTGAGCATCTCCAAGGCATCAGAGGTCGAAGGCTTCGTGAATGTCGTAGCCAGGGTGATGTCCGCCAAGCCAGACGTGATCGTTCGGAGGGATGGCAGCGGAGAGATTCCCGTTGTTAGGGGCAGTATGGCCGATTCTAGTGGCAGCATAGGATTCCTGTCATGGGCTCCATTCGAGCATGAGGCCGGTGATCTGGTCAAGATTGTTGGCGCATCGGTTAGGAAATTCAGGGACACGCCCGAGATTAACGTAAACGATGGCACGGTAGTTGAACCATACCACGACTCATCCTTCCCCGACGTTGATGAGCTGTCTGCCTCTTCCGAGGCGACGATCGCTGATCTGAGGAACGGGATGAGGGATGTCGGGATCACGCTACAGGTGGAGAGTTGGGACCGGAGAACTTTCGAATCGGGAGATGGAACCCCGAAAGTGGTGAGGAGCGGTGATGTTATGGATCCCAGCGGAAGGTGCAGATTGACCGCTTGGTGCGAATTCGACCCCCAGCCTGGTAGCTTCATCCGAATCGAGGGCGGGAGGGTCCAGTTCTGGCAAGGGTCCCCGGACCTGGTTGTGGACAATATCGAGCAGGTAGCGGAGATCTCCGAACCTCCCTGGGAAAAAATCGACCCCGAGGGCCACTGGGTGGATGTGGACTTGAGCAGCCTCGTAAACGGGGGCTCGAGGAGGGGAATCAAAACTTCGGGTACCGTAGTCGCAGTCAGGACTGACTCGGGAATCATAGAGCGATGTCCCGAGTGCCGCCGAGTTCTGCGGGAAAGTTCCTGCGCGGATCATGGGCCTCAGCGCGGGCAAGAGGATCTGAGGCTGAGGTTCGTAATCGATAACGGAGTCTCGAATGCGTCACTGCTACTGGCAAGGGGACCGGCTGAAGAGTTCCTAGGCATGGAGATGGATGGGGTCAGAGACAAGATCACCAGTGATGGGCGGGATGGATTCGTAGCTCATCTCAGATCCAGGGCCCTTTCTAGGCCAATGGTTGTCCATGGTCGATCAATAGTGGACGAGCAGGGCGCAATGGTGCTTGCAGACACAGCCCAACTTGGCGATCACCCGCCCTCGGAGTCTGCTAATGCCGTAATGCAGAAGTGGGGAGTGGTCCTATGATGGCGCAGACTGTGAGGCGCGGTTCCAGACAGAGCGCTGTCCGAATTTTCGCGCAGGAGTACGCCGAGGCATCCCTAATCGAAGAGGGAGTGGGCGAGTATGATCCTTCCTTCATAATTACGAAACTGGGTGCTAGAGTGAATCGCTGCCTCGTGGCTGGAGTTATTGACAGGATGGAACGTAGAGACGGTGATAGCGGCCCCTCATACAGGGGACAAATCAGGGACCCAACCGGAACTCACTACTTCGAGGTTGCACCATTCCAACCCGAGCTCCATGCTGACACAGAGGAACTGCTTGCTAGGTTCGAATCTGGTGATCGCTTCCTGATGACGGTTGTTGGGAGGGCAAGGTGGTTTGAATCAGAGGATGGAGGAGTCTTCACCTCGATGAGGGCAGAGGACTTCACGGTGATTGACCAGGACCTATACAAGAGCTGGCTGGTGGAGGCTGCGGACGCAACCCTCCGCCGACTGAGCGCGTACGACGCGTCTTTGGAGAGTGAACTGGATCCTGGGTCACTTGACAAGGCAGGGGTCCCGGCTGACCTTGTGCACGGAACCATTCTGTCCAGGGGGCACTACACAGATTTTGATACGGAGACGTATCGAGCTGGTGTGCTCCGAGCACTCTCCCTAGCAAGTGGTCGCGCTGAGTCGGTCTTGGGAGCTTCCCCCCCCGAGCAAAAGAAGCTCGAGCCAGATGTAGCGGGACCAGCGGGAGGGCCTGTGGACGCAGGGCAGGTAATCATCGGCCTTCTTTCTTCAAAGGGTGATGATCTTGTGGAGTATGATGCCTTGGTGGGCGCGTGCACGTCCGCTGGTGCATCGAGGGAAGAAGCTGAGGACGCGATTGAGAACCTCAGGGACGTTGCCGGAGAAATCACAGAGCCTCGGTTTGGCTTCTTCCAGATTCTGAAGGAGGGCTAGTCGCCGTCCTCCGAAGGCTGGGGGTTTGGAAGCTTCTCCCGAATCCGGCGAATTGTGGATTCAGTGTCTTCGGCGATTCCTCCTCCGAGCCCATCCGATGACAGGTTGGCGCCCTTGGCCTCTGCAATGTTGGTTGCGACCATAAGGACGCGATGCCTCACGAACTGCTGATCTAGAGGCCATCCTCTGCGCTCGGCCAGACGCAGAAGCAGATCCTTCTCCTCACTGCCCCATGAACCTCCGTACCCCCTTAGTATGGTTCCCACCATCCTCTCTAGGTCATCAGCCCTTGACTGTATGGTGAGCATCTCCCCCTGGACCGAATGAGGCTGCTTGTCAATCCCCATCACCAAGGAATCACTTGCGTCCTCGAGCACGGCCTTGGTGGGAAGGGACTGGAAATCGAAATCACTGGGGATAGCGATGAGTGGGGTCTCGTCGGTTTTCTCGACAGGCAAGTCCTCAAATGTTGCCGCCTTCAGCCCGTTTCTCCTCAGGCTCCTCTTTATCCGTCCCCAACCGTTCACCTGGCTGGTCAAAACCCCAGCCACCCTCCCCATGAGCACTGTCCGGTTTCCAGTCAGGTTCAGTTCCAGCCTCTTGCAAAGCTCGTGAAGATCGTCCCTACTCATTTCAGCGAGATGCTCGATGGTCATCCTCCTGGAGTCGTAGCTCAGATGTAACCACAATCGCTGCCGTCTCTCCTTGTGCGAACCCGATGACTTGATGCCGAAAACCTTCAGGACCTCCCCGATTTCCTTGTGGGACATTGACTGAATCCCATCCCACGTCAGGTCTAGGTCAGGTAAAACCTCCTCACAGATCAGCTTCGCTCGAAGTACCTCGACCGAGCCACTCTTCGGGATGCCGCACTCCTCGGCCCTCTGCCTCAGTTTCTGAAGTCTCCCCGTATACAGGGAACTGAGCAATTCAGTGTCTATCTGCATGGCAACAACAGTATCCGCCCAATGGGGATTAGTTATCGATTGCCCCGATGGGCAGCAGAATCTTGGGATTTTGCGCCGAACCTAGCTTCACGAGTCGTGTAGTTGGATGAATGGCGGAGCGAGGGCATCAGACGGATGGTCTCTGGGGACTTCTCGAGAAGTCTCAGCTAGCAATTGGCCCCAATCCCTTAACAGGGATATTGTGGCATGCTGGAAATCCGATCGGGGGATCAAGCGGTGCAGCTGAAGAGTCCTGCGACCGTCTGCAGAGATAATCTCCATCCTAACCTCAACCCTTACCTCGTCCTCCTTTACCTCTCCCTCGGGATTGTGGCATGCATCGAGCATTACCAGGTCCTTTTCCTCTTCTGCCTCCCTGATGAGAGAGCCGACCTGCCGGTGCCTGACCTGTATGCCTAGGAGCTCGAATAGATCTTCGTCAAGGGATCCGAGGATTCGGCTCTGGATCCAGAGCACGGTGTTTCCCTCCGGCTCTGTGACAAGCTCAGCCGTCGCCTTGGGGAAACCTCTCCTTCCAACAATCACAATCAGATCCGAATAGGGTTTGGGAAGGAAGTGTGGACCGCCCCGTTCCTTGGGGGATGGCATCAAGGTGTGACGTCGCTCCGTTTGTCCGGAGTTCTCGTATTCCGCCCTTGAAATCACGAAACCGTCTATGATCCCTGAATCCAGCATCTGACCCAGCCACCTTGCTCTGTCAATGTCATCTGACGGAGCCTTTTTGCCTCGGGGCCCGGCTTTGACATCGTCAGGGGAAATGACCGTGAGATCCGGTCGAGCTCTCATAAATTGCCTACGGACGAGATTGGAATCGGACACTATTATGGCAGATTTTGGTTGGTAGAACAGCCGATTGGGAGAGACGAGGACCAGGTTTGGCCTCCGGGGCGTCCTAGCGCCGATAACTGAGCACCCAGATTCGGCAATCAGGGCTTCGTTGCCCCGCATGATGGAAGCCGGCATGGCCAATAAATCCGAATCCCCCGCTACGAGTTTTAGTAGTCCCACTTCCAAATCAGGTGCTTTTTGGACGGATGGCTGAAATCTATCAGAGATGGGGGATTCGGAGAAAGACAAGAGCTCGGAGTGGACATTGCAGTCAGAGGAGTCGAGTGTCCAGACTATTAGCCGTTTGTCCATCGCGTCCACCTCATGGGAGGGAGCAGTCGTGGTGCCCATCAGAGCCGCGTGAGCACTTGTTGATATATGCGACCCTTGGGAGTTGACTCAGAATGAAGGCCGTCCCAAGCTACTCCAAATCCATTGAATCTGTTCGGAATGAGTTCGAGGATGCTCTAGAGGGACTAGTAGTTGAGCGAATGAGCTCGAAAAACAACCGACCAGCGATGGAAATCGCTAGGGACGTGTTGATGGCTGGTGGAAAGAGGTACAGGCCCATATTGGGCCTACTTGCGTACGAAGCCATGGGTGGCAAAGATAAGAGCGAGGTGATGAATTTGGCCCTCTCGGCTGAACTGATCCACACCGCGACTTTGGTTCATGACGACATTTACGACCAAGCCAAGACGAGGCGTGGGAAGCCCACCATTCACACCACCCATGGTTTGGCCCATGCAATCATCGTTGGGGATTACCTCTTCGCCTTGGGCTACGAGCTAGGTGCGAATTACAATCCTGAAGTTGTCGACAGGGTTGGTGCCTCGTGCGCGGGGGTGGCATCCGGCGAGCTGCTCCAATTCAAACACATAGGGGACCTAGGGACGAAACCGGAGGACTACTATGCCATCATCGATGGCAAGACTGCTGGCCCATTCGCAACTGGTTGCTCCTGTGCCGGAATAGTTGCCGAGGCCGGCCGTGAGGAAATCGATAGAATGTGGCACTTCGGTTTGGAGCTGGGGCGAGCCTTCCAACTGGTGGATGACTTGTTGGACATCACAGGTGACGAATCCATAGGAAAACCGAGGGGGACTGATGTGCACGAAGGGAAGATGACTCTGCCAATCATCCACTCTCTGACGATGCTTCACGGACTGGATCGGGAACAACTTGCCGATGTCATCACCAACTTCAGCGATGACAGGTGGGGTGAACTATACGAGCTTCTTGAGCGATCAGATTCCTTAGAATACACAAGGCTGCTAATCTCAAATCACGTCGACAGAGCCAAAGAGCAACTTCACTGGCTTCCGAGTTCCGGAGCGAGGGATCTAATGGCTGAGATAGTGGAGATGTCAAAGACAAGGACGAAGTAAGTCAGGAGTGGCTAGATGCATGACGATGAGAGTTGGGACGTCATCATAGTCGGCGGCGGCCCGGCCGGTAGCACGACTGCAAGATACGCGGCCAGTGGCGGACTGAGAGTTCTTGTCGTCGACGCAAGAGATCCCATAGGCTCCCCCCTGCAGTGCGGGGAGCTGGTTCCCTCCAACGAAGAGATGGGTCGATTGTGCCCAGATGTGCCAGACATGGATGAGCTGTTCAGGACTCCCGAGAGTGCAATCTCTAGAAGGACCGAAAGGATGCGTCTTGTCCCCCCTGGAGGCAGGGCGCTGGAGTTTGACTTCGAAGGTGTTGTGCTAAACCGGGTCGCTCATGACGAAGCTTTGGTAGAGTTGGCCGCCTCTAACGGCGCTGAGTTCCTACTCGGGACGCGTGTTGAGAGAGTTGATGGTGCCCGTGTGCTGCTAAAAGACGGGCGGGTTCTGAATGGGAAGGTGATCGTGGGTGCCGGTGGACACAATGACCCCATCAGGAGGCAGCTTTGGGACGAAGAACCACTGAACATCCCAGTGAAATTCGTCCTAATGGAGGGCTCCCACACCGATGCGGTGGAGCTGCACTTCGGCTCTGTAGCCCCCGGTGGGTACGCGTGGGTATTCCCCAAAGATGGGGGGTCAAACATCGGGTTGGGAATTCAGAGGGGCATGGCAAGGGGTAAGAGTCTAAACGAATATGCAGAAGGCTTCATTTCGAGGTATGATGGAGAAATCACCTTCAGAGGAGCTGGGGCACTTCCCATCTCAGGCTCTATAGGATCCTTTGTCAGAGGAAACTGCCTTCTTGTGGGAGATTCGGCTGGAATGGTGCTTCCCTCCAATGGCGCTGGCATTACTATAGCAATGATTGGTGGTCGAATTGCGGGACAGGTTATCGTCGAGCACCTGAATGAAGGTTTGGACCTCACAGAGTTCCAAAGTCGTTGGAACGTGCAGATGGGGAAAGTAATGAGGAACTCGAAACGCTCTTTCAGAATTGGCAGCCTCGTGTTCCGATCTCCAGATTGGCTACTCAGGTTACTCTTCAATCGTTTTACAAAGCAGTTCATTTGGCGGGCGGTGACTTGTCGCCCCATACTCTGGCTATGGTGAATGGGCCTCCCAAATTGTGGCCATGCCCGGGAAAACTACCTTGGCGTTGACTCCGACGAATCCGACTTCCTCTAGCATCCTGACATAGTCACCTGTAGTCCCAAAACTAACGTAGGTCTTTGTTAGCCACCTCCATGGATGCTCTCCGCTTCTGAAAAAGACCCGTGCCAACGATCCGACCCAGACCCTCATCCATAGCCACCCTAGAAAACCATGCAGCCTGTTGATCTTTGCAGGATCTACAATGACCAGTTTCCCCCCTGGCCTCAGCACCCTCAGAACCTCCCTGAGACCTGCTCTTTTGTCGTACCAGTCCCGGAATGAGAATAACGAGCAGACCGCGTCGAAGCATTGGTCATCAAATGGCATGTCCTCCGCTACCCCCACGATGAACTCGGCGCGGCGGTCACCGCGGGCCTCCCTCTTTGGATTGACCCGGGACTCAGCGACTCGGATCATTTCAGGAATTGGGTCCAGACACACTAGATCACAGCCCCGGACATCCTCAGCGAAGCTCCCGGGGCCGCATCCAATCTCCAGCAAACTGCAGTTGGCCGGTAGTCGTCTGCGAACCATCCTGCGCCAACGGGATACTTGCCCGAGGGTGGCGAGTCGGTTTATCCGGTCGTATGCCGGGATTGCAGCCTCGAGATTGCGTTGAAGCTCATTCCAGTCATCGAGACCCATCCGCTCCGCATCCATAAGCCTCCCTGCGATAACACATATTTGGTTGAATCCCGCACAAAACCAACGAATAATCGAAGGAATGACATGGTCAAAGTGATATACTGTTCGTCATTCGCCGATGTCACCGAAGGTGACACAATGGGAAGGGAAGTAGTTCTACGCGCTATCAAAGACGCAGAGAGCGAAGCCAGGGCTATTCGGGCAGCGGCCGAGGCCAAGGCCAATGAGACGATCTCGAGCGCCAGAGTAAAGGCAACTGAAGCCTCTAGAGCGGGTCGTCAGGGTGCTGACGAGGACGCAGCTTCCCTGATCAGTGAAGCGCGTGCTTCGTCGGACATGGAAGCCGCTGCAGTCTCCGAGCAAGGTGATGCCCAGCTGAAGCAGGTAGCAGCCGACGGAGAAAAGAACCGAGATTCGGCAGTAGGTGTGGTCCTATCCGCGTTCAGTGGAGACTGAACGGAACTCAGGAGGCACCAGCATGAGCCAGTTGACCACGGAGAAAATGTCACGGATTATCGCGGCGGGCACGAGAGATCAGCTCAAGACGGCCATTGACGTGGTGGCCGGACTTTCTCTAATCCACATCAACGACTTCAACAGCAATGAGGCCGGTATGGCTATGGGTAGCCCGACCGAAGAGTCCGAGGATATCAGTCGTAAGCTAACAAAGGTCCGGGGTGCTGCAGCGCAAATGGATTCCAACGACCAGAGAGAGCTGATGCCTGCACCAGAAGTTCGCAGGAGCCTTTCCGGAATCGAGGACCTAGTTGATTCTGCCCTAAAGAGATTCGATGAAATAGATGACTTGGATAACGAGGCCTCTCAGATCGATGAAGATCTGGAGATCTTGGAACTGCTTGCCCCCCTTAGCCTCGAATTGGACTTGATGGGGGGTTACGAAAGTGTGGCCGCATTCATTGGAACCGTGTCTTCGCTTTCGAAGGCCAGACCAGCTCTAGCGGGCCTTGGAAACTCAGTGATCCACATGAGCAGCGAAGTCTCCAAGAAAGACGTCGTTGCAGTTTTCTGCAGAAACGATGACGCTAACATGGTGCAGGATGTTTTGTCCGGTCACGATTTCCAGGCAATTGCCATCCCCGAGTCTGAAGGGATGCCTTCCGAGAGGATTGCTGCTCTGAATTCCCGATCGGGGGAGATAGTATCCAGAAAAGAAGAGCTTGAAGCCGATATTTCAGAATGGGGGGAGCGAAACGGGGGGGTGCTATTCGGTGGAATGGAGCTACTGGAGAGGGATCTGGAGCTCGCGACAGCCCCCGTTAGGGTGGCCGTGAGCGACCACGCATTCGTTATCGATGGGTGGATACGCTCAGAGAAGTCCTCACAAGTCGAGGCTGCCCTCTCGAGAGTTTGCACGCACGTAAGTATCGATGAGTTCATGCCTCCTGCTCACAGTAGCCACCACCACGAAGTAAAGGAGGAAATGCCCCCAATCGCTTTCTCCCCCCGTCATTACAGCGAACCCTTCGAGATGTTGACTGATGTTATGGGCAGGCCCGCTTACGGGAGAATCGACCCTACGTTCTTCATGTTCCTGACCTATCCGCTATTCTTCGGCTTGATTCTGGGTGACATGGCCTATGGGTTGGCTGTAATTGGTTTGGCCATGTTCATCAGGCGACGTTTCCCTATCGACAAGACGATGGTCAATGTGGCTGGATTCCTGTCCATTATTGGGTTCGCGACGCTAATTTTCGGGTATATCTACGGGGAGTTCGCTGGCTTCGAGTTCCTGCCCCACGGTCACTGTGACATCGAGGGGGTAATCGGCGTTTCTCAGTGTGAGGCTGCCCATGGACACTACCACTGGGAGCATGCACACGCCCCTTGGTGGGTGGCTTGGATGACCAACTTGTACCCCAACGGGGGAGAGTTCTACGCCGTTTGGGAAGGCCCGGTTGGAATCGTCCTTGCCTACCCATTCCACAGGGTTTCGTCCAACCTTGAGAACCTAATTCTGATTACAATATACATGGGAGTCCTCCACGTGATGTTGGGGCTTATTCTGGGCTTCAGAGACATCTACAAGTCCCACGGTTTCATCGACGCCCTATTCGAGAAGGGTTCGTGGATGACGGTATTAGTTGGAGGGTTCATCTTCTCTTACGCCTTCCTCGTCGAGTCTGCCTCTGACATGATGGTTCCGGGAGCCGCGATCACCGCAGTAGGGGTGGTTATGGTGATGGTCCTGCTCGCCCACTACGAGAAGATGGGGGTCATTGGAATCCCCCTGGGAGTTCTTGAGTCCCTGGGGATGCTGCCTAAGGTTGTCTCCTATGTCAGGTTGTTCGCGGTTGGGGTGGTCGGCGTCAAGATAGCGGCAACTGGAAACGAGATGATTTACGAGGGTATGGCTCATACCCTCTCTGACATCTCCCATGCAACGGCCATTGAATTGGCACTAGTTCCAATCATGTTCATCGGCTGGCTGCTAGTACAGCTTTTCGCCTTAGTTTTGGGCGTTTTCAGCCCGAATATACACACTGTACGATTGCACTTCGTAGAGTGGATGATGCAGTTCTACGAGGGGAGCGGCCTGCCCTTCAAAGCATTCGGTTTTGAACCGAAGAGAGTAGAGGTCGAGTGACACTCACCAAGTGAGAAAAAATACGGAGGAAAAAACATGGAAAACAAGATGAGAATGGCATACCGCATACTGATGATTGCGTTCTCGGTGACTCTGGTCGCCGGTATCGTAACCGCACAGGAAGCGGAGGCAAGCACTGGAGAAACGGTAACTAAGGAGACGATGGCCCAGCTAGGCGCAGGAATAGCACTGGCAGGGTGCGGTATCGGTACAGGACTGGCACAAGGCCCGATTGGGGCAGCTGCGGTAGGCATGATTGCTGAAGACGGCTCAAAATTCGGAGTTGGACTTCTGTTCACTGTGCTACCTGAGACCATTGTTCTGTTCGGATTCCTATCTATCTACCTGCTTGGTTAGATTGTTCGGAATTCAGGATCAGGAGGGTGCAGATGTCACTAGAAAAGCTTGCAGGCGAGATTAAGGCAATGGCCGAGGCTGAAGCCGGGAAGGTCACTGACGAGGCTGAGGCTGAAGCGAAAATTATACTGGAAGGAGCGGCAGAACAAGTTACGGAGTACCGTGATTCTGCTATTTCTCGTGCTGAAAAGATGAGTGGGCAAATCTCGGTTGAGAGTATCGCAGCGGCTCGTCAGAGGAACCAGAAAAGGTTGCTCGTTGCGCATCGCGCGGAGCTTGATGCGACGTGGGAGGAAGTGGTCTCACAGGTTGGCTCAGCGAATCTGAAGGGACGTCAAAAGATGCTCAATTCCCTCATCAAACAAGCAAAATCTGAATCCGGAGCTGGAATGATTCTTCGACCCGTGGCTTTGGATCGAAAGGCGCTGAATAAGGGATCTAGCGGGTTCAAGATGGGCGAAGACGTCGAGGGCTTGGGTGGATTCGTACTAGAGAACTCGGATGGATCCGTCACCATGGACTATCGATTCGAGGGGCGCTTGCGTGAGGCCTGGGAAGCCAGCCTCGGTGAAGTAAGTAGTATTCTGTTTGGAGAATGAGGTTGAATTATGGCGGAGATTGCTGTAGGAAAGGGGAATTGGGCCAACGCCTCTGCGCGCAGCAAGGCGAGGAAGGCCAAGCTGCTGGACGAGACTAGGCTCCGTCAACTGATGAAGAGTGGCCCGGAAACCATAGCAGCCAGCATAGGTGAATTGGACTATAGGAAGGAACTGGACATATACTCGGCCCGCTTGAGTGGGGCTGACTTGGTGGAGGCTGCCATGAGGCATAATCTAGACAGGGAGCTGGCTGAGGTGATGGGTTTCTGTCAGGGACGATTGAAGCGGATAGTCTCCGTTTTTGCTCTTCGTTTCTCGTACAGCAACGCAAAGGCGGTTCTCCGTGCGGTCAATGGTGGAATCAATGCCGACAGTCTCGCAAATTCGGTACTACCGGACGAGAACGATCTGAATGTAAACTGGATCGAGATTGCTCGTCAGAGTGGCAGCCTACATGATGCTGCCATGGCTATGAAGGGATCTCCCTGGGGTGATGCGATTGCTGATCTGGATGCAGAAGCGACCCTGCAGGAGTACGAAGACGAGCTGGATCGGCATTACTACCACGAGGCTGTTTCTGCTCTGAAGTCAAGTGGCCAAAGGCACAGCCGTCTTCTCGGCTACCTAAGGACCGAAATCGATCACAGGAATATCGTGAACCTCTTCAGGGCACTACGACAGGGTCTTCCTGTCAAACAACGAACGAGTCTGGTCCTGGAAGGGGGGAGGGCTCTGCGGGACAGTATGCTGCGCAGTGCGGCTCAAGCTGAAACGGAAGAAGCTCTCATCGAGGTCCTGCGAAGAACAAAAATGGACACTGGCGAGCTGGAAGAAGCCCTGAGGAAATCTCACGACCATGGCGGCTTGGACCCGGTTGTAAGTTACCTCTCATCCCTCAGACGAGCCGAACTCCGTCGAATGAGCCACCTAAACCCCCTTTCTGCCTTCCCTGTAATCCACTACTTGGAGAGCAAGGTGCTAGAAGTCCAGAACCTCCGCCTGCTGGTGCGCGGCAAGGCGGTTGGACTGCCAGATGATGTTATTGAAGCGCACATGGCGTTCTGAGGTGAGAAGATGGAGATAGCAGTAGTTGGCACTCCGGAATTCACCCTAGGATTCCAGCTTGCGGGCATAATGCACCTGCACAACCCGGAGAGCGACGATGAGATGGGAAACACCCTCCGTTCGATGCTTGATGAAGACGAGGTCGGCATAATCGTCGTTGATGCAACTGACCTGAATCGGATGCCGGACAAGCTGCGACAGCGGCTGTCCGACAGCATTTCGCCCACAGTACTGGGCATAGGGACTGAGGAGGACAACAGCCTCCGAGAGTCCATCAAATCGGCGTTAGGCGTCGATCTATGGAAGTAGATTCCTCAAATACAAGGATAAGGAAGTGAAAAAATGAGTAAGGAAAACGGATTGATTTACAGAATCTCAGGACCAGTTGTCACAGCCATCGGCATCTCGCCGAGAATGTACGAAGTGGTGAGAGTCGGCGATGAGGGATTGATGGGAGAAGTGATTGAATTACACGGTGACCAGTCGGTCATTCAGGTATACGAGGAGACGTCAGGAATTAAACCCGGAGAGCCGGTGATTAGGACGGGGCAGACCCTATCCGTCAAGCTGGGTCCCGGCTTACTGACTCAAATCTATGACGGCATCCAGCGCCCTCTAGAGGACCTCGAGGCAACGATGGGCGTTTTCATCACCAGAGGTGTTGATGCTGACGGACTTGACCTCTCTAAGAAGTGGGAGTTCAATGCTACAGTATCAGTGGGGGATGAGGTCAGCGGGGGCTCCGTGATTGGAGTGGTACAGGAGACCGAGACCGTCGAGCACAGGGTGATGGTGCCACCCGGAAACAGCGGCAAGGTTTCCAGCATCGACTCAGGCGAGTTCGACATCACCACAACCGTTTGCAAGCTCGATGACGGTACCGAGATTGCCATGATGCAGGAGTGGCCGGTGCGAACTCCCCGACCCTTTGTCCAGAAGTACGCTCCCGACGTCCCGCTAGTTACTGGGCAGAGAATTCTCGACTTCCTTTTCCCACTGGCCAAAGGTGGGACGGCTGGAATTCCCGGGCCCTTCGGGTCTGGCAAGACCGTGACGCAGCAGCAACTGGCCAAGTGGTCGGACGCGCAGATTGTCGTCTACATAGGATGCGGTGAGCGTGGCAACGAGATGACCGAGGTCCTAAGCGAGTTCCCCCACCTAATCGACCCAAACACGGGCAAGCCCCTGATGAACAGGACAACGATGATCGCAAACACATCAAACATGCCCGTGGCCGCCAGGGAGGCTTCCGTTTACACTGGCATCACCATCGCCGAATACTTCCGCGACATGGGTTACGACGTCGCACTAATGGCCGATTCGACTAGTAGATGGGCGGAGGCCATGCGCGAAATCTCTTCTCGGCTCGAGGAGATGCCCGGCGAGGAGGGTTATCCAGCCTATCTTTCAAGCAGGCTCGCTGAGTTCTACGAGAGAGCTGGTCGCGTGCAGACACTTTCAGGTGACGATGGCTCGGTCTCGGTCATCGGAGCTGTGTCCCCACCTGGTGGCGACATCTCCGAACCAGTCAGCCAAGGAACCCTTCGAATTGTCAAGGTTTTCTGGGGCTTGGATGCGGGTTTAGCTCGCCAACGCCACTTCCCTGCCATCAATTGGCTCAACTCGTACAGCCTGTATCCCCAAGCACTGGATCAGTGGTACCGCGACAACATCGCTAGCGACTATCCAGAGGTGCGGACAAAAATCAGCAGCCTGTTGCAGGTTGAAGCGGAGCTCCAGGAGATCGTGCAATTGGTCGGATCTGATGCGCTGCCCATCGACCAGCAGCTTACTCTGGAGGTAGCCCGGATGATTCGAGAATTCTTCTTGCAGCAAAACGCCTTCCATGACGTCGACACATTCAGCACCCTGAACCTCCAGTACACTATGGCCAAAGCCATACTGGCCTTCCAAGAGGAGTCTGAGAAGGCCATTGCCGGTGGTGCCGGTCTAGAGGACGTAGTCAACGTTCCCGCGAGGACTGACCTGATGCGAGGGCGTTTCGAGCAAGGCTACACTGAGAGGATCGGTGAACTACTCGGAGAAATGTCGAAACAGATTGCCGGTACAATGGAGGACAACTAGGGGGTGCGATGAATGAGCGGAAAGGAATACAGGACAATAACAGACGTAAAGGGGCCGTTGGTCTTCCTCGAGAAGACTGAGCCCGTGGCCTTCGGTGAAATCGTGCAATTGCGACTATCTGATGGCTCAATGAAGAACGGACAGGTTCTAGATACCAGTGACGACCAAGTCATCGTCCAAGTCTTTGAGGGAACTGCTTCTGTGGACAAGCAAACCGGGGTCAAGTTCCTCGGAGACGTCTTCAGGCTACCGGTTAGCAAAGGACTGATTGGCCGCATCCTAGACGGAGCTGGTAAGCCAAGGGACGGTGGTCCGGAGATTGTGGCCGAGGACATGGCCGATATCATCGGTGCCGCTATCAACCCGTTCAGCCGCGAGAGCCCGGAGGAGTTCATTCAGACAGGGATTTCAGCAATTGACGCCTGCACAACTCTCGTTCGCGGGCAGAAGCTGCCGATCTTCTCTGCTTCGGGCCTACCTCACAATGACATCGCCCTTCAAATCGCACGCCAAGCCAAGCTTGTAGGGAGCGATGACGACTTCGTGGTTGTCTTCTGTGCAATGGGAATAACTGCTGAGGAGTACAACTTCTTCGTCCATGACCTCGAGCGCACGGGCGCACTGGAAAACGCGGTTCTGTTCGTCAATCTAGCTGATGACCCAGCTGTCGAGAGGCTAATCACTCCAAGATTGGCGCTGACTGCTGCGGAATACCTTGCTTTCGAGCATGACTACCACGTTCTGGTCATCTATACTGACATGACCAATTACTGCGAGTCACTCAGGCAGATAGGTGCCGCCCGTGAAGAGGTACCGGGAAGACGTGGTTACCCCGGATACATGTACACCGACCTAGCAATGCTCTATGAGCGCGCTGGCATAGTGAAAGGGAAGAAAGGAAGCATCACGCAATTCCCCATCCTTACCATGCCCGGTGACGACATAACCCACCCAATTCCTGACCTCTCGGGCTACATCACTGAGGGTCAAATAGTAATCTCGCGCGAGCTGCATCAAAAGGGGATATACCCGCCCATCAACGTCCTTCCGTCGCTATCACGACTGATGAACGCGGGCATTGGCGAGGGCAAGACCAGGGAGGATCACAAGTCTGTCTCCGACCAGCTTTACGCCGCCTACGCACAGGGTCGCGAGCTCCGTGGGCTTGTTGCCATCGTTGGCGAGGACGCCCTGAACGAACGTGACCTGCAGCTGCTGAAGTTCGCTGACGTCTTCGAGGACCAGTTCCTGAGACAGAGCCGTGACGACGATCGCTCTATCGACGAGGGAACGCTTGATCTCGCATGGAGCCTCCTGACGAACATCGACACGAAGTACCTCGTAAGGCTCGATCAGAAATGGATCGACAAGTATCACCCCACCGAGAAGAAGTCATGATCAGGAGTTAGTCACTGAGGAGGTATGGGCATGGCGCTTGACATCAAACCCACCCGTAGCGAGCTGATTAACCTCAAGAGGCGGATCAAGCAGACCCAGAATGGCTACAACCTACTCAAGATGAAGCGTGATGGCCTCTTCCACGAGTTCAGGGCTCTGCTGTCCGAGATGATCGCGGCCCGAGAGGAACTCGTTGGAACCTACAGGGAAGCGGTGCAGTCAATCAGCCTAGCCAGTTCGATCGAGGGTGGACTAGCGGTAAAGAGCGCGGCAATTGCGATCTCGCGGCATCCTGAGGTCACTGTTACTCGACGCAACATAATGGGAGTAGTAGTTCCGAGCGTGGTAGGCACGAACCTAACCACCTCAATTGACGATCGTGGAACTGGAATGATCGGGGGTTCAGCCTACATCGACGAGGCTTCTGATGCATACTCCAAGCTAATCGAGAAGGTTGTGAAGGCTGCCGAGATGGAGGCCACTCTGAAGAGGCTGCTCGTCGAGATTGAAGCTACCAAGCGAAGAGTCAACGCACTAGAATACGTTGTTATTCCACAAATGGAGGAAGCGCGAAACTTCATCCAGCTCCGTTTAGAAGAGATGGAGCGCGAGGAGACCTTCAGACTGAAGAGATTCAAGAACAAATGAGGATTTGCGGTCCTCGACTTTAGAGCGAGGGGTCAAATCTGACTTCCCTCAGGGACTGCTTAGGTGATTGCGTGAGTGAGTCTGAATCCATGGTCCTCGACACCGAGACATGGGGTGGCCAGGAATTCTTCGAGGTCATTGCCTCTAGGTACTTTGAGCTTGGAAACGAGGGGCCATTACCAACTTCTTGGGAAGCCCGAGGGATTGGTGGTGCGAGCGCCAGCGACCAGTTGGTCCAGCTGAACGATCACCTTGGCCCGCTGGGAATGATTGGGGCGCTTGATCGTAGCAATCCCCCCGTGCTTTCAATTGCAGGTTATCCTGGAGGGCAGTTCGTACTGGGGAACTGGCATCAGTCGATCGTTTGGATTCTGATGGCCGGATTCATGACCATCGTAGGTGCAGAATGGGTTGGAAGGTATGTTTCCGATACGGGTCCATTCGGGTTTGGGGTTTATGGTCAATCAATTGTTTTCTTTACCGCTCCCATAGTAATCACTCTACTTTCCGCCAGTTTTCTCAGAATCCTTGTTTCCCGAAGATTTGGGGTGGAAACCGGGCACATTATGCCCATTGTCTTCCCATTTGCAAATGCGATATGGCCGTTTGGGGTCATCGGAGCCGTTAGTCAGCGTCGCACTGATATGGTGCCCATCCCAAATCGAAGGGCTCTAGGGCTGATTGAGGTCGTAGCCCCACTGACACTATTCCTAACGGGGACGGCTTTGACGATCATTGGGGTTAGTATGACGTCCAGCGTTCCACCGGCCCTGGAAGAGGGGCCTGTGGTCTTCCAAAGCAATCTGGTGACTCGGTTGCTTGCGGACTCATGGCTTGGCGATGAGTACGCCATCCGCCTACAGTGGCTTCACCCAACGGGGATAGCGGGAATTGGGTTGTCGG
The DNA here is from genome assembly GCA_964563355.1 of uncultured Candidatus Poseidoniales archaeon. Lineage (GTDB taxonomy): Archaea > Thermoplasmatota > Poseidoniia > Poseidoniales > Thalassarchaeaceae > UBA36. Next base: position 32,116 of record CAZLVU010000004.1, read on the forward strand.
CCGTCGGCTGGATACTGTTGCTTCCGGTTCCTGGATTCCCCGGTGACCGCGCCCTGCATTCCATCGTGGGGCCTTCGGAGATGCGAGAGGGGGGGATTCAGACGCCCATATTCATAGCGATGCTGGGCGTTCTGGTTTTCGTGCTTGCAACTTCTGAATACTCGGCCTGGATTTTCCTCGCAGTAGTAGGGGCTTGGCAGAGATTCAGCCCTGAGAACATCCCCCACCCCCTTGTGCTGGACGAGCATGCAGGGTTGAATGAGGAATTCAGGAGGGGGCTGATTTCCATGGTGCTGATAATTCTGATTGCTGGTTTTCCCGGAGCCATGCCATCTAGCGAATTGGAAAATTTCGACGCTGGTCTGTCCACTGGGGCATGGCCGGTGGAAATGCGTGTTTCCCCGGGAGAGGAGGCTGAGCTCAAACTTGTCCTGGAGCCTGAGGGGGTTTTGCCTGTGAGCGGTTGGATTCAGGTGAGGGTTGAAGGTTCGTTTGCCGACCAATGGGATCTGTCAGCAGAATGTATCGACTCATCGGGAATTTGCAGGTTCTCCGGAGTTATACAAGCCGACAAAGGGGAAGTTACGATCACAATAACCCCTCCACAGACGCTATTCGTTCCTCATGCGCTGAGAATCCTAATTGACGTGCCCGGAAACCAGAAGGAGCACGTGATCGAACTGCTTAACGATAGCTCATCGGGACCGATGCAGCCGTTCTGGGAGTTGACCGATGATGGGGAGAGACCGGAAATTTGCATCACTGTGAATATAGTCGGGGAAGTCGGGTCATTGAACGCCAGTGACCCGTACTGGCAATTTGCTAATGGCTCTGAATTGGATTTGGGAGAGAGTCAAGTTTGCATGATTGGGCACGAGGGCGCTATCCAATCGTTGACCCGTGTTGATGCCCAGAATAGGAAAATCGGACCCGAGGTGTCCTTCCACCGGGAGAATCATACCAGTGTCACATGGAACATGGCAATCGAGGGCTCGGAGCCGAAAGTACAGGTTTTCGAGGATCAGTGGTTACTTCCGAGTTGGTTCGCCTCGGAGACGGGGGTTGTGATCAATCATGCCGACAGTGGCGAGCCATTCTGCCCCTCTAGCGAAACGGTGGCTGAAATCGACACTAGCTCGAACTGGACTCGGGTTATGGAAGACCACGTACCAATCAGGATAATCGGGAACCTGCAAGGAAACGGCTCAATGGGGCTGGGGGCTACTGGTTGGATGGCAGTTTGTTCGGACGACGGGGCTATGTCTCCCTACAGGATCGTGGAGGGTGTTGACGTTTTGGTCCACCCAGGAGCGGTCGACGAGGGCATTGATCTAACCGAGTTCGTCGTTCATAACAGAGGTGAACAGCGCCTAACTGTAGGAGTTGAGTGGCACGGCGATTCCCCACAGAGCGGAATCTGGAACGTGTCAATACCGAGCCACATTGAACCTGGAGCGAGCGCGGGCATGGCAGCAATTCCAATGGGGGAGCTGGCTCTGGCCAGATCGGTTTGGATTTCTGCTGAGGCCTCGGGGATTACCTTGCACCTATCAGCGAGATGCCCACTGTCGGGGTGCTAAAGATGCGCATTGCCATCCTCGGGGTTGGATCTCTGGGAGGGGTACTCGTAGGTTCTCTTTCAGACACTGAAGCCGAATTGTTGTGCGTATCCAGAGGAGAGACGGCAGCTTCCTTGGAACTTGGGCTGGTTGTCCACTCACCCGAGGGGGCGATAGAGATGGTTCCTTCGGACCGCTACGAAGTCGTTGACAGCGAAGTGGGCCCGATTTCAAACTCCCACATGGGATCGTGTGATGTGGCAATAATCACCGGGAAGGCGTCATCGACCCCGGTTCTTGCGTCAATTGCGGAGGAGTTACTGGCTCCCGGGGGAATGGGCATGAGCATCCAGAACGGCTTGGGGCATGCCGAAGCGTTATCGTCCCGGATAGGGGCTCACCGAGTTCTGGGGGGGTCGACCACGCACTCCGCATGGAGGGACGGGGGCGGGGTCGTTCACTGGTCAGGAAGAGGGTCGGTGAGCCTGGGAAATCATGATGGATCCGACCCTGGCGAAGTTGCCTCGAATCTTCTATCCGCTCTGGGGGAGGCTGGACTCAATCCAAAATGGTCATCAGACATTGAGAGTGAGATATGGAGGAAGCTGCTGATAAATGTGGCAATTAACCCAGTGTGCGCTATTGCTGGAGTGAGAAACGGAGCATTGGCTGAAGTCCCTGAGCTGTGGGAGCAGTCGATAGGAGCTATGAGGGAGGCTGAGACAGTAGCCAAAGCGGCAGGAATTAATCTTGGAGAGATTGACCCGGAAGAGTTTCTTCGAAAGGTTGTGTTGGCCACGGCAGAAAATCGCGTCTCGATGCTGCAGGACCTTATGGCTGGAAGGAGGACTGAAATCGATGTTCTTTGCGGTGCAGTGGTCAGCAGGGGCCGGGAGCTGAGGATTCCCACGCCGCGAAACGAGATGCTGTTAGCCCTGGTAAGAGGGATTGAGATGTCGCAGCACTACGACTAGGGGGTCGTCGTGTCTTGGGACAGTGCGGAACCTTCCATCAACGTTGGCAGGTTGGGCAGTAGAATGTCGATCTGTTCGACTGCACGATTCTTCTCACGGTGCCGGAGCAACCCCCATTGAGGCAAGGTTCGCCTTCCCTGCCGTAAACGAGGAAGCTATGAGAGAAGTAGCCCAACGCCTGATCGCCATCTACTCCTCGGAAATCCTGTAATGTTGAGCCTCCGGCGTCAATGGCCTCGGTGATGACATCGTGAGTGGCGCCCGTAATCCTATCGATTCGTGACGGCACGCCAGATTTCCCTGCAACGCTGGCTGCTGATCTCTTTGGCGATGTTCCTGCTCGGTGAAGGATCTCGCAGACGTAGATATTGCCAAGGCCCGCGACCGTTCTTTGATCGAGCAGAGCTGATTTGATCGGGGTGTTTCGGTTCCGTAGTCTCTCAGCGAGATCGTGTGGGGTCAGATTGTCGGGTGTGGGTTCTGGCCCTATGTTTGCCAATAGCCTGTGACTGTTCTGTTCGTGCGTGGGGAAGCAATCCATGATCCCAAATCTTCGATGGTCGGAGAAGACCGCCTTGCTACCTTGATCCAGATGAACGACTACCCAATCATGTGGCCCGTCACCACTGCCAACAGATGCGCCGTTTGCGAATCTGCCTGGCCTGCTCTCGATGCCATCCCCCAAGAGGGTCCACCTCCCACTCATGCCCAAATGGCAAAGCCAAGTCTGGCCTCCCTCCAGCCTGATTAACAGGTACTTAGCCCTGCGATCGACGCCCTCCACCACTCTGCCTGACAGGCATTGAGCAAAATTGGGGGGGAATGGAAACCGAAGGCCGGATCTACGAAGTTCCACCTCGATGATTTCATGGCCAACTAGGTGTCGCTCAAGTCCACGACGGACTGTCTCTACCTCTGGCAACTCGGGCACAGGTCCGAGAATGTGTGCATGGTCATTACTCTTCGTAAGAGTAAAAGAAGACGATACAATTAATCGACAAGGGCCTATCTGCGAGCGCATGAAAGATGAGCTGCCTGACTGGGTCACCTCGGAAACTGATGAGGGAGGGGATGGCCCTCCCGAAACAGTCGTGGTTTTCGAGGGGAGCCCGAGCGAGGGTGACGAGGCACCTGGGCCGTCCGAACAAATCTACGTTCAGGCGGGGGGGCCATACAGCGCGCCGGGGATTATGCCCGCCACAAACGCTACTGTGGCTCTGGTTTTGTCCATACTTGGTGTGCTTTTGTGCTGCCTGTTGCTTCCAGTTAGCCTAGTTCTTGCCAATGGCGCCCTATCCATAACAAACCAGAACCAGGGGCACCCTGACCAAGGAGTGGCTAAAGCGGCACAGATTGTTTCGTGGGTAGGCATTGGGATTTACGCGGTGGTATTGTTAATCTACGGTGGGATAATTATGGCATTGATCCTAGGTGGGTCCGCTGTCTGACACGCACCTGAACAACACGTGCTGCTCCTCCAACCCAGTTAGGTCTATTCTCTCCAATATCTCCATTTCGGATGAGGCGATAATTCTCTGAGCCTTAGCAAATCGGGAGTTGTCGTCTCCCTCTGACGCCCGTTCGCTGGCTGCCTTCAGGCTCAGAAGCCCGACCCCTCCTGATTTCAAAAAAAATGATGCCATCCTTACGAAGGTCTCGGCTTGATCAGGGATGCTGAGATCCTGATGCAGCCAGTCTGCCTTCTTCCTAATGAACGGTAATACTTGTCCAGGCCATCGTGCATCTCCCAACACAGGGACAAGACCGCTCCTCCTCTCTGACAATGCTGCCAAGTCCCTCATCATCCTCGGTGAGATTTCGACTGCAACCACCTGACCGCCGTGATGGTTGTCAGATCCACAGACCAAATCGTGGATATGGCTGACTGTGCCGCCACTTGATGCACCCAGATAGAGGCAGGTGGAGCCGGGTTCTGGTATGATATCAGAGGGGTTGTCCTTCGTCCTAAGTATAGAAGCTGCAACTTTGGATTTTGTGGGGTCCCACTTCCTCCACTCGATTCTGCCATCCCTCTTCCGTCGTTCCCCCCTGACGGAGACGCCCCTGACCGCGTTCCGGGTCCATATGGACCTGCCCTCCATCCGGACACCCCAGCCGAGCGAGACTTGTTTGGATCGCAGTCAATCACCGCCTCTTTGGCGGCCTGGGGAACTTTGCCTTTATTGCCTCGACCTCGTTGTTGATCTGGTCTATCTCAGCCTTCCCCCAGGCTTTTCCACCGAAGTGGTCCACCCTTGCTGCGATGCTGGCTTTTCCGGCAATGAAACGTGCGATTTTTCCTCGAACCCAACGAGGGGATCTACTGACCTGTGGCATTGAGAAGAGGATTGCCCCGTGCTTGGGAGGGGGGGCTCCTCGTCTGTGGGCGGACATCGCGGCTTGCGCGCCCAGAACCTGCAATGACCCAGAGGGCATTCTGGCTAGCCTCTCCCTGCCTCCGGCCAAGACAACAAGTTTGGCAGATCCCAGAGGACCCATTAGGGCGCTTAGAGAGGGGATGTGGGACTCAGCAATTTCCCGGATCGCTTCCTCGTGCTCATCGAGACTACGGGTCAACGACACTACCAGGTGGGCATGATTCTGGAGGGCCTTCCACTCTGCGTCCGATGGTTTTTGGGAGGGGTCGGACACCCCTAGTAACTGGGCGGCCCCTGAGATATCAGATGCCTCGGATATTGCTTTTGGGATCTCGTCCCTCTGGAGATCTAGGTCAGCTTCGGAAATGAACAGTCCTGACCATTCGACGCAACGTGCCTCGCTGGTAGTCCATGCGGATCTGAGTTCAATTGTTGCAGAAACTAGCATATCCAGACGACGATCTGGATTCTCGGCGGCATCAGCTACTCCCTTCCTGGCGAGGAAATTGGATGCTTCATTCACGAGACGGTCCTCATCATCGTCACTTGGTGGCCAATCGGGGTCTGAAATCGAGCCGAGAGGGTCAAGAATTGCATCTGGAAACCGATCCATCAAGTCCCTGACCTCAGGCAAAATTCTTCCATTCTGCGTCATTGAGAGCCTGTTTGCTACGCTTGAGGCAGTCCTACGACCGTCCCAAACCACCTCGTCTAAGATGTTGCCAACCTGATCGATTACCCGCGCCAGTCTCCAATCATAGTGAATTTTCACACCATGTCCAAGGAGTGTTGTCGCTTGAACGGTACGGAAGTGCAGGAAATTACTGAATCGAATAGTTGAATAGTCGGTTTGCTCACGATGACTCGGTTCGCGTTAATGCGATTCTAGCTAGTGAGAGCATGTTCTGTCCTGAGTGTGGTGCATTGTCATACCCTGACGGGAGGGGCTGGATCAAGTGTCCCGATTACAAATGCGGATACGAGGGCCCACTTTCTGGAACGGACGGAAGAGGTTCTGAGTTTACCGACCCAATGACTGGCGAGACCATAGACCTCTCAAAAGCCATGGCAACGACCGGTTCAAAATCCTTGAAACACCTAACTGAGGTGGTTGAAGAGGATGGGCCTAGGGGGACGTTGAGAGTCGGTGACTACCTTTGCCCGAAGTGTGATGGTGACCGAGCCTTTGTCGAGCTGCGTCAGACTAGGGCCTCGGATGAACCCGAGACCAAGATTTGCACGTGTGAAACGTGCGGCCAAAGGTGGCGGGAGTACCAATAGAGGACGGGTGTTTGCTGCCAACAAGCATCAAGAGCCTTCTTTTTCTAAGGGAAATGGGGTGAGGAGTCTGGTGTTGAGGATTACAGCAAAACAACAATTGATGAGGGAGATAGTGGACATCCTCTCAGTTCTTACCGATGAGGCCAAACTTGTATGGGGGGAGAAAGGACTTGGGATTGACGTGGTCGATGGCTCCCATGTTGCCCTACTTTCAGCTACAGTAGCTGACGAATGTTTTGAGACCTACGAGGTCGAGCCAGTTGAAATCGGACTGGAACTGGGGAAGATGAGGGATCTGCTAACATTGGCCGGACCGAACGACCTAGTAGAGATGGATTACGACGAGGCGGTTGGAGCAATCAACGTGAGGGTCGGTGAGGTCCACAGAATCTTGAGGGGGATAGACACGAACGCCATGGATAATCCCAACCTACCGCAGCTTGACTTCCAGACTAGGGCAACGATAGATTCGGAGAAACTATCCCGAGCACTTAGAGCGGCCAAGTTCGTAGGGGAGCTAGTTGATTTAAGCATGGATCGAAACCAATTGACGGTCTCAGTTACCGTAGAGGCCGGAGAGGGTGTAAACGTCAAGTTTGAGTCGGGTGAGCTCAGTGAGCTGACCTGCTCCTCCCCTGCAAACTCAACATACTCCCTACAGTTCTTGGACCCCTTGACAAGGAAGCTAGCTGGGGGGCTGACTAACGAAGTCACGCTAGAATTCCAAGACAAGTATCCGCTTAGACTGACATGGCTGAGCAATGACGGCGGGGCGAAATGGACATACTTCCTAGCGCCTAGAGTCATGAATGACCCGTGAACTCATCAATGAGTCCCCATTAGGCGATTCTGAGATGGTTGCCAGAGTATGCGTGATTGTTCCAACCATTAACAATCCGGAAGAGCTGGGAGATGCCTTGGACGGGTTAATCCAACAGACCCACTTAGGAGTCGAAGTGGTGGTTGTTGGCCCGATGGAGGATCCTGGACGAGAAGTTGCGGAATCCAGAGGAGTTCGTTTCTTGGATGACAAGGGCTCGAAAACCAGGGCGGACGCGTGCAACGTTGCCATCGAGGCGACCGAATCCGATCTTGTGCTTTTCACTGATGACGACGTGTTCGTCCCCCCGGACTGGGTGGGAAATCTAGCCAGGTGGTTCGAACGCAGCGAAGTCGCGGGGGTTGGTGGTCCCAACTTCGCCCCCGTAGAGTCCTCAAGCCTGTGGAAGAGGGTCATCGATGTTTCCTTCTGCAATCGTTTCCTCACAGCGGGAACGAATTACGGGAAACGGGCAGTCGGAGAACTGGATGAGGTCGATCAACTCCCGGGAGTCAATGCTGCTTACAGAAGGAGCGTCCTGGAAGAAGTGGGGGGTTTCGACACTGGAGCCATAGGGGCGGAGGACGTGATGCTGGACCATAGAATTCGGATGGCCGGACACAGGCTATGGTCGGACGGGAGTGCGGTTATTTGGCATCGCAGGAGAGGGATTGGGCGAGTCAAGAGGCAAATCAGGAACTACGGCCTAGTGAGGACCCTTGCTAGCAGGAAATACCCGAGCCTATGGGGGTGGAGTCATGCTCTGGTTTCGACGTTTCCTCTGATTGTGGCGTTATCCCTCACACTTTTCACCTGGGGCGCCATTAACGGTGGGCTCGCTTGGCCGGAATTCTGGGATATATCGAAGGAAGCAGTTCCGATGGGAATTGAGAGAGCAGCCGTCCATCAGCTTCCCACTCTTGCGATTTTGTACAACCTGATTGCCTGGTCAGGAGCAGCATTGGGAAGTTCCCCGAGTAAAAGTGCGTTGACTGTGACGCTCTCTTCGATTGTTTCATTCATTCTGCATTGGAACTATGGAATGGGTGTTTTGCAGGGTAGGTGGAGGATCTTTTCCGGACGCTCGGGATTCCAAATTGACGACCGGGAGAGGGCGGACTAGTATTCGGATCTTTCTTGGACCATTGCGCCGTCTCGTTTGAGCCAACTTGGCTGAATTGGCCGCCAGAAAATTATCGTCATAACGCCGAAGAAGGCCCCTCCGAACAAGACTGACCTGTTGTTGGACCCAACCAATACTGAACCGGGTTCAACTGAAACCCAAGAAGCCTCAGATGGCTCCAAGATCAAGCCTCCGAAGAGTCAAGCTCCCCGGTTTGTATGGACCATTGTGAAGCGTAAACGTTGTTATTGCCTAGCAAATCAAGATGCGTTCCCCTTTCCACGATTGATCCATCAACCATTGCAATAATCTCGTCAGCATTTCTGATGGTCGCTAGCCTATGAGCTACTGCTATCGTAATCCTCTTCTTGCTACCGTTGGAGCCCCCGAACAGAGATTCTTGGATCCTCTTCTCGGTCTCTGCGTCAAGTGCGGCACTCGCCTCATCGAGTATCAGTAGATCCGGATCATTGAGTAGGGCTCGTGCTAAGCTGATCCTAGCTCTCTGGCCCCCTGATAGCATGATGCCCCTGTCGCCGACCATCGTATCGATTCCATCGGACATCTGTGACACGAATTCCCAGGCTCCTGCCGCCTCTAAGGCACTGTGAATCTGTTCATCCGATGAATCGCGAGCATATGCGACATTGTCCCTGACCGTTCCAAAGAACAGGAAGGGGTCCTGAGAGACAAATCCCACGCGTGACCTGACTGACTCTATCTGGAAATCGTTGATGTCCTGGCCGTTAATCATGACACTACCGTTCTGGGGTTCGTAGAACCTCTCCACCAGCTTCAGGATTGTGCTCTTACCCGCCCCAGTGTGACCCATGACGCCGAGGAAATCTCCGGAAGAGGCGGAGAAGGATATCTCATTCAACACATTAGCTCCTGAAGTCGGATAGGCAAAGGACACTCCTTCGAATTGAATAGAGATTATTGGCCCCTCCAATGGCATTGCCCCCTCTTTGTCAAAGATTGATGGTTCGAGATCTATGATTGCGAAGACGCGTTTTGATGCGGCCTCGCCGCGCTGTAGTTGGTTGAGAAGGATTCCCAGAATGAACATGGGCATGGTCATCCTCGTAGAAATCAGTAGGAAAGTGACGAATTGGCCGACTGTAATATCACCGGACTCCATGACCCAACCACCTGCTGACACAAGGAGGCCGAATGAAATCCCAGCCACAACGTAAATCCCAGGAATAAAACGATTCCTCACGAAGGCTGCTTGTATTGCCTGATCCCTGTAGTCTCCGCTCTGGCCCTCGATCCTAGAGCCTTCGAACCCGGTGGCGTTGTAGGCCTGGACCACGGTAATGCCAGAGAGGACGTTCTCGAGTATTGCAACTATCCCTCCCGTGCTCTCCCTCTGTTTCCTGTACTTTCTCTGAACTCTTGTCGAAAACCAGACGACCATGGGGATAATTAGGACAAGTGGGATGAAGAGGATCAAGGCCAGTGTTGGTGACATCCAGAACATTATTGCGAACGCAGTAGCGAACGTTGTAATGATTCGAATCATGCTTGTACTTGCGTCGGAGATGATATCCTCTAGTTGGGCAACGTCTGCAGATAGAACAGACATTAGATTCCCAGACTGCCTACTCTCGAAGTAAGAGGCTTCCATAGACATTAGTGAATGAGTTGCGTCCATCCTGATGTCATGCTGGGCCTTGTAGGCGGTTGACTGCCAGAGTTGATTGCTAAGCCCCTGGAAAACAGCAAGAATCGTGAATGAAATCAGGATGAGTAGGCCGAATCCTAGTTCGATTGAGTTGATCGGTCCGAGAGAAGGGAGAGCCTCGGAATTCACGAAGTTCTGGATGGCAGAGCTTGTGAATGTCTTGGATTGGTAGTAGTCCGCTGCCATACCAATCGCGATGAATGGGATTAGGTCGAATGCTCTGGCACCGACGTTCGCCAGGATCCCACCTAGGGCTTGCTTCCAATAACGTGTGACATAAGGTACAATCCGCCAAATCTTCTTGCCGACCACCTGTCTGTCATCTAATTGATCAGAGTCATCTTTACTGATCGAGGTCACAGCAGAGGGCTCAACCTTCTCCGTTGCTGACACAGAGCCTCGTGCAGCATTTGGTGTTTCAATGCTTCACTCTTTTCGCTGTGTCCAAATTCCAAATCGGGTTATGGTGCGCCGGCCGGGATTTGAACCCGGGCCATGAGCTTGGAAGGCTCAGATGCTACCCCTACATCACCGACGCTGGGACATTCGAGCCAAGATTGCCTCTAAACCGATTCGGTCCTAATGGATTTCAATAGTGAGTACCTGTAGCGTATGCTGTGAAATTGAGGCAGAGACTTGGATTTGTCGTGATGATATTGTTTTTGCCCATCAATGGCCCTCTGTGGAGGATGGGGATGGAAGCACTTGGTAGGCCGATTCCATTTGGGGATCTGCACTTCTTTGGCGTCTCAGTATTTCTATTCATAATTGGCGCGGTGATGGCCTTGACACCAGAAATTAGCTTTGGTTATGGGAGGTAGAGTTCTTCTGGCCACGCCTCATGGACATTGTAGAGCAGTTTCTCGATCTCGGATTCGTCCCAATCGCTTGAGATTAATGATGAGCACAGTTCTTGGGTCCTCCTAGGAACTGTCTTTGGTCCGAGAACCGCTCCCGGTCTAGTGGGGTCGTCTAGGTAGTCAGTCTCCATCCCCCACGGAGCGCTGGCCCTTCTGGCAGAGTCAAGCAGTGCCTCCACACTACCCCTGCCAACACTAACTGTCGCAGAAAGTCCTTGGGTGAATTCGGCGCTAACGTCTGGGGGGGCATAGTGCCTAATTGCTCGTCTTTGAGAGAGTCCCGACTTCACGCAATGATTGCTAAGTTCGCTGCAAGTTCTAGCCCCGTTTTCCTCTACATGAAGTTGGACTGATGTCCCAGCTGTCGAGGCGAGTGCCATCACCTCGACCAGAATTTCGTTAGCCGTTGTCCAAGTTTGTTCGTCGACTGGGTAGTGTGGACGGCCGACCTCTCCCAAACAATTTGCTGCCCCGTCCTCGATGTAATCAAGTGCCAAGCCAACAGCTTCGAGGTGAAGTTCTGTGGACCTGTCCATGCCCAATGATTGGATCTGCTTTTCCCAGGCTACCGGATGAGGTCCAAGAACAACCCCCACATCGATGTCAAAGCGAATTCTCACATCCTCAGCCATCTTGAGTGTTTCAGAGTAAGCAACCCTGTAACCTTCTAGGTCAGTTGGAAGGTTTCTGGAGAACCCGGGCTTGTGGACGAGCATGATTCCGGTTCCACCACTATGAACAAAATCTGAGACTGCGCCTAGGAACTTGTAATTCCGATCCAGGTGCATGTGCTGGTCGACAATCGGTCCCTTCCATACTCCCTCGTCGAGCATGTTCTCACGCAAGTGCGCCTTCTTGCTCGAGTAGGGAGAACCAGTGAGAGGCTGCCATCTCTGCAACTCTCTTAGAAGACTGGCCCAATACAATCCCTCTCCCGTTATTGAATAGGAGCACCGTGCACTTGTGACGTTTCGCATCTATTCTAAGAGCATCGATTCTCTCGTCGTGTTCGGCATCTGAGAATCTGCTGGCTGCTAGTCCTATCAGTACCGCTCTCCCCAATGAGAAGCTGGCCAGCAACTCGCCCCTCTCAATTACCAAACCAGTCTCTGACAAACCCAGTCGAAGTAGGACTTCTTCTGCGATCAGCTTGGCTGCTTCGGCGTTTGAAATCCCGTGTACAAGTAGAGCCCCATCAGGATCTATGACCACCATGGACCGAGGATTCTGGTGCTCTATTACAGCGTAGGCCCCGTTGCTACTTCCCCCTCCAAGCCTAACGGCATCCACTATGGAGACAGGGGAGCTGGGGGTCACCCTGAACGATTGTGTCTCAATCTTGATTTCCGGTTTCCCTTGTGTCATCCTTCTGCCTCCACTCCCTCTGGTTCGATATGTGATTCTAAGCAGGCCCTGAGCGCGGGCAAATGTGCTTGTTGAATTGGTGCCAACAGTTTCGGCCCCGAGGCTTCGCTTTCATCAATCCTGCTGTCGCGCAGATTGGCCAAGGCCCCTCTTAGGCGGGCAGCGAGGCGCTGGTCTCGCTCAGCGACAAGCTCTGGAGTCAGCGCGGACCCTTCTTCTAGCCACCATGCTGCACACACAGTAGCCGCGGCACCCAAGTCTGCATCTACGCATCTTGAAGAGCCTACTTTGGGAATTGCTGCCCTACGTGCCTTTGCCCACCTCTTCGACCGACCGATTGTCGCGATGAGGTTTGTGAGTCGGACTTGTTGATCGGCACATCTAGCAAGCCAGTCGGCCCAATTTTCGTCGTCCAATTCGGGTTCAATTGAATATACTGGCATCCCCCCTCTGGAGTTCTCAGCATGGTGCAGAAGCCTGATTGGTTCGGGATCGGGGATTGCCGGCCCCTCGAGATCCAAATCCTGCAGATCCTTGACCAACATTCCCAAAGTGGTTCCCGAAGCCGCGGCGGATTCGGTGTGAACACCATGGCTTTGCTGGTCTTGGATTTCCTCCTCCCTGATTGCATCCAGGCCGTCCCTGGACAGAATGAGGGCCAACCCGTCCCAGTCACGCGGCCTCATTTGGGCCGGCATTCGGACGCATGGCAGATACGGCCAAAGGATGATGGTTCCGCCCTCTGGATCTTGGAAAACTGATGGGTCCCAGCTCAATTCTGGAATGCTCACGCCACACCGAGTCGTTGTCCCCGGTTCAATTCAACGGTGAAACGGCTCCAGAATGGCGCTAATCGGTGTAGGATTCAAGGAGGATGGTGGGGGCCATATGTATTGATGGCGGTTGAAGGTCCTTTCTCGGCCGAGCCACTAGTGCTTCTGAACGAGGTTTTTCCCGGTGACACGAATGCCATGAATACCCTATTCGGGGGTCGGCTGATGTCGATAATGGATACCGCTGCTGGGATGTCGGCATCGAAATTTGCTCACAGGGAATTCGTTACGGTCTCAGTTGACGCTTTGAAATTCAAGAGGCCGGCTTTCCAAGGTGATGTAATCAGAACCACTGCCAGGATTGTCTGGACATCACCTAGGACTGCAGGGATTCATGTTTCTTCGTCCAGACTTTCAAGATCTGAGTGGGTTGATCAGGAGATTTGTTCTGGTTTCTTTTTTATGGTGGCCGTCGACGAATCGATGAATCCAGTTGAGATTCCTCAGTTTGAGCCTCAAACCGATGAGGAACGGAGTTTGTGGGAACGAGCAAAAACTGCCCGTGATGCAATGAAATGACTTGGGAAAATTGCTAATCGGTGAAATAATTACTATGTCCAAGTTATGGCCATGAGCAGTTTGGGCTCCCATGCACTTATACCCTAGTCGAGCGGCTCCGGCCTCGGGATGTACTTAGCCGGGCCTAAAGGCCCGACGGAGAAGAAGAATGCTGAGTTAATTGGCGGACTCTACTTAGTCGGGACAAGAGGGAAGTATTGCGCGGTCCTAACAGAGCGGCAGCTGACCATAGAAAGGTTCGATGGGAAGGGAGTCAGAATTGACCTTGCTGCAATAGACAGAATGAGGCACCTCAAAGTCCCAATGCTGCCCTCTGGGACGCTATTTCTTGGGGCGATTGCAATCTATCTTGGCATCACAACCATTGTTTCTCCTTGGAATTGGCTAGCTACTTTCATGGGAGCTGGGGCCGTCCTCGCCAACGTTCTCTCCAGATATTCCATTCTCGCGATTGAAACTGGATCGGGAGATAGGCATCTCATCTCAGGAGATGAGGGGAATCTGCTAAAACTTTGCTTGATGGTAGATAGGGTTAGACATGGGAGCACTATCGATGAAGCCCTGTTTGGCCTGGAAAATCTGGAGACTGAGCTTCCTGCCTTCCCGGCCCTTAGGGATGCAAAAGGCCTGCTAAACGCTCCGTTAGAATTTGACGCTCCGAACGAGGAGTCGGGTGAGGACAATCAAACTCAGTTTGCTTTTCACGGAAATGTGTTCGGGGAAGGAGATGAGGCAGCAGAGTCGGCATATCGATCCGAAATTGAAACCGAAATTCCGAGTCAGGTGCCTGATTTTGAGCACGTACAGTCAGATGCAGACGTGGAGGATGCCCCATTGGCTGGAGTGAATGCATACGAGAGAGCGTGGGGGGGCAGGAAATCGCCTTCGTGGTATATGGAGAAGGACATTCAACTTGGTAGTGAAAGTAGGATGGACACGGCACTTTCAGATGCAACAGAAGGACTGGATCTATTTTCACAAGGTGGACTGTTCGATGTCGAATATCCTACAGAAGATTTGGATAGAGGAGATTCGCCCTCCGAATTTGGATTAGGGCAAATTGGAGGGAATTCTGAACCGCCTGAACGAAAACCCTCTAGTGCTCAGATGATCAAGATGGCGCACACCAGATTCGGATCTCCCGATCATCAGTTCACGAGCCCGATGCTCCCCCCTCCAACGGAAGAGGCTGTGCGCCAGGAATGCAAGGCTGGAGTGGTCCGAGAAGCAAAGGCGAGGCAGCAACTTCGGCTAAGTGAATCCACTGATAGTATGAGGAAAACAGCAAATCTGGAGGAATACCCTGCATTGAATAGGTTGGCTTCCAGCATGGGAGCAAACAGGATTTCACTAAGGGGGGGGAGGCATAAGAGCTTGTCCTCTGGGTGGATTACCAGACTATTGAGGCCGAGTAGTGGGGTGCCCCAGTCCTATGAATCTAGGAAAGATGAAAGATTTGGGAGGCAGGAGAAGCTGCCCAAGTTCCAGAAACGATTGCAGTCATCTCAACACATGAGGCTCAGGAGTGATCAAGACCATCAGGCAGAGGTTGGTTCTAGGGTTAGGCAGATTCAGGGAAACAATGGAAGCTCCTCAGCCAAGGACGTATTGGATTCCTTGGTCACAAGGCTTTCCAGAGGGGAAGAGCCAGCTCCAAGGATTTTAGATTCACCCCCGGATTCTCTTAGATTCAATCAACTGAAACCTACCTCATCCAGCGAAGATCCGCACCCACTACCAGGTTTGCGGAGACTGGGATGATTACAGCCCGACCATCCTGCGATATCTATCCAGTCTCGCGTGGTACATCCCCCTCTCTAGACCTTGAAGCTTTGATGGCCCCAAGCCCCCTATGGTGAATGAAGAGGTTACCACGGCGTGCACCATGGCGAGTCTCATCGCCTCAAGATCGTTCAATATGCCTGCCCCCCCAGTGATGTTTGCCAACATTGCACCTGCGAACGAGTCGCCACATCCTGTTGGGTCCACAATTTCATCAGTTGGGAATGCCGGGAGGACGATGGTCCCGCAAGGAAGCTGGGCCATAACCCCACTAGATCCTCGTTTGACAACCAATGCCCTAGGGCCTTTGCCAGCAGACTCCCCGCCAAACAACGCAGAGCCGGACATGATCGGTTTCAAGGCCCTGATGAAAACTTGTTCTCCCGAGATAGCACATACCTCTTCCTCGTTGAGAATTGCTATGTCGGCCTTTCTTAGCGCATGAGACAATTGCTCGAACTCCGTCTCGATCCAAAGCATGAATGTATCAACGGCAGATATCTCTGCGTTCGGACATTGATCAAAGACTGAGATCTGAGAGGCTGGATGAGTATTTGCGCAGAAGAGCACCTTTGGAGAGGTCCACTGGCTTGGAATCTGTGGGTCAAAGTCTCCGAGAAC
Source organism: uncultured Candidatus Poseidoniales archaeon (assembly GCA_964563355.1). Classification (GTDB taxonomy): domain Archaea; phylum Thermoplasmatota; class Poseidoniia; order Poseidoniales; family Thalassarchaeaceae; genus UBA36. The sequence continues at coordinate 47,918 of CAZLVU010000004.1, forward strand.
GTTTACCTCCGTGGAGATGGTCTCCACATTCTCCATCGTGCCTTCGTATCTGCCCGACCAACGAAACGTCTTTCCACGGAGCGTGGCGACGCCAGAAAAATCCAGACCCAGTCCCTCCAACGTCTTTTTATCGGACTCTGAAAAGTCATCGCCCACCGGAGCTACTAGGCCAACCCTAGGGCCTCCTCCTGGAATCTGGGGCAAATGGAAAGAGGCGGAAACGCCGGCATGAACAGCAGAACCTCCGAGAATGTCGGAGCCACTGGCAGCTGTAGTTTCGATATCGTCATATCCTATGCTTCCAATGACTAACATATCCATCCTAACTGCCTCCCAATAGTAGCTCCGGATGTTGGTCCAAGAAGTCTGTGGTGATTTTTCTTTCCCTGAAATCTGGATGCGCAAGAATTGCCCTATGCAGTGGAATTAGGGTGTCGACTCCTGACAGTATGGCCTCATCGAGGGCCGAGTCGAGCCTGTTGATTGCCTCGTCTCTAGTTGGTGCCCATGCGATGATCTTCGCTAGGAGTGAGTCGAAATCCCCTGGCATGTCATATCCGGAATGAGCGTGCGAATCGACTCTTATTCCGGGGCCTCCAGGCCAATGACACTCCCAGAGCCGTCCGGGAGATGGGGTCAAAGTCGAAGAGTTCTCTGCATTGATCCGAGCTTGTATTGCGTGTCCATTCCAACTAATCTCATCTTGGGTCATTGTCAGCCTCTCCCCTGCTGCCACCAATATCCCCATGGATACTAAATCCAGCCCAGTAATCATTTCAGTAACGGTATGCTCAACTTGAACTCTGGGATTTACCTCCATGAAGTAGAACTCGCCCTCCGAATCCCTAAGGAATTCGAATGTTGCAAGGCCCCTATATGCTATTGCCTCAGCTCCAGAAACCACCTTCGAGCCAAGTTCTTGCCTGATTTCTTCGCTGAGCCAGGGCCCTTCCTCTATGATCTTCTGATGTCTCCGCTGAATGGAGCAGAACCTCTCACCCATGTGAATGGCCCTTTTCCCATCACCGATGACTTGGAACTCGATGTGTTCGGCGTTAGCAATGAATTTCTCTATGAACACCCTCTCATCGCCAAAGGCGGATGCAGCCCTACCTTGACAGAGCCTGAGAGCGGAATCGAAGTCGTCCTCGGAGTGGACAACCTGCATACCTATCCCCCCTCCTCCCGAGGCTGCCTTGATCATCAGGGGAAAGCCAATCTCTGAGGCCAAATTGTGTGCTTCCTCGGGACTAGTGATTGGGGACTCTGAACCCCTAGCAATTGGAATGCCCGCCTTCGACATCTCCTTGCGTGCAGCAATCTTATCCCCAAGCAATCGCAGTGATTCGGGAGATGGGCCGATGAAGGCTATTCCTTCTTCAACGAGGCGTTGGGCGAATGCTGCGTTCTCAGATAGAAACCCGTACCCGGGGTGAACTGCATCCGCGCCTACATCTTTAGCTGCAGCAACTATGGCTTCAATGTCCAAATACGAAGCAAGTGAATCCTCCCGATTGATGAAGTATCCCTCGTCAGCCATCCTAACGGGCATGGAAAGTCGATCCTCTCGACCGTGAACTACAACGCCCTCAACCCCCAATAAACGTAGTGAACGGAGGATTCTAAGAGCGATCTCGCCCCGGTTGGCGATTAGGACTCTGCGGAACACGACATTCGCTAAGTGCACGTTCGTATGAGTGAATCGGCCGTGGATTCAGTATACGTCCCTAAGGTACCTCTTCTCAGTCTTCATCAGGCCCACTTCGACAAACTCCTTGGCCTCTTCAAGGCTCATGCCCCCAAATTCGGAGCAAATCCCAATCAGGGTTTTGTGAACATCCTTTGCCATGTAATTCTTATCTCCGCAGACATAGAAATAAGCGCCTTTGTCGATCCATTCCCAGATTTCACTTCCGTGCTCCTTCATCAGATGCTGGACGTAAACCTTCTCGGGACCCTCGCGAGACCAAGCAAGGTCATGTCTCGTGAGGACTCCCTTTTCCTTCCATGCCTCCATCTCATCACTGTAGAGGTATTCGCCCGCCTCGGTCCAATCCCCAAAGAAGAGCCAGTTGCGGCCGGTTGAGCCGTCCATTTCTCTTTGTTGGAGGAACGCTCTGAACGGGGCAATTCCAGTACCTGGGCCCACCATGATGATGTCCTGAGAACTATCCTCGGGCAGGACGAAGGAACGGGTTGGAGACATGAAGACGCCGATCTCAGTCTTGTTATCATCGCATCTGTCGGCCATGAATCCCGTACATAGTCCAGTCCGGTCCCTGCCATGGTGATTGTAGCGGACAATTGCAACGGTCAGATGGACTAAATCTTTCTCAAAATGCGGGCTGCTGGCTATAGAATACAATCGGGGCTTCAGGCGATCCATGCCATCCACCAACCTTTGGGGCGTGAAACCAGCATCGCAGAAATCGGCTGTGGCATCTATGTAATCCCTTGACCAGATGTAGTCTTCCATCGCGCTTGAGTCCGAGGTTAGTTGCCTCCAAAGTGCGTATCCAGAATCTCCGAAGGAGCCCATCTCAAGGTAGTCTTCTGGGACATCCCCCTCCAATCCGTCTCCTCGCCAGTCCATCAGCAGTTCACCGTCCACAGAGGAAAATCGTTGCCTCCTAACTATTCTCATCTCAACCTTCCCTGATTCGCCGGAGAAGTGCTCCTCTAAACCTGCAATCCACTTCTTTGAGACCCTGTGAATCTCATATCTGTCCAACAAAGCTTCCCGGAGAGTGCAGTTTCCCAAATGGGTCTGGACCTCTTCCTCACCGGAGAAATTTGTTGCCGATAGGAGCTCTTCGACCAACTCCGGGGGACATCTAGGAACTACTCCAAGGGCATCGCCTGCTTTGTACTCTAGACCGGATCCCTTCAGATCGAATACGATGTGTCGAGTCTCCTTGCGTGACCCTTCACCATTGAGGATGAAGTTCTGGGAGATGGTGCTCATAAACGGGTTCTTTGAACTCCAGTCAGACATGTCACCACTCCTGTTCTTGGGAGTTACAGTTTGCTTATGAACGAATGCGGAGAGTGGCTTCCCGCCATAAGGAAGCATCAAGGCTAGGAGGCGTCAAGGCGGTCCATGGCGGAGGTTGTGTTCCTAGGAACAGGCAATGCCTTCTCACCCCCTGGCAGGATGCACGCCCTTGCCTTAATTGATGGAGAAATCCTGATTGACGTGCCACCGACTGTGCTACCGCAGCTTCGCAGGGCTGGGATTGCTCCATCCGAAATTCGCCACCTTCTGATAACCCATTGGCATGCTGATCACACGTTTGGATTCCCGTTTCTGATGCTAGATAGGGAATGGTTGGCTCCAGACAGAAATGCGAGGAAGGCCCTGAGAATTCATTGCAGGCCGGGTGGAAAGGAGTTGTTGACCGAACTTTGTGAGGTTGGATTTCCCGGGAGCCTGGATGAATGCCTAAGTTTACGCTCCATATGGAACGAGGGCGAATCGGGAGACTTGGAGGGAACGCAGTGGAGTTTCGAGAGGTTCCCAGTCGCCCATACTCCTGAAACAGACCCGCATGGGTACAAGCTAAGCCACAGTAGCGGGCTTTCGATCCTTCACTGCGGTGACTCGGGACCCTGTGAAAAGATAGAGGAATTGGCTAGGGATTCACAAATTGTGATTCTCGAGATGGGGGTTCCAGATTTTGTCAGTAGCCCTAATCACCACAACCCATCCCAAGTTGTGGAGTTTTCCCATAGGCACCCAAATGTCCAGATACTGGTAACGCACAACTACTCTCAATCTTCCAAAGCATCCGGGGGTTTCGAAATTCCTGAATTACCAGAAAGCATCATCCAACTCAATGATGGGGATCGTTTGGAGATATACGAAGACGGTAGTTATAAAATGATAATTTAATATTCAATATATTTACACATACTTATAATATCAATTATATTGGAGAAATTTGTTTGCAGGATTTCAGATGCCATGTGCTGCAATGATCTAGCTCCGGCAGAAATTCCCAATAATGAACGGTGTAAATTTTATGACGTCAGGAAATATGAATAATTGACCAATAACCGAACTGAAAGATTTCAGTGATAAAAGGGCACTGCAAAGAACAATATTGGCAATATTGGCATAATTTCGAATATAGGTATCGTTGACAAATTAGTGTGCATTTGGAAGGGAGTTTTTCAGTTGCCCAAGACACTCTTATTACCACTGACACATTCCGTCAGTGATACGCACATCGAGCAATGAATCCAATGGGGTGGAAGAATGGCCGGCATTGCGTCTATCAAGACGGTGAAAATAAATGGAGGGCAATATTTTCGAGAAGATTCTCGGACAGGATAGCCTATTCACAGACAGAAAAGCCTTCGACCATGCTTACGAGCCTTCCAGACTGCCGCACAGGGAGCATGAGGTCGATGCTCTTGTTAGAAATTTAGTTGATGCTTTGAATGGTCACATTCCCTCAAACATGCTGCTCTACGGAGTTCCTGGATCGGGCAAGACTGTTGTGACGAGGTTCGTCCTAGGGCAGTTGCGAGAAAAGGGCTCTGAAATGGGGCAAATGGTGAAGACTTACGAAATCAATTGTCGGAACGTAGACACGAAGTACAGGGTTGTGCAATACATAGCCTCTCAACTTGCCCAGAGAGGGGATGCCCCTGTCCCATTTACCGGGTGGCCTACTGATCGGGTATTGGAGACATTGATCAGCAGAATGAACAGAATCGGTGGGGTCCACATTATTGTGCTTGACGAAGTTGATAACCTCGTCGACAAAGCAGGCGATGACCTACTCTACGCTTTAACCAGCCTGAACACGGTACTAGATGAAGGAAGATGTTCAATCATAGGAATCAGCAATGACTTACACTTCACTCAACACTTGGACCCAAGGGTAAGTTCTAGGCTGAGCCAGGAGGACCTTGTTTTCCATCCCTACGTTGCCACAGAAATCCAGAACATCCTGGGTGAACGTGCGTCGATGGGCATCAGGGGAGACGTACTAGATGAGGGGGTCATTAGGCTATGCGCTGCATTGGCTGCCCAAGAGCATGGTGATGCTCGGAGGGCTCTGGATCTGCTTAGGATTTCAGTGCAGAAAGCGGAGCAACGGGCTCAGGCAAAAGTCAATACGAAACACGTGAGGCTGGCTCAAAGCCAACTGGAATACGACCAAGTAACTCCTGTCCTGAAGACTCTGCCCCTGCATCAAAAACTGGTTCTTTTCTCAATCTGCCTGAATGAGGAAAACGGCCTGCGGAACATCTCCACGGGAGAAATCTATCGAACCTACGCGGAGGCCTGTTCGAAAATTGGGATAGAGCCGCTCACCACCAGAAGAGTCTCCTCACTCCTAAATGAGCTGGACACAATTGGGCTGATTATGGCGAGGAATGTCAGCAAGGGTCGAGGAGGACGGAGCAAGCAGGTCAATTCTGCCATTCCCAAGGCGATTGACGCGATTGCCCTCATGAGTGACAGCGAGCCGCTAGTCAATGAAGCCTCGATGGGCAAGTACCAGTTGCAAGGACAACTATAGCTAGGGTGTTCCGGCAACGATTATACCGAAAGTGAAGGTCGGCGGCTCGATGCCTGAAGACAACTCAGAGTGGATGGACTCCTTGTTCCTACCCAGCAGTACCGCCTCAGCGGGTGCCATATTAGTCGGAACGTGGTGCATTTTCCTGAACATCATCAACATCGCAATTGGTGCATTCTCTGAGGGACGGAAGGTTCTGTGGATAGACTTCCTGACCAATGGAAGCAATACTAATTCAGAATGGGAGATGGGGATCCTGATTGGCGACATTATTTTCGGTGGCATTGGTATTGCAATACTTTCAGCCGGAATTATTGGTATGAGCAAGGCACGGGAAGACGGAATCGCAGGTTGGATCGGAGGGCTGCCGAGTGGCCCTGTTCTTTCCAGCTTAATTTCCACTGATGGCGGGATCACGAGGACACTGGCTAGCTGGTTGGCTCTTTCTGGGATGGCTTTCTATTTTTATTGGGGCGCGTTGAACAACACGTGGGTTGACCCCGGAGTTTATTCAGTTTCGATTGCCCTAGTTTCCTTCGGACTTGGGCTCCATATCCTGCAAGAAGCTGAGTCGTCTCAATAGGCTGGTTTGAAACAACTGAGTAGGTTCCTGCAGCGATTCTTTGTTTCCTCGCTACACCTCCTCACCACTACCCCTTTACCCGGTTGCCCGTACAGAACTACAGCACCTAGGGGGGACAAAGGATGAAGCAGCAGGGGTGCTAGATCCTCCTCGCCGCCCACCTGAATTAAGCTCGTTTGGCCGTCCTTTAGCCAAGATGAAACAGCTTTCTCGCAAGCCTCCAGAAGTGATGGTGTCAGAAAACCGGGGGGGCTCTCGCAGTGAAGGATTCCATCGTAAGCGGAAAAATCGATAGAATTCGAACCCTCCCAAGGTTCCCTCTTCGTTAGGCCGTCAATAAGAGCGATGTCCGCGGGCCGACCTAGTTCCTCCATCGTTCTTACAGTGACATCCCCCACGGCAATTACTGGGCCGAAATCGGGCTCTATTTGTCTGATAACCTCAATCATTGCAGCTGATGGGTTCTCTTCAGGTCCTGCAACCAACTGTCCAAATGGTTCCTTGAGTTGGTTTTCTACCTCGGTGGTTATTTTCATACTTCCTTCCCTGAATGAGGCTGGGATCCAAGGCAAACCGCTACGGCCTATTTCTCCGTCTCTTATTCGTGAGCTGGAAATAGGGTCTTCGTCCCAGGCCAAAAAGTAAGGGACCTCGATAATTTCAAGTGGCTGTAGGCCGTTCCCTGATCTAATCGAATTAATCTCTTCACAAGTGGGACGGTTCTCGGGTGTGCAAGTAATGGAGCCAGCTACCCTATGGTCTGGGGCTGGCCCATGCCTATCCTCGAGTACATAGAAGCTTAGACGGTCTGAAAGTTCCGGGCCCATCCGATCCCGAATGTCTCTGCATCTCCCCTCCCAAGTGCAAATTCGAGGGTCCTTTCTTTCAGCTAGAGAGTCGGACGTTAGCCAAATCTCCACATGCTCGCATAATTCAAGAGTGCTGCGCAGCAGTAAGGAGTGGCCCTCGTGGAAGCGATCGAACGTTCCTCCTACAAGGCCTACGTCATGCATCAGTATCCCGTCATATGAGCATGCTTTGAGTGCTGTGGGTTATTGTGTGCCCCGGGGCGTAACGGCAACCTTCACTGCTTGGCTCGGGCGCCTGACCCACCCCGGGACGTCTGTCGGATAGCGGGGTAGTCCCTTGATTCATTCTATTCCGTCCTCAGGGGACCTAACGCTATCCGGCCACCTGATTTGCGCCACTGATCATACCGCTGATGCGGTCACGGTGGTCTTCGACAGGTGGTCACCCGAACCGTGGTGCCGTGCTTCACCCTCCACCTCCGGCGAGGGGGTTTCGTCCACACGGTGTTGCCGGTCGGGCAACACTCCGCGCACAGATATGCACAAGAACCCAACGGTGGCATTTGGAACGGGAAATTAGGCATCAAAGTAATTCTGGGTGGAAGCCGGATCTCCTTAGGACCAGCCTCTCAGCGACAGAGCTGTCCCCCTCCATCATGATTTCAATCGTGAAGTCTGGCCACCTTTCCACTGGTTGGGCCAACCATCCAACGAGATCGTGGGTCCTACCTGAAATTGGTGGGCTCTTGTCTCTTACTGACTTTAGGGCCTCAATCAAATCCCGGAGCTGGTTCAGGTCACGCTGTTCAATGGTTGTCTCTGGAATTCCTCGCAATCTACTTTGAAGGGTTTGGAGTAATTCTGGATGGCATCCCGGGTGAGAAATCGAGGAAAGTCCGGGTGCTTCGCATTGTTCACCGATTGGACGGAGAATTGTCGCGCACCAAGGTGATTCGTGCACCAGGAGTTCATCGAGGGTTTCTTCCTCGAGGAACCGCAGCAATATCTGTGAAGAAATCGGTGCCCACCATCCAGGCGGTAGGTCTCTGCGAATGGTTTGAAATGAATCCAGATCTGCCTCGCTAGAACCCGTTGCGTGATTGTATAGTCTTGACCAAGTGTTTAGTTTGTGACCTTCGGGTAGTTGCGACCCGCGATCCCTAATTCTCAGAGTCATCTTTTCTACTTCAGAATCCGACTTTTCGCAATGACGAAGCAACCAAGAAACGCCGACCAATGCGTCAACTGAGTCTCTGGGGGGTTCCGATAGCCATGCTTCAACGCCCCACTCTATCAAATCGTTATGTGATTCTTCGGGCAGCCAAGCTGAGTTCTGGATGAACTGAGATGCTACCCATGCAGCACCTCTGCTCGCTTGGGCTGGGTCTATTGCGGGCCATGATCTCAGTAGGTTGTCGGGATCCTCCCTCAGTTTTGTTGTAATCTTACTCGCGTAGACCTTTAGGACTGAATCCGGAGCTAAGTCGGCTAACTCAGAGATTCTGTCAATTGGTAGGTGGTCCATGTCCAGTAAGGCTAGCCACTCAGGATCCAGTCGATTCGAGAGTCGCTGCCACCTAGGCCATCTTGCCCATTGCGGTGAGGCGATCCACGCAGCAAGTGGATACCTGGCTTCCACCTGGTTGGCCCATTCCTCGTCCCCATCGGGGAATTGAGAAAGAGCCGAACCAACAATTGAAACCAAATCTCCCTCTAGTTGTGTGGGTTGGAATTCGTGCTCCACGGGGAGGCTTAGGACGTCCCAAGGAGAAATAGATGGTTGCTCTAGTTCTTGAACGGATGTAGCGGCCTTAGCCTCCTCGAGAAGTCTGACTGGAAGCTCCTTTCCCGATTTGGTAGAGAATTTTAGCCATGGGAGAGTTCTGATCCTATCCACTTCAATCCTATCCGAATCTGTGAATTGATCAATTAGTTCGTTCATTAGAACGAGTCTGAGATTTGAACTAGATGCGATCCTATTGAGGAGATCGTTTGGGAAATCACTTCCAATCTCAAGAACCAGTGGCAATTCATCAACTTCCAAAGACCATCGGATTAGGGATTCGATTGCAGATTTACCCAGCCCCCTCAGGTCGATTAGCCTGAACACTGATTCGTCCGTGGAGAATTCTGCACCACCCCAATCCCTTCTGAATCTCCTAAGGGTTGAGTCTTCCGTCTTTACCCTCCTTGATGTCAACAGTCTGTCCCTCAGTGACTGCAACCTCCTCTTCCTCTCAGTGGCTGTTAACCTGGGATGAGCTCCCTCGATCCAATGGTCGAGGGCCCTGAGGGGGTATTTTCTGCCTCCAAGTCCCAAACCTCCTAAATCGGCAATTACCAACGCATTTGATTTTGCAGATCTGAGCAATACTGATCTGGGGAGTCTCTCGCTGATCAAGGCAGCAACTGGTTGGGTTGGTCGGATGTGGGGGGCGTTGATATGAGAAGAGCCCAACAGCCAAGGCCCTCGGTGATAGGTTGGCTCGTCAAGAGGCGCAGGAGGTTTCGAAGCGGGGGGAGTAAACCACACGCCCGGAGAAACTGTGGTGATTTTTTCGTGCTCAAGTAATCTAGCTCTTATGACTCCCACCACTGACCGTTTATCCACATATGCCTCAATGCTCTCGGGATCAGCGAGCTGGGGAGGTGCGTCCAGAATCTCCATGTTGGCAATGTCGAACCATCGGGGGGAACGTTCACTGAGAACTGCCCAATTCCATGACACCCCATGGTTTCTTGTGGAGAGTGACATTCCCTCTGAACTCAAAGGTGGGCGGTTGGGAATCGAGATCATCGGTTCATCAGGTTGGCTCAGAAAACAGAGTAGGAGGTTTTCTTCATCTCGAAAAATGACGCAGCAGCCATCTTGTTCAGATGATAATTCTGGGAGGGCCAGTACCTTGGACCACTCATCTTCCTGTAGCGTCCCCCAACCCTTCTCAGTCAATCGAATTTTGGATCCTCTGCTACCTCGTGGAAGGTCACTTGAAACTAATCCATCGTCCCTCATCCTCCTAATTTCAGCCGATGCGTGAGGGACTCTGAGTGAAGTTTCAGAGGCGAGTTCTGTCACCGTTGCGTCACCTATTGCAAGTCTGGAAATCAACCTCCAGCGATGCTTGCTCCTGATTCTTCGCGGTTTGAATGACCGTTCATCGTCGGAAGTAATTGACACGAAATATCACCTACAAATGAAGTCACATTACATCATAGTAATAAAATATACTATTTAGTTACAATTAATTACATATTTCCACTGGAATTGTTAATACTTCCATTAATGCACTTATTTTATCAACCTAAAAAGTGCGGTTTTGTGTCACCACATGTAACCAACGAGACAAAAAACATACAGAAGCGTTATATTACCTGCCGCTGTCCTGTGAAGAGTGGTCCGATGCGGTGCCGCGAGTAGTATATGGTGGTTAAATTGAGGACAACAAGACTAAGGCAGAAGATCAAGAAATTTCTAGACGAGCGAGGGGAGGCTAACACCACCGAAATCCTCGAACATGTCAACTCAACAATGAGGCATGGAACCACTCCCCAGCAGCTGGGAAACGTCCTCTCCAAAGACAAGGATATCCTGAAAGTCGCCACTACCAAAAGAGGTGGGGCGTTGTCTGGCAGATACGAAATCTGTGTCTGGCAAGTTCGTCCAGGGGCCCTAGAAGAGCGAGTCTGATCAGGCTTCCAATTCCTGACTCCAGTCGCCGCTGCGTGCCAGCCCATTCATTGCTGCTCTATGTGAAAAGGCAATTTGGCTGGCCTTATCTGGGTCTTCTTCAGAACTGGCCCAAATTCTGAGCGCTTCGGCTTGCAGAGCCCTGCCATAAGAATAGGAAAGTTGCCATGGGTGTATTGCACCCATACTATTCATCATGTTGAGATGGGCGGTGGCATCTTCATCCGACTGCCCCCCTGATAGAAACACGATGCCAGGGAGGTTGTGGGGGACGTGTTTAGTTAAGCAGTCGGCAGTCATCTGGGCAACTTGTTCTCTGGGAGTCTGAATTTCGCAGTCATTGCCGGCGATAATCATGTTTGGCTTCAGCAGGGCCCCGGGAATGTGGACTCCTTGGGAGTCGCATTCGGAGAATGTAGCTTCTAGGGTAGCTGCTGTGACGTCGTAGCATCTCTGGGCATCATGATTTCCGTCCATTAGCACCTCTGGTTCAATAATTGGCACCAGGCCCTGTTCCTGACAGATCGCAGCATACCTTGCAAGGGCGTGGGCGTTGGTGGATAGGCAAGTGTCACTAGGCATTCCATCCCCAATCGCAATCACAGCACGCCACTTGGCAAATCTTGCACCCATTGTGAAATACTCCTCACAACGCTCTCTGAGGCCATCGAGTCCCTCCGTAACCTTCTCACCCTTATGATGGGCGAGTTCCTTCGCTCCTGTGTCTACCTTAATCCCAGGAAGAACGCCCCTATGTGCAAGAAACTCGGGGATGGGTGTGCCATCGTCCATCGATTGGCGAATAGTTTCGTCGAAAAGGATTACGCCGCTAATTGCAGATTCGTAGCCTTCGGTTGAGAATAAGTTTGCTCGGTAAGCTCTCCTAGACTCGGGTGATGGGTCTACGCCAACAGCTTCCAATCTATTCGACATTGTCCCATTGCTTTCGTCTGCTGCGAGAATCCCCCGTCCGGGTGAAACCAATTCATTTGCAGTTTTCTCAAGAAGCTCCTTGTCCATTTCAGTGACCTCAAATCTACGGGGCATGGTCACAGAAAAGAATCCATCGACCCGAAAAATTGTAGGAAATCGACGGTTTGGTGACTTCAAATGACGGTTGTAACGAAGCTATGCTCCATCGAGGAAACGTCAATAATCTCCGAGTGCACTCTAGCAGTGCCCCCTTCCATCATTTCTACGCCGTTTGTACGGCCACTGCAAACTCCAGTGCCGATGAAGACGGAGTCATTGGAACTGCAAAGCTCGTCACGTTGCCAGACTCTATCGATGTCTTCTGCAATCATTCCCTCCGCGCGCTCTCGGTGACCCTCATTCCTAAACACGAGCCGCCCCTCAAAGGGTGCATCCAACCCCCTTAGAGCTGTGGCTGTGATAACTCCCTCTGGAGCAGCCCCTATTCCCATTAGCATGTCAATGTCTGAGTTGGGGTCCGCTGCGTTTAGGGCAGCTGAGATATCCCCATCCCCAATCAGTACGGGTTGAACCCCGAGTGCCTTCAAGCCCCTAATCAACTCCTCATGGCGGGGGCGATCCATAACCACTACTTTCAGCTCCACTGGAGTCTTACCAAGTGCCGAGCATGCTCCCTCCACATTGTATGGTACATCTGCTTCCAAACTGACTTCGCCAGTGATTTCAGCAGGTCCCGCAATTTTGTCCATGTAGCAATCCGGAGCATGCAGGAGGGTGCCACGTGGCCCGGCAGCAAGAACGGCCATGGCATTGGGGAGGTCTAGTGCAACATGGTTAGTACACTCAAGGGGGTCGACTGCGATGTCAATTGAGGGAGCCGATGGATCCCCTCTCATTGAGCCAAGGGGTTCACCAATCCAGAGCATGGGGGCATCATCACGCTCACCCTCGCCGATTGCAACTCGGCCGTCAAATGGGACGGTGTCGAATACTGAACGCATTGCTTCAACGGCGGCCCCGTCCGCAGCCTTGCGATCGCCGAGTCCCTTCCATTTGGCGGCTGCGACTGCCGCAGCCCCCGTAGCTCTGAGGAAGTCCGGGATCAGATCGGCTGTCGACACACGTCCCTGAGGAGGAGGTTGCATTCAAAACTGCGGGTCGAACTTCTTCTTACTGATTACCCGTAATTCGTTAATCATCGAATTCGGATACTGTCCGTTTTCGTCCTTCTCGAATGATTTGAGCATGTCCCATGCGCACAAAAGGCCAGCACTGACTCCGCAAAGAGCCTCCATCTCCACGCCTGTGTTCCAGTGTGTTCGCACGGATACGGTGCAGCGAAGTCCGGTTTCCTCGACGTCCCAAACCACCGTGCAGCCCTCAATTGGAATGAGGTGGCAATGGGGCAGCATTCGTGGAGTCTCCTTCACGGACTGGATTGCGGCCACGGTAGAGGCCTCGCGAACATCTCCCTTAGGAGAGCGTCCATTTGCAACTACGTCTAGTGAATCGGGTGAAAGAACGAGGATCCCTGTGGCCACCGCCTCACGCGCCAAGATGGGTTTTGATCCAACATCGACAATTCCGTTCCAAGATTCGGTCAACAGCTCACCAGTGGACTCCCGGGGACGCGCCTCCCTATTCAGTGCCTCGGGTTATAGCACTGGAATGAAATACCAACATATGGATTGGCGTGCATGGCGGAGGCGTTCCGGGAACGGGCAACGCCCGGGATGGTGCCTGTGCTGAAATCGGGTCTGCCCCATGATCGGCCAGTATCCGAAGGTACGAAGCTACAGGTTATCGACAGCCTCTGCGTGGGCTGCTCCTACTGCTTGATGGCTTGCAATGATGACGCTTTGGTTGTCGAGGGTCTGTGCGAAGTCATCGAGCAGAACTGCACAGACTGTCTCAGATGCCTCCTGTGGTGTCCAACTGGTGCCCTGATTTACTCGTAGGTGATGCGGTGAGCAAACCGAAGGCCGTCGTAATTGGTGCAGGAGTAGGTGGCCTCTCATCTGCAGCCATGCTGGCTCAGACAGGGAATTATGACGTTACTGTGTACGAGAGAATGTCATTCGCCGGTGGCAGATTCACTCAGCACGATCACGACGGTTTCCAAATTCCCACCGGGGCAGTGCACATGATTCCTCACGGTCGGAGGGGGCCCTTTGCCAAACTAATCCTAGGGAAGCGTCGAAGGGGGGGCTTGGAACTGGGGAGGCATGGGGTGGATTTCATTCCCACGACGAAATTTGCTTGCCAGCTTAAAGATGGAAAGCATTACGCCGCGAACTCGGTTTTTGGCATCCTACCGTGGTTTCACTTGAAGAATTCTCTCAATATGCCAAGGCTGCTGGCCTCCAGGGCCAAGCGTCCTTGGGAAAACGAGACCGTTGATGGGAGAACTTGGCTCAAGAGAATGTTCACCGACGACTTCATTGATTTCCTAGATGCGTTCTCGAACTTCGCAATCAGCCTTCGTTTCGATCAAATGCCGGCATCGACGGTTGCAAGAATGCTGCAGAACTCATTCTGGAGCGATAGACCGCACGTCCCGAAGGGGGGGTGCAAGGGAGTCATAAACGGGCTCAGGACGGATTTGAAACGGAACGGAGCTAGGGTCAAACTTTCTCACGAAGTCACCGAAATACTGCCTGGTGATGCGGAGGAGTCGACCAAGGGGAATCGGTTCTGCATTGGAATCAGAAGGAGGGGCCGGGATAGTGCCACGTGGGTTGGGGCAGATGCCATAGTCCACAATGGGGGCCACCCCAACCTGCTGGATTCGTTGTCCGACGAGTTTGAATTATCGGAAGGGGTTCGCGAGCAGGTAGCAAACACCCAAGCTGTTGGGGGGATTGGGTTCGTCTTCGACTTGGATGACAAGATTCCGCATCGTGACAGTGGGGTCACCATGATCCCTAGCCTAGACAGAGTCGGGGGATATGTGATTCCGACCTTCTCGGAACCCGCTCTGGCACCTGAAGGAAGGCATATGATGATCACTCACCAGTTCGTCCCTGACCCAAGCGTGAAATCCGAGATTGATAAGGGTAGAAATGAGCTCTATGAGGCGATTCCTTGGCTCTCAGACCATGGAGATGAGCTGTGCGTCCATACTTATCACAGGAACTGGCCGTGCAATCGAGCACCACAGGGTGCTGAGCTTCCCGCGGACATTGGTGTGGAAGGCATCAGGTTGGTCGGGGATGGAGTCAAGGGGCATGGGTGGATGATGGTCGAAGGCATTGCTGCAAACGTTCCGGATGCGGTAAGGGATGTCTGCAAGTCAATCGACTCTGGGGGATCAGCCTAACCCAGCTTTCCAGATCGCGCCATCCTCTCTAACTTCCTTCTTCCAGAGCGGTGCACTCTTCTTCAGCTCCGAGATTAGCCACGAGCATGCTGAGAATCCCTCCTCCCTGTGAGTAGAGCCAACATGGATGCATACAATGGGCTCACCGGGGCCAACGGACCCAGTTCGATGAGACATAACCACGGAGCTAATCCCAAACTCGTCTACAGCCTGTTCGGCAAGTTCCTCCAGAACTCCTGGTAGCATCTCCTCCCAGGCGTCGAACTCCAGTCGCTTGACCTGGGCTCCGTCCTCCTGACCTCGCGTGAGGCCGACAAAACTGACAACGCTGCCGCAGCCATCCGAATCTACCAACTTGCGCAGAGCTTCGGGATCGAGTTGGTTTTCGGCGACCTCGATGTGGACACTACCGTTCCTAGGCATGCTCTCGACCCCTGAGCGATGGCATTCCTGCTTCAATCCGCCGCTTGCGAACCATTCATTCCCGGAACTTCGGTCGCGGGAACAAGACTGAGGCCTAGACGTGACATTGAGTAGCATTGGTGCAGGGGGGTTCGAAGAAGATGCAGGTACGATCCGCATCCTCGGTGCTGGATTGTCTGGATTAGCTGCGGCAACCATTCTAGCTCGCGCTGGAAGGGAGGTTCATGTTCACGAGATTCGTGAAGACAGCGGGGCCCGTTTCGACGGGGACTTCCAAGGAATAGAAAACTGGACCAGTCAAGTTGACTTCTTCGATGAGATGCGGGACTGGGGGCTCGAACCGGAGGAATTCAAGTCTAATGACTTCGAAGTCATTGATCTCGCTCACCCTGACGATGTGATTTCCCAGCCCCGCACTGACGGCGTCGCCTTTAGGATCGTACAGAGGGGCACTGAAGAGCACACTATCGACCAAGCGCTAAAGCGCATGGCAATCGAATCAGGTGCCCAGATTCATTACGGCTCGCGTAGGAGCCCAGAAGACTGTAACATTGTCGCTGCAGGACCTAGGGAGTCCAGCGCAGTGGCCTTCGGTGAAATTTTTCACACCGATCATCCCAATCATGTCACATTCCAGTTGAATGACAAACTGGCTCCCGGCGCATACTCTTACCTGATCATCATCGACGGGATAGGTCTGATCTGCACCTGCCTGTGGCGTCAACAGCGGAAAAGCGGTCGCTACCTCAACGAGACCATAGCCTGGTATGAGCAGCACTACGACCTTAACAGGAAACCAATCAAACGAGTGGGTGGCAAGGGAGACTTCGGGCTACCGACGAAGTACATGCACGAGGGACGCTATTACGTCGGGGAAGCGGGGGGGCTTCAGGACTTCATGTGGGGATTCGGCATGCGATACGCAATCACCAGCGGTGTGCTTGCTGCAAAGGCAATTCTGGGGGAATGCGATTATGAAGCTGAGGTGCGGCGACGCCTAGTCCCCTTAGTCAGGGCTAGCGCAATCAATCGCTTCCTAATGAACAGAGTCGGCAATCGTGGTTTCAAGATGGTTGCGAGATACTGGATGCGGGACCAGCGGCGCAAGGGCGACGGGTTAGCATTCATGCAATGGCTCTACAAACCCGGCCTGGGACGCAGGATGATCTGGCCGATAGTGAGGCTAGGTATGCTTAGTCGCAAGAAACTGGAAGACGGGCGGACCGTGCATCGAATGCCATTCAGGAAGGCTCTCAGAAGAGACGTGTGGGAACCAAGTGCAAGGGCCACGGAGATCAGTGAGGAGTGGAGGGCAATCCAGAGGCACGGGGGCAAGAAGTCCTTTGTTGCAGAGGAAGAATAGAGAGGGTCTCCTCTCCGTTTGGTTGATATGGCGTCGCTTGGTCGAATCTCCATGACATCGTGGCCAGAACTCCAGCCGATGCAGAACAACCTGGTTAACTACGGGGTGACGGACAACGGCATTGCCGTCATCGAGCTGTCCTCCGACTCATCCGGGGAACCTTGGGAGGAAGGGAAGACCTCCGTGAACACGTACACACACGCGATGATGCGAGACATCGACGAGGCGGTG
Source organism: uncultured Candidatus Poseidoniales archaeon (assembly GCA_964563355.1). Taxonomy (GTDB): domain Archaea; phylum Thermoplasmatota; class Poseidoniia; order Poseidoniales; family Thalassarchaeaceae; genus UBA36. The sequence continues at coordinate 64,801 of CAZLVU010000004.1, forward strand.
CTCCGGGCACGCTTCGATGACGATGTGACTGTAATAATCCTCACTGGTCACGGCGAGAAGTTCTTCTCAGCGGGAGCAAGTATCAGCATGCTCGACTCTGTGACTCCTGGATTCAAGTATTTCTTCTGTCTCCATGCCAACGAGACGCTGAGCAGGCTAGAGCAGACACCGAAGCTTGTAATCGCTGCCCTGAATGGGCATGCAGTTGGGGGTGGACTTGAGATTGCGATGGCTGCTGACATCAGAATCGCACGCAAGGACTCGGGGCAGGTCGGCCTGCCGGAGGTCTCCTTGGGAGTGCTTGCAGGCACTGGCGGGACTGCGAGGCTCGCTAGACTAGTTGGCAAGGCCAAGGCTATGGAAATCATGGTGACTGGGAGGAAGTTCTCCTACGAGGAGGCTAGAGACATGTCCCTGGTCCACGACATTTGGGATGGCAGCCTAGAGGAGTTCCACCAAGACATCATGGACTACTCCGGGCAATTCACCCTCCCAATGGCAGCCAGTAAGGCGATTGGCAATATCAAGCGAAGTGTTCAGAGCGGCATGGAGATTCCGCTGGAGTACCATCTCGCATTGGAACGAGAGCTCCAGTCGGACCTTTTCCAGAGCTCCGATGCCAAAGAGGGAATTGCAGCTTATGTGGGGAAGAAGACACCGCGCTTCAAGGGAGAGTAAGCTGGAATATCGAAATCGACTCTCTCTCTATGAATCGATACAGCTCATGAGAAGCGAGACGTTTCTGAATTCACGGATTCCGTTCGCAGAAAGAGCCCGAAAAAGTGATGGTTATTTACCGAACATGTTTGGAAAAGCGTTATTCAAATAGTCAAGCACGGTGGCAGAAGCATGGCAGAAACAGAATCAGTTGAGAGTTATCCTCCGAACTTCGAAGTGTGGATTGAGGAATTCAGTAATTGGCAGACCAGGATTGGTTTCGATCCATCTTGGTTGGGTGATTATCGCTTTGACATAAAGTTCGATTGGGAAACCGCTGGGGACACGATCGAGTTCGGCGACTTTGAGGGTATGCCGAAATGGGATCGGAGGATGCAGATACCTCAGCAGAACATTCGTGACGCCATTGTCAGTATGGTGAGTGTCCAAGGTGACACAGAGTTCGCTAGCGTGGAGCAGCAGAATCACCTCCTTTCGACCGCTCCAACCGAGTACGACCGAAAATCCGCATTGAGAGTGATGTGCGAGGAGCAGAGGCACGGGTGGCAAATGGCATACCTGCTTTGCACTTTCTTCGGTGAGCAAGGCGTCAGGGAGGCAGCAAAACTCCTAGAGAGGAACGCTCAGGAGGGGACTAGGATTCTCGGGACCTTCAACGAGCCAATCGATCACTGGCTCGACTTCTTCATGTTTACACATTTCATCGACAGGGACGGCAAATATCAGCTGAAGATGCTGAGCACGTCCTCATTCAAGCCACTTGGCGCGAGCATGGGGCCGATGCTGAAGGAGGAGTCGTTCCACTTGGGTACTGGGGCCAATGGACTCCGGAGGATCGTAAAGCAAGGAGTAATTCCATGTTCCCTGATTCAAAAGTATGTCAACAAATGGGTTAGCACGGGGTTGGACCTGTTCGGCACGGATGACTCCACCAGCGCCCAGTGGGCTTACGTCTACGGAATCAAGGGGAGGTACGACGAGAGGGAGAATTCCGATGAGGCGGATCGAGGTCACCTAAACGAAGCCAGCAGGGAGCTCTACTTCCAGGAACTCAGAGATGAGATGAAGAGGATTAGCAAGGCTAGGAAGGAGGGCGAGCCAGAGCTCTTCATCCCGTCCGACAAGTTCCGAAGGAGCATCGGAAAGTACGCGGGAAAGCGATTTACCGTAGAAGGTGATCCTTTCGATGGTGAAGACGGCGATTGGGAGGATTACCTGTCCACGGTTATCCCTACTGACGAAGACGAGGAACGCCTGATTAACGAATACATGCAGCAGGAATGGATCCAGTATAGGGAATGGAAGGGAGACTAGGCCCGAGAGGGGGGACTCCTATGCATCACGTCGCTTTGACATCTTTCGACAAGGGCCGTTGTAGTCCTTTCTTCGAGGGGCTTACGGACTTCTTCAACCAACATCACCACTCGGAGGAGCAGGACGCTGCCTCCTACGAGGAGTTGCTATATCGAGTCTACAGGCCCTACACGCCGCATATGCTAGACATGATTGACGAGTGGATGGGTTTGGAGAAACGCGATTGGAGAGAAGAGACCCAGAGGGAGGTGCTTTTGTCCCTCTATGCGATTCGCTACCCGGATACGTTGCTGTTAGAGAGCCTGACAGAAAAACCACGCAATGACATTCGCCGCCTCTCTGCCTACTTGCATTTCACCCATCACACGTATTCGATCTGGGACGAAGACACTCGCAGGGGCCTATCGAAACTCGGAATTGAGATTCCATCCGTCGATTACGCCGACCCGTTTGTGTACGGGGCCTATGTAACTTCGATCGAACTCCTGAAGGATGTGGCGCCTTTCACTTGCTTCCTCGAACATGACGTGCCCCGACAGAGGCTCTTCCAAGCAGCGCTTGCCGCCTACGGGCGCGAAGCGTGAGCACGGCTTATTGCCGCCCCGCCACTCCGACAGACATGGTAGTCCGAACGGTGGCGATCATCGGAGCAGGAACAATGGGCGCGGGAATTGCCCAAGTCAGCGCTCAGACGGGTTGGGATACGAGATTATTCGACTCCTTCCCAGAGTCACTAAATCTAGGGTTGAGCTCTATCGAAGCTTTCTGGGAAGCAGGAATTAAGCGAGGAAAGACCACCGCGGAACAGAAGGCAGATTGGTCCGCGAACCTCAGTGCAATAGGGGAAATTGCCGATGCAGTAGACGGAGCAGATCTCGTGATAGAGGCCGTTCCGGAGAGGATGGTCCTCAAGAAGACTGTTTTCCAGGAGCTAGATGGACTAGCCCCTGCACATGCGATCCTGGCGACAAACACCTCCAGCCTACCAATTTCGGAGATTGCTTCGGCAACCGGGCGCCCGGATCGGGTAATTGGCATGCACTTTTTCAACCCCGTTCCGCTAATGTCACTCCTCGAGGTCGTTCGACATGACTCCGTCTCGGAGGAGACCATCGCTACTGCGGAATCCGTCGGACGGGAGATGGGGAAAACCACCATCCTGGTTCGTGACGTTCCGGGTTTCGCGACCAGTCGCTTGGGAGTGGTTCTAGGGAACGAAGCTGTTCGGATGCTGGCCGAGGGAGTGGCCTCAGCGAATGACATTGACACTGCAATGTGTTTGGGCTACCGGCACCCCATGGGTCCGCTAGAACTCTCTGACTTGGTTGGCCTAGACGTCCGCAGAGACATACTGAATAGCCTGGCGGATGCCTTCAATGACGAGTTCTACAGGCCTCACCCAATGCTAGAACTTCTGGTAGAGTCTGGTGATCTTGGGAAGAAGACCGGGAGAGGTTTCTATGATTGGACGAGTGGAGAAAAGGCCGAACGGTGAAAGGCCGAGTCAACTGGAGTATTTTGACCAGCTCAGCCCATCGGGAGAGAAGAGGCACGAACCCTGGCAAGTGTCCTCTACGATACCAGTCGTGAGGAACTGGAACGCCATCGCCCTAGCCATGGGAAGTCCCCCGATTGCGTTGTGGGCGGGATGTGGTTCCTGCCCGTACACATTTTCCTCCGGTGCATGCTCGTAACCACCATCGAAGAACACGCCTACTGAGCCGTTGTGGCCTGCTGAGACGGTGAATTCATCGAAACCATATGGGACGATAGTAGAACTGTCCAACAGTGGGATCCCTCCCGTTCTCATCATCCTGCTAGAGGAGATGTTGGAGATCTGTAAGTCTCCGATAGAGAACAAAGTCATCAGCTCGAAGGGTTCCACTTCGTCCTTGTACCCATCCTGCATCAGGTAGAGGAAGGTGTCCGTCTCAGTTGAGTCCCATAGAGTCTGCAAGACTGACATGGCAATTGCCCTGTCCATCTGGTCCGGGTATCCGAACTCGCTCGAGAATGCCCAATAGAATCGATCGTATTGGGTGCAGCGCTCGATGATTTGAGAAAATGCAGATCCGCCGGCCCACAGAACCCCCCGATTCAGATCAGGGGACAGGCCGATTATCGAAGGCCCTCTGAGGGCCCCATTTGAGTAACCTGTGTAGGTCGAAATCGATGTGTCAATCAGTTTCGTTCCGTTGTGGTAATACTCCGAGAGATCCGAGCAAATTCCCATGAAGGTCCGTACCATGACAACTTGATTGATCATGGCTTGCTCTAATCGTTCTGCCTGGTGTTGGAAGAACTGCATGTTTAGTACTGCGAACTCTATGCTAGTGACGTCATCTGAAGCCCAACCGTAGAAGCTGGTTCCAAGCATTGCAGCATTGTTCTCGTTCGACCAAGCGCTGAGTCCGGAAGTGTTCCCCGTCCCCAGGAATCCATGACCCCAAATTGTCATCGGAGCTGCCTCGTCTGAATCGACTGCAGAGTTGGGGATTAGGAGCCAGAACGGAATCTCCCGATTCTCAACGAAGATTGGTGTCCTGTCACTAGTCCTATTGATTAGGGCAGGGGGATGGAAAGACTCGGTGTACTGGGGAGAGGTAAACGTCCCTGTGACCATCCAGTGGCTCCTGTTCCCATCCTCGAAAACCTCGTGGCTGCTCTCAACTGCGCAGCCTAGGCCATGGGGGCCTATTCTTGCTAGAGCATCGTTCCTCATCGACAAGAGGGGGCCAATGATCGATTCGGTAGATGCAGTATGGAATTCCCAAGCTGCCTGCAGATCAGGCGTTTCCACGTTTGTCATTTCACGGGCCCAAGAGAATAGGTCATTGAACTGGGCCCTGCGTTCCTCGATATCTGACGAGTCTGTAGCTATCCCGTCTCGTAGAGCCGCAAAACCCGAGTGGGGTTTGATGGGTGCACCTTGCGAATCTTGCAATCCTGAGATCAGCACCGCGTAGCGAGTGTTGTGATCCAGAGACTGGATTGTCCTAATGTGCAGAATAGTAGGGCGGTCTTCCTCCGAGCGGAAATCCAGCTCAACCCAGTGAGGGATCAGCGTTCCAGTCCCCCTATCCAGTAGCTTTGTTGGGTGATTGGGTTCGAGGCTCTTGCCGATAGTGTACTGCCCCGCTAGGCCTGAAACTTCGGGATCAGCGGCAAATGCCGTCATAATCTGAGAGGAGGGGCTTACGCCATCGATTTGGTTGATTATTGGGATTTCGACAACTGGTGAGAAGTGTGAACCTGGGAGTGAATTCGATGCGTAGTTCATCCTGAAACCGGTCTCAGTTTGACTATCCCTGACTAGGAATGCGTCCGAGGGAAAAGGGAGCATGCAGTGCAGAGGATTGGTATTGTCGCAACCGTCCATGTGGGCGATCGAGATGACTGTGGATTCATCACCGGATTCATCGGGATAGAGGCATGAGCTGTCGTCCGTGGTAGCAAGTGAATCGAAGTTCGTTGCTTCCGAATCCGTGCACCCTGGGACTTCGGGCGATTGTACTTCTGTGCCTCCAGAGCACCCCGATAGCAGCATTGAAACAGCTAGTAGGACGGTAGTGACCTTACTAGCACGCAGACCCATGAGTGTTCCCGGGAGGGTGGGGTTATCAATTCAACCAAAACTATCCGCATTGTTCGCAATATACGCTTTCGGGCTGTCCGCCTTCCACGAAGGAAGTGAACCAACCAAGGAAGCCGACTCCCTCGACCTCAAGAGTGTAGAATCTCTCCGATGTGAGTATAGTGTGGGCCTGACCGGGGGCAATGTAGCCAGAATATGGCATCCCGAACTCCTCTATCCTAGTGTCGGAGTCCATGATCAGGCCCTTGTAGTCCCATCTTACGTCGTTCTCGAGTAGTGCATTGAAGAATCTCATTGTCTGGTCGTAGGCATCATCGAAGCGTGCGAATCTAACACTATTGTCATGCATCCATGCACTGGTAATTAGGTCAAAGTTAGTCATCTCGTTGAAATTCAGACCTTCCAAGGGGAAGTCGTGAAGAGAATTGTTCAGCCCCCAAATATCGTAAAAATCGAAAGTGTTGTTCGAGACTAGTCCGCCGCTTCCATCGTTGAAAACTGCAACGCTTGAGTTCGGGTAGTCATCCGAAGCAACAGCGCCGTAGAACGGGGCTGGTAGAGAGCCGGCACTTGAACCGGTAACAAAAATTTGGCTGGCCGAGGGATATTGCGCGAGCATGTACGAGTATGCAGTCTGCGAGTTCACGTGCCCATTGTGCCTTACTGGGCCATCCTGGTACTCCGTAACCGTTGAGCCGATATGAATGTCGCCCGTGCAGTATGGCACGAATACGAAAGACCAGTCTGCCAGGGGGTTGTTTTCGTTATTGAAGTTGAATATCCCCCCGTTGTTCGAGTATACAGACGAGGCTGTGCTGGGATTATCCCAATCCCCTACGGTTGTCTTGAATGTCCCTCCCTCAAACTGGCAGCTGTAGTCTTCCCAGCATCCCCCGCCACCTTGGAAGTATAGCACCACCTTGGTTGGATCTGCATGCCTGCTCCAGAATGAGTAGTTCGAACCGTCTGAGCACTGACAGTCACCCCCTGGGTCATGACGGACCCACTCGATTCCATAGGCTGACTCCCATGGAGGGAATATGCACGAGGCTTCCTCAGTGGCTTCCGGATCGTAATTCGTTGCCCCTTCCGACATACAGCCGAGTTTCTCGTCCTTGTCGAAAACTCCGTCTCCGTCGGAATCTGCGTAGTCGCAGGAGCCGTCATCCGTGGTTGCCATGATATCGAAGTTGGTCGCGGATTCGTCTATACATCCCTCAATTACGCCGTCGGCAGCTTCGTTCGAATCGGAGACGCAACCTGCGAGCATGGTCGAGCACAGGAGCAAGACGGAAATTGACAATGGTCGAATGAATCCCATGTTGCATCGACTGGTAGGTAGGATATGAAGTTAATATCTCAAGATTGAATGGAAAATTCGTAAAGAATTCTGTGGAAGTGATGCACGCCTTTCTCTTTGGAGGGAGAATATCGTCCGCGATCATATGACCCCGATTCAACCCCTCTCTGGGTTGCTTCGACAATTTCCTGGTCCTCATGCTCGACTTTGTCCAAATCCCCCCCTGCTCCAATTCCAAGTGCAGTTTTATCGCCAACGAAGCCTTGGTAGATGATTCTGGTTCGGTCTACGGAAAGAGGCACGACCAAGTTTACTGATAGGCCCCAAGGATAGAAGTTCAGCATCAGTCCAGGGTAAATCCAGTAGTAGTAAGCAGCCACGGATTTTCCGAAGTCGGGGGATGTTTCTGGAAGGTCGAATGCGGGTTCGCCCTCGCTAGCGATGCCTATCTGCAATACCCCTCCTTCGAATAGCTCGGTGCTATAGTTATCATAATCAAGAGCGGCATGGAGATCCTTGTGGACGAATGGGATGTGGAAGCCCTCCAGATAATTATCAACGTAGAGTGCCCAGTTAGCCTTTATCTCGTAGCTTCGTTGACGCGAGGGGTCGTATTGAAATGATTCAATGGGCAACCACTCCAGTCGGCGGTTCAACTCCTCCAAGCATGCCTCGATTCCTTTTGGCTCAGTTCCGGTGAACACGATGCCTTTCCACACCATAGTGGGGAATTGAGGCAGGTCGTCGGAAGGGCTGGGGAAGTCCTCGACCTCGTCAAACTCAGGCATACTCCTGAAACGACCGTCTAACCCGAAGGTGCGCCCGTGATATGGGCATTGGAGAGTCTGGGAGAGGCACTGCTTGTTTGATACAATCATCCCCCTGTGCGTGCAGACGTTGGAGATACAATGAGTCGCGGCGCCGCCGGTCATCAGCATTGGTTCGCCCACCAAGTCCCCCATGTGGTCCAAGGGAACGACGTTGTTCTCTGAAAGCTGACTCTGATGTCCGGCGAAATGCCAAGATTTAGGGAATTCTATCTTCAGTTTTTGGAACGTTGATTCGTCACTGTAGAATGAAGAAGGCAGGGTCTTAGCCTTCCTGATGTCAGGGTCAATGGTGATTTGCAAGATGGGCCCCCACTAGGCCTCGGAGCATTCTGATGTAGCCATTTCGACTCCGGACATGTGGTCAGCAAAGCGTTCGATTCGGTCTTTGTTCACTCCTAAGTCCGATATTCCCAAGCGAGATTCGGAATAGACGTGTATCACGGTTTCTCCCTCATCGCAAAAACCGTTGATTAGGAAATCGTCTGGGAAGCGCCACATCAGGCTTCTGAAAACTGCGTGCGTGTGCCCCGGCCAATCGCCTATCACAGCTGTCCTTGGTTCAGAGTCCAACCATTGCCCGGCTTCTTCCATTACCGAATCAAGGTTGGATTCGAAGCGAAGCTCGGTTAGGCCCCCGCTACGGTAGCTGTGAGGGCCAATCATTGCGCAATTCAACGAGCCATCTGGACATGAATCAGGAAAGTCGCCCGGTTCGATAATCTCGTCAGAAGCAATCACCTGTATCGTCAAGACTGTGAAAAGGTAAATTGCAACGGTTCCTAATGCGAAGGTGACGGTTCGTCTGTCCTTCATGAGTCACCTTCGGCGACTATGACCCTTGAGGCCCTCAGGACCCTTTCATGCATCTTGAATCCCTGTTCAATGACCTCGATAACCGTTCCCGGATTAGCATCTTCCGAGCTTGGCACAGTGGCTATCGCCTCCATGCAAGTGGGGTCGAATGACTCCCCGAGCGCCTCGATCTGAACTATTCCCTCTGCTTCCAAGGACGCCTTGATCCCCTCCAGCGTCAGCCTTACGCCTTCGATAACAGAGGCGTTTCCATCGCCTTCCTCGGCAGCATCGAGTGCCTTGGACAGCACGTCTACAGCGGGGATTAGCCTTCTAGCCAGGGGAGCGCCCCCATACCTAATTGCCTCAGAACGGTCCTTGGCAGCTCTCTGGCGTGCGTTCACGGTCTCGGCCCTAGCGTACTGGAGTTCCTTCTCCAGTTCCTCCAGTTTCGTCTCTAAATCTGTTTCAACCTCAGGATCTTCCTCGGACAACTCCTCGGGGGGCTCTTCTGTCACGGGCATGGGCTAGAATCGTCACTCATGAATCCAATGGTTCCTGTCACTTGGAGTAGAAGTATTCGCCGGAAGCCTTCTGCTCCCGGTCCTTTCTACTGGAGGGCTTGTTTATCCTTGGACGGTGCGATTCGACGTCACGTCTGAAAGTCACGCCCACTTCTGAGAGGAAGAGGTTCATCCCCTTGCGTAGCGAGAGGGGGCCTACCGCATGTCCGTGCTTTCCGCCCTCTCCTTGGAACACTAGGAGAGAGTCGCTTACAATATCGATGAAGTAGGTGTCATGGTCTATTACCATGGCGGCCTTCTCATTACTCTCCATGGTCCTCCTAATTGCTTTGGCAGCCTCCATCCTGGCATTGGCGTCGAGGAATGCGCTTGGTTCATCAAATAGGTAGAGGTCTGCATCCCTGCCGAGGCACATAGCTATGCTGACAGCTTGGAGCTCGCCTCCAGAAAGCTTCTTGACTCTGAGATCTAACAGTTGGTCAATCTGCAAGGCTCGGATAACCTGGGTGTGAAACTCCCCTGACCCCCAAGAGAGTCCAATCTCAGTGTCAAGCCACTCCCTTACAGTCCCTCCGAAGTCGGAGCTGACGTGCTGTGGTTTGTAGGAAATCTTCGAGTCCATGGTGCACCAACCTTGGTCTGGGTCAATCTCTCCGGCAACCATCCTAACCAATGTTGTCTTTCCGGTGGAGTTGGCTCCAACGACCCCCACGACCTCGGCTGACCTAACCTGGCCCTCGCCCGTAGTGAGGCGAAAATCTCCCAAGACCTTCTCCATGTCGCCCCATCGCAGCATCACCTGACCCATCTCCTCACCCCTCACACGCCCTTTCAGGAACTGAATCGGTTTATCCCTAAAGCGGATGTTTTCCTCGGGCAGGAAACCGTCCAGATATGCGTTGATGGCCGTTCTGGTGGATCTCGGGGAGGTGAAAATTCCGAATGCGGCTCGCTCCCCATAGACGATATGAATTAGATCACAGAGCACATCTAAGATGGCAAGATCGTGCTCAACTACTATTGTGCGTTTGCCGCGATTAGCCAGTTCCTGGATGATTCTTACCATCCTCATTCTCTCGTAGATATCCAAGTAAGATGAGGGCTCATCGAAGAAGTATACGTCTGCCTCCTTTAGTAGCGTGGCGCAGATAGCAACCCGCTGCAGTTCCCCGCCTGACAGTGATTGCAGGTCCCTCTCCAAGATATGCCCGATGTTCAGTGCATTTGCGAAATCGATCATCTCGCTTCGCTCATCAACCCGCTCAAGCAACTCCTTCACTAGGCCGTCAAATATCCCGGGAAGCTTGTCCACGTACTGTGGCTTGACTGCAACAACGGAACCTTCCTCAGAAAGGACTTGTAGGTAATCCCTGAGCTCGCCTCGGGGGAAGGAGGTCACGACCTCATCCCAATCTTTTGGACCGGAGACCCAGTCACCGAGGTTCGGCCTCACGGTCCCAGAAAGGAGGTTGATTGCTGTTGACTTGCCCATTCCATTTGGGCCAAGGATGCCGACAACCTTCTCCTCCCTAGGTGCTGGTAGTCGGAACAATCTGAATCCATTCTCCCCATAGCGATGTGTCATCTCCCCTTCTAGCTCCTCAGGGAGATTTGTGATGATGAGCGCATCGAAGGGGCACTTAGTTACGCAGATGCCGCACCCAATGCATAGGGGTTCTGAGACGATTGGCTTGCCTGAATTGTCGTCGAAAACGATGCATTCAATGCCGTTTCGTACTGGGGGGCAGAAGGCCCAGCACTCTTCGTTGCACTTCTTCGGCTGACACCGGTCCTCAAGAAGCACTGCAACTCTCACGTCCTCCCCTCCCACTATTCTCTCAATACTTCTTCCATTGGAATTGCCCCATGGGGGCTTTCTCTCAGAGTCCGATGAATCTGAACCTAGCATAAACATAAGCGGCTAGAAACATCTTCTCGGATTTTGAGAGTTGGATTCTCTGGCTGAAGACGTCCCCGTCTCGCTTGATTATCTTCTTCATGATTGAGTTGTAGAAAGAGGCCATTGCTGCGGGGGAGTAGCGGGAGGACTTATCCAGATATGGGAGCAGCTTGAAGGCTCGTTCCCTGTAGACTTCGGCCCTCTGGAGGTACTCCTTTACGAATGGGGTCCATCCCGGGTGCTTTAGCAGAGCCTGTCCCCCCATCACGTCATCTTCGGTTATGCCCCAGCGAGCGAGGTCGTCGATGGGGAGGTAAATCCGGTCCCGCTCGGCGTCTTCTTTGACATCTCTGATGATGTTGATCAGTTGCATGAAAATTCCCCATGACTCGGCAAATTCCCGAGCTCTGATGTCATCATAACCGTAGATCTCGATGCAGACGAGTCCAACGGTTGAAGCGACCCTATAGCAGTATGAATAGAGTTCCTCGAATGTCTGGTACCTGTTTCTGTGGAAGTCGTTCTCCATACCGCTGATCATGTCGTCGAGAATCTGACGATGCACCCCGAACCTTCTAACGGTGTCCTTCAGAGCGATGAAGATGGGGTCCGTGGATGTGACGTTGCCATATGCAGTGGAAAGCTTCTTCCTATAGTAGAAGAGTTGGGACATTTTGTCATTGTACGTTGACCTGTCGATGACTGGTTTCCCCGGACTGAGTCGCTCTATCCTTGATATGTACTCCAAAGATTCCGGATCGTCTGATGACCCACCGGGGAATACATCAACGTAGTCACCATCAGCGATGTCGTCAGCCCTTCTGCAGAATGCGTAGTAGGCCATAATGGACCTTCGCTTGTCCTCTGGCAGATACTTGAAAGAATGATAGAAGTTTCCGGCCTCCCTCTTGGTTAGTTCCTCGCAGAAGTCATATGCCGCCTCAATCATGTGCTCAGGAACTTCTGGCTCTGTCCAAATTGCTGCATCTATGTGCCTGAAAGGATTGACTAGCTCGCCCCTAGAGCCAATTACGCCCATGAAAAGGGCGCCCTCCCTCATCGCCTCTAGAGCTGTAATACTGATGGCATGAGCGGCTTCCTTGGTAAGTTCTACAGCCCCCCTGATAATGTCCAGAGCCTGATCTGATTCCTCGAAGTGCTCGACGTTTTGGCTCTTTTCGAGCCCGTCGGGGATTATGTTCTCGGCGTGGGTATCTTGACTCGTTGCCATCCCCATCCCTATTACGGGCGGTAAAGGGTTCCTCTTGAACATCACCCGAGCACGACTGACTGTCACTTCACTTGCCTAGGATGGCAGTAGTACGGCAATGTTGTGAGGGTCACTGTGCCTCGAGAAGCTTCTTGCTTCTCCCATTGAATGGCAGTGCGAGGAGGATCTTGTTTCTCATCTCCTTGACCTCCCTCCTGGAAACCTTGATTCGGTTATTAGAGTCAAGAACATTGCTAATTCGGAGCATGGTCAGAGTTTGCTTGCCTAACAGTACCGGAAACATACATGCTCCTCGGAGCCTATACTGGCCATGTGGCAACATCCCGATGTACTCCACTGCAGCAGCTAGGTGCTGTGAAGCGATTTCGATGTAGTCCTCGTAGATTGGTCGGAATTTCTCCATGTTTGAGGGGTCGAGAAGGTCGCTGACCGCCAATCCACTGACTTCGAGTGACTCTCTAGGCACATAGCAACGTCCCAATCTCAAATCTTCCGGGATGTCACGGAGAATGTTGATCAGTTGCAATGCTTTTCCAAATCTGACGCTCCTGTGAAAAAGGAAGTCTGCTGTTTCGTCATCTGCTTTGAAAAGGTGGTCTATGGACATGCGAGTCCAGAACTCGCCTACGCTCCCGGCCACCCTGTATGCGTAGTCATCTAGTTCTCCTTTGTCCCTAAGAGAGATGATGTTGGTCTCGGATGCCTTGGAGAACCTTTCCAAATCTAGAGCCTGACCACTCACAATAATGTCCAAACAGTTACGGATGTGCTTCTGGTCGGATTCATTGAAATTGGCTATACAGGCTACTGTTTCAGTTACCTTGCGCAGCAACTTCATCTCGGATTCGTTACTTTGCGCCGAAGCAAGGTCAGAGAGATCTGGTGATACTTCGGACCGACCTTGGGCCTTCTCGTTGTACTCTTTCAGTGCCTGAATTCTTCTCTCCGGCAGCCCTGCCTCGGAGTCTGCTATGGTGTCAGAGGTTCTAGCTAGGAGGTATAGTAGCCCGATCTGGGAACGAGTCTTGGACGGAAGCTGCTTTAGGGAGAGGTAGAATGATCTGGAGGTTCCCTCCAATATGGAGTCTAACTCCGGCCCTAGCAGCTCCGCCATACTGGACAACCCTGGATGCTATGCCGTATGGACTCACTCCTAAGACTCTCGTAGGCCGGCATCAACCAAGGCACTGAGCAGGGTGTCCCCTATCTTGGATGGATCCCTAGCAATGCGTATTCCGGCGTCCTCGAACGCCGCGAACTTCTCCTCTGCTGTGCCCTTGCCTCCGGAAATTATCGCCCCAGCGTGGCCCATGCGCTTTCCCGGGGGAGCAGTGGCGCCTGCGACGAACCCGATCAGAGGTTTGGAGAAGTTGGCCTTAGCCCACATTGCAGCCTCCTCTTCGGCTGTACCGCCTATCTCCCCAATCATGACTACCGCCTCGGTCTCTGGGTCTTTCTCAAACGCTTCTAGGCAGTCGATAAAACCGGTGCCATTCACCGGATCGCCGCCGATTCCAACGCAGGTGGTCTGACCCTCACCTACGCCCATGGTCTGCGCTACAGCCTCGTAGGTAAGGGTCCCTGACCTAGAAATGATTCCAATTCGGCCCTTAGCATGAATGTGGGCGGGCATAATCCCAATCTTGCAGCCTCCGTCCTCCCCGGGGCTAATGATGCCTGGGCAGTTTGGTCCGATCAGCCTAACTCCTGGCCTTTGGTCGATGTGAGCAACTACGCTGACCATATCGAGAGTTGCAATTCCCTCAGTGATGCAAATGATCAGTCCACCTTCATTCAATCCATGGAACGCATCTGCGGCTTCTGTGATTGCCTGTGCTGCGAACCTTGCTGGAACGTAGATAACGCTCGCATCAGCGCCGGTGGCGGATACAGCTTCAGACATCGAGTCGAAGACGGGGACTTTTCTACCGGGAAGAGGGACGGTCTGCCCTCCCTTCCCAGGGGTTACACCTCCGACTATGTCGGTACCGTATTCTGCCATCCTAGAAGCGTGGAAGGTCCCCTGACTGCCGGTAATCCCCTGAACCAAGACCTTGCTGCCTTCATTGATCCAGATGCTCATCTAGAGTCACCTCCGATGACCCTGACTATGGCCTCACCTGCCTCAGCCAGAGTGCTTACGGTAACCACATCCAAGTCGCTTTCCTCGAGGGCCTCTCTCCCCTCGATGTGGTTTGTGCCAGAGAACCGTACAACCAGCGGGACCCCTAGTCCAACATCCCGGGAGGCCTCAATGATGCAGTGAGCCACCATGTCGCAGCGGATGATCCCCCCGAAGATATTGACCAGAATCCCCTCCAATCTGGAATCCTCAAGTATGATTCCGAAGGCTGTCGTGATAGATTCTCTGTCCGCACCTCCCCCGATGTCGAGGAAGTTTGCCGGCTCCCCCCCATAGAGCTTGATCACATCCATCGTCGCCATGGCCAGACCAGCGCCATTCACCAGGCATCCGATGTTTCCCTCCAGGTCTACATACGAAAGTCCATGCTCATGGGCACGAACCTCGATCTCGGATTCCTCGGACAGGTCCCTAAGCTCCGCCCTCCATGGGTGTCTGAAGTTGGCGTTTTCATCGAAGCTCACCTTGGCATCAAGAGCTACCATGGTGTCGTCCGCTGTCCTAACCAAGGGATTGATTTCAATCATCGAACAGTCCCTGTCGATGAACAGTCGAGAGAGGTTGATCACAAGGTTCGCGAACGAGTCTTGGGCTGATTCAGAAAGACCGAGAGATTGTGCAAGAGAGAATAGCTGTGAGTCTTCAATGCCCTGAATTGGATCCAACCATGCCTTGTGGATTGCCTCTGGTGAGGTCTCAGCGACCTCCTCGATATCAACTCCTCCTTCGGTTGAAGCCATTATCAGAACCGTTTGCTCCTCTCGGTCGATCAATAGAGCGAGATAATACTCATGAGCAATGTCACATCCAGCCTCAATGTATAGGTTGCTAACGATTTTACCTGCTGGCCCGGTCTGTTTGGTCACAAGTTTGTGACCGAGAATATTCGAAGCAAAACCCTCCACATCGTCTCTAGAAGAGGCGACCTTGACGCCGCCCTCCATCACTAGATCCCCAGAGTCAGGGCTGTACAGTTTCCCCTTCCCTCGGCCACCGGCGTGAATCTGGCTCTTTACGGCCACGATTCCCGAGCCTAGGGAGTCATAGGCATTCAGAGCCTCCTCAACGCTTTTGCAGTGTACGCCATCTTGTACCGGAATCCCTGATTCCCTAAACAGAGCCTTTGCCTGATATTCGTGAATGTTCATCTGGTTTGCCCAATCGCGGCATGGCCTTGAACGATGCGGCCGTCCACTTCCTGATGGCATCTCACGAAGCGATGAAAGGCCTCGACTTATTGCGGTGGGTGTGGACGTGATTGTTCTCGCAGGAGGATTTGGGACTAGGCTTCGTCCTTGGACCGAGGACACCCCTAAGCCCCTACTGCCGATACTAGACAAATCCATGATTGAGCACGTCGTAGCTGTGTTGCCTGAATCCCAAGTTAGCAGGGTGCTGATAGCAGCAGGGTATGGCATTGAGAAGATGAGGGGGCACTTCGCTGGAATTGAGCTGCCTTATGAAGTTCGAATTGTCGAGGAGACCTCGCCACTGGGAACTGGGGGTGCCATAGCTAACTGCAGGGAGCATCTTTCTGGGGGAACATTCTGCGTAATCAATGGGGATCTGATAACCAGCCTCAAAGTAGAGGAGATGCTGGAATTCCACAAGAGAAATGGCGGAATAGCGACCATCTCACTGTGGGAGGTAGAGGACCCATCTAGGTTCGGCGTAGCCGACTACATCCAAGATTCTGGGAAGATCAAGAGGTTTCAGGAGAAGCCCCCAAGGGAGGAGGCCTACTCAAACCTGATCAATGCGGGGACCTACATACTCGAGCCTGAAATTTTCAATTTGATGCCAGAGGGTGCCCATAGTATGGAAAGGGACGTTTACGTAGACCTCGCTGCAGCAGGAGGACTGAATGGATTTCCGTTCGAGGGTTGGTTCGTTGATGCCGGTACGCCACAGTCGTACATCGAAGCCATGCAGGTCTGTGTCTCTGAGGGAAGCTTCGTGAGAGGTTCCATCGGAGGCGACTCCTGGTTTGACGAGGGTGCAGCCAACTCGGGGGATGTCAGTGGGAGTGCTATAGGTGCGTGCGTTGTAATTGGGGAAGGCTCCGAAATACGCAACTCCGTTGTGCTCGAGGGAGCAAACATTGCCCCGGGATGCGTGATTGATGGATGCTTGATCGGAATGGGCGCAAAGATTCCTGAAGGTGAGAAGTTAACCGGTGAAATAGTGAGCCATGGATTCGGTTCAGACTAATTTGTGGCATGGGCTTTCCCAATAAACTCGCATTAGGCCTTGTTCTAATCCCCGTCACCGTCAAAGAGGCCCGTCGACTCGCGGTGCCGTGAGCGGCACCCTTGTAGTTGTCAACTTCAAGACATACCAGACGGCGCATGGCGGGTCTGCCGAGGAGCTGGCCAGGGTAATGGCCAACATGAAAACCGATGCCAGGCTTGTTGCTGCAGTTTCTCCCTTCGACCTATCGGCCGTGGTGGGGGTGGCGCCAAACCTGGAGGTTTGGTGCCAACACCTCGACCCCATAGTCTTCGGGTCCAATACAGGATGGCTCCACCCCTCCACCGCTATTGAGAGGGGGGCGACTGGGACTCTGATCAATCACGCCGAGCACAAGGTTAGCCCAGAGCATGTGGCTATGCTACTGGAGCAGGTCCCAAGCGATTTTACCGTCTGCGCGTGTGCTGCAGACATAGAAGAGGCGGCGGGTCTTGCTGCCATGGGTCCGACTTTCGTTGCAGTCGAGCCTCCCGAACTTATCGGAGGAGTGGTGTCTGTGACTAGTGCTGATCCAGGAATAGTGAGTGGCGCCGCAGAGGTGATTCGGGATGCCTCTGATTCTGTTGGAGTCCTATGCGGGGCCGGTGTGAAAACTGGGGCCGATGTCTCCAAGGCAATTGAATTAGGGGCGTCAGGGGTGCTCCTAGCCAGTGGAGTGACCAAGTCAACGGACCCTCAGGCAGCTTTGGAAGATTTGCTTTCTGAGCTCTAATTTCTACCAAATGGCCATCTTTTCGGACCGCAGTCCTTTTGTTGACATCGGCAATCCGGGGATGATAGTTATGAGCGGGAGCGGCAATGGAGAAGTAGAGAGAATTGGCAAGAAGGAATACCAGAAGGAGCTCTTCAGACTTCAATTGGACCTCATCAACTTGCAAGAATGGGTCAAGGCCGAGGGGCTGAAGGTTGTAGTCATCTTCGAGGGAAGAGACGCTGCAGGAAAGGGGGGCGTGATTAAGCGAATCACACAATACCTGAACCCTCGTATCGTGAGAGTTGCTGCCCTACCCGCTCCCACCGAGCGCCAGAAGAGTGAGTGGTACTTCCAGCGATATGTCAACCACCTACCTGCAGCAGGCGAGATAGTACTCTTCGATCGTAGCTGGTACAATAGATCAGGCGTTGAGAGGGTCATGGGATTCTGCACGGAAGATGAGTATGACGAATTCATGAGGTCTTGCCCGATGTTTGAAAGAATGCTAATCCGCTCTGGAACTATCCTGATCAAATATTGGTTCTCAGTGTCCGACGAGGAGCAGCTAAAGCGCTTCAAAGCGCGACTGGACGAGCCGCACAAGCGCTGGAAGCTAAGTCCCATGGACTTAGAGTCGCTGACTCGTTGGGAGAACTACTCCGAAGCCAAGGACATCATGTTCGCCCATACTGACACGAAGCAGGCACCATGGTACGTTGTTAACTCAGAGATTAAGCGTCATGCTCACCTCAACTGCATCAACCACTTCCTGTCAATGATTCCGCACGAAGATATCACACCTTCTGCAATCAAGTTACCCAAGCGTAAGAAGGCCAAGGGATACGTCAGACCACCGATGTCGGAGCAGACCTTCGTACCAAGTCACCACGAGTCGCTGATGGACTGAGATACTAGAGCTCCTTAGGGCGGATGACATCTTCGATGATCCACGAGCCTTCATTCTCGACCAATAGAGCGGCAGCGGCAGTGGGCATGGTGTGCCATTCCCCCGAGAGGTGGTTGACCAGAATCTCAGATCCGGGATTGTGCCCCAGGATCATGGTTGTCCCCTCTTGGGGCGCGTCTTGGAGTTCGTGCATTAGGTCGTGTAAGCTAGCATGATAAATGCCGGGCCTCACATGGGAAGCTACATCGTCGAAAAATTGTGACATCCCTTCAAGAGTCTGTCGAGTTCGTGTCGCACTGCTAACGAGAATCAAATCGGGTTTCCATCCTCTTTGCGAGAGGGCCGCCGCGACCCTAGGTGCATCACGTTGGCCCCTTTGATTAAGGGGGCGATCATGATCTCTGAGGCTTGGGCGGTCCCAGCTGCTCTTCGCATGGCGCATCACTATGATCCTTCGAACCACCCTATTCCTCCTCTTCTCCGAATACTGGGGGCCTACCGTCAATAAACGCCCTGACTCCTTCGGCAAAGTCGTAGGCCTCTGAAGAGGCAACCATCAGGGATTGTTCGAATTGCAATTGGGTTTCGAAGAAGGTTGAGGTTGATGCGTCAAGAAGTTGTTTAGTGCTGCGTCTGCTGTTTACGGACCAGCGACCCCATTCACCAGCCACCACTATCGCCCTCTCAACGAGATCGTCGCTACTGGCGATCTCATCTACTGCGCCTTTCTCAAGTGCCTGCTCCCCGGACCAGACCTCGGCATCAAAGAAGAAGCGTTTTGCCGCTTGGTATCCAACCAAACGTGGAAGCAGCCAGGTGGTCCCCCCATCTGGAGACAAGCCGAGAGAGAAGAATGCGGAGGCAATCTTAGCTTCTGGGACGCATATCCTATAATCCGCTGCGAGAGCCAGTCCTAGACCTCCTCCAGCTGCCGCGCCGTTGATAGCACATACGAAAACGGTGTCCGTAGCCCTGATCCTGAGTAGAAGTGGGTGCAAGCTACCTGTCATTTCCTTCACCGTCTGCCCAATAGTACCTTCATCAATAGCTCTAGAGAAGTCGTCTATGTTACCTCCAACAGAGAAGAAACGCCCGGACCCCGTAATGACCACGCCTCTACAGGTCGGGTCGGCCATCAACTGGTCAAGAGTAGAGATGAGGGGCTGGAAGTTTCCAGGGTAGAAGGTGTTAGAGGAGGCTTCTGGAGATAGCGTGACTAGGGCGACCCCGTCGTCCAACCGCTCGGTGGATACTGGCATAATGAGCGAGAAGGGCACGAGCTCTTGAAATGCATGAATATGATAAGACGTTACGGAGTGGAGAAGTCGTGGACGGCCGCGAGCAACTGTACGTCGACGGGATGTGGGTAGACCCCAATGGAAAGGGCTCGATTGAAGTTGTCAATCCGGCAACAGAGGAGTTGGTTGGATCAGTTCCAATCGGTGATTCGAGTGACGTTGACGCAGCAGTACAAGCTGCCCAGCAGGCGTTCGGTGACTGGTCGCAAACATCCATCGAGAGAAGAGTTGAGCTGCTGAATCTACTTTCCTCTGCAATCAAAGACAGAGGAGAGGAGCTTGCGCGACTCATTACGGCAGAGGTGGGGACTCCGATTGAATATTCGAGGATGGCAATGGTCGGAACCCCCAGAGTTGTGTCACGCTCGTATGCCAAGCTACTGGCTGACTTCGAATGGGAGGAGGAGGTACGAAACTCCCTAGTTGTGAAGGAGCCAATTGGAGTAGTAGCCATGATCACTCCCTGGAACTTCCCCCTTCACCAGATAATTGGCAAGGTGGCACCAGCACTGGCAGCTGGGTGTACGATGGTTCTCAAACCGTCTAAGGAGGCTCCATTGAACGCCTTCTTGCTAGCAGAGATACTACACGAGATTGGGCTTCCAGCAGGTGTTTTCAATTTAATTTCGGGACACGGGAGTGAGATTGGAGAATCCCTTTCCAAACACCAAGGTGTGGACATGGTGAGCTTCACCGGCTCGACGGGTGCTGGAATTAGAGTCGCAGAGCTAGCCGCTCCTAGCGTGAAGAGGGTCACTCTCGAGCTTGGTGGAAAGAGCGCGAACATAATCCTGGGCGATGCGGACATCCAAAGGGCCGCGGGATCAGCAATTTATTCCTGCTTCAGCAATTCTGGACAGGAGTGCTCAGCGCTCACTCGGTTGCTGATTCCTGAAGATAAAAGAGAGGAAGTGATTGAGGTTATCTCGGGCAAAATCGGCCGTTACTCAGTCGGTGACCCTATGGACGAGAACAACAGGTGTGGACCCCTCGTCTCCAAGAAACAGCAAGAGAGCGTGTTGGAATTCATCTCAAGGGGGATTGAAGACGGGGCCACCCTCATAGCGGGAGGTGAGGGGATGCCTGATGGTTTGGACCGGGGGTTCTACGTGAAACCAACGGTTTTCGCTGATGTAACCCCTGACATGGCCATATTCCGGGAGGAGATTTTCGGCCCTGTACTATCCATCACCACTTACTCAAGCGAGGAGGAGGCAATCGCCCTAGCCAATGATTCAGACTACGGCCTTTCGGGCGGGGTTTGGTCCGATGACGAGGAGCGGGCAATTCGCGTTGCTCGTCAAATGCGAACGGGGCAGGTCAGCATCAATGGCGGAGCGTTCAATGTGACTGCTCCATTCGGCGGTTACAAGCACTCAGGCCTAGGTCGGGAGTTAGGCATTCACGGGCTGGAAGAGTACCTAGAGATAAAGTCAATTCAACGCTGAGGCGTTAGGATGAATTCACCGAGGCTACTAATCATTACAGGGAGTAGCGGAGTTGGCAAGTCCACCCTAACCGCAAAAATCTCAACCGCCCTGGGGTTTGGAAAGATCGCAGCAACTGACACGGTGAGAGAGGTGCTGCGAACGCAGTTTGATTCTATCGAGAAGCCGGCTTTGCACCGATCTTCTTTCGAATCAGCTGGCGGCACTGCGGTGGCAGATTGGGAGGAAACTGTTGAGGTTCTATCAGAAGGAGTCAGGGCAGTCATCGAAAGAGCGCAGGAAAAGAGAGGGGACCTTCTTCTGGAAGGGGTACACTACAGCCCTGGAAGCGGGTGCGTAGACTCCTGGAAAAATTCTGGTGGGCGTGCTTGTGGAGTTGTCCTTCACGTTTCAGACGAAGAGAGGCACAAGGAGATGATCTGCAAGAGGGAGAAGCACAACGGCAGAAAGTTGGACCATTACCTTGGGAACTTCGACCGAATCAGGGAAATCCAAGAAGAGATGGTAGATACTGGTTCCCAGTCGGGGTGGTTGCTGATTGACCCGACAAAAGAGAGTGATGTCATTGCAATCATCAGCGATCTCCTGAATTGAATGAGAAGCGAAAAATCAGCATTTGGATGGGAAGATGGGTTAGCGCCCGACCCACTCGGCGTCCTTTCTCTCCAGGAACGCACTAACCCCAATCTCCTTGTCCTCGGTGTCGAAAAGTGCCACGAACTCCGACCTCTCCATCAGGACTCCCTCGGAGAACGGTAGATCTAGTGCGGCCCTAACTGCTCGTTTGGCGACCTTAGTGGTGTGGGGGGACTTGCGGGCTATCTCCGCGGCGAGTTCCATCGTGACTTCCTCAAGTTTATCCTCTGGGACCATCTTGTTGATGATGCCCATTTGCAGTGCTTCTTCTGAGGAGACCATACCGCCTGAGAGCACGATCTCCATTGTTCTACCATAACCTATCAGCCTGCAGAGCCTCTGCGTGCCGCCCCCACCCGGGATGAGGCCGAGATTGATCTCCGGCTGTCCGAAAGTGGATCTGTCGGATGCAATCCTGATGTCACAGGATAGGGCTAACTCCGTCCCACCTCCCAAGGCGAAGCCGTCCACCATGGCAATTGTGGGCTTGGAGAGGTTCCAGACGGCTTCCCATGCATTTTCCTCAAAGAAGGGTCTGACGTCGTCGGAGTCCCTGCCAACAAACTCGGAGATGTCAGCACCAGCGGCGAAGGCAGGGGGCTTCGACCTCCCTCCCTCCTCGGGTTCAGGGGGTGGTGCACCACGAATTACGATACAGCGTACGTTGTCGTCAGACTCGACCCGGGAGCAATTCTCCTTGATCTCCTTATGGGACTGCGAGTTCAAAGCGTTGAGCTTGTCGGGCCGGTTCAGTGTCCAAACTGAGATAGTCCCGCCAGAAGGACTGGAGCCATCCACAATCACGTCTTCGGACAGTAGGGCCTCATCGACCATGACAGCTCGAATGACTCCCATGGCTTCAACGTATCACTGCTACTCATCTGGCCTGACTGGGGGAGGGAGATCCGGGTTTCCGAGGGGAGGGGGTGGTGGTGGCATCCCAGACTCAAGAGGTGGGGGGATAGAAGAAGCTGGGCTGGGAACTGGAAGTTCGTAGGCTGGTTCCTCAGTTAGTTCTGGATCTGCAACTTCGCTAGTTTGCACATCAAGAGAGAGCCGGACTCTGACGACTCGTTTGTCGTCAACCCTGACGTAAGAAATTCCCTGGGGAATACGGGGGTCGGGGTCCTCGGGTTCGGTCAGCACCGTCAGGCCGTGCTCTGGATCTCGAAGTAGTGAAGAGATGTCCTCACCATCTTCCAATTCAGTCCACTTGCTTGCCTCCAGTGCTGCCCTCCTAGCAGATTCGATCCTACGATCACGAATGAGGTTGGCCCGAATCTCGTTCTTCCGAATCCTCTTTCGTGCCAGGTAGCTATCTACCTGGGCCTCCATCTGAGATTCCGGGTCCGAAGTGGCAATGTACACCTTAGCGAGACCGGATGCGTTGTCTCCGGGTTGGGTTTCTTCCTGTTCTATCGAAACCGCCATGTCGGCCATAGGCATCGGATCGGGCAATGTTGGCAGAGGTTCCAAAGTCTCCGCTTGCCTCCCCCTGCTACGCTTGATTTTCCCTTCACGTCGCTCGCTTGCGCCCTCCTCAGAAAGTACTGGTGGAGGAAGCTCTACCGATCCCAGGAGATCCACGGAAGATTCGGGGTCATTGGGTGAATCTACAAGCAGGGGTTGCCTACCCGTGAACAGGAGTAGGGAGATTAGTAACAATAGCACAACAGCGCCGGCTACTTGGAGGAGCAATCCCTCACTGGCGATGAAGATGAAGTAGACTGGAAAGGCTACCAACACCATCACAATGAGGAGATTGCGTGTTGCGGACGCCATGCTAACAACACCCCTACGGGGGAGGTGGTCTATTCACTTTGACGGGTTATTGAGGAGATTGGACAGCGCCTTTAGGGCCCTCCCACGATGCGAAATCGCAGATTTCTCCTCCTCGGACATTTGTCCGAATGTTCTGCCATCATCCTCATCAGGGACAAAGATTGGGTCATATCCGAAACCTCCCTTGCCTAGGAGTTCTAGAGAAATGGAGCCTCTGCAGACGCCGGTTGCATCATACTCGGCATTTTCCGATTCTAATATTGCCACGGCCCGATACTCGGCACCTCTATTTTCCTTGTCTGAGAGCAGCCTTAGGATTCCCCTCAAACCTATAGAGTTCTCAACATAGGAGGAAAAGGGGCCGGGGAACCCTGAAAGAGTGTCGATGAACAATCCTGAGTCTTCGACTAATATTGCCGAGTTCTCATGCGGCGTTCCCCTTACCATCAAACGAGCCTGTGTAATCTTGGCCTTGGCGACAGGGTAGAGTCCATCGGCTTGTGGTTCCTCGAACTCAGGAGCTCTGCCTGCAATTAGAAGTGGGGAAACGGTATGACCGAGGGGGGTCAGAAGTCGAGATGCCTCAGTGATCTTGTGCTCATTTCCAGTTGCGAAGAGGATTTCCATGTCTAGCCCTAACCGTGATACCTTACTCTGCTAGTGATCTTCTGAAATCGCTCAACGACCTGCGCTGCAGGCCATGTGTTCTTGGTGTCGCTTTCCTCCGCGATATATCCTTCTGAGACTGCTTCGATACCCCCGACTATGGAGGAATGGCTAGCGGTTAGGCATTCATTTAGAACCTGTAGATCCAACCCGAGATGTTCGAGCTCCGGGGATTGTCTGGATAGGCCGAAATCGATCAAGTAGGGAAGCCCGTCAGTTGAGATGACCACATTGTGAGTTGTCAGGTCGCCATGGGACACCTCGGCTTCATGCAATCTCCGAACTAGCGCTCCCAGATGCTGCAAAGACTCTATCCCGGCTGACCCGGACTTCAGGTGGTCATAGAGAGGGGCCCCTTCTATTCTGGACATGAGGATCCAAGCTTGAGACTGGTCAATATCAATTATAGAGGGAGAGGGGAAGCCAATTGATTGGAGCTTGCCCAACACCCTAGCTTCAGCTGACAGCCTCTGACGTGTGAGCCTACGATCCAAGTCAGGATGCCTATAACCCCGTGGCCGTCTTGCTTTCAGGACGGCGGGCATGCCCATCCAAGATCCGGCAGTAACTGTGGCCTCAGCACCCTCATGCATGACTTTTGCTGGCATCCACATGGGAATTTCGGCTGTCGCCATGGACCCCCGATACTAGATGACTTGAAAGCGGTTGCACTCGAGGATAACTCGATTGGCATGGTAATCGAGATGCCCTCAGCACCCCTGCCACGGGGCGATATCAAGACCTTCGGATATTCTGAACAAGAGATTGAGGGGGAAGCCGTTAGGTTACAGAACGCCATCAAACAACCGGTTAGGTGGAGTATTGAGGTCTGCAGGTCGATAGCTCCTTTGACACTGGAGATTAACAGACTGAAACGGGAGATTGGTGTTTTCTTGATTGCTCATTCGTACCAGACCCCTGACATCACATATGGGGTCGCTGATTCCGTCGCTGACAGTTACGCTCTTTCCAAGGAAGCCCGAGATGCACCTCAGCAAACCATTCTTTTCTCAAGTGTGAGATTCATGGCTGAGACTGCAAAAATAGTCAGCCCAAACAAGACTGTTCTGCACCCTTCGCCGGATGCAGGATGCTCATTGAGTGACGGGATTACGGCTAGGGACGTTGTTGCGCTCAAGGAAGCATATCCCGGCGTCCCGGTGGTTTGCTACATCAACACTAGCGCTGCTGTAAAGGCGGAATGCGACGTCTGCGTAACCAGTAGCAACTACCTAAAAATTTGTGAGAGGCTTCCAGGCGATCGGTTAATTTTCATCCCGGATCGATTCATGGGGAAGCATCTCCAGAAAGCGCTGGCTGGTAAGAAGGAGGTCATTGTTTTCGATGGTGAGTGCGAGGTCCACGCAGCCTTCTCGGGTGAGAAAATTCGTATTTGGAAGAGGAATATGTCAGACCGAGGTATTGACCTAGTTGTCATGAGTCACCCTGAGTGCGAGGAAGGGGTTCTCGAAGAGAGCGACGTGGTTGGCAGCAGCGAAGTTCTGAAGGACGAGGCCCTGAGGTTGTCATCCGAAGGAAAGAGGGACATTATGCTCATCACAGAGTGCGGCACCGCAGACAGGGTCCTTGCAGAGAGCGAGGAGAGGATCAATCTAATCGGTGCATGTGTGATGTGCCAACACATGAAGAGAACGCAGTTAGAGGACATCCTGCAAGCCCTGAGGGATCCCGAGCCTGAACAAATTGTTGAACTGGGACAAGAAATAATCGAACGAGCTAAAATGAGTTTGGATGAGATGTTCAGGCTGGCTGAGTAATCATTCTTCTTTCCGCGTGGCCGCCTGATGTGCCCAGACAAAGATGAGTGGTAAGAGTACCAAAACGGATGCCTGAAGCAACAAGGAAGAAGAAGCCTCAATAGGTTCACCGAAAGAATGCAGCAGTACCTCAGACTCGCCGTCCTCGCCCTGTTCTATCCAAGCTAGGCCTTCATAGAGAATTTGTGGCTGAGATTGGTCAATATCCTCATCATTGGTTATTTGGATTTTCTCGCCGGCCTGTAAATCAAAAACGTACACATCATTGTTCCTCTCGGAAATAAATGGTTGTGTCACTTGGTCGTCTCTGGTAACCTCAAGGAAAGCTACCCTTCCGTTAGCTATGCTAGGTGAGGAGGAATCCCACAGAGGATTCGACAGCAGGGTCTGGTTAATTGAAAGTGTATCAACAAGTATGGTGCGGTTGAATGGACCGACATCAACAGATGCGACCAGCCAATGCGAATCCATTACAAGATCCACCACTGTGGAATTGGAGAAATCCAGAATCAATCCTGATTCGGAAAATGATTGATCTGCGCGCTCATCGCTTGGGTCCAGATGTATCGAAATGGTCAGCTCGGATTCAATTGAGGATATGTTGACTATTGGGCCTGCATCTGTTGACTCGGACATAGCAACTAGGGGACCGGAGGAGGCGATGACCGTCGAATTTGTTTCTCTGGCCGTGGTGACCTTCCCGCTGCCCTCTGTATCAATGAGAAGTAGCTCGGTCTGTGTAAGAACTGCCAGATGGACGTGATTATTGGAATCCAAAGCTATTGCGACGTCAACTATTGGGTCCTCTGTTTCCTGCCCAATCAGAGGGAGCAAGGGCCCGGAACCCTGATCGTGCTCAAAGTAGTCCAATCTGAACTCCCCGAAGGCCACGAAACACTCACTGGAGGTAATCACACTAGGCCCCTTAGCCCATTGATTTCCCCCAATGGTTCTGTTTTCGTTTGATGTGATATTTCTAGCGGTGATTGAGACTCCTGAATTTTCAGAATCCTCGACCCAAACCAGCCACTCTCCCGAACCGGATGCTGAAGTGGGGGATTGAGCGTGATCGATTGCGATTCTCTGATGCGTGGCATCCCACAGTAAAACAGATCCAGTGAGGATCACCAATGCCACAATGAAAGCCCCCGTCTGTTCCTTTCCCGGCTCCTTGATTGGTTCCAGGAGGGATGCGATTGAACCAAGGACGCTCTTTACCGACTTAGAAGGCTGATCTAGCACTCGTGCAAGACGGCGTGTGAATAGGCGCTCGTCAGCAACCCGCCAAATTGGCTCATGGGTCTTAGCCGTGACATTTACCGCTAGTATTGCTATTACCATTCCACCGATGATGTCAAGAATCCAATGAATACCAAGGTAAAGAATCGAGAAGGCTGTGAGGGTTAAGAAAGCGATAAGTAGCACCCTAAACCTCCCCCATCTTCCGTCCTCGTCCCAGCGGTGCATTGTCAACCAAATTGCAAAGGGGAGTCCGATGTGCAGACTGGGCATCCCGTTGGTGAAGGGATCTATGCGATTGAACCAGTTGTGAATCTCTGGAGTTAGGTCGTACGCTATGGTCTCCATGCCAGAAATGTAGTCACCAGTGACCCTGACGTTGAGGAACAGGAAGAACGGGATTGCCAAAACGTAAACCCAAAACATGGACAAGGACACCCTGTCGGCCATATATCGGTCGTCAAAGTAAATCGGTAAGATGAAGGAGGCGAATGTTGCAGTCATGAAACCCATGACGTAGAAGTGGGTTAAGGCGACATCAAGAACCTCGTTTCTCAGGCCTTCTTGTATCCACAGAACGATGTCACCCTCTATTGCGTACACTACGAAGGTCATATCCAGTTGCGTGTTAGCCATCAGCACTCGATCCAGCCCGTCCAGTAGATCCTTCCACAGGTAGACAGAGAAGACCACGAGCATGTGTGCCCAGTAGCGCCTGAACATGTCAACGAATCCATCCATGCTTACTCTGGCATAGGACGGTTTGAAGACTGGAATCATTGCTATACTGATTAGGATTGAGCCAGTCACCCAAGTGATGTAAATCCCAGTGCCTGCGGCCATTTCGTACTTCTCGGGAAGTGTCTATGACATCAAATCAACGCATGTTGGATGGTTTCTCAGGTTATTCTGAGTGATTGGTCGGAACCCGCCTCCAACTCTTCCAAAACGCGCGTTACAACCGAGTCAAAGGCCGTTGCAGTCTCGCCCTCTGGTTCGGAGATGATTCTGTGTACCCCATCGTCCCCCCCTCTAACGACTCCGGGGTCGAAGGGCAGAGAACCCAGGAAGGGGACGTCGAGATCAATGGAGGAATCCTCGCCACCGCCCGACTTGAAGATGTCAAGTGTCACCTCCCAATTACCCTGATTATCGGAGGTGCATTCGATTGGAATGCCCCCTGGACCATCAATTGAAACAATCGTGCCGGGTTGAGCAACCCCCCTTAGCGTATATCCGCTCATGTTCTCGATGACCCCCAGGACTGGAACAGAGATGGTCTTAGCGAAATTGATTGATTTGCGGCTGTCGAGAAGAGCCACTTCTTGTGGGGTGGTGACAATCACAACCCCATCAATCCCGGGCAGATTCTGACCCACTGTCAGTGGCTCGTCACTGGTTCCAGGAGGGAAGTCGATTACCAAGGCATCCAGCTCACCCCATGCCACATCCCCGATAAACTGCTGAATGGCACCAAGCTTGATTGGGCCGCGCCAGATGACCGGCTTATCGGGGTCTTCTAGTAGGAACGCCATGGAAATTACCTTCAGTCCGTTTGGCCCGATCACGGGGAAAATTTGGCCATCTTCAACATTCAGCTCGGCATCTTCCAGCCCTAGCATCTTGGGTATATTGGGGCCCGTGATGTCAATGTCCATGAGGCCCACCTTCTTTCCTTGGCGTGCCAGTGAAAGTGCGAGTCCCGTTGCTACTGTGGATTTGCCCACGCCACCCTTTCCAGAAAGAACCATGACCTTGTGAGTAATTTCCTCGTCCATCTTGCTGATTCGCATTTTCCTCTGCATCTGCTGGTAGGCCTGTTCCATCTGAGCCCGTTGCTCGTGGGATGCCGATGACTCATCGGGCACGTTGCTGGCACCGGCTGGATGGTGAGATATCGGTGAATCAGCCACAATCTAGCGGCTGTAAAGGGTGTACTTCAAACCTGTTCCTTGCCCCTCAAGGGTTTGAAGAAACCATTGTGGATTTCTTAAATAACAGCATGGTGCAGCCAAAATCGTGCGATTATTGTTTGTTTGCGTCGGAAACACTTGTCGTAGTCAGATAGCTGAAGCTCTGGCGAGAAATAGGGGTCATGAAGCGGTCTCTGCAGGTACGGATCCCGGAAACAGGGTCGCTGAAAATGCAATTGCGATACTTGACGAGATGGGTGTGAATTCCGAGGGACTCTATCCAAAATCGGTGGATTCGGTTGACCTGAATGGGTTTGACAAGACAATCAGCATGGGCTGTGGGGTACACTGTCCATCGATACCAATGGACGAGGACTGGGGTCTGGAGGACCCAGTAGGGAGGGACTTGGAATTCTACAGGGGAGTCTCAAACCGGATTATGGGACGCCTTGTAATACTCGAAACAAACGATACCGACGCTTAGAAAAACCATGTTGGTTTCCTGCGAACTGCGCGAGTGTAGTGTAGCGGTTATCACCCCACGTTGCCAACGTGGGAACCCGGGTTCAAATCCCGGCACTCGCACCAATGTCATTCGAGCTCGGAGTTTCTCAAAGCGTATGCGAATGCCCCCAGACCAGACAAGAGTAGGAGGGCCATTGCAGCGATGACCAATTCCATTGACTGGTCAACTATCCAAGAGCCGCCAGAACCCCCAGAAGTCTCCTTGACCACGCCAATTACGTGCTGCTGTTCTTCAGAGGGCGTCATAGATTGGAAGACGTCGGTCGCCCTGATCAATACTGTCAAGTTCCCCTCGCTAACAGTGGACCTTGCTGAGAATGAGAGTGAGTAGATGCCATCACCGGCGACCCTGTCAGGTCCGGAACCGTCGTCCATAAGCAGTATCCAGGTCTCAGACTGACCTATGGGAGCGAGTCTGCCGATCTTGGCCTGGACCGAAGAGATACCATCGAGATCCACTACGGTAACTTCCATGGTGTGGTTGATTGGATTACCGGAAGTCGGTGTTCTGACTGAGGTCACGGCGTCTCCGTCCAAAACCACAGTTAGATCGGAAATACGAGGGGGCTGGTTTCCAATTGACAGTTTGGTGGCAGGCTTTTGGGATGCCGTTGTGAGTGCGTAACCAGTTGAGGTTGTTGAAACAGTGGCTCCAGCGCTATCGATAATCTCGATTGGTATACTCTGCTTACCGGGAGTCATGCTATGTGGGATGATGAAAACGCCGGTCCAGAGCTCAGATGTGAATTTCCTCATTCCACCCCCATCTTCCAATTCTCTATCAACGTCACGAGAAAAGGTCAATGGCGTCAACTCGCCGCCAGAACTGGTCAAATCTACCGAGACGGATTCGACACCGTGTCCGTCGTATGCCTCGATCTTGACGTCGACTTGATCCCCTCGCATGGTGCTGTTGGGGGAGAATTCCAGGGAAGTCATTCGTGGCGGTGCGTTGGTGACAGCAATCGTTGCATCAGAGGATACCGAAACCCAAATGTCCTGCATCGTCACCGTGACTGGAATTTCACCAAACTCCAGTCCTTCATGAGAAATCAGAGCCGTCCAGACGCTGTCATGAATCACCCGGTCTCCCAGCAATCCGGAATCAGAAAGTTCGACGTTACCCAAGCCAATTCCCGAAAGATCTGCACTAACCGCGATCGTGTCAGTGTCTATGTCCTTTACAATCACCTCTAGGTGAGCTTGCCCCCCCTCAGTAGTCAGAATTCCCTCTCTCAGACGAACTGAGGACTGGGCGTCTGAATCAAGGGAGGGAGGGGTGTTTTCGTCCAACGTGATTATTGATGGTGAAAGGATCCGGTCTATTGACTGGTGCTCGAGGAATGTGACGTCTCCTCCGCTCCCAACTTCGCTGAGATTCAACTGGACCCAACGACTAACTTCGAAGAGAAGCCCGGACAAAATTCCTTCATTGATGACACCACCGGACGCGGAGCTGATATCACCGTACTCGCCAGTCCATTCCGCGACGTTCGCTTCGTGACCATCCACCAGCTGCTTGTTGATTCCTGTGACAGTAACATCCAGCACCATTTCCTTGTTCCCGACGAGTGAGAAAGTATCTCCAATAATCAGAATTTGGGGGCATACTCCAGTCTCTCTGGAAATATGGTCGGAGAATATCTGACTGGACTCAGGGGCCTGGGCCCGGTGGATGATGGGTGAGTTCTCAGGGTACTCGTCCTCTACCGATCCGTTGTCCTCGATGTAGGTGTAACGGATGGTCCTATTTTCCCAATCCTCTTGTGGCACTACGTACTCGTAAGTGAGATTGTGCTCTGCCTGAATCTCCTGATCGATGGGGCCAATTGGAGTCGTTGAGACGTTGAACCAGAATTCGTTCTGAATCTTGTCTGCCTCAAACATGCTACCCGTAGCGTTCTCGAAGACGCTGGATTCGACGATTCTCCTAACCAGGCCGAAACTTCCCTCAGCATCCCCATCATAGGTTCCATCAACTATGACCGTATCCGAAATTGTTTCACCTCCCTCAGACTGGATGTGCAATATGGGAATCGTGCCGTTGACCTCAATGTACGGATATTCGTCCGATGCAACGAAGTCGAAGTCACCGCTGCCGTATAGACGAGTGTACTGGTCGGTTCGAATTCCCTCCTCCCACTTCTCACGGAAGATGAATTCGTCTAACTCGAAAGAGAAGCTCTCACCCGCTCCTGACAATCTGATCGTAGCATTGGCTTCCAGCTGAACATCCTCGAGTCGCCTGAACCCATCCTCATCCCAAACCTCGAAGTAGAACAGATACACTTGTCCGAAGGCCCCCCCAGTGCTGTTATTGTCGCCTCCGGAGATTGACATCCACCCCGATCCCTCGAAGCGCATCCTCTCCGTAACTTCGCCATCTGAGAAGGACCGCAGGACGTAGGCATCTTTGAGCTCGGCATTGACCTCGACTCCGTCGCCCTCCTCCCCTTCTGCCAGAGAAAGTGAGCCGTTCCCAAGCATCTCGAAATCCTGTTTGAGCAACTCGTTTCCATCATATGTCTCGTTTAACCAAATCCTATGTAGTTCCAAATCAACCTTAGCACCTCTAGAGTTGTTTGACATGTCCAAAAACAGAGTGCCGTTTCCTAATTCGTTGGACTCCAATAAATCCCCAGTGCGCTTCTGCCAACCTCTACCATCGAAGGTGATTCCTTGGTCGTCCCCTCCAACGCCAGATAGTGACCAATCGGTCTCCCTTGTCACCTCGTGATCAGCAAGAGGTTGGTTCCAGTATGTGATTTGCATGGTTCTGGAGCATCCAGCCTCGGCAGTATCTACCTCTAGTGAAATTGTGTCTCCGAACTGTGGGGAGGTGGTGAGTAAAATGTCCACTTCGCCCCCTGCACTGATAGTGGAGACGTTGGCGGGATCTATCACTTCAGAACCTTCGTGAAGATGCTGAACAGTCACGTTTACCGCGCCGGGATTGGTGCCGTTGGCGAAGGGAGGGTCGAAAGTAGCCCTGTACCTATGCAATATCCCCAAAGTGTAGTTGCCGCTATCGTCCAGATACCAATCCTCTTCCCAGTCAGCTAGGATCTGACAGGTCCTGAGCTGTTGATCCTGGGCCCCCACGATTGATGTAGGCACTGAAAGCAACAGAAGTGAGAGAACGAGCAGGGTGGCGATAACCCTTGACACGCCCCTCTCCACCAATGATGGCATTTGAACAATGCCCATCCTGTCAAATCCAATCCCTAGAAGAGGGGTTCCTCGTAGTCGTCATCGACTCCGGACCTCTCCCTCCAAAGATTCGCAGGCATGTCATCGTAGATGTGTGCATAGGGGTCCTGATTGGAGGTTTTGTTCCGCAGAGCCTCAGCTGCAGCCTTGGCCAAGTTTTCGGTGTTCGCCTTGAACTTCCAGTAATGAATACGCCATTCACGGCCATCCCACAGTGTTGTTTCCTCAGATTCAGTGGTTAGCAGATCGTAGTCCTGGAGTTGGTAGAAGAGGTTTCGGTCAGTGGGTTCCAGTGCGTTATCGATAATTCGATTGGAAAATCCAAAGAAGCCAAGCGCGTGCTCCGCGATGGACTCCGCAACGGTAGTCTCCATATCCACGTCGACCTTGCTCTTGATGGCCTGAGTTAGCTGTGCTAGTGTCAACCCCATTGTCCCACCCACTCGACGTTCGGGAGACTAAGTTATTTCAATCATGGTGCGAATTGCTCAAATTCATCCTTCTGATTCCCCGAAGCGATTAATCTGAGCGGCCAAGTGGCTATAGTGTGAATCAATCAGGACGGCCGAGCTTCCTTGGTCTCGAAGAGTCCGAATCCGGGCCATGGGACATCGTCGTACTACAGGTCCCCCTAGAGATTTCAGTGAGTTACGGGGAGGGTACCGAGCTGGGGCCTTCTGCTTGCATTGAGGCTAGTTCTCAAGTCGAGTTGCACGACCCTATATTGCCCGCAGAGCTACCTTGCGGGGCGAAGATACACACTGCTGAGCCATGGTCTTCTGATGCTCCCAGCCTGAGGGGGCAGCTTGACTCGATTCGTGAATTCCTGGGCCCATGGATGCAAGAGGGGTGCTTCCCCATGATCTTAGGAGGGGAGCATGGCATATTGCTGCCAATAGTTGAGGCAGTGAGCCTGCATCCGACAGTCCGGAGCCTCTCGGAACTCACCATTGTGCAAGTGGATGCGCATGCGGACTTGCGCGACGAACTCAACGGTGAGAAGCTCTCACATGGCACAGTGATGAGGAGGGCCTTGGATGCTGGAGTGGGGAAGATAATCCAAGTTGGAGTCAGGGCTTTCAGCAAGGAGGAGGCTGAGATTATTGAGCGAGAAGATAGGGTCGAGACTTGGTTCGGGAGAGACCTTTTCTCCGTTTCGAAGAGTCAGGCAAACTGGAAAAGACTACTGGAGAGGATCTCACGAATAGAAGGGCCTGTATGGCTGACATTCGACATAGATGGCCTAGATGGCTCCCTTGTCCCATCCACTGGGACTCCAGTTCCCGGAGGGCTATCGCATTGGGGGGCAGTCGAGTTGATTGAGGCCCTTTTCGAAGCTCCTTACGTAGAAGTTGTAGGGGCCGACGTGAACGAGATTGTGCCGGATTCCGAAGGGAGCCTGACCGAGTTCAGTGCTGCAATGACCGCAGTTAAAATCGTAGCCTGCCACATCCTTGCGAGAAACTTGCAGAAGGGTTGAATCAATCCCATCGGTTCCCGACTGCCATGCAGAGGGGCGGAGCCATTGTGCTGTTGGCGATTTTCCTTTCCGGGGGGGCCGGCCCCCTCGCGAGTGCTCAGCAACCGAGCATTGTCCAAGATCACTGGTACCACAGTTACGCCACCCTTACACTGGATTTACAGGCATGGGAAGATGACTATCCCGAGATAGTAAGGTTGACCAGCGCTGGGACTACTCTGCATGGGAGGCAGCAGTGGGTCCTGCAAATCTCAGATTGGTCGGTACAGAACAAGAGCGACGGCACGGCCAAGGAGAAAGTGTACATTGATGGGGGCCACCATGGCAACGAGCACCTGGGGACAGAGCTCGCATTCCTTACTGCGGAATTCTATATCGAGGGATGGGGAAATGGAGATTCGGAGGCATTGGAGGTTCTTAGAAACACGGAGTTGCACATCATGGTTCTTCTGAACGCAGACGGAAACGATGCCGACACTAGATGGAACATGAACCAAGTGGACCTAAACCGAAACTACGACCACCATTGGACTGAGGAAGAGACAGCGAGCGGGGACGGGCCCTTCAGTGAGCCGGAGACTAGCAATAATGCGGACTACATGCACGAGTGGGTGACTGATGCTGACCTATACGTCACGATGCACACCGGAACTTGGATTCTGGCGTATCCTTGGGGATTTACCCCCAACATGCCATCTGACTGGGAGCTCTTTGAGTTCATCAGAGACGATATTCACGAGAAGATCGATGGTGAACTGCCAATTAGGAACGCCAACGCTGGCATATACCCCACGCATGGTACCAGCCGCGATTACGGCTACGGGGTGATGGGCTACCCTTGCTTCACCTTCGAAACCGATGATGAACAGTTTCTTCTCGGAAGCCTCCAATCCATTGACGATCGGCTCGCTCTTGAGCTAGAAGTCATGCGATACCTGATCTCCAACGTATGGTTCTGGAGAGCACGTCTCAGCGTAGACTCGCTTGTGATCGTGGATGGAAAAGTGGATCTGTCCGTCTCCAACATGGGGCGGGCTAGCACAGCCAATGCGACTCTGCACTACGTCGACGAGTTGGGGGGTGTTTTGTGGCACTCTGGAAACTTTAGTGTCAATGCCAGTAACCAAACAGAAGTTTCACTTGATGCCGGGAATCTCGAAGTTTTCGAGGGAGGGCACTTTCAGTTGCACTATCAGAAGAGGGTGATTGATGCCTCGATCTGGGTTAACGAGCCGATCTCATCGGAAGTTGTTGAAGTTTCCAGTTCCGGTTTTGCCGGTTTCGGCTCGGGACTGGTGGGGCTGATTCAGTTCTCCAAACTTCCCCTCTTCGTGGTTGGGGTTGGGGTGTGTTGGGTCTTGTATACGCGTCTAGGCAGGGATCTTCGTGCCGAGGAATAGTCTTAGTTATTTCAGTAAAATTGGTCTGAAACTGAGGTTTTTCAATGCAATTGTTTGTAAAGAACGACCGAATCGGCTAGTTCGGACTAATTATGAAATGGATTAATAGTGAAATTGGAGATTTGGGAGAACAATTGATCCTTCCACTTTTCGAAGGAGTTGAGAAGGCCCCCAACAACGCGCTCTCAGGGCTAAGCAGGACCCAAAGGAGCCTGGTTCGTGAGGCAATAGCCTCCGATGACTTCGAGGGAAAGAAAGGAAAGAGGATGTCAGTGTGGACTCCCGGGTGCAACATCATACTGGTTGGGATGGGGGACAAGAGTAGCCTAGGTCACAAGAGGGCTCGGAATACGGGAGCCAGACTAATCGCAGCGATGTCGAAGAAGAAGGGCCTCAGAGTGACAGTAAGATTCACTTCGGGTTGGTCCATAGAGCGGATGATCGACTTTGCCGAGGGTATGATGCTGAGGGACTACGAGTTCCTACAGCATCAAGAAGTGGATGAGAGTCACATTACCGAACCTTGGAGCGTTGGCTTCCAAGCCAGCCCCCGTCACCAAGTGAGGCTTGGGGAGGGTCTGCAAAAGGCACACTCAGTTGTCGGAGGTGTTCACTTGGCTAGGGATCTTGGGAACGAGCCAGCCAATATCCTATTCCCGATGGAATACGCCCGCAGGGCGATAGATTGGAGCAAGGGAAAGAGCAATGTTGAGGTTGAGGTCTACGAATGGGAAAAGCTCCAGGAGCTTGGAATGGGCGGGCTGATCAACGTCGGCAAGGGAAGCGAACGCAAACCCTGCATGGTCCTTTTTACGCTCAATCCGGATGCGGACGAGGGGGCCCAGAGACCGTGCATAGTGGGGAAGGGGATTACCTTCGACACGGGGGGGATCTCGATCAAGCCTAGCAACGGTATGTGGGACATGAAGTACGACATGTGTGGGGCTGCAACTGTCTTTGGCCTGATGGAGGCGCTGCATTCAACCAACTATGAACGGAGGGTGAATGGGATTGCCTGTCTGGCTGAGAACATGCCTAGCTCGGGTGCATATCGCCCGGGTGACGTCTTCAGAACATACTCCGGGAAGACGGTGGAGGTGTTCAGCACCGACGCAGAAGGCCGGAACGTCCTGTCTGACGGGCTCTGGAAGGCGGGTGAATTTGACCCGGAGTACATAGTCGACCTAGCTACTCTGACTGGAGCAATAGTGGTCGCGCTTGGAAACCAGATCACTGGGATGTGGTCGAATGACGAGGGCGTCGCTAGGAAGGTAAAGAAGGCAGCCAGCAGCTCGGGGGAGCCAGTATGGCGAATGCCGCTGAACGCCCAGTTCAGGAAGTACATGACAGATTCCGCCTTCGCGGACATTCGCAATGGCTCGATTGGGGGGAGAGCGGGTTCATCGAACTCCGCTGCCTCGTTCCTTGAGTTCTTTGTGCCGCACCGAGGCTTCGAAGAGGACCGGGACAAAATCCCCTGGGTCCACCTCGATATAGCTGGGACGGCTTGGGGTCCTGGTTCGAAGGCGAGATCGGAGGGAGCTAATCCGCTATTCCAGTACGGGGTCTCTGGTGTCCATGTCAGGACGCTACACAGGTTGATTTCCGAGGGTTGATCAGGACTCGTCTTCTTCTTCGGCGTCTAAGACCTCAAAATCAGCGTCCACGACCTCATCGCCGCCCTCACCTTCCTGCTGCTCTGCCATCTCTGCCGCTGCGGCCTCGTAGAGCTTGGTTGAGACTGCGTGCATTGACTGCTCGAGTTCGCTCATTTTAGTCTGAATCGTGGCCTCGTCTAAGTCCTCGAGCGGGATTGGTTGGTCATCCTTGGAAATTAGGGCCTCGAGCTCGTCCAACTTTTCCATTACCGGGGAGGTGTCTTCATCGGACAGCTTGTCGCCCGCATCCTCGATCATCTTGCGGGTCTGGTATACAATGCTATCAGCAGTGTTTCGAATCTCTACCTTAGCCTTGCGCATCTTATCCTCCTCAGCGAACTTCTCGGCATCCTCAACCTTCTGTTTTATCTCGTCCTCGGATAGAGAAGTCTGGCTCTCTATCTTGATTGACTGTTCCTTCCCCGTGCCTAGGTCCTTGGCCGAGACGTTGACAATTCCGTTGGCATCAATATCGAACGTAACCTCGATCTGCGGTATGCCACGGGGAGCGGCGGGGATTCCCATCAGATGGAATCTCCCCAGAGTAATATTGTCCTTGGCAAACTCCCTCTCGCCCTGTAGCACGTGTACCTCCACGGCAGGTTGGTTGTCTGCTGCGGTTGAGAATGTCTCCGAACGGCGGGTGGGTATTGTCGTGTTACGCTCGATCATCGTGGTAGTGATCCCCCCCAATGTCTCAATTCCCAATGTTAGTGGGGTCACATCGAGCAGGAGGACGTCAGTCACCCCTTCATCGCCGACAATGATGCCTGCTTGGAGAGCAGCGCCCATAGCTACTGCCTCATCAGGGTTGATGCCCTTGAACGGCGCCTTCCCGACCTCACTCTCAATGGCTTGCTGAACTGCAGGAACCCTTGTAGATCCCCCTACAAGGAGTACCTTGTCGACGTTGCCCCTCTTGATTCCCGCGTCCTTCATGGCCTGTCTGGTTGGGGCCATAGTCCGCTCAATCAGGGACGATGCGAGTTTCTCAAACTTGGAGCGGGACAGGGAAATATCGAGATGTTCGGGTTGTCCCTCTCTCATAGTGATGAATGGCAAGTTGATTTGCGTGGTCATTGTTCCCGATAGTTCGATCTTAGCCCTCTCAGAAGCCTCGCGGATTCTGCTCATAGCCTGGAGGTCCTTCTTCAGGTCAATCCCTGTTGACTTCTTGAACTCGGAGACGACCCACTCGATGATGGCTTGGTCGAAATCATCACCACCTAGGCGATTGTCCCCGCTTGTTGCTTTTACTTCGATCTGTGGCTGTCCGTCGACTTGGTAGATCTCGAGAATTGACACGTCGAAGGTTCCTCCTCCGAGGTCGTAGACGAGCACTGTTTGATCCTCCTCCTTGTCGACGCCGTAAGCCAGAGCAGCGGCTGTGGGCTCATTGATGATCCTCAGAACCTCCAAACCAGCAATCCTTCCTGCGTCCTTGGTAGCTTTCCTCTGGGAATCGGAGAAGTAGGCCGGACAGGTAACGACAGCCTGCTTAATCTCGTAGCCCAGGTACTCCTCCGCGTCAGCCTTCAGCTTCTGGAGTACGAATGCGGATATCTCCTGAGGAGAGTACTTCTCACCATCGATCTCCTTGATCCAATCTGTACCCATCTCCCTCTTTACCGAGAGAACGGTCCTTTCCGAGTTGGTGACTGCCTGCCTCTTGGCTGTAACCCCCACAAGTCGTTCCCCGTCCTTAGTGAAAGCAACAACGCTAGGGGTGGTCCTCGACCCCTCTGAGTTGGGGATGACTGCCGCCTTCCCGCCCTCTATCGTTGCAACGCAGCTGTTAGTGGTTCCCAAATCAATGCCTATTACCGTTGAGCTCATTCTACTATCCCCCAATTTTGGTTGTGTCTTACTGAAGTTCGAATTCGATGTCCAGAATCCCGTTGTTTAGCTTCCAACTCGGAATACCGAGAGATGCCCGGGGCAGAACGAACGACTTGAAAGGGCGTATCTGGGTGGTTCTCATTAGTTGCAGCACCTCTCCCCCGCCTGTCAGGCTAAGCTCAAGGTTCTCCGATCCCAAGCCCTCGAAGCTTGACATGTCGATTGTGACGAGCATCTTGTCATCCTTGACGAAGACGTCGTCGTCCGGTATTGAGTTGTCTTCGATTGAATGCTTGCTCTCGTCCACGTCCACGCGGGCTTCGGACTCAGCTGGTTTGATGTGGATATCCACTCCCATCTTCTTCAGGAAGTCGCCCAGACCTTGTGGGCCACTGAACATTGACTCCATGTTCTTCATGAACTCCTCTGGGTTTGAATTGAGGCCTAACTTAATCTCATCCATCGCCATGCGATCGGGGTCTATGCCCATCTGCTCGAACTGGCTTCTGACCTGTTCCATCATGGACCTCAGGGTCGTGATGTCGATCGGCATGCCCATCTGCTCGAACATTCGGGCCATTTCTTCGATGGCCTTGTCATCGAAATTATCCCTTTCGTCGCCTTCCATAATCTCACTACTCAACCTCGGGTTGTATAGTGGGATAAGTTGGTGGTATTTGAATAGAACGGATTGAGCCCCATGATTTCATGCCCGGAAAACCATGGTCGCATTCAAAACAGAGGCTAGTCTCGACACCCCAATATGGTTGAATCTGAGCACGACATAGCTCTGGAGGACACAGATAGGGTTCACGGGCGTGCTGCCCTCGTAAACAATGTGAAGGCGGCCTCATCGCTAGCTGGGGCGATTAGGTCAACGTTGGGCCCGAAGGGGCTGGATAAAATGCTCGTGGAGGCTGACGGCACTGCACTTGTCACCAACGACGGCGTGACAGTTCTTGAGACGGCGCAGGTCGAACACCCCACTGCAAGACTTCTGATCGATGCCTCTTCATCCCAGGATCGGGCAGCGAGAGATGGGACCACGACCACGGTAATTCTGATTTCTGAGATGCTGCAGAACGCATTGGAGTTGGTTAGGATGGGAGTGCACCCCTCTGTAATCGTGAATGGCTATGGGGTTGCTCTGGAAGAGTCCCTTGCAGAGATCGAACGGGTCTCTCTCGAATGCGATGAGGGTCAGAAGGTTGAGGTCGTTAGTACCTCATTGCAAGGGAAGGCGGACTCCGCGCTCTGCAAATTGATTGCGGGGCTTGCGATCCATGCAGCCGAATCGCTGGTTGATGAGGACGGAGGAGATGACCTCGAGAGGCTGCTAATCAAGCGCCTTCAGGTCAGAGAGGGTAATGTGATGGATAGTGAGCTTGTGAAAGGCCTGGTTCTGCTCAAGTCCAGGGTGGACATTTCCACTCCATCGAGTTCCGATGGGGGCCTTGTTGCAATTGTAGACGGGGGTTTGGACCATCCGAAGCTGGGAATCGACGCGACGATAGAGGTGGGTGCCCCGGGGGTTCTCCAGGAGTTCCATGAGAGGGCGGTTCAGAACCTACAGAAGCAGGTTGACAGCCTGTCTTCACTGGGAGTGGACCTGCTCATTGTGAGGGACGGGATTGCTGACGAGGCCATCTCACTTCTAACAAATGCAGGAATTACTGCGTACAGGCGCTTCGAAAGGAGAGACTTGGAGCTGCTTGCAAGGATGACAGGGGGTAAAACGGTCCGAGACCCCATGAGGATTAGCAGCGATGATCTAGGGGCATACTCAGGACGCTCAGAAAAGAGCATTGCTGAGGTTAAGCACACGGTTATCGAGGCCACCCAAGGCAGTGGGATGACTTTGATCGTTAGAGGTTCATCTCCGGCTGTTCGTGAGGAGGCCGTTCGAATCTTTGATGACGCCATAGGGGTATCTCACAGGCTAAATGGCAAGCCGGGGGTGCTTCCTGGGGGCGGGGCGATACAGACACACCTTGCTAGGCACCTCCGCTCCTTCGCACCCACACTGGCCGGGAGGGAGCAGTTGGCGATCGAAGGCTATGCAGCTGCCCTGGAGTCGATTCCCAGAATTCTGGCGGAAAACGCGGGTCGGGATCCAGTTGACGTGGCACTGTCACTTTCTGCAGATCAAAAGAAATCGGGGCCTTGGGTTGGTTTGGACTTGCAGAGTGGAGGCAATTCCGACATGAGGGATGCTGGAATTCTTGATCCGCAGTTCGTTATTGGACACGCACTGTCTGGGGCGACCGAGGCAGCAATCAGCGTGCTAAGGATAGATGACGTCCTATGGGCGAAGACCGACCCATCAACTCCTGACTGGGAGGAAGACCTAGGGGACGAAGACTAGTTGCTGGCAATCCCTTCCAACATCGCATTGACCATATCGTCTAGTCCGAACTCAGGCTGCCAGCCCCACTCCTCAGAAGCAACCGAACCATCGATTGAGTCTGGCCACGAGTCAGCGTACTCCTGCCTGACGTCGGGGACATAGTTGCAAGTGAAACCGTCAACCCTGTCTGCGATCGCGTCGGCGAGCTCCTTGGCGGAAAAAGAGAGGCACGAGATATTGTAGCCGGGCCTAGAGGCACCGAGGGATTCTGAGGGGGCATCCATCAGAGAGAGGGTTGCTCGGATTGCGTCGTCCATATACAGCATGGGGAGACGGGTATCTGGGCGCACGAAGCAATCGTAGTGCCCGTTTTCCAACGCCGCATGGAAAATCTCTACCGCATAGTCAGTGGTTCCACCTCCAGCAGGAGCCTTGTATGAAATCAGGCCAGGGTACCTGATACCCCTTGTATCCACTCCAAAGTTTCGTAGATACTCCCTTGCCAACACCTCCCCAGTTACCTTCGTTTCCCCGTAAACCGTGGTGGGGCTCAATTGTGCGTCTTGCGGAGGCACCTTAGGAGAATCAGGTCCAAAGACGGCGATTGATGATGGGGCGTAAACCCTAATCGAGCAATCCTTAGCAGCTTCTAGAACCGAAACGGTGCCTCCAACGTTGACCTTCCTGCAGAGATCCGGGTCCCTTTCACCGGTTGCCGAAAGTAACGCCGCCAGATGGTAGATGGTGCCAACTCCGTTTTCTCGGCAAACCTGTGAAAGTTGGTCGCTATCGAGAACATCTAGAATCATGAAGGGGCCGTCTTCGATGGAAGGGTGCCCTTCTAACTCTCTGATATCGGTGGCAATGACCGAATCGCGACCGTGCTTGCCCCTAAGTGCCTCCACCAGGTCAGTACCAATCTGCCCGAGGGCCCCAGTGACCAGAACAATGTCGCCGGATGGGTGCGGCATGCACGACGCTAAATCTGGCGCTACTTGAAAGTAAAGCAAAGTGCGATGGAATCTCTATGGCCAACGTTGATATGCGAGGGTCAGCGGCTTCTGACCCCGTTGATGACATGAAGTACGTCGTAGTAACGGGTGGAGTCCTTTCCGGATTAGGTAAGGGAGTAACTGCTAGCAGCATCGGAGTTTTGCTGAAAAGCGCTGGATTGCGCGTTACTGCGATAAAAATTGACCCTTACCTAAACTCAGACGCAGGGACCATGTCTCCGTTTGAGCACGGGGAGGTTTTCGTGCTAGATGACGGTGGGGAAGTCGATCTCGACCTCGG
Source organism: uncultured Candidatus Poseidoniales archaeon (assembly GCA_964563355.1). Lineage (GTDB taxonomy): Archaea > Thermoplasmatota > Poseidoniia > Poseidoniales > Thalassarchaeaceae > UBA36. The sequence continues at coordinate 107,471 of CAZLVU010000004.1, forward strand.
AAACTACGAGAGGTTCCTAGATATCTGCCTAACTAGCGAGAACAACATCACGACCGGGAAGGTATACGACAACGTGATCCAGAAGGAGCGGAAGGGCGACTATCTCGGAAAGACTGTGCAGGTCATTCCACACATTACCAACGAGATTCAAGACTGGATTGAGAACGTAGCACACAAGCCAAGCGATGGGAACGGCAAGGAGCCGGATGCGTGTGTGATCGAGCTCGGAGGGACTGTGGGAGATATCGAAAGCGCTCCCTTCGTTGAAGCACTACGCCAGTTCCAGTTCAGGGTTGGCCAGGAAAACGTGTGCTTTGTACACGTTAGCCTGATCCCAGTAATGGGCCCGGTGGGCGAGCAGAAGACCAAGCCGACACAGCATACCGTGAAGGAATTGCGAGGACTTGGGATCAACCCCCACATGCTGGTTTGCAGATCCAAGAGCCCCCTGGTGGATGAGACGAGGCAGAAGGTGTCCGCATTCTGCCACGTGCCCCCGAATGCAGTCGTATCAGCCCACGATGTTTCCAACATTTACCAGGTCCCCATAATGCTCGATTCCCAGGGAGTTACCCATATGCTATCGGAGATGTTCGAATTCAAACTTCCATCTAAGAGGCCACTTCTGGAAGAGTGGAGGGCCATGGCGGATCACGTCGATTCGCTTGAAGATTCAAAAGAGGTTCACATTGCGGTGACGGGAAAATATACCGATCTGGCAGACTCTTACCTTAGCGTAATCAAAGCGTTGCAACACTCGTCTTTCAAGGTTAACCGAAAACTGGTAATCGACTGGATCGAGTCCTCCGATCTCGATGACGAATCTGCTAATTCGGAGCCTGAGGCGCATGCGGCTGCTTGGAGTCTACTGAAATGCGCCGATGGGATTCTGGTTCCCGGGGGCTTCGGCATCAGGGGCATAGAAGGCAAAATTAAGGCAGCAGAGTACGCTAGGGAGAACGGTGTTCCCTACCTTGGAGTGTGCTTGGGCTTGCAGGTGGCAACAATTGAATTCTGCAGAAACGTTCTCGGCCTAGAAGGGGCGAATTCTACGGAGTTCGACGAGGGCACTCCGAACCCGGCAGTGGTGTTCATGCCCGAGATTTCCAAGACGCACATGGGAGGGACAATGCGCCTCGGGACCAAGCCAACCCCCTTCCTGGTCGATGACTGCAAAATGAGGCGATTGTACGGTGATGCAGCCCACGTTGATGAGCGGCATCGCCACCGATACGAAGTAAATCCCGATCTCATAGAACAGATCGAGGGTGCGGGCCTAGTTTACGTAGGAAAGGACGAAACGGGTTCCCGGTGCGAGATCATGGAGCTAGAGGGGCACCCCTACTTTGTAGGGACGCAGTACCATCCCGAGTTCAAGTCGCGGCCGAATAGGCCCAGCCCCCCTTTCCTCGGGCTTCTGAAGGCTGCCAGTGGGATTGAGGTCTAGTCGACCGAGACCGGGAGTATCCTAGTCGTTCGATACCCCTGCAAGACCTTCATGTATCGCTTCTCCTCAAACTCGGCATCCAGTTTCTCATCTCCTGTCTCAACCCTGAGCAATCTGACGGTTAGCAGCTTTGCGGGCGTTACCACCCCCATGATGTTGTCAATTCCAACTTTGCGGAGAACATCTGGGGAGAGTTGGAGGTTGCCCCTTCCAATCAAGAACCCCTGGCCGCCCATTGGAGATAGCAGGAGAGAGGCGGGTCCAGAGTGCGATTCGAGGATCTTCAGGATTCCGGCCTCGTCAAGGTCGGTGCCAACCTGACTCTCGCCCACGGTTGCATCAATGCCCAGTGTTGTGGGACTGAAGCCCAGTTGCTCGCCAATTGTGCGCAGTGTCCCCCCTGATCCCCATATTATCAGACGGTCTTCGCTGACAAGGGACTCCCCGATATGATCACCCAGGCCCTCGATTATCTCCTCTTCGGAATCGGTCTGAATCAGTTCCTTCGATCCCTGCATCCATCGGGGAGAGCTTGGGGAGAATGCCTCAGCGTAGAGACGGACTGCCCATTCACCCTGCCTGTACCTTTCCTCATCCAGATCGAGAACCTCCGTGCTTGATACGAGCAAGTCACCGGAGAGCCACGCTGAGAGCACCTCCGCAGCGGCCTTGGGAGAGGATGCGAAGCAACCGGAGTGCATCTTGACGCCAGCGGGGACTCCGATGACGGGTGTCGAGGATTGTTCGTTTTGCTCGAAGGCTTCCACGATATCCCGAGTGGTTCCGTCCCCTCCAGAGTAGACCAATAGGTCGATTCCGGCTTCCAGGAAGGCAGTGATTGCTTCGGAGGTGTCAGAAGCGGAGGTGCCTCCGGTCGTAGTATGCACGGTTTCAAATCGGCCTATTTGAGCATCCACGGGAACCCAGTCTGTGCCCATCCTCCCCAAGCTGGTAATCCACTCCAATTCATCGGCGCCGTTCCGGTGTATCCGGGAGAAGTGTTGGAGCATGGCCGTGGTCCGGGGTCCTGATCGATCTTCAGCACCCAGGGACCTTGCCGTTTCCGCCTGTCCGTCGCTTCCCTTCAACCCGAGTCGGCCGCCCAATCCGGCGTCCGGGTTCACCAACAGCCCCAACCTCACAGGGTTGCGGGGCCGATGCGCGTTATTATCGCTACATGCCCCTCCGGCATGTCATGAGGGTGGTGGTAGCACTGGGTGGCAACGCCCTCCTCAAACGTGGGGAGCCGTTAACTGCGGAGAACCAGAGGAGGAACGTGGGTATCGCGTGCCAGGCCCTTGCCCCTATTGCCTTGGAGCATCAATTGGTCATCACCCATGGTAACGGCCCCCAAGTGGGGCTCCTTGCACTCCAGTCCGCTTCATACGAGGAGGTTGAGGAGTACCCCCTCGATGTCCTTGGAGCCCAGACGGAGGGGATGATTGGCTACATGATCGAGCAGGAGCTGGGTAACCTGATGCCCATCGAGACAGCCTTCGCTACCATCCTCACAATGGTCGAGGTCGACCCCGACGATCCTGCATTCAACAATCCCACCAAGCCGATTGGGCCAATCTACCCAGAGGAGGAGGCAAAGAGGCTGTCTTCGGAGAAGGGCTGGACGGTAGCACCGGACGAGAATGGTTGGAGGAGGGTGGTTCCATCACCCGAACCGCACAGGATTTTCGAGCTTCGTCCGATTCACTGGCTGTTGGAGAACGAGACCATCGTCATCTGCGCTGGTGGGGGAGGGATTCCCACTGTCTACAACGCCGATGGGGGATTGGAGGGCGCGGAGGTCGTGATTGACAAGGATAGGGCCAGTGCGCTTCTCGCCAGGCAATTGGACGCTCGTTTACTGGTCCTAGCCACGGACGCTGATGGCGTATACCTGAATTGGGGGGAAGAGGGGGCGAAGAAGGTGGGCAACACCACCCCCGACGAAATCAGCCAGTACGAGTTCGACGTCGGCTCTATGGGCCCGAAGGTTGACGCTGCGTGCGACTTCGTGCGACGGACTGGTGAGAGAGCGGTGATCGGGGCATTGGCCGACTTGGAGGCGATGGTCGCCGGTGAGGCGGGAACCCAATTCACCATCGAATGAGCGGTTCTTGCGGAAAATACGGACAAGGCCTTCATATCATCGATTCGTCGGCGAGGTCGACGGAGTGGACCAAATGTCGATGATCTCGGTTGAAGTTGGCACCGATGGGGCTCACGAGTACGCCAGCGGAATAAGTGCCGGCGAAGTGATTCGGAACGTGCACGGAAAGAAGTCCGGCGCTCTCGCCGCACTAGTAGATGGCGAGCAGCGAGACATGTCGTTCGTCTTAGATTCTGACTGCAAAATCGAACCCATCTTGGACGGGTCCGATGAGGGGCTGTACATCCTGCGTCACAGCTGCGCTCACCTGCTCGCCCAAGCTGTTACCGAGCTATATCCGGAAGCTAAACCGACGATAGGCCCCCCGATCGAACATGGATTCTACTACGACTTCCTGATGGAGCCAATCGGTGACGACGAGTTGAGGCTTATTCAGAAGCGCATGAAGGAGCTGTCCAGGCAGAACCTAGCCATAGAGAGGGAGGATCATGACAACGAGGCTCTTCGGGGCATGTTCGCTGAAAACCACTTCAAGCTCGAGATTATGGACGAGAAGATTGGGCATGATGTGGGGTCATCGGCCTACAGGCAGGGTGACTTCGTCGACCTCTGTAGGGGGCCGCACGTGTCTTCGACGGCGGAGCTGCGTTGGTTCAAGCTTACGAGCACCAGCCAGGCCTACTGGAGAGCCGACAGAGAAAGAGAGTCGCTGGTCAGGATCTACGGCATGTGCTACGCGACCAAGGAAGGGCTCAAGGATAGGGAGAGGCAGCTCGAAGAGGCAGCGAAGAGGGATCACAAGAAGATAGGGAAGGAGATGGGGCTCTACATGATCGACGAGCTAATCGGCAAAGGGCTGCCAGTGTGGCTTCCAAACGGCGAGACTCTCAAGTCGGAGATAGAGAAGTTTGCGATAGAGACCGAGGAGGCTTACGGCTACGTCAGAGTCACGACCCCCGTGCTTGGGAAGAAGGAGCTGTTCGAGACCAGCGGGCATCTCCCCCACTATGCGGATGGCATGTACCCCCCAATGGAGATGGATGACGGAGAGTACTACCTGAAGGCGATGAACTGCCCGATGCACCACCTCGTTTTCACTAATAGCAAGCGCTCCTACAGGGAGCTTCCCCTGAGGATAGCCGAGTACGGCACGGTATACCGGAACGAGCTTTCTGGAACGCTTGCAGGACTTCTCAGGGTCAGGATGCTTTCGATGAACGACGCACACATCTACTGCACGCTCGATCAAGTTGCCGAAGAAGTTGGGAGCAACATCAGAATGGCACAGGACTACTACTCCACGTTCGGGTTTGACGACTACGACTTCCGCCTCTCTCTCTGGGACCCAGAAAAGAAGGACAAGTACATCGATCAACCCGGGAACTGGGAGGCGACCCAGGACCACCTCCGTGGAATACTGGACGATATCGGAGTCGAGTACGTCGAGGCAGTGGGGGAGGCGGCCTTCTACGGGCCCAAGATAGACATACAGTTCCGGACGGCTCTGGGAAGGGAGGAGTCCATAGCAACAATCCAGCTGGACTTCGCAGCGAAGGAGAGGTTCGGCCTCTCATTCATGGACGAGACTGGAAGCGAGAACGGGGAGGTGTTCGTCATCCACAGGGCCCCCCTGTCGACGCACGAGAGGTTCGTCGCCTTTCTGCTTGAGCAATGGGCTGGGAACCTCCCGACTTGGATTTCGCCCGTGCAAGCCCAGGTAATCACGATCTCGGAAAAGCACAAGGACTACGCGGGACGGGTGAGAGAGGCCCTGGAAACCGCCGGAGTCAGAGTGATGGTGGACGACTCCGACAACACGGTCGGAAAGAAAATTCGGACGCATCGAAAGATGCGCCCTGCTTACATGGTGATACTTGGAGACGAGGAGGCCAAGGACGGGACGGTGTCTATCCGCGCCAGAAACGGGGACCAGCGAAACGGAGTCCCGTTGGAGGAGTTCGTGGCTGACATTTTCGCTGAGGTAGCAAACAGAAGCAAAGAGCTGTCGATAGCATAGTGGATTCCCCTGAGCGGGCCGGCGTGATTATCAATACCAAGCCCTGCTTGGGGTGAGACCTGATGGCAGGGGGAGAGGAGCCGGTCCCAGATGGGGCAGTGGAGGATGAGGCCCTTCTTTCCACAGCGCGCTCGGTGGTTAGGACGTGCTTGCAGATCAGGAAGGAGGAGGACGTGCTGGTCATCACCGATCCTGAGACGTCTAGGATCGGCAAGGCGCTCTACGAGGAGGCTGCTCGCGTTACGGAGAGGATCCTGATGGTCATGATGCCCCCCACCCAAAAGCCTGGCAAGGAGCCTCCTATCCCAGTCAGCGACATCATGCGACGGAACCGAGTGATAATGATCGCCACCAAGAACTCACTGAGCCACACACGCGCTCGAGCCAACGCCTCCAAGGAGGGGGCCAGGATCATCTCGATGCCCGGGATTAGCGATGAGCTGTTCGAGAGTGGGGGGATGACTGCTGACTACAACGCGCTACAACGCGAGATTAGCGGGATGGGTTACATCTTCAGGCGTCGCAGGAACGTGCATGTCACCTCCTCGGCCGGCACGGACGTCAGATTCATCACTGGCACCAGGTGGGTCCTCGAGGACAACGGGATATGCAACAGGCCCGGGCAGGTCTCCAATCTACCAGCGGGCAGAGTGTTCGTCCTCCCCCAGGAAGGCAGCATGAATGGGACCATAGCCATAGACGGGTCATGGGAGGGGAAGCTCTTGGAGGAGCCGTTGTCCTTCCAGATCGTAGACGGGATGATTGTTGGCATCTCCGGGGGAGAGTTGGGGCCACAGGTGGAGTCTTTCCTAGAGCTAGCAAAATCGGGACTGAGGGGGACCAAGAGGGAACTGGTGCACACGGTAGCCGAGTTCGGTTTCGGACTCAACCCCAAGGCGAAGAGGCTGGTAGGGAACAATTTGGAGGACCAGGTTGTCAGGGGCTCAGCGTACTTCGGGTTCGGTGACAACTCCGCGCTTGGGGGATCCGCGAGGGTTGGGTTCCACCTCAGGGGGGTAATGAGGAGCCCCAGCGCTATGCTCGATGACTTGGCCCTGATTACGGATGGGAAGGTGACCTTGCCCTAGGGGAATTCAGATGCGAGGAGTTCTGTGGTGCAATGGGGGAAGTCCCCCCGGTTCGGTAGTCGAGGCGGTCCTACGAGGGGGCGTGCCCATTTTCGGTGTTGATGGCGGAGCTGACAAGGCCAGGGAATACGGGGCGAACGTTGAGTCCGTCCTGGGTGACTTGGATTCCGTGGACCGCTCACAGTGGGAAGGGCGGATGCAAGAGCTACCTGAACAGTCGAGTAGCGACCTTACGAAGTCCATCGAGCACCTCGTCGGGCTAGGGTTCGATGAAATCGATGTATTGGGGATAGGGGGCGGCAGCCCGGATCACCTTCTGGGGGCCTGGGCCTCTTTGGTCGAAGCCCCGCCAAACTGCGCGTTGAGGCTCCATCACGGGAGCAGGGTCTCGCACAGGGTAAGCCCTGATTCTGGAGAGCTGGTTAGGATCGTGCCCGCGGGGCAGGAGTTCTCCGTGTTCGCGCTCGAGGCCTGCGATGTCTCCATCTCGGGGTCCAAGTGGCAAGTGGATCGGGAGGAGATGGGGCTCTCCACCAGAGGGCTGCACAACCAGGGCACTGGTGAGGAGGTTCGGATTAGCGCTGATGGGGTACTGGTCGTGATTTTCCCCGTGGACGGTTACTCCGGGTAGTCCTGGGCGGACAGCATTATTGCCAGGGGTTTTGTGGTTTCACTCTCCTCCAGAATTATTCTGACTACCACAGTGAGAACTGGGCCAGTAATCAAGCCGACCGGTCCCCAGAGGACCCCCCAGCCCATCAGGCTCAGGATCAGGACCATCGGCGAGAGGCCGAGCCTCTCCCCAGCCACCCTCGGCTCGATGAAACTGGCGAAGGCGCCGCAGTTGACCAGTAGAAGAACGATCATGATCAGTGCGTATACAGGCTCCAGCACTAGAATTCCAACAATGGCTGGGAACGCGGTCGCCACTGTGGCCCCGATTACGGGAATCCACTCCAGAATGGCATATAGGATGGCCCAGATCAGCACTCCGGGAATACCGAAAATCAGCATGATGATGGCGCAAACCACTGCTTGTGAGATGCTGATGAAGAAGCGAACCAGGATGTAGTTGTTGACGGCGTCGCTGGAGTCACCGACGATCCTCTCCATTTTCACAAACAGTTCCGGCTTGGCAGCCTTTAGACGTCCGGGGAAGGAGTCGCCCTCGAGGATGAGGAAGACCAGGAGCACGAAGACGGTGAGGGAGCTCGACAGGATGCTGCCCACTCGCTTGAGGAGCCAAGTGGCAAAGTCGTTGACCCTGTCATCAGTGACGGCGTTCTCAATCAGGCTGGTAGCGCTTCCCAGCTCAACGCCGTTGAAGGTGTACTCCGAGAAGGTTTGCAGCTTCTCGTCCATCTTAACCTGGAGCATGGGGAGCTCTTCGTCGATGAAAATCGTCAGATTGGAGTAAAGAAGAGTCGAAACCGCATAGGCTGCGAGGAATGCGATCGAGGCCATCGTCCCGTAGACCAGTATAGGGTTCTTGATTTTGTCAAACAGGTACTTTTCCGAGGGTAGAATGAGCATGTAGAGGATTATTGCTACGGAAAGAGGGAGCAGAATCACCTTCAGGTAGTAGAGGGCGAGGACGCCTAGGAAACCGACTATCAGAATGTTTGCTGCGGTGTTCAAATCACTTGCCCGGATTCCAGTGGCGCCGGTTGAAGACTCAGACACCTTTACGCGGAAGCAGCATCGTCGAATGAATGGTTCCCCTTCATTCGAGTGACCCGATAGCGCGTTCATATGCCCCTAGGAAGGCCTCAGCGTTCCCTTCCAGCGTGAACCGATCGAGGACGCGTTTCCTTCCGACCGCACCCTTTGATTGCAAATCAGCCTTGCTCGAGATCTCGGACAAAACCGCATTGGCCATGGAACCAGCGTTGCCCATTTCGAACAGCCTCCCGACTGTGTCGTCTACCATCTCCGGAAGGGGGCCATGGTCAACTGTAACCACTGGCGTACCCGATGCCATAGACTCGAGTGGTATGAGGCCCTGTCCCTCGTAGTAGGAAGGGTAGACAACCAAGTCTGCGGCCCGGTACACCTCTGCTATCTCCTCGAAACCCATCCCCGGCTCGAAGGTGACGTTTTCGCTGATGCCGAGGCTGTTGGCCAACCGCGAGAGTCGTCTCTGCAGGCTACCCCTGCCAATGATCACAAGGTGGGCATCCGATGACTCCACGATCTTCGAGAAGGCATGCAGGAGCATGCCATGGCCCTTCCTTGCAGCCAGTCTGCCGACTGCCAGAAGGAGGAAGGAGTCTTTTGTGGCGCCGAATCTGCTGCGGAGCTCGTTGCACCTGTGCATTGTGTCCTCGCTGTCGCGGTGAAGAGGGACGAACATGCCAGTATCTACGCCCCAGTGAATGACTTCGCAGTCCCAATCCTCGGGCGTTTCGTACCTGCGCTCAAGATCAGCCTTGGTCGCCTCTGAGTTGGGGACCACGACAGATGATTTCCTGATAGCTGAGCCCTCGAAGCGTGAGTAGCGGTCAGCGAGATATCGAATTGCGATGTCATTCGGGTTCGACCAGACGGCTGGCTCGCCGTGCTTGGCAGCCAGAAGCAGGCCGTCCCTCTCCCCCAACCAGGTCCCATGCATCGATGACACGACGGGTGCGACCTTCGAGACACATCTATCGAACTGGCGATCGTCCCACGAAATCATCGGGCAGTGGAGATGTACCACATCTACCGGGTCGTCTGCGTGCAACCTCTCCAAGGCCCTGAGGGCCTGACGTCCGTATGACCGAGTGAATGCCATAGGCAACCTGACCCAGCGGACGGAGGTGACCGAGACCCCCTCCAACCTAGGCGCCTCACCACGTGAGCTCCGTGTAATCACCGTCACTCTGTGACCGAGGCCTGCAAGTGCTGCCGACAGGTGGTAAACAGTGGATCCCATGCCCCCCCATCGAGGAGGGTACTCAGCGGACAGCATGGCGACGTGCATAACTTGGCCTCGACCATGGGCGTGGGGGGGCGTTCTTGAAGCGAACGGGGGAAGAAATGCTTACAATAATTCAAAAATGCATCACTTCTGGGGGCATATCCAATGACAGACGTCTTGCCGGTTCACGTTACGGTAATCATCCCGACCATGAACGAGGAGGAGGCCATTGTCCAGACGATTCGGAGCGTGCCCAATGACGGCTGGTGCGAGAAGTTGGATTTCCTGGTGGTGGACGGGAATTCCTCTGACCGAACCAGGGAGTTGGCCTCCGAAGAGGGGGCGACCGTCTACCTGGAAGGGCGCAAGGGCTACGGTAGGGCATACAGGACCGGTTTCTCCATCGCTCCCGGTGAGATCCTAGTAACCATGGACGCTGATTGCACGTATCCCGGAGAGGAGGTGCCAGGCCTTGTTCGCAGGCTTGTCGAGGATGACCTTGAGTTCATCACGTGCGACAGGCTTCGCCTAGCGGAGGAAAAGAGCATGTCTATGCTGCACGGATTCGGCAACTGGGCGCTCTCGTTCACTGCAAGGTTGCTGTTCTGGTACGGAATTCATGATAGCCAGAGCGGCATGTGGGTGTTCAGAAAGCGCATCTTCGACAACCCCAAGGCCCGCCCCACCAATGATGGGATGCCGCTATCTGAGGAAATGAAGATCAACGCGAGGCGCTGCTTCGGTCGCAAGAAGGCGATCGAGGTCTCGGTCCCCTACCGCCAGCGGGTAGGCATGGCTGAGATCAACACATGGACCGATGGAAGGAAGAACCTGGTCTTCCTTTTCCTGAAGAGATTCGGACTTCACCGGGAGTCGACGGCCTGGGGCCCCGAGTAAGGGGCTCAGTCGGAGTCGAACTCCTCGTCTAGCTCCCGTGGGTCGAACGAGGACCAAGACTCGATTATCTGCATGTCCTTTGCAATCTCCTGCGTCCTCCTCCTCTGGTAGGCGGCACCAGCCAAGGCAAGCACCGACATAGACAGTATCAGGATCGGTAGGGCCACACCGGACAGCAGGAAGGAGAGTGGGCCCGAATCTCTCTTCACTATTGGGACGGTGTGCACCAATCCCGGGCTGACAAGGTCATCGTCCACAGCCCACACCTCGACCTTCGCCCACGACCCGTCGCTTACGACCCAGTTGGATCGGTGCGTCCAGATGTCGTCGCCTGCCGCCAAGTCGCCGCCGTTTCCATCGTCCCTGAAGTATATCGCCTCCGAGATACCGCCTGAGGTCAGCTCTCCTCGGACCGTGTCGGTAGTTCGATCCGGGTCCTCCAACCTAACGGTGATCACAACGTCGGTAGGGACGAGTGGCTCCACCTTCAGAACGGAAACCGAGAGGTCATGCAACTCAGGTGCGCTTGATCCTATTGTCAGATTGATGGAGGTGTGGGACTCTGAACCCCTGGAGTCCTTTACCAGTAGATTGACCCGAACTGGCCCGGGGGAGAAGCTCAGGGTGACGTCCTGCCGGTCGCTGAGAGCTTCACCGGACTGCAGGGACCACTCGTAGAGTACTATATCGTCGTCGTAGTCGAAGGACTCGCCTGCACTTAGCACCACCTCCTGACCGGGGGGCACGTACTGTCCGTTCTGGAGGCCTGTGATGACTGCGACGGGCCCGGTCTCGTGTACGGTGATGAGCTGGGTGTGGTTGCGTTGGAGGCCCTCTGAATCAGTGAGGACGAATGTGAGTATGTGTGTTCCTGCGAGCAGGTAGTCGTTGTACCAGTAGTTGGCTGACTTGCCTGATAGGATGGTGCCCATCAGGTTGGAGGACACGCTCACGGTGAATGAGTCGCCATCGTAGTCCACCGACCCTCGGAAGTCGAACAGAACTGGCAGGTTGGAGTGCACCTCAACGTCCGGAACCGGGGAGTCCAGAACCAGCACGGGAGCGGACTCGGAAACCACGACCGTGATCTGGTCGGTGACCGCACCACTGCCGTCATCGAGGGTCAGAGTGATCAGGTGCTCGCCTTCAGGAAGCCTGGTCTGCAGCCTCCAATCGCCGCCCAGTGGCTCCGCCATCAGGCTGGACTCCCAAATGACGCTGACCAAGTCAGAGCTAGCCGAGGCGAGAGGGTTGCAGAGCAGTCCGGAGCCGTTTTCGGGGAGGTCTGAGCAAGCAAGGTCCCAGTCCCCTGAGCCAGTGGCATCCAAAGTTAGGATTTCGGAAGAGTCGGACGACTGCAGGTGCAGGGGGTTGGATATGAGGGCCGAGGGAGGGGAGTTCAGCACGGATACTTGGAGCTCCGCTGAGTTCCACATGCCCGCGTGATCGCCTCTGGTGTCGCTGGCCTTCATGGTGAGGGAGTGTGTGCCCTTGCTCAATGTGCCAACCCATTCCACGGCGTCATCAGGCGTGGATCCGGAGTGGAGCAATCCATCGATGTCACTCCAGAACTCGAACTTGACGTCGTCTCCCTCGGGGTCGGATACGGAGGTCCCATCCAGACGAATCCAGTCGGAGGAGGTCTCTCCGTTCCTCGTCAGCTCCATGGCGGCTTCGGGTATCTCATTGAACAGTTCTACGTCGAAGGTCCATGAAACGAGTGGGTTCACCCCGTCGAAAGCCACGACTGAGACTGTGAACTCGTCATCGGGGGCGTTGGCGAACGTCCTGACGATCTGCATCGGGCAGTACGGGTTCTCGGGGTCCGGGTCCGGACCGGATTCGTAGGAAGCCACGACCCAGCACCAAAGGCTCCCGGCCTCGGGGTCGTAGGTGCCATCGAGGTGAATGGTGACGTTTGCTGTCTCACCCAGGTATAGAGTACCCCAGGAAGAAATCCCTGGTGAGGTGCCTACTGAGAGTACGGGGGGGCGATTGACCAACTCAATCTGCCTGGTCTCGCTCACGCATTGCCCTCCTGTGTCGCATACCTCCAGGGTGATCTGGTGGATCCCGTCAGAAAGGCAGGTGGTGTTGTCGGCGTTGGCTGGGAAGGACGAGCCGTTGCCTGTGGAGAGAGGGGCGCATGAGGCGAATAGGTCGCCATCGATGCTGCTGGTCCAGCTGTAATTCAGGTCGTCGAAGTCCAAGTCCCATGACTGGCTGGCATCGAACGGGACCAAGCTTCCGCTAGTGAGCTCTGCCTCGTCCTCCGGAGAGTCCCAGACGATGAAGGGGGGTTGGTTGCTCAGCTCGAGGAGGCAGTAGACCCTGACATCGTCATCGATCAGGATCGGGGCCGTGTCGTTGTGAACGCCGTCGTAATCGCATCCCACGTGAGCGGTGTTGCTTGCTGACCAGTTCTGCATGGGCGTCCACCGCTTCCCAACGAACGGGCCGTAGATGGCGTACCCAGAGTAGGGCAGGGTGGCATTGAGCTCGTCCCCGAATAGGTCGAAGGTGATGTTGACGTCGGCGAGGGGTATGTTGAGCAGGTTCTGATTTATCGCGTGCACGTCGAGAGCCCACATCACGTCCACGATGCTATCGGGGGTGGTGTTACCCGGCGTTCCCAGGGGCCCGGAGGAAATCCACCTCAGGTGGCTGTTGTTGTGCATGACGAACGACTGAGGGGCGTTACTTGCCTGGATGAGGGAGGATGCTGAGAAGTTTGCATGGCTCGAATGGAGGGAGGGGCTGGTGTTGTTGCACATCATGGCAACGTTATCTGCGATTAGTTCGGTGTGCCCGATGAGGTCGAGGCAGTGGCCAGCGTTCTCCCACAGAACGCTGTTATTGAGGGAAGAGGTCACCCGTCCCTTGGCCTTCCAGAGCATCCCGCCGCTGCTCCCGCTGACGTCCAGCCCGCGAATCTCCGCGTCGACGTCCTGCAGGGACACTGAGTAGCTGCTAGAAGACGAGCGGACCATCATGTCGTCAATCAGGACGCTGCCAGAGAACAGGGAGTCGTTGTTGTTGATGTCCAGTGCGGGCTCGCTTAGTGAGTCGACGATAGTGGTCGAGATCAGCTGCAGATCGATGCTGTTCCGCACCACGACCCCGTGTTGGTCGCCCGTGCTGGAGCAAACGTAGCAGCTAACGTTCTTCCCGCTGCTCATGACGTAGTTCGACCTGTGGAAGAACAGTCCTGCCCCCTCCTCCGGGTCTGAGGAGCCGAGCCCGTTGGAGGACGTTGAGACGTAGGAAAGCTCAACGTTGCTTGAGTCGCTAACTGAGAGGCCGTGCCCGGCGTTCCCCTCGCTCACCACGTGGTCGACCATCGGATGGAGCTCCACGAAGGTCACCCCGTTGGCACCGTTGTCCCTGATTGTCCAATTGCTTCCGATGACGCCGCCCTTGGCCATGTGAACCCCGGTTCCCGTCGAGTTCTCGACCAGCAGGTCGGTGATAGTCGCGGGTCCCTTGGTGGTCCAGCTGGAGCTTCGTAGCAGGATCCCGGCACCCTCGTGATCGGGGCCGGACGACGTGTTTCCCCCGTTGTTTCGCAGCGTCATCCCGCTCAGGCTGGTAGAGGAGTCCGTGGTGTAGGCCCTGAAACCGACGACTGTGTTGTCCTCGATCAGGGCGTTAGTAACCCTCACGCCGCTGGTGTTGACATCGAAAGCGACGTAGCCCAGGCCCGGGGTCTTGGCTCCCGGGCCCCCCGTTCCTCGAATTTCCAAGTCCTCGAAGATGGCGTTTGTCGACAGGTTGAGCCAGTCCCTGCTGTACTGGTCCACCATTACTCCTCTGTACTGGCTGTCCTCGACCACGGTCCCGACGAAGGTGGGCCGGGTTACGAGGCCGGGGCTCTGGTGGCGGACGATTACCCCGTTGTCGGACCGTTTCACGTGGGAATCCGTGATCAGGGGGACGGAGTCCTCTACCCACAGCCCAGCTGAGGCCGCTAGAGTGGCTCCGCTGATGTTGGAAGCGGTAATGCCCGATATCAGGCCGCCGGAGTTCCCCCAAACGTTGAGGGCCCGGGTAATCAGGCCATCAGCCATCACGCCATCGACGATGGGTGCGGAGCCGTCGCCAACGGAGAGCCCGATTCCGTACCTCCAACTCGTCGATGATCCGTGCTCGTCCTGGCCCCCGCCTTCTATTACCAGGTCCCTGATGATCGGGCTGGATCCGCTGAACAGGTCAACTGCAACCTTGTCGGCGTTGACAACGGTCAGGTTGGCGATCCGGGGGTCGCTGTCGTAAACCGTGACTCCGAAATCTCCGTCGCTGATGGTCAGGTTGTCGACTGCCGAGTTCTTCCCCCTGCTGCTCGAGTTGAACTGAATGCCTTCGTGGTCCCCGGTCCCATCCACCTCAATGGTGACGGGAGACGAGGAGGTGCCCAGGACCGTCAGCCTGCCGTCGACACCGATGCGCTCTCCGGCTCCGATCTTGACCGAGGTGCCTGCTTGGATGACTAGGACCTCGTTGGATTGGACCAGGTAGCCATCGGGCAGGGACACGCTCCCACTCCAGACGGTGGTCGACTTGGACTGCTGTGAGGAGGCCAGGCTGAGCGCAGGAGCGACGAGGAGCAGTATCACGAGCAAAGTGGCACTTACCCTGTGGTAACGAGGGGAGTGCATGTGCCGGGCCGCCCGCCTGCCATGTTAATGCCTTGCGGGTGTTGAGTGAGGTTGCTGGGAGTCAATCGCAGGAGTCATAAGCAGTCAGTTGGCGGGGTGGCGCGATGAGTACTGCGTGGGTTCTGATTCAGACCGCGCCGGGATGCGAGCGCGACGTGTACATGCACCTGCTCGACATGGAGTCTGTGACTGAAACGCACGTGGCCTACGGCGAGTTCGACCTTGTTGCGAGGATAGACTTCACGGACGAGCGGGAGATGGCCAAGACCCTCATAGGGCAGATGCGGATGGTGCCGGGCGTGCGCAAGACGGAGACGCTGATTGCGGTCGAGGTGTGACCATGGCTGTTGGATTCGTCCTAATCACAACCGAGCCGGGCGCCGAGGTGTCCGTTCGCGAGGCGGTGAGCAAGTTCGATTCGGTCGTGGGGCAGTGGATCGTTTTCGGTGGTCACGACCTGTTCGTAAAGGTACAGGCCGAGGACGATGCCGAGCTGACCCGGTGCATAGTGCAGGAGATTCGCTCGGTCCCGGGCATCAGCGACACCAGGACCCTGATTGGGGCTGAGATCTAGATCTCCCTGGCCAGCATGGCCGTCAGCTCCTTCGCTGCATTGTTGCATTCCGCCGACCTGAGCCTGCCGATAGCCTCCCGCCAGCTAGAAAGGCGGTTCTCAGGCTCCAGCACGCCCCTCCAGTACCACCACTGAGCTATGGCCCTCCTGTGGGCTGAGTACTCCTCCCGGAGAGAGGTCACGGACTCTGCCGAGTGAGCCTGCCGGAGCCACTCGGGATAGTCACCCGTGCTGGCCTCCAGGGCCATGTGGATGGTTCGCAGGCGGTCTAGGGCGTCATCGGAGGACCCCACGTGATCGCGAGCTGCCTCGATGGCCTCCGAGGGGGCGTTGCCCCCGGCCCTCGCAGCGAGGCGAGCACGAAGGTCGAGGGTGGCCAGCCTGGGGTCGTCTCCCCCCAGGTTACGCTCCAGGGAGCTTCTGGACGATGCCGCTGCTGCGAGGTCACCCGTGTCAAGGGCAACCGCGTGACGCAGCAGGTCGAGTGCCAGTTGAGCCACGCCGAGGTCTTCGGGCCCTAGTCCGGATAGGCTAGTCGAGTCGATCCCAGCGACGATCCTAGCAGCTAGGGCTGGGTCGAGGGCCCCTGGCAGGCGATCGTCGTAGACCCTGACCAAGGCGGCTACCTCGGCCCTCGCCCTGTCCCCGGGTTCCAATCCTTCCAGAGCGATGCGCTCGGAGTCCTCGGCCCTCTTTGAGTCCCCCTCCATACGGGCTAGACGGGCCACGCGGAGGTGCCTCCTTGGGCCTTCCTTCAGGTTCTGGATGTGACTCTCGGCGATGGAGGTCTCTCCACGCTCTAAAGCGATGTCTGCAGCGAACTCCAGGAGTCCCTCGTCATCGCTCGCACCCACTGCCTGCTCGATCAGCACGGCTGCGGCAGCGCTGTCGTCCCGGGCGATCACGGGGATCTGCTCGAGGGCCCAGTCAACATCGAGGTCGTCGGCCCCCATCCTGTGATGCGCCTCCATCCTACGGGCCCTGGTCCCCTCCCTGGAGGCCCATCGTGCGGCCATCTCTGCGTGCATCTCCGAAGCGGATGCATCAGACCAGGTCCCCCTTCTGACGTTTCGAATTAGGTGGTGGGGCTCTGCTGTGGAGTGGGACCATCTGAGGATGGCTGACTCGTCAAGCTCGATCGCGCCCTCGGGCTCGAACATCTCATCGACTGATAGGGGCAGGGGGGAGAGGCAGAGCTCGTCGAGGGTCCCGCTGCCCTGTCCGCTGAGGCGCTCGATCACCGTCGATTCGACGTAGGACTGGACTGCCTCGACCTGCTCTGGGAGGACGTCCTCCGGGGCCCAGAGGCGGAGGGCCAGTGGGTGACCCCCCAGGGACCGTGCCACTCCCAACGCCTCTTCCTCGCCCAAGTCATCAGGCAGGAGGGGGGCGGCTTCCCGGGCCTCTATCCCATCTAGTCTGTGCTCCGTGAAGCCCGGTAAGGGGCCGAAGGGGTTCGGCGCCCTGACCACCGCCAGAAGCGAGGCTTCTGATGAGGAGCACTCCCCAAGGAGTGACTCGATCGACCCGATGTGCCTTGGGCTGAGCTGCTGGGCCTCGTCGAGCACTAGCAAGGTACGGCCGGAGTCGACTGACGCAGCGACGGCACCGGGGGACGATGGGGCTGAGGCCCCGAGCCACATCGATGCTACGGAGGAGGCATCGGAGTCCGTGGAGCAGGTGGCCCATCTGACGGTCCAGCCGGCATCCAGCAGCCCGCCTGCCACCTTCCTGGCCAAGCTGGTCTTGCCGATCCCCGGGAGGCCGTTGAGGAGGACGTTTGTGCCGCCGGAGAGCGAGTCGTGCAGCCCCTCGACCTCGTCGTCGCGCCCGTGGAGGCGGACCGGGTCGGGCAGCGGGCCGTGAGCTCGGCCCCTTCGTGAGGGGGGGTGTGGCTGCGAGGTTGCGGCCTCCCTCCCCTTCTGGGTGATGTGCGCAACCTTCCTCCTGCGAGCGCCCGTCCCAATGACGTGGGCACTGCGGGTGGTGACGTATCCCGCGGTCTCGAGCTCGCTCAGAGGGGTGTGGACCGCCGAGCGCACGACGCCGACGGCCTCTGCGATGCCAGGGAGGCAAAGCCCCCTGGGCACGTCCCAGGCGGACTCCAGATCGTTGCCGAAGCCGGATAGGTGGGAGAGGATCCTGCTCTGGGACTCGCTGATCACGGCATGCGGGCAATACCACTGTTCATGTGCGTTCACCTACAGCGCATCATGCCGCATGACCATAGATCAGAGTAGCCTAGAGCTGCCCAACAAGCCCGGAGTCTACCTTTTCCGAAGAGCCGACGACCGGGTGATGTACGTTGGGAAGGGCACGGATCTCCGATCGAGGGTCAGGTCGTACTTCTCCAAGCGGCCGGACCGCGAGATGATCCCGAGGCTGCTCGGAGACTCGGACAGGGTGGACTGCATCGTGACGCAGAGCCCGTCCGAGGCGCTGATACTCGAGCGGCAGCTGATCCGCAAGCACAAGCCTCGATACAACTCCCTGCTGAAGGACGACAAGTCGTACCCGTTCATCGCCCTGACCGACGAGGCCGAGCCGAGGATCCTCTACACGCGCCACCCTCCCGAGGGGGCCAGGCTCTGGGGCCCTTTCCCCGACGCGGGGGCTGCGAAGAGGGTGATCCAGCTGCTAAGGCGCCAGTTCGGGATAAGGGACTGCCCGGAGATGCTGCCCCAGGGGTGCCTCGCGATGCACATCGGGCTATGTGCGGCACCGTGCATTGACTCCGAGGGCTACTCGGGAAGGGTCAGAGCAGCCTCCAGCGTCCTGGACGGCGATGCTGCGATCCTGGTTTCAGCACTTCAGGAGGAGATGGACGCGGCATCGGGGGGGCTGGAGTACGAGAGGGCCGGCAAGGTCCGTGACATGATTGCCTCCGTCCAGAGCACCATCTCCCAGCAGGTCATCCACAGTCGCTTCTACCAGGACTGCGACGCCATCGGCTTCGCCTCCCAGGGGGACACCGGGTGCCTGGTCATCCTGCATGCGAAGGGAGGCATAATCCAGGGCCAGGTAGACTACCCCCTGATCCACCGTGGGGACCTGGTCGACTCCGTCTCCCTCGTCCTCTCCGAGCACTACGCCAACAGGAAGCCCCCCCGGACGCTCCTGGTCCCCGTCCCCCTGGGTGACTCCATGGGAGCGTGGCTGGGCGAGAGGCGCGGGGCGGCTGTCGAGGTCAGGGTACCGCTCAGGGGCGAGCTCGCAAAGCTGAGGGGGATGGCGGACCGCAACGCGCAAGTCCAGGTCGGAAGGCACGCAAAGCGACGCTCGGGCAGCCTCGAGCAGGCTGCAGCGGACGACGGGGCCGAGCTGCTTGGGCTCGAGTCGCTTGACCACATAGTCTGCTTCGACATGGCCCAGCTGCAGGGGGAGGAGCGGGTGGGCGCCTGCTCTGTCCTGCGTAACGGCAGGCCCGCGAAGAAGGAGTACCGGACCTATCGGGTCAAGACCGACGCCGCTGACGACCTCAGGATGATGTCAGAGGTGATCGAAAGGTGGGTCAAGCGCCAGGACGGTTGGCCCGACCTGATGCTGCTCGACGGCGGCGAGACGCACCTGTCGACGATCCTCGCGATGCTCGACGGGCACGGGCTCGACGGCCGTTTCCCCGTCGCCGCGCTGGCCAAGCGGGAGGAGACCCTGCACATTCGAGGCATGGAGGCACTGGTCCTCGACCGGCGCGGCAGGGTGCTGATCCACGCGAGGGACGAGGCGCACCGGTTCGTGAACCGCTATCACAAGAGACGGCGCGGAAAGGGGGCCCTGGGAGACCCGTTGGAGGAAATCGAGGGGCTCGGTGCGAAGAAGATCCAGTCCCTGCTGAGGCACTTCGGCGGCCGGAAGGGGATCCTCCACGCGAGCGTGGGCGAGCTGCGCGAGGTTCCAGGCATAGGGAGAGAGATGGCCGAGAGGATCCACGGCCACCTGAACGGGTGAGAAGATGCCCGCGTCCGACCCGCACGACAGCCTCAGGGAGTCGGTGGCAGCGCTCCTCGGGGACCGGGTCAGCGACCTGCACATGGGCGGGCTGCCGAGGAAGTGGGAGCGCTTCGACGACGTTGCGCTCCTCCCCTCTGGCTCCTTCGAGGACGATTGCTGGGATGGGCTGCGCTCTGATCGGCTCTGGCAGGCGGTCGCCAGCGGCCTGGGGGCCTCGAGGCTCGCTCGTGCGGGCGAGGTCAGCGGGGAGTACCGCCAGAGCGGGGCGGAGATGCTGCTCGGGGACGACGACTGGGTGGTCCGACGAGAGAGCGGCGTTGACTACGGGTACAGGCTGACGAAGTGCATGTTCTCGGCTGGTAACGTGAACGAGCGCCGCAGGATGGGGGAGGTTGTGACTGGCGGCGAGGTGGTGGTCGACCTCTATGCCGGGATCGGCTACTACACCCTGCCCATACTGGTCCACTCCGGTGCAGCTCACGTTCACGCCTGCGAGTGGGGCCCAGAGGCGGTCCTCGCCCTGGACTCCAACCTGGAGGCCAACGGCGTGGCCGAGCGATGCACGGTCCACGTCGGCGACAACAGGGAGACGTCGAAGTCCCTCACTGGCGTCGCGGACCGCGTCCTGCTGGGCCTCCTGCCGAGCTCGGAGGAGGGTTACGCGCCCGCGCTGGGTGCACTGAGGGCAGAGGGGGGCGCCCTGCACGTTCACGGGCTGGCACCCTCGTCGGGTCATGTGTCGTGGGCCGATGGAGTCGATGCCCGCCTGGGAACGATCGAGCCCGGGGTCGCACTGGAGAGACTGGGGCTGACTAGGGTCAAGAGCCACTCGCCCCACTGGGACCACGTGGTGCTGGACGTCCGCGTCCAGCGGTCCTAGCGTTCAAGTCGTGGGACCCGGGGGGGTGCGCATGGTAGCGGGCTGGATGCTGGAGGCCGCAGCCGACTACAACAGGGCCTCGCTGGAGGCCAGGGACAGCTACCCCGCCCACGTGCTGATGCCCATCGAGACCCTGGCGACCATAGTGGACTGGGCCTTCCGCTCTCTGCCAGACGAGATACTGGTGGGCATCGACGCTGACCCCGACGCGCCGAACCCAGTGGACGTCGAGGACGCCCTCGGAGGGGGGGTGACGGGGATGTTCGCGGGTCAGGGCTACGTGATGGGCGAGCCGCACCTGATCAACCGCGGCGACTCGTTCTCCGTGCACCACGTCCCCGAGGAGTGGACGGACGGGGTGTTCGGCGAGGAGCGGGGGGCCCGCGGCTCCCGGTTCTGCCACTACATCCACTCGCACCCCAACTGCGTCGCCATCCCCAGCGGAGCGGACGCGGAGTCTGCCCAGTGGACCGAGGGATGCGAGATGATACTGGGCCTCAGGTACACCCCGGAGGGGCTGCTGCCCTGGCTGGAGGACGTCGAGGGGGTGCGCAGGAGGCTGACCCCGGACGAGGAGGCGGGGGAGCTGCCGGTGATAGGCAGGGCGGTGACCGGGCACACCATCCACGGCCTGGAGCTGATCGCCTTCCACAGGAGCGGTTTCGGCGTGAACATCCTGCTGACCGACGCCGAGGGGCGGCCCATCGGCCTGGAGCTTGGCTAGTCGGAGAAGTCGTGCTCCCTGTAGTGCTGCAGCTCGGCAATGGACCCACGCACGTCGTCAAGCGCCCTGTGTCCGGAGTTCTTCCTGAACCTCGGGCTCTTCGGGTGCCAGCGCCTGACCAGCTCCTTCACCGAGGAGACGTCGACTATCCTGTAGGAGAAGAACGCGTCCAGATCGGGCATGTAGCGACGCAGGAAGCGCCTGTCGTGATGCACCGAGGAGCCGCAAAGGGGCAGTCTGCCCGGCTCGCAGTGCTCGTGCAGGAACTCCAGGGTGCGGTGCTCGGCCTCCCCCATGGGCACGCCCTCGGTCCGAACGCGCTCTATCAGGCCGTTCTGGGTGTGATGGGTCGTGTTCCAGTCGTCCATTCCCGCGATGAGCTCCTCGGGCGTAGTGATGGCCAGCGTCGGGCCCTCGGCCACCACAGTCAGGTCGCCCTCGGTAACGATGGTGGCGATCTCGATGATGGACTCGGCGTCGGGGTCCAGCCCCGTCATCTCAAGGTCAATCCAGACAAGCCTGCTGCCGAGCACGTCTCACGGTGGAGAATTAGGGACTTATGCGTTGGCATGCGAGCCCCCTAATGATAACCCGGCGGTCGTCCGAGGCCCATGGCCGCACCGGGCTACATCGAGCTGCTGAGGTCCAACCGCCCCTTCCGCAGGCTTTTCGCCGGGGAGATGGTGATGTTCACCGGGGACTGGTTCAGCGTGATCGCGATGTTCATGCTCGCGGGGCAGGCCACGGACAACTCGCCCCTGGCGATAGCGGGCGTGCTTGTGGTGCGCAGCTTCACCTTCGCCCCGCTCGAGCCGGTGACCGGGATGCTGGCTGACCGCTACTCGCGCAAGGGGCTCATGCTCGCGGCGAACCTAATCTCGTTCCTTGTGCTCGCGGTGGTGCTGACCATGGAGGTGTTGGACCACCTGTATTTCGTCTACATGCTGGCGATGGCCCTCGTGGTAGGCAGGGCGATCTACGACCCGGCCGTGACCTCGTACCTCCCGAACATCTGCAGCGAGGAGGAGCTCCTGACGGCGAACGCGCTGGTCTCGGGCGCCTGGTCCGCGTCGATGGGGATAGGGGCGGGCATCGGTGGGCTGACGATCTCGAAGTACGGGGTCGAGACGGGCATGTGGATAGACTCGGTGACCTTCCTCTTCGCTGCGATGGTGATCTCGACCCTGCCCCAGGGCGGTCCTGACTCCTCCGAGAGGAAGTCGGCGTCCCCCCTGGCGATGCTCCGCGAGATAGTGGCGGGTTGGAGGCACATCCTGTCCCGGCCCCCGATCAGGAGGGTCGTCCTGGCCAAGGGCATGTGGGCCAGCGGAGGCGGGGCCCAGGTGTTCCTGCTGATCCTGATAGGCATGCAGGCTGGGTTCGGGGAGGTCGCTGCGGGCATAGGGGTGGTCTACCTGTGCAGGGGGTTCGGGTCCGGCTTCGGCCCGTTGGTCTCCCGCCCGCTGATGACTCAGCCCTGGGTGATGCCCTACCTGATCGGGATGGCCCTGAGCGGCGCGGGGGCATTCTACCTGGGGGTTTCCTACTTCGAGTGGGGGGCCCTCACCCTCGTGTGCATCTTCATCGCCCACGGGTGCTCTGGGGTCTCGTGGGTGTTCTCGACCACCCTGCTGCAGATGCGGACGGAGGACGAGTGGATGGGGAGGGTGGCTGGAACTGACAACCTGATCATCACGCTGACGATGGGGGTCTCGACGCTTCTGGCGGGCTTCGCCATGGAGTGGGAGCTGCTTGAGCTCAGGGAGATGCTCTTGCTCACAGCGCTGGTCCAGATACTCATGGGCCTGCTGTGGTTCGCCCTCGCATCCCCGCGAGAGAGGGAGCTCGTGGCAGCCTAGAAGAGCTCTGGCAGGCCGATGAGGACGAGCAGTGGGAACAGGGAGAACAGGGTCCCCGTGGCGAGCGAGCGCTTCGATGCGCGCACCCGGTCCTGTATCCGGCGTTGGATCTCGGAGTCCAGCTTGTCCACCGCGTCGCCGGCGGGCACCCTGATCTGGTCCAGGGCCACGTCCAGGACGTTGGCGCCGAAGTCGAGGACGCCGGACAGGGTGCCAAAGACGGGGTTGGAGGGCTGCTGGCCCTCTGCCTCGGTCTCGCCCCTCCACGGGCGCGGGATGGAGAAGCCCCTCACGGCCTGCAGCAGCTCTCGTCCGACCACAGCTGTGTCGACGGTCTGCTTGGCGCTCTCCAGGTTGTACTGGCCGAGCCGCCTGATGTCCATGCGCGACTGGGCCACCCGGCCGAAGTCGACGCCTATCCACGCGAAGCCGGCGACCACCAGGAGGGCCAGCCCCAGGAAGGGTATCTCCCAGCTTTCCCAGCCCATGGGCCCGATGTAGATCCGGGCGAGCACCGCCAGCAGCCCGGGCAGGACGAAGGCGAGGACCTCGTTGAGGACTATCAGCCAGAATCCCTGGACCGGCAGGCGCTTGATCCGGTCCATCATCCACCTGGCGTGCTTCGTGCGATCCCCCCGAGGGGCGTAGGTCTGGACGAGGTCCAGCAGGGGCGGGGCGACGAAGATCAGCCTCAGCAGGAAGGGGATGAAGATGATGATCAGGTAGGCCTCCCAGGGCGAGACGGGGGGCAGGCTGGGTGGTGCCAGCACATCGGTCATGCCCGCCTAGGCGGGGGAGTCACCAATCAACCCCTCTACTCGCGCGACCTCGAAAATCAGGCTGCAGCAGGTCAGGGCTCCCTCGGCCTTGGCGAGCTCCGAGGCGTCCACCGGCCGTGCATCGAGCCCGAGCGAGGACAGGCGCTCCCCGGTCCGGGGGAAGGCGGCGGAGAACAGGACTGCGTCGCCCACCCTGACCACGTTGGCCGCTTCCGGCTCCGAGGGGTCGACGTGGACGCAGTCGAGGCCCTGGAACGAGCCTGGGTCCACCCACTCCGGGTTGATCAGGAGGGAGTCCTCTGAAAGCGCGGTCGCAGCGGACTTCAGGTGCAGGCACCCACCGACCTCGACCTCGCTCACGCTGTAGCCGTGCTTGCTGACGATCCCCCTCAGCTGGTCCGCCGCCTCGGCGTTGCTGCGCGTCGAGAGGCCGACGTAGACGCTCCTGCCCACGACCAGCACGTCGCCCCCGTCGAGGATCCCGGGCGCCTCGATGCGCTCGACCCCCCTGTGGGGGGACAGGGCAGACTCGATGGCGGCCCTCTCGCCGCGGCGTGACCGCGCGCCCGGCCTAGTGATCACCGCGACCTCGTCCAGGACCACGGCGATGTCCTCCACGAACACGGAGTCGGGGAAGTCCCCGTCCTCCTCCAGCCGGGAGACCCGGCATCCGAGCCCCTCCAGCACCCGCTCGTAGGCCCGGTGCTGGGCGCGGGCCGCGCCGACGTCGATCGGCTCGCGCTCCAGGAAGGTCAGCTCGCAGTCCCCGATCGCCGGGCTCACCCCCCTGGTTATCGCTAGGCGCATCGGCCTGTGTTGCACGTTATCGGTTTCAAACCTCTGAAGCCGAGGCGCCGGTGATCGTTTCCTAGTGGGAGAAGGGCCTGGGCCGGGAAATAACAACAAAACCCGGTCCCCGGAGGGCCGCTTCCCCCTGTTTCTCCGGGGCGTCCGTCGCACTGGGTATCGCCTTTGAACGAATCGGTAGTTGGATGAGTTTACCAACTTGACAATATCAGGGGTTTTACCGGAAGACAAGGGAGTGCCACTCGGGATTATCGCTGGCGCAGCGATTGTGAACGACCCCTCTGTGGTAGATGGAGTGATGCAACACGATGAGTGAACTCGAGAAAATATCACAGAGGGTCATCTCGGTCATGGAGGGGATTGACGAACTCTCCCATCTCAGAATCAACGAGCTCCATAAGATTCCACTGGGGACACTGAAGGAGGGCACATACAACCTTCAAGGGGTGTGCCGATACAAGAAGGGGTTGTGGCAGAGAGTCGCGAAAGGCACGGTTAAGGGGGTCTCAGAAGTTCGCTGCATAGACATCCATCCGCTTCTCCTGACCGAGAAGTGGTCCAGATACGCAGATCACGTTCTATTCCACGAGTACTTGCACGCACTACGCCCAGGCACTGGTCATGGACCAGAGTTCCGAGCGCTCGAGTCTCTCTGGCCGGATAGCGAGGCCAGTGCCATGAAGGACGAATTTGATGGCTTCATTCGTGAGAGGCGTTCGGACATCCTGAAGTGGGAATTGTTGTGCCCCAATTGCGGGAATAGGTATCTGAGGAAGAAACCACTAGTCGGAGGACGATGCCGGAAGTGCAAAACAACCCTAGAAAACATCGAACGAAAATAGTAGAAGCAGAGACTAG
>CAZLVU010000005.1:0-107369 GCA_964563355.1 uncultured Candidatus Poseidoniales archaeon
GGCCGGACATAAACCCTTCAAGCAGCTGCTAGTGCCCGGGCCGTGGACGTAAGGCCCATCCTGAACTGGGGCAGGCTCATCGTGATCCTGCTGCTCATCGCCTTCGTCGCATACACCAGGACTTCGATGCTGAGGTAGCGTCACAGGCGACGCAGCGCCTCGATGTCGAACATGGAGACGGCACGCTCCAGGGCCTCCTCCTTGGAAAACCACCTGGCTTCCTCTATCTCGTCGTCCTTGGGTACGATTTCCTGGCCGTCCAGGTCGGAGTCGCACCTGTAGGTGAAGGAAATCCAGTTTATCCCCTCCTCGTTGAAGATGGCTCCTTGGATGATTCCCCCGTCGTCCCCGGGCATCGGGTCCCCCGACTCGCCCTTCGGGTCGGGGATGCTGATCGATATGCCCAGCTCCTCCAGCGCCTCGCGCTCTGCTGCCTCCCTCGGGTGCTCCGCGTAGTCGACGAACCCCCCCGGCAGCGTCCAGCACCCAGTGAAGAAGCCCCTCGAGACCTTCGCCATCAGGACATCGTCGTTCGAGTTGGTGACTATGACCTTGCTGACGACCCTGTGCAGCGTCCTGTACACGGACTCGCGGGCAACGGGGTCCACCGCGCTGTCGCTGATCACAGAGTCCTTCCAGGCCCAGCTCTCGGGCCACGGGATCAGGGGTGTGGCAAGGGTGACCGTGCTGTCCGTCTCGCCGAACCTGATCCTGTTCGCCCTCTTGACCTTCCACTCGATGCCCATGGCGCTCGCTTCGTCGGGAGTGGGTAGCCTGAGCAGGAAATCGCCCCCCTCCCAACTATGACGTCCCCTGACGGGCTTCGCCGGGCCCCTCCCGTCCCTGTCTACGAGCAGGATCTTCCCATCGTGCTCCAGGTGGATGTGTTCGGACGCCATGGGAGCCCGAGGGCACCAATAGCCATGAAGCCAACGACTAGTAGCCGAGGATGGAGCTGAGCTGCTCTTTGTAGAATGACCCAGAGCCCTGTAGGCTCTCCAGCTCGACATCCTCCAACTCCAGCTCGATGATCCTCTCGACGCCGTTCTTGCCCAGAACAACGGGCACCCCGATGTAGATGTCCTCCATCCCGTATTCGCCTGAGAGGTACGCACTGCAGGGCAGGACCCTGCGCCTGTCGTCTAGGATGGACTCTGCCATGATCGCCGCCGCGCTTCCGGGCGCGTAGAAAGCGCTCCCCCTCTCGAGCAACTTGACAATCTCGCCCCCACCGCCCGCCGTCCTCTTGCAGATACTGTCTATCTCTTCGTCACTGAGAAGTTGAGTGATTGGTATTCCGTTTACGGTGGTGTACCTCGGGAGTGGTACCATGGTGTCTCCGTGACCGCCCAGAACCATCGCCTGCACGTCCTCGTTACTGCACCCGACAGCCTCTGCGATGAAATGCGTCATCCTCGCGCTATCGAGTATTCCCGCCTGCCCGACAACCCGCTCATGGGGGAATCCGGTGATCCTCTGCATGTGGTAGGTCATCAGATCGAGGGGGTTGGTGACCATGACGATCACAGCCTCGGGAGAGTGATCCTTGATTCCCTTGCCAACCTGGGAGATTATGTCTGCGTTCTTGCCTATCAGATCCTCTCTGCTCATGCCCGGTTGCCTCGGGAACCCAGAGGTAACGACGATAACATCCGAGCCGGCGATATCCGCGTAGTCTTTTGTCCCGGAGATTCGGCCGTCGTAGTTCAGCACTCGCCCCCCTTGGCTCATGTCAAGGGCCTTCCCCTTCGCGAATCCCTCGAAAATGTCTAGGAGGACGATCTCACCGACTTTACGCTCCGCCAGAGCGAAGGCGCAAGTCGCTCCTACGTTTCCAGCCCCAATAACCGCTACCTTCCGCGCGCCATTTGCCATGTCGTGGGCGCTGTGGCTTGGGTCTTAGCCTTTGGTGAATGTCTCCGAGCGACCACAAACGTATTGTTTACTCTACTGGACCCGTTTACATGAGTACTCGTTCCAGCGCTGCCACAGCCATAGCGTTAGTCGCATTCGTCCCTTCGATGTCAATACTCTATAGCCTGATGATTAGTCAAAACGAGTTGCATTCGCAGGTCTTCTTCATGGCTTGCAAGGCTTGGATCTTCATCCTCCCGACTTACTGGTATCTGCGTGTCGAGGGCAACAGCCTCTCCAAGTCGCTTCCTGACAGGGATGGTTTGCTAATGGGATCTGTAACCGGGGTTTCCATGGCCACAATTATCTTGGCTGTATGGCTTCTACTCGGTCACTCCATCGACTCTTCAATGATGATCTCAAAGTTGGAAGAAACTGGCTTGACTGATGTCAGGCTCTATGTCGCTGGCACAATATACTGGATCTTCCTAAACAGCTTGCTCGAGGAGTATGTTTTCAGGTGGTTCATTACTACAAAATCGATTGATCTCCTGGGAAGCGAATCCGGCGCAATAGCCCTATCTGCGGTGATGTTCACCTTGCATCACACGATGGCACTGCACCTGTTTGGTTTTGAGTTGTGGCAGACTGTCATCGCCAGCTTTGGGCTTCTTTCCGCGGCTGCGATTTGGTCATGGTTATACATCCGCCATCGCTCAATTTGGGTCTGCTGGCTGTCGCATGCAATTTGCGATGTTGCGGTGTTCGGGATCGGCTATCTGATAATTTTCAGTTGAGACAGACGGAAGTCTCTGCCGACGGCTTCAATAACGGGCTTCTTGTGGAAGGGTCGTCCAATCATTTGGCCCGTAGGAGAGGGAATCAGTGCGTTTGGGTGTGCTTAAAGAATCGGGGGACGAGCGTCGAGTTTCAATCGTTCCCGGATCCTTGAAGAAACTGGAGAAAATGGGGTTCGAAGTTTTCATCGAAAGCGGAGCCGGCCAGCTTTCCCACCATGGTGATTCTGAATATGAGCAGATGGGGGCCACGATTTCAGACCGCTCCACCGTATTGTCATCGGAAGTCATTCTTTCAATCAACATGCCAGACGTCCCCGATCTATTCGATGGCCAAATCGTTGCATGCGTCGCCGATCCCTTCCGCAACCCTGGGCGGGTGAAGGAGGCCATGCAGGCCGGGGTGACGCTACTTAGCATGGATATGATCCCCCGTCGCCTCTCAAGGGCTCAGGCAATGGACGTCAATTCCAGCCAGGACAATCTCGCTGGTTACAAGGCAGTGTTGCTCGGTGCAGCCAACGTGCCTAGGGGGGTTCCGATGATGACAACGAGCGCTGGAACCGTAAGGCCAGCAAAGTTCGTGATCATGGGTTCCGGGGTTGCTGGCCTTCAAGCTATAGCAACCGCCAAGAGGCTTGGGGCAGTAGTTTTTGCTTCAGACGTACGCAAGTCAGCAGCAGAGCAAATCGAGTCCGTCGGCGGCCGTTTCATAGAGGTCGAAGGCATGGATGATTTCGAAGACGAGTCAGGTTACGCCAAACCACTAACGCCGGAATTCATACAGAAGGTCAATGATGCCGTATGCGAGGTCGCCAGTGATGCAGACGTGATCATTACTACGGCCAGGATTTTCGGCAGACCTGCTCCGATTACCGTTCCGGCCAGTGCAGTATCTGGATTCAAGCCAGGCTCCGTAATTGTGGACATGAACGCAGATGTCGGTGGGAATTGCGAGCTTACCGAGCCCGGCCAAATCATCACAACTGAAAATGGGGTCACCATTGTGGGGACCACAAACCTTCCCGGTGAGATTTCTGCTACTGCAAGTATGCTTTTCTCGAATAATATGACCACCTTCGTTGCTACGTTGGTCAGTGAGGGTAGTGTGAAACTTAACATGGACGACGAGGTACTCGTCGGGGCTCCCGAGGGCGACGATTTTCACGTTCAGGGAATGGGTGGCGTCCTGATTTGCTCCGGTGGCAAAATCCACCCGAAGCAGTCAAGATTGGCGGAGGTAGTGGAATGAGCCTGACACTCGCAACATTAGTTGCTAGCATTACAGTGTTCGTTCTAGCAATTTTCCTCGGCTTCGAGCTCATTAGCAAAGTTCCACCGACTCTGCACACGCCGCTAATGTCGGGCGCGAATGCCATTTCAGGCATTACGATTGTCGGCGCGTTAATCCTGTCCAACTCAGAATTCAACAACGGGGACCCGGGTACGGCAGCGTGGTTGGCCTTTGCCGCACTGATTATGGCTACAATCAACGTAGTGGGGGGATTCATGGTCACTAACAAGATGCTCGAGATGATCGCTGGAAAGAGGGGCCGTAAGGGAGGTAAATGAGATGGTTGACTCGGTTGTTTGGGATATAGGGTACCTGATTTCGGCAGCCCTGTTCATTTTCGGAATCAAAAGGCTCTCTAGTCCCAAGACTGCCCCCCAAGGGAATCGTCTGGGCTCTTACGGAATGCTCCTGGCAGTGGTGATTACCCTAGCTAGCATGGAAACTGAGTCACCTGGTATCATTGGGTGGGAATTGGTCGTCGGAGGCCTCGCTATAGGCTCTCTCATCGGATATTGGATGGCTACTAGAGTCGAGATGACTGGGATGCCCGAGCTCGTTGCACTGTTCAACGGGTTCGGCGGGGGTGCTTCAGCGCTAGTTGGCCTTTCAGAGGTATTGGGAAGGCTGCAGGAACCGGGGGGAGTCCCAGATCCGGGAGTCGAGCTGTATGCAACTTGGGTTGCTATCGGGCTATCCGCTCTTGTTGGTTGGGTTACTTTGACTGGGAGTCTGATGGCTATGGGCAAGCTGAAGGGCGGATTCTACATACCGTTTTCGAAGAAGGACGAAAGGGGCCGACGTAAGTGGATAAATTTCCCAACTTGGGGCCCGTCTTGGTTGAATCTTGTCAAGGCCGGAATTCTAGTCGCCTCATTTTCATTGGTAGGATTGACAATTCAACACCCAGAGAATACCGATTACATCTACGGTTTGGTGGCATTGTCCTGTCTTCTCGGCGTGCTGTTCGTAATTCCAATTGGTGGTGCTGATATGCCAGTTGTAGTTAGCCTGCTAAACTCTATGTCGGGCATTGCAGCTGCTTTCACAGGATTCGTGATTGGTAACAATGTGCTGATTATCGCTGGTTCTATGGTCGGTGCAGCTGGGCTGATACTAACCTTCATCATGTGCAAGGCAATGAATAGGACTCTGCCAGCTGTTCTGTTCAAGTCATTCGGTGGCTCGGGTAGGGAGTCAGTGACTCGTACGAAGGTGGGCAGTGATCCCGTAGAGGTTGCAATGGTTTGTGATGGGATCACCAAATGCGTGATCATTCCCGGCTATGGCATGGCTGTCAGCCAGGCTCAACATGCTGTGAAGGAGTTTGCAGACATAATGGAGGCAGAAGGGGTAGAGATCTCATACGGAATTCACCCCGTTGCTGGCAGGATGCCCGGGCACATGAACGTGCTACTGGCCGAGGCTAATGTTCCGTATGAGCAGCTGATCGAGATGGATGAAATCAATAGGGAAATGCCTGGGGTGGACGTGGCTTTGGTTATCGGCGCAAATGATACTGTGAATCCAGCTGCTCGCACCGGGGAAGGACCGTTGGCGGGAATGCCAATTATCAATGCGGATGCAGCCAGAGTCACCGTCTTCATCAAGAGGAGTCTATCGGTTGGCTATGCAGGTGTTGACAACGACTTGTTCTACGAGGATTCAACAATGATGCTATTCGGGGACGGTAAGAAGATGATGAACGAATTAAACTCGGCCATCAAGGAATTGTGAGGCTCACCACCCCCAATCGTTATTTGACATCGGCAGCCGAGTCATATCAGGTGGTAGAGTGCGAGTGAGCATTAGCAGACTTGCAGGGTGCCTCCTAGTTGTCCTGGCATTCTCCTTGCAATCAATAGCAATGAGTGGTGGCCCCTCTGCATTGAACTCCAACGACGATCTTACCGTCAAATACGGTTGTACTTGTCACAACAACGGGGCACCGTCCGATCGAGCCGTCGTTATGATTACCGGCGTTCCTCTGATGTACGAGCCTTCCCAACAGTATACGTTTACCATTTCAGTGGCTGATTCATTGACGTTGTCTGGTGGTGATGGCAACACAGCGGCTGGGTTCATCCTCTCGTCAGATGCCGTAGGAAACCTGTCATGGGATGATAGCCAGGAGATCAGGTACGCAGATGGACGGCCGGACGACGCTTCTCATTCCGAATCAAAATCTGATGGGATTTGGACCCTTGTTTGGACAGCACCAAACGAGGATTCCGGGTCTGTACAGTTCTGGTTGGCTGGAAACTCAGTAGATGGTGCCGGTATCCCCGATGACATGGACTACTGGAATCTACTCTCGTTCTCAATCAACCCCCCGGGGACAGTGGCCTCCAACGAATCCGCATCCACGCTGGATACTAGAACGATTTCCGTTGGGACTTACGACTCCCTGTTCTTGATTGAGGAATCACCAGAGCAAATAGAGCAGGAAAAACAAGATGCCATCTCCCAACGTGTTTTCTCACAGGGCAATCTCCTCTACTGGACTAGCCTAGTTGCTTTGATCGTTGGAGCTGTTGTGCAAAAGGAGATTCTCGAGAGGAGGTATGACGATGGCCCTGAATTCTTGTCAAGTGAGCTTGCATATCCTCAGGGCGTTCGGAGGTCAATAGCTGCAATCTTGACTTTCTACTTTGGAGTTACGTGGGCATCATCGGGCGACCCCATGACCTTCCAAGACGTCGACTTCTCTGACTTTGCCATTGGAACGGCCTTCTTCATCAGCGCGTGGGCTGCCTATGGGGTGTACCGCACAGTATTAGCAGCGAGACAAGAACCCCAGGTCAAGGACATGTTGTGATATGTCATTGACGAGACACGATGAAACGGCTGTGGGTTTGCATTTGACAGAGCTGCATAAGCTCCTGAGGACCTCCGCCCTAATCCTCTGCGTCACCTGCATATTTTGGTCATTCTTCGTCAGCCAGGTGATTAATTCATGGTTAGACTTCCTTCCATTGCAAACGGGCCCAACTAATGAGAACCTATCCATCTACGGGCCCTATGATTGGCTAGAAGTCAGATGGGCCCTCGTTCTTGTTTTGGGCTTCACTACGCTTCTGCCGGTTTTATCTATCCAACTCTATCGGTTTTCCAGATCTGGGTTGTACTCAATCGAGAGAAATTGGCTCACTGCGGTGCTTACAATTTGTACCAGCATCGTCCCTATTGCGATAATTATCGTCTGGGTCTATGTGATTCCTGCAATCTTCGATCTCGCTGAGTCGGCGGGTACGATTGACGGGATCGGAGTAAGTTATGATGCGTCATCAATCCTCTCTTTGGCTCTGGGGACTTCATGGATCCTAATCGTCTGGGCTGTTACAGTGGTGACTATTGGGTTGGCAAGACTGAATGGCCTTGTAGAGGATTCAGGAACAAGATTTCGATATAGGATTTTAGCAATTTCCACGGGTTCATTGGTGCTACTGTTGCCTCTGGAGTTCGATGGGCTCAGATTAGTCATTGCGTTTGCTACAGCAATCACAGCCGACGCCGTTTCACGAAACGTTCCGATTGTATACCCGAATTGGAGGGACCGTGTTTCCGATGACTCATCTGTTTAGCAGTCTTGCATCGTATTCAAAGCCACTAAGTCGGGCCGTAGCCTTGTGGAAAGGTACAGAGCATTGCTGGTAGCAGCTTTTGTGGCGTTGGCACTGATGATAAACTTGAATCAGTCAGCAGTCAATGAATTCATTGAACAGCACAAGGATTCACCGCATGTCGACAGCGAATTATTACCCATCCAAGAGGAAGAAAATTGGCTAGTAATCAAGGTCTCCTTCCCCGATGAACCGTTCCCGGAAGAAATGCTCACTCGCTTCTTCGAAGGGGACTATTCTGCTGAAACATACATAGATCAGATGACCGGGGGCCGAACGACTCTGAACTTGACTATTATCGAAGACGTTTGGGACTCTCCATTCTCTGAGGATTATTGGGGCACGGACACGAGTGAAGAGAGGGATGCTGGCACTGGCAATGGCGGCGCTTCGCAGTTGGCAACCAATGCTATCTCCGGTTTGATGTCTGGAATAGATGCATCTGGATGGGATCTCAACAACGATGGCACGATTGATAGGGTTCTGATTCTCCACTCTGGCGGGGCTCAGGAATTGAGCGCCCCATCTACTGCAATCTGGAGTCATTTTTCTGCTTTCCAAGACCCGTTGGTTGTCGATAGCTTCATGTTCGAGCATTACACAATGGTCTCCATTCATGGTGGGTTGGGTGTTTTGATTCACGAGATGCTCCACCAGATGGGAGCGGTAGACCTCTATGATGTGCATAGTGATACGCCAACAAGAAACTGGCATGGTTTGGGTGACTGGGGCATTATGGCCAGCGGGAATTGGAATGGCGAGGGAAGCCTCCCGTCGATGCCAGGGGCAGCAACATTGGATCTGATAGGTGCAGTATCTGATACTGGAATCGACGTCTATACAAATTCCACACATGTCCTGTCTCCAATTTCATCTGGAGGCATGCCTCTCAGCATCGATATCGCACCCGGTGAGAAGATCTGGATTAGTTTTCGAGCAGACGTGGGCTTCGATGCGGGGTTACCTGGTCACGGAATCCTAGTTGAGCATCAGGACCAGAATTTTGGGGATTTCAATTCAAACTTGGTAAACACCGACCCCAAGAAGGCTTGGGACAGGGTCATCGAAGCTGATGCAGATGATGCACTGCTGCGTGCCCGTGATTATGGTAGTGCTGGTGATGTTTTCAAGGAAGGAGATTTGTTCGGTCATGACGGTTTGCAGATTCGCGATCATCGCGGCCGACTGGTACAGTGGACTATCCAAGTTTCTAACGTCACTGCTTCCACAGCCAGTATAGAGTTAATTTCAGTCAACCCGCCAAGCTCGACATTCCTTACACCACGATCCCCTGTGTCCCTGTTGCCCGGAGAATTCGGGTATGTTTTCGCAACGATTACGGACGATTGTCTGCTTATGAGCAACATCGACACTGGTGTCGACTTAGTTACCTCAGAATTACTACTGGAAAGGGGGGAACATCAAATTGCCATTCTGGATACTGACTCAATAACCGGAAGACACGGCCAACTCTCAGGAAAGATAGGGTGCGAGGGTGAAAGCCTCGTGGATTTCAACCTCGAGTGGTTTAGAATCGATCACAGGATGTCAAATCAGACTTTGGAGGCGATAATTCCATGGGACGAAGATTCTACAGTCAGCCTCTATCCTGAATACGAAGGATCTGGCTCAAGGACTTATTCCATAACGGTCGACGGGGCAGCTGATAGGGTTGCAACAGTGGCTTCACAGGGCAAATTGAATTCTGGCGATCCCATAATTCTAGATGTTTCTCCATCGGGCCTTCTTGAACCGGGGATGATTGCAAGAGGCGAGTTGGTTCTGATTGACTCTGATAAGATAGAGCAGCGTATACCGATAGTCCTGCAAGGCGATCAAAGCTACCCCTTCAGCAGCACAATAGAATGGATGGCGATCCCCTCAAACGCGCTGACGTTGGTCTGCATGCTGCTCTCATTATCCATTGGAACCGGAGGCAGGAGGGACTAGTCATCTCCTGTTCGGATTATTCCACCTAGAATCAGAGGGCGGCCGAGAGATCTCCAGATAACTCCACTCAGAGCTGTCGAAGAAGGGGAACAACCAGTGCTTGTTTACCCCGGAAGCTAATCTAGATGATAGACAAGCCTCCGCCCAAGATTCGGGAACAGATCCCGGAGTTCCCTCATTCGGATCAGTGACAAGCCAGGGAGCATGACCCTCCCCCACTCCACCCGGGTAGCATCTCCAAGCCGTGCCATATTTGAACCCGGGTCTGGTGTTAAGGCCTCGCTTCCAGAGATCCAGCAAGATGTTTGCGGAGTTAGTCATCCCCAGTTCAGGATCGGCGGACAACTCAGAAAATTTATCCAAATCGATGTCCCATTGGGCCTTTCCGAATATATGAATCAACTCCAACTCAAAAAGGTCGACTTGCCTACCGGAATGCAAGGGGATACCAATTGTCTCAGAAGGCCACGCCTCCCCATCTGGAAAGAATGCCCCACCGTTTCTGGTTCGTACAAAACCCCTCCCTACAATGTCATCGAACATTTCGGGTGACGGGGGTACTAGCTCCCCCATTGGATCAGCCGCGTGCAATCTGTATGTTACAACAGACTGCTCATCATCTACCACAAGCGCTTCGGCAATCCTCCCTCTCCGTCCAACGTCAGAGCACCAGTCGAAAAGGTGATTTGCATGGAATCTCTCCTCAGAGTGGAAGATTCGGACTTCAGCAACGGCTTGGTCGTTGTTGGGGTGAAGGTGGGAAGGCCATCTTAGTGCCCATGAATCATCGGAGCCATTCAATCCCATGTGGCCAAAGTTGTTGTGGAGGACAATCTTGTTCCCTGGGACCCTAAGTGCTTCAAGAATTGCAGCCTCTTCTAGCAATGAGCCATTTTCCCCAATCCTCTTATTGAGCCATCCTGGAGTGGGATAATCC
Source organism: uncultured Candidatus Poseidoniales archaeon (assembly GCA_964563355.1). Lineage (GTDB taxonomy): Archaea > Thermoplasmatota > Poseidoniia > Poseidoniales > Thalassarchaeaceae > UBA36. Next base: position 10,453 of record CAZLVU010000005.1, read on the forward strand.
AAGTTTCTGTGATTCTGGCAGAATACTAATTCCGCGTCAGTAAGTAGGAGCCCCCCATCATTTGTTAGGCGTCCGATTGCAGACTTTTCCCAAAGCCTGGTAGCTGCAGATCCATCGTACAACCAGTAGCCTCCATGCTCCTCCATAGGCTTGCTCTGTCAGAGGCTTGATTTTGACGGTATCCCCAAAACTCAACAGTTGACCCCCTATCGAAGTCATATGCAGGGCGAAGACGCGCAGAAGAGATCGGACAGCTTGAAAAGATTGAGGCGTCTACTCTCTAACCCCGATGGATCAAAGGTCACCCTATTGGGAGACACGATGCTTGACCGTTTCCATCATGGATTCGCTAACAACATGAATTCTAGGGCCCCAGTACCAGTTCTGAAAATTACGAGATCCGAAGAATCGCCCGGCGCATCGGCCCACATAGCTATTGGTTTGACATCATTCGGCATGAGCGTATCATTTCACTCATCTGTAGGCGATGACAGAGCTGGGAATTCCGTCGTTGACACATTGCATCAAAATGGTATGGATACTTCCAACATAGTCATAGCTCCAGAAAGAAGGACTTTGACGAAAATTCGATTCATCGGAAGCCGTGAAAGCCTCATAGATCAGGAACAGATCCTCTTACAGGCAGACAGGGGCCCAAATGAACCCCTACCACCTGAAATCTCAGACTCTCTGACCGAATCTGCTCTACGTTCGTTGAAGGATAGTTGCGCTCTGGTGATTTCGGACTACGACAAAGGAGTAGTATCTGAGAGCGGGGCTCATTTGCTAATTTCCACCGCAAACGAGTCAAAAATCCCCTCAATCGTAGACCCCAAACTTACTGGTCTGGAGAAAAGCCGTGGCGCTACAGTGGTAATCTTCGAAAAACGGGGTCTGTCACTTTTGACAAGACGCTCATCGTCGTTAGATACCTCTGAAACTGCTACCAAACTCCTGGATGAATATTCATGGGATGCTATTCTCGTTTTGGGGGGGTTAGACGGCGTATACTTGTACAAGAAGGACTCGGATCCACTTCATTTGCCATGCTTGGCTCCTGCTGCTGATCAACAAATTGGAATGCACGATGCAGCAGGGGCGTCCCTTGCCTTAGCGCTCGGGTCTGGATTGAGTATTGATGATGCAGCAGTCCTAGCTTCAGCAGCTTGTGAATGCGTGTTATCAGCCAATACCAGTGAAGAATATATCGATAAAGATACGCTGGGGCTGTGGCTAGATGAACTGTCTTGGCAGATGCAAATTTCTGATCGATAGGAACAACTTTGCATGGGGTTCAAGAAAGCGCGATAGTCGCCGTGGTTCGTGAGAGCTCCGAAGTTTGCACTTCTTCTATCCGTTATTCTGCTACTTTCGACGACTCCTGTGGGGGGGCAATCATCTACTGACACTTCCATAGATCACGACGACTCAATCATCATCAACATCAACACTGGAAACGGGTTGACTTACGATGAAGACGAAATAATCTCTGGTTTCATTGAAAACGAGGAGGCTCCCAATTCTATATGGTGGGAGATTTCAGATTCGACCGGCATTAGATCAACTGGGATGCTTACAGAATCTTTGGTGCCACTCGACGGAGACTTCGACCGTAATAGGTGGGCATTTGAAATTTCAATCATCACGGCCTCCATTTCACCGTGCGCTTGTGTTCTAATCGTCCATGCCCAAGAGGGCTCTAAAGCACCAGTTCAAGAGGCGAGATCAATATTCATTCGTGATGGTGCAGAGTCTCTGCCGCCTACCATTTTGCTCGAACAAGATATCGACGACTCATGGGCCAGTGGCGAACTCTCACTGACTGGCCAATCTAGCACCGTTTCCGGTTCCAACTCTGATTTGAGCTACATTATTTACCCTTCAACTGAATCTAAGTGTGTAGTAGATGTCTCAAATTCAATCACCATGTCTGTACCCTTGGGAGAAGAGCATTCACTACTGTGGGGCGAACAATTATTCTCTGTTATTATCGATGTATCCAGCTTTCAGGACGGGTGGCATGATTTGATTGTGTTTGCCTATGATCCAGATTCGTCTCAGACAGCATTTGACTGCATCAGTTTGAGGGTTGACAACTCACCCCCATCATCACAAATTTCCGGACCCTCTTCAATCATCGAGAATGACGGTGCCGTCTGGTTTGACGGCAGTGAAACCGATGACAATTTCTGGGGCCGAAGTGGCTTAACTTACATTTGGACCCTGAGACTGGTTTCTTCCACTACAAGTATCCCGTTGCAGGTATCTTCTGGTTTGACGCATATTGATTTCGCAGCCAACACAAATATTTCCGGCGAGTTCGAGCTTTTGCTTACTGTTGTCGATCGGGCAGGCAACTCTCAATCTTCATCAAAAAACTTCACAATCGAAAATGTCCCTCCCATAGTCCGCTTGGAGGTATCAGAATCTCCCGTCTTCGATGGCGATACCCTAAGGATTTCCAAATCATCGACGACTCAATTTGATGCTTCGGGATCCACTGATACCGCAAACGACGTTCAAACTCTCAGGTATATCTGGAGGATTAACAACGTCCCGGTATATGAGGGGCCAATCAGGGATCTAGACTGGCCCGACGAATTTTCGGATGAATTTTACTTGTCGGTTGAGGTCATTGACGATGACGGCTCATCGTCAATGTTGACTGTATTAGTCTCGGATTCCCGAAATGCAGACGCCTTATCCAGCTCCATTGCTGTGTTGATATTTTCAATTGCATTCTTTTCCTATTCGGTGATTCGGTGGCGACGAGCCAACACCCAAGAGGAGGAGATCCCAAAATGGGCCTCCTGACGCAATCAAACTAATAGCATAGTTTTGCTTGAGGTAACCATGGCATCATTGCCCTTCACTGCAGAAGAATACCATGAACGCCAGCTGGGGTTCTTCGGGCGGCTTTCCAATGACAGCTTGGTCATTATTCCAACAAACCGAACCGCACTTCGGTCAAACGACGTACATTACCCATTCCGTCCCAGTTCTTACATGCTGTATCTGTGCGGTTGGACTGAATCTGACGGTGTTTTAGTTGCCCACAACGAATCCGGAAACTGGATAACTAGTTTGTTCGTAAAACCTAGAGATACCAAAGCAGAGATTTGGGAGGGCGTTAGGATTGGGCCTGAAGGTGCAGCTGCAAAGTGGCCAGTCGACCAAGCCCTCCCCCTGTCAGATTTGGAAAATTTCCTATTAGATAAGATGGCGAAGGACGGCACTGTATATTCAATTGAGGGATTGAATGACGAAGTTGACAGAATTTTGAATGGCTACAAAGATATTTCCGATCCCAGGAAACATTTAGACAAAATGCGCGTGATCAAATCTGATAGGGAAGTGTCCCTGATTCGAGAATCTGCTGAAATTGCATGCGCAGCACATAGCCTAGCAATCGCATCAGCCACGCCTGGGATGGGGGAGTGGCAGATTCAATCCATTATTGAGGGATATTTCATTGACAGAATGAGTTGCTGGAGTTATCCTTCAATCGTTGGTGGGGGAGATAACGCCACGATCTTGCACTATAGCGAAAACTCTTCCGTCGTAAATGATGGAGACTTAGTTCTAGTTGACGCCGGTTGTGAGATTCATGGTTATGCCTCGGACATTACTCGTACGTGGCCGGTTAATGGGGCCTTCAATGAAGCTCAGAGGGAGATCTACGATCTAGTTTTGGAGGCTCAGATAGCTGGAATTAGGGCTTGCCAGCCCGGCTCCCCCTGGCTTTCCATGCATCAGGCAACATCCCAGGTCTTGGCACAGGGTTTGATTGATCTGGGTGTACTAGATTGCTCTCTGACCGACGCCCTTGGGAATGATTTTGATGGTCCGTTTCGTAACTACTTCATGCATGGGACTGGTCACTTACTAGGGCTCGATGTGCACGATGTCGGAGGGGGTCGTCAAGGTGACGATGACCCAGGACCTATACTTCAGCCGGGCATGGTTTTCACTGTGGAGCCGGGCTTGTACTTCGCAAGCTGGCGCTCAGATGTTGAAATCCCCAAGAGATTCTCAGGTATTGGTGTGAGAATTGAAGATAATGTGCTGATAACTGCTAATGGCCCTGAAGTCCTAACCTCAGCATGCCCTAAAGGCGTGGCTGAAATTGAGGATTTGATTAATTCATGAGGTGATTAATTGACAGATTGCAGGCACATCCTTGACCAGCAATTGTCCAATCACCCCCCTGAGTTGGACGTTGCCAGTGCAACTATTCTCTACGAGGACGGAGATCTAAATGATTTGATGTTCGCAGCTTCGGAGAGACGGAAGGCCACCGTCCCTGGAAGCACCATTTCATATCTAGTAGACCGAAACGTCAACTACACCAATGTTTGTAACATAAATTGCCAATTTTGCTCTTTCTACAGGCCCCCTGGGCACAGCGAGTCATACACGCTATCTTACGAACAAATCAGTCAGAAGGTTATCGAATTGGAGCAAATTGGGGGGTCAAGGATACTTATGCAGGGCGGGGTTAACCCCGAACTGCCCCTGCAATGGTATATCGACCTCATCAGACATCTCAGGCGCCATCATCCAAATATCTCACTCGATTGCTTCTCGCCAATAGAGATAGAAGGGATTTCAGATGTTTGCGGCCTTCCGACAAAGGAGGTCCTCCTCAGCCTTCAGGCTGCGGGATTGCATGGATTGCCGGGTGGGGGTGCAGAAATGCTTGTCGATGAAGTGCGATTTTCCGTTTCTCCGAAGAAGGGCTCTTCTGACAACTGGATCAGAATAATGCGTGAAGCGCAGGAAATTGGCCTAATTACATCAGCCACCAACGTTTACGGATTCGGCGAATCTTACATGCAGCGAATTGAACATATGGCTGCAGTAAGAGACCTTCAGAAACAATCATTGGAAGATGGGTTGCTTGGTTTCGGTTCATATATCTCATGGCCTGTGATGCTCGAGAATAATGCACTCGGCTCTAGAATTGGTGGTCGCAATATGAACGAGCTAGAATCTGGGGTCGTAGAATACCTCCGACATGTTTCTATTTCACGGTTGTTCTTCCACAACATTAGGCACATTCAAGCATCTTGGCCAACAATGGGGATGGACGTCGCTCAGATGGCGATTTTTGCTGGTGCTGATGACCTAGGATCAACTATGATGGAAGAGAATGTCGTCTCCTCTTCTGGATCTACCAAATCCGAGGCAAGCGAGAGTGAGTTGCGCAGAGTCATTACAGAAGCAGGATATTCGGCTGTAAAACGAGACTCCGAATACAACATCATAGATGCCTCAGTAGAAACGAATATTGCGTCGATGTCAACCTGACAGCTCGGCTCTCCCACTTCTTACGGGGGCTTCCTCGATCGTGATCGGCTCATCTGCCTGATCTACAGTTACTGGCTGAACCCAAGATATTTCCGAACCGTCCGGTCTCTGGAAAACTACGTACAACTCCCAGTGAATTGCAATTAGTGCGGAATATACTGTTCCAGGCCACATTGGGATCTCAAGGTCAATTTTATTTGACTCCGCGAGCCTATCTATATGTGCCCACGGACCATCTTGCATTATTCTCATGGGTTCGAGAATCGTTGATCTGCTGTTTGATAGTGCCATTGGCGTAGATTCACCAACGCCCGTTCCAGTTTCATCACCGCTCGCAACCCGCTTTTCGGGAAGAGCTGTAGACATCCCTGGAGACGGTTGCCCCGTGCGGCGCCGATTAAGTGCACGAAGGATTACTTCCCTCTCGGGAACGGTGACGCCAACCTGGACCCGGGCTTTAAGCGGAGAAATTCCTTCGCCAACCGAATCTGGAAGGGTTACTGAGAAGCGCTGCCTATCGGAGTTGATATTCAACATAGGATCGGGTGGAGGCGAATCAATAAGCGCCTTTTGCCGTGCGAAATCTCGAAAATTTGCTATAGTTCTGATTATCAGGGGTATCATGAACAATGGAAAGGCGAAGAACAGGAGTTTCGGGTATTCGAGAGGTCCAAAGCTGTATGAGCCAGCGAACGATTCAGAAATGACTCCCCAATCAACTAATCCGGGTTCGATTGCATGGACGAATAGGGAGAGGATAAGAATTGACACTGTGGGGGGTATCAATTTCCTGGAAAATTGATGCATAGGATCTGGTTTGATGAACCATCCTAGCCTAGATCTAAGTATGAATGGAGGGGGGGATAATGAAACATCAGCCTCAACAATCTCCAATCTACCCTCTGAGTCATCATATGGCTCCCATTGAACAAGCCAGCTTTCATTATTGCCTATTCTGAATTTTGGTATGGGCGTGAAATTTGTTTCAATGGCGACCTGAGCAATTGGTACTTCGTCGGGATTCATGTGATGATGCTCAAAGGACGGATATCTAACCCTCTGAACCGATAGAGAAATGGTATTTACCCCCACAATACGGCCTTGGCAGCTCTACCCGCCAGCCTTCTGAATTCGGGTACGTCCTTCAGCATCTTAATTCCCAATGGAATTGGGTTCTCAATGTCGCCAAATTCATTGATCAAGGCAGTAACTTCCGGTTTGGCCCATACACTGAAAATTTCATCGAGCTCAAGATCGCTAAGCTCAGTTAGAAACGCGTCACGTAGAGCACGCTTTCTTCTTTGATCCCTTGCCATATCAGATAGCTTCCGAGCAATCGCTGACATGCGCTTAGAGGAAAGATCGTTATTGTTCAGAGCATTGCATAAATGGGGGACAAGTAAGTCTACTTGTCTGAATCCGGGGCCGATTCCACCGCCCGTAGTGGGTTTACAGAGACCAGCTGCATCCCCAAAAAGCGCAACCCTCTCTATTAGCGGATTTTTCACTATACCGGATGGGATGGGGCCGCAGTATCTGCCTATTTCGTTGCAATCAGAGAATCTCCCGTGCCACTTATCATCAGATTGTAAATTCTCGAGTAGGTTTTCGCACGAGATATCGCTAGGCAGCAGACCAGATTTGGTCCAGGTGCCTATCCTAGTGGTCTCACCAGAGGGGATGGCCCACGCAAAGAAACCAGGAGCGACTTCAGCTCCTGTGTACATATCTAGTCTGCCTTGATCACCACGGTATCCCGTGACTTCGACTTGAAAACCAATCATTCTCTCAGTGGGCTTACCCATCCTAAACACCTTCCTAACCCATGAATGAGCGCCGTCTGCGCCGCATAGCAACTTTGCGTTAACTTCTGTGATACTGCCATTGGAGTCAATGGTGATTTTCACTCCTGAATCACTTACTGTTGCAGCTGTCGGTTTGCTGCTTAGCGAAAGCTGGGCCCCGGACTCAATGGCCTGCATTACAACGGCTTCGTCGAACAGTTTTCTGCAAACTGAGAGCGTTCTGATGGTGCTCGGTGCCCCAACGCTGACCTTCGTTCCTGAAGGGCTGTGGATATTCGCCCCCCAGATTTCAGTAAGGATGGTATGCTCTAGACCAACAGAATCCATTGCCCCGGGATTGACTAGGCCTGCACATTGGAAGGGCCTTCCAATCTCTTCGTGTTCCTCAAGAATCAATACACTATGGCCGTTTTCACAAAATGCTCTAGCCAGGTAACCGCCAACAGGTCCCGCACCAACAACAACGACATCGTATTGCAGGCTCATACTGTGGCCACTATTCATTTGCTTCTATTTCTTTCTTCTCTTGGATGCCTTGATACTCTTCTTTAGATTGGAAATTAGAGCGCTGGCATCAGATTTAGATATGGTTTCTATAGATTCAACTCTGACGATTTCCATCGCTTCGTCTATTGAAATTCCCAAATCTTCAGACATAGATCGAATAGCATTAGTTTGTTTTTCGGTCGCCGGTGATGAATTATCCAAGGCAATTAGTTGCTCGATAACTCCACTGGCCGTTCCGCCCCTGCCACCAGTGAGGTCAGAAATATCTGCATGACCCATTTCACTTAGGAAACCAGATAATTCCAAATCTAGCTTGTCTACAAGCTTGATAATCAGACCTATTTGCTTCTCACTTGCGGAAATAGAACCGGATCCGTTCTCACCTAATTTGTCGATGGCGGCCTTAGCTTCAGCCCCCGTAAGCTCATCCGTACTCTTTCCACCTAGAATCATAGAGCGTTCACTCTCCTCCGTCCCCCCTAGTAGTCTTTCCAAGTACTCCTTTTGCCTAACAGTGGGTGCCTCTCTTCTTTTATCGAGTGCGGAATTGTGCATCTTTCGAAACAAATCCTCAAAATCTTGCCAAATAGTAGACGATTCAGCTTCACCGATTTCGATTTTGTCTAGACTCCGTTCCATAATTGCTGTGAAGTCAGTGGTGAATAATCCAGCATCGAAAAGAGTAGATTCAGAATAGTGGGGTGCGACGTCAAGCCATAGTGTTCTACCATTTTCTGTGGGAATTAGTGAAGACCCTTCTTTATCCAGGTATCCCTTCTGGGATAATTTAGTGATAGTAGAGACATATGTGGAGGGGCGACCTATTCCAGCTTGTTTCATGTGTTGCACAATTGAGCTTTCACTAAGCCTTCTTGGGGGCTTGGTAAAATCAGAAACCAATTCTGGAGGCTCATCTAGTTTCCATTCCGATCCTATATCAAATCCACAGGACGGTGGAGATGTTACTGCCTTGCTGGGGGAAACGCCTTCGAAGGCCTTCTCCCATCCAGCGTGGGTTCTCCAACTGGCAGTACCAACAATTTCTAGCTCTAAACCATCACAGTTCAGCGATAGTCTCCTTCTCTCACTGATCGAGTTGGACATCTGGCTGGCTGCAAACCGAGCCCAAATCAAACTGTACAACTTAACCTCATCCGCCTCCAAATCTACAGAGTCAATTTTCGGATTTGTCGGTCTGATGGCCTCGTGTGCGTCCTGGATCTTGCCCGATCCCTTTTTCTTTTGCTCTCCGACGCCATCACCCAAGAATTCGTCCCCAAATCTCTCAGTGATAATTTCGCGTATCTCAGATCTAGAGTTTGCACTTGTTCTGGTGGAATCGGTCCGTATGTAGGTAATATGTCCGGTCTGATATAGAGATGTAGCGACCCGACTAGTTCTTCCAATAGGCCATCCAAGAGATGAATTGGCGGTTTGAAGCAATGTATCTGTGGTAAAGGGGGGATATGGCTTCCTTTTCACGGTCCCTTCTTTCACTGAACTTAGCGTAATCGTACGGGAATTGGTCAATACCTGATGCGCATTCTGTGCAAGCACGCCGTCCGACGTTCTGTCGTATTGTGGCTTGCCATCGTCACCCCTCCAAGCATCGGGATCGTCGCTTTGATGGAAATTGACCCTGAGATCCACCCCGTTTGATTGCAGATTCACAGAATGGAACTCTATCGGGATATGAGCCTCCCGCTCAAGCTCTCTATTGACAACGAACCCCAATGTTGGAGTTTGTACCCGACCCATTGATCTCAATTTCCACGATCTGCAAAATTTTGAACACCTGAAGCCAACTAAACGATCCATGAATCTCCTAACCATGGCTGCTTCAACTAAATCCATATCTAGTTCTCTGGGACTGTTTATTGCATCAGTTACTGCAGATTTGGTGATTTCATTGAAGGAAACTCTACTCACTTCATTAAATTCTGCGAAAATGATACTCAGCCTCCATGCAATGAACTCCCCCTCTCTATCTGGGTCAGTTGCAATGTAGACGTGATCGACTCCCGAAGAAACTGCCCTGCGCAGAATCTTGTCGATAATTGACTCGGCCCTCTCAGTCCATGCCCACGGTGGATTTGGTAGTTTACCGGGCTTAGAAGCCCACAGTGCCTTTGAACTGTTCTTAGTACCATCGTTTGTCGGCAAATCTTGCACATGCCCGTTACATGCTTCAACAATCCAACCCCTCCCCAGGTATTTCTTGACGGTGCGAGCCTTGGCACGTGACTCCAGAATTACAAGTTTCAATTTTTCACCCCGACTCTATTTTTCACTTGCCGAAACATGCGATGTATAAACGTGAGTAGTCCAGTCACCTTCCAACGCGCGCGTGCGCGCGTGGGCGTGCGTAGCCAACTACAAATTGATCGAATTGCGATGCTCAGCTTCGTCCCAGACAATTCGGGCAGCGGGACCAAGGCAATCTTCGCATCCTGGAAAGCCCGCCTCATAGTACTGGAATAGCAGACCGAGGAACTCACGAGTAAATATCCACAAGTCCTCTTTTATCCAAATCATAGACAGTGATTCCGGTTCGAGGGGCCCAATCATTGCTAACTTAGTGCCATTTGCGCTGAATATGATCTGATGCCCATTTCCATCAATAATCTGGATATTTACAATGAGGGTTGGTATTGCATCCTGAGCATTTAGTAATTTGTTTGCAAACCACTCACCAAATGGGATTTCGTGTTGGCTAGTAGGCGTGGAAGCCGGAATCGTGACCTCTAGCTTTGCCTTCTTCAATACCAACTTCGCCACTTCCGAAATTGCCAAACTGTTTGATGAATGGGCCATCGTATGCAGTATATCCGCAACGATTGAAGGATAAGTGCCTTTACCATTACTGATGGGTTTAGCATGGAAGGCATTTTCGCATATTCCCATGTCAATCTTTGATTCCGAGACGGCCCATTCGATGGCAATGTTCTCAATGTCAAAATTCGGCGAAAAGCCATTCGGGCAATTCGTTTTGAACAGCCTTTACAGATCACCCGAGCTTCCAATTGAGGTGTTCGGAAAGCTCTTCCATCATCCATTGGGTCTGGCTGCCGGATTCGACAAAGGTGCTGAAGCACTACTAGCTTGGTCAGCAATAGGTTTCTCATGGTGCGAATATGGGGGAGTAACCAGATATCCACAGGATGGCAATCCGAAGCCCCGCATGTTTAGGGCCAATAAGGACAGGGCTCTGGTGAATAGTATGGGGTTCAACAATCCCGGCGCTACTGTGGTCAGGGAGCGATTGGCCGCTCGTAGGGCCTTTGAAAAATGGCCCAAATCCCCTGTTGCAGCAAACATAGGCAGATCCTCTAAGGTGCCGAGCGAATATGATTACGAGGACTATCGCTCTACACTAGATTTGCTTTGGGATCATGCAGATATTTTCGTCTTGAATGTTTCATCACCTAACACACCGGGACTAAGGGAGATTCAAGGCGGTCCAAATCTTGACTCGATCATTTCTTCTTGCTGCGATTTACGACAGAATAAATTGGATCCTAAACCCATACTCCTCAAACTATCACCCGACTCTACGGACGAACAAATTTGTGAGATCGTCAGTAAGGCAACGAGCATAGGAATTGACGGCTTTGTGGCAACAAACACCACTGTTAAACGCCCTATTCCTGGTTCCACCCAATCGAGGAAAGCTTACTCCAATGATGGAGGGTTATCGGGACGCCCTCTTCGCGATAGAGCTATCGAAGTAATTAGCACGGTTTACCAAGAAACCGGCGGAACTTTGCCAATAGTGGGAGTGGGTGGAATAGATTCCAAGGATTCAGCATGGGATGCGATTACCTCTGGTGCTTCCCTGATCCAGATATATTCAGCTCTTGTTTTCAATGGCCCCTCAGTGGTATCATCTATTGTCAAAGGACTTAGTCATAGAACCAAAGAGTCAGGCTTCTCTAGTATTAGTGAAGCGGTGGGATACAAACACAATTAGCAATAAACCCCCGTACCTTGTGAGCGTTAATGCCCGACATCTCCGTCAATGTTCCGGGGCTAGAGATGAGGAATCCATTGATGCTGGCATCAGGGATCCAAGGGGGGACCGCTGCTTCTCTCCACAGGGTATCTGCAAGTCAATCAGGAGGGCTCGTATCTAAATCAATTGGGCCCAAACCAAGAGCTATGTATCCGGGGCCCGTCTGCGTTGAGGCTTTGGACTCAGTAATTCTCAACGCAATGGGACTTCCAAATCCCGGCGTCGAGGTGTTTTCTGAGATTATTGCAAACGAGGATTTTTCGAAACCAATACTTGTTTCTGTATTCGGTAGCAATGCTGACGAATTTGCTAACGTTGCAACAAAACTCGTTAGTGCTGGAGCCAAATCAATTGAACTGAACCTTTCCTGCCCCCACTCTAAACCCGGAAGTAGGGCGCTAATTATCGGTCAACAGCCGGAATTAATTTACGATGTAGTTTCTACTGTTAGGGACGCAGTAGATGTTCCACTATATTCTAAGCTATCTCCAAACACTACAAACATAGTTAGTGAAGCCCGGGCAGCTCTCGAAGCTGGGTCTGATGGCCTCTCCCTGATAAACACGGTTTCAGCAATTGAAGTCGATCCCTTTGCAGGGCGACCAATAATTGGGAATCTACTATGTGGCATGTCTGGTCCAGCCATCAGGCCAATTGCTCAGAGAAAGATTGCTGAGGTTTCCCTTGCTATGCGGCGGGAGGAAATTCCGACAGCTCCCCTATTGGGGATTGGGGGGATTAGCACGGGACTCGACGTTGCTCGTTTTTTGATGTTGGGGGCATCAGCAGTACAGATTGGCAGTGCCCTGGTTTGGGGTGATGTTGACCAATTCGGGAAAATTGTCAAGGAACTGGAAGAATTCATGGTCCTGAATGACTACTCAGACATTTCGTCCATGCAGGGCATAGCGCTTGATTCATTGGAGGGGTTATCGTGATGAATGACCAGTCCTTTTTGGAAGACACTACCTCTGAATTACTCGCACTTTCAGATGCCTGCTCTCTTAGACTATCAAACCGTTATGCCGAGAGGGGCATGATTGCCTCACCAATTCCGCTGCCAATATTGGGAATTGACACCGAGGCCCCCGGAATCGCCACGCTTTGGGTGCAAGTACCCCAATCATTGGCTTCAGAATATAGGCCCGGACAGTATTTCATGTGCTGGAATCCCTATGACTCAACGGGAGGAATGAACAGATCCCACTTCAGCTCTGAGAAGCCATACAGCGTAGGGAATATGGGGCATGGTACTGATGGTCGGGTGTTTCTGGGATTTACTGTGAAAGATTTGGGCATCCAAAGCGGGGAACTTACAAGGTTGAGCACCGGAGATTGGTTGGCAATAAGGGGGCCTTTCGGGACCTCATTTCCAAATTCTACCGACGGAGACAGGATGATACTAGTTTCCGGTGGAATTGGATCTACACCAATCCATATGGCCGCGTTGGCATGTCGAAACGCCTTGGGTGATCACGCTCGAATCGATGCTATAATGGGATTTCGAAATTCTGAAGAATCACATTATGTTTCTAGGATGGAAGCTGTTTGTGATACTGTGCAAATCACGACTGATGATGGGTCATTGGGATCACATGGTTTCCCAACAATCCACCTCCCCAATCTAATTGAGACGCCGCATACAGGTAAGACCAAGCTCTTCACATGCGGACCTGAACCAATGATGAAGGCTGTCCTCATGATGGCAATCGACGCTGGCATCGAGTCATATGCTGCCATGGAGAGGTATCTCCCATGCTCCGTTGCTGTTTGTGGACTTTGCATGGTGGGCGACCGACTCACTTGCATAGATGGGCCTGTTATGGGGGGTGATTGGCTGCTAGGTCAAGATGACTTCGGGAAACCACACATTGCTCACAGTCACACTTAACGCTGGGAGCTCAAGGGAACAATATGGCACTTAGTCGAAGAGATCGTCTGCTGACTGTGGGCATTGTCAGCTTTGCTGCTTTTGCCATTGTTTTCATGGGGGTAGATCCGGTGGTACAGTATTCTGTTGATGAGATACTCGACAATGCCGATGAACATGAGGACAGTATGGTATTCGTAAGGGGAGCTGTAGCTTCTAACTCAACGGATGAAGATTCACGAACTTTCATAATCAATGGGCCCTCAAAATCAATTCTTGTCGATTACTCTGGAACTGCCGTACCAGATGGATATTCAGAGGGCATCACTATTTCCGTTAGGGGCATAATGGTTGATGACGATGGTACATGGAGAATTAATGCGCAAGAAATTCAAACCGGCTGCCCATCTAAATATGAATCTGAGTAATTGGGATTGTTCATAGGTGACTGGGGCGTGCCACTGACGGGCTAGGGGGAGAGTTGACGTGCTCTGTATTTCACAAATCGTCGAAAATGGTGACCCGAAGTTCGAGGGCGGCGCAGACGAGCCATTGGAACCTCACCAGTTGACGTCGATGTCTCGCCCCCGAGAGATCCAGGTTGGAAATATCGCATCCCGTAGGGAATGCGTGACGTCCTTACACCCGGGAACCAGGTCAGGCGCGGAAGCGAGCAGCCCGACCGGGGATGCTGGATGCCTCGGGATAGCGGGACGGAGGAGACCGGTGTCTAATTTCCTATGGTGACGAGCGTCCACCGAGAACATGCCCACCTATTCCGGTACTGTGGAAAGTCCACCCATTGTACATATGGTAGCAAATTGACTCTTGGAAACAGGTTGGACCGACAGCCTCTGACCTCTCTTTAGCAAAGCCATCCCCTCTAATGCGGGGTTGCTTCTGAGATCTGGTAGCGCAACATTCTCAATAGGCATTACTGGCTCAATGTCTACCATCATCCATCGAGGATTTTCTGGGGTAGCTTTCGAATCAAAATAGTTTGAATCCGGATCCTGTGCAGTGTGATCTGGATACGCTTCTTTGCAAATCCTCGCGATACCCGCAATATGGGGGGGTTTGCAGTTCGAATGATAAAATAGTACGAGATCGCCAATAGACATTTGGTCTCTCATTATGTTTCGAGCTTGGTAATTCCTCACCCCATCCCAGTGAGTTGAGCCGTCATTGACTAAGTCTTCCCAGGGGTAGACGTGAGGCTCGCTCTTCATCAGCCAGTAATTTACCATACACTTCGATGGAAGTGCCAAAAATCAATTTTCCTACCAAGCGTCTTCTGTTTTTCCAAATGCAAAGGAGGCATCAATGCCATCAATTTCATCTCTTGAGATAGCCCTCCTGAGGCCAGCGGTCTTTACCATAGCATCCATCCCTCCAGTCAGTCCGAGATCAGAGGTTACCATGAAGGAATATATTGCGGGTAGTAGAAGTAATGCTGACAGTGATGCGATAATTAGCAGGATTATGATGACAGTTACGAATGGGGTGATTGCCTCAATTGGAATCCCATAGGCACAGGTTAAACCGGCTGCAGTTACGGTTGTAGCCTCAAACAAACTCATTCCGGTGCTGGAACACGACGTCCTGATCGCTTCGATTGTACCGCCCCCTTCTTTGACACGGTTGGCAATATGGATTGAGAAGTCAATGCCCACGCCAACGAGAATGGACCCAATCATTACAGTCACTAGTGATAGGGACACGCCTCCAGAATCCATTACAAGCCATTGCATTGCTACGGTAAACCCTACTGGGATAGTTGTAAGTAAGGCATAACGGACGTCTCTGAACACCATTGCCAGCGTGAAAATAGTGAAACCGAGGGCGAATGCCAAGGACGTCCATTGTGAATCGACAATCAGTTTGTTAACCTCGATTGTTACCGAAGCTACGCCAATCAGCGAGTCGCCAGCTACCTCAATAGGATTGGATGAGTCGCCGGCCGCTTTAGCCCATGAGTTGATTTGCTCGGTGGTTTTCTCTGTAGCCCTTACATCCATGAATGGCATGTCAATGTAAATTAGCGTCTTCTGGTAATCAGGGGAAATGAATAGCTCCCGCATCTCCTCGGTCATACTATTGTAAAACACATACAGAAGGAAATTCTGAATCTGCCTGCCACCATCGTCTTCTTGGGCATCTAGAGTATCGAGTACGGTCCAAAATGAAACGTTGCCAGATTGCCCCCGGTTGAAAATCAAATCTGCAAGCTCTTTGATTGGATCAGGAAGTGGTTGGTCTTCGATCAAATCATTGATTGGTGTACCGGATACGTTCACTCCGACCGCAATCGCCTTCATCAAAAATACGATAGATACGGCAGTAGCGTTGTCAACGTTGTTGCAATTAGTCTCTAACTTCTCAATACCTTCCAAATTCGCATATGGGTGTTCTGCAGTCAAGCCCCCCAAACCCAATTCGGGATCTGCACGAATATCTGCTTTGACAAGGAGGAATCCGGGTTGTCCTGCCTCAAACTCCTCTGAATACACCGCCATCTTCTGTACGGCGCCAACATCGTTTGGAGCCATTTTCAATAGATCGATATTTTCTTCAACATTGTTTCTATTGTATCCTGCAGAAATTAGCATCAAGGAAAGGAAAATTACCAATGTTAACTTTGACCATTTAACGGGAATATTTACTGCAGCGACGAAGATTTTGGGTGGGGGATGAGACGGCTTTTTCAAGTCGAGGAGAATGGTGAGGTTGGGCACCATTATCATGGTCAAAACGTAAACTACAACGATTCCACCGGCCAAGGCCCAACCAACGGTTTGAATCGGTTTCATAGGTGCGAATGTTAGTGAAATGAAACCGATTATTGTCGTCATGGCGGAAAGAAATACCGCACGCCCGGTCGAATTGAGTGCGACGGACATTTTTTCTTGGGGCGTGCCTTTAGATTCTGCATATCTGTTAGTGATGTGCAAACCATATGAAACCCCTAGAGCCAGGACTATGGGGCCAACGAGGATTACAGTCATTGTAACTTCATAGTCTAATAATCCGATCAGGCCCAAGGTGACCCAAACAGCGCAAAGTGTAGGCAATCCAGCAATAATGATGACTTTGATTCCCTGGACGAAACGGATTCGACCTGTTTGCAACAAATCACAATGGAATATAAACAACCCCAATGCAACGGCCGCTCCGCCTACCGGAAATACTTCCCAGAATAACTTGAATGACTCCTCAGTTACCGCATTTGTAAGGGGTGCCGGCCCAGTAAGTGTCATGGTTAGGGAGATCTCGCCCCAGCCTTCTTCCTCAGAGACCTTGTCGATCCGTTCTTGTGTAAGATCAACGATTGCCCCCACAGTCATATTTTCTCCCAAATCGTCCGCAATGCCAATAATTATCACGGCCCGGTTCCAAAAGAACGCCCGTTCAGCTTCCTTGATTCCGTCTCCATCCAAATCCCGACCGACATCTCGAACAAGCTTATCGAGAGCGTTCTGAGGCATCTCTTGTAAGATCTGATCAACTCGTTCTTGCTCGTCGGGTATTGCATAATTTCCGATAAGGTCACTTTGAGCATCAATAGTGTCGTTAATCTCGTCGGAAAGTTGTTGGTTTCCTGTAGCTTCAGCTAATCCAGAAAAGAAGGCTTTGACAACCCTGCCACCGCTCGAGTTTACTTCCTTGATCACGGTGGATATAGAAAGGACGTATACTACGTTATCTTCGGCGCCTCCATCGTTCATTACAGGATTCAGCTCTCTTTCGATCCTGTCGATTTTGTCGAGGATTGGAATCTCAGTAACGTTATTTTCCTCTGATTCAACGTAGATAACCATGACATTCGTTGTCCAATCCTGCTCGACTTGTGCAATCAGGTTCTTGACGCTATCTGGCTTGTCATCATTTGGAAGATAGACTTCCAAGTCTCCGTTTACGTTTAGGGCAGGTTCGGTATTACAGAAGCTGTATTCGAATCCGTCCCTGCAGTCCTTAATTCCAGAATGAGGGAGTAGTAGTATTGTAAATACGAGTGAAACGGCGACTGCACTTTTTGGAAACATGGTAAGTAAAGAAGCAGCATTAGTCTCGTCCATTTTCCTTCTAAAAAGGTTAGGCAGCCTAGCCAGTGATTTCTGCGCTCCGCCCGCATCTATTGATCTGATCTTATCACCAACATCAGTGGCCTTCTCTAGCCCCTTGGAATATGCAGAAGCGAAGCGAGTTTCACTCGTTTTACCTTCACCCACGTCGTCCCTTTGCATGCTCCTCAAGTAGATGTGATTCTTGACATCCCTTGAACCCCACGCCGCCAGTGTTGTTCTTATTGGTAATTTTTAGCATATTCATAGGTAACGGTCAAGAATACCTCACTGTGGCAATATGAAATGGGAAAGGCTATGCGCGAGCCGATAATTTCTGACAAGCGTTGGAGTGTAGACCTTGAAAAGAGAATTCAAGAAGAACACTACATGGATGACGAATATCGCAAAAGATACTCATTCAATCCCAATAGCGACAGGGAGCTGTTCATCATTGATACGCCCCCCCCATACCCCAGTGGCACTTGGCACATAGGGGCTGTTGCACAATACAGCATGATCGATGTTATTGCTCGCAGCCAACGACTACTCGGAAAGGAAGTAAGATTTCCCTGGGGCGTCGACAGGAATGGGATAAACATCGAGTTTACCGTCGAAAAGAAGACGGGGAAAAAAATGCGTAGCTACGAGAGGGGAGAATTTCTTGAGCTATGTTCGGCAACGATTGAGGAATTTACCAAGGCCATGAGGCACACTGCAAAAAGAGTCGGCTTATCCTGCGACTACGATAATGAATATCTAACAGATGCCCCCGACTTCAGGGCCGTTTCCCAGTCAATTTTCGTGGACCTCTTCAGGAAGGGAGAAATTATTGAGGATTTGCGTCCAAACATTTACGATCCCGTAGAGGGAACTACAATTGCCGAGGCAGAGGTACAACGAATCAGTAGGGAAACCCTGTTGTGCGACGTTATTTGGGAAACTGAAGACGGAGAATCCGTAGTTATTACCACGACAAGGCCAGAACTCATTTGTGCTTGTGGTGTAGTTGTCGTGCATCCAGATGACCAACGATATTCCCACCTTGTAGGAAAGCGTATCAAAATGCCTTTGCCCGTTTCAAATCGTGATGAAACCGTCGAAATATTAGCACATCATTCAGTTAAGATGGAATTTGGAAGCGGGGTCCTAATGATTTGTTCATTTGGCGATCAAAACGATGTTGCTGTCTTCAGGGAGCTCGGTATGCGCCCGTTTGCTGCAATTGATTTAGATGGGAAGATGACTGATATCTCAGGCCCACTCCAAGGGATGCCTGTGGATGAAGCAAGGAAGTCTGCAATTGAGATTCTCCGTAATTCTGGGAAGATTGAGGCTACACACGAAAGGCTCCAAGAGGTTCCCGTCAGTGAGCGAGGTGGGAATCCAATAGAAATCATACTACTCAAAGAATGGTATGTACGACAGACTCATATTCTTGATAGGCTACAGAATTTATCTGATCAAAGTAAATTTATTCCAGAACGGAACCGTCAATTTTTGCATGATTGGATGGATGGCATAACAATTGATTGGCCCATAAGCAGGCGACGCTGGTACCATACCGAAGTTCCAATTTGGTATTCTGAAGACGGCACCAAGGTAGTTGTACCTCCAAGGGGGGTATATGTTCAGCCATGGCGAGAGGAGCCACCGGGTGACTCGGAGGTATTAGATCGAAATACGAAGGAAACTCTCGGGCAATTCTCGGAAATTTCACCGAGCCTTGGGATTTTGATCGGTGAGGAAAAGGTATTCGACACTTGGATGGATTCATCTAACTCCAACCTATTCGTCTCGGGGTACATCAGTAATCCCGATCTTTTCGAAAGGGCGTTTCCAACTTCAATTAGGCCACAGGGCAAGGAAATTGTTCGTACCTGGCTATATTACACTCTTCTCAAGAGTGCATTATTGCTTGATAAGCCCGCCTTTGAGAATATCTGGGTTGATGGACTTGGTATGGATCCGTGGGGCCGCAAGATGTCAAAATCACTTGGTAATGGAATCGATGCAAATTCAGTCCTGGAATGTGGGGCCGGAGGTAGGACTGGCTCATGGAAGATCAAAGGTCCTGATGGCAAACAAGTACGACTCACTGCAAACAAGATTGGTAGTGAATGCTTCCGCTTATGGAAGGCATGTGACGCTCAGGTTGGCGATGACTTCCATATCAACCCTGAAGAGATAGAAACCAAGTATTACGGGGTGTTGACTAAGATATTCAACGTTGCTCGTTTTGCTAGCCAATTCGATGTTCCTGATGATTTGGATCATAATCCTCCTGAGATAGAATTTGAGGATAAGTGGATACTGGCTGAGTTCGATTCCGTACTTTCGAATGTTGAAAGATCTTGGTCCGATATCGATATTTACAATGCCGCCCAGGCCATTAAGTCGTTCGCAACCGGTATCTTCCCAAGCCACTGGCTTGAAATGGCGAAATCTAGATTATACAATGATGACCGATCTGCAAACTGGACTTTGCACCGAATTGTGAGGGATTTACTAAGTTCATTCACTCCCATTTGCCCCTTCTTCACTCATTACCTCAGTATGACTATTTATGGTCAAAGTTCCACTGACGTACGAAAGTTCCCACGCATCCATCCTTCGATAGTTGGCAATGCCCATACCGAACTACAATCATTGACCGATCACATTATCAAATTTAACTCAATGATTTGGAAGCTCAAGAAGGATAACAGTCAATCGCTGAAATCGGCTATCAGTGGGATTGATGTCCCCGAAGAGTTGGTAAGATTCCAGGAGACCTTCCAAGTAATGCACAACATAGTGTAAGAGTCTAGTTGAGAGAGTTAACCGGCTTAATGCCATCAAAAAACTCGAGTAATGTGTTTGCCATTTCAACCCCAATTCTAGCCTGGGCTTCCATGGTTGATGCAGCTATGTGGGGGGAACCGTGGAAATCATCATGGGCAAGCAAAGGGGACTGGTCCGGGGGTTCGGTTTCGAACACATCCAAGGCAAGTGAGGACAACTGCCCACTTTCCAAGGCTTTGAGAGCAGCATCCTCGTCTATGATCCCTCCCCTGGCACAGCTAATCAGATGGTTGCCACATTCAATTCCATCTGCCCCAACACCCGTCATTAGGGAGATCCGAGCTGAATTGACAATATGTTTGGTTTCTTCACTGAAGTTACAATGGACTGAAATGTGAGTACAAATTGTAAAAAGGTCATCCAATTCTTTGTGTAACGTACACATTGAAGCGTCTATTGATCCATTTTCGACGTATGGATCGAATGCATGAATCTCCATTCCAAGGCTCCTTGCTGCGTCTGCAACTCCTCTAGCAATCCGTCCGAATCCGATTAGGCCTAATCTCTTACCATAGATCTCAGATCCTCGAAATGTCTTTTTCTCCCAAGAACCAGCCCGCATTGTCCTGTCAGCTCGAGGTATGTTTCTTACCGATGATAGTAGATGTCCGATCGTCAACTCTACAACACTACGTGTGGAGGCACCTGGAGTATTGCATACAATAATGCCGTGTTCTGATGCAGCTTCTAAATCGATATTATCTATACCGACGCCCGCCCTGCCGATGAATTGAATTCCGTTTGATTCAGTTATCGACGAAGTGATGACTTCCCTGGTCATTTTCGTGGCGCTACGTACGATGACAGCGTCGAAACTAGATAAGACACCGCTCAGTAGGTCCTGTGGTTCGAAATGTTCCGAGGAAATTTCGTGACCAGCATCTGAAAGAATTTTCATGGCGTCATCTGACATCCCGTCGGTAATTGCAATACGTGCCATGTATCGTTGGCGTGGCAGATATCCATCAACATTGTGAGTGTATCAGTCGATAGAATTGTAATCTTCAACCCCCTCGCGGTAACGATAAGAATGAGTTTTGTTTTACCTGACCTTGAATATGAATACGATGCATTAGAACCCCACCTTGATTCTCTAACTATGGAGATTCACCATACCAAACATCATGCTGGATACACTGCAAAACTGAACTCTGCTGTCGAAGGTACTGATATGGAAGGAAAAACTATCGAAGAATTACTACTTGAGTGTTCAGACGCTCCAGCGATTCGGAACAATGGCGGTGGTTACTGGAATCACAATCTATTCTGGTCCACAATGTCTCCAGATGGTGGCGGTGGACCAAATGGTGAACTAGCCGCAGCAATAGATGATTCATTCGGATCGTTTGAGTCGATGAAGGAGCAATTTTCTAACGCGGCAATGACCAGGTTTGGAAGTGGGTGGGCATGGCTTTGTTTCTCAGATGATTCACTGTGTATCTGCTCGACCCCAAACCAGGATAACCCACTGATGAATGGGGCGGGAGTCCCCATTCTTGGATTAGACGTTTGGGAGCATGCGTACTACAAAAAGTTCGGACCCGCCCGTGGAGAATATATCCAGGCTTGGTGGAATGTAGTCAATTGGGATGCTGTTTCTGGAAACTTTGCCAACTCTGTCTGATAAGCCCCCAAGGCGAAATTAATACCGCTTCATTATTGGGCAATATGGTAAGCGCGTTGTGTGGTTGCATCTACAGAGGCACTGCTAAACTCACTTCTGATTCTACTATCCCCGGTGTTTTTGGCATTACCTGTATCGTTCGCTTGGAGGTGGTGGGTTGGGATTGAGCCAGAGCAAGAGCACTATCGAGAGAAGGTAAGACGGGTTCTAGATTCAGGTCTCCCCCTAATCAAATATCGATCTGAATTAGATGCCGAAGCCAGGAAGATTCACTTATTGTCTGACAGGCAAGCAAGAATTGAGTCCGATCTACTTCATCCCCTGAGACTACAACATTTCCTACTCTTTCCCAGCCTGATATTATGGCCATTAGTTGGAATTTTCGCAGCCATCATTACCCTCCCTATGATGCCATTTCTGAGATTAGTTGAGTGGGTAATGATCGATAAGCGCATCCTTTCGTTAGTGGCGCGTACCATACAGAGATACACTCGCTGGGAGGTCATCGGCATCCCAAGGCTGGATCATGGTGCTAAAGAACTGGACAAGGTATTAGCATCAATCCATCGAATGCCGATAACCGTGTTCCTGGGATTATTTGCATATCTTATCGTTTCATACATGCCATTGAGTTCCTTCCACGTGCTACTAGTTAGTGCTGCTGTTTACATTATTCTGGTTTCTGCTATTTCTGTAATCAGAGCCGCAACAGAAAGCGCTTTGGTGTTCGCCGACCCTACGCATAGGAGAATTACCCCCATGGATTCATTTGTAGAAGACGCTCTAGGCCCGTGGGTTGGGGTAGGGTTACTTTTCCTCCTATCGCGCCAATTGATGTACGGTTCAAGCATTAGGACTGGCGAACTATTACAGGACCCGGTTGCATTCTCCATTAGCGTACTATTGGTACTCTATACTGCAACCATAATCGGTATCACTGTCGAGTTGGTCTTCTTCAGGAATAGGGGGGATTACGTTAGAACAACATTCCAGAATCAGATGGTAAGTGAGTTTGATCCAATGGTATACCTGTTCACTCGTAACATGGGCTCACTGAGAATTTCACCACTTATGCCCATGTCTGAATGGGTAGATGCGGAAGAGGGGATACACGTTTCAATCATGGATGATTGATTGGCTCAAGCGTAGCTTGCATTCCTTCTATGGAAATCATTGCTAATTCGATTGCTCTAATCGGCACTAGTGCAAATGCCATTGACTCTGTGCCCGTATTGCAGCAGGAAGTAATCCTAATTGTTCCGATATCTTCGGATGCTTTCTTGCCGCATTCGAAATTTCCTACTGAACGCAACACCACTAATTTTTTCGATGCCTTTCCGCGACTATCCAATCTCGCATGAATCTCTTGGCCGGGATAGCACCCTTTACTGAGTACAACATACTCATCAAGGCCAACTTCTGATGGAAGATTACCACAAATGTCATCGATCTCAAGTATGCCCAAACTCATCCTTAATGGCTGCCAAGCATCCTCTTGTATACGGGAGCATCCATTGAAATCAAGTGCCTCGATGAAATGTTCAACCTCTCCTTTTGGGATGATCACCTCAACTACGTCAGAGCTCGTTGCTGTGAGCAAAGCGTTACCGAATTCCGTCCAATTTGATTTATTGAGCTCCTCGTATTCAATACCCAATCCGACGAGTACCCTGCCGATGTTCTGCCCAACAATGGTCAAATGGGATATCGCTTCATCGGCGTAGGTAACCGTCACCTCCTCGTCCCAAGCAATGCCATTGAGAAGAATCTGCCTGGTTTGGTCATTTGATCCATCGTAACCAACAATAATCATCCGGCCTTCAATAGCAGCCAAGAGTAGTTTGTCCAATACGCGGCCATTTGAATTGCACAGCAATGATTCGCGCCTCTCCAGATGGGTCATATCGGATATTACTGATGTTAGACAGCGTTCTAGATTATTCAATGAATCTGCTCCATCCAGCACCGTGATGGGGGATTTCCTGACGAACACCTGTGCATTTGGATGAAGGATTTTGTTCAATTGAAACCCTCAGCCAAATGACTGGCCACACCCACACGTCCTGTCAGCATTGGGATTAATTATCTGAAATCCCCCTCCCATCAACGTATCTTTGAAATCGACTGTGATCCCAGTCAATAGAAGACTGTCTTTCTTATGTACTAGCACGGAAATACCATCGATTTCAAGTCTTTGGAAATCATCGTTTTCGGGATCCTCGATGATTTTCATGTCGTATAAGTATCCGGAACAACCACCTGATTGTGCGCTGATGACTAGGACATGAGATCCCTCGTCACCACTCATGGCATCATTGATTGCTTTCTTTGCGGTTTCAGTGAAATCGATGTGCGCATCGACGACCTCAACTTCTGCCACGACTGGTAGGGAAAATCCCTCACCACCCAGTATACCCATGTCGGTCTGTTGTAAGGGATGTATTTCAACAGTTGCTGTGAGTCGCCATCACTGCTATCAATCAAACACTCTCCCTTCAAACCGTGGAAGGAAGCCATGAACGTGATTCTGCTAGAATAAATGGTTCTGGAATTGAACGTGTTCCAGACTCTATTGTCATCGAGAGAGCACTGGAGATTTCTGTAAAAACTGATGACTCTGTTAGTTATTCGTTAGGAGTGACCATGCGAACCCCGGGATCCGACACAGAGCTGGTACTGGGATTTCTCCTATCTGAGGGGATAATTCAGAATATTCACGATGTCAAGGGATTATCTGTTGGGGAGGACATAGGAGTTGTTTCTCTTGCACAGTCATCTACGTTCGATCCTGATGTTCATTCAAGAAGGTCTACCATCAGCTCGTCTTGTGGTGTTTGTGGCAGGATCTCAGTGGATGGTATGTTGAACAACCCCGACTCAGTAATTTGTGATGATGTGAAAATAAACTTAGAAATCATAAATTCCTGTATCATATCGATGAAGCAGCATCAGACATTGTTCAAATTCACCGGGGGATCTCATGCGACTGCCAGTTTTACACCAGAAGGAGATTTGGAAAGGATCTACGAGGATATTGGCAGGCATAACTCGATGGACAAATTGGTTGGTTCATATCTGAGCGATTGTAATTTGCCAATCACAGACAGGATAGTCGTGGTTTCCGGCAGGGCATCATTTGACTTGGTACAAAAGGCGTTAGTTGCCGGATTTCCCATAATGGTATCAATCGGTGCCCCCAGTACTATGGCTATTGATATGGCCAATGAGCATGGATTGACGTTAGCGTGCTTCGCCAAATCTAGTTCGATTTCAGTTTTCAGCGGCACTAGCCGTATCAAATATAGGCAATAGAAAGATGAACTCATACACCCACGCAAAGTCATGGGTAGAGATGTAATCGCGACGACTCCCCTGGAATCTTTTCCCCCACACAAGACATCGGCTAAGACAGTTGCAGCAGGGATTCCCGCTGTAATATCGACAGCTATGCATGGATTCACCAATATGGGACCATTGAACAGTGTGGTAACGCTAAACCGGCTGAATAAATTCAATGGATTCGACTGTCCCGGTTGTGCATGGCCGGACCCCGATGGCCATAGGACCATTGCAGAATTTTGTGAAAATGGTGCTAAAGCCGTTGCTGACGAGGCCACGAGAAAAAGAGCGGATGTAGAATTTTGGTCTAACCACAGCGTTTCAGCACTATCAAGAAAGTCTGATCGTTGGCTAAACTCTCAAGGTAGGCTAACAGAACCCCTGATTCTTCGCCCCGGAAGCAATTTCTATCAAAAGATTGGGTGGCATGAAGCATTCGAAATAATCGCGGAAGAGCTAGCTTCACTAAAGGACCCGGACCAAGCGATATTCTATACCTCTGGAAGAACTAGCAATGAAGCGGCTTTTCTCTGGCAGCTATTTGCCAGGAGGTTCGGTACCAACAATCTTCCTGATTGCTCAAACATGTGCCACGAATCATCAGGAGTCGCCTTGACTGATGCAATTGGTATCGGAAAGGGCACAGTCAAACTGGATGATTTTACCAAATCAGACCTAATATTGGTAGTTGGGCAGAATCCTGGTACAAATCACCCAAGGATGTTGACATCCCTCAGAGATGCTAAGAAATCGGGTGCATCAATTATTAGCATAAATCCACTCAAAGAAACGGGGATGGGCAGGTTCAAACACCCTCAAAATCCCTTGGAGATTATAGGAAAAGGCACTCGAATCGCTGATGCCCATATCCCACTAAAGGTAAACGGTGATCAGGCCTTATTCAGGGGATTTGCTAAGGTCATGATTGAATCAAACTCTGTCGATAATGAATTTATTTCTGCGTTTACTCATGGTTTTGACGAATATCACCAATCTGTAATCAATACTTCGTGGAATGATATTGTAAGGATGTCTGGTGTAGACCGGCCAACCATAGAAAAGATAGGTAAGTTCATTTCTAAATCAAAGGCAATGATTACTTGTTGGGCGATGGGCCTGACACAGCACAAAAATTCGGTACAGACCATCCAGGAAATTGCAAATTTGTCCCTTTTAGGCGGCCACATTGGTAAGCCCGGTGCGGGCTTATGCCCAGTTAGAGGTCATTCGAACGTTCAAGGCGATCGTACCGTCGGAATCAACCACAAACCGTCCAAAATATTCTTAGATAAACTGTCTGCAGTTACTGGAATTATCGCACCTTCTAAACATGGTGTTGATTCTGTGGGAGCTGTTAGGAAGATGGCCTCCGGAAAATCTAGTGTTTTCCTATCTATGGGCGGCAATTTCATTTCTGCAATGTCTGATACTAAAACTACTGCGGCAGCGCTAATGGAATGCTCACTTACGGTACAAGTATCGACTAAACCCAACAGGTCCCACCTCATAACTGGTGAAACTGCGATCATTCTACCATGCTTGGGAAGAACTGAGGTGGACAGAACGGGTTCAGGGAATCAATTAGTAACTGTTGAAAATTCTATGGGAGTAGTACACTCTTCAATTGGAAGATCCAAACCGGCCAGCAGTAACCTCAGGTCAGAACCAGCAATAATTTCTGGAATCGCCAGGGCATTTGAGTCCAGATTGTTGAAATTGGGAAATCCTGACACTCAGGAACAATGGAGGAGATATTTTACAATTGACTGGAAAGGATTGGCAACTGATTATGATCGTGTTCGTTACCTAATCGAGCAAACAATCCCCGGTTTTGAAAATTATAACGTTAGGTGTAGGGCTAATGGTGGCTTCTACCTGCCCAACCCAGTAAGAGACTCACTGATTTTCGATACCGATACCGGCAGGGCAAATTTCAGAACACACAAATTGTCCTCTATACATAGTGACGAAGGAATGTTTGTCATGATGACTATACGATCACATGATCAGTACAATACCACAATATACGGGACAAATGATCGATATAGGGGCATAAACCATGGACGTAGGATTGTATTTGTCAGTCAATCCGACATGGATAAATATGACTGGAATATTTACGACCTGGTAGACATTACTTCACATTTCGAAGATATGGAAATGCGCTCTCAAAATTGGTTTGTGGTACCATATGACATTCCGGTTGGTAACGTAGCAACCTACTTCCCCGAGGGCAATGAACTGATTCCCCTCAACAGTGTATCAGACACGAGCAACACGCCAACCAGCAAATCTGTGTTGGTATCCATTGAGTCCTCTACACCTTAGATCTGGATTGTCGTTTTTCTTGCTCTCTGGATAGGAGGCGGCATCGGTTCAGTTGAATTCCACACAGACCAACATGATCCTTGTCCAATCCCAATTGAAGTGCCTGAGAAAAACACTTGACTGCGTCCTCATAAAGTTCTACTGCAGCATATGAAGAGCCCATATTGAATAGGGTCCTTCCGGTAATGCTATCTGGATCCATGGAAATTGCTGCATGGTATGCAATAACGCTATCAGTGTACCTAGATGATCTGTATAGTGCGTTACCGCGACCGACTTGAGCCTTGACGCGAAGCTCTATTTCTTCGCGTGGACAACCACCAATCGCCTTTTCGAAACAAGTCAAAGCCTCAACTGGGTTTTCTTCGTTCAATAGGGTCAACCCCATGTTATACCATTCTATAGATTCGTTGAGTCCACCGTGCCTATTGTTTGGCGGTTCAACGGATTGAGATGCCTGTGCTTCAGCGGCAGCGATAAATGATGCATCATCGCTTACAGGTAAATTTTCACTTGGTTGTGCGAGGTTGTTGTGTGAGTCTTCAAGATTTTCTGCCCTCAGACGGCACTGCTCTGCACGATCTTGGTGTCCAGCTGACAGCAGAGCTTGGGAAAGCCCCCTCCAAACCTCAGGAGATTTTGGCGATCCCTCCAATAAGGACTTCCACAATGCTACAGCAGAACCATGCCTACCCTCACTACTCAATGTCTCAGCTTGAATCATGCGTTCATCGATGGAACTAGATTCCTGAGGCTCGATTGGAAATGACTCAACAAATATTTTACTATCGTCAGATTTTTCTACAGTCAGTGATGAAATTTCGATTAATTGTTCGTTTTCCGGATATTCTACCAAAGCAGCCTTAGCATATTCAGAGGCTTGTGTAGGGCTGCGAGTTCTCAGAAGGAAAGCCAAATTTGCTAGTGTGGGGCCATAGTTTGGATATATCTGATCAGAAGATGTGAATGATTCGATTGCATCAGCGTCCAGTCCCATCTTTTGTTGGAGGACTCCCAAGCAGTACCATGCATTGGAATTTTGTGGGTCATCTGAAACAATCTGTTGGTATAGCTCAATGGCGTTTGAATATTCACCGTTATCGGCTAACAATCCGGCCCTTTCCAAAATATTTGGTTGCGGAGGCCTATCCATGAATGAACGGCGAAAAGTGTCATGGATAAGCATTGGCAGCATTTGTTGAAAGGTACTATTGAAGGGCGAAGCCTCTTCCAAGCACTATGGCCGACCCCGTTGTGATAATGGGCATATGCGGATCATATGATCTCAATTCCGCCAATGGTAGACTTTTGGATATAGTCCTCGAACACTGCAAATCACTAGGAGCTATAACGTGCATGTGGAACAACGGAGAACATCCACTGCCCCTTGTGGGCGAAGAAGGATGTTGGTCACACCCAAATGTAGATGATTACAAAATCATGGCAGATTCGGCCGACGCCTTTGTCCTTTCTAGCCCGGAATATCACGGTACTATGAGTGGCGTAATGAAGAACAACCTCGACTGGCTTTCCTCAAAACAAACATCTGGAAAAGTTTTCGGGTTAATGAGCACCCTTGGGGGGCAATCTAGTAACAACACTCTCAACCATATGCGCATTGCTGCTAGGTGGATACATGGGTGGGTCGTTCCCGAACAAGTCGCCGTTGCCAACATCAAGCATGCATTTGACGATGAGGGGAACATTCTCGATGAAGTCGTTGGAGAGAGAGTTACTGCACTCGCAGAGTCGCTCGTACTTAATACTGCTAAACTTAGGCGGTAACTGTGGCCTCTGGATCTCTACCAAATGGAAGTGAAATCCTCCTATTCTCCATGGCATTTTTTGGTGTAGCAACATGGTGGGCAAATAATTTCACTGAAAGGCGTCACTGGACCATAATTTGCGCCCTGGGTGGAATTATTTCCGCTTCATGCCTATTATTTGTGGTCTTCGGGGGTACCTGATGATAGCGGATTGCTTGCCCACTAGAGTTCCTGTGGATTGGATAATTTGCCCAGATGGGTTAGTCATTATTAGTCATCTGAAAGAAATGGGCCGCATTGAAAGGATGATTTCGAACATTACTAACGCACCGAAGAGTATCAATAGGAAGCTGGACACCATGAACTCAGCCCTATGGACTCTTATGGATGGACAAAATTCACTACGAAGCATCATCATGAAAATGGACGATCGTTTCGCCGAAGAAATTTCACCCGTTTCAGAGAGAGTGTGTAAGTCAATATCTGATTTCGTTGAGCTTGGATACGTTTCATTATTGGATAAGTCAGATGATTTGACATGGGATGTAGGGCCCACTATTGGTTCCCAACAACCACAGCACCCCTGATTTCTTCGTCTCTCCTTTCCCTATACACGGACGAATAGTATGCCATAAGAGGGATTACGAGTACGAGGAAAAAACACCCAACTAGTGTAGCAAAACTGTACACAGTCTCTTGAACTGGATCGAGGCTGAATTGTTCGATAGTATCGAATTCATGTGTGGTTACTACCCCGTTAACAAGAACTCCATCGCTGGATGCTAGCTCCCCATCTACTTGGATTGATATTCTCCATGTAATTGTTTTATTTTCAGATTCAATCATTGCCATAGCTTCCTCCGTAGCACCCCCAATATCTTCATTTTCGAGATACCCCTTTCCTTGAATTGGTAGCACCAGTGACACCCTCCCCCTCATTACACCCTCACCGCCAATCAATTCCATCGAATGTTCCCTCCTGATTGTACATGTCTCAATAATGCCGGAGTAATCTGTTTCTGGTTCATTGCAGACATAATTGGATTCATGTAGTCCAAGACTAGGTGAATGAGACCAATTGGATTGAAACCCCTCAGCGGAGACTGTCAGCGTAGAATCTTCCAGTGGCGCACCAGAAACACTGACATTGATCCAGGTTAATGCAGCATCGGTTGTGTAATACCAACTAGCCCCTCCCTCCACATCTTGCTCTAGTTGCATTTCATGCGGTTGGTTACTTGTTGTATATCCATAATACTCAGACTCGACGGTGTTAGAATACACTGCATATGAAAGTATGACTATCAACATTAGACCGGTCCCAATCATGGTTCGGAGCATGTTTGGATTCTTTGAAAGTGATCGCTTCACGGCCATTGCACCCTAAGTAGATTATTCAATGCTTTTCGAGGACGGTCTACGTTCCCATGCAATAAGAAAAATCGGGTCATCACGGTTAAATACGGTCTGTTGGACGGCCGACACGCAAGGTGATTGCTTGACAACGTACTATGACGTTCCCGCTGATCAGTTAATTGAGGGGATTGCCGAGAGGCTACAGGCGTTCGAGTCTATAGCGCCCCCTGAATGGGCGGCGCACGTTAAAACCGGAACGCACAGAGAAAGGCCACCTGTGCAGCTCAACTGGTGGCACACCAGATCTGCGGCTATGCTGAGAAAGGTAGCCATCAAGGGCCCCATCGGAGCTAATCGGATTGCTCAGGAGTATGGTGGGACAAAAGATCGCGGTGTCAAAAAGAACAAATCCGTTGCTGGATCCAGGAACATTTCTCGAAAAATCCTCCAACAGCTAACAGAATCTGGTTTGATAATTAGCCTGATGAATACCGCTGGAACAGTTAATCTAGGGAAGGTAGTCAGCCCCTCGGGTCAGTCTCTATTAGACGATGTTGCACATTCCGTTAGAGATTCAGCTCTAGATCGCTATCCGGGTCTTGTTAAGGTACTAAGGTGAAATAATGGCACGAAACAAGCCCTTTGCCAAGAAGAAACGGCTGAATAAGGTCACTAAACAGAATAAAAGAGTGCCAGTTTGGGTCGTAATGAGGACCAATAGAAAGGTCAACACACACCCCAAGCGTCACATGTGGCGACGCTCGAAACTACAGAGGTGATTCAATGGCTGAGGTAAAGGAGATCATAATACCCCTTAGGGCGGCGTGGAATGTTCCCCGTACCAACAGGGCCAAGAGGGCAATGGCAGAAGTAAAAATTCACGTCTCTAGGCATATGAAAAAGACTGAGGACGAGGATATTTGGATTGACGAATCTGTCAATCACGCAATTTGGTCCAGGGGGATGCAACACCCACCCAGGAAAATCAAAGTCATATGCACGCGCGAGGAAGGGTTTCCGCTCGAAGTTAAGTTATTGGAGGAATGAAATGGGCAATATCAGACCATCATTTATCAAAACTCGAGCTTTGAGGCTTGTTGAAATTTATCCCGATAAATTTACAGATGATTTTGAGTTGAATAAACAGCTCGTCGCTGAGTTCTCCGATGTAGATAACAAGCGCATGAGGAATTGGATTGCCGGATATATCACCAGATACACTCAACGACGTGTTGACTAGCGCATTCCTCATCACGTGTCCACTGCTCGGAACCCTATGGGAGAGAGGTTCACTGACACCCTGCCTTCTTTCAATGACAGGGTTTGCATAGTACTTGTACATCCTGAACATGATGGAAATATTGGAGCAGTAGCACGTTCTATGCTAAATTTTGGGATTACAGATCTTAGGGTAATAAGAAAGAATGGCAATTTTTCTGATGAGACTAGAAATAGGGCTAAAAACGCACAATCGGTACTAGAGAGTGCCCGAGTAATTGACACTCTCGAACAAGCAGTTGCCGACTGCTCAATTATTGTAGGGACTTCTGGTAAGAGGGAATTTGGAAACAAAACGGCTATGCGCCATTTCCTTACTCCGGAAGAGCTGCCAGAACGACTCTTTGGGGTAACTGGAAGAGTAGCTATGGTGTTCGGACCAGAGGGTAAGGGTCTACTCAATAATGAGTTGAGGCTCTGCGACTTGCTTGTCACCATACCAACTTGGGAGGGATACCCCATTCTGAATCTTAGTCATGCTGTTGCAATAGTATGTTTTTCCTGGTTTGTTGGGAATGCAGAATCGCGCCCCCACGGAGCCGGCGAAAGATTACTAGATCCAAATCTCAGACAGACACTGAGGAACGAGGCGTCCAGACTAGTAGCTGCAATGCCAACCAAGGAACACAAGAGGAAAGGAGTAGAGGATACGCTTGTCAGAGTGATAATGAGGGGTCTGCCTAAAGATGATGAAATCCACAGACTTCTGGCAATAATTTCTGAATCAGCTGATGCCTTTGAAGAAAGGAAATGAATGATCAGATCCATTCATCGTTGGGGGCAGTCATTTTACTGGAGGTTCCACCAGTGTTCACGACCCCACGAGGTTCTACTAGCATAACATTACACAATGATTCGGAGCTAGGTTTGTGATTCACTCCTTTGGGTACGACATACATATCGCCCTCCGTGAGCTCCACTGTATCATCTTCAAACTCGATACGCATGTTACCATCAATCACAATGAATACTTCATCAGTGTCTTCGTGATTATGCCATACGAATTCGCCATCAATTTTTACTAGTTTGAACTGGTAGTCGTTCATCTCAGCGATAATTTTTGGAGACCACAGGTCAGAGAATTTCGACAGTTTTTCCTTGATGTTAACTTTATTCATTTTGCTCCTCCAAATCCGAGATTTCACCTTCTCGGTCAGGTACAGGATGAGTATCAGAATCCTCTGTTTCCAATTCCCAATCATCATCCAAATATTCATCCCTAATTCTTAACAATGCGAAGGTCAGAAGTAAAAATAACAATACCACAAGAGTGGTCAATACGGTCACCATAAGATTCAGAAATGATTCAGAGCCGTCATCTTCAGGTAGTGGCTCTGGATCAGTAATGAACAAATGAATTACTAGATTTGTGGAAGCATTATCACCTAGAATTGCCCGAGCCATCAGGGTTTGATTCCCCTCAATCTGATTGCCTGGTAGGTACTTCAAACGGTTAACTATCATTGAATGACTGATTTCTAGAGACTGATCGCCCGGGATA
This sequence comes from uncultured Candidatus Poseidoniales archaeon, assembly GCA_964563355.1. Lineage (GTDB taxonomy): Archaea > Thermoplasmatota > Poseidoniia > Poseidoniales > Thalassarchaeaceae > UBA36. The sequence goes on from CAZLVU010000005.1 coordinate 44,054, forward strand.
AAATCTACATGGTTCATCCAGTTGTCCCTCATATCCCAAGTCCTCCATTGGATTTCTACAGGACTTCCGGTAACTTCCACTGCAATCGACTCACCGGATGAGATATGGATTCGGCTATCTTTGGAAACTTCTGAAAGGGTTGAAAGGTTTAGATCTAAAGAAAGTGAGTAGACATAGTTTGCTGCTTCCATTAGAGCGGGGTGTCCTTCGACATGACCATGGCCATAGACATTATTCTGCCTGTTTTTAGGTATCAAATCCTCAGGGCAGGGCTCGTTGTCTAGCATGTAGTGGCATTGTCGATAGGTGGCTGTTTCCTGCATAATATTCCTGATGTCAAAGGGTGAGAGATCTGGATTTGCCTGATACATTAGAGCTGCAAGACCCGCTGCTCCTGGAGTAGCCATACTGGTTCCTGACTTGTCGGTGTATCCATCCCCGGTGTTGAAATCGGGGGCCATGACGTTTGAACCCACAAAGGCGATGTTGGGCTTTATCCTCCCTTCCTCAGTAGGCCCTTGGCTAGAATATATTGCGATCGATGTGTCCTTGTCCAGCGCTCCTACAGTGATAACGTCCTCCGCAGATCCGGGAGTTCCTATCTGTCCACTAACACCACTATTTCCTGCAGCTATGAAAAGAGCTATTCCCGATCTAACCATTTCATTTGCCATTCTATTTACCGATTCTTCCTCTGATTGCGTCCACTCGATTAGCCCAAATCCTCCAAGGCTCATACTAGCAGCTCTGATGTTGAAGTCGTGCCTTTTATCCACTGTCCACTCCATTCCGGCCATAACAGTAGCAAAGGACCCCGAGCCACCCTCATCAAGAACTTTGACGCCAACAAGCTGAGCCTTAGGAGCGACGCCGACGTAATCAAAATTCGGAGCCCCGGTTCCAGCTGTAATTCCGGCACAGTGAGTACCATGCCCCTGATCATCATAGGCTTGAATCTCGGTTCCATTTGTCAGTTCAGGACTATTGACGGCATCATAGAATGCGATAACTTTGGAGTCGTTGGTAGAATTATCATCGTCTAGGTCGTCAAGCCCCATATGCTTTGAATCGATGCCAGTATCAATGATTGACACGACGCTGCCTTCTCCCGTGTATCCCGTATCCTCCCAAATCAACGGAATCCCATGGACATCGTTTACATCATTCATCTGAATTGTCAAAATTCCGTCAAGTTCAACGAAAACCACGCCCTGGAGGCTTGTAAGTTTAGCAATGTTATGAATGGGGACCCTTCCAGCGATACTATCAATCAAATGATATCGAAATTGTGTCTGGAAGCCGGTTTGGTCCTCCAACATTTCTTGATCTTCAGCAGTTGGAAGATGGTCAAAATCTACTATTACGCTAATGGTTTGATCTTCTCCAACCCAATCGTATAATTCACTCTCAACAGCAATCCAAATAGCGTCGTGAATCTTGTCACCATCTAAATCCATAGAAGTTGATTCCCACCACGGGCTGTTGTCATAGTGCTGAAATTCAGTAGTTGGAGAGTCTGAAACTGAAATCGCAGATGATGAAAATGGAAGAATGATGAACATCGCAAGAACTGATGCGAGTGGGGGTCTCACAGATGTTTCAATATGCTGTTAGACTTGAATCAGACGGTCACATCTGAGCATAATGCTCACTAATAGTAGAGTTTGCCCATAGTATCAGTTGCCCAAAGGAGTCCAACTTGCCCATGATTTAGGAGTCTCTCTGACATGAAAGGATCGGAGTCTGAGAGTGTTCCCGTAAACAGATGAAATGTGGGGTTCTATTTGGTTGAAACCCCACTTGGCGAGATTTTCAGCCGTTGGAATAAATGGAACGACTAGTGTTTTGTGATCACTGCCCATGACTGAAAGTGCCTCTAGGGCTTCTAAATCGGACTCATAAACTATGAAGGCGTGATCCACCAAATCGTGGATATGTTCAATCAATATTCTAGATACGTCTCCGAAATCCATCAGCATCCCCTCATCTGAAGAATCTGCTAGGGTAACGACCTCGCCCTCAAGTTCGGCCTCCCACCTGTATCTGTGGCCGTGCATGTTTCGACATTTACTCCGGTGATTAGGAACTCTATGCCCTGTGTCAGTCTCAACCCATCTACGAATCCTGGTAACCATCATCCACCTCCCGCACGAAATCCATGCTAGCTGAATTTATGCAGTATCTTTCCCCACCGAACTCACTCGGCCCATCTTCGAAAACATGTCCAAGGTGACCATCACATGACCCGCATCTTACTTCTACTCTCAGCATCCCATGCGATTTATCATCCAGTCTCCTTATACTTGCTTCAGGATGCTCTGTGTGGAATGCAGGCCAGCCACAACCAGAATTGTACTTCTGTTTAGATGAGAATAATAAGTGACCACAACAGATACAATGGTAAATTCCAACCCTGTCCTCTAGATTATAGGCACCAGTGTTCGGTCGTTCTGTACCCGCCTCCCTAGTAACATGATACTGAATTTCAGTGAGCCGGGCACGCCACTCAGGATCCTTCACGGGATCGAATCTTGGATATCTATCAGTCATGCAGATGCCTCATGAAATTTAGCTACATTCAGAGCGTTATTGAGAACTACATCCCAGCTATCTACGTATTCCAGAGGATCGATCTTACCTAATTCGTAGAAAGCCAGGATCCTCTCTACATCTGCACCTGATCGTCCAGAGCTACGACCCTGGGAATCGGGGTTGTATGAGGTGTTGGTATTTCTCAATACAGTGTCAAAATCTAGACCCAATGACTCAACGGATTCTATTGCGCCGAGCAAAATTGATTTTTTGTTCCCATCAATATAGGGTAGGTGAAATGATACCCTATCACTATCCCAATTACCTATGGAGAATGCATGGCCCAATGACTTGTAGAAATCAGGCCTACAATCTGGATAGATCTCGTGATCGCCACTGTGCACGCCAAGAGCGATGATCACATCAGTATCTTCAGTCGTTGATGTTGATAGAGCGTGACCAAACACGATTGATGAGAAGATGGCGTTACGATTTGGTACAACTGTTTGACGCATCTGCTCAGACTCATAATGGCCCTCGGGAACATTCTGTTCAGTATCGGTTAATGAGGACTTTAATGTCTTGAAGGCGGATGATATGTCTATGACAATATGCTCAACATCTATGCCATTTTGACCCAGATACGCTATGTTCATTCTAGCTCTTTCAATCTCCACGTGATGTTTTTGTCCGTAGTCGAAAGTTAGGCATGTGACCTTGTAACCCTCATCTAGAAGTTTCAGCAATAGAGCAGTGCTGTCCATACCCCCAGAAAGAGACATCACAGCCCTCATCATAACACACCAATCCATTTATGGGTCTGTAGGGAAAGTCGCCAGTCGGGATTTGACTTGACCAGTTCGTAAGTATCACGGAAATTTTCACCATTCCAAGCTAAATCTTCGGTTTCGATATAACAAGGCTGGACATAGTGGTATCTGAAACCCTTTTTGTAATCGTCATACATGGATAGATCTTGACCCACCCAAACAACCTTTAGTTCATCACCAACGAGTTGACGCAACTTAACATTTGGATAAATTTGATCCTTTGGAGAAACGCAAATCCAATCTAATGCGTCAGCGGGGAGTTCGATGGTCCCATTTGTCTCTATAGCCAACTCGTACCCCAATGGTCGTAATACACTGCCTAGAGTAGCGATATCCTGCAGTGCAGGTTCTCCACCAGTAAGAATCACCCTTTTACATTCCCATGATTCCATCTCACTGATAATTTCTCGAAGATTCATGTCCGTCCACTTATCGAACTCTGTGTCACACCAGGAACAGGATAGATTGCAGCCACCAAACCTAATGAAGATTGAAGGGGCACCTACGAAATGGCCCTCGCCCTGGATTGAATGGAACATTTCTACAATAGGAAAGACTTGATCCAAGGGGTCGCCATCATAAAGCTGGGCATCAAATTGAGGAAGGGGGTCTGCCAAAATATCACTTCGCGGGTGTGTTGTGTCCAATCAGCTGAAATAATTCTAATCGAGCTGTAGGCTCGCTGAAGAATGCCCCCCTCAGCGCGCTTGTCGTCATAACCGCATTCTGTTTCTTCACGCCTCTGCATTTCATGCATCCGTGCTGGGCCTCGATAATTACGGCACAACCAAGTGGGTTGAGATGCTCCTCGATATCATTTGCCACGGACATAGTAATCCTTTCTTGGTTCTGTAACCTCTTCGAATGCATATCTAGAAGCCTTGATAGTTTGCTAATACCTAAGATTCGATCCACAGGTATGTAGGCTATGTGCGCATTGCCAGAAAACGGTTGTAGGTGGTGTTCACAGGTGCTATGGAAATCGATATCCCTGAGTAAAACTATTCCATCATAACCCTCGGCGTTAAAAGTCGACTCCAATATGGAAGCAGCGTTTTGTCGATATCCCGAGAATATCTCATCATATGACTCTATCACCCTCTCAGGAGTCCTGTGCAAACCCTCACGAAGATCTCCATTGGCATCTTCTATGTACCTGACAATGGTTTCCACGGCAGATACCGCATCTTTCCTGCTTACCATACCTATCCCTACCTGCCATGCCTAGAGTCGATCTCATCCAATTGATCGAGCATCTTTCTACATGCGGTCCTTATGGCATCGGCCACACTAACGAACTTCTTGGCATCGCCCACGTGTACCTTCAAATCATCAAGAATCTCATTTGGCATATCCAGGCTTACCTTGGGCATAGATCATTCCGATAACGAAGGCGATATAATATTACCTGAGTAATACTCAAGTAATATATTGGTGATTGGTGGCTTTATCTTCGACTCTCAATTTTACTATCTAAGTCAGGATATGTATCATTTAGTGACTTGGCCCTGTCCTTTAGCCTTAGCAGCTGTGAATTCGCCTCCTCATCAGTGATTCCTTGTGATAGCATGTTTAGAATTACTGACAATCCACCGTGGATTGCACCCGCCTCGAGGAACGCATCATTGCTGATCTTATTGGTCGCCCTGAGAATTTCTAATGTATCCATGAGATATGTAATCTCTTCCTGGATTTCAGAAATACTGTTGCTGCCGATTTTGTCGAAACGTTCCAATGAACTGTTCATAGTTTGTCGAATCGAGGTTCCTTTTTGATGATTATCACTATGAATCTTGAATCAGTTCTATGAGTACGCCCCCACAGGATGAGGGGTGTAGAAATGCTATCATGTGGCCATCTGCCCCCAATACAGGCTCATCGTTGATTAACCGAACACCCATTGCTTTTAGCTCGTTGATTTTTCCCTGTAGGTCAGAAACATTGAGTGCTATCTGCTGAACTCCGGGACCTCTTCGATTTATGAATCGGCCCACCGGCGTGTGTTCGCCAAGTGGTTCCAATAACTCAATTCTTGTCCGTTCCGCCCCTTCGAGATACCTAATCTTAACACCCTGATCTTGAGAAACAGCATCACCGCTCGCAACGAATCCCAATGCATTCCAAATTTGTTCTGCCTGATCCAGTGAGGTAGTTGCAATTCCAATGTGATTTACTGATCCATCGGCCATTCAAACACCACTTGGAGCAGTCCAGGTACCAAATTCGTCTCTCATTACGTCACATATCTCTCCAATGGTAGCTTCAGATTTCACTGCTTCAATTAGAGGATCCATAACATTCACATCACCCTCACATGCTATACGAAGTTTGGAAAGTGCCTGCATAACTATCACTTCATCACGATTACTTCTCATTGCAGTCAATGCAGAAATCTTGTTTAGTTCATCGTTGGGGTCTATGACGAGCCCCTCAAATGCAGGTGTAGAACCATCTGAATGTGAGTTAACGCCGACTACTAGCTCCTCCCCGCTCTCAACTCGTTGCAGTTGTTTCCACGCGCTTTCGTGGATCATACTCTGCTGGAATCCCAATTTTACGCAGTCCATGGCCCCCCCCAATCTGCCTATCTCATTGATAATGTCATTCGCTTCACTGATTAGCAGATCAGTACGATTCTCTATCGCCCTAGATCCACCAAGGGGATCAACGTGGTTTACAACACCAGTTTCCTCAGCGATTATTTGCTGGGTCCTTAGGGCAATAGATACGGATTCTTCGGTCGGAAGGCCAAGGGCCTCGTCGAAGCTATTTGTGTGTAGAGATTGCGTACCACCGAAAATCGAAGCAAGGGCTTGAAATGCTACTCTGATGGCATTATTCATTGGTTGCTGTGCAGTGAGTGTGACACCTGATGTCTGGGTGTGAAAACGCAATTGCGACGAACGGGGGTTTTTCGGATGGAATTCTGAATTTACTAATTCAAACCAGAGTTGCCTTGCCGCCCTGAATTTGGATACCTCCTCAATGAAATCATTGTGGCACGCAAAGAAGAATGACATCCGAGGTGCGACGTCATCAATTTCTAATCCGCTTTTAATTGCCTGTCTGGCATAATAGAGGGCGTTAGAAAGTGTTAGAGCTATTTCTTGGCTTGCGGTACATCCTGCTTCCCTCATGTGATATCCACTTACTGATATCGTGTTCCATTTGGGGGTGTTGGAGTTGCACCACTTCATTACATCAGTAGTCAGTCGGATTGAGTTTTCTGGAGGGAAAATGTAGAGCCCCCTGGACATATATTCCTTGAGGATGTCATTCTGCAAAGTTCCCGATAACTTGTCTCTGGGGATTCCCCTCTCATCTGCAACGGCTACGTACAATGCGAGAAGAGCGGATGCGGGGGCATTTATGGTCATGGATGTTGAAACCTCCCCGAGATCTATGCGGTCGAATAACACCCGCATATCATGTATTGAATCTATGGCAACACCTACCTTGCCGACTTCTCCTGAAGCAAGCTCGTCATCGGAGTCGAGACCTAATTGGGTCGGTAGATCGAATGCGACCGAAATGCCGGTTTGGCCATCAGAAAGGAGTGAGCGGAACCTTTGATTGGTTTTCTCCGGTGTCGAGTACCCTGCATACTGTCTCATTGTCCATAGTTTGCTAGAATACATATCGTCATGTATTCCACGCCTATAGGGCGGTTTTCCAGCATCGCCTAAGACAAATGTCTTGTCTACTTCACTGACGCTGTCATCTTCCACAGTATCCCGAGTAAGTGAAAAGACAAGAACCATTCTCAGAGACTACCGTCTAATGGTGTAGTTGTCTACTATTTTTTCCAGAACCTGCTGCTGTTCTTGATCAATGATGCCTTCACTAACCTTCTCTACAATGAATTCCTTAGCCTCATTGACAGTTTGCCTCTCCCCCCTGGCCCAAATAGTTGCTAACAGGAGCGATCGGAACTCTTCGGCAATTCCCAATTTTACAAGTAACCCCCGCATTTCATACTTATACTCCATATGTCTACTTCTGTCTAGTCGCTTTGCCCTCGTTGCTGGTTGGTAGGTAGACTTGTTGCTTCGGAACTTCCGTTGGCGTTTTTTCACAATCTCTTTTTTGGGTTGGGCTGGAGTCTGAGATTCTGGAATAGTTCTAGTTTCTTCCACAACGGTTGGCTTCAGCATTGCCCTCTCAAAGCTGCTTTCAATCAACTCTCTTGCTTTTTCGCTTGTTCCCTTCGTGGGCTCTTCCACAATTTCTGGCTCAGCTTTGATTTCTTCTCTATTCAACCCGATCAGCTTTCTTGGAGAAGCTCCCAATAACTGCTGTTCCACAATAGTCTCATCTGAGCCAACCCCTGATTCGGAGTCCTCACGAATTTCGGGTTCATTGAGTGGTACTTCGGGCGAGAGAGCCGGGGGTTCTGGTTCAGGAGCAGGTGAGGTAGGGGGTTTTGCACCTGGAAGTGAGGGAGGTACTGCCTTTGGCTTTGGGATAGTGGGCGCCGACTGTTTTCTGGGAGCGGGTTTTTTCTTTTGACCGGGCTGTGAACTAGTACCGAAGACATTCTTCGGTACAGCCTTTCGTCTCCTCCTTCTCTGCACTTTCTAATCAGTCCTAAGGGATACGGTCGGATGGACTCTCATAAGCATTCTCGATTTTATTAGGGCCATTTAACATCGGTGTTATCGGTTCTGAGTGCTGGGTTGACTGCGCTGTCATCTATGTTAGTCGTGATTCCGGAGTCATACATCCTCCTACCAAGTTCAGCGATCATTGTTCCATTATCGACACAATATCGCTTTTCGGGCCAATGAGCTGAAGCACCCCTCTCATGGCACATTATGGTAGCCATCTCACGTAATCTGGAGTTGCATGCAACTCCCCCCCCTAGAAGTAACTCATCCTTTCCGGTGTGGGCCAAAGCCCTCTCAGCCACCTCAATGCATGTAGCGAATGCATGTTCTTGTAATGACCAACAAACCAAATCTAGTTGACTACCATCTGAAACCCGTTTCAATGCTGATGTCAATATCCCTGAAAATGCTATATCCATGCCATGAACACCGTATGGTAATTGTATTTCTTCATCCATTAGGGATTCGTGACATGTGAATTGAGCAGCCAGCTTCTCAATCTCGGGACCGCCTGGGAATGGAATGCCTTGGGATCTAGCGAATTTATCAAGCATGTTACCTATCCCAATGTCCAGCGTCTCTCCCAGAACCCTATATCGGCCATCTGCACGTGCAATCACCTGCGTGTTACCTCCACTGACATAGAGTAATACTGGATCTTTGCACCCGGTTTGATTTCTACCAACTTCGATGTGTGCGACACAATGATTTACACCAATAAGAGGGACTTCAAGTGCTTTAGAAAGCGTCCTAGCAACAGAAGCGCCTATTCTGAGGCATGGTCCAAGACCCGGGCCCTGGCTGAATGCAATAGCCTCAACGTAATCCCAGTCGAACCATTCGGCGGAACCCACATTTCTCAATAGTCCCGAAGCTGCAATAGAATGATGATCGGCAGCTTCTCGTGGGTGAATTCCGCCTTCCTCTGGAAGATATAAAGCTGAATGCGATGGGAATAGTTCCCCTTCTGTGCTAACACCCCCAACCGAAAGAGTATGGGCAGTGCTCTCAATTCCCAAAACAAGGCCGCTCATGGCACCTGCAAGAGCGGGAGTTCTTTCAACTATCGCCGATATCGAAGTATGTGAGGACCCTCATTGCAAATTGTGGGGAGGTCGCCCACCTCTCTACCGGAGATGACCAATTCCCCTTATCGGGGCGAAATCTAACTGATAGGAGCTCCCTTGTGCATCCTCCGGGCATGGCGATTCTAGTCGAAAACGGCGTAGTTGGAAGAATTGGTCCCTCTACTGAACTAATTGCAGAGTACGCACCATGGTATCCTTCGAAACAATCAGCTTCAGAAATAGAGGTACTTGATGTTCATGGCATGGCAATAGTGCCCGGATTCGTTGATTGTCATACTCATCTGGTTTGGGCAGGAGACCGTTCGAATGAGCTCGCTCAGAGGCAATCAGGAAAATCATACAAAGACATTGCTTCATCCGGTGGTGGAATTCGAAAGACCGTGATGGAAACTAGAGCGGCTCCCATAGAATCCCTCGTAGAGTCAGGTGTTCGTAGGGTTTCGACTGCTATATCTAATGGAACCACTTCAATTGAAGCAAAAAGTGGCTATGGTCTCGATCTGGAAAGTGAAGTGAAATTACTGGAGGCCATTTCAATGACAAACAGGTCCTCCCCTTGCAACATAGTCCCCACATGGCTAGGGGGTCATGACTTCCCCCCTGAAATGAGTAGGGGCGAATATGTTGAACATCTCATCAATGACCAATTGCCCGTAATCAGTGAGCTGTCCTTGGCTAGATGGGCTGATGTCTTTTGTGAGGAGGGGTGGTATAATCACGAGGAGACTGAAAGGATCGTTAAGGGTGCAAATGAACATGGCCTTGGCTCGAGGTTGCATGTGGATGAATTTGTTGATTCGGGGGGATTGGCACTTGCTGCTGAACTCGGTTCAGTCAGTGGCGACCATGCTGCCTGCTCGAACGAAGACTCTAGAATATTAGCAGCTGAATCAGGAACGGTACAAACCTTCCTCCCTGGCACTCCTTACGTCCTAGGCTCAGAAATAAATTCCCCAATAAAACAATGCATCCAAGAAGACTGGCCGTTCGCTACTGCTACAGATTTCAATCCTAACTGCCCAACGATCTCCCTCCCATTCATTGGTAGCCTACTCTCCCATCGTTTGGAAGTAGATCCTATTGTTAGTCTGGTCTCAGTAACGAGGAACCCCTCCACTACAATGTTTGATGATGACAATGTTAAGGGCGTTATTGCTGAAGGAAATTCGGCTGATCTCAATGTTCTGTGGTCTGGTTCCGCTGATAGTTGGTGCCAAACTCCTGGTTCTCCGCCAGTTAGGATGACTATGATCAATGGAAGTATTGTAAATTCAAATGAGGTTTATTGATTCTAATAATTATTTATTACCTTATTGATAGAATAAATATAAATTTTCATAATATCTCCTATAAGTGGGAAAATATTGCAAATTTTTCGCATGCATTCCTTCTGATAATCCGGGTTATCAGAAATTGATTGATGATAATGAATGGATATTAGCTCGCAGTACGACGATTATGGAAAATATCCAATATTTGGGTGATTATCCCTTGATATTATGAAATATTGAAGATGCAATGGCCTATCACAGTTCATGGAGGCTCGGCATCATGGATATTGCATGAAATGCAAGTCATACGTTTTGATTGCTAATCAAAAGAAGATCGTAATGAGCAACGGTAGAACCAGAGTCGCTGGTAGCTGTACTGCCCAGGGATGTGATGGAAGGATCTCTAAAATCGTTTCATGACAATCAGAATGATTCTTGAGTACGTGTCATTTAGCATGTAAGCCGGGCTCGTGGTCTAGGGGTTATGACGTCGCCTTGACATGGCGAAGATCGCAGGTTCAATTCCTGCCGAGCCCACCAATAGTTTCAATACTATTATTATAACTATTCAAATTGGTAGGTAATTCGTAGCCTTCCCTTACCTTTGTTTTTCTTGCCTACGTAGGAGACTAGTGGAATTTCAGCCGTGTTTGACACATGCGTTCCAGCACAAGGACAAAGATCTACACCCTCGACCTCTACTACCCGAAGTACTGGTGATGGGATTCTGTCCATGAACTTTGTATGTCGCATCTGATCGTGGGATAGTATTCGCTTCCTCTCCCATTCGTGTACGTTCACTGGCCTAGACGATGATAGTATGCTGTTTACCTCATCGATTAGTGAATCCGGGTCAAAAATACCTTTGTCTTCGAAAAACAAGTCTACCCTTGATTGGGTAGTGCCGATTTGATTTCCCACCGTTTCAGCTCCCCATATGTCTTCAGCTATTGCTGAGAATATGTGCTGTGAGGTATGCATTTTGGCATGTGCATTCCTTTTCTCTACATCTATTTGGCACGTGATCTCATCTCCTTCAACATAGTCCCCGGAGTCTTCTACGGGATGGATGATCATGGATCCTGGTAACACTTCAAAAAATTCTGTTTTGACGCCGTCTGCACTGGTAAATATTCCTGTATCACCTGGTTGGCCGCCACCCTTGGGGTAGCAGTAAGTCTCTTCGAGGAATATTGAATTTCCATTGATTCCTGAAACTATCGATTGAAATGCTTCTGGATTTGTTCCGGGATGCCGTCGCATGTGTAATTTTTCTTGCATTCGATCACCTGAAAATTTCAGAAATAGCTCCTCCAAAAATCTGTTCGGAAAGGGTTTCACACTCTTTTGTCAATGATCTATCAATCTCAAGAGAAGCTACACTATCTCTGATCCATGAGTGAATCTTCGTCACCCCGTCACCAGGCTCCTCATCTATCCTATCCAGTGCCTCTGCTGAACAAATCAGTTCGTTGGCAATAACTTGTGAAAGTAGTTTTGTTGCTTGCAGCGTCCTGAAGGTCCCAGTAGCGCCCATCGAAACGTGGTCCTCCTTGCCCATGCTGACTGGGACGTTCGAGGATGTTGCTGGGTTTGCTAGTAAGTGCAACTCTGAAATCAAAGCTGCTGCGACGTATTGGATAATCATGAGGCCGCTTTCCAAGCCTTCATGATTCGCAAGAAACGCCTTTTGTCCACTCCATTTAGGATCCAGAATTTGATTGATCCTTCGTTCGGAGATACTTGCTAATTCGTGGCATGCAAGTGCTAGTGAATCACTAGCCAATGCAAGGTTTTGGCCATGAAAATTCCCTCCGCTGATAATCTCTACATCGTCGCCCTCTACGAAGACTAGGGGATTATCGGTTGCGCTATTTATTTCAATCTGCAAAATCCTTCTGATCTCTCTTAGTTGATCGATTACCGGGCCATGTACCTGTGGTGCGCATCTGAAACTGTATGCATCTTGGACGCGATCGCAATCAACGTGTGATAACGCTATTTTCGAGTTCGCAAGCAGGCCGGAAATTCTTGCTGCCGAAGTTGATTGCCCCAATTGGGGCCTACTGTCGTGAATTCTTCTATCAAATGGAACGTGTGATCCTTTGATAGCTTCAATTGAGCAGGCTACAGCAAAATCAGCTGCAAGTACCAATCTCTCCATCCTAATTAGCGATATTGTGAGGAATGCACACATCTGGCTGGTTCCATTGATGAGTGAAAGCCCCTCCTTAGCTTGCAATTTTAGAGGTGTGATCCCAGCCTCCTTGAGCGCAGAATTTGCCGGGAGAACATTCCATTGCCCTTCTTTGTAGACTGAACTCTCGCCCTCGCCCATCATACCCATAGCCATGTGCGATAACGGTGCCAAATCACCGGAAGCGCCTAGTGAGCCGATTCTGGGTATTTCCGGGGCAATTCGAGCGTTGACCATTGATAACATGTGATCAACGATTTCTGGGCGCGCCCCGGAGATGCCCTTTGCGAGCGAATTGGCCCTGATAACCATCATCAAGAGGGATTGCTCAGGTTCCATCCGCTCACCAACTCCACACGCGTGACTCCTAACGAGATTGGTTTGGAGGTCTTCTAGCTCGTCATTACTAATTCTAACTGATGACAACGCACCAAATCCGGTGTTGATGCCATAAACAACTTCACCAGAATCCAGAACTCGTTCTACAGCAGATCTGGATAATTCCATTTCTTTACGAGATTTGGGAGAGAGCGTTACACTGTATTGCCCGGAGGATATTGCCAATGCATCCTCGGGAGTAAGGGACTCGCCATCTAATTGAATCTCGTCCATGTGGTGATTCCGAGGCGAGTTGCCCAAATAGAGTCATCGTGAAGTGGTAAACAGCTGATCTAGAATGCCGCCGTCAACCAGTTCAGGAAGTGGCACTTCGAGTTGTAAATCCGTTTTCATTGCTCTGGCGATAGCAAAAGTAGCTGCTTCGTTTCTGGCCCATGAACGTCGAGCTAATCCGTTATTTACATCCCATGAAATCATAGAGTCGATATTCTCAGAAGATTGTTGCGAGCCATCCAAAACCAAGCCGAAACCTCCGTTGATAGCTTCACCCCATCCAACGCCCCCGCCATTATGCAAACTTACCCATGTTGCCCCTCTAAATGAGTCGCCAACGAAATTCTGAACTGACATGTCCGCAGTGAACATTGACCCATCATAGATATTTGCAGTCTCTCTGTAGGGGCTATCGGTTCCACTAACATCATGATGGTCCCTGCCCAAAACAATCTGCGCTGAAACTTCTCCCTCTGCGATCGCAGTGTTAAACGCCTGAGCGATTTCCCTCCTGCCTTCTTCATCAGCATAGAGGATTCTAGCCTTACTACCAATAACTAGGCTGTGCTGGCTGGCTTCTCTAATCCATCGGACATTGTCGGTGTATTGGGTTCTAATTTCCTCGGGGCAATTTGTAGACAAATCTGTCAATACCCGCTGTGCAATTTTATCAGTAGCTCTCAGGTCGCTTTCATCTCCCGAGCAGCAAACCCACCTGAAAGGACCAAAACCATAGTCGAAGCACATTGGTCCCATGATATCTTCAACATAAGATGGGTAACGAAAGGTTCCATCCTCCAGCAATACATCAGCTCCAGCCCTTCTAGCCTCAAGCAAAAATGCGTTGCCGTAGTCCCAGAATCTTGTCCCATTTGCACAGAGCTTATTGATTGCAGAAACATGACGTTTCAATGACTCTTGAACTCTTTGTTTGAATTGTTCGGGGTCGTCCTTCAAGAGTTCGAGGCCCCTGTCCAAAGAGACTCCAGCTGGCATATAGCCACCCAACCAAGGATTATGCAAACTAGTTTGGTCGCTAGCAAGATCAGGGAAAATGCCCTGTTCAATGAGATGCTCCAATAGATCAACGATATTCCCCAGGTATCCCAAGGAAATCGCCTCTTTGTTCTGTACTGCTATTTTCGCTCGATTTGAGATTTCATTTAAGTCGTCGTAGAGTTCAGTTACCCAACCCTGAGAATGGCGCTTTTTTGCTGGGCTTGGATCGATTTCCGCGATGATACAAACTGCTCCGGCTATTACTGCAGCCTTCGCCTGTGCCCCTGACATGCCCCCCAATCCAGAAGTTACGTACAGCACGCCGGCAAGGCCTCCATCTCCAAACCCAGATGTAGAGCCGAGATACTTCCTTGCCGCGTTCAAAATGGTAATAGTTGTCCCGTGGACTATTCCCTGTGGCCCAATGTACATGTATGATCCAGCTGTCATCTGCCCATATTGAGAAACACCCAGAGCACTCATTCTCTCATATTCAGATTGTGAGGAATAGTTTGGGACGACCATGCCATTAGTTACAACTGCCATAGGGGCCTCGACGCTAGATGGGAAAAGCCCCATCGGATGGCCCGAATACATTACCAGAGTCTGTTCTTCGTTCATCTTGCTAAGTAATTGCATCGTGAGTCTGTATTGGGCCCAATTCTGAAATACCGCGCCGTTTGCACCATATGTTATCAGTTCATGTGGAAATTGCGCTACAGTTGGATCTAGATTGTTCTGTATCATCAGCATTATTGCGGCAGATGAAGAAGAATTTGCGGGATATTCGGAAATGGGCCTTGAGTGCATCTCATAATCAGGTCTGAATCTGTGCATGTATATGTGGCCAAAATGATCCAATTCATCGAGAAACTCAGTAGCCAGTGTTTGATGCCAGTCAGCTGGGAAGTACCTGAGTGCGTTCTCTACTGCAAGCCTACGTTCTGTGTCAGATAGAACCTGTGGCCGGTTAGGTGCGTGTGATACCGAAGTATCTAGAGGCTTGAATGGTGGGAGAGTCTCAGGGATGCCCTCTTGAACTTCATCTCTGAATCCCATCTACCAACCCAACCTACCAGAGATCGTCAAACGGATTTGTTCAACTAATCCATCTGAAATATTGGTGACCTTCTCCAATTCATTGGCAAGAGCCACAGTATCTGGGCCATCAATTGAATCTAAGTTAATCTTCACATTCATTGCTGCAACAATTACAGCCGTGTGTGCTAATTCAGCTGATGCAGCTAGATCAGTAAGAGCATTGATGTTACCGAATTCCGAAAGCGCAACAAGCGATTCTAGGAGAGCGCAAGCATGAGAAGCTGTTTCCAAGGGTGCTGAGGCCGCGCCAATAGTCGCCTTTTGAATTGCCTCTTTCCTGTTAGCCGTCTCTTCTTTAGACGCCTTGGGTAGACGATAGGCACTCATGACATCATCGAAGGCCTTAGCATCATTTTCAGCGAGTTTTAGTGAGTACACTAAACCTCTTTCCGAATTTGAAATTACCGATTCAGCAGCGCTATGCCCTTGAACCCACTTCTCTCGTCCCGAAGTCAGTCTAGCTACCATCAATGCAAGGGCGTGTGCATGAGCGATAGCTAATGCAGATACAGAACCACCTCCAGGAGTCGGTTCGGAAGATGCGATTGATTCTAAAATTTCGAAGTACCCCTCATTCATCGCTGAACCCCCGTCTCTATTGCCCACTCGATAATATTTGATTCGGGGATGAAATCGCCCAAAACATCGAGCATTAGGCCTGAAATTGCTGCATCTACCAATCCGTTTTCGTCAGCTTCGGAGGTTTCGTCGTGATAATGCAATCCAGCTGTGAGCATAGCCTCAAGAGGCACTAGTCCGACGAGCTCGCTTGCTACAACTATTAGGCCTATTTTTTCGGCTTCTAACCTTATCGCGTCCGTCACTGTGTGCAATCCAGTAACTCGGAAATTTAGTAGATTCATGGATACCTGGGCGGTATTTTCGTCGTACATCCATCCTGCAGCCTGTAACGATTGAAACAAGCCGGGGTTCCTGAGTGGTTTTCCATCATCACCCATGAGTTTCTCACCATTTTCATCCTTCATCAGTGAGCCGCTTGTCCGTATAGTTGACGCGATAGAGTTTGCCTTTGCTTTGTCGTTTGTATCTAGATTGACGTTGTAGGCAATCAAAACCTGTCTAGCACCAGTAGCTGTGGCACCCATAAGCGGATTGAACTGAGACGGTCCGTAATCCGGCGCCCATTCATCCTTGTTCAGTTTTTCTTCGAGGCCTTCGTACTCGCCCCTTCTGATGTCAGGTAGCCTTACCCTCTGTTCGGATCTTGCCGCTTCGGCATACAAATATACAGACAGGCCTAGGTCTGCCGAAACTGAATTGGCGTAGCGCTCAGAGAGCTTTACGCACTGATCCATAGTGGAGTTCTTGATCGGAATAAATGGAACTACGTCCACGGCCCCCATCCTTGCATGTTCACCTTTGTGATTTCGCATGTCTATCAAATCCGTAGCAACCTTGGTCGAAACAATGGCTGCCTGGAGAACCGCTTCGGGATCGCCAACCATGGTTACTACTGTTCTATTGAAATCGTGCCCCATGTCTACATCAAGTACAGAAACGCCGTCAACCGATGAAATACTAGCTATAATCGAATCAATGACGGATTTATCCCTTCCTTCACTATAATTGGGAACACACTCGACTAGCGCCGCACTCATGGGCCTTGGAGTGGTTGGGTCAACATGAGCATTTGCTTAGTTATACAATCCGTCTACACCAGAGGTTTCGGCTTCCTTTCGTTTGCGATCGACCTTCTTAATGGCAGAAGTGAAATCAGTTCTCTTTACGGATTTTCTTCCTGCAGAAATCGCTGAAATACCCGCTTCAAGAACTACAGATTTAATTTCAGCCCCGCTGAATCCTTCAGAAAGGAGTGCTAATTTTCCGAAATTTACTTCTGAATCGGTTGGCATTGACCCAGTATGAACTTTGTAAATGAGTTCCCTCGCATTGCAATCTGGCAAAGGGATCTCGATTATTCGATCAAATCGACCGGGGCGTAGCAAAGCTGCATCAAGCAGCTCTGGGCGGTTAGTGGCAGCGATTACCTTGACATTATCTAGAGGGGTGAATCCATCCATTTCAGAAAGAAGTTGCATGAGTGTTCGCTGAACCTCCCTATCGCCCGACGTAGCAGTATCAAGGCGTTTTGAGCCAATTGAATCCAGTTCATCTATGAAAATTATTGACGGGGCCCTTTGTCTAGCGAGATCAAATAGTTCGCGAACCATCCTCCCACCCTCACCTATGTATTTCTGGGCTAGCTCAGCACCAACGAGACCTAGGAATGTCGCATTGGTAGAATTGGCTACCGCCTTGGCTAACATTGTCTTTCCAGTACCCGGGGGCCCTGTGAGAAGTACGCCTTTTGGTGGCTCGATGCCGATATTCTCGAATGCAGCAGGGTTTTCGAATGGAAGCTCGACGCTTTCCTTCAGTTCCTTAATCTGGTCGTCCAGACCTCCAATGGATTGATATTCCACATTCGTGTTTTCAATAATTTCTGCACTACTAATCAACGGGTCCCATGAATCTGAAAGTATTTCCACAACAGAAAGAGTGTCTTGATTAAGTGCAACTCTAGTGCCGGGATTAAGCTCATCATTAGCAAGACGCTGATTGACAGAAACAAGGAAAACTGTACCATTTGAGCTTCTTACAACTGCCTGATCTCCAACCATGTCTTGGACGTAACCGATTACTAAGGGAGGGTTTTTGATGTTCCTTAGTTCTTCGTCGAGTCTGTTTGTTCGCTTTTTCAATTGTGCATACTCGTTCTCGAGATACAGTTTCTCTGTAAGAAGCTGTTGCGCTTTCTCTGAAAGTTCCTCAAAGTCACGGGTTAGTCGGGTTAGTGCGTCGTTGGCCTCAGGTGTCTCGGAAAGGGGGGAATTGGCCCCACTGGTGGGGTCCTCGGCCTCGCTTGCCATATTGTTCACTAGCATCGGGCATTTATGACTCCTACGAAGGAATCATGATGTCCCTAGTAGTGCGGTATCTGTGGGAGCTTGTGAGTTGTGCGGTCTCGAAGGCGTTGCAACTCAGGCGGCAATTGCGTCACAGACCTCCGTGGATTGTTGCAAAGGATGCATTGTGTCAATGGGCCTTGAAGTTAAACGTCAACCTAGGCCTCGAAGTAATCCACCCGCTACCCAAAATCAGGTTACCAGCAGGGTAGTTTCAGGAATTGATATTATGACCAAAGAGGAAATGGAGCTTGCTTCTGATTTCCATTCAAAGATAAGGATGGCGCGTGAAGTTAAGGGTTGGTCTCAATCCGATCTGGCCAGGAGGATTAATGAGAAATCATCTACCATCCAGAAGGCTGAAAATGGAATCAGGCCTACTGATTTGGTACTCAAGAAAATTTCCAAATCACTAGGCCTGAACTTATTCATTGAATCCAGTGCTAACCACCACAGAGTCGTGACGGGCAATATATCGAGAGACTTGACAATCTCAGATGCTGGTGATTCCACCATCCAACCTACGAAAGCCAAGAAGATCAAGAAAAAGGGTAGGAAGCTCGGGGTCTCCAGATCTGGAGCCAGATCAAGGAGAAAATAGATTGATTGGGGTGCCACTTCACGTAATACATCTGGATCAAGATGATCCCAAGAAGTGCACAGCTAGGAAACTTGAGGCACGAGGTCAGGCCAAACTCCACCAATCAGTAAAATTGGCCCCTCGCAGAGGGTTTCTTCTGAATCCGAATGCGGAAACCATTCTAGGTCCAGAAGACAGGGGGATGATCGATATTGGTGGATCATTAGTCGCTCTAGACTGCTCATGGAAGAATATCAGTCAATCATTGGAAATTATCCACAATAGAACAAGTTTGGAAGGCAGGCGTCTACCATCCTTACTAGCTGCCAATCCTGTTTCATGGGGCAAGCTGGGGAGGCTGTCTACAGTGGAGGCTCTTGCCGGATCTTTGGTCATACTGGGCCATTTTGAGCAGGCAAAAGAAATTCTGAGGGGTTTCCCCTTCGGCAATCGTTTTCTTGATCTTAATAAGGAACCCCTCGAGGCTTACTCAAGTGTTGTTTCCAGGGATGATTTAGAGTCCGTGCAATCGGACTTCTTCTATTGACCAACATAATATGCAAGCGCGTATTCCCTCGACCGAGATAATGGCTGCTGATGATGATGAACCTAACATGTTCCAACATATGGCCACAATGGCAGTTCACACGGGGGAGATTCACGATTCGTCAGGAGCGCATATTGCTCCGATCCACCAAACCTCAACCTACGTTTTTGAGGATTCTGGGGCAATAGAATCCTGGGCAACCGGTGAATCCGAAGCCCACGTGTACTCTCGTGTTGGCAACCCCAATAGATCATCACTTGCTCGTAAGCTGGCCGCTCTCGAGGGAGTGGGAGTCGAAGGAGCCCCGGTTACTGCGGAGATTTTCGCATCTGGGATGGGTGCAGTGAGTGCCTCAATTCTAGGTCTAGCCAGAGCAGGAGATCACGTCATCACTCAATCTGTACTATATGGGACTACAAATCATCTTTTTTCTGCTATCCTACCGAACTATGGGATTTCCAACAGCAGAGTCCCGCTATTGCAACCGGATCTACTAGAGGAAGAATTGGCTGCAAACCCTGACACTAAGGTCATATTTCTTGAGACGCCAGCAAATCCAACTATGACGATAATTGACATCTCTAAGACGGTAAAGATCGCAAATTCGCATGGTGTTGACGTAATCGTCGACAATACGTTCGCTACACCTGTGCTTCAACGACCCCTGGCCATGGGTGCAAACGTAGTCGTGCACAGTACTACGAAGTTCATCAACGGCCATGGTACGGTGATAGGTGGTGCTCTAGTCAGTAGGGATCCGGAATTCATCCTAAATGGCGGTGGGGCACTGGTTCGCTACATAGGAGCTGTGCCAAGTCCTTTGGACTGTTGGATGACTAACATCGGCCTCAAGACGCTCCCCCTCCGCATGAAGCAGCACTGCACAAATGCACGCATTATTGCTGAATTCCTTAATTCCCATCCCAAAGTCAACGTCACTCACTGGCCCGGTCTGAAGAGCCATCCTCAGCATGAAATTGCAGCTCGCCAAATGGATGATTTTGGTGCTATGATGTCCATAGAACTGGGCAACTACCAATCAGCAACCAGATTTATGGATGGTTTGGAATTGTGCTCCCTTGCGGTCAGTCTGGGCAATGTGGACACACTAGTGCAACATCCCGCATCGATGACTCACAGATTAGTCTCCGAAGAAGAGAAGGCTGCGTCAGGAATCACAGAAGGATTAGTGCGTATTTCTGTCGGAATCGAGGGCGCCGATGACCTAGTGGCGGATTTTGATCGCGCATTATCACAAGTATGATTTTACTGCCTTAGTAATGCAAGTAATCATGTACCTGTTGCACACGGAGTGGATTAATGGCACAAGGTACGGTTAAGTGGTTTAATCAAATAAAGGGATATGGATTTATTGAGCAGGATGGAGGGGACGACCTCTTTGTCCACAAATCCGAGGTAGAGGGGACGATTCGTGACGGCGACTCTGTAGAGTTTGAGGTTGGTGAGGGACCTAAGGGTCCAAACGCTGTAAATGTCAGCAAAATCGACTGATTGCCCTAATCTTTGTGGTTATCGCAATTGGCCCCCGGCTGGAGGGATCGGTGGATCCCTCTCGCCGTAAGGTAGTATCAACACGAGGCCCCCTACACCGGCACCTACGAAAATTGACAGTGACGCAATGAAAATTCTGAGTTTGGACTGCTTTTCATCCTTGATATCCTCGCAGGCGATTGGATCAATGGGTTCCGTTAACCCCAGGTAGAGGATTCTGAATACGAGGTCGCATTCACGGTCATACTCCTTCTCAGATCGATCCCAGTCATCCATAGTGTAACTCGTTAGAGGTATTGCCAACAGGCACAAAACCAGCAAAGTTGCTCCCTTTCTCAATTCACTATTCATCTAGCCACCAAGTTCTGAAAGCAAAGCCAATATGCATGAGGAAACCAAATCGTGCATTTGGGAGGCAATTGATTCAACGGAAAGGTGATCTATGGGTGCGTCTGGGTTTTCGGGATTCTTTCCCGCAGCCCAATTAGATGAGCACGGGATGGCTATGTGGGGCAAGTTAACCTCGGCTACCAGTCTAGATTCAGGTCCAAGTGTCATCCCAACTACGTGGGCACCTAATTTTTGGAGGGCATTTATTTCTGACGGGCTCTCAAATTGAGGGCCGATGCACTGAGCAACAATCACCTCCGCAGGTGAAGAACCTTGCATTTTTTCAAGTACCCCTGAGCAAATCTCCATAGCACCGGAGTCGAATGGAGATGTGCGATCTGCATGAATTGCGTTTTCATCGTGAAAAGTCCAGGGTCTTATTGAGAGATCAAGAACATCCGATGCAATGCCTACAATTCCTGGCGGCATGAACTCTACAATCGAGCCAACTGAGTTAATACTCACAACTAAGTCGGGATTGAAGCTGGCTGCTGCGTGTACGTTTGCTCTGTGCTCTATTGAGTGTGGTGGGGTTCTGGAGCCATCAGTGGAATGGTGCCGATCTATTACCATGATTTCTCCATTAGAGTTAGAGAATATCGTAACGGGAACATCCCCCCACTCTGATTCTACTGATATTCGGTAACTACTGGTACCTTCAATCCCTGAAATGTTGCGACTGAACTCCCCCATGCCTGTCCCACAAAGCACCGCTATGCGGGCCATCTGCTCACTCCGAAAGTCTTTGGATTAGGTCGGCCTTCTTCCCGGAGACGGGTTTTTCTGACTCTTTGAGGAGTTGCTTGAGTTCGGCTACGGAGAGGGAACTGTATATCCTCTCGACCAAAACTGCCTTTGTTCCGCTAGATTCTATATTCAATGACTTCGAAATTTCGACAAGTTCAGCCTTGAGCCTACTACCCAGTCCGATGAGATTGGATGAATCGGGTTCTGGGGCAACAACCTCTCTTTCATTATCTCCCTCTTCCATTAATTCCTCAGGTTGATCATCAGATTCGATCACTTCCTCGGGAGTGGCGTCTTCGGATAACTCTGAATCAGCAATTTCCACGTCCGATTCCTCCTCGGATGATTTCTGGTCTTCTATTGCTGATTTTTCGTCTGCCTTAATCTGCTCAAGTGTGGGGCCATCGTCGATCACTACTCCGGACTGAATTAGTTGGCTGCGTCTGAAGAAGACCATCCTAACGGGTTGGATTTTGGAGATGGCCTTGCCTACTCTTTCTTCCAGGGAACCGTCAAGCAGACTACTCTGAACCTCAATCCAAGTGCTCTTAGAGCAGAATTTGATAACCTCGTTCCTAGCTATGGTTCTCGTTTCCTGTTTTTGGCTACCCTTTACCCTTGATCTGGTTACGATGAATGGTTTTAGTCTGATGAAATATCCATCATCAGTAATGACATCGATTGAATCGTCGATCTTGCCCCTCTCACGGCGAATCTGACGCCTGACAAAATCCTTCATTGTGTCATGACCAATGAATTCAGTTAAGGCATCGTTTCCAACTACTTCGTGGACCCTGAATTGGATCTTAACATGCATCTTTGAGAAATCGCCATCTAGTTCATTTTGCATTACCTCGTAATGCCGCCCAACCAGCATCTGTTCTTCCTCGGCGATGGTCTCCCCGATCACCTTGAATGACCAGGGGTTGCGAGGTGCCCTAATCGAGAACCAACGTTTGGCCTTCCATTTGTCCTTCTGTCTTCGAGCCGCTGCTCTAGCCGATGCACCCTTGGCCATTGAATAGACTCCTATTTCGGGGGCTGCCCCGTTTGCGGGCCGTCCGACCTGCAACCAGTATTTGAACGAAATGCCATCAGCATACTATCCAAATTACATCTAAATGAGGATCATGTTTCCTCTGGACGCACCATGGGACTGCACGGCGGAGCTTGGAGGGTTCACACCAGTGCTCTTGACGACGACGGTTTAATCCTGAATGCGCTTAGCTGGCTGTGTGGAAAGGAATCTCAAATTTCTATAGAAAATGAGAAGTCCGCTCTTGGTGCACCCATGAAAACCGTGGTTTGCCAAATGAATGGTAAACGTGCCAAGGAATCTCTGAGTAATCTTCCCGAAGAGGAGTTACAATCCCTGATTGAGGCAGGATTGGAATCTCTAATTGACGAAGATAAGTTTCTTCACATCAGAATCTCGCTTTCTGAGTTGGTTAGAGGTTATGTAACAATTGCGAATTCAAAGGAATCAATAGTCAAAGGGAGGTTCAAGTTGGAAGTATACCCCGGTCAAAATGCTATTCAGATAGTTAACGATCTGTTTGAAGAATTGCGCGAGTGTGAAAAATCGAACACAAGAATTGATATGCCCTAATCTCTACCATTAACTGGGAACTATGACTCACGTTGTGACCAGCGCTTGTGTGAATCACAAATACCAAGATTGCGTTGCAGTTTGCCCTGTTGAAGCCTTCAAGGAAGCAGATACATACCTCGTTATTGATCCTGACGAATGCATTGACTGCGCTGCTTGTATCCCAGAGTGCCCCGTTGGTGCAATTTATGCCGATACTGACCTACCTGACGAAGAAATTGAATGGTTGGACAGGAACGAAGATGAATCCCCAGATCTTCCTCTCGCTGAAGGCGACTCACCTGTTCTTGCTGACTCTTGAATATACTGATTTGCAGCATAGGTTCTTCAATGCAAACCCTGCGCCGCGACTGTGTCACAAAGGCTGGACTTGGAGGATTTGCGTCACGGTACTGAACTCCTGAAAAGGGGATTCGCTAAGATGCAACAGGGCGGCGTAGTCATGGATGTAGTGACTCCCGAACAGGCGCAAATCGCCGAAGATGCGGGAGCTGTGTCCGTTATGGCACTGGAAAGGGTTCCTGCTGATATCAGGACCAGTGGAGGCGTGGCTCGAATGAGTCACCCCAGTCTGATTAAGGAGATTATCGAGACGACGAGTATTCCTGTGATGGCAAAGGCAAGAATTGGTCATGACGAAGAAGCCCGGGTCCTTGAGACACTCGGTGCGGACATGATTGACGAATCGGAGGTACTTACTCCCGCTGATCCATTTTTCCACATCGCAAAGAACCGCTACAACATTCCCTTTGTTTGCGGATGTACTAGCCTTGGGGAAGCGGTAAGGAGAATTGCCGAAGGGGCGGCGATGATTAGGACAAAGGGCGAGGCTGGGACTGGGAACATTGTTAGTGCCGTAAAACACGCCCGCCTTCTTTCAGCAGAAGTAGATGCTGCTCGGACAGCTGGATCATCGGAAAAGGAGGAGATTGTTGATGTCATAATGAGGGGATTCAAGCGCATGGAAGATTCATCAGAACTAGATCTTTCAGTGGCTAATACTCCCTTCGGAGACATAAACTATGTTCGCGATGAGGTTTCAACTGTACTTGATGAGGTTGTTGAGAAAGGTAGGTTACCAGTCGTAACTTTCTCTGCCGGAGGAATCGCGACCCCAGCAGATGCTGCGCTCATGATGAGTCACGGGATGGATGGTATTTTTGTTGGATCTGGAATCTTCAAAAGTTCTGACCCCACTAGGACCGCGGAAGCGATTGTTCTTGCTACTCATCACTTCGACGATTCCAAGGTTGTTGCGGAAGCAAGCGAGATGGTTGGAGAAGCCATGCCTGGATTAGAGATTGATTCACTGGAAGTCCGTTTAGATGAGCGTGGATGGTGACTAGCTCTTCCGTCCCCTTGCTGTCCCAAGTTTGCGTGAGCTCTTCCTTTTTCTCCGGCGGGCAGGTTCTTCCGAAGATTGTTCTGCTACTGTGCCTCCGAATGTAATAGACCCGCTTTCAATTAGCTGCTCAGAGAGGGAGTCTGCAAGATCATCGTCCTGATCGGGGGTCTTTAGCGCCTGCCTTACTGAATCATTGTGTTCCCTGACCATCCTCTCTCTCTCTTCATACTGAGACTTCAGCTCTTTTCTAATTTCAGTGACCTTGGTCTGCATTTCTACAGTATTTGCATGTACCTCATCGGCCTTTTCTCTCTCCTTAACAAAGATTGAATGAAGCCTATCGCCCTCGCCTCTGAGGAAATCTCTCTCTTCCAGCATTGGTTTGATCTCCTCCCAAATCTGGTCAGCGAGTTTGTTCTTCTCTATCATCAACTGGTGCTCATTGTCTGCTTCGGCTCTGAGACGCTGTATGGATTCATCCATTTCACCTAGGTCGATGGTAATGAGTTGGTGTTCCTCCACCGAAGGAATCAGTTCGTCTCTGCGAGCCATCAACGATCTCAGCTTCTTGATCAAACTATTCTCCTTGTCAAGCGAGAGGGACCCGTCCGTCATGATCTGGTTCTCGATCCTGTCTATTTCACTAACTGTTTCAGACAATTGAATGACAACAGATTTGCTTGGCCCGTCACCCCTCCTGCCCTTCTTCCTAGACGTAAGCTCTCTAACGTGTTTCTGAATCTCATCTCTCCTAGTTTGATGGATCTTAGCTAAAGCCCGAGTGTCCTTCTGCTCTTCCATACGTTCCTTGATTGCTTTTCTAAGCTCGGCGCCCTGGTTTTGGACTGAGTCCCGAGAATCGGCTGCTCTCCTTGCAGACTCGTTATGTGCATTCCTTTGATCCCTCATTCTCCTGAGCTTGGATTCCATTGCGTGGAGTCTGTTCCTGAGGTCTTCACCCACGGGTGATTCTTCCTCGCCCATGGAGTTCGGAAGTGCATTTCCTTATTGAAACGAACTAAAGTCCCAAAAGACTTGCTACGAAGGGTAACAAGGGCGAAGCGACCGCTAGGAAAGCGCCGAACATGAATACTGCTCCCGTAGTCATCCTTAGCCGAGTGAATAGGTCCGACCTGACTTGTGCAGTAAGGACCTTCCCGGATATCAGGTTCCCTGAAGAGTCCTCCAGCCTGACAGTTACAGTTGTCTCGCCCATGGATGATGGTATCAGGCTCTGCCAAATTATTCTGGAAGATAACACAGATTCTGCCAATCTCTCGAAACCCCTCTTGCCATCGAGGGAGGTGCTTCCAAGAGGCTCGGCTCGAAGTCTGTAAACACACTCGTTTGGTCTGAAGTCTGGAGTCTGGACTCTGAGAATCAGGTCCTGACTTTCATCTGTCTGATTTAGGATGAAAGCGAAGAGGTTAGCCTCGCCTAGTGTCAGGTTTTCCATGTCAACATCGAACCAAACGCCGGAAAAATCGGTCTTCGTGAGATGCATTCTGAGCCTATCATTCAATCTGAAAAACGGCGCACATCTGGTTCTAGCGTGGAGGAGTAAACGATCCAGAGTCTCCTCTCCCATCTCAGGGTGATTGATGATTTGTTCTACGGTCTTTGAGTCTAGTACCGATTCTAGAGAGGTGTGGAAATCCTCCTCATCGATGATCCCTGAACGGAGCATGTGAAGCATTTGCAAAAGATGCTCCTGCAGCTCGGAGAGACTGGTGCCCTTGCGTAAATCATTGGAAAACGAAGAGACGTATTTCGAAACACGCACAGTTAGAAGAGGGTCAACATGTGCCCTAATTACGTCTGAAAAGGGCTTATCCAGTAGAGCGGGGTGAATAGGGGGGGAAAACGCCTCCAAAAGGCCCCAGGGCTCAATTGTGTTGAATCGAGGTCGATTGGAGACCATGTAAACGCTGTGCCCCGATAATAGAGCGCCAGTAGAGAGTGCAATCAGCACTGGAACACCTTGGGTCTCAGTTGAGAAGTTTAGCGCTACACCGAGCAACAGCGTTGCGATTACCATCAAGGTAGTTGTGAGGTTAAGTTGACTCGAGGCCCCATCAATTACTGCTTTCATCTCAGAGTATCCATGAGCGCTTCTGAATGTGACACCGGCGCTTGTAATTTGGTCAGTTTCAATTTGGAATATCCTTTGTGTCACCCACAATAAATAGTGGAGGACAAACAATAGGACCAGATCTGCAACCATGATAACCAATGACAAGAAGTAGATTGCCTTGGACAAGCTTAGATCGAAGAACAGCCCCTTAACGCTGCCAGACCACCAACTTGGATCCCCTCCCCTGTATGACTGTGCAAGACCAAACAGTACCACAACAATGATTGGCAAAAATAGAATTAGCCTGACCCCCCTACTAATCAGGAGGTCGTCCACCCCTGTCAACGCCGACTCTCGTGCTTTCAAGGACTTCTTGTATTCTCTTTCTTCTGTATTGACCTTGGAAACTTTTTCTGGCCCCCTCAAATCTGGAGCTGGTGGGGTCTGGGGATCCAAATCACTGATTAATGAGTCAAATTCGTCACCGACGTCTCTCAGGAGCCTGGAATCTTCTCTCCCGTCCATCCAATCAACCCTCTGTTAACTCGATGACTCTAGCAAGGACACTAAAAGACATCCCACTGGACAGCTCCAGACCCCTGCCCTCACAAGTAAATGCGCCATTTGAGTTGGTGATTCGCGAGCCGATTTCTATTCCTGATTCGTATAATGTAACCCTCTCTACTTCAGACGCGAGGATTAGTTCAACTTCTGCAATGGAACCTTCAGGAAGATTGGCTATTGGCAACAGAATTCCTACCTCCGCAACGTCGAAGGACCTTTCAATTGCAGGAATCCTAGTCCCATCCATAGTCCTCTCAGGAAATCCCAATAGCCTGTCTAAATCAGCTTCTAGCTCGTCGCTAATCGTGTGCTCCATCTTGCATGCTGCCTCATAAACGTCCCCGGAAAACCCAATTATTTCGGAAAGTAGAATCTGAAGAAGCCCCTCTCGCCGTTTTATCCTAGCAGCAAGTTGGAACCCCTCGGGTGTCAACCTACATCCTTTGTAGGGGACATGCGTCACCATCCCCTTTTCAGACAGCCGTCTGATCATCTCAGTTGTAGAAGCTGGAGTGACCTGCATCAAGTCTGCCAGTTGGGTTGTTTTGACAATAGCTTCGGGGGTTTCACTGTGAACCTCGAAGATTCGCTTCAGGTACATCTCCTCGAATTCGCTGAACCCCGACATAACTAATCCTCTGAGGTCTCAGCTAAGAACTCCAACTTGCATACGGGGCATCGTGCCCTTACCGGCCTTTTCTCAATGGACACTTTCAGGGTCTGGTTACAATCTGGGCACTGGAGCAGATCGTCAGATGAGCTGGAAACTGGCTGTGAGGTTTCCTCTGATGTCGGCGCCGGGGGCAATTCCCCGACAGTAAATTGCATCGTACATGCTGGGCATTTGACTCCACCGAAGTGGTTTGAAGGCAATTTCAGTCGCTGGTCGCAAAAGGGGCAGGGAATCTCTATCTTTTCTTGGCTCGACTGATTTTTCCGAGCCTCCCTAGTAGCTCTGAAACCGGATTCGGAAGTTGATGGGGTTCTTGTTGAGACGGCTCGCCAAGCCAATGTCCCCGCAAGTATTGCGGCGATACCTGCAAGCACCCCATATGTAGCTGAAATTATATCGAATGGCAGGTTAGTTTCATCCTCTTTGGGTTTCGAATCAACGGTGATAAAATCTGATTTCGTATACCCCCCACCTGCCCACATTACTTCGATCTCAACACGGTCACCATCAGGCCAAGTTGGAATCTCCATCACACTGGAATATTTGCCGCCGGGTTGCACTGATGGCGCCAAGGATTCAGCAAGGATTGATCGATCGGAAGCACGGATGAGTCTCACCTTACCGGAAGGAGCATGGTTCACATCCTCATTGGCTAATTCAAACTCAACCAAAGTACTCTCACCGGAGCTAGGGCCATTAGGGGAAAAGGATGCTTCGATGCTGAATAAAGAAAGTTCCAAACCCGGCATCTCTACATGAAATCCCGTAGCGTTTGAAGACATATGGCGTGGTTGCCAACTCAGTGGAATAATTTCCACGATGATGTATTCTGTCGTTGGATTACCCAAATCAAATTGTACCGTTCTCCTACCAGGGTTTAGCTCAAATGGGAATTCCTGCAAAGGCGCGGCATCACCTTGAAGTTGAGTGGAAGCACGAATTGCAACATCTCTCTGTCTCCCCGGAGAGAGGAACACAGAGATCTCAAGGGAGAGGGTTTCGTCTAGTTCCCAGCTGACTGAGTCAACACTCAGATTGATAACCTGTGATGCTGCTATTTCAACCGAAAACTCACCATTCAGAGTGGGATCGATTAGGGAATTCGGGCTCGTGAGCCACCAATCGTAAATCAGAGTGCCATCGTGTTCGGGAACGAAGGTAGCACTAACCTCTCTGCTTGATCCCGGAGAAATCTCCACCGGTATTCCAGAAGAGGAAATCGAATTAATTCGGTCCTGAAGGTTCAATGTTACCAATCCTGAGGCCGAGCCACGATTACTAACGAGAACCGTGGCAACTAGAGGGTCCCCCGCGTGAGAAGGCTCACCAAGTAAAGCCACTCCGGTACCGCCAGCAAATGAGAAGTTTGCAGTACCGTTAGATTCGGATGAGAAGCTAACACTGGTTGGCTCGGAATCGAGCATACTGCAGCTAGAAATGCTGAAGAATGGCAATGGCATTAGGACTAACACAATCAAGAAGCAAAACGCCCTCTTCGTATTTCCTAGCATTGTGACGTCCTCCTCAATGCATCGTATCAATCAAACCCAAAAAGTTCTACCACACAGGGCTTTAATGCATGAATTGACCCGTGCCGAAACGTAATGGACAGTGAAACACTGCTATCCCTCGGACCGGAAGAGCTAGCGAACGCCCTCTTATTGCGTAGGAAGGTGCTGAAGGAAAGCCTTCCGGGTGTGATTAGAAATCTCGAGGCTGAGGAAGAAGCCCTTGCGCCAAGACTAGAAAGATCTGAGAAATCATATCAACAGGCAAATGAGAAAGTTGCACGTCTTAAGGATGTTCGAGATGGGAGTCAAAGTGAAGCCGGATCAATTCTAAATTCTGTAAAATCTTCTAGGGAAAGACTACTGGAAACCGGGGGTTTAATCAATCTAGATCCACGATGGAAGAAAGAGAAGCTTTTTGAAAAACTAGATGAAATAGAGCAAAAAATCCAGACTTCCGCTTTAGATCACAAAGCTGAGAGGTTAATGCTAGACAAGAGAAAGAAGCTAATTGAGGAAAATGAAAGTTGGCTGATGGATAGAAAAGAGTCAAACCCTGAAATGTCTGATTATATTGAGAATCGGCGGAAGATGTCAAAATTGTACAAGGGCGCCGACAAAGCACACCGAAAGATGCTTGAGGCGGTTGAGAAAGCTCAGCCAATTTACGAAAAAAGGATGGCTCTGATGCTAGATTTGAGGGAAGTCAGGAGTCAACTAGACCGGGCAAGGGAGTTATTGTCCCAGTCAGACAAGGCAATAGAACACTGGCAAAGGAGGTTGGAAGAAGGCTTTGATGACCTAGGTCGTGGATTCCCAGACCTACTGGCTGACAGCAAGATTGTTTCTGACGGTGGAGCTTCTACATTTGCAAGGAAGGTCACGCCCAAGAAAAGGCAGAAAATTAGCAACGAAGGAAGTGAAGGAGAATGAGCAAGTCCCAGAATAGCCTAGATTGGGGTGATCTCGAAGAATTTGATAGGGATGAAATTGATCAATTAATTAGCGGGCAAAAAAGGACCCTCTCAACATTGGAAAACGAGAGGAGAGGATTACGGGCAGAGAGGAAGGACCAGGTAGAGATAGTGAAAGCGCTCAGATCAGTTCTGGGAAAGGTGCAAACGGCAGACTCTGGGCGTAAAAGGCTCCTAAGTAGCTTTCACAAATCAAGGAAGCTTGCTAATAAGAAGAAGAAACTTAGAGACTCGATAAATGAATTAATTCCACCCCCAACAAAAATCTTATTGGAATGGTTAAATGAAACCCATTCAAGACTGACCACAATAGACAATGACCTTACCTCCGTTCCAATGTTGAACAGAGAACTCGATGCGTTCAGCCGATTCTTTGAGATTCAGTCGGCAATCAAAAGAAAGAGTGTCGCGGAATTAGCACATAGCGAATATGCATCTCATATCAAGGACCTGAAAGCGATAACGAAACAGCTTGATCAGAATAAGGATGATGTTGCCAGCAGCATCTCTGAATTAGAGAAGGGCGGCAACCAGTTGGGGAAAGAGGATGTTAACAGGAAAGAGGTGCGGAAAATCAGCAATCGAATCTCTTACATTGACAAAAGGATGGATGAAATAAATGTTGAAAAGCGAATTACCAAAAAGGAATTGGGGCGGTTTGAAGCCTATCATCGTATTTCTTTTAGTAGGAAAGGCCGAGTAAAGATTTCAGACATCAAGGATATTGCCGTCAGTGGCGGGATGCTGACTACAGCAGAAATGGGGGCTCTGCTCGATTCGGGAAGTCTGTCAAACCTAGAACGAGAAACTGGAGGTAAAACTGAGGAGGAATTCAAAACTCCAAAGAAGAAGATTAGAAGGCTTGGAGTCTCAAGAAGAGGTAGCAGAAAAGGCAATCTGGCAAGACGAAAGGAAGAATGATCGCATTTGGGTATCTTTGGTATTGCTTAAATGGGTTTCCAAATTCGGCTACTATGAGGACTTGCGTTGGGGCTAAATCACACGAGTCTCGAAGCAATCTTCGAGCCTGTTACTGAAAGGGTTTCTGCGAGGTTATCTGATTTCAAGACCAAGCGTGATGAGTTTAATTCAGATGTAAGAGTCCACCTTGACAAAAGAAACGAAATTAACAGGCAAGTCAAGGAGCTAATTACAGAGGTGCAAAATCAAAAGGAAATTCGTAACCATGCTAATTCCAAAGTTCGTGATTTGAAAAAGCTTAGATTGCAAAGATCGAATGAATTGAAGGAGCTTCGTGCAATACTAAGGGACAGCAAACCATCCAAGGCAGAGAGGGCCAAGAACGGAAAGTCTTCCCAAAAAATAAGGGCAATGATGAACGGTCTGGAATGGAAGCACCAAACCGGTCAGATAAATCCAAGCAAAGAGAAGGAGTTCATCTCCAAGATGAAGAAACTCCAGAAGGAGTATAACGAGGTAAAGGCAATTGAGGATGCAAATAGTTCCAAAATTCTCAACAAAGTCAGAGCAGCGGAGTCTGTGCAAGCTGAGGCCCACAAGTCCGTCGAGGAAGCCGTAGTTTCTGCCCAAGAAGCTCATGACCTTATGATTGAGTTATCCGATGAGGTCGATAGGCTCAGGAGTCTTGCTAATTCGGAGCATATCGATCTTACTAAGATGAAGAAGAAGGCAGATGATTTACACAGCAGATACATTGTGTCACTTCGTTGCATTCACTCAATGCAAGATATGCTGAAAATATTAGACTCGAAACAGAGGTTTGACCACGGAGATGAAAAAGTGGAGGTTTCTGACCTCATGTCGAGGCTAATGTCTGGAGACACCTTGTCGACTGAAGAGTTGATGTCACTACAGAGGAATTAATGCAATTCGAAAGTTCGGCCAATCCTGCCATGCAATAGAATGTCTTCTTGTTCATGAATAATCCAGCCGGGCAAGAATAGCGGCCTTTGTCCCAATCTTGCGGAGTCACTTCTGAAAGACCATCTCTGTAGTAACATGCTTCTGACCGGTCCTTTCTCTCCAGAGCTAGTCGTACCGTCCTGTCTCCTAACCTCAAGCAATTTGCCTACCATCCCAGGCAGGTTTTCCTCTGCAATCCATGAATCATCAGGAGGGGGGAGGACCTGTAAATCTGGTACATTTTCCAGCCTTTCCGACTCATCAAAAATTTCAATCTTAGAGGACCATGGGTCTTCGTTCAACTTCCAGGTATTCCTCTCTAGCTCTCCTTCGGGCCCCTCCAAATCTCCGGTTACGACCCATGTCTTCGCACCTAGCAAAACCGGTGTGTATGTTGCGCCTTCCATCCCCCTGACAGACAACCAGTTTGAAACGTCAATAATGGGCCTGAGAAAGTCAGTTTTTTCGTGGGTTTCACCTTCTTTGTCGATTGGGGGGGGATTTTCATTCTGGTTAGATGGGTGATGAGCAATTAATTCGCCAGACATTACAGCCCTACCGATCCAGAGAGAAACCTCTTCCGGCCCCCATAGGGCTATTTCGGGGTCAGAATACTGCGAGTTGTCCAATAGTAATTCCCTTTCAGACAGAATCCAGTGCCGACCCTCGGGTGCGTCCACTGACCATCTTTCTAACTCCTGCTCGGTCAAAGGCAATAAATCAGCAGGAACATGCCAGACGTAGACTTCACGTGAGTCGTCCGTGCCTATGTCAGGAACCTTGGCCGCTATTCCCAAGCAATGGAAGCCATGTACTGTTCTCGCAAGTTGAACAGGCCTAAGTCTCACCGTTCTGTTAACCAAAAGGTCTCTGACCGCAGACTCCATGAAGCTAAGGGAGCATCTTGGGACTTTCAAACGAACCCAAGATCCGCATGTCAAGGGGCCGATTCAGGAGCTAAAGATTGGGGGCGATTTGGAGAAGTTCACTCTGACCTCCATCCAAAACGCCGATTGAACTAACGGAGAATGGCTTTCCGCAGGCAGCACCGAGTTGTCTGTTAACCAACATCAGCTGGTGAATCGGGACGTTGGGGTAGCTGTT
Organism: uncultured Candidatus Poseidoniales archaeon; assembly: GCA_964563355.1. GTDB lineage: Archaea > Thermoplasmatota > Poseidoniia > Poseidoniales > Thalassarchaeaceae > UBA36. Next base: position 77,729 of record CAZLVU010000005.1, read on the forward strand.
CCTAACTTCATTGATGAAAGACTCAGGACAGTTCGCGGCTACCAAGACAAGCTTGGCATCTCCACTCGCACAGGAAGTCTTTGTCTGACGTTGCCCGAATACCAAAATTCCCGAGCTTATTCCTTGCTTGAGCTGTCTAGCTATGTCCATGAAACCAACTCAATTGTGCTCCTCGGGTATGTAAAACAGCTCCACACTGCCAGTGCCAAGGGAAACAGGCTGCCCAACTATGATGTTCTCTGTAACTCCAGACAATGCGTCCCTCTCGCCTATTACTCCCGCCTTTAGTAGATGGGTGACTGTAACTTCGAATGCTGAACGAGCTAGGATCGAGTGCTTAGTGCCACTGACCCCATGCCTTCCGATTGCTCTGACCTCCCCACTAGTGGTCATTACATCAGAAACCATGAGGAGATGCCGGACGTCTACTTCAAGTCCTGCTCCCTCTAAGGTATCCCACATCTCGTTGATAATTGCCTGCCTAGCAGCTTCAATCCCTAGAATGTCATGGATCTCGTTGATGTTGTTAGTGTATGTCCTCGCTCTATCAATTCCAGCGAATTCGCTGATTCTAGCCAGATTGGAACCAATAGTGGAAATGTAGTACTCTCCGGTGTCCATGGGGCCTTGCACATTTGCCCGTGAAATGCCAGGTAGTCCCTTCAGTCTTAATTTTTTGATCTTATCTTCCAACTGTAGCAGTGCGGTGTAGGTTGGCGGATCAGAGGAAAGATTCGCAAGATCTTCCTCCTTGACGACTCCGGGGACAATTCTGAGAGATTTCGGTCTGTCATCGTTATCGGCCTGGACGAAAAGCCGTAGGGCTCGGGAAAGTTTGTCCCTTATCTCCGCACCAGTCATATTCTTCAGCCTCATATTGCTAGCGTTGAGTTGTAAGCTTATGTTGCGCTGCGCAACATCAACATCTATTGTAGCCACGTCTGTGGCGGTCGTCGTCTCTATTGCGGCAGCAATATCCCGAATCAGTTTCTCATTAGTTCTCAAGGGCTTGCCCTTGGCATTGAACTCATCCAAGTAGATTATCATTGTCGGTGTCTTGGGTACCTTACGGGCATCAACTATCTCAATAATTCGTGGCAAACCCTGTGTGACGTTAACTGTGGCAACTCCGGCATAGTGGAAGGTTCGCATCGTCATCTGAGTACCGGGCTCACCTATGGACTGAGCAGTTGTGATTCCCACGGCCTCATAGGGAACCGCTTTGGCTTCCAAGGATTGGTCCCTCGCCGTGGTGATGATTTTCTTGGCTTTGGCATCGGAGATCTTCTTTTCACCTCTCTTCTGTAGGCCCTTGACTAGATCGTCGATCATCCTTGGAGTAATTGTCACCCCAAGAGCTTCAGAAGCCTTGGAAAGACGTATGTACATCTCGTCCTCGATATCCAAGTCCCTAGTAAGCTGCACTGCCTTAGATTCGTAATCATAGGTCTCCAGAGGTAGGGAACGCTTCATCCTGCTAGTCCTAGAAGCGGCCCTCCTGCGTACAATGGTCTTCTGGGCTCTAGCTGCTGCAGATGCCCTAGATGACTTTGCAGAGCTCGACATTATCTCATGGATCCTCTGGGAAGTGCCTGAGTCAATGCCGCAAATCTGGGCAATTTGTCCGGATGACAGTCCCTTTACATCATCCCACTTTCTGTCATCTGCGAGCTTGTGCGCATATTCCTCTTCGATTCCAAGATCCATCAACTTCTTCTTTGTGGCGCTCTTTACAACCATTAGCTAGCACCCCCTAACGCATCATCTAGAACTTGATTGACATCGAACGGGCTTCCTTTGCGGCTTTTAGCTGGATCGATGCCATCCTCCCCATATTCAAACTGAACAATCCTGTTCGCTGTGTCCCTCACCGAAGCCCGGTCATCACTGGCGACCTTTAGATCGTCCATGGCGTTAATTAGTCTACGTTGCATGTAACCAGATTTACTGGTCCTAACTGCGGTATCCACAAGCGACTCACGCCCAGAAACAGAGAGCATGAAGAATTCAGTTGGCTCCAATCCTCTCTTGAATGAAGAAGAGACAAATCCCTTCTCCTTAGCGCCCTTTACTTTACGCGGGAAGTGAGATAGGACTCTATCTTGATACCCTCTTTCCAAACGCTTTCCTCGGACTTTCGGTTGGCCGATGGAGCCTGCCATCATTGCAAGGTTGTCCATCGAACCCCTGGCACCTGAGGTGGCCATGAGGACAGCAGAGTTGTCTTCCCCGAGCAATGACTTTGCAACGTTCCCGGTTTCGGCCTTGCCCTCATCAAGAATGGTCAGAATATTCTCCTCAAGTGTCTCAAGTGGAGTCCTTCCGGGCCTTGTGTCGTACCTCTTCCCATCCTTGCCAAACTTTTCCAATTCCGAATCAACCTTGGCACTAGCAGCCTCATTAATTCGAGCTATCTCATCCTTTGCCTCTGGGGGTAAGTCTTCGTCATCTATTCCAGTGGTGAATCCCATTGCAGTGCAGATTGAAATTGTCATTTTAGTCATCTTGTTGATGAATTCGGCCCCCTTGTCAGTACCAAGGGATTGCACGACGGCGTCAAGCAATCTGCCGTCTTCGGCACCAATCCCTCTCTTGTCTATCGAACCATTGACATGGCCTTTGAGTATGTTGACATCCTGCCCTGCTCTATTCTTAAAGCTCAAATTGATCCCTTCCTTAACAAGTAAGCTGAACACATCGTTACCTCGGAAACCAGACTGCCCGTTACTAACAATCTCTTCAGGGAGTTCACCGTCCCAATCAAATGAGCTCATTACATCCATTACAACTTGCTTGGGCAGGAATGCTTCGCCATTAGTTAACAGATAGGCGCCGGTAATGTGATCATGAATTCCCCCGATGACACTGCCACCGTATCTGGGCGAAATGATATGTTCCTGAACTCGCATGAGGATGCGCGCTTCGGCTCTTGCCTCCTCACTCTGAATTACATGAAGGTTCATCTCATCACCGTCGAAATCTGCGTTGTAAGGTGTACAGTCTGCTAAGTTAAACCTGAAAGTCTTGCCAGCCATGACTCGAATTTCATGGACGAGCATTGACATCCTGTGAAGGGATGGCTGCCGGTTGAAGATGGCTACGTCGCCATCGATCAAATGTCGTTCGACGATAACGCCGGGTCTCGGGTTTCCGTCTCGGTCATATGTACTCAACCGATCCTCGACATCAGTAGGGAAAACGTTGCCATGCTCATCCTCGACCTCGGGGCTCCCGCAGTGGGGGCATCGAACCTCCAGGTGCTCCGGTAGATATTCCCCCGGATTCTCAACTTCCCATCGCCATCTGTTGTGAATTATGGCACCTGGGTCGTTATCGGGCAAACTTTTCCCATTGGAATCCTCCCCTTTGAGATTTGATAATGTGGCTCCTAAATCGACGCTCCACTCTTTCTGTAGCTCATCGGTGATGTGGTCCCTTCTCATCTGTTCCTTCAGCACTAGCCCTGGGAGAAAGTTGGGGGCAGGTAGAACTTGGTTCAGATCAGGCATATAACCCATGTATGGCTCATCGTCACTGCCGGAATGGCAATCGGGGTTAAGGCACCTGAAGCCTGACCAAATGAACTTGGTACGGTCAGTAATCCTTACTCGGAATCTATCTCCCCTGATGATGTAGTTGACACCCGGGTGGACATCCGGCCCCCTCAGAATCATCTGTCGGAGTTGCTCCCTATTCCTACTAGTGACTCGGATGGGGACTGTCAGTTCCTTTGCAGTAGCAACTGGAACCCCTACCTCGTTTATTCCCAGATTGGGATCTGGACTGATCACAGTTCTGGCACAGAAATTGACTCTCTTACCAGAAAGGTTGCTACGAAATCTGCCTTCCTTTCCCTTCAGTCGCTGAGAGAGTGTCTTCAGAGGCCTGCCAGAGCGATGCCTAGCAGGAGGGATGCCACTGGTCTGGTTGTCGAAGTAGGTTGTGCAATGGTATTGGAGAAGCTCCCAAAGATCCTCAACAATAAGCTGAGGAGCTCCTGAATCGCGATTCTCGCGAAGCCTCTGATTGATTCTCAGTACGTCTACCAGTTTGTGAGTGAGATCATCCTCAGATCTGTCTCCGCTCTCCAGAGTAATGGATGGTCGAACAGTAATTGGAGGAACGGGTAAAACCTTCATTATGGTCCATTCAGGCCTGCTGACTTCTTTCTCCATACCAACGAAGATCAGGTGCGCGTCCGGAATCTTCTCCAGCCATTCCCTGATATCTCTGGCGTTCAATTTATGTTCGCCCTTGTCTGCCTTCTTCTCCTTGAAGGTGGTTGGTTTATCGAGAATTATCTTACCCTGTTCTGCTCCACAGTGCATGCAAATTGCTCTCTTAGCTCCAGCGCAAATGTTCTCTATATCCTTGATAACCTTCTTGAATTCCCGACCGCCTACTCCATGTTTGAGGATAATGTCGTTAACCTTGTCCCTGTAGTAATCCTGCTCGGATTTCTCAGGATCCAGGGGGTGAGTCTCAGGCGCATCGAGGAGTAGAATATTGCTACAAGTGTTGCATGTCGCCTTCAGACACGTCTTGATTAGCATTGTAAAACCAATGTGCATCACGGGGAGCTCGAGTGCAATGTGGCCGAAATGACTAGGACACTCTTCGTGCTTATTGCCGCACGTCTCACATCTGATTCCCGGATCGATGACCCCCATCTTTGGGTCCATTAGGCCCTGTTTGAATGCATGGCCGTCATCCTTGTATGTGTCAGCAGTTTTGACTTCCACAGAACTCATCTTTCTAATCTCATTGGGGTCCATCAAGGTGAACCGGATGGAGTCGATTCGCTTCGGAATCTTTGCTGCGTCGCGAGCACTCATTTTCGGTCCTCCAGTTCGAGTCTCATTGCGACACCAAGGCTTTTCATTTCATCCAAGAGGAGCTTGAATGCATAAGAAGTCTGAACTGAATGAACATCCGCTCGGTCACCGCAAACGGGACAAACGCTGGTTCGCCGTTTCCAATCATAGTAAGCAATATGTCCGCATCTAGGGGTGTTACAAACCATAAGATTCCACCCATCTGATTCGTCAAGAAGGCGGTCCTTGATGACCATGGAAGCACCATGAGAAATCAAGCAGTCCCTCTCCATCTCACCGAACCTAAGCCCACCTTGGCGCGCACGTCCCTCAGTGGGCTGCCTTGTGAGGATCTGTACCCTCCCACGGCTTCTGGCATGGAGCTTGCTGCTGACAAGGTGGTGGAGCCTCTGGTAGTAGATTACCCCCACAAATGTGTCAACGGGGAAGGATTCACCGGTTTCGCCATTGATCATGGTTTGCCTACCGGTGTGTTTGAGGCCGTTCCTGAGGAGTCCTGAACGAAGGGATTCCTCTTTCTCCCCAGTGAAGGCTGTGCCATCGATACGTCTACCCTCCATCGAACCAACCTTCCCTCCAATCATCTCCAAAACGTGGGCGACGGTCATTCTGGAAGGAATCGCATGGGGGTTAATTAGCAAGTCAGGGATTACTCCCTCCTCAGTAAAGGGTAAGTCTTCCTGGTTTACTAGTCTCCCGATAATGCCCTTCTGACCATGCCTACTAGCAAATTTGTCCCCCAATTCTGGAATCTTATTCGTTCGGAGGGTAATCCTTACTAATCTTCCTGAATCGAGTGATTCGGTGACATATACGTTGTCAACCCAACCCTTCTCCCCGTGACGAACGAGCATGGAGGATTCACGACGTTCCTGAGCTTGCAAAAATGCGCCATGCGCTTCTTCCAAGAACCGCGGAGGGCTCGTCTTGCCAACAAGAATCGACCTGCCCCCTTCTTGGCTTGTCAGCTCCTGCTCAGGTACTGGCAGTCCATCCCTCTCCAGGTGAGCATACGCGTCCCATGACTTCAGACCCTTAACCTCGTCCAATCCTGTACCGGGAATCTCTATCCTCTCTTCCTGGCCACCAGGAAAACGCTTGTTTTCCGCATTGTACGTCCTAATGAATGCAGATCTAGCAAGAGAGCGCTCGACAGAAGAGCGGTTCATAACAACGGCGTCTTGCATATTGTAACCATGATGGCTAACGATAGCAACGACGAAATTCTGGCCACCCGGTCGTTGGTCGAAGTTTGTTGACTGCATAGCCCTTGTACCGACAATAGACCTCTGTGGGTAGTGCATCACGTGTGCACGTGTATCAGGCCTTAGTCGGAAGTTTGCACTTGCCACCCCAAGACTCTGCTTGACCATGGCTGTCCCCCCAGTTACTCGAGGAGTGGAGTTGTGCTCCGGATACGGAACAAGTGACGCGCAGACGCCCAGTATTAGTTGGGGATCGATTTCTACATGAGTAAAAACGAGAACGGTGTTGTCCTTCTTCTCCTTTCTCTTCAAAGCGTCGATGTTGTCCTGGAAATAATTCAATGGAACCTTGAATTTCTCAGTCACCGCATCGCCGTTTGGCATGAGCACTTCAACGGATACCCTGGCATGAGATATTCCATGTTCCCCGAGATTCAGCCACTCCACTTTTGAGGGGTTGATGGGCCTCTTGTTCTTGGGTGACAAAGATGGAAGATCAAACGGCCTAGGTGCGATGAGAAGATCCTCCTCTTCTTCAGCATCTACCCATTCAATTACGCCACCAGAGACTAAGTCGGAAAATGAAATTTCCCCGGATCTGAGGCCATCCAAATGCATCTTAGTGATTTGCAAGCTTCCGTGATCAATAATTAGAAGCGGCCGTAGCATGCGCCCCCGGTCAGTATTGATGAACACGTCACGGTTCTCCAAATCATGTCGGATGCTGACCTCAGGCCTTATTCTACCGGAGCGTCGGCGCCTCTTGAACTGGCTAACCAATTTTTGGGGCCTCTTGTGCAAACCAAAAATATCCCCGTTTACGTGGATTCTGGACCCGTCTGCCCAACCATCGGGGTTGTCATCTACCCCAGCTTCTTTGAGTAAGTCCTTTACATCGCCCTCAGGCACCTCCTCAGATACGTCTATCATCTGAGCGGCATTCTTGACCAATCCACAGTTCTGCCCCTCTGGAGTTTCGTTGGGACACAACCTGCCCCATTGTGTGGGATGAAGATCACGTGCCTCGAAATGTGGTTGGCTGCGGACCAACGGGCTAGTAACCCTACGGAGATGGGATAGGGCTGAGAGGTAGGTTGTCCTGTCGAGTAACTGGCTCACTCCGGACCTTCCACCTACCCAGTTGCCAGTTGCAAGAGCGTGCATTATCTTGGTGGTGAGGACATCTGGCCTCAAGCAAGAAGAAATCCGGAGTTCCCTTTTCCGGTTGTGATGCCGCTCAAGTTGGTACTTTAGATCTCTTGAAAGCTGCTGCAAGCTTACTCGAAATAGGTCCTCGATTAGATCCCCTGCTAGCCTCACACGCTTGTTCGCATAGTGATCCTTATCATTTGGGTCTGCGTCCTTTATAGCCATCTCAAGGACCTGTCTTGCTATCCTACCAAGGAAGACTGCTTTCTTCTCCCTATTTTCTTCAGCAGATCCTAGATGAGGCAGCAGCTCGTTGTCCAGTAAATTCTGAATTCTCGACTCTCTGTATTCTTTCTGCTGACCAGCGGCGAATTTCTTCTCTAGCCATGCAAGGGCCTCTTCGCAAGTATCTACGCCATACTCCTCATTATCCCTGACATCATTCAAGTTTGCAACGGTGAATTTCATTGCTTCAGGAGGACCAGCGATTGAAGCGAAAATCTCCCTATCGTTCTCTATCCCTAGAGCCCTCATGAGCAAAACCAACGGGACTGGCGTAGTCCCGGCGCTAGGGATTTTGACCATCAACATCCCATCCCTCCTCTTCTCAACATTGAGTGGCTTCCTCACTCCATCCTTCTGTGAGAAAATCTTGGCAACCTGGGTTTCATGGGCATACTTTTTGTTTTTCTCAACTGTCACCCTGTTAGGAGCTAAATCTTCCATGGAGATTAGCACCCTTTCGGTTCCATTGATGATGAAATAGCCCCCCGGATCCAGAGGATCTTCTCCGGACTTCCTCAATAGTTGGGTGAATCGATCGGAATCTTCAGGTGACGCGTCGGGAGAGAGTCTCCTATTTTCGTCAATGTGATTCACGTGGAGATTACACCTGGCAGATCTAACCATAATGGGGAGATTGCCGATGTGAACATTTTTCTCCTCCTGAAAACCCACTTCAGAACCGGTGGATGTCGGCGGTAGGTCGTCTCTAAAAATCTTGAAATCGAGATAGACTGGTGAGAAGTACGTAAGTTTCCGTAGGCGGCACTCCAATGGGGTGGCAGGATGTTCTGCTCCATTAGCCTCCTTGATGGTTGGTCGGCCCAGTCTCAGGTTTTTTAGACGGACAATGATCTCTTTATCTAGTAAATCTAGCTTGACCAATCCCCCTTCATCATCATCTAAATCCTCGTCAGTACCAATCTTGATGTTCCGGACAATACCCTCCATCCGGCTTTCCTTACCATCACCGACAGGTATGCAATCATTGTATGAAGCCAGCTGGTGATTTACCAGGCTTCTTTGCTTGAAATAACTCTCAACAATTTCCTTCATTGTACCACAAAATCCTATGTCCTCTCAACAATTAAACGATATGCAATTGAACTACCCGCAGATCGGCTGTATCTGACAATTTTAACCACCCTATTCGTCAGCCAGCCTGCGGGCAGATCTTCATTTTCAGACTCCTCTGACTCCTTGATAGATTGAATAGCGGGGTCGGTAATCAGGATCTTAGGTAGAAGTTCCTTCGCTAGCCTGTCTTCACCGTATGAATCAGATTGATTGAGGCCCCATGGTTCCAAGGTAGATGACTCGAGTTCAATGGGCACTAATTCGTGATGGGGGACAAGAACATGGTTCAACACATTAAATCTGTAATCACCTGTGGGAATGTCTTCCTCGAGCAAAGCCTTACGGGAAATTGTGATTCTGTTGCTCTTGCTACGTTTCCGTGACCCCACGTGTTCGGAAATTACTGACATTATGGTATCCAACATAGCGTCGCCGGACTCAATACCAACCTTCTTGGCGACCTGCTCTGAAGTCATCCTCTTTATCGCATCAAGATTTGCGTCATCAGCCAGTTTGTGGGCGTGCTCCTCGGGAATGCCAAGCTCCACCAGTCTCTTCTTAGTCGAACTCTTTACTGCCACGCGCCTTCCCCCGTCCAGAAAAGCGTGAGCCTGAGAGCTGTCAGGCGGGCCTGAGGGGATTCGAACCCCCGGCCACCGGGTTAAAAGCCCGGCGCTCTACCTGACTAAGCTACAGGCCCATGGCTAATGCTGGGCTATCCTCCGACCGGGGGGGTCTTCTAAAACATTGTGCTCAACGCACATTGGCCAGTGTGGGCGAATGCTCCATGGGGGACTAGGAGCGATTGCCCTTCCATGTTATTCCGCATAAATGTTTTCAATACGCCTAAACTGGAAATGGCATGGCATTTTCGGATACCGGTGAAAGTGAAAAACTATCCACGGAGGGAGAGTTGCATCACCTATCTATTGAAGGAATTGGGAAATGGGCGCTACTGGTTCCACCTACCGTTTACCCTCCACGTGAGGACACAAGGTTGCTGTGCGAAGCAATATCACAGCTTCAGCGCAGAGAGGGATCAGCAGTAGAAATTGGATGCGGATCTGGAGCCGTCGCAATTGCATTGGCGAGTTTGGGATGGAGTGTGACCTGCTGTGACATAAACCCCCTTGCTCTATCTGCAACCAGGAGGAATCTGGAAAAGTACGGTATGCTTGATCGGGTTGAGATTGTTGATTCGGGGATTGGAGAGGGTTTCAAGATACCTGAAGATGCGTCTATGATCGTGTGGAACTTGCCATACTTGGACCCGACAAATGACCAGTCGGTGCTTTCCGCAATGGAAGAAGCGGCTCTGAATGATATCAAATTAGGGGGATGGGGCAAAATTCTGTTAGATCATCTATCTGAACCAAATACCCTCACAAGTGAAGACTGCCTGATTCTAATCTTATTCAGAACTGATCCCAGGAGTCAGAGTTCTGCCGATGACTGGAGGGAGAAAGGTTGGTCCGTACGTTCAGTAGCTTCAAAACGCTTGGGTGGGGAGAAGCTGGAGGTCTGTGCAATGTGGAAACCTGGGACTGGAATGAAGCCGACAATTATCGATGAATGTGATTCCACCATGGACGAAGCGGCTTCCTTCGAAGGAAATGAGTGGAACAGAGTATTTGCGTCTAAACAGAGAACTGGGAGAGGCAGGAGAGGAGCGAAGTGGTGGTCTACAGAAGGTAGTATTTCAGCGACTTGGTCCATGGACCCCAGTGTATTAGATAGAGTGTCTCCCGGCTTACTCCAAACCAGTATAGGAGCGATAGTGGCAGGATGCTTGCAGGCACAATCAAAGTGGCCCAATGACGTTGTCAGCCCTGACGGCAAAAAGATGGGAGGGGTGCTGATTGAGTGCTCGGATAATGAAAATGTTAGAATTGGCATTGGAGTAAATTGTGAAGGTTTTCAAGGAGACGACTTTGTAGCGTCGGGGTGGGTGAGTACGTTAGGCGATGTAGGTGCGAACCAAGTGCTACGTCTGATTGATGCCGCTCTTGCCTCATTCTTCGAAGACAACGGATGGTTGAAAATGCCCATATCGGAGGAAATGTTGCGAATTTCGTGGAAGGGGCTCTCTACGATGTTATCGAGAGGAGTTTCGATGGAGGTAGACGGAATTTGGACGAGTGCTGTTGGGCTAACATTGGATGGAGAGTTAGAGGTACTCGAAGAGAAAGGCTCAGGGATAGTGAATGAAATGGATGGAGTTAGGTGGGCATTGTGAATCCCTATCACTCCAATCTTGTACGAACCAGCCTGATCTTCCCCGAGCTGGTGATGGTAGAAATCCCATCAGCTTCATTCAGCAAGCTTGTTGCTTTTTTGTAGTCGTTCAAATCAACCTTAACTATGGCCATTGTCCCTATTTCATTCGCACTTACGTCGAACAGTCGCCACTCTAAATCCTGAAAAATTGGCTCGATTATCCTTTGTAATTCCTCCCTAGTGCAAAGTTGTGTGATGCTGAAACCAATCCACCTGTGCTTACCACGAGCAGCCTTGTTCAGCCTCGCCATGGCAGCGGGAAGGGGTTTACCTTAACCAATAGTGGGTTTCCCCGGGACCGTGGAAGAGGTGCAAGACGGGCAAATTTCTGGAAGGGGGGTCATGCAGTCTTTCACGAGTCCGTCAACCCTGCCTCACTTGCTAGTACTGACACTCAATTCTGGACTTCTATTTGCAATAATGAAGGCCGGGATTTTCGGTTTACAAGAAAAGGGCAGTACTATGTTCCTTTCCTTGACTCTGGCCTACTGCATTGCAGCTGTTATTGCTCCGAGTTCAATTGGAAAAATCCTGTTCAAAGTCCAAGATAGGGGAAGTGGAATTCTGAATCTCTCATACTGGAAGAAATCGTTGCTTTCGCTACTTCCAACCTTGGTAATTTGTCTAGTCATTTGCTTGGGCATTCTAAGCCAAGTTGATAGTGGGGACTTAATTTGGATTACCTACCTCTTGGCATCCATTTTCGTGCTCATGTCAATCGGCCAGGCCTTGTCATTATTATTCGGAGGAATAGTTTACGCTAGAAAGATCTCCAAATACAATAGGCCAGGTAGGGTCGGTCGTAACTATACACTGACAAGATCGATATTCTCAGTGGTTGTTTTCTCTCCCTTGGTTTGGTGGTTTGGATATGATGCTGGAGGACTCTCAGGGCACGGTGTCACTGTTCACCTATCTTGGGCGTCCTTCCTCGGTGTAATCATCCTAGTTTGCGTTTCAGCTGACAAGCTCTCCGGTGTTGTCAGGGAGTCAGGGAATATTGACGGAATTGCTGCAGACAGGATGATGATGCTCATGACTCTGATGACAGGTTGGCACATACTAAGCTCTTGGAGGAGAAATCCTTTCCTCGTGGATTCGGCATCAGGAGCAATGCTCCTCGAGGAAGGAGCCTTGATGGCGATTACGATATTGTTAGCAGTTTGGTCGATGGCCAATAGGGGTCATGATAAAGGATGGTCGATTTTCCAGGGGCAGTCCGCAGTTTTTTGGGGGATCGCATTCGGGTATGCCTACGGAGGCAGCATCTCATCCCTCACAGCTATTTCAGAGGGGAATTTGCTGACCACCACAGCCGGGGGTCACCTTCTGACCGCATTGGTAATGTTGGTAATATTGCCTCTAGCAGTAACAAAAATTGGTAGTGTCGGGGGAAATGACCCTGAAAACGAAGCTATGGAGGGAATAGAGAATCAATCGTTGTCTCGAACAAGTCCCATGAACTCCACCCAGAACCCAGATGAAGTGCGCACGAGTCAGGTTCTCGCAAGCGCTGAATTTGTAAGTCAAGATGAAGACATTGTTGAGCTAATTGACTAGAGCCCGCTAACTACGGCGACTAGTCGGAGACGGCCGGCCATCTCATCACTTGATCTTGCACCTAGGATAACCTGGCAATCCTCATCTAACACTGAGACGAATCCATCAGTAACGAGATTCAGATGTGACAATGTCATATCTGGCCCTCCCTCGACTTGGATAAGGCAACCCTTTGCGCCTTCGATATCGATCTCTGACAATGGAGAGTTGCGAGCCATTGCAACGACGCCTAGCGGGTCCTCAGTGGTTCCCGTCCCAACTATTAATGTCGCATCGCCGGGCCTATCAATCACAGTTCTCAGGTCCATCAGATCAAGATTCATCTTGCCTACCTTTGCAAGAGTGGTAACCAGGCCTTCGATTAACTCCCCAATCCATTCAGATCCCAACTTCCAGTCAGATTCCCTGTGCCTTGCCTGCCATGCGAGACGCTCCAAGCTAACTCGGATGCAAAGGTGGGAATTGCGCTCTATCATGGGTAGTGATCTATCAGAAATTGCACACCTAAGTGGTTGCTCTGCGAAGGGAAGGCCGACGATGCTCAAAACCAAGCTTCCGGACTCCTTGGCCTTAGAAGCAATTTCTGCGGCTGCGCCGGAACCAGTGCCCCCTCCCAATGCTACAAGAATCACTACTAACTCAGCCCTGTCGAGGAGCTGAGAAATATTTGGCAGGCCCTCAAGCAAGCGATGCGCAGCGAGGCTAGGCATGGCTGCGAGTCCGTTGGCTTGTCCAGTAGCATCTAGATGCAGGCAATTTGCTTCCTGAGAAGAGGAGAACGAAGATTCATCAGCGTCAATAAGAAGCAAATCAGAGAGGATTTGACAGCGAGAGTGGGCTCTCTGGGACCACTTGCAACCAATACCACCAACCCCAACTACGAGTATTGCCCCCTGCTCCATGTCAGGCGGTTCGCAAGAGACTAGATTATGTTGTTCTAGTCGTAAGTTTGGTAGCGTCGATATCTACGTCTTTCATCTCTGGCCCAAGCATTGTCTGGTTCCAGATTGAGTACCTTCTCATAGAACTCAATAGCACGGTCAAAGTCAGACAAGTAACGACCAAACAAGTGACCAAGGTTGTTCAGTACCGGTATGCAATCTGGGTCTTCAGCAACCATAGAAAGCAATAGTGACTCAGCGTCGCTAATCTGCATCAACAACATTAATTCTTCAGCCTGATCAAGACCGGCGATTTGAACATCGGTCAATTCATACACATTCTTCCAAAGAGGTCCTGACACGTATGTCCGTCCTGCTAAGGCCGTTTCAGGCTTTTCGAACGATGTGAGTAATTTATACGGCCCCGAAGGGGCCGAAGTGGAACGTTAATATCCCCCTTTTTTGTGGATTGATTACCTCAAGAGGGGATTGAGCGAGTGGAATCATGTTATCCCGTCTGAAGATTGTTGTTACCTGCCTCATTGTGGTGCTTATTTCTGGTTCTGGACAAGGTAGCCACCTTGGAATTGGCGGGGATGCGGACGGGATGGGAGAGGTCGCAATAGCCGGCTGCACTTGCCATGCTACGCAGCCTGACAATTCCATCACAATTATACTCGATGGAATCCCCTTCCACTACGAACCCGGAAAGAGTTACGAGTTGAGGATACAAATTATCGGAGGGCCCGACATTGACACTGCTTCATACACTGGTGGTTTTTCGTTGATGGTTAGCGCTGGAGAATTGGAAGCCGGTTCGGGATTTGACGAACTCGTGAGAAATTGGGAAGAGGATCCTACGAAGTTGACTCACTCTGACGCTGGCTCCGGTACCGAAGACAGATCATGGCTAGTTACTTGGACCGGTCCGGTGGCAGAGACTGGGGCTGTCACCTTCTGGTTAGCTGGAAATTCTGTTAACGGAGACATGGCTCCCTCCGATCTTGACAGGTGGAACAGACTGACTACCACGGTGGATGAAGGAGCGGATGATGGAAGGAGTAGGGCTGTTTTCTCTGGAAATGGGGATATTAATCCTCCCGCTCCAACCGAAGGGCATGCAGACATACACCTAATGGGAGCAGAGTTGCTCGCACACTGGCTCGGGCTCTTGGGATTTGCTGCGGTCTTCCTAGTGATAATTTTCTGTGGGTTCTTTCTAAGGTATGGATTTTCGAGGCATTACGTTGGCAGGAGCAATTTGCTTAGAATGAGGATCAAACATCTTAGGAGGGGGGACCAACTGTGAAGGAAGACGTGGTGATGCGCCTCCTCAGGGAAGTAAAATCAGGTCAGGTCAGCATCGAAGACGCTAGGAGGGCGCTCGAGGATGCGACGCTTTCCGAAGACTCCTATCTAGCTGCAATTGATCACGGTGTCTTCAATGAACCGAATCCTGGAACTATCGTGAGAGCTAGTCTTTCTCCCTCTGGGGATTCGTGGTTGATCATCCTAGTAGCTCTGTGGGGTATTCTGTGGACTCTATTTTGGGCTGGTTCGCTGTCATACGGACTATTCAACCACTGGGATCAACAATTGCTTTCCTTTTACATGGGAATGACTTTACTCACTTTGATAATAATGGGAATCGTCTACCTGAAATACGTGATGCCAGATGTCGTCATTGTCAAGCACAGACGTAACAAGTACATCACCAGAAATGATTCGGAAGCGTGGAAGAAGTACGAGGTATGAAGATGGTCAGGAGGTTTAGGCTTAGGTCACTGGATGACGAATCGCAGGGTTCCAAGGAATCCAGTGGGTCGATTGACAGAAGAGAATTCATGCGCCTTTCACTTAACACCGCTGCCGGGCTAATTACCATGGCAAGCTTAGGAAGCGTTGGCTTCGCTTCCTTCCTGATGGGGCAAGAAGAATCGGGGAGTTCCGACTCTGCCATAATATTCTATGCCCCCAAGGGCGCTGATGTTTGGTATAGCAGCATGGACAAACAACCAATGACTGTGCAGTCATTCGTGGACGAAGCGTTGGATTCTCAAACCGGGATGTCAGCAGCAGCGGGGCTTTGGTCCGGACTTCCAGTCATCGCAACCTATGTCCCCCACCAAGAAAATGTGGAAAAACCCCTCTCAAAGGATGAGCCTCGGTTTCAGTTCCTTGATGGTTACACCGCAAGCGGGGAATACGTGGGTTCCGGATTCGAAATTGACGAGAAAGAGGAATACTCCGCACTCTCGATACACGACAACATGATAATCATCTTCGCCAGATGTCCACACCTCTGTTGTATTCCCGGTTGGCAATTGGTCAACAATGACTTCACATCGGATGATTGGCTTCCTGGAGGAACCGACTCTGGGGGGAACAAACTGTTTTGCATTTGTCACTCTAGCCGTTACGACCCCACTGTGATTGAGAAGAACCGCGCGCGAAACAGAGCGAGCGGGGAAGAGTTTGATTTCATCGGAGTCAGGAAGACCGGGGGGCCTGCTCCCTATGGGATGCCCCTGATTCCGTTTGTAGTGAATGGGGATATCATAGAGGCTTTGCCAGATTTCAAAGATTGGTACACGTTTTGTGGATGAGGTGATTATGTGATTCAATTTTGGTTCCTGTGGATATTCATTGCAATAGTCGTAGTAATTGTGGCCTTTACTCTCAGGCGTGAAAGGGACGACATGCCAAGGAAAGATATCCTCAGAGCTGTACAGACTAGTACGGGTAGTATGGGATTGGCTGAGAAGGCTTTCCTCTGGGCTTTCTCCTGGTTAGATACCCGTTTCAGAATCCAAGATTACTGGGGGATGAGCAAGGATGCCTACCACAGTATGCACCGACAAATGCCTTTGACCCATGCTGAGAAGTACAAACTGAGAATCATTTGGTACTGGTACCCACTTTACTGCTTGGGGGGGATTTCCTTCCTTGCATTCATTATTCTCGTAATTTCTGGAACCATTCTTGGATTCTACTACGTGCCCGGTGGTGACCTAAGCTCAGATCCCACTCCTGCGTACGCCTCTATGGAGTTCATCATGTTGGAGCTCCCATTCGGCTACATCATTAGGTCGATTCATCACTGGGGAACTCACTTCATGGTCGCTGCTGTGTTTCTTCACATGTGCAGAGTATACTTCACAGGAGCTTATAGGAACCCCAGAGAGCTAAACTGGCTGATTGGAGTTGCCCTGATGTTCTTCACAATCTTCTTTGGCTACTCCGGATACCTGCTCCCCTGGGATAGCTTGGCCTTCGGAGCAGCAACAATAGGAATCAACATGGCCAACTCGACTCCCCTCATCGGGGGCTGGGTTGCAAATGCAATGTTCGGGGGAACTACCCTAACCGGGCAGACAGTAGTACGGATGTACTTCTTGCACGTATTCGTACTCCCTGTAATCGTGACTGCTCTCATCCTCGCACACCTATTTATTGTCTGGGTTCAAGGGATTGCGGAGCCGCATTGAGGTGGAATGATGGGGATGATTGAGAGGTTCGGGCGCATTGCTGACACCTACATCAGTGAAAAGGAGCAGTTGCTTGAAGCTGAAGAAGAGAGGCGGAGGGTATTCGTCGGACATCCTTTTTGGCCCACAGAGGTGCTAAGAGATTCAATAATTTTAGCAGCTATTGTAATGATTATAGCATTCTACTCATGGATCATCCCCCCTCCCCTTCACAATGCTGCAGACCCGTATGCCCAGGCAGGATTCGTTTTCCCGGATTGGTATGTCCTGTTCTCCTATGGATACCTGAGGTGGGGCGAGTACCTGCCTCAGTTTGACATCCCGGCAGGTCCCATCGGGGAATTCTTTGGTCAACCAATGATCTCCTGGAACGCTGGGTGGTGGGGTGCCCTAATCACAGGCCTTCCTGTGATGATTCTTGCTCTTCCACCCTTGATCATAGGGAAGAGGGAGAAGAGGGGGGTCGAGGATCCTTGGTTCGCTTCGGCTGGGGCTGCCTATCTTGCACACGTTTGGTTCATTTCTGTTTTCTCAATCAATATTTTCCTTGAATTATACGCAAAGAACAGAACGGACTACTGCTGGGAAGGACCCCATCATAATTTCATGTGCGGAACTCAAGCACCGTGGACTGCGGATGTGTTCAATGCCGTTCCGTGGGTTCTAACTGGCATCTTCATCTTCGCTGTACTTTACTTCTCAATCAGGAAATTCTTGCTCGGGCCGATGGGTTCTAGGTTGACTCCGATATTAGGTAAGCAAGTTGCCGTGGGTTCCCTGCTCGCTAGCATCCTCATTTGCTCGGTTACTTGGCCAATTTACGAAAATGGTTTCTGGGACCAGAGGGGACTTGGGACGATGGGGTTCTGGGAATACCAAGCCGATGCGAAGATAGAGGAATTGGATGGCATTAGAGGTCAGCCTGCTGACACTCTGGTTCTCTATGAAAAGGGCAATGTTTGGGAAGAATGGGGAGATGATTGCCTTGCGTACGAGGAAACTATGGAGCTGTCCCTGTGGGATGACCTGTCCGATGACCATGCCGAATGGTGTGTCATGCCAGCCGCCCATTGGCTCAATTGGGGCTTGTATCAACCCACCAGATCCACCATCCTAGATTTCAACGGGGTAAACGGCCATGCAGATTTACAGACTTCGAGAAATTACGGTGGAGGCGAAGTAACCTACGAAGGCAATTCAGACAGCTCAGATATTGTAATCAAAGAAACTAGGACATTTAACGTCGAAGACCTGGGCATCGCAAGCGTTCCTGTAGATTTGGGTTGTAACTTCAGAACCACAGTTAGGAACGCTGGATCGCACACACAAAGTCTGAACCTAGCAGATTCGGCTGGAACTACACTCTGGGAGAATGATGGGACTGAGTGTGAGTCCACCACCCTGTATCTTGATTCCGGGCAGACCTACTCCGTAACTTTCGTCACCACCTCGACGGGGGTGAACGAAACAGTAAGCATGATCTCTGAATTCTCCGCAGTGGCATACCAACCCCTTCTCCTCGATGTGGATGGTACTGCCTTGATTCGCGATGGGGGCAACTACGGAACAAGCGAGTTGGTGGCAATGTCTGTGGCAAATCCCACATACCATAAGAACCCAAAGAGTCTGGATGCGAAGCTGATATACTCCCTTTTCATACCCTGCTTGGGTGTCGCTGCGTTGGTTTTCATGCTCATGAGGAGCATGGCAAGAGGATACGAATGGGAGATGAACAAATGCTATGGGTGCGACCTGTGCGATGATGCATGCCCCATTCGTCTCTTCAACGCAGGTGACAAGCTGAACATAATTTACAACACCTGGAACAATGAGGATGATGGGGTTCCGCTGTATTCGTGCTTGACCTGCACCGCTTGCACTAACGCGTGCCCCCAACTGGTAGACTACGACTCTTACATAGATATCAGGAGGAATCTGGTCGTTGGTGGTCCTCCTGCAGCAGAGATACCCCACACGGTCCTCCAAGCCGTAATAGCAGCTGAAGCCGAAGACGATGCAGATGAGGGCTTTATCCCCGTCGAAGAATACCCCCTCGACTCCAGTATTGGTTACTACCCTGGTTGTGTCGACTACATTGACCAAGAGATGGTCTTCAGTCACGTTAACGAGGGAACGATGGACCTAGGAGACGCAACTACTGCAGCCTTCACTATCTTTGAGGAAATGGGGCAAGATGTCACTTACTTAGGAAGGGATTTCCTGAAGTGCTGCGGCCACGATCAAAAGTGGCAGGGTATGACGGAGGTTTTTGAAAAGCTGAAGGCCTACAACCAAAAGAAACTGGGTGAAAGCGGGATCGATACCCTCGTTACCTCATGCGCAGAATGCTTCAGAACATTTGCCATGGATTATGAATTGGGCGATATGAAGGTCCTCCATACAACAGAATTCCTCATCGAAAACAACTTCGATGCGGAGCTCCACTCTGAGGATGACTTGACTGTCACTTATCACGATCCGTGTCGTCTTGGACGCCAAATGGACATCTTCGATGAACCTAGGGACCTTGTTCGCTCAGTCGAGGGTGTAGAGCTAGTGGAGATGGAGCACCATGGCGAGGAGGGATTATGCTGTGGAGTCTCAAGCATGATGGCATGCAACGAGAACAGCCGAGCACTTAGGATCCAAAGATTCGACGAGGTTTTGGCTACTGGCGCTGACATTATGCTTACCTCCTGCCCCAAATGTGTCAGCCACTTCGAGTGCCTAAAGTTCGAAGGGGATCCAAGGCACGACTTTGAGATATTGGATGTCGTAAGTTTCCTTGCCCGGCAAATAAAAGAATCAAGATAATCTACAGAAAGGCGACGGTCGCTGAGGCACTTGCTAAAGCCATGTTGATTAGGATTCCCACCAGAGTCGCCCTAGCAAACCTCTTGTCACCGTAACCAATTGCTACAAGCCAAAGAAAGAACCCTATGAGGCCGCCGCATGCAAAGGAAATCCAAGCAACTGCAAATCCTAGGTTTAGCACCATAATTGACCAAATGGCAACTCCTTGTAGAAGACCAACCCAGACAGTTGGATCTTGCCACCATGCCACTGCTTGATCATTCATGCCTGCGCGTGAGGAAAGAGGTGAATAAACTCAACATCTTAAGAACAGGCCGCTGGACAAGGGTACTGGGGACCATGACCGAGATTCCGGATCTTCTATCGAGGAGGGCTGCAGAGCAGGCTAGGATCAGGATGTTGTTGAATTCTATCAGGGCAGAAGAAAGGGCGAATCTCAAGGGTGGCCCGGAAGCAGTTGCTTGGGTGAAAGAAGAGGCATGCATAGGTTGCGATCAATGCACTATCGTTTGCGATGACGATGCAATTGAATTGTATGACACGCCACTGGCGAGCCCAATAATGCAAGTTGATGTAAATCGAAAGGCGAGGGTTCTGCGAGTTCCCTGCACGGGATGCAAGCTTTGTGTGCTAGCTTGCCCCACTGATGCCATTGTGATGATAGATAGGTGATTTCATGACTAATGAAGATCCAATCAGATTCGGTGCAGAATTCGGACCTGTAAGGACTCGGTCATCCAGTGGGGTTTCACTGTCTACCTTCAAGACCCTTGTATGGGTTTCAAATCTGGGCGGGCTTTTCCTTTTTGTTATCGGCCTCGAGTTGATGGTGGTGAAACAGTCATTCGCACTGGGGTTGGCTTGCATCGTGTCTGGGGTCATCGTGGCCTTATTCCCCTCCAACTACGAAATTGTGGGAATGGAAGAATTGGAAGAGGGGGGCGTTGTTGATGAATTCGAAGGCGGAGGATTGGGAGAAGAGATACATGACTGAGCTCAGTGGTACAATTTTCCAAATCAAAGTCTGGAATGAGCTCATGAAGATCCCCGTCGGACAGAAGACGACTTACAAGGAAGTTGCTATAGCAATCGGGCATCCAAATTCAGCCAGAGCAGTGGCGAATGCGTGTGCAAGTAATCCTCAACCAGTAATGATACCTTGCCACAGGGTCATTCGTTCTGATGGCAGTTTGGGTGGTTACAGCGGAGATGGGGGAATCGGAAAGAAGCGAAATTTATTAATCGCAGAGGGGGCAATCTAGGGCCAATTTCCCACATCGTCAATCACTGAAAATAGGTCCTTCCCGGCCCTTGAAGGACCTCCCTCAGTAAAGTGAAGAGCATGGAGCAAACGAATCCCTAGTGCCATGTCCGGCTGGTCTCTGAGCAATGGCTCGAGAATCCCGTAGTCCTCTGCCCACTCCATTGCATGTGGTCGCATCTCCTCAATCACTTCATCCACCAATTTGGGCGCTGTTGCCGTACCAGCGGGCATCTTTGGCCTCGAAACAATCTCTTCCGGGAGACCCGCAGTGGAAGCAGCCTCCCTGAGTGCAATTTTCTCAAACTCCCCTGAAACTCTCCACTCCATTGGAATGGAATGAGAAGCAATACGGTGGGATTGGGAGAGAAATGGGACTCTCGCCTCAAGTCCTGCAGCCATTCCGTGTCTGTCTGCGAGTCTAAGTTGGAAATTTGATAGTTGGCCCCTATCAATCTCGAATTGAATAGTTGATTGTAGAGAGGAAAAGTGCCCAGATGGCCAGATTGAGGAATCGACCCAGGGTTGGCCCATGCCGGTGGATAACCCAAGATTTGCATGGCCATCATAGAGGGTCATCCTACGCTCTACCAATTTGGAATGGCCGTGCAAGTTCCTGTACCTATCGTAGCCACCGTGAAGTTCGTCGGCGCCCTGGCCACACAGCCCGACCTTTACTTTGGGTGACATTAGATCGAAGACTTCCTGCCAAAACACAACGGAGACATCAGCGTCTTCACCATTCCAAACGAATTTCGGAAGGTCATTCCAGAAGCAGTTTTCTGGCATGATCCTGGTATTATGAGCAAGATCCAAGCTGCTAGAGATTTTCTGGGCGTAGATGTAGTCAGGGTTTTCTTCGCTGCCGGCCACCGTCCAGCATTCAGGGGGTTTGTTCGAAGAATCGATTGACTCCTCTTTAGCCAAGGTAGCGATTAAGCTGGAATCCAAGCCGCCGGAGAGAACAATCCCAATCGGTACATCGGAAATCAACCGTTGTTTGACACCATTTCTCAAGCTTTCTAGCAATATGCGAGATTGGTGGTCGAAGTTCAACCCACTTAAGGGCTCAACTCTGTCGTTGGAAAATCTCGAGATTCCAGTCAGTACAGCCCTTCCTTCAGAATCTAAGCCCCATGTTTCTATTGTGCCTTGGCCAACTTGACAGACTCCTTCAAACAAAGTGGTCATATCCAAAGGATACTCGTAAGCCAGTCGCACTGCAATGGCATCAATATCTGGGCGGGGAGAATAATCTGGGTGGCCATGGAATGCCTTGGCCTCAGAGGCGAATAGAAGAGTGCCATCTTCCAAAGTAGTTCTGAGCAATGGCTTCACACCCATTGGGTCCCTACAGAGAATTAGCTCGCGACGCGAGCTATCCCAAAGAGCGAAGCCCCACATCCCATCCAACTTCGAAACCCATTCTACATGCTTTTCAGCAGGATTGCCGGGTTTTTCGGCATTTGGATTACTCCTAATTTGTCCTTTGAAATTCCCTCTGGGGAATTCGTGGGCGGCATCTGATCTCCCTAGGTAGTGGCTATGCAGCGCTAAAATGGCCTCTGTATCTCCTGAAGAACGCCATGGGTATCCCTCGAGTTCCGTGCGAATTTGGCGATAGTTGTATATCTCTCCATTGTGAATCAAGACCGTCCCGTGATCATTATATGCAGGCTGATCGGATTCATCAATGTCAAGAATGGACAGTCGAGAATGGCCGAACGATACGCCTCCCTTATCCATCAATTCTGAATACTCGCCCTTGCCATCAGGACCACGATGCGAAATGCAACTTATCATTTCAGATGTTATTGCAGTTGAAGAAGCCCCGAGCATCCCTGAAATTCCGCACACTCTGTCGCCCTCGGGGACTTCGAAGGCGCGGGGTTAGAAATATATGACGAAAATTGCGAACGATGCAATTGATGCAATTGCCCAAATGAATAGGTATGTGCTCTGCTTCAACGGTTCCTCGGACCATTGCTCCGAGCTACCTGAAATCCCCCCGTCTGTGGGCGTCGAATTCTCATCTGAGGTCGTAGCATCATCGCCATCCTCCATCTCTATCGAGCATAGGGGAGGAAATAGGGATGTAAACATGACGGGGCAGTCGCTTCACAGAAAGGGCAACAGAAGAACTAGCCCGGTAAGTGGCAACAGGACCATAGTTGCGTTATCATCTATCAGCCTAGTAGATGGCAACTCCCCAAAAACCGTCAAAGGTGCAAGAAGGAGAGCTACGAGGAGTTCGGTTCCAATCCAGAAATGGCAGCCCACCCAGATGATGTAAGAAACCACCATGCCAACATATACGGCCAACTTCAAATCCTGCTTTTTCCTCTTTATTTCGCCCATCAGGGGATCGACAAATGTCAATCCGAAAATTATGGGGATTGCATAACGGCCCGACTCTAGGCCATCGTAACTATCCACTGTTGCAATTAGCAGAGCGAGAGAAACAGCTAGGCCGCCCCAAGCCAATGCTGAGACTTGATGTGATTCGTACTCCCTCTGACCAACGATGACTATGCCGGTTCTAAGGCGAATAGCTTCGATAACTAGAATGGATAAACAAACGGCGCTAACAAATTCCGGAGGCTCTAGTGAGAAGAAGGAAGATATCTCCTCACCATACAAGTAGTATAACAAAGGAATTGCAGCCATGGAGACATGGGTAATCCTCCTGAAGGCATGCCCGCCTACGCCCCCTACAGAATGCTCTACGTGATCGACGAATTGGCTGTATTCCGACTCAGTCATGTGAAACATCACCAAAATCCATCAATGACCCCATTGATTGAATCGCATCACTGACAGTTATAGAACCGTCACATAGTTTTTCCAAGTGAAGGTCTATTTGTGGGTGAGTCAATAACGCCGCGTTCCAACTTGAGATTAAGAGCTCCCTGAATCTCAGAACTTTCCTATTTGGATCTGGCCCTAGATTTTCAATTTCACTTATTAGTTCACCTATCCCCGTACCTTCAATGGCTGAAACCGTATGGATAGGAGTTGGGTCGGACTCACCGAATTGGAGTGCAATTTTGATGGAATCAGCTACTGCTTGGGAATTAGGTAAATCTGCTTTGTTAATTGCGATCACATCTGCTAACTCCAATATTCCAGCCTTTTCTGCCTGAATTATGTCACCCCTGTCTGGCCCGTCAATCAATAGAATCCTATCTGCGAAGGCGATAATCTGGAATTCTGACTGACCTGCTCCCACTGTCTCGATAATGACCCGACTCCAACCGCACGCAGAGAGTACACTGCACATTTCACCGAGGTAGGGCATTAATCCCCCGGGGTGGTTGCCGGATGCTAAAGATCTGACGAACACTGAGTCCTGGGACTCAGGATTGCCCATCCGAATCCTATCTGCCAGTAGAGCTCCTCCCGATATTGGTGAAGAAGGATCAACTGCTAGAATTGCAACAGACTCTCCCTTGGATGACCAAATCTCAACCATCCTACCGATTAGAGAAGATTTCCCCACTCCCGGTGGACCCGTAACCCCTAGAGTCCATTCGGAAGAGGGCGGGGCCTCTATGCTGGCTCCAGACTCGATTTCAGTTAGCAACTTTGAGAGGCTTCTGCGATTTCCTGTGCGCGCCGATTCGAACAGTTCAGTGATTCCACTCACTACCAATGCCACCTCGAATCCTCTCCGACGCCAACAGGTTCGCCATTGTTTCGACGAGCGGATGCTGTTTCTAAGAATTCCAAAACCGAGCTAGATGGTGTTCCAGGGCCGAAAACCGCTCTAACTCCAGACTCGAACAAGTCTGGACGATCGCGTTCAGGAATAATGCCTCCTGCGAAAACGATGACTGCGTTTAAGTCGTTACTCCTTAGCTCGTGGCAGATTTTTGGTATAAGTGAGTCATGAGCTCCTGACAAGGTAGAAAGTCCCAATGCGTCGGCATCCTCATCATTGACAATCCTGACGATTTCAGCGGGCCTCTTTCTTAATCCAGTGTAAATTACGTCGTGGCCTGCATCCCTTAGAGCCCTAGCTACTACTTTGGCTCCCCTATCGTGGCCGTCAAGCCCCGGCTTTGCAATTACTACTCGCATCCTTGAAGCATCCAAATGGCTTGCTGCCTTCAAGCAACCGCAATAATTCAATGGTGCAACCATCAGGAATGCTCATGGGCGGCCTAATCCCAATGAGGATTGCAATGAGTGGAAACGGGGGCAAGATCGATGACTTGCGGAGCCGAAAGTCAAAGGCTCAGGCGGGAGGGGGCCAAGCTAGGATTTCGGCTCAACACGCCAAAGGAAAAATGACCGCAAGAGAGAGGATAGGGCGGTTACTTGATCCAGATTCATTCATGGAAATCGATGCATTAGTGGAACACAGGTGCAGAGATTTCGATATGGACAGGAATGTGATTCCTGGTGATGGAGTGGTATGCGGGCATGGAACGATAGAAGGAAGACAGGTGTATTGTTTCGCTCAAGACTTTACCGTCTACGGGGGATCTCTCGGAGAGATGCACGGCCTGAAAATATGCAAGGTTTTGGATATGGCTCTAAAGACGGGTTCACCGATTATTGGGCTCAACGATAGTGGCGGGGCGAGGATACAGGAAGGTGTGGCAAGCCTAGGTTCATACGCGGAGATTTTCTTCAGGAACGTGCGTTCAAGTGGCGTAATTCCTCAGATTTCAGTTATCATGGGGCCCTGTGCTGGAGGTGCAGTTTATTCTCCAGCAATAACTGATTTTGTTGTGATGGTGGATAAGACATCACACATGTTCATTACTGGTCCTGAAGTGATAAAAACTGTAACAAACGAAGAGGTGAGCTTCGAAGACTTGGGAGGAGCCTCCACCCATGCCACTCGATCTGGAGTCACACACTTCACCTCAGAAGACGATGTAGGAGCAATCAAATTGGTCAGAGAACTGGTGGGGCTACTCCCTTCCAACAACCTGGAGAAAGCCCCACAAATGGCAACCAACGATCCCTTTGATCGCGCTTGCGAATTGCTTGATGCGCTGGTACCAGAGGATCCAAGCATTCCCTACGAC
Organism: uncultured Candidatus Poseidoniales archaeon; assembly: GCA_964563355.1. Taxonomy (GTDB): domain Archaea; phylum Thermoplasmatota; class Poseidoniia; order Poseidoniales; family Thalassarchaeaceae; genus UBA36. The sequence goes on from CAZLVU010000005.1 coordinate 103,597, forward strand.
ATGCGTGTAGTGGTCGAACAGGTCCTAGACGACGGAAGCTTCTTGGAAGTGCAAGAAGACTATGCGCCCAACATCATTGTTGGTCTGGGCAGGATGGGTGGGCATAGCATCGGAGTTGTTGCTAACCAGCCCATGGTTCTCGCTGGATGCCTGGACATAGATGCATCAGTCAAAGCGGCTAGGTTTGTTCGGTTTTGCGACGCCTTCAACATACCGCTTCTAACATTTGTAGACGTTCCCGGCTTCCTTCCTGGAGCAAATCAAGAGTGGGGGGGCATTATTCGGCACGGAGCAAAGTTACTCTATGCATTTGCTGAAGCTACTGTCCCGAAATTAACTGTGATAACTAGGAAGGCTTACGGTGGTGCTTACGACGTAATGTCGTCAAAACATATCCGTGGAGACTACAACATTGCATGGCCTTCGGCACAACTTGCTGTTATGGGGGCACAGGGCGCAGTTCAGATAATCCATAGAAAGAGGATCGAGGGGGCGAAGAATCCAGAACAGGAGAGGGGGCGGCTTGTTGATGATTATACAGAAACGTTCGCCAACCCCTACAAGGCCGCTGCTCTGGGATTCTTGGATGACGTTGTCAAACCCTCAGAAACGCGGAGTTCTTTGACCAAAGCTCTTGGTGCTCTATTGGAAAAAGAAGAGTCGCGACCAGCTAAGAAACATGGAAACATTCCACTGTGAGGTTTCAAATGAAGAAAACGGAAATTGAAAACAAGCTACTTGTCGCTGCAATTTTCGCCGTTCTGACTGCTGAGGAGGGGGGGAGGTCGCTCAAAACCTCTACATCTAGGGAAGGTGGTAGTGCATGGTCCGTTGACCACCGAAGGATGGCGATTGGGGGGCGTACCCTCTTTAGAGAGAGATCTAAGAGAAGCACTTCGAGGTAAGCAAATGGTGGAAAAAAGGAGAGTCACTGTCGATGGTGAAGAACTCGAAGTTGAGATGGAATTCGATGGGGGCCGTTGGGAAGTTTCTGTGGGAGGGAGGACATTCTCGATCACTACCGATTCAAGTCACAGAATTCAGAAAAGGAAGAGAGTTGCAAGATCGGAGAAGAAGATCGGCTTCTCAGGCTCCATCTCTTCAGCAATTCCGGGAAAAATTGTCTCAGTATTGGTTACTGAGGGAGACAAGGTTTCTGAGGGAGAAGTTGTCATTGTCCTCGAAGCAATGAAGATGCAAAACGAAATTAAAGCTGTAGTTAATGGCATGGTGAGGAAGGTCAACTGCGAAACAGGTGAGAAAGTGGAAGCAAACGTGCCATTAATCGAAATCGAATCTCTATCTGAAGGGAGTGAATGAATGGTCAAATGTGACATAGTAGGCTGTGAAAGAAAGTCCGCTTTAGTGAGCAGGCTCTCGCCAGAAGGTTTCTTGGTTTCTAGCGGGCGGAAAGCCTACTCATTTCGAGAGGCGTACCAGAGGTACAACTACTGCAAGGAGTGTCACGAGACCCTGATGAAGGACGTTTGGTCCCGAGTAAGGACATCAGGCAACAAGGATGATGATCACGTTGCCCCTACCGCAGTTTGAAACGGTATATTCATTGAGTGGCCTCGTTATGTAATCACATGGTCTCGTATGTTACCCATCTAGAATGCTCATACACCGGTGAGTCCTTCGAAGCAAATGGAATCCAGACTGTTTCCAGAGCTGGAAAGCCTCTTCTGGTTAGGTACGATTTGGAAAGATTGGGAAATGAGGTTTCTAGAGGTGATGTGGAGGCTTCCATCGAGCCTGGATTCTGGAGGTACTCCTCTCTGCTGCCTGTGAAGGATCCGGAAAATCGAATCTCCATCGGTGAGGTCATTACACCGTTAGTCCGAATTGATGAATTTGCGAACTCAATTGGAGCCAATCCGGATAAAGTATTGGTGAAGGATGAGTCTCGCCTTCCTACAGGATCTTTCAAGTCGAGGGGTTTGGGATTGGCCGTCTCCATGGCAAAGCAACTTGGCATTGATCACCTTGCAATTCCCACCAACGGTAATGCTGGGTCAGCTCTGGCTGCCTATTCAGCCCGAGCAGGGATTCGGGCCACTGTACTTTGTCCTGACAACACCCCGGACATAAACATGCGAGAGGCTGTAGCGCAGGGGGCTGAGACGTACATTGTCAATGGACTAATTGGGGAATGTGGTCAAATTATTACTGATGGGTTGGAGGAAGTGGGATGGTTTCCAGTATCCACACTGAAGGAGCCGTACAGAATTGAAGGGAAGAAGACTATGGGACTGGAACTGGCGGAGCAATTGGGTTGGCGTCTCCCAGACGTGATCTTCTACCCAACAGGTGGTGGAACTGGGATTATTGGGATGTGGAAGGCATTTGCAGAGCTCATGGAATTAGGATGGATAAACTGTAAACTTCCAAAGATGGTGGCGGTTCAATCGAGTGGTTGCGCTCCGATTGTCAAAGCATGGGAGAATGGTGAAGAATTCGCAGAGTTCTGGGAGGGGGCTGAGACTGTTTCATCGGGAATCAGGGTCCCCTCAGCACTCGGGGACTTCCTAATTCTGAGAGCAGTGAGGGAGTCTGATGGTTTCGCAATTTCCGTAACTGATGAGGAAACTTTGGAGTTGCAGCATCAAGTTGGAACTTTAGACGGATTACTACTTTGCCCGGAAGGTGCTGCAACGGTGGTCGCCTACAAAGAGGCATTAGAGTCCGGACTGATTGGACCAAATGATTTTGCGGTTCTTTTCAACACCGCAACTGGCTTGAAATATCCTATGCCTGAAGTTGTTTCTTCGGTGGACAAAGACGATTTCGATCTAGATGTATTTGCTAGCTAATCAGGCCCAGTGCGTCTTCGATTCGATTCAACTCCGGTCCGGTGGAACCAGATGAAACTAGTGCATGAGTGTCGCTAGTGGAGCACCCCGCACCAACGAAAGGTGAGCCGAAATTTACCGTCCCAACCATGACAGGGACGTCGAGAGTTTTCTGGATAGACTCGACCTCGTGGGCCTTGACATCGGGGTGTGCAAGTACTCCCCGATTGTTCGCAACTAGCATACTGCCGACGGTCTTGTGGCCGGCGACATCTGTCCGAATTACCTCAACCCCTAACACTTCAGAAATCATCTCGGCACCCGTTTCCGGTACAACGTTACTCAGTACAGCCCCCCTGTCATTACATTCAATGAGATTCCCCGCTGCATTCATCCCACTCTCCATGACGACAACATCGCCGAAGCTAGTCAGTTCATCCAAGTCCTCCTGAGATGCAATGTCTGCCACAGCAATTCCCTTACTATTTCCCCGTAGGAGGCTGCCCAATAGCGCCGACCCCCCGATTGAGAAAGGGTGGGTTTCCAAATCGAAGGCTGCTTCTAGTTCCTCTTTGGCTGCTTTGTCAAGAGTCAAGGGGACGAATAGAACGTCACCGATGACACTTAGGTAAACGCCGACCTGTCGATGTCCGAGGACGTCACCTGTTGAAATCGGCATGAATTCACCTATCAGGGGCGTCTCTGGGACTCAAATGTTCGGGGAGGTGAAGGAGAGTGGCACAGCGACGATCGTTCCCGTGGGCTTTCGCACCACAGTACCGGAACCGACGCAGGAGGGCTTGACTTCCGGGTTCGATATGGGACCGGGTATTTCCCCTCCGCTATGGCCGTGCACAACTCTTCCTTCGAATTTGAATTGATATGCTCTTTTGGACAGAGGCTCACAATAGCTGATACTATTGGAAGTAGATGCTCGGGGGGTTAGTGCAGCTGGGCTGAACACCTCGGCGAACCTCGGTG
>CAZLVU010000006.1:0-104854 GCA_964563355.1 uncultured Candidatus Poseidoniales archaeon
TCTAGATTCCTCGTGATCGATGCTATAGTCGACTTCGCCCATAGTGAATTAGTCGCCTATGCGGGGATGATTCTTATCTTGAGTGCCTTCTTTTTGGAGACACGTGACATTCTACATAGCAAAGCAGCACCATACCTGGGTTTGATGGCAGTAGGGGCGGGATTGTTAGCGATACGCGCATATCTTATCGATGAATGGGCATTTTTTATTCTTGAGATCGCTTGGTTCGTCGCTGCAGTATCGGGGCTATGGGCATTGAGGGCCCCTTGACGAACCCACTCAGATCTGCCTCTGAATTGATATGAATATAATATCATTTCAATATCCTTATATCAGATCCCTTGCTGCGTATTACATGGAAGAACAGCAGACAGGCTCAGGCAACACAGGCGAACCAGTATACAGGGACATAGATGCGAGGTCGATCAATGGATTCCTTGGACTATTTATTCACTTACTATTGGGCTTTTTCAATCTCATTCTGATGGCCGCTACAGCCGCTGCACCCGAGGCGATACTGTTGCTTTTGATCACTGGACCGCTCTGGGTCATCATGTGTAACAGCTACGTGATCGTGAATCCGAACGAGGCGGTGGCCGTCCAGTTCTTTGGCAAGTACGTAGCCACGCTAAAGGACGAGGGATTCCAGTTCTTCCTCAATCCACTTTACCACAAGAATAGGGTTTCAATGAGGATCAACAACTTCGAGTCAAACAAACTGAAGGTTAACGACGTCAACGCGAATCCCATAGATATAGCGGCTGTGGTCGTGTGGAGGGTCTACGATGCGGCCGAGGCCCTGTTCGAGGTCGAGAACTACGACCACTACGTGCAAATCCAAAGCGAGGCGGCTCTCCGTGAGATGGCAACAAAGTACCCCTATGACGCGATAGAGGAGAAGGACATAGGGGGGACAACACTCTCAAGCCACCAGGACATCGTGGCCGTGGAGCTGCAGACTTCCGTGGAGTCTCGCCTAGCAAGGGCCGGCATCGAGGTCTTGGAGGCTAGGATCAGCTACTTGGCATACTCAACGGAGATCGCGCAGGCCATGCTGAGACGTCAGCAGGCTTCAGCCGTAGTCGCCGCCCGACGTGAGATAGTGGATGGCGCCGTCGGAATGGTCGAGTTGGCACTCGAGCAGCTAAGCGCGAAGGACATAATAGAGCTCGACGAGGACAAGAAGGCCACCATGGTCAGCAATCTCCTAGTCGTGCTTTGCTCCGAGACGGACACCACGCCAGTGGTCAATACCGGCACACTTTACCAGTGATCACCCCAGGGGGACTTTGTGAGGGATTTCGTGAAAAAGAAGAAGCTTCTTCTCCGTATAGACCCCTCACTGCACGCTACTCTCAAGTTATGGGCAGAGGATGACATGAGATCGATAAACTCTCAGATTGAGTTCCTGTTGAAGAAGTCGGTAAAGGAAAACAGGAGGTGAGTCTGGGGGATGGCTTACAGGTCTGACTCGGCAGGACTGATCGAGCACGGGTACTGACGAGAGTGGGGTTCGATGCTTGGAAATGGGTGGGCGTCTCTCAAGGAGAGGTTGCTCGAGAGCAAGGTCTTCCGTTCCTTCATGATCTACTCTGCCTTCAGAGCCGTGTACGGTGCAGGGATACTGGTCGTCACCTACCTCCTTGCGACAAGTGACCAGGCTCCGATTTGGGTTTCGGGGCTTTTCCTGCTGGCTTCCATGGCGATTTCCAGGGCAATTTTCCGGGCAATCAAGAGAAGGTGGCCGCATCTAGCATAGAGTGGGATGGGGGCTTACTTGCTACCCTGACTCAACAAAAGGCACGCCCTGCATGACATTGGGGAAAATTGGCACTCCTCAGAGCCCCCCGGGCACCATCATAGTTAGTACATCTCCGTTGCAGACTAGTTCGATGTCTTCAGGGAGGTTGATTCCACCGGCCCCCCATGATGCGGTAACGGCCTCACCGATCTTGGAGTAATGATCGCTCTCTATGACTGCGTTCATAGTCCCCATATCGGGCCATATGGTCCCCGCAACGACCCTTTCCCCATCGGCGACCAGTGCCCCTCTCAGGCATCCGTTCTCCATTGCGTACTCCAGGAAGTGCTCCTTCCAGACGTTCACCATTTCCTCTGTAACCTCATTGCCGCCGGTCTTGACGATCCAGTACCTTGCTATTGCCATGGGGGCTCATTGATGAGATTCTGTATAACCATTCCGACGTCGTCCCCAAGCAATCACTGTGATCGTGGTTGAATTACGTTGATGGCTCCCCTCTCACAGCATTGCCCATGGCAAGACCCGTGAGTGTTGATGACTGGATTGAGGTAGAGGCTGAAGGCAGCCCGGATGGCTCTTGGCTGACGATGATGTCGCGAGTGGCCGCGTTCCATCACAAACATTCCTTCGCATCCGAGGAGAATCACGGTCACGACATGGGGTACCGTGTAGCCCTAACAGTCGAGGAGCTGGGTGAGTTCGCCGCTGCGATCACCAAGGGAAAGCCGGATTCCGAGGTAGCTGAGGAGCTTGCCGACCTCCTGATTCTCATCCTCGGCCACTCTCTTGCGATGGAGATAGATCTCGAGTCGGAGTTCCATCGAAAAATGGATCGCATTATGAAACGGGGGGCTCGCAGGGGTAAGCTAGGCATCCGAGTCACGGAATACTCGGACGGAGAATCATAGGAAAACCCGCTCCCGAATACGATTATTGTTCGGTGCCAGCGTTTTCGCACTGCCTACGACTCGACAATTAAGCTGAGAATATGGCCCCTGCTCATCTCGGTCAATATCGATGAAATCCTAGGTCCATGACTCTTCCCAAGTATGACCCAATAAATGGCAGCATAGGCGTCCTTCCCGTCCAAGTCTGATTTGTTTGCAACCGAACTTATGCACCTTCCAACTACATCATCTGTCCAATCACAATCGGCCAGTTCCGAGCCAAGCGTAGACAGGAACTCCCTTTGCCCCGCAGTCAGATTGGCTCGTACCTCCTCGCTCGGGCTTTCTCTAACGTCGATCTTGGCCGTTTCGGGGAAATGGGGGCCATCGACCCAGTTTCGCATTCTGCGCAACCTCCTCTCGAGGGACCTCCTTGGCTTGCCGTCCAGGTGCCCAGACTTGCGAAGGGACCCCCAAACATCGTCATCTTCGGACTTGATCTGGGCGAGCAAAGACAGATGCCTGAAAGAGACTCCTGCAACCGAATCCGCAGGATCGCCCCCAAGCTCCACCTGACTCAGCCTGATCGCACCCACCTGTGTGTCCATCGCAATCCTCTGCCGCTTGCTCATCCCCTCGCTCTCTTCGAGGGGCTTAGCGACTATCCTCTCGTACTCATCTGCGGTATTGAACAACGCTTCCCCCGTATCGAAGTCAATGTGACGGTTGACCTTGCTCCTGGCTATCACGTAGCGGATTATCTCAGGAGGAACTAGCTGCAGCGCTTCCATGGGACCAATGGTGAGTCCCGAGGAGCTCGACATGGGACCCATTCCTTTGAGTTGAATCCACTCGTAAGTCATCTTGTCGGGAGGGTCTCCCCCTAGGAGTCTGCAAATCGGGATTCCAGTGTCGTAACTGCCACCAGCTGCGCCATGGTCCTTTCCCGCTGGCTCGCAGGTGATTCCCAGAATCCTCCACCTAGCAGCCCAGTCCACTCTCCAGGGGAGCTTCCCTTCTCCCTGTCTGATGTCTGACGAACCCTCGATCCCGTGTCTATCCACCCAGTGTACGAAGGGCTTCTCGTATCCAGTGACGGTCACGCCATCTAGGCTGCCGTCGGAGCCTATCGGGTTGTAGGGAAACCATCCCTCAGGCAACTGCCTTCCTGCAACGCTTTCGATAATCTCCCTGATTTCGCCCATCTGTGAGATTACGGAATCAATGCTCTCTGCGAATTTCCCGCTCTCATAGGTTTCGTGGTTCATTACGACCTCGGGAAAAACCCCGATCTCATTTAGGGCAGAGAGGAAGGGGGCCAAGAAGTGCTCAGCGTAGCTCTCACCATCGGGGCTCGGCTCACCGTCGGGACCCGGAGCGGGAATGTACGCCAGGGGGTGGCCGATGTACTGTTCGTAGGATGGTGCCAGGAAGTCGTACACTCTGCGCAATGGGTCCATAGAGTCAACAATGAAGATATATTTCGACTCCATTCCAGCTCCTAGGCACGCACGGTGAATCATTTCAGCAGTCAAGATCTCTCTCAGATGGCCTATGTGGAACTCACCTGAGGGAGTGATTCCAGATGCAGAAACTTGGTCTCCGCCTCTCTCACTGAGCCTTATCGCGGTGCGATCCGCCCAGTGCATTTGCCAACCTCAGACCGTTGCTGCCCTGACAAGAGCGCGCATCGGAACCCCCTCCACGTCATCGTCCCAGGACTTGTTTACTAGTACCATGCATAAGCGAACGTCGGCCCCATTCGCCTTCATGTCCGCGGCGGTTTTCCTCATCGTTGTACCCGTTGAGTATACGTCATCCACTATCACCACTCGCTTACCCTCCACGGTGGCATAAACCTCGGAGATGTGTCCGCTCTGATCTTCGCTGATGCTCCTGACCACGGAAATCTCCAGTCCCATGTTCGATGCAATGGCTTGGGCGAAGACGATTCCGTTGATGCTCACACCGACAATTACGTCGACCTCATCACCCACCATTTCCTCGATAATATCACAGAAAACGTATGATACGGCGTCTATTCGCTCTGCCTTCACGGCGATGGATCTCCATCCGACTTTGACGTCTAGGGGCTTCTCTTCAACCACATAGTCACTCGCGGAAAGCCACTGGATCGTGGTCTGGGACAGTGATAGCTCGTCAGCAATCTGTTGGGTATTCAGCCCACTGGCCCTGAATTCCTCAACTTTGGCCCGGAGCTCATCTAAGCTCAACTGCATCACCACATGCCAACGTTGCATCGATATGAATCCACCGGGGATAATCTGCCGCCAGTGCGTAAATTTCTCGCCTCAAAACCTACCGGTGCTTCCAAAACCACCCTCGCCACGATCCGTTTCACCCAATTCCTCGAAACCGACCTCGATGAACTCAACGACAGGTATTGGCGTGATTAGAAGCTGCGCAATTCTCTCCCCTGCCCTTACTACGTAGGAGTCACCCTCCCCGATCCATGTCACAAGTACGAACAGCTCCCCCCTGTAGTCGGAGTCTATGGTACCAATGCTATGGGGGAGAATTAGGCCCTTTGATCCCAAGGATGAGCGAGCTCTCACCTGTCCCTCGAAACCCACTGGAATGGACACGTGAATGCCCGTGCGCAACTTGACGCTGGAGCGGAACGGGACCTCAGCATCCTCGAGGGCGTATAGGTCCCACCCGGCAGCATGCCTACTCCCTTTTGTAGGCATTCTAGCTTCTTGGTGAGTCCGAGCTACTTTGACGACTAATTGCTCGCCCACGATTTGGCGAGGGCGAACAGGTCCTTGACCCTTAGCCGGGATGAAAACTCCCCCGGTGAGGTGAAAAGCCACTCCTTGGTCGCACGGTCGTGGCTGACCACGATTACGAGGCACTGCTGGATAGGGCAAGGGACCAGATACCCAAGGACATCAGCGAACGTTCTAGGTGGACGATGCCTGAGCCAGACATCATGATAGAGGGCAGTCAGACGATTCTTAGGAACTTCTCCGACATTGTGGATGCAATGGACAGGGACGCGAACCACGTGTTCCAGTACCTCCTAAACGAACTCGGTACCTCTGGAAGCAGGGAACAGGTCAGAATTATGCTCAAGGGCAGGGTCCCGCCGAAGAGGATCAAGGAGAAGATTGTCTCCTATGTCAAGACATTCATTCTATGCGGAGAGTGCAAGGCACCCGATACCCGATTCGTAAGGGAGGACCGAACAACCCTTCTGAAGTGCCAGGCTTGTGGCGCCACTCGCCCCGTTCGACTCTGAATGAAGTTGGATTTCACTCAGGGGAGAAGTCGAGAAGCACTTTCCCGCGGTTCTTTCTGTCATGGATGTGACGCTGGGCCTCAGCCACCTGCTCGAATCTCCATACCGAATCAATCACTGGGTCTATTTTACCCTCCAGGAGCATCCCAGATAATGCCTCCAAGTGACCCCTGAACACCGATTCGTCATCGAGTAAGCCCATGTGGACCCCGAACACCGCCTTGTTCGACCCCATCATCTTCAATGGGTCGAATCGTGGCATACTCGCCCACATCCTGAGGCCGGCGATTCTGGAGGGCTTGTCACCTTTGACTGCAGCAGAGGCGCCGAAGTAGTACAGCTTGCCACCTCTTCTGAGTGATTTGTAGGAACGCATCAGGTGCCCCCCTCCCACGGGGTCGATGGCATGGTGGACCCCCTTTCCTTCCGTCATGTCCTTGCAGACCTCTACGAAGTCCTCATCTTCGCGATCCACGAATCGCATCCCAAGGGACTCAACGAAACTCCTCTTGGGGCCAGAAGCGGTGCCGATTATCAGAGATGCACCAAGAGCCTGGCAAATCTGGGCGACGGCAGTGCCGACTCCACCAGCAGCGTGATGGACCAGCACACTATCGCCTAGGCTTAGGTTTCCAAGATGGACAAGCATGTGATAGGCAGTACCGTATGTCACAGGAATGGCTGCAGCTTGGTCGAATGAGATTGAGTCGGGCAAGGGGATCACTCTCCCGGAATCCAGAGCCACTTTCTCCGAGTAACCGCCAAACCCAGTCATCGCGAGGACCCTGTCTCCAGCCTCAAGACCCTCAACACCTTCCCCGATCTCGATTATCTCGCCTGCAGTTTCGTATCCCGGGGTGAATGGGAAGTCAGGGCTCGTCCCGTAAAGTCCCTGACGCATCATCAACTCGGCGAAGTTTATCCCGGCACGGTGGACTCTGACACTCACCTGACCTAGTCCAGGTTCCGGGTCCTCCGCTTCTACTATCTTGATCGAGTCGACACCACCGGCCCTCGGATAGACAACCTTGCGCACTCACTCACCCATCTGATACTCGCTTGTCGCCTCATGCCCCTTTAGATGATCAAGGATCTTCATCAGGCCCGCTTCTTCCTCGGGTAGGGTGTACCAAGTACCCTCGGGGTAAACTACGCATGACGCCCCATCCTCGCAACGATCCAGGCAGCCCGATTTGTTTATCCGCACGTCATCAAGCCCAGCAGCCCTAGCAGCCCGTTTTAGTCTGGTCATGATTTCTAGGGATCCCTTGTCTGAGCAGCATCCTCGGGGGTGATCAGCAGCGCGTTCGTTTGTGCAGACGAAAACATGCATCCTGAATGCCTCTGGATTCATCAAATCACCTCAAACAGAATCGAACTTGGCCGCTAGTACGAAGTCAGACTCAGTTAGCCCATCGATCTTATGCGTGTAAACCACCGTTCTCACTCGTCCCCAGCCCACTTCAAAGTCAGCGTGATGGTCTTGATGTTCGCAGATTTCTCCTAATCTGACGGTGAACTCCAACGCACTCGCGAAGTCTGGAAATTTCCAAATCCTATCCAAATGATGATTATCCACAACATCCCAGTCATCGTCTATATGCTTAGAAAGTCCACCACTCTCTTCTTCCGTCAATGGGGGGCTGCCTCCTTTGCAAGGCACGCAATCTTTCTCAGATAGCTTACTCATTGAATCAACCCCAAAGGCTGCCTTCGTAGCCCTCACTGGTTTTTTCAGCTTTCTCGTGCATCTCAGACCTTCTCCGAAGGTCTTCCTTCTCGAACTTTAGAAGCTCCTTGTCTTCAATGTAGGTCCTCCGTAGATGAGTCACAAGCCTAACTTCTACTATCACATCTCTAGCTATTGAACGGAATCCATTGCTTTCGTCTAGGACGTCGATCGAGTTACGATTCGTCCCGACTAACATCCCCCTCACCCATGGTTCCATATCTTCGGGAAGCATCCTCCTGTCTAGCAATACCTCGATTATGTCGTCCCTCCGGAGGCCAGACTTCCTATCCATCAGCGGCCCGTTGAATACGTCCCCGAGTCCGTCTAAGTCAGGGGAACCGTAATCCTCGTAGAAGCGTTTGGCCCAGTCCGGCAGGTCCTCAACCCTCCTGCCCTTTCTCTCGCTCGCCATGATGACACGCCCCAGTAGTAATAGAAAAACAAACGGGTCAAATCGTTCGTTCCGTGGTTTCGGTACCGACTAATGCTTGAAGTGCGATGCCGTGGCGGCGATGTCGAGGCGAGACCGTGGCATCTGTAGAATGGAGGGCGATTCCTACTGTCCTTTATCCCCAAGAAATTCTGGACAAGGCTTTCGGAAGGGCAAGCAATCAAGCAGATCTAGTCGAGGACCCCGATAAGTACCACAGAGTCAGGAAGCAGATGAACAGGATGGTGCAGTCCGCGTGCGATGTCATCACCAAGACTCTGAACTCATATGTCGATAGATGGCCTAGCTTGAACGCCCTGACCGAATTTGATAGGGCCCTAGTTGACGCTGCTGTTGGCTGCGATGACTACAGGAAGAACTTGGGAACGCTACAATGGGCAGCAGAGAAGTCTCAAAGGATTTCAGGCGAGGCCCAGAGCAAGATCTTGAGACTCAGGGATATTGATGGCTTCCACAAGGCCAGAAGGCATGCATACGGTAGGGTTTCATCCATAATAGATCAGATCTCACCCCAGATAATCTGGCTGGGTGAGGCCAGAGATACGTTGCGTAAGCTACCGTGTATTGACTCATTCGAACCTTGCATTGTGGTCGCAGGCTCACCCAATGTCGGCAAGTCAGCCCTAATCAGCGCCCTCTCGACTGGTGAGCCGCAGGTTGCCTCGTACCCCTTCACGACCAAACAACTCCACCTGGGCCACTTCACTCACAGGAGGAGGACTTACCAGATGGTGGACACGCCCGGTCTGCTAGACCGCCCCATGGAGAAGAGGAACCAGATTGAGATGCAAGCTATTGCTGCTCTGGAGCACTTGGGTGATGTTTTGTTGTTCCTGATCGACCGTTCCGAAGGGTCCACTGCGCCTCTCTCTGAGCAAGAGAGCCTGCTCGGTGAGATCCGAGAAATGATTTCGAACAGGGAGGTTGTTGTCGTAAGCAGCAAGTCTGACCTGATAGTGGACGGATCCGGAACCGAGGAGCTACGAATCAGCGCCCAAACTGGAGAGGGGCTTGACGAGCTGCGGGAATTGTTGATTGAGATAATCGCAGCGGACGAAGTCACTGATCCACTGTCACTGCCTGATCACTGGCCGCGTGAGAGCTCCGATTAATCCCGAATCATTCCAAGTGCCAAGTGTGCCCGCAAGTGACGCAGAAGAGGTCGTACCCCCCAATCGATGGAGGCAGACCTTCAGCCTCAATAGAAGAGCCGCAGTTGGGGCATGCCATCCCTGTCACGACACATGCACGCGTCTCGGGTTCTTCAACGATGCTGCAGGGGCTTCTAGGAATTCTTGAAACGCTTCAAAATGTTCCGAACTGGAAAAGCCATTTCCCCAGCTCCCGCAAATAGGAGGGCGGTCACCACGGCCAGAGTAATCTCTACGAAGTTGTCTAGATGCACGGATGTTCTCATTGTAACCTCTTGTGAGTCCAACCCAGATCCGTCCTTGCCCGCCGTAACGAACCTGTAATCGCCCGGATCCAAATCGAACAATAGCGCTCCATCAGCAGCAGATCCCCCTGAAACGATGAATTTCTGGATATTTTCCTCGGTGCACGAGGTTAGTCCGTTAGTGGGTGGGCATGCCTCGGCAGCAGCAGCATCGACCACTGCAAGCCAGCTTCGCTCGGGCTCGTCCCACTCAACCTCGAGCTGAATGTCCAAAAGCACGAAGGCAGGGGGAACCGAAAGATCCTCCCCGGTCATCCCTATGTTGCACCCAGCCTCACTGTCCGTGCATGGTACAATGGGGACCTCAATGCTGGAGTCGTCTGGAGAGTAACCAACTAGGCTGAGGATCAAGATAATTCCGCATAAAAGGCCCATCGAACCGGGTAGTACAGACAGAATCCTGACCATCATGGAATCTTCCCCCAAATCCACCCCGTTCAACCTGACGCTCCCATGATTTGCAAAATTACGAAGAAAACCGCTATTGCCGGAAACAGGTACATCATTATCGTCAGCCTCTTCCTCGACCTCTCCCTCTTTTCGTGCATTTCTGAACATTCCACATTGCCGCAGATGGGTGGTTCCCTGTCCAGTGGAATCGGACTCCAGCAGACAACGCAGTGCCGGTGAGGATCGCCCTGGGTTCTTTGGAACCGCCCCGGATTCTTACGAGATGCCGCCTCACGGGCCTCCCTCGCAGTCCTCTTGGCGGCCTTCAGTATGGCATCCTTTCTGCTCATGGTTTTACACTCACCACCGTACCGCCAAAGTCCCGCCCTTCCAAAGCCATCTTGATGCAATGCGGATCTCGGCCGTCTAGGATGTCCAATGGCATCTGATGCTTCACCGCCTCTCCAACTCCTACTGGATCCACGACCTGTGAGCCACCAGCTTTGGAATGCTCAGAGGGACCAACAATAGATTGCAGTTGATCCAAAGTGAGACTTTCGAATGCTTCGGCATCGGGATTCTCCCTAGGGTCCTCGGAGTACACCTTAGAAACGTTGGTCGCAATGATGCACTTCGCCGCCCCACTGCCTACAGATAGTCGAATGGCTACAGCATCGGTAGTGTGGCCCGGAACGGTACCCCCCATTACCACTACTGCCTCACTCGAGAGATGTTCGATCGCTTCTTCTACACTTCGAGGTATCGTCTGGCTCACTGCGACTCCCTCATCGGCCAACGCCTCCCTGATTATCGTGGCGTTTAACCTGGTCGCCGCTATCCCAATCCTGTCAAGATGATCCAAATCATCGATGATCGGGCGTGCTAGCTCTATCCCCTCTCGTGCGGGAGCTCCACCGCCAACGACAAGACCGAGCCTATCTCCCTCGGCAACACGATCTTTGATGATGCAAACCAGCTCTGTAAGCCATGCGTGCCTTTGCTCCACCTCGGGCCGCAAAAGACTGCCACCAAGGGCCAAGACCACCGTCGCCATCGACCCTTGGTGGACCGCCTGCCTTTCAATGCCTACGCTCAAGACGCGCTGAAGGGTTGAAATGCCGCCCACTGCGGCAATTCACGAGGAACTACATGTCCGACGATCTTGCGCAGCAGCAGCGACGCCTCCGTCTGAAGAAGTCCCTCAAGGAACTCTCCGAGATGAGAGGGATGGGAACGGAACTGGTTACGGTAATCATCCCTCCCGATCGGATGATTAGCGATGTCAGGCAACATCTTGGGCAGGAGGCGGGCCAAGCATCTAACATCAAGTCCAAATCCACAAAGAAGCACGTGAC
This sequence comes from uncultured Candidatus Poseidoniales archaeon, assembly GCA_964563355.1. GTDB lineage: Archaea > Thermoplasmatota > Poseidoniia > Poseidoniales > Thalassarchaeaceae > UBA36. The sequence continues at coordinate 11,296 of CAZLVU010000006.1, forward strand.
TGATGCAATTGAATCTGCAATCTCCACGATAAATCGGTACAAGACTCCGGGAAAGCAAGGAATCGCATTATTTGTCGGACACGTAATTGTTGGTAATAACAAGACCAGACTTGTCACAACGGTGGTTGATGACCCTCCCGAGCCATTCTCATCTTTCAGGTACAGGTGCGACTCTAGATTCGAGACCAGCCAGCTTGAGGAGATGCTAATTGACCGGACTTCCTATGGCCTATTCGTGATAGATCGCTCAGAAGCCGCTTACGGGCTCGCATCTGGCAAGCGTCTGCATTGCCAAGAGCATATCACCTCATTAGTTCCTTCAAAGCACGGACGAGGAGGCCAATCCGCCCAACGTTTCGAACGCCTAATCGAGGAAGCGGCACACAAGTTCTTCAAGAAGGCATCAGAGAGGGCTTGCAACTACTGGCTGCCAATGATTCAGGATCTTCGTGGAATCATCATAGGTGGTCCGGGTGCTACCAAAGACTACGTTGTCAAGCACGAATACTTCCATCACGAGATCCGGAAGCTGATTGCAGAGCCTTACTTCGATGTTGGATACTCCAACGAGAGCGGACTCCGGGAGCTCATTCAGAGGGCAGGCTCAATGATGGATCAGATTGAGTTGGATTTGGAGAGGACGTTGGTCGATGAGTTCCTACGTGAAGTTATGAAGAGCAACCCCAAGGCAACCTATGGTGAGGCCATGGTGAGATCCGCCTTGGACCAAGGTGCCGTTTCCACACTCCTCCTCTCAGAGGCCCTGACAAGGAAGAGAGTGCTCTGGCACTGCAAGGAATGCAAGGAAGAATGGGAGGATACTACCAACAGACTTTCCGAGCCACCCAAGTGCCCGCACTGCGGTTCTGAGAAGGTACGAGATGATCCCGAGAGGACGATGGATCTCATAGACGAACTTACGGTTTTGGCAGGACACACCTCGGCGGACGTCAGACTGATCTCACTAGACACCGAGGAGGGAGCAACCTTGAACACCTCGTTCGGGGGCGTGGCCGCGCTTTTGCGCTATCCTATTGCTTGAGGGAGGGAAACGATGAGGAATCTGATAGAGGAGTTACTGCCCAAAATTTCGGAAACTATGGGAGATTTGGGTCTCGAGGATGAGGATTGGATGCACCTGTTGGGGCGCGCAACGGTGGAGGATCATGGGGACATAGCACTCCCCTGCCACTCCCTGGCAGGCAAACTCAAGAAGTCACCCTCGGAAATCGCAAATCAGATTTCTGGCCTAATAGGCCCCGAAGTAGAAGGAATTGCGAACTCTTCATCTTTGGGGGGGTTCGTAAACCTTAGAGCAAAATCGTCTTGGCTTTCTAACCAGATTTCGTCAATGATGCCTGATCCGAGGATTGGCATACTCCTCGAGGAAGGCCAAACATTCGCAGTCGACTACTCAGCCCCAAACGTTGCCAAGGAGATGCATGTCGGTCACTTACGTTCAACTGTCATCGGTGATGCCATTGTCAGGATGCTTGAGTTCAAGGGCCATACCGTACACAGGGAGAATCACGTTGGCGACTGGGGAACTCCCTTTGGAATGCTGATTGAGCACCTATTGGATCTCGGAGAAGATCAGGCAGCAAACGAGCTCGGTGTTGGTGATCTCGACTCTTTCTACAAGCAAGCTAGAGCCAAGTTCGTCTCTCAAGACGAATTCGCTGAGAGGTCTAGGAAACGCGTGGTTCTCTTGCAAGGTGGAGATGAGGAGACTTTGCGCCTCTGGCGAATCCTTGTGGACGAGTCAATGCGCTATTTCAACGAGGTGTACTCGTTGCTCGGCGTACTGCTAAATGACGATGACATCATGGGTGAGTCGAAGTATCAGGATCTACTCCCAGTCGTTTTAGAACGACTATTAGAGGCCGGAATGCTTCAGAAGAGCGAGGGCGCTGATGTCACATTCCCAGGGGGTTGGGTGAATCGCAATGGCGAGCCCCTCCCGATGATTATCAGGAAGGCAGATGGGGGCTACAACTACAGCACTTCCGACCTTGCATGCATTATTGACCGAGTCGAAAGGCTTGGCTGCGATGGCTTCCTCTACGTTGTCGGAACTCCACAGAAGCAACACTTTGAGATGGTTTTCCAGATCGCTAGGCAGGCCGGATTTATGAGCGATCAACATGCTGCAGTTCACGTAAACTTCGGTTCGGTGCTAGACACCGACGGAAAGGTTCTGAAGAGCCGTGAGGGCGAGGTTATCAAGCTCCATGACCTGCTCACCGAAGCCGTATCCCGGGCTGAATCCGCAATCGAGCAGAAGAACCCGGTTCTCCAGGGCAATGAGAGGGGGGCAGTTGCCAGGATGGTAGGAATAGGGGCAGTAAAGTTTGCAGATCTATCTACGGAGCGGACCAAAGACTATGTTTTCGACTGGGAGCGAATGCTGTCCTTTGAAGGAAATACGGCCCCATACCTACAGTATGCACATGCTAGGATTTGCAGTATTTTCAGTAAGTGGGGGGGTGATAGGGTTTTACTCGCAGAGGGGCAGATTTCTTGTTCAGAACCCGAGGAGCTTCTTCTCGCACGTAGGTTGGCAGATTTCCCTTCCGTTGTCGATGAAACTATTTCTTCATTCAGCCCCCACAAACTCTGCTCACACCTCCATTCGATTGCCTCCGCATTCGCTTCTTTCTACGAGAATTGTACTGTGCTCAACGCGGAAGAGGACTCGATTTTGAGTAGTAGACTTGCTCTATGTGACCTGACGGCGAGGGAACTGGAATTAGGCCTCGGCCTATTGGGTATCGGCGTCCCCCAGAGAATGTGAGAGGGCATTCTCCCTTACCATCGATGCAACTGCATCGGTGTTCAAACCACGAACCGAACCGACCCCCTCTCCTCTCAAAAAAAGCCTCCAGAAAGGCACTACGTCCACCTCCTTGTTAATCCAACTCAGCTCTGACCTCAAACGAAACCCATCCGGGTTGTCAAGGTCTACAATACACAGATGCCCAACTCCCAACTCTGTCTCAGATTTGACCGCAGTCACACACTCATCACAATCTCTCCTGGATACTAGTACTAGTGCCAACTCTTCTCCCATAGCAGCCTCCCAGTCTACCAAGGTAACCAACTCCCTCAAACACGCAACCCCATTGAAGGACATGATTCAAGGCCTAAACCTCCTAGCCTGACCATGGTATCTGTGGGCGAGGTGGCGCCAGATTTCACCTTGATGGCAAATGATAGGTCAATGGTGACTCTGAGTGAAATCGGGAAAAGGACTGTTCTCGCTTTCTACCCAGCTGCCTTCACCGGAGTTTGCACTGCCGAGATGTGCACCTTTGCCGAATCGATGAACACTCTAGAGCAGGCGGACGCCACGATTCTTGGAATATCTGCGGACAACATCTTCGCCAACAATGAGTTCGCCAATGTACACGGCATCGGATTCCCCCTTCTTTGTGATGTTCAGTGCTCCGCTATCGAGGCATATGGTCTCGCGCTCCACGACTTCGGAGCACCCGGCTTCACTGCATCACAACGCGCAGTCTTCGTTATTGAGCCAGACTGCTCGGTCGGTTACGCTTGGGTGGCAGAGAACCCCGGGGTGGAACCCGACTACGAAGCAGTTGTTTCCTACTGCTTGAGTTCCTAGCCCCAGGAAAGATATCGCACCAGAGATCCATAGATAATTCCCGAAACTAGCAGGCTCTCCTCGTTGAACCGATCCATGTTGTCTAGGTATGTGTGGTACTCGGAAGACCCCGAACCGTAGCACATCACCGCCTTGCCGTAATACTCACCTTCCCCATCCAGCCCGTAGACGAAGGGTGCGTGGTCGGAGTTGTATGGCATTTCCTCGGAATCCAAAGTTCTGACGCTGATCTCGTACTTCGAAGCTAGCTCCGGATAGGAATTTGAGAAGGCACGGACCAGCCCCTCAATCCGTTCCACATCATCCGGGCTGTTGCCTTGGAGTGTCAGCCCTGCATTCCTCTCTGCGTCAACGTGGTTCATGTCCAGGTTGATGTATAGCCTGAGATTCTCCCTCAACGTGGCCTGATGCTTCTTCACCCACTCGGAGGAACCCCAGAGACCTTCCTCCTCCCCACCCCATGTACAGAAGTAAATCGTGTGCTTTGGCTGTCCAAGTTCGGAATACAGGAGGCCGAACTGTCGAGCCATCTCCTGAACTGTGGCGGTTCCAGCGGTGTTGTCGACTGCTCCTTGCCCGTTGTATGCTGTATCATGATGAGCTCCGATAACGATTAGTGATTCACCCTCCCCCTCGATAATCCCACATGGTACGTGGACATTCACATTGACCTGGTTGTCCACTTCGACGATAAATTGCAGCATCCCATCACCATCTACTACTTGGTCAGCGATCATTTCTCCAACGCTCTTTGACACCATCATGAAGCCAATATCGTACGGCTTCTCATCGAACTGAGTGATGTCTAGGGACTTAAAGTATGGAACGCAATCACCGGAAACCAACTCGTCGCAGTTTGTCCTGGAGTTAACTGTGATCAGGCCTCTCAGGCTGTTTTCCTGAGCCCTAAGTAGCAGTACTGTGTTACTCTCCGTTGCAGGCTCACCTTCCTGGTCATCCATTATCCAAACAAGGCCTATGCCATTGGATGCAGATCCCCAATCTGCCGATTCGTTCCCCCTCCCCAGATCTACGACCTCGGCATCGCTGCTAGCAACAATGTCTACATCCCCGCTGTATCCTTGCACGACATAGTCAATTCGATGGGTGAATTCGATCTCATCTCTGTCCACATCGGCCACTGAGCAGGGTGTAGGGCCTCCGAATATGTTGCCAATGTTTCCGGGTTTGCAGATCATCAGTTCAAACTCGTTTCCCATGTAGAATAGAGGTACCTCGAACTCCTCGAGGGTGGCTGGCATTCCGCTGTTTGAGAAATTCAACTTTATCGATTGGGCAGTGTTCTGCTCCTCCTCAGTTCCAGATAACCGACCTTCCCATTGTGGGTGCCCCAAGTCAACCAGTCCCTGTGCATAGGACCTTGTTTGGTTTGCATCGAAGTCGATTAGCACGTAATCGGGCTCGCCCTGAATCCACTCGACAATATCATCCCCATACAGAATTCCGCCCCCTGTGGCTCCGAGAATCAATATGCCTGAGACTACCAGAGTTCCGATCGGCAGCGCCCTGATGCGTTCAATGGGGGATTGCAGGATACTGAGAGCGCCTGAACTAGCAGGTTCCCCGCCAACTGACACCACCTCTGCCTCTATGACTGAGTCGACCCCATCCACTTCGACGAGCCTCTGAACCAATTCAGCCTTCTTTCCAGAAACGGGCAGCCCCCTGGAATGCAACTCTTGCTTGAGTTCTCCCACGGTCTTGGTTCCCCACTCGCTCATTCTATCAGTAGCTCAAGCCGCTTCAGGACGTTATTGAACCCATTCCAGAAAGGAGTTGCACAGGAGTCAATCAATCTACCCTATTTCGTCACCGGTCCAGCGCTTTCCTAGGTTATGTTCGATTTCAAGTTGATCTAGAATTCTCGCCACTACGAAGTCGATTATCTCTTCAATCGATTTCGGTGAATGGTAGAAACCAGGGCTAGCAGGAAGGATCACTACTCCCCATTCGGAGAGGTTTGCCATAGCCTTGAGATGCGGTGTTGAGTAGGGTGATTCTCTGGGGACAAGAATCAGCTTTCGCCGTTCCTTAATCGCTACCAGAGCGCTACGAGTCGCAAGGTTGTCGCTAATCCCCGAGGCTATCTTTCCTATTGTGGTTCCACTGGCTGGACAAACCACATAGGCCTCGAATCTAGAAGATCCAGAAGCGGATTTAGCAGCGAGGTTGTCATTATCCTCTAGAGTAACCTCATCACGTGCCGACAGATCCTCTGGGGTAATTCCACATTCCAGATCTAGGTTGATAGCCCCCGCGTCGGTTACGATCAATCTGACCGACCAGCCAGCATCAATCAGCACACCGACCAAACGAACACCATACTGAGCCCCCGATGCCCCGGTAATCGCGACAACTGCTTCGGGCATGGTCATCCGTCTGTGACGACCGTCTTGAATGGTTGCCACTCTCAAAGACTCTCCGAGAGGGCCCAAGCAAGGTACCTGTACTCATCTTCGTGATTGTATAACTGAGCCGATATTCTGAGGTATCTGACGTCGTGATGCCTCCAAGGGAAGACAGGGACCTGGATGCCGTACTTATCGAGCAGGAAGTTGTGAAACGGGTCGCCTTCTAAGCTGATCGGGCCGACTTGCCCATCAGGTGGCATTTCGACTGCTGCAATTGCAGAAACCATGGAATCAGGCACCGGTGGTGAAGTGCCCAAAGCATCGCAGATAATCCTACGCCCCTCCACAGCAAGGTCGTGGTTTCTTTGCATTATTGCAGCCCACCCACCTTCCACTAGTTGTTCAAAGAATTCCAGAGCTCTAGGGATGCAGAGCCAGGGGGTCGGGTCTTGAGTCCCCGGCCAGGTGAACTCGAAATCGAATCTCTCCTGAGGACTTCCTTCGTGAGAAGCGCCGTGACCGATACTAAGGGGGCGAATCAGATGCTTGCGATCCTCACGAATGTGCAAGAAGGCAGAACCCTTGGGCGTGCAAACCCACTTGTGACAATTTCCAGTGCAGTAAGCAGCTCCAATCCCTTCTAGATCCAAGGGCACGATTCCGGGGCCGTGGGCCGCATCCAGAAGCACATCTACACCCTCCTTCTGCAGCCTCCTCACGAGATCCTCGAAGGGCATCCGAACTCCAGTAGGGCTCGTAACGGTGTCAATTAGCGCCAGTACCGTGCTTTCTGTGACTGCACCCATTATCAGATCCACGATTTCTTGCTCATCTTTGACCCTGAATGGGATGTCCACTACCACCGTCTTGGCCCCTGCCCTAGCAGTGACAAAGTCAACGGCATTCCAGCAGGCTTGGTACGAGTGATTGGGTACGAGGATCTCATCCCCCGGCTCGATTCTGAGGCTTCGCAGAACCGTGTTGACTCCAGTGGTAGCATTTGAAACGAACACTAATCCCCCGAGTTCGGCATTCAGGAAACTCGACAGTGAGAGTCGAGCATCGTTCCATAGTTCAAATAATTCCCTCTCGTAGAACCTCACAGGCTCCTTTTCGATAAGCGATCTCAGACGGTTCTGCTCTTCCAGTACAGCGATGGGTGTCGCTCCGAAGGACCCGTGATTCAAGAAGGAAACATTGGGGTCCAAAGGCCAGTGCTTGGACAACTCATTCTTCTGCGGCATCATCATGCGACAATCCCCGGAACCCATTCTATCGGTTCGGCCGGCTTCCTCCCGAGGTGATCCTCACAAACACCAAGCAAACCCATTGCCACCCTTGGCAGGTCTATTGTGAGTCCTTCCGAGTCATGGGTATACCCCAATTGGGTCAGACTGGTATGAATGCCCTGTTGCATCCCACACCCTTCTAGATCCTCGACGCGTGTTCCGGGTGTGTTGACATTGATCGACATGCCGTGACGGCTGACCCAGTGAAGGAATGATAGCCCAATCGAGCAAACCTTGTGACCGTCAACCCAGGCTCCTTGCATTGCGGGGTCCTTGTAAGCCAACACCCCGCATCCAGACAGAGCGCTGATTGCCCAGTCCTCGAGCTTCCCAATTATTCCCCTGACGCTCTGCTCCTCCAGGGACCACTTGATGATTGGGTATGCAACCAGCTGTCCAGGGCCATGCCAGGTTATCCCCCCTCCCCTGTCTGTTAGTGAAGTGGGATACCCCTCAACAACCACCCCCTCTCTGACGGCCTTGGGCCCCACTGTGACAATCTCGGGATGCTCTGCGAAGATTAGCGTGTCCGGTATCTCGTCGGCAATTCTGAGTCTCTGCAGTACTTTCATTTCCTCCGCAACTATATGATGCTCTACTAGCCCGCAATTCAGAATTCTAATTTCGTCCATGAGAAACCTCAGTTTGTGTGAATTGCGTGTCCAAGGGCCTTAAGCACAGACTCGTGGAAGGCCTCCGTCATTGTCGGATGTGCGTGAACTGTTCCGGCAATATCCTCCAGAAGGGCCCCCATCTCCAGTGCCAGCACAAACTCTCCGTGTAGTTCAGCCACGTGAGTCCCCACGGCCTGGACACCGAGAATGACGTGGTCAGATTCTCTAGCAGTCACTCGAATGAAACCCCCGGTCTTATCTGCCTCAGTACTCAGGGCACGTCCGCTAGCCGCGAGGGGGAACTTCCCCATGATGACCTGTTCACCGCGATTTCGAGCCTCGTCTGGAGTTAGGCCAACAGAAACAATCTCCGGCTCCGTGAAGACTATGGCGGGAATAGCAACCTTGTCGAACTCCCGCTCGTGCCCTGCGATAATTTCGGCGACCATCTCCCCCTCCGCGCTAGCCTTGTGCGCTAGCATCGGCTCACCTGCGACATCTCCAATTGCGAAGACCCCGGGAACAGATGTCCTGCACTGCCTGTCAATCCTGATGAAGCGCCCTGAAGTGTCCATGCGGACGCCGGTGTTCTCCAGCCCCCATCCTTTGGTGTTCGGCTTGCGGCCAACAGTTACGAGGACCTTGTCAACCTTCACCGATTGCTCCTCACCATTCTTTTCGAATTTGAGCTCAACTTTCCTTGAAGCGCCCTTTCCCTTCACTTCTGCTCCAAGTGCCAGTGCGTTCGTGTGGACCTCCACTCCGTGTTTCTTGAGCCAAATCTCAAGGGGCCTCCGAATCTCCTTATCCATGATCGCAAGGATGCTGTCCAAACCCTCGACGACCGTGACCTCAGTTCCAAGCTTGGCTAGGGCGCAGCCCAGCTCTAGCCCTATGTACCCTCCTCCAACTATGGCCGCACTCTTAGGTAGTTTGCTCAAATCTAACGCACCGGTGGAAGATAGGATGAACTCTTCGTCACACGGCATGAACGGGAGGTCAATGTGGCTCGAGCCAGTTGCTAAAATTACGTTCTCGGCCTCGATGCTCAGTGTTCCTTCATCAGACTCCACAACGCAGCTCTTAGGCCCATCGAAGGTCGCCCACCCCTTGATTAGCTCCGCACCAGACCCACTGAGAAGCGCCTCAACTCCCTTGTTAAGACGGTCCACAATTGTGTCCTTCCAGGAAACCAAGGCAGCCATGTCAACTTCAGGACTGCCATTGATCGAGAGGCCCATGTGCCCCCCTTCCGATGCGTGCTGCTTGAGCCCCTCGAATCGCTCGGCAGCATGTATGATTGCTTTGCTTGGAATGCACCCTCGAATCAGGCAGGTACCCCCGGCCTTGTCCCCCTCGACGACGATGGTGTCTAATCCCAGTTGAGCGGCTCTGATGCCAGCTACGTAGCCGCCTGGACCAGCACCGATGACCAGAACCTGGCACTTGCGAGACTCTGTCATAGAATTCCTCACATGAATATGAGCGCAGGGTGTTCTAGCATCCTCCTGAGATGCTGGATTAAGGAGGCACCGTCCGCCCCATCGACAACTCGATGGTCGAAGGCGCTAGACAGGTTCATTATCCTGCGGATGACCACCTTTCCATCCCTGACCACTGGCATTTCCCTGGCTTTGTGAATGCCGAGTATGGCTACCTCCGGATGGTTGATTATTGGAGTCGCTCCTAGCCCACCCTCGCGACCAAGACTGGTAATCGTGAAAGTCGACCCGGTTAGGTCATCGACGCTGGCAGTGCCCTCACGTGCGGCCCCCGCCACTCTCTGCATCTCCGTAGCAGCCTGCCAAACATCCATTGCTTCGACGTGCTTGACCACTGGAACGTATAGGCCTCGATCGGTCTGAGTGGCTATGCCTATGTGTATGCCCGCGAAACGATTCACTACCCCTGATTCGTCATCGAAGTTGGCATTGCACTCGGGGTGATCTGGCATTATTCTCGAGAGCGCGAGCATGATGAATGGCAGGTAGGTGAGCTTGGGTTGCGTTTCGTCCCTACTCAGGTTCAGTACCTGCCTAAGGGACTCTAACTCCGTTACGTCAACCTCCTCGAAGTAGGAGAAATGGGGAATCTTCCTCTTGCTAAGCGTCATCTGCTCAGAGATCTTGCGCCGCAAACCCACAACTTTGACCTCCGTCACCTCGGTCCTCTTGGTCGAGTAAGCCGCCGGAGCGGCTCCGGACACAGTCCCGCCAGCCGCAATGAAGGCATCCAGGTCAGCATGCCTAATTCTGCCGGCCGGACCAGAACCCCTGACCTGAGCCAGATCTACTCGTGCTTCCCGGGCGCGGCGTCTGATTGCGGGACTAGCTAGCACCTTCCCCGCTGGGGATGTTGTTTGATTGGCTGGTGCGGAAGCCTCGGGGGGAGGGAAGGGAGGAGATTGTTCAGTTTCTGGCTCTGGTTCCGGGTCAGGTGCGGGAACTGGTTCCGACGCTGAGGCTTCCTCGACGACCTTTTCCGGTTCGTCGGCATTCGTAGCAGACCCATCCGATTCGAACTCTACGAGCATCGATCCAACTGCTACCATGTCCCCAATGTCACCACTCAGTAAGCTGACCACGCCATTCACTGGAGAGGGAATGGTAACAGTTGCCTTGTCAGTCATTACATCAACAATCGGGTCATCCTCTGAGACAGTGTCACCGAGTGCAACGTGCCATTGAACGACTTCACCCTCGACCACCCCCTCCCCAATGTCAGGGAGTTTGAAGACGTACTCGCTCATCTCAGTCCTCCTGCGTCCTGCGTATTGCCGTGGCTATGCGAGCGGGTCCCGGCATGTAATCCCATTCAGTGGTGTGGGGGAATGGGGTGTCCCATCCAGCGACTCTTTGAATCGGGCTCTCAAGGCTGTAGAAGCACCTCTCTTGGATGGAAGCTGCCATCTCCGCACCAAAGCCGCTGGTCTTGGGAGCCTCGTGGACGATAACACACCTCCCAGTTTTCTCAATGGAGTTCACAACTGCGTCTCTGTCCCATGGAACCAGGGTCTGCAAGTCAATCAGATCGCATGAGACCCCACTGTCCCTGATTCCCTGTTCGCAGACGTGGACCATTGCGCCCCAGGCGATAACAGTACATGCTCCCCCTTCTTCTGCCAGTCTCGCTTGCCCTAATGGGGTGCTGTAATGGGAATCTGGGACCTCAGCCTCAGGGTGATTCGCCCATGTGGGGACCTTGTCGGGATCTCCGTAGAATGGCCCCCTGTAGCACCTCTTCGGCTCGAAGAAAATTACGGGATCGTTGCATTCGATGGAACTGATGAGGAGCCCCTTAGCGTTGTAGGGTGTTGAACAGTAGACGACCTTAAGTCCTGGAGTGTGTGTAAATTGGGACTCCGGTGATTGTGAATGGTGGTGGCCCCCCCTGATTCCCCCTCCCGCGGGTGTTCTGAGAGTGACAGGGGACCAGTACTCCCCTCCAGAGCGATGCCTAACCTTGGCTAGCTCATTGACAATCTGGTCGTAAGCAGGGAAAATGTAGTCGGCGAATTGTATCTCGACGACTGGCCTTAGTCCGTTCAGCCCCATTCCGAAGGCTGTTGCAGCAATCCCTCCTTCTGAAAGAGGCGAATCGAAGACTCTGTGCGAACCATGCTTCTCTTGCAGTCCGTCTGTCGTCCTGAATACTCCTCCGAAGTATCCGACATCCTCTCCGAAGATTATCACGTCCGGATCCCTTTCCAACATGTTGTCAAGTGCGCTGTTTAGCGATTGAATCATGTTCATGTTTGGCATGATTAAACCCCCATAACCTCGTCGCGCTGCTCCTTGAGGTGCCAAGGCATCTCCTCGTATACCTCTGTGAAAATAGTGTCCGCTGAGGGATATGGGCCGTTCGCCAAGTCTCCGAATTTGACTGCTTCCTTGTATGCATCTGTGACCTCGGAGTCCAATCTCTTTTCCAGTTCGGAGTGCTTCTGCTCACTCCACTCGCCCTCTTTGATCAGGTGGTCTTTTAGCCTGGAAATAGGGTCTCCCCCGGGCCACTTCGTATGCTCATCCTTTGGTCGGTAACGACTCGGGTCGTCGCTGCTACTGTGAGCTCCTGCACGATAGGTCAAAACCTCGATGTGAGTAGATCCAATCCCAGATGCAGCACGTTCACGGGCCCATTTGGTGACTGAATAGAGTGCTAGGAAGTCGTTGCCATCTACTCTGATAGAAGCCAACCCGTATGGAATCCCCCTGGAGGCGAATTCACCTTTGCCAGTAGCGAAGTTGGCATGAGTGGAAATTGCCCACTGGTTGTTCACGACATTCAGAATCACTGGAGCTTTGTACACGCTTGCGAAATTCAAGGCGTAGTGATAGTCTCCCTCAGCACTAGCACCATCTCCGATCCAAGTTATGGTGACCTCGTCGAGGCCCTTGTACCGAGACGCAAGGGCCACTCCGACGGCCTGACTGAACTGCGTACCGACAGGACTGGAAACCGATATGAAACGACCATCCCTGTAGGAATAGTGCACGGGCATCTGCCGGCCCTTGATATTGTCTTCTTCGTTGCCTATGCAGTGGCAGATCATGCTCACCATGTCCCTACCGCGGACAAATTGGGCACCGGGCTGCCGGTAAGTTGGGAAAATCCAATCCTGGGTTTCCAGTGCCATTGTCTGGGCAATGGCTACTGCCTCCTCCCCTAGGGAACGCATGTAGAATGACAGCAAACCCGTCCTCTGCATCTTCATCATGCGATCATCGAAGATTCTCAGGCGCGCCATGTGCTCGAGACCTTCCCTGAGTTCGTCAGGACTGAGATTTGGATCCCACTCCCCAGATGCCGTCCCGTCGTCATCGAGCACTCTGACCAATCCACTGGCCAGATCTATGGTTTCATTTGGTTCGCAGCTCTTGGGATCGGGCCTAGAAAGATCGCCGGGTTTCCACGGCCAACTCTCAAATTCGGCCTCTTCACCGGGTCTGAATGGGGCATCCGGGACGTCTATTGCGCCCCCCTCATCTCCCCTCGACATTTCTACACACCTCTTTTCCACTCAAGACATTTGGCTTCTTACCAGCAAATGCGAATCCTCCGATGCCATGTAGCTAACTGCCGAGCCCGTGGAGTCTCTTGTAACAACAGGCTCCCCTCCCATCGCTTCCTCCCACAGTAGACCAGCCCGGTAGCTGGACCTTACTAGGGGGCCGCTTGCGACCGCGCCAAACCCGAGTTCCCTGGCAACCTGATCCCATTCGGCGAACTTCTCAGGCTTCGGGAACCTTTCAACAGGAAGATGTCTGAAGCTTGGTTGGAGGTACTGCCCCACAGTGATCATGTCGACCCCGGCCTGTCGGATTCTGAAAATTGCGTCCGTGACTTCAACGTCAGTCTCTCCGAGGCCAACCATCATGCTGGTCTTGGTAAGTAGATTGGGGCGCAGCCTCTTGGATTCCTCAAGGATCGCAATCGATTGATCGAACGAAGCCCTAGGGTCGCGAACCAAGCCGTCGAGTCTCGGCACGCATTCCACGTTGTGCGCAAACACCCGAATTGGGAGGTCATCTAGTAGCATCGCCAGCGAATCAAGGCTCCCATCCAAGTCGGAGCATAGGAGCTCGATTCCCACACTCGGATTTCTCTCACTGACTTTGAGAATGCAATCTCTGTAATGTCCAGCGCCACCATCTTCCAGGTCATCCCGATTAACCACTGTGATAACCGCGTATTTCAGTCCCATTCTCAGGATTGCGTTGGCAAGTTCAAGCGGCTCATCTGGATTTAGCTCCGGAGGAGTCTTCACCGTCCCGACAGCGCAGAACCTACACCCTCTGGTACAGACTTCCCCAGCAACCATGAATGTGGCAGTGCCCCTCCCCCAGCAGTCGTGAACATTGGGGCATCGTGCCTCCTCGCAGACGGTATTGAGCCCGTGCTCGTGAACATTCTCTTTTGTCTCCCTATATCGGGCTTGAGACTCCCCGGTTGGAAGGGAGGTTCTGAACCAATCGGGCAGCCTTCTTCTTAGGGACCTCCGTCTTTCCTCGGCCCCTCCCCTAGAAGTACCTCCGCAGCCTCCTTGGAGCTTATCACCGGACCCAATAGTCGGCAAGCGCCTGTCCATTGGGTCTTCGGACGGTAGCCCGACATTAACCGTTCTCATGGTTAAGGTTCCACCCTCGGACTAAGCAATCGGTAAAATGCTAGTCTTTCACCCGGGAGTCATGGCCAACACCGTGCTGGTTACGGGTGGGGCGAAGCGCATCGGTAGAGAAATCTGCCTCAGACTGGCTAGAGAGGGATTTGACGTAGCAATCCACTACCGAGATTCAGAGTCGGAGGCTTCGGATCTCGTTGCACAAATTGAGAAATCAGGAGTAAGAGCCAGTGCGTTTCAATGCGACCTATCTGACTCCGGGGAGACGAAATCACTAATTGGGAGGGTCAGAGAAACATTGGGGCCGGTTTCTGGCCTAGTGAACAATGCCTCCGTTTTCCAATTGGATCGCCTCGAGACTCTTGAAGAAGAAACATGGGATGAACACATGAAAGTAAACACCCTAGCGCCACTGATATTGATTCGCGAACTAGCAGATGAGGCGGATGAAGAAGCTTGGGTGGTCAACATCCTTGATTTCAAAGTGTCATCCCCGAATGGGGACTATCTGTCCTATACCAGCTCAAGGTATGCATTGCACGGCCTCACATCCGCTCTTGCAGTCTACCTAGCCCCAAACATGCGAGTTAATGCCATCGCCCCCGGACATGTCTTGCCAAGTCGGGAACTAACTGAAGAAGCACTAAACTCGATCCATGCACACTCATTGCTGGGTCGGGGGCCCAGTTCTGAAGAAGTGGCTGAAACCGTAGCTTTCCTATCGGGGTCTAGATCAATCACCGGCCAGACAATTTTTGTTGATGCAGGTGAACGATTCAATCAGAGGAGACAGGATCCCGCGTTTGGTTTGGAGGAATAACATGCCCGAAACTTCTGTACATTTGCTGGACGCTGTCAAACAGTTGGGTGCTAGGGAGTGGACTACTCTTCGTTTGGAGAAAGTTATCCGGCCATTAGACATCGGGACCAAAGACTACGAGATTGGTACCGAGCAGCCAGTCCGGTTCGATATTGAAGTCCTGTTGCTGGGCTCTGCCAAACCAAGACAAGACACAATAGAAGAGGTCCTCGACTACGAATACCTCTACCACGCTATTGATTCTGCTTTGGAAGTACGCTATTCCCTGCAGGAGACTATAGCCTCGAACATCCTTGACACCGTGATGGATCCTGAACCCGTGGTCGCTGGTGTGGTTTGCATGACAAAGCTGTCCCCCCTCGGCTTTGATGGGAGATTTGGATGCACATTGGTGAGAATCAAACCGGGTCTTTCTGAATGATGGTGCAGGGGGTGGGATTCGAACCCACGAAGCACTAAGCACCGGAGCTTAAGTCCGGCCCCTTTGACCAACTCGGGTACCCCTGCAGGCCTGAAGTAGGGACATTCGCTTTCAACCGAGCGGAGAATAACCTGCAAGAACCGATGCATTGTACAGTCTAACTTCCCGAACTCTTTAACATCCCGAATGCAGCGGACAATCGTGCGAAATCGCTGTATTATGGCATGCAGGCCCCGAACCAAACTGCTTGCTTCCGCTCTGGCAGTGCTCATGCTAATGACTAGCGGCATTGCGATCGACAACCACGAAAGCCTACAACCAGCCCCCTCAGGAGTCTCGGAGAGCGATCCCGATGCCAACTTCTACACCTTGTATTTCACCAGCGTGGGGGACAACGTCTCTGGCGGGATGGACGGGCTGATTACGACCCGTGTACCCGATATTGATGAGGAGGAGGAGAGTACCTCAGCCCTCGATACCGATGTCAATTTCAAATCGGCAGAGCTAATGACTTCCATGGACTTCTTCGGCCGAAAATTCCACGCAAACGACTCGTATTTCCTTCAAGTCAACCTTTTCCTCAAGGCAACCGGCTCATCAACTTCTAATGTCGATTGGACCATCACAATCAGCACTTCTCGAGGAACTGTAGGCAGCACCACTTGGGGGGGTGGGACGGTCTGCACCTCTACCTTTGGCAGTACCTGCGACTTTGACTACGAATCCCTTGAGATTAGCATAGGCTCTTCCAAGTCGTTCGAAGTGCGCGAGGATGATCGATTGATTGTGAAGGTTCGAGCCAGCATGTCTGGTTGCGATGGCGGACTCTTTTCCGATTGCACCGCTGAAGTTGCGTGGAAC
The DNA here is from genome assembly GCA_964563355.1 of uncultured Candidatus Poseidoniales archaeon. Classification (GTDB taxonomy): domain Archaea; phylum Thermoplasmatota; class Poseidoniia; order Poseidoniales; family Thalassarchaeaceae; genus UBA36. The sequence goes on from CAZLVU010000006.1 coordinate 27,419, forward strand.
AAAATATCGGGGGAGAATCGATTCTCCACTATCCAAGCCGATGCAAACGCCCTGATGGACAGTATCGTCCTACTTCAAAGGGAAGGCTCAACCCTTGCGGAGGGGCCCGAGGTTGACTGGTACCCCAATGACATCATCGAGGACCGAGAGATGCAATTCTATGTGGATGCCAAGAGCTCTTTTGGAAGGGGGGATATCTCCCGAGTTGAATTGTTGATGCGGGATCCAGATGGCAACTACCGAGTGGATCACCAGATTACCAAAGATGACGACGACATCGAAGACTCCAATACGGGAATATTCGGGAAGTATCTCTGGACCTATCCAAGTGGACTACCTTCTGGCGAGTATGCTGTAGTTCTGAGGATTTCGGATATCCAAGGCAACCAAGTAGACATAGAGCACGAGCCAATAACGATGCATCAATGGGGAGTCTCGATAAATCACAGGTATGACAGGAATGTCGAGTACTTCGCACCCGGTCAGATAACACCAATACCCCTCCAATTGGTTCACAGAGGCGACTCAACAAAGTCCATGCAAGTTGAATTGGAGGTCCTGACCAACCTAGACAGCTCTTGGCTGATTGAGTTCGACTCCCCCGCTGGATACGAACTTCAGTCAGGGGGAACGATCCTCAATCCCACTGTTACCCTGACGGCTCCAGATGACCTTACCGGAACTCCCAAGAAAATAGAAATCAGGGCGGTTGCGGAGGCAGATGTAGACGGGGTGATGTCCGTTGTTCATCAGGATATTCTTGTGCTCAACGTCGAGAAGATCGAGGTCTACCAGCCACCAGTAATTTCTATTTGGTCAGACGATCACAAGATTCCGATCGCCAACTCAACCAGGGAGATGGACCAATCAATACCCCGGTTTGTGGAGTATGACGAGTTCAACCCCTTCATCTTGGAGATTTTTAACACGGGATTTGACGCCGACTCCTTCAGGATCGACATTCTGAAGCGCTCCAAGTCAATCTTCCAACTGCATGATAACCTCACAGGGCAGAGGATATTGGAGGATGAGGGCGATGGGACGTTCCACACATCGCTTCTAGAGAGGCACGCGACTCAAGTCTTCATCTTTGGAATCAAGCCAAGCTTAGACAGAGACGACTTAGATATCGGGGAGATCGAGATAGAGGTCGCAAGTGGTGGCAACGCATCACTGAAGACATCCGTCACCTTCACCATTCAGAGAACCTTTGGGATTCAGGCCGAAGTATCTCAAGACTGTGATGGGACTCCTCTGGGTCACATGAAAATTTCCCTATGCTATCCCAACCAGGAAAACCCAACCATCGAGTTCAGAGCACGGATTACCAACAGCATTGCTGAAGATGAAGCCGCATCTTGGTGGTTATTGCAGAACCCGTCCTCACTCAAGGAGAACACAGATCGCAATCCGGTTTACGGACAGTGGGACTTTAGGATTACCAATACTGACGACGAAGCCCTCCCTAGAGTCTCACTTGGCCCAGGAGACTTCACTGAGGTTTTCGTTAGTGTGATAATGACGGACCAGGTCGAGATGGGTAACCACACTGTATACCTCCGCATAATCGAAGACACCGACGATCTCGAGCCTAGGTATTTCGACCTCCCCATTACATTCGAGGTTGACGCAGATGAACCGATGCTAGAGATAGTTCAGATTTCCCAGAACACGAATCTCTTGCCAGGGGACAGTTACTCGATTCAGATGAAGGTAAAGAATGAAGGGAATAGCCCACTCACTGTTCTGCTTGAGGCGGATGTCGATGAAAGCGGTTGGGTAGTTAGTATTGGGGGACTCTCAGGCTCCCCCTTAATCGAGATCGATGCCTTTGAGGAGACGGGTTTCACAATCGAAATTGAGGTACCAGACTCAGCTAACAATGGAGACAACATCCCCCTCTCAGTCTCGGCCACCCCTCTTGATACTGAGCAGGGATTCCCAGATTCCTTCACTGCTAGGGCAACAGTTGATGCCCAAGTGGAGATCGGCTCCATTTCTGACATCCTTCTGAATGAGATAACCCACCCCAGACCGGTTTCCCTTGTCTTGGTACTGGTAATCACATTGCTTCTCTTCGCTGGGATTCAGAGCAGGATTATGCGCCGGAGATGGTCCGATCAAATGGCCCTAATCGACGCACTCTCCGCGGAAGAGGTCGACTCGCCCCCGCAGGAAGATGATATTCCCGCACCCGTCATGACGCCAGATGAAGATTCACAAGTCAGTAAGTACGCCGACGAAGACGTAGAATTAGCCTGAATCGTACTGCTATGTACGAACGACGCTCCATTCTTCTTAAGACCCGAACTTAGCGCCAACAAAACAGGAATGGTAGCCTTGCTGTTCGTAATTGGAGATTACGAAGACTTCGGGAATTGGAGAAGGAAGCGCTCGGCGTTAGCATTCACATTCTTCCTTGTGATGGCGGGTCAGGCCGCAATGCAGTTTGGTATTTGGGAGGCTATGGCAAGCACCGATGAGGATGCTGATGGGTTGACCTATGGGATTGAGTTCATGATCAATACACAACCTCAGGACTGGGATTCTGACAACGATGGTCTGCCCGATGGGTGGGAGTGGCAATATGGTCTTGACCCACTCTCATCCTTGGGGGATAACGGTTCGACGGGAGATGCTGACTCTGATGCTCTAACGAATCTCAACGAATATCTATTTGGCATTCCGAGTGGTTGGGATGAACCTTCTACCTCAAACGTGTTGGACAATGGGGTTTGGTGGAACGGCACTGTCCCAACAAGGGATTGGGACGAGGAGTCTGCAATGCAAATCATCCAAGGGTCCGGATCAGATGGTTTTGATGAGGACCCGGTCGGAAATATTTGCTCCGACACCTTCGATAACGATCATGATGGAATGGTCGACTTAGACGATCCTGACAACGATGGTGACGCCGACTGTGACTCAGATGACGACGATGGTGATGGCCTAGTTGATGAGGACCCAAATGGTTGGGACACCGATGGCGACGGAATGCCCGACGGCTGGGAGGCCGCAAATGGGCTCGATCCAACTTCCAACTCGAATCAGGATGGAACATACGGGGATCCCGATGGAGACGGCCTTCCCAATATTTACGAGTACGTCAATCCCGCTTGGGGGACTAGGAATGGATCAACATTCCCCCCAACTCAGTACTTTAGGCCGGGCCCAATAAACATGACAGCTACCGAGTCTCCTTGCAATCCAATGTTATCCCTCGGACCAGGAGGGTGTCAGATTTTTACTGCCGAGGTTGATGGCATCACACAAACAGACCCTCAGAACAACGACACAGACGGTGACGGGTTGAATGACTCATTTGAGGCACTCGTCCTCCTCACTGATCCGACTGCGCCAGACACAGACTCAGACGGCATCTCTGATGGAGTTGAGTTCAATGGATCTTATGGTTTTCCGGAACAAGGATCGAACCCCCGGGACAATAACACGGATGGCGATTGGCTGGATGACGGTGAAGAGGATCTGAATGGTAATGGCGTGGTAGATGAGGGCGAAACCGACCCGACAAGGATCGACGATGATGGCGATTTCGATGGGGACGGCTTGCAGAACTGGGAGGAGAACATGTCGTGCACGTTCTGGAACGTCTCGGATTCGGATGGCGGCGGAGTTAATGATGGCGATGAAGCATCATTCCAAGCCCTCCATTTGACGGATCCTTGCACATCCATGGTCGAGATGGAATTAATCATCGTGGAATGGGACCTCGAGGAAAGCGTATTGACTCTGAACTCGACTCTCGAACTAAACCCCAACCCAGTGGATTGGCGTCAATCCGGCGCTCCGATGGCCTATTACCAGTCCTCTGATGGTTTCAGAACTCCATTTCGGTTTGACTCAATTTTCTTCGACTCACTGCGGGGAGTCGATACCCCTTTGCCATCAAATGCCAGCATGGTCGTCTTTACCAATGGATCATGGTGCTACAATGGCAGTGCGGGTGCAATCAACGATCCATTCTGTGATGATGATTACTTCGATACTGATGGCGATGGCCTAGCAGACTGGGAGGAGAGACTGGGGACTTGGGGCTTCATCTCATACATTGATCTGATTGACTCAGATGGGGACGGGGTCGACGACCTTTCTGAGATTCAGAACCAAACCGACCCCCTAGAGCCATGCGACAATTTTCTTGACACCGACGAAGACGGCCTCAACGACTTCTTCGAGTATTCTGCTGGTTGCCCGATGCAATTTGGCATTCTTGGAAGCAACTTAACCTTCGACACTTGGATTACTTTGCCTGATTCAGCTGATTCCGACAACGGGGGGGTTGACGATGGACAGGAGTACATAGACGGCACAAACCCCCAGAACAACCCAGACGACGACCTCAACCCGACGGACAGTGATGGGGATGGCATCCCGGATAGCATCGAGAACGAGACGGGGACGGACTGGCGAGATCCAGATTCAGATGGTGGGGGGATACCTGATGGAGAGGAATGCGCCCACGAATTCTGGCCCGGCGCATGTGTCGGATCGTTGCTCGACCCATTCGACCCCCTCGATGATCTGATGGAAAACTCCCTCATGTTCTCCGCAACAAATACGACGGGAGGGATGGACCCTTCAATCATACATTATTGGAGGTGGCACACTTACGACTCTTACACTGGGGTTTCATGGGGAGTAAATACCAGCTTGGTTGGTTTCACACAGATCGACCCTGATGGTTGGTCGACCACACAGGGGCTGACAGACCAGACATACTGGAATGGAACTTCCCCGGTTTCATGGGAGATAACTTTCGACATCGCCGGATACATTGGTCCTGGACAGGAGCTGATTCAACCCTTTAATTCTCAGAACTTTACCTCCTGGGCTGACTTCTCTGCAGGTCTCAATTTTTCAAACTACACAAGAGACGTTATCGTAGATGGTTCGACCATAGAGGCTCTCTACGTCACTGCTCCTGAGGTAATTTTCACCTCCGAGGTCAAGGATAACTCCACCGCTTTCACAGGTAGCACATATGCCACGGACCTGCCTCGATGGTATCTCGGCCAACACAGTTCATTGGCTGAAAATGTAACTCAATCAGTCTTGAATCAGTCCGGTGCTCTGTCAGCTTGGGATAAAGTGCTGGCGATTCAGGATTTCCTGACCAATGGAAATGAGACCATTTCATTCCTTAGGAACCACAATGGATCAAAGATGGCAGACGGTCTCGGTTCCGACAGTGATATTACTCACTGGATACTAAATTCGACACACGAGGGCAGTTGCGACGAGTTTACCACGGTCTTCGCCGTGATGCTTAGGTTGGCGGGAATCCCAACTAGGAAGGTGACGGGTTTCTCTGGAGGAAGTTGGGATGGCAAGTCCTTCAATGTGTTCGGCAAGGACTTCTCTAGGTGGGTTGAGGTTCACCTGCAGACCAATGAGAACCAAGGTGAGTTGGATCTAGGTTGGATTCCGTTCGAAGCATGCCCACCAATGTCATTGGTACAGGTGATAGATGAGACCTGGGGGCCAAGCTCGATACTGAGAAATACCTCGGTATCTGGTGAAATTTGGTTAGAGGGGAGGCTGAATTTCGTGGATAACGGGACGGCGGTCGATAACCTCAGCATTTCCCTTTTCCTAGTTAGCCCGGAGGACGCTTGGGATATTCCAGGTAGATCGGCTTCAAGCAGCAATCTTGTTGCCTCAGGAATAACCACCGAAAATGGTACATTCAATCTGACCGGACTGCCTCCTCAAGTCATCCGTCCTGGATACGGTTCTCTAGTGATTCAGACGACAGAGGAAGAGTATGTGGGGGTTCAGGGAATTTCATTCCCGTGGCAGATCAACGTCACTGACGACGTTGCCTTTTCGATTCTCGAACCACCTCCGATAGAGCAGCCGATGTTGGGGATTGGGGTCAATTCAACCATCTCGGGCCAACTATCCTGGGCTAGCGAACCATTCCTCGACCCGACTCTTGTGGATTCATTGGAAGTAGTTCTGAATTACTCATCGCAGGTGGATGGCGAGGTGAACATCACCTCGCAGGTTAGCAGTGGCGGTTACTACGAGTTCATCGTGCCTATCGATGAATTGGAGCCCTTGGGCCTTATCAACGCATCAATCAGTTTCCTCGGCTGGCACTCGGACGACCTTAACAACGCCACGCCCCCATCCTATCACGCTCGTCCCAACTCATTGCCCCTGATGCTAAACATCACACTTTCCCCCAATCTTTCCGTGAACCTCGAGTCCCAGGGACTCAATAATTCGATACTTGAGGTTGACAACCAGATTTTCATAAACGGCACCGTTTTGAGCAGAGGGGATAGCCCCACCACCCTAAACGGGACACTGATATTGGAGATGAGGCGTTCCGATATCGCTGGCCCCTACGCCCAATTGAATTCATGGTACCTGAACAACTCCTCATGGTTATCCCCCAGTGGCGATTTTGCCATTTCCTGGGGATTCGATGCCGATGAAGTCCCTCTCCCTGCCGGGCCAGTGGATGTTCGCTTCCAGTTTGATGCAGATGATCTATTTGCGAACGACCAAGAGCAATTCTCAGATGAGTTTGGGATTCGGAGCTATGTTGAATTCAACTACACGCTACATCCTGAGCCTAGAGGGGTCGAGGCCAGGGTTGACGTTTTCCTAACCGATCACACCGGCTCTTCTTTTGCATCATTCGACGGGCTATTCAATCTGGATTTCGATGAAGAGAGTGTTTGGAGCGAAACAGATCCAAGTACCGGTAGGTTAGCAGTTTCCTGGACCCCAGAACTTGACATGGTGGCAGGCGACTACTCATGGATCCTAAACTACAGTGGCTCAACATGGCTACAGTCCGAATCCGTAGAGGATTCAGTCAGGATACAGGGATTGGCAAATGTTACCGCCACTCTGAATAGTGAATGGACTCCCAGAGGGACAACAAACTGGGTTTCCGGACTTGCCAGGGACATGTCTCTCAACACCGCAGTCATCGGCAACAATTCTTCAGTCACCATCAATCTTGAGGTGGATACCAACTTACCGCCTCTGCCTAACGGATTCCCAGCTCCTCCAGACATCCGTACTCTAGCAACCGGATGGATTGATCCGATTACCGGGGGGTATAACCTCTCATTCCAGATGCCAAGCGGAGTTACATCTGGCGTGTACGAGATGAGACTCGAACTGGATTTCACAGAAAATCCACAGCCTGGGGGGAATTACTACACAACTGTTTCCGATGGCACAGTAATCTCCGGGGGAATCCAGACAGAGTTTGTCGTCTCATCAGAACCATCAGCTGTTATTTTGGTCGCAGGCGAAGAACTTATCGTGAACTCAACCGTAACTGACGTGGAGGATTCCTCAACCACTATTCAGGACGTAGACCTGGATCTCTACTTCGATTGGGGGGGCCCTCAGCAGCAACTCCTCGATTCAACGACCACTAACTCGGCAGGCTTGGGATTGTTTAGCCCCACTATTCCATCATCTGTGTCACCGGGGTTCTATGAAATCAGGATTCATGCCCCCGATGATCTAAATGACAGTCTTAGCGCCCCAAATGCAGGTAGGTGGCTTGGCAATGAGAGCCTCATCAACCTGACCGTACAAGTCCCAAGCCAAATCTCGATTACCAGCATCCCTCCTCAAGTTACTGCACTGCAGTACTTCACTATCGAGGGAACCGTCCTCGACTTGGCAGACTCAAACAGAACGATCCAGGGGCCCGTGGGGATCGATGTATTCTTCCTAGACGAACCCGATGAGATTCTGTTGCACAACCATACCACAAACAGCAACGGGAGTTTCAATGTCTCAGTGCCAACGGACACCTTGGGTAACGGGGTGCAGAAAGGCGTTCGCACTGTTGTCGTTAGCATTGTTGACGGATCAACCCCCTTCTACCTGACCGGAACTGGGGATGCGCCAATTCTAGTCGTCGGAGTCCCAATTTTCGTTGACTCGACCCCCTTCCTAAATACCGTAATCAACAGAGGGGAGTCTCTGACAATTACAACTCGACTTGTCGAGTTCAGCGACAACGAGGACGGCCTCTCAGGATACACGGTAATGGCAAAGTTCCACGACACTTGGTTGGATTCAGAGACAACTTCGGGTGATGGCAGCGTAGCATTTGATTTCGTAATTCCCGATGACCACCCACTCGGACTTGTAAACACCACTTTCTTCTTCAACGGCTCACCGGACCTCCATCCCACAATTCAAGTTCTGAGTGTCATCACCGTGCGTTCTCCCGCCATCATGGCAATAGATCCGATCACCGACAACCCAATCGCTGGTGATTTCTTCAACGTGACTGGCTCATTGGTTTCGGGCAACGGGAGCGCACTAACCGACAGACTGGGTAATCCGATCAACCCCACTTTCACATTCTCGATAGACGGGGAAACTGATACCTTCACTGTCTCTCAGATCATTTTGGAATCTGATGGGGATTGGACGGCGCAATTGAGGCTGGACCTCTCATTCCCTCGGGGCTCACATGGGATCAGCGTTGTCTTCACTCCCGAGGTCATCTACTACACCTCTGCGACCGACTTGGCTTCCTTCGATAGCAGGGGATACTCTCTACTCGCCATCGTCACACCCGCCGATTTGGATCCAGATAATAGAACTCAGAGGGGGGAGATGTTCGACGTTGGATTATCCCTGGTAGATAATTCTGGAAATCCTGTTTCGTCAGCTGCCCTCACCATAAATATTGACGGTTCTGTTGTTTGGGGGGGTTTGACCAACCCCAATGGCGAAGTAACTGCATCCATTTTGGCAGAGCCAGATAGGAGTCCGGGCCCTATGCTTGTCACCGCAAATTTTTCGGGGATTAATGGGAGTACTGGTTTACTGGGCGACGAGGCATGGACCCGCGTCGTCATTCTTGCACCAACTGAAATCGGAATCACCGAGGTGACATCCCCCTCCGTTGCCGGCCAAACAGTGACTTTCAGCGGGACCCTTCTGGACGAGAGGGGGAAAGTGCTCCATGAGGAGGGAGTGCCTCAGGGCGGCGTAATACACCTATTCATTGATGGCATGGATGTCGGACCCCTCTACACCGCTATCTCAAATGCGACCAATGGTAATTGGTCGATAACCTATGACTTGCCTTCTGATATGGATTTCGGCTCACATCAGTTCACCGCATCCTTCCTGGGCGGATTCACGTGGGTCGATCCGATGGGCCAAGGAGATTCTCTGAATCCTGAGTACTTCCTGGGATCATCTAATTCAACTGGGTTCAATGTAACCCAGACATCACAGGTAATTATCTCCACTCCGCCCGGTGAAGTCGATCGTACTGAGACTCTGCACGTACAGGGTTTGCTTACTGACGGGGTCGGACGACCCCTGGGTGATAGGGGGATTGACGTACTAATCAACGGAGATCATCTTACTTGGCTGAGCGTCCTTTCGGATGGTACATTCAGTGCTTTCATTCCAATCTCACCCGATATGAGTCTTGGTCCCATGTTGATTGAATTCAACTACCCGGGAGAGCTATTCGTCCTGCCCTCTAATTCCACTGTTGTTTTCACCGTCTATGGTCCAGTTTACACGTTCATCGAAGATCTTCCCTCAGCGGCAGTAGGTGATACTCTGGTGATCAGGGGGCTCGCGAAGGATAATCTGGATCAAGGTTGGCTAGGCAATCACACGATCGAGGTTTTCTCGGATGGTATTTTGGTTGGGATCACTAGCACCGGAGATGATGGGCAATGGTCCCTCAATTGGGTCATCCCGGAAACGGTAGAAATCGGGAACCACACTTTGACCGCAATCGCACCTGCTCAAGGATTCCACAGGGAGGGTAGCTATGAGGTAACTTTCACTGTGGCATATCATACTAGCATTAGTGTCGAAGTTGAGGACGCATCCGCTACTAGGGGGGGGCAATGGAATTTCTCCGGTAGGTTGTTCGAGGCAGATACCGGATATGACTTGGGATTGGATGAAAGGGAGCTTACAGTTCTCCTCGATGGTTCTCCAATCGGTCACATCACAACAGAGACTGGTGGATTATTTTCCTTTAGCCATGGCATTGGGTATTCGATTTCCAGAGGCATGCATAACGTCAGCTTCTCCTTTGCCGGGGAGCACTTGTTCCTGTCTACGGAGTCAAATGTGGACACATTGGCATTCTCAGAAATAGTGATTGAGGTCCAACCAGTGAATTCGAAAATTATCAGAGGGAATGTATCCCATGCAATCATGCTTCAAGGAGTGGTTAGGGAGCTAGGCGGCGACTCCAGCATATTTGAAAATCTCACAATCAGCCTATATTGGGGCGACACTAACCTTCCTATGAGCATAGGTCCTTGGAACAACCCCAACACCCTGAACTTCCAAATTAAGGCGAAGGCCCAGGAGTTTCTTCCCCCTGGGAAGAATACCGTCACAATATTAGTCGAGCCCGACCAATCAAGGTTCCTAAACGGGGGTTCCAAGGACGTGGAAATCACAGTCCTGATAGAGGTCGACTTCACATTTTCGAGCATCGAACTTTCCGAAGGACAACGAGTCATCCGAGGGACTGTGAATGCTACTGCCGTAGATACCGGCGAGCCCGTCGAGGGCCTTTCATTGACTGCAATTCTTCTTAATGGGACAACTTCCCACTTCTCTGTATCAAAGTTAACCAATGAGGACGGTGTTTTCGAGTACGAGTTCAAATCTCTATCACCCCTCCCTCCTCTCTCTGATACCTCTTCCTGGGGCAAACTCAGTATCATGGTTGGATCTTCATCCGACTTGATCGATGCGAGAAGCCTAGCCAAGCTGCCCACCGGGGGAATTCTCGTTGCCTACGAAGATGAATCCTCATCATCGATCATCAGTACTGCAGCCTATGGCTTGGCAGCCTCTCTCGTCGCTGCTATCGCTATAGCTCTGGGAATTGTAATTGCAAACCGCCGGAAGAAGGCAGCCATCAAGGAGCTCGCCGGGATCTTCAACCAAACAGCTGAGATGCTAGCTTCCGGGGATGAATTCAGGAAGGCAATTTTCGAGTGCTACGAGAGACTTTGCTCGGTTCTAATGCGTCGGGGTTTCCTACGGAGGAACTTCGAAACAGTCAGGGAATTTGAGGTCGCTATCAGGGATGCCATCCCAATCAGGGAGGAATCTCTGATGGCCCTTGATAGGATCTTCGAGGAAGCTAGGTATTCCAGCCACGTCTTAGGCGGATCGCACAGGGAGAATGCACAGCTCGCACTTTCGTCAGTACTGCAGGAGATTGAGGAGCTCGAGGATATTCCGAAGAGGAACATCCCCCTGCAAAACTCCGAAGATTAGAGTCACTCTGACGCAGTACTCATAGTGAGCATCTCGCCTTCCCAGAAAGCACTGACAACACTCCTCCCTTCTGGCAAACTGAACGTCCTGATGAGCCCTCCGAACCTCTCAGGGGCAATTATTCGAACAAGTTGCGCCCCCTCCTCAGAAGTTGCCTCTATAGTCACTTCTTCCCGAGAACTCACCCTAATGGGGACTCTTATATCTCCACCAGACCAGGCTCCACCAATCTCATCAAGGAATTCTCCAACTGTTACAGCCGACCTAGTTAGGTTCTTCGAGGTCTCGGCAGAACTCGAAACACCACCAACCAACTCCCCATGCTTAGTTTGGACCTCGGAGAGATGGGGAATCTCACTAAGGAATTGCTCATGCATCTTCTCTGCATCAATGTCCAAACCCATCCTTTCCGATCCAATCCCCAGCTCTTCTGAACCGAAAATAGGTGTGGAATCAATGTCTATCCTGGACCATCTCATGGGGTTCTGCATGCGAAGGACCTGCATGAACCCATTGCCTACGACATCTCGAAGAACCGCTCAACATGCTTGGCAGTCCTAGAAGGACTGGTGGTTTGCATAGTGTGCATTGTTTTAGGGATGCAATCCGCGATTTTTCGTTCCAGCAATCTCTTTTCTAGCAGCACTACTATAGCCTTGTCTTCCGCCTTTCTAATAGGTCTCCCGAGGGCTTGTAATACGCTGTTTACAGCCGGTTGAAGGCTAGAATACTTCCACGCCTTTGCCCTCCCGAATCTGGTTTTGTAGTACTCTAAAAGGGCATCTTGTCTAGCGCTCGGAGGAGCAAGAGGCAGTCCTACGCAGACTACTGTACTGAGGATGTTTTCTGAGTAATCTATGCCTTCTGACATCTTGCCGCTCAACACTCCGAAAAGCACAGTATCCCTACCCATGCCTCTCCTCTCATAAAGCCCTGAAATTATCCTTTCAACAGATCTTTTTGACATTCCCCTTTCTTCTTTCTCAACATGTTTTCCAAAAACCCAACCAGTCGATTCATTGTAAATTCTCTCCAGCATCGAGTAGCTGGGTGCGAAAATTGCCACATTTCCTTCCGCCTTTTCGATTACGTTTCGAATGTGCTCACAAATTGAGGCATAACTTTCTTCCCTCTCTGTGAATTTGCTCGTCACATCATTCGCAATTAGTACAGGCCTATTTTGCCTTGGGAATCCAGATTCATATTCTTTGCATCGAGCCATCTCTCCTGGGATTCCTAGGATTTCAGAGTACATTGTCGGGGGAAAAAGAGTCCCTGACATGAGGATGGAGCCTGCGCATCGCTCAAAAATCGGACCTCCTACTACTCCGGGGTCCAGAAGATGACTGGTGACTCTTTGAACTTCGTCGTTAATGCTGTCCAGAACCAGAGCCAGTACCGGACTTTTCCTGAATCTAATGCACACCTCAAGGATCTCAGCTAGTCTGATACAGTCATTTTGCTCTTCCTCATCGATAGAATCATCCTCTTCAATCACCACCGACATTAGCCTATTGTTCATTCTACTAATCCGGCTAATGCTGTCACTTGATCCCCCATCTTCTATCGCTTCAATTGCTCCAGAAATCATATCAAGGAACTCCGTGGTATCCACTATGATATCTTCCTTTCTGGATTCGGAGATTTGAGTAGCCTTCTCTGAAAACCAATTCTTTATCCTAGTGTCATCCCTAAGCGCCTTAACCTGTGACTCCAATAGACTCGCACCCTCAATCATCTCTGAGTCAAGCGAATCAGAATTTTCTGCCCCACTCTCCAAATTGCCTCTGTACTCGTGAATGTCATTTAACGCCCTTGAAAATACATCAGTAGTAATTCTTCTTTCCAAACCGTTCCTGATTCGATCTGGGAGATTATGAGCCTCATCAACAATAAGAATCGAGTTTTCCAGTTCAATTCCCATTGTAGGAAGTGAACTGTCCCTGACTCGTTCAACGAACACGTGGTTGTAGTCACAAACAAGAATATCCGCGGTTCTAACAGCACTTCTCGCGGTATTCCATGCACATACCTTTCTCGCTTTGCTAGCGCTGATGATCTGTTCGACGTGCCTCGGCGAATCAAGTATGAATCTCTCCAAGTCTTTCCTTCTAGATTTCCTCGTTACCTCTGCCAAGTCTTTCTCACACGTGCACTCCCCGGTGGACCTGTCTACAACCTCGCACATGGCCTCCCTGCCAATTATGTCAACCAGCTTAATTTTGGGAATTCCCTTGGGTAGTTTTGCGTTGATCTGTCTGACGGTTTCGATAACTATCCTGTGCTGCGACTGCCTCCCAGTCATGAACAATATCTTCGGCATTTCTGGGCTGGTGATGTTCGAGTTTGCCACCTCTAGTGCAGATGCTAGAGCAGCAGCGGTCTTGCCGATACCCGTAGGTGCTGCTGCAAGCAGGAATCCTCCTATCCGTAGTGCTGCAGTTCCGTCAGCAATCATTTCTATCTGCGATTCTCTGACTTTCTCGTGGGCGAAGAATTGACGAGTCCCAGCCGCGTTTCCTCCGCACACAGGGTAAAGCCTGAAAATCGAACGACCAAGAAGATTGGCGTCATCTCACTACTATTGCCTCTGAGTCCCTGCTATCCAGAACCACCTTCAGGGGCTCAACAAGTCTGACATGCCTCAATCCCATCTGATCGGTTGCCGCTACTTGAGAATCAAGCCATTCCCAATCTACTACGTCGCCTTCAAGGATTGTTAGGTATCCAATGTTGAAGGTTACAATATTTTGGAAGAAATGTGTTCCATGGGAGGGGTCGACGTGAATATCTGCCATTGGAACTTCGATGATTGTCTTGGCACCCCTGATCTGATTCCACTGGACTGGAACGCCGAGCGATGGGTCGGATGAGCCCCATCTCCCGGGACCGATTAAGATATAGGGCCTATCTTCGGACCTTAGCTCCGCATCGATTTCCTCAATTATCGGCAATAAATCGAAGGTCCGCATCCTGTTCATCCTACTTGGGTGGACATAAACAACATCCGCGATACCCTCGATAATTCCATTTCCCAGGGATTTGCTGCTGATGCAGACCGCCCTTTCTCTGTCCACATCGTTTAGATCAATGTCGATGTCCACAGAATCGTCCTTGAGAGGCCTAACCTGCAGAATCGCAAATTTTTGCGAGTCGGTCTCTTTATCTATTGATATTGCGAACTCTAGCTCGACAGGGGATGATAGGAATCTCTCACAGGTACTCAGAACATGATGAAGAATCTGGGGCAAGGGGAATTTATTGTGCTTCAGGATCGGTGCGAAAGTCACAAGCCGAGATCCTCCTTCAACCCTAATTGAATCGACAATCCTATCATCTGAAATTACGTACGTCGATCCAACCAAAGATAGTCTGCCATCTTCCTCTGCCGAAGACAGTCCGAGATGAAGAAGGTTCTTTTCTTCAGAGGGGTTGACTTCTCCCGATTCGCCCTTTATTGGAATTGCGAAGAATTGGCTCTGTGAAGTCTCAATTATCGATTCAGTGCTATGGAATTGATGGATTCTCTTGGGTTGCCCGGGACTGAATCTTAGGCATTTACCTCCAGATGAAACCTGCCTCCCCAGACCTATGCAAACAGCCGCCAGACCATCTTCCATCCTCAGAGGATCTATTGGGTAGTAGTTACGACTCCTTGCCGCGCCTGAAATATCCGGGTAGAAACGGCCTGAAACTTCTTTCCCTACCACTTCTTGAATCACAACTGCCATGCGCTCGTCTTCGATATTGTTCGCCGTTGCTGAAACATACGCTTTCGCACCTTTGTGGAATATCGATGCATAAACTAGTTTGATTGCCTGTAGCAGTCTTCGGAGCCTTACCTCGATGTCCGGATGGTCATTAGCCAGCATGTATGTGGCATAAACTCCGGCAAAGGGTTGGTGGCTAGAATCTTCAAGCAAGCTGGAAGATCTAACGGCAACCGGCCATTCTGTGTTCAAAAGCATACTTCTAATTTCTTCAATCTCCTCATCACCAAACCTTCCATCAAGGAAAGCCCTGTTGACCTCCTCGTCACTATAGTCCGTATATGCGAACTTAGAAAGATCATTCCTAGAGATATAGTCGCCGAAAACCCCCGTCGCGATAACAACTGAATTTGGAACTGCAAACTCTACTTTCGGGAACGCATCACCCAGGCCAAGCTCTTCCATCCTTGTGTACAGGAATGCCAGACCTCGGCCCTTGCCACCTAGGCTTCCTCGCCCAATCCTCAGGAATCCAGAGTTTTCGGAACCAGACCCGTGATCCCTGATGGAACGTTTCCTAGCGTTTTCTATATGCCCCCTGATAGATTCTGAAACATATTTCCTGACTCCCTCGGAATCGTCGAAATCCTCCAAAGACATTGGCCTGATTGCCGCCGCAAGCGAGAATTCTGTCCGAGCTCTGAGCCAATGGGAGAACTCGTTTCTCGTCGCGTGGAACTCGATCGACTCGATGGACGCCTCGTCAACCTTCTTTGCGAACTCTTCTAGATTGGAAGCTCTACCAATTTCTTCACCCTTCTCTGTTCTGAAAATGAAGTCCCCGAAGTTCATCTCTTCTAACATGAAATCCTCAATTCTCTGGTATAGTAGGGGATCCTCCTTGTGCAAGAAAGGGATTCCCATTGCCTCTGCCTCATCTTTCAATTCTAGATTCCTCGACTGCAGAAGAATTGGGAGGTACCTGTGCCCACTCTGGGCATATTGAATCAGTTCCAATCCTGCGGTGTCCCTGTCACCGGATTGATTTGGAAACCTCCCATCTGTGAAAATTCCAATAATGTTCCTTGAGTACCTATCAATAATTTCCTTCGCCGAATCCATGTCCGAGGCAAGAAGGATTTTTGCTCTGGCTCTTAGTCTCAATAGCTTCTCGTGGAGGTTTCCTTCGTCACCGATCAACCTACTGGTTTGCCGGACTAGCTGAGTGTATAGCAGAGGGAGGTAAACCGAGTAGAACCTCCTGCTATCCTCGACTAGTAGGATAACTTGCACGTCTCCGTCCCTGACATCGTTTTCCACGTTCTTCTCGTCTTCGATAAGCTTGCAGATTGAAAGCAAAATCCTGCTATCCCCTCCCCAAACGAAAATCCTGTCAATCCCTCCACCTGTCTTCAGAGTTGCCAATTCCCTAGTGTTCTGACTGAGCATGACAACAGGAAGCGATTCGTTACTTTCTTTCACAAGCCCTGCAAATTCGTATGCATCCATCTTTCCGACATTGGACATAGTGATGACTAGTTCGAAACTTCTGTTCGATAACAGCTCCAATGCGTCATCAGCGTCAGGGCTGTGGATAATTCGTGGAGCTTGTGATAGGTTCAGAACTGAGTACTCCTCCTGCAGAATCTCAGCAAGATAGCCGGACTCCTCAAGTAGGTAACGATCGAACTGGCTAGCTACCAAAAGGACCTCTCTCACCCTGTAGGGCGTTAAACGCTCAAATCTGTTCCAGTCGGTGATACTCCCGTCCATGCAATTGTGAGTCCGGTTAACGGCATCGCATTTCAGGGGAGCGGAGGGTTGCCCCGCACGATTGTGCGGGACGGTGTGTGTTGAAACTACGCCTAATCGGCTCTCCTAGGAAATCTAGGGGCTTGTGATGTTTCATAACCTACCGCATTGGAGAGGCGAGCTCTCGCCCTAATCCTCCTCAATCCGCTTCGGAACTCCTTAGCCCCAGATGATTTGTTTTGGGGGGGGCGTACAAGCCGCCCCCCCGTTTTTTGTGTGTGCATCCCATCCTCGCTCAATCTCTCACCTCAGAGCGTTCGAATCGTCGTCGAAACGAGAGCGCAACTCATCCATGCGTCTCTTGAGGAGCTCTCCAACCGTGGCTCCCTCGATAGTCTCCTTTCGGATTAGTTCCCTGGCACCTTGTCTAAGTATGACATCCGCAGACTCTCCAGTAATCTTGCAGTGATCCCTGAGTCGAACGGTCAATTCTGGCCCTAAGTTGACCTCAATTTTGTCCCCATGACCGGGCAGGGGTGAGGCTAGCAGCCTCCTAACTGATTCCCTGATCACATCCGACCTGTTTCTCATCCCATCGAATCCTATCAGTCTGTCAATTTCTAACAGATGATCTTCTGGAATTCTAAGTGAGACCATCGGACTAGTGCCTGCCATCTCCAGCTCCTCCTGAGACTCTGAGACAGGCAACAGCTCTTAATTGTATTGCATTTGAAATACGATTGAATTACATTGACAGGAGTTACGTTTTCACTCTTCATCCTCAAACGAGCGATTCAAGGCTGATGAGCTCCTGCTAGCGTCAGGGTGCTGTGATGAAGGTCATCAACGATGCAATACACGGACAGTTCAAACTCGAAGGAGTAACTGAAGATCTTCTAAAAACTCCCGAAATCAACAAATTGAGCCATATCAAACAACTCGGGCTGGCCCATCTCGTGTTTCCAGGTGCTCATCATACCAGATTTGAGCATTCGCTAGGAGCTTCTCACTTAGCAGGGAAAATGGCCGATTCATTGGATCTTGATCCCACTGACAAGATAAAACTGGAGGTTGCTGCCATTCTACATGACGTAGGGCATGGTCCTTATTCGCATACGCTGGAACATATCCTGAGCGAGAGGGGTGGGCTTGATCACATGGCCGTCACTGAGGGCATAATTCTCGGAGAATACGATGTTTTGGTAGAAGGCGAAGAAACGTCGATAGAAGATAGGGAGCTAATTCCGGAGATATTGGAGCGTCACGAAATCAATCCCAAGGAGGTTGCGTCTTTGATTAGAGGCCCTGATGCTTCTGGAACGGAACGATCTCTGATGAGCTGGGTTGATGGAATGAGCGATTTCTCTGATGGAGACAAGACAATGCCTCATCTCATTCATGGCCCGGTCGATTGCGATCAATTGGATTACCTACTGCGTGACTCCCACTTCACCGGGGTTAAGCACGGCATGGTTGATCACCACAGGCTGATTGAGTGCCTAGGAAGTCAGGGTGGTGACGTTGTAGTGGGGGAGGGAGGCCTCCCTGCCCTAGAGGGAATGCTCGTAGCTAGGGGTTTGATGTATAGTGCTGTGTACTTTCACAGAGTAACTAGGGTAACGGAGGTAATGTTATCCAGGGCCGTTGAGAGGGCTGGAGACGCTCTTCCGGACTCATTGGATTTGCAACGACGTGTGGACTCAGAGATTTGGGGTGCTTTGAGTGATGTCGGCGGTTTCTCTAGGGATATGGTTAGGAGGCTAAAGTACCGTAGGCTTCTGAAGGTGTGCTTAAGTCGCAGAAAGGAAGACCTGTCCGAAGACCAAGTCGAAAGAATAGTCTCTCTGCAGAAAGATTCGGAATCCAGAAGGGCATTGGAGGACGAAATCGCCCATCGCTCTGGTTTGGAGCCGGGGTATGTCGCAATCGACGTCCCCAGTGTCAAGCTCCTATTGTCCGAGCCTAGGATGGATCAAGTAGATATCAGGATTGAAGGAGATGACGGGAAGACCCGATGGCTTCGTGAAATGACTCCCATGTCGGAGGCGTTGAAGAAGCGACAGGTAAGTCAGGATGCCTTCTATGTCATGACTATAGCCGGAATGGAGCGGAAGGTAGCGGAAACCGCGGAAAGACAATTGTTCTCCTGACTTTGCACCTCACAAATCCACTCTTGGAACCATTGAAAAGGAGGACTTCGCTCGCTGGGCCGTCCGAGCCTGAAGGGAAATCGGTCAAGTCGTTGGTGACCAAATGGACAATGCGATGAAATCTGTTTATGATAGCGTGATAGCGAGGGACCCGAATCAGCCTGAGTTCCACCAGGCCGTAGAGGAGGTTTTGGACAGCCTCGGCCCAGTGATCGAAGATAATCCCGACTACCTTGACGTAGTCAGTGGAATGGTGGAACCGGAGAGAGTGATTCAGTTCAGAGTGCCATGGTACGATGACGATGGAAGACTCCACATCAACAGAGGTTTCAGAGTACAATTCAACAGCTCAATCGGCCCGTACAAGGGTGGCCTGAGATTCCATCCCAGTGTCAATCTCTCGATTCTGAAATTCTTAGGTTTCGAGCAGGTCTTCAAGAACAGCCTTACGGGCCTACCTATGGGTGGCGGAAAGGGTGGATCGGATTTCGATCCCAAGGGCAAGTCAGACGCGGAGGTAAAGCGCTTCTGCCAGTCATTCATGATGGAACTCTGGAGACATATAGGGCCTGATTTGGATGTTCCAGCAGGCGACATTGGAGTCGGAGGAAGAGAGATTGGGTATCTTTTTGGAATGTACCGCAAACTCGCCAATGAGTTCACAGGGGTATTGACTGGGAAGGGACTATCTTACGGCGGATCACTAATCAGGCCCGAAGCCACTGGATATGGGTTGGTCTACTTCGCAAGAGAGATGCTTGCTACTAGGGAAAAATCATTCGAAGGGGCAGAGGTCGCAATTAGCGGTTCAGGGAACGTTGCCCAGTTTGCATGTGAGAAGGTTTTAGATTTAGGTGGAAAGCCAGTTACAATGTCTGACAGCAGTGGTTACGTCTACGATCCATCTGGAATAGATCGAGAAAAGCTCGCATGGATAATCGACCTCAAAAACAACCGAAGGGGGCGGATCAAGGAATTCTCAGAGAATTTCGAAGGCGTCGAGTACACCGAATCCAAACCTGAGCCTAACCTCAACCAACTCTGGAGTACCAAGGCGGATGTAGCTTTACCTTGCGCCACACAGAACGAAATCAACGAGGAAGAGGCGAAGATGCTGGTTGATGGCGGTGTAATGGCTGTGGCTGAGGGTGCTAACATGCCATGCACCCCCGAAGCTGTCGACGTCTTCCTGAAGAACGACGTGCTTTTCGCCCCGGGTAAGGCTAGCAACGCTGGTGGCGTCGCAACCTCAGGATTGGAGATGAGTCAGAACAGCCTGAGGATGAGTTGGACTAGGGATGAGGTGGACCAGAAACTAGAGGCGATAATGGTGAACATCCACAAGAATGCCTTCGAAACATCAGAGAGATACGGCGTGCCAGGAAACTATGTTGCTGGAGCCAACATCGCAGGATTTCTCAAGATAGCTCAGTCGACAATGGCTCAAGGCGTCCTCTGATAGTCGTCCTCATCCTCGGACTCCCTATCCAAATATGTGACCAATGCGTATCCTGCAATAACCACGCCAATCACCAAGGCGAGTAGTAATGGAATGAAGAGCGGGCTCCCCTCCTCATCTTCCGCCTCAGACCAGCTGATGCCCTCGCTCGACAACTCCCCCCCACCGAATGCGAGGTCATTCACTAACTGTGTCGGGGTGAGGATCCTACAGGTCAATCCTTCCTGCCCTTCAGAGTGGTACCTCCAGCTGAATGAAATGACCTCCTCTTGCCCCGGTCCAATCATAGCATTAGGCCAGTTTGGTGACATCTCTGCTGCAACTCCGGAGCTAGTGATATTACAGTCAATGGCCAAAATTGCAGCTGCAGTTCCTTTGTTGCCTATCACCGCTTCAATGGTTAGCGACTTCCCGATCGTAGCTGTGGTGGAAGCGTTCCCATCCTCCCCGACCGCGCTAATCGAGATCCATTCGATGTCCGGGGTCGACTGATCAACTGTAATCACTTGATCCCAAGCTAGGTCGAACTGACCCCCTCCATAGTCTCCTATGCCAGACCCCATGGGGTTCCAAGCTGTCCTGTAGTTGGTAATGGTAACCACCGCTTGCTCGGTCCAAACGGGGTCCTCCTCCCAAATGTTGTCCTCAGACCAGGCTATCTCCACAACCCTCTCATTCCCTCCCTTGACGTATGAAGAACCGCTCTCGTCACTGAAACTGCTGTAAGAGGGAGTGTTGTGCATGCCGGAAATTTCGTAAGCCACAGCAACTGCATCGAAGCTGATAAGCTGGTTAGCAACCCTTCTTTCCCACTTGTCAGTAAGCCCCCCCGATCCACTCACATCGTCCCCCCATTCAATTGTGGAATGCCCTCTAGCCCTGATGTCATGATCGTCAGTGCTGTTGGTGAAGTTAGTACTCCCCCCGAGAGAAATCGCAGAATTATCGCTTGTAAGGATCACTGGCCCTACTCGGTCAAACGAGGTATCGGTGAAATTGAGGTTCCCGGAAGAAGAAATCTGCCCACCAATTATTGAAGATCCTACAGCTTCCATTTTACCTTCTACGTCGATGGTGAAACCAGGATTCCCATGTGTCATCATGTTCCTGTGCTCAAAGTCTGCAGCGACGCCCGAAATACACCCCGCGCAGTCCGTGCTTCCTGAATTTGCCCTCTTGACAGTAATGCTGCTCAGAGAAGGTGGGTAGCATGACGGACCTACTAGTCCAATCCAAATTTCACCCTGAGTCCCCTGATCAAAAACGATTGAATCCTCCTCACCACTCAATTCTTCTGTTTGATTACTGAAGTATGCAGTAACGCCATCTAAGCTTGATGGTTCAATTGCTTTGAGAATCACCTCCATTCTGCGTTGTGGGTCGGGCCATTCTACCTTGATTCCTGAACGATTGCCCTGGTCACAGTACCCGTACCCGACCAAACCACTCGGTGGATCCGTTGAAACCAAATGGGAATTTTCCACCAGGATAGATGAGTTGGAGTCAACGAAGAGATTCATCCCCTCTTCGATGGATAGTTGGGCGTTTGAAATGGTCAAGGACCCACCATTTACCACTCTGACGTTTTGTGACAACGTCATTTCCTGAGCCCAAATCATGTTCGACTCTACAACGATATCACCCTCGGCTTCTGCCAGAGCATTTGGCGACAGAGAAATGCTGGCACTAATCAATACTACACAAATCATCATCGTTGCTCTGGAGCTCATTGACGATCGGATTTGAACAAGGGCAATGAATTTCACCCCTGCGAGATTGCCGTCCCGTTCAATTTCCCATACTCGATAATTGTGCGAAGGTTCAATCGCGGAATTAGTGTGCCATGGTCGATGGCATCCGAATCACTTCCTTGGGATGACCCCTTTGTGGCTCCCTTGCTTGTTCTTTGGTTATACCTCCCTGGATACCTGTCAAATACTGCAGCAATGTTGGGGGGGAAGTGGATACCGGATTTGACTGGGATGCGCGTTTTCCCCATAGATGGGGGCAGAGTTCTCAGGGACGGTAATCGAATTCTGGGTGATGGCAAAACATGGAATGGCCTGATTGGAGGAACTCTAGGAGGCGGCCTCCTAGCGACACTCACCCATGCGCTCGGGAGTGGAAATAGCATAGATTCTGCACCATTCCTAGATCCTCTTGCAACATATGAATTATCGACGGCCACTTCTACTGTATCAGATTCTTGGTACTACATCGGGGGTGACATCGGGGCTGCATTCATACTAGGGTGCGTACTAGGCTTTGGTTGCATGGTCGGCGACTCGGTCGGCTCCCTTGTAAAGCGCCGGCTTGGCCACAAGAGGGAGGGGGACGAAAGCTCCGAGGCCCCTTTGCTCGACACCATGCCATTCGCCGTATCCACTTTTCTTTTTGGTCAGGTGCTCCTGGCTCCCTCTATTGTAGGGAGCCGTGACCTGTTGATGGGCATGGGCATTCTTCTGGTCATCACACCGATACTCCACAGGGCCTTCAACATACTTGGATTCCGCTTGGGACTCAAATCCGTACCCTACTAGGGAGTTTCCAGCGTGCAATCCATTATCACTAGAATCTCAACCGCAAGTCGTGGACGGATTCGAGGTCCTGGTAGTAGGAGCAGGAGGGAGGGAGCACGCTATAGCAATCGGCCTTTCCGAAAGCGAATCCGTGTCCAAGGTCCATTGTTGCCCCGGTAATGCAGGGACCTCGATCGTGGGAACTAACCATCCGGTATCTACCTCGGACATCGGGGGAATAGTCGAACTAGCGAAGAGACTGGATGTAGGACTCGTCGTCGTAGGTCCTGAGGCACCACTAGTCAACGGATTGGCCGACAGACTTAGGGCATCTACAATCCCTTGCTTTGGTCCACATTCTGAGGGAGCGATGCTGGAGGGATCCAAGCTCCACGCAAAGAAGATCATGAAAACCATCGGTGTACCCACTGGAGATTTCGAGATCGTGGAAGATATAGATAGCTTGCAAACCTCGTTGGATGCTTTCAATCCCCCTTGGGTTGTAAAACGTGACATTCTTGCTGGCGGAAAGGGGGTTATCGTCACCGAATCGAGAGAGGAGGCTACGGAAGCACTTAGGGAAGCAATCCATTCCGATGGTTTCGCATTAATCGAGGAGCACCTCCCGGGCGAGGAGGCTTCAGTTCTCGTAGTGATGGACGAAAGTGGATTCGTCCTATTGCCAGCAAGTCAGGACCACAAGAGGGTTGCCGATGGTGACGAAGGCCCAAATACCGGAGGCATGGGTGCCTATGCCCCCGCTCCAATTGCAACCCCAACCGTTCTGACTAGGGTTACTGAGGAGATTATAGAGCCAATGCACCACTATCTGAGGAATCAGGAACCCCCCTTTCGTGGATGCCTGTATGTTGGCCTGATGATCGATGAGGGAGGTGCCCCCCGCGTCGTTGAATTCAATGTTAGGCTAGGAGATCCAGAGGCACAGGTTACGATACCTCTGATTTCATCCGATCTGGGAAGGATTTTGTTAGCAGCGGCATCGGGGAGGGTTGGGGGGACTGAGGTTACTTTCCATGACCGGTGTGCAGCCACAGTTGTTCTGGCATCGGAGGGATATCCGGCTGCCCCCATCACAGGACGAATAGTCTCGGGATGGGACTCGCGAATCGATGAGGGAAGGGTTGCGGGATTCGTCCATCTCGCTGGAGCCCGCCTTGGGGGCAACGGCGAACTTCTTTCCGATGGGGGCAGGGTCCTATCTGCGACGGGCGTCGCCCCTGATCTCGGCAATGCACTAGAAGCAGCATACCAGATAATCGGAGGGGTCAAATTAGAGGGGGGGCACTTCAGGAATGACATCGGATTCAGGGCTTTCTCGAGATGATGGAGGGGGCCAATCTGGCACTCTGAAGTCTCAACCGTTCTACGAACGGTTAAAACAAGCGTTCAGGTCGGCGCGCTGCTGAGCCCTTGGCTAGTCGGTCTGGTGGATGAGATGGAATCGGAAAAGCAGGACGTTCAACCAATCCCTTTGCCCTCTTCTTTGGGATCCCCATTGGCAATTACAACCGCTCTAACTGCCCTATTCTTGCTAATGTGCCAGATCGATGGAAGGCAACTAGGTGACGGCTACCTATCCGACTCTTTGTTACTTCCTGCAGCTGCCTTATTCTCTGCCTGCATGGGCCGAGTATCAAAATTTGTGATTCCGCTAGAATCTTCCGGACTCAGGGTGGCCGTACTTTCGGCCATTCTTCTGCTCGTTTCACTTGCTGTGAACACTTTGGCACCATCGATTAATGACGGTATGCTCGTTTCCACACTCTTACTGGTTGGCATAGTTGTAGCAATCCTAATTGAATCTAATAGAAACGAGGAGTCCAACCTATTCTTCTCATTGATTGTCGGCCTTCACCTCTCTGCCTCCTATGCAGCCGGATTGGAGATGATCGATGGCGCTGTTACCCCTCAGATGATTGATGCAGAGAGGCTTGCGATAGGAACCTCATTCTTCTCGTTCTGGCTGGCATCCATTTCCCTCGGTGCTCTAGTCACGATTTCTATCAGGGGGGCTCTGAAAGATTTGGGTTCTGGAAAATCGATGTCGTCAGTTCCTACGGTTTCCAAGAATCATGAGGTACTGATTTACTCATCACTAATTTTCGGCGTCTTCCTCATCCCTCTCGTTTGGATAGGGCAAATGGCTGACATCGAGCAATTCTCCGAGGGTAGCCATCTTGGGGTTGTCTGGGCAATTTTCACTGCGGCTGCAATTCTCATTCATGCTTTCTTCCGGGCGGAAGGTTGGCATGTCCTCGGGGCTTTGCTTGCTGTCAACTGGATAATCTTCTCGATCGGCAGGCTACATGAGATAGGGAATGAGTTCCCAGGAATTCTTGGGGAAGCAACCTTCATCGGTTCAGTCTCATGGTTCTTCATTTGGTTTTGGTTGAACTTCTTCGCGGTAATGGCCGCATCCCGAGGGATCTTTGGTGATGTTGCTCCAAAGAGGGAGACCAGCCAGCTTAGAGTTTGGTGGGGGGATAACTCCTATCCATTGCTCGTCGGACTCGCCTTCGTAACTGCACTAGTCGTCAGGACGGCATGGAACGTCATTCCAGCCATGAATGCCTCAGGTACCGGTCTGTGGGACATGACGGGAGGTTCCGATCCTTGGTACATGAAGAGGGTGGTGGACTACGTTTTGGCGGAACGGAGCCATCTCATTTTCGATCACGATCGAGCCTACCCAATCGGCGGCGTAAACCCAAGACCACCACTCTTCTCCTGGTCACTCGCTCTCGGAGGCTTGGTACTATCGTGGCTTCTTGAGGTTGCACCAGAGGAAGCAGTTTGGTGGTCAATGGCTGGATTACCTGCGATATATGGGGCACTGATTGTACTCCCTATCGCGGGAATCGCAACGAGGATACACAGTAAGAACGCGGGAATTATTTCTGCATGGCTAATCGCGTTAATGCCCGGACACATCAGCCGGTCAACGTTCGCTATGTCGGACCACGACTCTTTCGCAATGCTATTTTTGGGGATTTCCTTCTACTACTGGATTAGGGCGTTAGAGGAGTTAGAAAATAAGAAGATGTTTGAGTCCACGAGCTCCAATCCACTCTATTTAATCGCTGGGATTAGGGAGACTTGGAGGAGAAATCCCACTGCAATGGCGAATGCTACGATGTCCGGAATCGCATTCACCATAATGGCTCTGGGTTGGAAGGGATTCGTTTACGGCCCGGGCATCCTATTCCTAGCCTACTCAGTTCAGGTTGCTATCAACATCTTCAGGGGGAGGGACAGCATGGAGTTCACCTCCGCCGCACTGCAGATGATGTTGACCTGCATCTTATTGCCTGCTCCATTCTATGCGTGGCCGGGGCTAAACCTCCTTTTCGCTCCTAGTGGGATGCAGCCAATGTTCTACATCATCGGTTTCACGTTCGCAGTTGGTTGGGTTGCTAGCTCCTTCAGAGACAAACCTTGGCTTCTGGTAATTATTAGTGGATCAGCCCTATTTGGATCAATTCTCGCGATACTTTACATTCTCCAAGCAGCCGAGATTTACAACGGATGGGACATACTTTTCACCGGTGGTTTCTACTTCTCGAAGAACAAGATCTTTGGAACGATTGGAGAGGCACAAGCCCCTAGCAGAGGCGTTCTTTTCGCTTCATACGGACCCGTGGTAACTCTCATTGCGATTGGCTGCGGTTTCGTCCTACTATGGAGGGGTAGCCGGAGAAACCGATCGGGCTTGACACTGTTGGGTTTGTGGGCAATCATTGCAACCTACATGGCATGGACGGCTGGCAGATTCATCATCAACGCTACTCCCGCCATGGCGGTCGTTGGAGGAATTGGCATCTCTATGCTCTGGAGCAATGCGAATTTCCCCGGATTCCTGAAGGTTTGGCGAAACTCCGGAATTGGGACTCCCAGGACACGCCTCCGGTCAGTTTGGCCCGCTTCAAAATCGCGACCGGGCATTCCAGCCCTCCTCTTGGTGCTGCTTTTAGTAACATCTCAACACGCTACATATGGAATCGACTCTGGAATACCCCGGGGCGAAGAATCGTCATATGATGTAGATTTGGAAATTTACAACATCGCTCCAGACATACTCCGAGAGAGGTATTTGCCGATTTTCAACACCAAGTCGTACAATCCAGATTCTTCAGGCCTATGGTACATGGGTACTTTCGGTCCCAGCTTCAACGGCCAAGGATGGAATGATGCATACGATTGGTTATCTAATCAAGACTCAGACTTGCCTTTCAGCCAACGACCCGCCTTCGTTTCTTGGTGGGATTATGGATTCCAAGCCCTAGCTTCAGGCCAACACCCAACAGTTGCTGATAACTTCCAGTCTGGAATACCTAACAGCGGTGGGATGCTTGTTTCAGCTGGCCAAGAAGACACCCTTTCAATGTTCATCGCCACTCTGGCCCAGGGTGACAGGAGCCTCAACAACTTGGAATTGAGTGAAGAATTCCGCTCGGTTCTGTCGGCCCACATGTCCACAGAACAGGTCGCAGAGTTTGAAAACATCATCAAGAACAACGACAGAGACTTCGTCCTGAATAGGTCAATGGCTGTTGTCGCCGTCTACAATGAAGTTGAGCTTCTACATGGGGAGGTACTGGACGACGACGGAATCCCCGTGGTCGGAAAGGTGTGGATGGTTCTGGATGATGGAGGACAAGTAGGCGAATCGACACAAAACCAGTCTGAGGCAATGGCTCTATTCAACCAGACCCGATCCTCGACTTCAGAGTTTGAAATCAACTCCCCAGCTCACTATGACCTTGGTGGATATAGGTATACGAACGACCTAATCGATGATTACTACGACATTTCCACCGCCCTGCACAGGAGTAACGCACGGTTCGGCCTTATGCGCGCCTTCCTGAACACTGCCTTCGACATGGAAACTCTAGTCAACATCTACGACGGTATCACATCAATAGAGTACGAAGGGATTTCGGACTATGAGTCTCCATCGGGTGGCACCACCACAAGGAACCATGAGATTAGGTATTTCGCTGTCGACAACCGACTATTTCCCCTAGGTGGCTCTTACTATGACGATTACAGCTATCACAGGGGTCAGACAACCGGAATTTTCCATGCACCCACACATCTTTCTGGGCTTGACATTGACACGTACATCTCCACAATGTACCAGACTCAGAGGGGCGACGGACCAATAATCCCTAGGACCCAGGAGCAGTACGAACAGGAATACCTCAATGACGTAGTTAGGCAGCAATCCGGGGCTTCAGACGCATCTGAGGTCATCAGGATGATAGATATCGACTACCAACACCAGCCGGAGTTCTTCGAAACTATGGTCGCTAGGATCTACGTAGGCTACGGGTCATCCACTCTTGGCTTACCGGGAGAGGCCGAGACCCCATCTGTATGGTTCCTCCCCCAACAAACAAAGCTCACTGGAGCTCCCGGCTCTTATCTAGAGAACGCCTTCGCACTCCCGGGAGCCATGATGAACCATTTCGTTATTTCTAATTGGTATGATGGCAGCGAATGCGAATTCATCGAGATGGAAGGCACTGGGACCGGAACCAGCTCAAACTCCACGCTTTCAAACGTCAGCCTCTCTTCATGGGATGGTGTCGCAATAGGCCAAATGATCACAGGCAGTGACGGAATTATCCATTCGGATGCAATAATCTCCGGATTCAACGAATCTGCTCAGACAATAAATATGAGTGAAAACTCACTCTCCAGCGGAATCGTCTCCAATCTGACTGTAATTGGTGAGAAGATTAATTCACTGTGCGGATCTCTCTATGATTCCAATCGTGTTGTCAAGGTCCTGAAGTACTACAGTGGGGCAACTATTGAGGGAACGGTATCTCTCGAGGGAGTCGGTCCAGTACCAAACGCCCGTATCCTAATTGAGAGGGACGCATTTAGTGGCGATGAAGAACCAGACGCCAATGGAAGTGTCGTTGATCATGACCCTAGGACATATTGGATTCCCATCGGAAGCACTCAAGCCGACGAAAACGGGCATTACTCATTCACCGTCCCGTCTGGGAAGATTAGGGTTTCCGCCTTTACCGGGGATCCTGACTTGGAAGCTGCCCGTTCATCGATTATGTCAACTGATGTTGGTAATTCAATGTACGAGCTCTTCAGTGAACACCAAGAGGACCGAGTCATTAATCCAATTACCGGAATCCTAGGAAACGTCTACGGCTCAACTTGGCTGTCAGAAACGACAGTCAACATTTCAGCCCAAGACGGCCATAGTAATGGTGGCGTTATTATCGAAGCCCCGATCAAGGTTCAGCCCTCCTCTGCCTCTGGGATCATAACCTGGTCAGGAGGCCTCGATTTCAATGGGGATCCATTGTTAGATGCTAGTGTGATTCTTACCCCTGTATCGGAGGACGTTTCCATTGAGCCCTATCGTGCCGAAACATCCAATGGCACAGTATCTGGAACTGGGTTGGAGTTTACTGGAATCGGCGAAGTGACCTTTACCGGAAACGGCTCGCTGTTGTCCGATGGTATCGTCACAGTCACAGATTTCACCGGAACTCACACCCAATCCATCTCCAACAACCACAGCATTACGGGCGAGGGTCAATTCTCTGGACGAGGCATTCTGGAAGG
Source organism: uncultured Candidatus Poseidoniales archaeon (assembly GCA_964563355.1). Taxonomy (GTDB): domain Archaea; phylum Thermoplasmatota; class Poseidoniia; order Poseidoniales; family Thalassarchaeaceae; genus UBA36. Next base: position 56,916 of record CAZLVU010000006.1, read on the forward strand.
TTCACTGGAGGAACTCGAGCCTGCACCTTCTTGCGCCTCGGGAGAGATCCCGGAGGGTCACGAAGTCTGCGTCTTGGACGGTGGGAATTTCCTGGTTGATGGATCGGTCAACGCTTCAGGCAGATTCACATCCGAGGGAAACAGCGTCTTCATCAGGACTCTCAGCCAGTCAACCTTCCTTGGGTCCGGCATCTTCGAGACGGACACATCGGCAAATATTGCAACTTATGGGACTCTGAACGGGACCGGTGCCTTCTCCGGCTCCGGGATATTTAGTGGCCCTATGGTTGAACCCGGCACATTCCATATCTCTGATGCACTTCCCGGCAAGTATGACATATCGTTGGACTTCGACAATGGGACATCTATTGAAATTGAAACCAAATTCTATGTTGGACTAGTGCCCTCGGCTACGCCCATTCAGATTTCTGTTTCCGGTGGCGGGATAAAGGGATCACTCTCGGACCATTCTGGCAACCCTCTGACATCCCCCATACATGTTTTCCCCGAGAACGCCTCTTATCTGGACGCACAAACTGAGTGCGAAAAGACGCTGTCATCACCTTGCTTTGTCACTCCCGATTCCGACGGCTCCTTCCAAATCGGCCCCATCGTTCCTGGAACTTACTTTGCAGAGTTAGATGCCGACGAAGACGGCTTCCCCGAGATTTCCAAGACCTATGTCTTCACTTCCGAAGAGGACATCGTCGCAACTTTCCCCTCGGAAATTCCACAGATGACCGATATCACATTCACTCTTCTGGACGGGACATCAACAGTACCCGACCTCGAAGTTTTCTTCACTCCCGAGAATGAGTCCATACCCGCAGTCAGAGCATTGTTCGACTCAGAGTCCGGAATTTACAGGGCCGAACTTTCACAAGGAGTGTGGACGCTCAACCACACCCTAGCTGATGACAAGCAGCTGTGGAAGCGCATTGACGTAGGGACGGAAGACATCACCGATTCATTTGAATTCCAAGTCAGCCAGATTGTTAACGGCACCCTGTACTATTCCCTCGATTCAAAGGAATTGGCACCGATGCCCCAACAGGCAGTCAGCAATCATCATGTAGTCTTCCAATGGCAGGGTTTCAAACTCTCAACCCCAACAGATTCTCATGGGAATTTCAGCGTAGTCCTCCCCGTTGACTCAATAATCCATGCTACCGCAGTGGTGTTGTCAGGGGTCGATGGATTCTATTCCAACGGCACTCGTTTCCAAGTTTCCCCGGGGATGGACGATGTTTCCATATTCTTGGTGGAATCTGCCAGGGTTAATGGCGTTGTGAGCCTCATCAGAGAAGGAAACACATACTCGGACGCATTTTCTGGATGGGAGCCAGTATTCGTATCTGCACTGAATACCGATGGCACCACCGATGCTTCGTGGAGGCAAGGCGCAAATTCTGAAGGGCTATTCGAGATGGTTTTGCCCCCAGGGAACTGGACTTTCACTCTCGATGCTGGAGACTTGTCCTCAAATTCAGTTTCAAGGGAAATCAACACCAGCGGCGGATTCGAGTTAGTCGAGCTTCTTCTATACCCTCAGGACAACAGTACCGTTCTCATCGACTTCTTCATAGATCATGAGGGCGATAACAATGTATCCAATGGGACTCTCGTAACTAGGCAATTCGAGATAAAGCCAGTATTCTCCAACGGTGCAGGAATTACCGTCGCGGCAGACGGCCCCGAGTGGAATTCAACCGGCAGGGCTGAGATTTCACTCGAGCCTGGAATTTACAGGATAGTGGTTGAAAGAGCGAATGCTTCAGCAAACGATCCGTTTGATACCCTTTACGATGTAAACGAACTTTTCCACGTCGGAATGGATCCAACTACTGTGGAGAGATCACTGGGCTTCGAGCCAGAGTGGCTGCTTAACTTGACCTTTAGGAACGAGAGTGGCAGCCTTCTTACTGACCACGAGATCGTGTTAAAAAATTCTGATAATGGGTGGATTCGAACCCTTTTCACCGATGAAAATGGAAGAATTGTGGAGTATTTGGGTGAATCTGATTGGTTGGTTATTGTTGACGAGTTTGAGACTAGTTCAGGAGTCTACGAGGGGCTGAGGAGACTCATCACGGTTTCACAAGAGACTGCAAACTTGAGAATGAACTTGCAGACTTCTGAGCTTGCCGAAGTTTCAGTCTTCCTGACGGAAGCGGTCCCCAGCGAAAACGTGGAATTAATGCAGCTCAGGTTCACTTCTCAGGAGGGTTTGGGAACAATTACCGCACAGGCCTCTGGGTTCCAAGAACCTGTGGAAGTTAGACTTTCACCGGGCAATTGGAATCTGGAGTTGAATCAGACTGATGAAAAGGGCGTCAGGCTACTAATCGAAAACACGTCTTTGATCGAGACCGGAGTGACTGTTGGGGTCGAGCATAGCGTGTACTTCGCTGTCCAAAGGCTGATCGATCTGGGGGGGACGGTTTTCTGGGACCTCAACGGCGATGGAGACCCGGGTTTCTCCGAGGGACTCGCTAACGCAACAGTTAGTTTGTCCTCGAAAAATCCCGATACACCACCTTCAGAGGCCCATTACAACCTAACAACTGACTCATCCGGGGAATGGAGCATTTTCCTTCCAGCACTCAGCAACTGGAACGTTTCAGTCCAAAGGGATGGCTTCGGAACCGTTAACTCATCCATTTCTCTTGGTCTATCTGCCCAAGCTGAGAATACCGAGATAACCGCAGGAGTGGTCGAGGTCTCCGGAACCGTTTCCTACATATCCGAAGAATGGATTTTCGATGACGACTGGAGTATAGTATTGATCCCCTCTCACGGGATCGCTAGGGACAGGGTAACCCCTGACATTGTAGGCAATGAATCCAGTGGGTGGACTGGCGAGTGGACTGCTTCTGTTGAACCCGGTCAGTGGATTGTATACGTTACCGTTTACTCGCCAAATGAGGGATACTACCTTGTGGCCGTAGATATTCTTGATGCTGACGTCGAGGGAGGTTTCGTCGACTCGGTCCTCTCAACTGGCGGAGTGTTGTCCCTAGACACCGAGTGGCTGGATTATGAGGGTGGCAAACATTCCCTTTCCGAGATAGATGACTACGACCTCAAGATATCCATCGAGGGAGGGACTTCATGGTCAGAGGAACTGGATAGCGGTGGGGAATTGCAGTTGCTGTTGCCCGCTGGAAGAGTTGATGCCTCAAGCGAATTCCTGGTAGAACAGCGCGGAAGGAACATGTCCTACAACGGAGGACAGGGTGTAAACATCAAGACCGGTCAGGATAGTCCCCTGAGTACGTTAAGCCTCGTTCGCGTCTCAAACCAAGACCTAGTAATCGAATCCATCGGCGGAAGCTCAGTTGAAGTTGAAATTGAACAGGGGTGTTCGGGGAACGACTGCAATTACACTGCTGTCGAGTTTTCCCTGAGGGTGGAGTATAACGGCCACAATCCGTTCGATAGCTACGTTGCAACTGGCACGGTACCTGGCATGGACGGTCATCTATGGACAGTCGAGTTCGAAAACAAAAATGGATCGTGGGACGGAACCCTGGAGACTTCCTTCGAAATGGGTCTCGACAACAATTTGTCGATTGAAGAATTTAGAGTTCGAGTGACCCCGGCAAACAGGAGCCAAGCCCACCATTTTGGCCTGGGGCACATGATCCTGCTAAAATTCGCGACCGCAGAGGGATACTCGCTCCAGCACGAGATGACCGTCATTATCCCCAAGTTCTCCGGGTTTGAGATTTCAGACGAATTCCAGGATTCCCAATACTTCACCCCTGAACAGCGCACTGTCGAGATCGGGATCCCATACTCCAATCTCGGTAACGGGGACGATATTCTCACATTCAGTTTCCAAGCCCCAGAGGGCTGGGAATTGAACGGCCCAGAAATGCAACCAGTATCGCCATTCTCAACTGGGATGACCACGATCGTACTATACTATGGCGGCGATCAATCCCTCCAACTATCAAACTACACCGTTTTCATGACCGTTTCAGATTCTGAAAACAATTCTTATCCGTACGAATTCTCGCTGTTACGGGATTCTCCCGATCTTACAATAGTCGGTGACACGATCCAATTACAGGGTGGCGGGAACCCCGTAGTCAGCCAAAAGTCAACCTACGTGGTTGAGGTTGAGAATCTGGCACACGTTGATGCTGAAGGAGTAACTCTCGTCGCAACACTTTGCTCCGACATAAAATGCGAAAACCCCGCGGGCGTTACGTCTTCAGTGGTTAGCGACGTTCCCGCTCAAGGGTCCTCGCAGTACTATGTCTTGATGGATTTCAGCAATTTTTCTACACCGGATAAGTACTTCATTCTGTTTGAGATCCAATTGCCGGAACCTTCCGAAGACGAACTAGAGGCGTGTGGAACTGAGCAAGCTAGGGGATCTTCCTTCTGTGTAATGGAGGCACAGCTCTGGTCAGAGGCCCAAGAGGAAGTGATTGGGTGGATGAACTATCTGTTCATATTGATGTTGGGGATTGCCATTTACTTCTTGACCAGCAGACGTACAGGTAGGAAGCCCGCCCCATTCTGATTGGGGCCTGGCGTCTTGGGGTGTATCGATGAGGGGAATTCAACACCTCGAATTAATGCCCGAACCGGAAGATCCCAGCCTACTCACAGCAGTTGACTCAGATGCCCCAGGCTATCCGGGAGAGGTATACGGGGTCTCTGATCGGGAAGCAAGGGAGATGAGGTGGCCAGCAGGCCCGATTATGAAGTTACTTTGGCCTTGGGGCGCCATCGTGTTCTCTGTTTCAACGGTTGTTATTATTTTGGCATGGAGCACCATAGCCCCCATGTTGGGATATGTTCTCCCTGACTCTGAATGGGCATACGAGGACTCTGGAATCAGGGGCCTCCAGGACCTCGGCCTGACTGGGGAAGGTGTCAGGGTTTGCATGGTTGATACCGGTATCGATATCTCACACCCAGACCTTTCGACAGTCATGCTATCCGGTTTCAGGGATCTATATTATTCTCAGAATGAAGATGTCAGGGACATTGGTCTTGACAGCCACGGAACCATGATGGCGGGTTTGCTAGCAGCCAACGGAACCTATCTGGGAGCAGCACCTGGAATTTCTCTGTCAGTTGCAATAGCACTGGGGCCAGCTGGAAAATCAACTGATGAGAGAATGATTTCCCAAGCCATCCGGTGGTGCCGAATCTCTCAGGAAGCAGACATCATTTCGCTTAGCTTGGGAAGTGAGCCAGGCATGGGAATGGGTATTGAGTCTGAGACTATTGCGGCTGTGATCGAGGCCTTGGATGCGGGAATTTTTGTCATCGCTGCAGCTGGTAACAGTGACATTTCTTTCAACGATTCCGACGTTTCAACTCCTGCAAGCATAGATCGGGTGATTGCTGTCGGGGCCCATAGCTGGGACAGTAGCGCATGGGAGGACAGCGCAATCGGCTCAAACATAGATCCCATTAACGGGGAAAAAAGGCAGTTTCCCAATCAGAAACCCGAGATTTCAGCACCCGGAGTACTCCTTTGGTCATGCACCAATAGCGACAAAAATCCTCCATATGCATACTCTACGGGGACAAGTGACTCTACAGTACTCGTCACTGGAGCTTTAGCACTAATCCTGGAGGCTCATGGCACCTCAATTTCAGGAACAGACGAAAAGATTGACTCCGACGAGATGAATCTTGTCAAGGTCGCCTTGGCCAAATCGGCAACCAACTCACCAGACCAGGTGGGGGCTCACGATTCGAAACTGGGATACGGGCTTCTGAATGCGGAGGCTTGGTCATCGCAGGTTGCCTTGGAATTTGCTTCCGATGATTAGATAATTTCCGGGCCGTGGAATGCCCGATAGAACCCTACCGTTATATTTGCTGCGATTGACCAAGGGCTATGAGGAGCGCAAGCGAGCTCAGGTCAATCGCTCTCGTGGCCCTGTTCTTGAGTAGCATCATCCTGTCATTGACACTCCCAGCAAGGACTGTGGAAGCCTCCAATGAGACGACAGAGGGTACCATTACGGGGACAGAGGTGTGGATGGGAGTCCATACTCTGACTGGAGACGTCAGTATAGCCCCCGGCGCCAAGCTAATCATCCAACCGGGAGCTACGGTTAACTTCCCCAATGGCACCCATCTCGACGTCCGTGGGAGCCTTTGCGCTGGCGTCGCCTCCTGTGGGAGTAGCGGCGATGCTGATGCCTCGATGCGAATTTCACTCAGGTGGGAGGAACCTGAAAACTCTAGTGCAACTGGGGAATGCTACGGACTGTCACATTCAAATCAGGAAATTTGGATAGATGACCCCTCCTGCAGTGAGGGGATCCTAATGAGGAGCACTATCGACCTCTCCCAAACTGAGATGAGTCATGTGACATTTGACGGGGCATGGGGAGTCCCTCATTACATTTCTATAGTCAGCGAGTTCCGTTATGCAGCCCTAGTACTGGATGGTGCCAGCCCAACACTGACTGAGCTTGAGTTCACAGACATCAATACAAGCAGCGTCCTGACAACAAACCTAGCTCAACCCACCTTTAACGGGGGAAGCTTCGTTGTCGGGAATGACGCGAGCCGAAGCATCGTAGGCAGCGCCCTCCAGATTTACGCGTCCGGCTCATCTGTCAGCCCGTTCACCCTGACCGACTTTACTTTGGATGCCGGGACTAACAATGGGTGTGGAAATCGAGATGGCGGGAGGGCTGCGATTTGGTCGGAGCAATCTTTCATTGTGATAGACAATGCCGAAATCGCCGCTGGCGATTTCGGGATCGGCCTGAAGACTTCTGCGGGGAGTGTGACCAACTCAGTTGTGAACGTCAATTGCAATGGGATTGACATTAACGGTAAGAAGACGGTAGGCTCGACCTACTTTGAGTTCGATATTGAAAATAACCAAATCACAACCGATCAGGGAAGTGGGGTTACCGTATACTACGGCGCTTACGCAACTTTATCCAATAACAACATCCAGGGGGCTGCGGGTGGTTCTGGAGTCGGTGTTTATTCTAGCTTCGCAGCCATTCATAACAACCACATCGGCCCAATAGATGGGTACAACGGCCTTTGGCTTACCGGCTCTTTCGACGTCATCGCTGAGAACAATACTATCATCGGCACCGCTAGGGAGCCGGTGGTGGCTGGCTGGTATTCCCGTTCAGTCTCATCTGCGTCAAGAGTGCTCCTAGCAAACAATTCAATCACATACGGCGGCGCTGCCACTTGCAGCAGTACCCTATACTGGGGTGGCGATTTCACCTGTCCTGTGGTTCACGCCTTCCTTACCGGGGTAACGATGTATGACAATGTGGTGACCGCAGGGGGCACCGCTGACGGAATTAGGTCAGTGGGCTCACTACTTGACATACAGAGAAACTATTTCGAAGTCCAAGAAACCGGCGCGGTTCTCAGGAACTACGACAGCGGATACTCTTCCTCCCAGCAACATGGGACCCTAGCCTTCTTCTCCGAGAACGAATGGGTGGGTAACAGAGTTACCTACAACGTCACCAAGAGTTCGGTAACTGCACAGTCTGAGTACATCCCCTCCCCACCACCCGGAGAATTCCCTGTGAAGCTCACATGGCCAGATCAGGAGGCTTGGCCAGAGAACAATTTCCAAGGAGCAATCGTACCCACCCCAGTCAGTGACTGCGCCAGTTGCGATAATATGACACCGCGAAATTTCCCCCTTTCTGTTAGCATGGACAACAACTCAACTGTTTTCACATTCGCCAACCTGTCTAATCTAGATCTCTCAAAGGTGAAGATCGCCACTCAACCCACCCACTATGCAGTTCAAGTTAGCAGGGCCGAACTGGTACGCTTCCAGACTCTGATTAAGGGGGAGAGGGTAAGCGATGCACAGGTCTTCATTGAGGATGCTCTTGGGAACGACCTTTACAATATCAAGACAAAATCTGACGGTTTCACACCTTGGATTGCGTTACCGTCAAACTTCCATCTGGATTTCAGAGGGCTTGGTGGGGGCGACAACCCTGATGGTTTCGCTGATGATGAGTATGAGGATTCATGTTCTGACGGAATTGACAATGACGGAGACTTGGCCACGGACACCTCCGATAACGATTGCAACTACACCGCAGGAACTAGGGAGATGTCCCTTTACAGGTACACGGCATACAAGTTCGGCTTCGGATACTATAGAGGCGAATTCACCCTCGCCGAATCTTCCCTACAAGAAGCCGCCAGTCTGGAAAACCTAGCTCCCTCGGTCAGCATAACTGAGGAAAATGGCCACTCATTCCGCAGGATCCTCAATATCACCGGCAGTGCCCACGATGGTCAGCTTGCCAATAGCTATGCAACGGATGAGACGGCACAATGGGACCAACGTGGCTACGTCCATTCTATACAAATCAAAGATCCATTCACAAGCACTTGGGAAGATGCAGGCTTAGCAGTTGATGATAGTGGGGCTTCGGCAGGGCACGTGACTAGGTTCAACCACCCATTCAGCTCTTGGTATTATGAGTTTGACATGAGCAGTCTTGCTGGAGAGGGTGATTACACCTTTGAATTCCGGGCGTTCGATGGTATCGACTACAGCCCAATTGTAGCGCGGACATTCAAGCTCAACACCCAGGCTCCGACGGTTTTCGTTTCCTCACCCAGTTCTTTCAGTTCACATGATGATGGCTCAGTCGAATTTGTCGGGGCCGCCCAAGATCCTTACGGGTGCCCCTCGGACTGCAACAAGGACATTGGACTGATCTATTTGCAGATCGAGGGGCCGAACTTCCAAGTCACAACCCCCGTTCAGTCTGGCGCTGGTGGCAACTGGGAATGGACATGGGACTTCAGCGGCCAACCTAGGGAGCTTGCCACCTATACCTTCACGATTTGGGCCTCGGACTCCGACTTTTGTATCGGCTTCGTTGACGAATGTATTCCAGTAGTGCTAACCCTGAGTATTGACAACACGAACAGCAAACCAACCATCAGTGTCAATGAACCGTATCAGGGGTCGCGGATTTCCGTCTCTGACAACACCATAGTCAGTGGCGTAGCTAGGGATTTCGATGGTGAGCTTACCAGGGTCGATCTCGAGGTTAAGGACATCGAGAATGACTATGTAACAATTCATACTGCAAAAACTAGCGAATTCTCTGAAAACGGGGAGTGGCAGATTGAATGGGACACCACCCAGCTCCGCCATGACTCAGAATACTTGCTCCGACTGAGATCGTATGACGGTCTCGACTTCAGTAGTTGGATAGAGGTCTCAATAACCGCTGACAACCCACCCGACGCTGGAAACAACCAACCTGAGTTCGACTCGATGGGCTGGCAAAACGAGATTACCCTGTACTGCGACACGGATTCTAGCTCCGCAAATAGGTGCACTCTGGCAGAAATAGATCTGATGGACTTCTTTAGTGACGATGATGGCGACATAGTGTACATCTCAGTATACAACGACTCATCCCTAGACCAGGATGACAATTATCCAATAGTGGTGAACGTCGGTGGCGATGGGATCGCTCATTACAACCCAGCTGACATGTTCTTCTATGAGGAAGACACCGAGGCTTGGACCCTGAGCAATGTAATTTTCATAGCAACCGACTCTTTCGGCTCTAAGGCCAATTCCCAACCAGTTACATTTGTTGTCGTCCCTCTACAGTTTTCTATCGTCCCACCAGAGTTGGATTGGATTGAGGTGGGGGGGATAGCGATTTATTCTGGAATCGGACTTCCGGGCAAACAGGTCACCGTAATGATTGGGGGCATTCCTGTCAACAACACAATAGTGAGCGCCAACGGCTCTTGGGAGCTTGGAATACCCGCTTCCAGGATTAAAGACACTTCAACACCGAATTTCAGTTACAGCGGTCAGACCATTCAGGGCGAGGAAATTAGCCTTGGGGCACCAGTCGCAGAAGGACGAGACTGGGGCAGTATCGCCATTTTGGCAGTTTTCTGCATCGCATTACTAGCTGCGGCAGCGTACTTCCTGCTTGAGATTGAAGATGATTACGAGGAAGAATATCAAAAGTCTCCTGAGGATTATAGGGACTCATTGGATGACATCGAGCAGGATGCCGAGGCGGATTTGGTTAGCTACGATGACCACCCCGGATGGCTCTGGGATTCATCCACCGAGGAATGGGTACCCGATCCCGATTTTGAGGGTTAACCGGACAATCTGCGGCTACTAACATTATTGAGTGGGCCTGAGTGCTCGGTAGCGTGGCCAACATCGCAACGACCCGCCCGGGGGTCCAAGAGAGGATTTTCCTTCACCTCAGGGACTATATGGACCATAGCGATAAGGTAGAAGTCCCCTTTGCGCTCTCTCAAATGGGAATTGCAAACGCAGTCTCCATTGCAAGATCAAATGTACCTAGGGCAATTTCGGGAATGAAAGATTCCGGACATCTAATTGAGAGACAAGCTCACGTCACCGGGGTGTCTAGAAAGCGCAAGGCATACTTCCTTACCGATGAAGGAGCTACAGTCGCAGATGAAATTTGGGAAAAGGTCTCCGAGAATCCAGTCAGGATCATCCACCCAGACGGCCGTTCGGAGTCAACTAACATTTCCGATGCACTCGAAACTACTGAACTCCCCCTCCGTCATGTAGACATGCTCCGCTATATGGACGACTCAGGAACTATCGATTTAACCGGGCTTACACCGGAGATGATTGAGCGAGATCTTTCTAAGCACATCGAAAAGCAACTGGTCTCATACCTCAACGATCTACCGAGGACAAGAAGATTCTACGGCCGGACAAAGGAAATTGACGACATTGCAGATTTTCTCGGGGCCAGATCGATTTCAATCTTGGTCCCTGGAATCGCCGGAATCGGGAAAACCGCACTTTCTACAAAGATTCTTGATAGATTCACGCACAGAAGGAACCTCCTTTACCACAGATGTCAGGATTGGGAGGGGTCGCGTGCTTTCCTTGAGACCTGTTCGGAGTGGCTTTCCGCTTTGGGAAACAACGATCTTTCGGACTACCTGGCTTCTTCCCCAGTTCCTAAGACCAACATCGCTGTCAATCTAATCGAGAACGGGCTTTCCGGTTCTCCTTCTTTACTTGTAATAGACGACCTGCACAAGGTGGGAGACGAGACCCTTTATGCCATTCTGAGGGAGCTAACTATCAGGGTTCCTAGATTGAAGGAAGTAGGCTTAGTAATGTTTTCCCGCTCATTCAGGATGGTGGTCCCGGAGAGGGACCAGGCTGGCAATATCGTCACTTTGGTGATGCCACTCCAAGGACTCGATCAAGAGTCTAGCAAGCAGATACTAACTGCAATCCCCCAATTGAATACCGAACAATTCTCTCACATTTACACTCTTTCCAGAGGCCATCCCCTGATATTGGAACTAATCAACAGGGGTAATGTCGGAGAGACTTTCCACTCAACTCTGGAGGCGTTCGTCGAACAGGAAATTTTCAGTCGGCTTTCTGGAGCTGAAAAGCGACTCCTCGGTGCGATTGCGGTATTTAGGGAACCAATCCCGATTCAGGCAATCAAGCAAGTAGAGGGAGGGGTGGACCTTCTGGATGAGTTGGTCGAAAAAGGCCTAGCAAGGCAGTCAGACGCAGAAAACTATGACGTTCACGACCTGGTAAGGGAGTTTCTGATGCGTTCTATGGGTGAGGAACTCAGAACAGAACTGCATCTCGCGGCGGTAAATTGGTACCGAGAAAAGAAGAATAACGCTGCCGACAGGATAGAATTCCTCCATCATTTACGCCATACCGGTGACGACGAGGGTCTTGCTGAGGTTTTGCTTTCCGAGGGACACAGACTAGTTAGCGCTGGACATACTGAGTTACTGTCGATTTTGAACTCCCTAGACATGAATGACTTCAACTCCACTAGCTGGGGGCTAATTCGGGAACTGAGGGGGGATATCCTCTCAATACAAGGAATGTGGGACGAAGCTGAGGTAGAGTATGATGCAGCCACCAAGCATGTTGGTACGGCGAAAGCAAGCAAAGAGCTTGCAAGACTTCTTTCCGCACGCGCCGACATTGCAGTGAAGAGGGGCGCAATGGACGACGCCTTAGAGCTTCATAGAAAAGCTCTGAAAATACAAGTTGAGATTCGTGACGCTGTCGGTGCTGCAAGGTCATACATCAACATGGGCCATATTTTTCGACGTAGGAGGGACACTAGGCACGCCCTAGAGGTCTACGGCAATGTGGAGGAGTTATTGAAATCGGAGGATGATCCAGAACTAGACGATGCCAGGATCAGACTGGCTTCCGCGTTCATCGAGATGGAGGAGCTGGAAAGGGCCCGGGAACATGCTCTCACGGCATACGAGAACACGAAGGATGGGCAGGATTTCATTCACGCAAGGTCACGAGCGGTCCTAGGAAGGTTCTATGCTAGATTATCCGACAACGAACTCGCTCTTCACCACTACTCGGGAGCCTTGGATACGCTCTCCGACCTCAATGACCCTAGGAGTGCGGTGGAGGTCGAGATGCTTTTGGGCCAGGTTCTCGTGGACGCTGGAAGAAGGGACGAAGCAGGCGAGCACTACTTGAACGGACTTGCTGTCGCCGAGGCAAACGACTTCAGGATGCTCCAAGGGGAAATATTGGCCCGGCTTGGGGAGGTTGAAGCTGATAGGTCTCAGCGTATGAACTACTTGCAGCGTTCCCTATCGACTTTCAGAGAGATAGGAGCAGTGGGCAGGATGAGAGAGGTCCAAAATGCAGTTCACAGGGCAGTGATGGGAAAATAAGTCAGGCTATGGCTAGTCTAGTTGGCTCTGATTGCCCTGTCCAATGGGTAAATTCCGGTCCGTCCTGCTTTGAAATCGAAAGGTCTCCAGTGAATGCTTCCTCTATTGCCATCAGAACCTCGCTTTCTGCTATGTGAGGCGCGTTGTTCCTCTCGGAGAGGTGGCACAAAACTATGCTATCCAGTTTTTCATGGATCACCCGACGCATTATCTCCGCTGTCTGGGAGTTTGACAGATGCCCCCCCCTACCGGAAATCCTCCTTTTGAGCGAGTCCGGATATGGGCCTTGCATGAGTCTGGTGTGATCATAGTTTGACTCTATTGAGATGTGGTTGCATTTTTTCAGATGGCCAAGTAGATCAGCTGGAGCTTCCCCAAGATCCGTAACTATTGCAGCCCTGCCCCCCTTCCCATTAGAAGCAATAATCGCTACGTTCTCAGAATCCTCATGGGGGACTGGGATAGGCACAAAGCTCAAACTCCCCCCCAAATCTACTCTCTGCAGGTTGCCGAATACTGAACATCCTGTTTCCGGTTCCCAACCCAGCCTTCTCGCCGTGCCAAGATTGCAATGTAGTTCTGCATCCCATGCCCTAGACGCTCTCAAAGCAGAGTTTGAATGATCCTTGTGGTGATGAGTCACAACGATCGCGTCGATTGAATTGGGTTTAATTCCAATCCCCCCTAGCCTCTTTTCGGTTTGTTTGAGGCTGAATCCAGAGTCTACCAATGCAATGTTTTCACCGGAACTAATTAGGGTTGCATTTCCCTTACTCCCCGAACCAAGATGTGTTATCTGCATGCTATGGTAGCGAGTCTGACCAAGGCCCCCTTTGAACAAATCCATCCATCTGATATCATAATGCTGAATTTTCCATACCGGCCACTGCCCGCGTTGTCTTTATGCTCACTTCGTCCGAACGACGCTCCATCACCATGATAAATCCCCCAAGAGCGAAAATTGCACGGGGTGAGCTAGTGCGACGCAAGCATTCCGCATTACTGATTTCCTTCTTCGTTCTATCCAGCTTAGCTTTCGTCTCACAAACTAGGCCCCAATCCCCAGTGTCTTCAACGGATCCAAATCAGGCGGACGGAGTCCAACCCCCAGTTACCGATCAAGATGGCGATTTGATTCCTGATTTGTATGAGGTAATCTTTGGCGATGATTTCTTACTGGAAAACCAATTGGTTTCTTTGCCAATTTCGGGGTTGGATCCATCAGACTCAACTGACAATACATCCGATTATGATAGGGACGGACTCACTGCTCTTCAGGAGTATTGTTGGCCTTATACTCTCGATAGGTGTTTCGAGGAGAGGAACAGCCTGACTGGAAAGCCTCCTGAAGAGACCCAGTCAGGATTGCGAGAGTATCTTGACCCTAGGGTCTCTGATACGGATGGAGATGGGCTTCCTGATGGTTATGAGGTTTACATGTGCACCATAGGCGGTCTATACAGTAACAACCCCAACGACCCACTGAATTCAAAGAAGACATGGGGGTGTAAGTACTTCGATCCATTAGACCCAATCGATATGTACTCAGATTTTGATAGATGTGAGGCAGACTTTAGCTGGGGCTGTGGGGATGGATTCGATTTCAATAGTGATGGCATTATTGATGTGGGAGAGAGATTCACAAATTCGGAAGAATACCTACTCGGCTCTCCTAGTGACTGGATTACTGAGCGAGATGGCCTTTGGTGCAGTGGGAACATCTCAGGCTTAACCGAACAGGCGTGTCAGACACAGTTTGAGAGGCCAACCTCTACTTCTGGATGGCTTGGCAGCGATCCAAGATTCAGTGACTCCGACTATTTCTCCTGGGACGACTTCTCACCAATCGAGCTGGAAGTCATGGGAGATGGGATTCCTGATGGATGGGAGGCACACCATGGCATGGATCCGTTGAACTCGAGTGACGCTGTGATAGACTCAGATTCGGATGGATGGGATTATGATAGAGATGGATTCATTACTCCTGATGCCACCTCTTCAACTGCTCACTGGGGTGAAGCTTTCAGCAACTTCGAGGAGTTCTCCATCGACTTTGATTCATCGAACGGCGTTTCCCCGGGCCTCAGAGGAACAAAGGTTTCTGCTGTCGCCGGGCAAGTCATTTCATTCGACCATACAACCGCAACCCGACTCGTCGATACAGCCATCCATTCCTTAGTAGTCGATCAGCCTAGAGAGCGTTTGTTAGTGGGATCTAAACATGGGATTACTGTTATTGACCCATTCAGGGGAACCGAATCTGGATTCGAATTTCCGTCCGGAATGGTGGGCCTAACTCTCGATCGATTCTCTGTTGGGGATTCAGAATTCCTATTGGTCGGAACTAACATAGGACTTCATAGCATAGACTTGGAGAATGGCCTGCCAATCATGGCATCAATGGTTTCTTGGGAGACTGGAAGAATCTCAGAGATTGTACAACTCAAAACGTTCTCTGATGATCTGGATCTGATGGCTCTTGGTGATAATACTGCTTGGAAGGTTCAATTGGTTGAGGGTTTCAATACAAACCCTTCCTCCGTCACCCCAATAAAAATTTCAGGACTCTCTACAATCCTATCCGATTCAAATGCTTCCGTTTCATCAGCAGCGCACGCTGAGATTCCCGGACGCAGCCCCCTCCTGTTCATTGGCACTGATGTTGGACTGATTGGTTGGAATACAACAGATGGCACGGAAGAAACTGGACAGCCGTGGTGGATTTTCAATACCTTGAACGCTCATCATCACGTTAACACAAATCTATTTGAAACTACGAATACCGCTACGGTCAATACCATAGAAATCAAATTGAACCCGGATGGTTTCAGTGATGTATGGATTGGAACGAGTGGCGGTTTACACCTTGTAAACATGGATCTCATCATTTCTCAACCTCACGACGCATTTGACAACGATAGGATGCTGAATGTAGAAGGGCTAATTTCAGGTGCAAATGACGTACATTCTATCCTGCCAATGGAAGGTATGGTCATTATTGGCTCAAAGGACGGAACTTGGTGCCTCGAAGGCGACTCGGAGGGCATTTTAGGCACCTTCCAGAATCAGACTGCTATCCCCGGCTTAGTCACATCCATGGCCACATTGGTTAAGGAGGGGGAGGATTGGCTGTTCGTCGGAGTTTCACCTGGTAGGTACATGAATATAGCACCGATGAACCCCCTTTCTCACGATTCTGATTTGGATGGAATGCCTGATGGTTGGGAAGCCACTCATGGGTTGGATCCGACCGATCCATATGATGGTGTCAGGGACATAGACTCCGACGGCGCGTCGATAATATGGGGCGATGCAAACGAATACAGTAAACCTTGGACGAACCTTGACGAGTTTCGATTCACTTCATCAACAGAAGAAGGATTTAACGGAACGGACCCAAGAAACTCCGACTCCGACGGTGACGGCTTAACCGATGGCGAGGAGTACTGGGGCTGGTTCTTGGAATCAACGATGTTTGACTGTCACTACCTGAATGGCGAGTATGTATGCGACCAGTCAACGGGCGAGTCAGCAAAGGAGGTGCACCTTGGCGGGTGGCTAGGTTCTGGGGCAGGAGGGGGGACTGACTCTCCGACCGATCCGACAAACCCCGATTCTGATGGCGATGGGATGCCAGACGGCTGGGAAATAGCGAACAGAAGGTGGAAGGGGGATGTCTACACTGGCGGCAATGAGTGGACCCTGGATCCACGAGATCCATCAGACGCCACAAAAGATGCCGATGGGGACGGATTGACAAATATTTGCGAGTATGAATGGGAAAAACTCAGATCAAACGTAATTTCAAACGGCTTATCTTCCCACGGTGAGTCTGCTGCATACGCTCAGAACTGGGTTCCAACTGACCCAAATTCAATAGATTCTGATCAAGACTCACTTCCTGATGGTTGGGAGGCCAGATACTCTTGCTATTGGCCATCTGGGAATTCGGGAATCAACCCAATGAATGGGTCTGATTACCTAAAGAATCCAGATGGCGATGGATTCGACACCAATAATAACGGGATTCTGGAATTGAACGAGTCACTAGTAAATTGGTTGGAGTATCATTTAAAATCCGAGATATTGATGCCCAATGGGACATTCTCGGGTATCCAATACCCTGGAAATCTTACAACTAACCTGGCCCACGGCTCTTGGCAAGGATTGGCCACTGGGTCTTTTGGAGATAAACTGGGCAGCTATTACGAAACCATCTCCACTGGCTTACCTCTGTATGACATCGGCTCATCAGACCCCTTACATTCGGACTCCGATAGGGATGGAATGCCAGATGGGTGGGAGGTTTTCCACGCCAGATGGAGCTTATTCGATCAGGACTGGACTCTTAATCCAGTGAATAGTCTGGATAATCTTGGTGACCCAGATCTTGACGGAATGACTAATTGGGAAGAGTACAATTCAATCGATGGCAATCATAGTGAAACCGACGGCACAATTTCTGTCCCACAGTTCTACTTAACCGATGCTGCGGGCGCGCTTTTGGAAACTCCATGGATAGGGGCTGAGTCAGCTCTCTCATTCGGGTCATTCGTCTCAGATCAATCAGGACAAGGCATTGGGATGACCGCTGACCCGAACAACCCAGATTCCGATGGAGACGGATTGTTAGACGGGGTTGAGCTGATTTTTACTGCATGGAACTCAACAGACCAGGTTTGGACATTGAACCCACTCGTTCCCGGGGACGGTATTTACGATTCAGACGGAGATGGAATCAGGGATCTGACTGAGCTAAATTTGACATCCAACGGACCGATCAATGGCGGTTTAACCCCATCGGAGGCACCACTATTCTGGTCCGAAGCGGATCTTATTGACCACACGGACTTCGTGAACAGAGTTTATAGGATTTTATTCAGCAAGGAGGGCCGGGCTGAATTAGCCATGGATCAATATTTGGAATGGCAGGAAGGAGGCCCCACAAAGCCAATGCTTGCATCCATTTTGGGTGTTACAGATCCCAATGACCCTGATACTGACCGAGACGGCATGAGCGATGGCTACGAATATTGGTTTACGGAGTGGTTCTTGGAGGGAAACCATTGGACTATGAATCCACTCTCGGACACCGATGTCAACTTTGACTCCGATGATGACTCATTCGACTGCGATGGCGATGGCGAAATCTCAGATTCAGAGATATTCGATAATCTAGCTGAATATGACTCAATGTGGTATGGAAAGAGATTAGACGTTGGAAATGCTCCTAATGGCTCTGCCCCCGTTTCCTATGGTTTGGATACTACTACGGCACTGGTCGAAGAAACTGGAATTTCCGAACAGGCTGCGCAATACCAACTTTACCAAATGTTCTCATCCAAGAGCCCTTCTTCATCCGAGAAGGTCGGCCTGATTAATGGATTCGATCCTGATAATTTCAACAAGACACTGTCAGGGATAAGCGACCCCACTGACAGTGATTCAGATCGGGACGGAATGCCGGATGGGTGGGAGTACTGCTACTCTACATTCATGGAGGTCCAACCTGTGAATTCATTCAGATGGTCTTTGAACCCGGTAAACCCACTGGATGTCCACTATGATCCCGATTCCGACGGGTGGTATGACCGGACAATAGTCGATCAGGCCGCAAATCAGGGTAAATGGGTTGACAGGGAGTTCTTGCCATATGCCAATGATCAGCAGATTGAGAACGGAAACTCCGCGCTTTACTTCACCAATATGATGGAGTTCTTGAATGGGACTCATCCCATGGATCAAGACTCTGATGGCGACTCTATTGTGATGAGGCCCACGTTCCAAGGTGACGCTATTAGTGGATACGTCTCAGACCTAAGCTTGTCCGATGGCCGAGAGATTTTCAAGTATGGA
Organism: uncultured Candidatus Poseidoniales archaeon; assembly: GCA_964563355.1. Classification (GTDB taxonomy): domain Archaea; phylum Thermoplasmatota; class Poseidoniia; order Poseidoniales; family Thalassarchaeaceae; genus UBA36. The sequence goes on from CAZLVU010000006.1 coordinate 75,486, forward strand.
ACGAACCCACTTGACAACGATACCGATGGAGACATGATGCCAGACTTCTACGAGCACTATAGGGGCTGGAACGAAACTAATGATAACTGGTCCTCATTCATGAAAATCCAAGTTCAGTGGATTGAGGTTACTCCGAACAATTGGAAGCCAGTGAACATCTCTAAGGGAGAAATTGTCAGGCCAGCATTGGGATGGACCTGGTTCACACATGACCCTACTGACCCCTCTGACGCTGCAATGGACCCGGATAATGACGGAGAATGGGATTGCTCGGGCGCATCATGTGAATATGTTCCGTACAATAACTTCCAAGAATACTATGCAGTGGTTAACACGACACTATCTTCTCCTTCGATTGTTCGTGCATCTTCACTTTATGATTGCTCAGGCCAAGATGTCGAGGAGTGGTGGCAGCTTAGGGAGACATTGCTGGGAACTTGCTCTGGCTCCTCCTCCCTATCGTCAAATTACTTGAGGATGAATAGGATAAATGAGGAAGACCAGCTATATGCATTGATAATTGATGACAACGATGATTATTACGCTGAAGTCAACTCATCTGATGACGTTGTGTTCGTCAACGGCGCTTGGACAGATGAATTCAACAGATTAGCAGGAGATAGGTACCACCTCCCGAATATTGGATTGGGGGAATACCCCTATGGTTGGTGGATGTTGGACATCGACGGAGATTTGATCGCTGATGGGACCGACCCAACTAATTGGGACTCGGACGGGGATTGGTTGAACGACTTCTTCGAGATCGACGACGACTTGCTCGACGGAATAAGAGGGAATAGCGGATCCCCAATCAGGTATGACGATCGGACCACGTGAGCACAATTACTTCATGACCTATGCTCTCTTCACACTTTCATGGAGCCCCCCCATTCTACAATTCCCATTCCCGAATCGCCAATCGAAGACAAGAAAATCTTCTTACAGGGAAACATAGTGAATTTTGTTAGGCAATACCAACTCCCAATCATTGAGGTTTCACTTGTAATTTCCAAGTACCTGAGAATCTTAACCGAGTCTCTGATTGAGCAGGCAACTGTGCACGGGGAAGTATTGCCTGATAGTCTGCTTATGCAGAGGCCATTTGATCCTCCAGATATCGAGCCCGTTATCTCTGAGTTCCCTCTTGATTCACTGATTGGAAATGTAGACCAAGATAGGATGGACATTCTGGATACAATAATCAGGACTTCAATTACCAATACCGAATTGCCCTTCAGCCAGGCAATCCCAATTCTCAGAGATTGGGAAGAATTGACTCGCAAGCAACTTTCCGAGGCCACTAGCCCGGGGCACCTATTTACTCCTCTAGGTATTCCCGATGGATTCTAGATTTGCCCTATTCTCAGCGCTGGAAACGATTTCGCTTGAGACCCACCATGCATCTGCTATTGACCACACGTATAGTAGCGGCCAAAGAACTAACGAGACAACAAGTGGGAATTGGATTAGGAACCACTCTAGCCCCTTCCGATGCTGCCGGTTGAAGTGCTGCCCCAGAAATAACAGCGGGACAAGGGAAAGTGCAACGGCAAAGAGGGGCCTCATTGCACCCCAAGGCCCGATTCCACCACTCAGCTCATCCCAAATTGCTGACGTCACGCCGATGATGCCCGCATCACCCTCCTCGGGCTCCAACTCAACGACGTACTCATCCCCCACGGCTACCGCCTACAATTGGGACGGATGAACATGACGACTAATTTACACAGAAAAGGCGAACTATCTACTGGCCCTGCGACAGCCGTGACCATTCCGCGTGTGCTTTTGACGGGGTTCCCCCCCTTCTCCAATCACACCAACAACGTCTCCGAAGAAATCCTTAGGGAAATTTCGATTTCGGGCATTGATGATTTGCAGATTGTCCCCACTCTTCTAAGTGTGGACGAACCCGGCTCTAGGAAGGTCTCATCGGAAATTTCCAGAGGTGCTGGGTACTCAGCAATATTGCATTTGGGTTATTCTCCGGACTCCACAATGATTCAACTGGAGAGATTTGCGAGGAACAGGTACTCAATGACGGTGCCCGATAATTCGGGCAGGCAAATCAAGAGTGGACTGATTGTCGAAGATGCCCCATTGATCCTTGAAACAATTGCACCTACTAGTTTGATTAATGCTTCTTTAGGAGAGAAAGAAGTTGTGAGTTGGAGTGAAGATGCTGGGGGGTTTGTGTGCAATGAAACATATTTCCGAACTCTATTCTCCGCAAGCAAGTCGAATGCATCATCTCCCCGTGTCCTCTTTATGCACCTACCTGGGAGTCAATTTGTTCCGATTGAGGAGCAAATCGCCGTGGTTTCGATCGTTTCAAGGTGTCTTTGCTTCTCTACGCAACCAGAACTTCTCACTACTGGACAGAATCACGCATAGTGGGTTGTCCCCTAGAGTCGAACCACTCGTTCGGCTCACCATCGCGGTCCATTGTCAAATCGTCCCCCGCGGTTCTAGGAACGGAATCTCTACCACTGTGCCAGGTTTGTTGCTCCAACCACAGGGCCAAATCGCCGCCCTCTAGGCGAATTTCTAAGGTTCCTCCTAGAGTTTTGCCCTCGACGACAAATGAGATCTTGCCAACCGAGGCAGATTGTCTGGAAATAGAGAAGAACGTTTCGCTCCCACATAAGTTCATCACCATTGCATCAAACGCTGTGTCAAGTACTCTGCTCTCCCTAAGCTTTGACATGAAGGTCTCCATGGAATCTACTGCACCAGATATCTTGAAATCACTCCTCGTGCTTGGAAAGGGGTTCTCCTCAGGCGACATTTCAGCGTTCCATTCTGGAAACAACTTCTGAATAGATTCCGTTACCTTTGCCGGGCTCTCGTGGGATCGAATAATCGATGACACTGTGATTACCGGTTCCACATCGCAACCAGTCCTTCGTTGGTAAAGAGTCTAATGTAAGAATGTCCCAATTCCGCGAACTATTCAAACGGAACATGAATGACCAAGATGTATGACAACTCGTTCGAGTGCTATGTCCCTGGCCCTATTTGTTTTCCCCAGTGTGTGTGTAATCTCGATTAGGTTCACTATCCCCGCATTCAATTCGGCACTTTCTAACGACATTGTTTCAGAATTTGCCATACATGCAGTCGCATTGGTAGTTGGGCTATTTGCAATGTACAAGTACCGTTTCGTTGAGGATCACGAATATCATCGAACTAGGGCAATAGGGAGGCTGTCTAAGACTTACAAGGAGGAAGATAGGGGCCTGTGGGAAAGAGGTGAAAATGCCCTTGAGAAACTAGAGGCCAAGGCATTTACGAACTTCAGAGGTAGGAGAGCAACAGATGCCCGGCAGAAGATGCAGAGCACTATCGGTTCGCTGAATCTGGAAGCACCGGAGGTCGAAAACTCGGCCGATGGATATTCTGGATTTTCACTTCGAATCGATGGCGTTGAACAATCAACTCAGGGAGATATAAATGCTCAAACTAAAGGGCCAAAAACAGGCCGATTTCGCACCTTTCTCGATGCCTTTGTGGAAAGGACCGCTAAAAAAAGAATCACCATTTCCAGTTCAGCACCGCATGAAAACGAGAATTTTTCAAACAAGTCAACTAAGACTGCCCATTCTCCAAATTCTCATTGGGTAGTTCCCGAGGATATCGGAGAAAGAAGCCATCCAGAGGTTTGCCATGGCTGTGGGACGCTCAACAACCCCGATGCAAACTATTGCTCATCTTGTGGCTCGTTCCTATCTCGAGCAGGGAACGGTTGATAGGATACGGTCAGAAGCACGAGGACGGTGAGAGTGTGGCTGAAAAGCGAGACTACTACGAAGTATTGGGAGTGAGCAAGTCATCCTCCGAATCAGATATCAAGACTGCATTCCGTAAACTAGCTAGGAAATTTCACCCTGATAAGAACCCAGGGGATCCTAACTCAGAGGCGCAGTTCAAGGAAATTCAAGAGGCGTACGCGATTCTTTCAAATCCAGATCAGAGAAGGAAGTATGACATGTTCGGGCATGATCGTCCCGGAGGATCTCCTTTCGGCTCCGATGGATTCCAAGGAGTCAATATCAGCTTCGATGACCTTTTTGGAGGGGGCTTCGATTCAATCTTCAGTCAGTTCTTCGGCGAATCACAAAGCCGCACCTCACAGGGATCTGACTTGCTAGTGAGGCACACTGTTCCATTTCAGGCAGCGATGGACGGGATGGATGATGAGTTGGAAATCGAAGTCCTGAAGGACTGCTCCGAATGCGGTGGTTCTGGGTCCAAGAGCAACAAGGGCTCTCGTGCCTGCCCATCCTGTGACGGTAGAGGGAGAATTGACCAGATTTCTATGATTGGCCCATTTAGGCAAAGAGTCAGGAAGGACTGTGCCCCCTGTAGAGGATCGGGAAGATTAGTTTCAGACCCCTGTAAAACTTGCAAGGGGGTCGGACGATCATTTCAGTCAATTAAGGTGAAGTTCGGGGTTAGCCCGGGTGTGGGAAGCGGTACTAGGCTAAGGATGAGGGGGCAGGGGGAGGCAGCTCCTTCACTAAACGGGAAGCCAGGTGACCTGTACATAGAGCTGGAGGTGGAACCCCATCCTTGGTTCGAGCGCGACGGAAGCGACCTCTTGATGGCCCTGCCTCTGAGTTTCGCGGACCTGTCTCTTGGAACAACCATTGAGATTCCCCACATCGATGCAAAAAGCCTGAGGATCAAGGTTCCTCAGGGATCGACCCCTGGTGAGACAATCCCCATCCGGGACAGAGGTCTCCCAAGGTCCAGAGGTAGATCGGGGAGAGGTACTGTGACTGCAGTTCTAAAACTAGAAGTCCCAAGAAAGCCATCTCGCTCCATGCTCAAGAAGATCAAGGAAATCAGAGATGAGATGGAAGGCGAGCTCAAACCTTTGGAAGATCGGATTAGAGATGAAGCTAAAACGCGTAGAAAGAGGTAATCATTTCCCCTCACTCCAGCTAATAGTGCTACTCGGGACAGCTGCTACGGGGTTTCCCGAGACAATACCGGAAAGTTGCATGTTTAGTGATGAGGGATTTCCGCGAACATCCACGTTGAGAAAAATTGTTTTCTGGGGTTCGATATCCCCAATGAACACCTCATCGTCTTGGAACAGATACTCCGGCTCCACCCCTCCGACCTTGGTTTCTTCCCCCAACGGCGAATAAATTCTGATTGCTGCTAGCTCCCATGCCCTGTCTCTGACTTCCATACCAATTATGCATGCATCACCAAACTTCCATGCGTAAACCTCAACTTGGCTGGTAATGTGCCTAATTTCGGGATTACCAAGCTCTGCCATAGCAGCATCCCACGTACCTTGACCCAAGTGCCTCAGGGAATCTTCAATCGATTCACTACGGAGTGAAAGCAACCCATCTTCCCCAAATCTCTCCCTGAGGGTGAGTAGTACTTTCTTCTCGTGATCCGAAACTCCATTTCGATTCCGGTTGAATGCCCTGAATTGCCCTCTGTTCCACCACATCACGACGAGAAATGGAAGAATTAGCGTGAATCCAATAATTAGGTAGAAATCAGTAAACATCCAAGAAAGATCCTCAAACACTACGTCATTGCTTTCTACCGGTCCTAGGTTGTTCAGTGTGAATCTGTATCCGAGCGGTTCAATGGAATCCCCCAATCTTTCTACCCTAACTACATGAATCCCTTCACTGAGGTTTATTTGGCCATTATTGGTAGAATATACAATCGTCCAAGAGGACTGATTCAGTGATTGTATCTGAATAATTATCGAGGAGTAATTCTCCCTAACAAGCTCAACGATCGTTCCGTTTGTTGAGGAAATTTCAAGGGCGAATACATCTACAGAATCGTTTGATCCAAACGTTCCATTGTATGTAATATTCCTCGCAGTAATGACCTGCCATCGACTGTCTAATCCAACTTCACCCCAGAAATAGTCGGGAGCATCGTCGATTTCCTCAATTTGCGATTCATTATTCCCAGACTGCTCAGCATATGCAATTTGTGAAATTGAAAGTAACACGAAGACGACGCAACCCGTACATGACGCCCTCATCACGTTTCGGAGGACGTTTAGGTCTTAGAATCCTTCAAGCGAAAAACTTCCCTCGGAGGTCGATGACTGAGCGGCCGATAGGGAGGGACGTCATCGCAAGACAGCGATTCGCCCGCCTCCAATCACTGGGAGACAGGGCAGAACCCAAATCCTGGTCCCCCGGGCTGGTTCTTGGGCCCGACGATCCCGATTTACCCATTTCCTTGGCTCCTCTCCTGTCGTCACGAACACCGGACAAAATCCCTGCTGAAATTACCATTTCTACCAGAACGAACCTGTGCTACCCCTTCGATTCAGTAGATGATTGGGAGTTCTGTGAGGGACTCGTCCTACCTCCCAGCCTAGTTGAGGCCAACTCGGGTCATTTCGGCTCAGGCATCGAGGCAATTCCAGTCTCATGGAACTCCCTTCACCACGACGACTCATTGTCATCTTTGCATTCCCAACCATCTTTGGTCGTACTAACCGACGCACCCCAGTTAACTCACAGACCCGGGATGCTAGGCAGAGCGCTCTTGTCAATCAGGGTACGCTTCCCTGCATCATTGATTTGGGCTCCTGGAATTTCTGGACCTGACAATTGCGCGTTGCTTGCGTGGATGGGCATTGACCTGTTTGACTTAGCTAGGTCCAGATACGCTTCTTCTCTAGGAGTTCTTCTGGAGCTGTCGGGCCCCCGGCCAGCGGAGGTGACTACTGGGGAATCTGTTTCCATGGAAGCTCAGTGCGATTCTTGGGCAAGGGCGATTTCTGCAACTAGATCAGCAATTCGAGAAGGCTCTCTGAGGGAAATAGCCGAGCAGCAGAGTTTGACCAGCCCCCGATCTGTTGAACATCTCCGTCGGCATGATAGGCTGGCACTTGAAGCGACTCAGACTTATGGGATATTGTCTAACTCAGTCAGCGCGAATAGGCAATTAAGGTGTAATGGATTTGCGAGTAGGAACGACCCCTTGGTTCAGGATTGGAGGCATAGGGTAGCCGAAGAGCATTACCCTCCAGAACACCAGAGGGAAATTCTGGTACTCCTACCATGTTCCTCTAGGAAACCGTACAAGCTTTCTGAGAGTCATCGGAGATTCAGAAGAGTACTGAGGAGTCAGCATGCGCATGAGGTAATGGTCACTGCTCCTCTGGGATTGGTCCCTAGGGAGTTAGAGGAACTGTGGCCAGCAGCCCATTATGATATCCCAGTTACTGGAGAATGGGATGCTGATGAGCTGAAAGTTATTCGAGCGATGGTGGGAAAAATTGTTGAGAGGGTTGGATATTCAATCGTGATTAATCACTCAGGAGTCGATGTCCAAATAGATAATACTCCGGTTATCGACACCCGCTTAGGGAACACGGCAGGGTCCAAAGAGGCACTTACAAGGCTGGAGGAGGAGCTTGAGTCGGCAGTTAGTACCACAAAGCCCCAACCCATCAAGGCCGTGCCGAGGCTTGAGGTATTGAAATCAGTTTCAAGGTTCACTTTGGGTTCTGATGAATGGTTAGCCGGGGCGGAAGTTCATGGAAGGCCGCCTATCTTAACCATAACAAGGGAGGGGTCCCAGTTGGCCAAGTGGAACCCTCGCATTGGCAAGTTCTCGTTTTCCAAATTCAGCCTTCCATTGCTTGCGAATCTTGGAGCGTTGAGGGAGGTTCACCTCCACGATGATGTAAAATGGGTTGGTGACATTTTCCCCCCTCTAGTCAAATCGTACGATCCTCTGATCAGGGTCGGCAACGAACTACTCGTTTTTAGAGGAGGCGAGTTGATAGGGTCAGCAAGAGCGGTTGCCCCTGGCTGGGAATGGCCCCACGGCCCGGGAAGACTGGCTAGATCACGTCATCGCCTCTGACCCCGCCTTCCTCGATCGTGCTGCGCAGCGATTATAGAGGGAGAGCAGGTCGCCCGGCTGCCCGAGGTGTGGATTTTGTCAAGGATGCATAGCAAGGGGAAGGGTAGAAGCGGATCAAGCAGACCACATTCTGACTCTCCACCTGAGTGGTCAAACTCCCAGAAGGAGGAAGTTGAGGAGATAATCTCCCAACTCTCAAAGGAAGGGAACTCAAGCGCTATGATTGGTATGATCCTTCGTGATAAGCACGGGGTTCCAGATGCTAGATTAGTCACAGGTGAGAGAATTTCAAAGACAATTTCACGCCTAAATGAAGGATCAAACTACCCTGAGGATCTAATGAGCCTCATGCGCCGTGCACTTAGGCTGATTGACCACTTGTCACAAAACGGCAAGGATTTGCATAACTCAAGGCAGTTAGAATTGTGCGAGTCGAAGATTAGGAGACTGTCTAAGTATTACAAGAGAACTAAACAACTGGATTCTGATTGGACATACAAACGGGACCAGCTTAGATTGATGGTCGAGTAGCGACTTGGCGACCACGCCTTCCCTTGGTGAAACTCTGTAACATCTCAACAAGTAATGCAGTAGGGGCAGCAGACTCCTATCTCATAGCTTTCCGATTGCATTTCTACAACCGACAGAGGTTCGCGGCATTTGAAGCACATCTCGATTTCTGATTCCTGGAGTTGGTGATCGACAGCGACTCTCTGATCGAAAACGAAACAGTCACCATTCCAGTGAGCTCCGTCGCACTCCTCGAAGTAACCCAGAATTCCCCCATCTAACTGTCTCACGTCCTCAAAGCCGGACTTATCCATCACTACAGAGGCCTTCTCACATCGAATTCCTCCAGTACAGTACATTACAAGAGTCTTCGACTTGTATTCATCGGGCAGCGATTCGATGGCCTGGGGGAAGCTTCTGAACGTACCGATTCCGAGCTCGACTGCCCCCTCGAAGCTGCCTATGCGAGTTTCATATTCATTCCTAGTGTCTAGGACGACCACGTCCTCGCCCTGATCGAGCATCCGCTTGAATTCTGAAGGCGAGATGCGTTTTCCAGTGAGTTCTTCCGGCCGGATATCCTTTCGACCCATTGAAATAATCTCCTTCTTGAGCTTAACAAGCATCCTCCTAAATGGTCGATAGTCAGTGTAGCTAACTTTGATTGGAATGCTCTTGAAACGTTCGTCTTTTTCGAGGTATAGTAGAAAGGAGTCGATTGATTGTTGAGTTCCTGCTAAGGAGAAATTGATGCCATTGTGACTAAGTAGCACCGTTCCCCTGAGCTCTAATTCCTCGCAGTACTCAAGCATCGGATAGCGCATCTCGTCCCTGTTGGGAAGGTCGACGAACCGATACCCGGAAATGTTCACTATCATGGTTGCCTCAATGGCTGCGCAGACTAGTCAAAGTAAGAAGGCTGGCATACCTTGGGAGTCGATGAATGCGTTACACTATTCAATCCTCAGAGTGCTACCGCATCCCTTGCAGTCAATCCTCAAAGGCCTAATGCTAGACTCAACTCTGTTTTTTTCCCCACAAGACGGGCATTTCACCCTTCCAACATTCAGTGGACCACTCTCCCTTTCACCGGATTCAATTGGAGGGGAGATGATAGATGCCGGGAAGACTAGCAGAACACTCGAGGAGACTACCCCAATTACAATTTGCATCGGTAGTCCCAGGCAATAGATGATCAAGGTCAAGCCGCCGAGCACGCCAACTAAAATCATACTGGGAATCCTCGATTTTCGCTTCGTTAGGGCCATCCCTAATCCTAGGGCAAGACACAGTGCGAAGACAGCAATCATCGCCGAGACCAGAGGGCTGAACAATAGAGAATTTTCAGAGGAGAACTCAATCCTGAATTCATCTTCGGAATCTATGTCCGACTCTTGAATTTGCAGAATTTCCATTACGACCCACCTCCTGTGGGAATATGCAATATCATCTGTATCGGAATAGACGCCTCCCAGACCGGAAAGCATTCCGGAACGAATTTCTAGATCCAGTTCCACGTTGTTCCAGAATTCGTAGCCACCAGGACGAACGAAGTCCTCAATCAATTTCTGCCTAGAGTCCTGATTGACACTGTGAGAGGCGCTAATGACAATGGAGATGACATCTGAGTTGAACGCCCTAGAGCCTCCAAAATCAATTGAAATGTCTATGGGTCCAAAATCCACTGGGTCGACCACAAAGAAGATCGCATCTGGATCTATCAGTAGCCCATTGGAAAGGAATGACTTCAAGTCGGTTTTCGAACCTTGGAGGTGATTCCTAAGGGCCAGAAGCTCCGTATCATCAACCCTGCCGTTCTGCTTATCGGCACTGCTGACGTCATCCGAGTAAGAATTCAGGTTCCTCCACCAACTACTTGACCCTAGGCTTTTGTTACCTATGTTGTCTAAGCCCCATCTGGTCCACTGGGAAATGGCACCGTCAAATCGGACGGTGGTCTCCCTCTCGATTGAGTCTCCGTCATATTCGCAATCAACGATAATTGCCAAGTTTGACCCACCAGTCCTTGGAGGTTCCTCTTCGGGGTACCAGCTATTGTCTCCGGAGTCCTCTCCTGCAGTGATCTGGTGATTCTTATCCGCTTCTACTCTCAGGGAAGATTGTGGTGAAAGGAAGAAATCCGTCCTAATCGATCCGCCATTGAAACCACTTGGCATCTGCCACACAAAGGTAACCTCTGCACCCCCTTCGATGAGATTCGTGATAGGGCTCTCTGAAACCTCTTGGCCTTGAACAGCCAAACCTCCCCCAGAAGCCTGCGTCCACATTGAATCTCCGAATCCTGAAGTCAGCCTAACGGGGAAAAACACCAGATCACCCTTCACGCTGGCCTCTCTAATTTGAATCTCTACTAGGGGGAATGACACCGTTAAAGAGGCGTCAAATTCTCCGGAACCCCAGAGAAAACGAATTCCGGACTCACTACCCGGGCTACTGAAAATAACACTCCTTAGCCAAAAGGTGACCTCTATATTTTCATCCTTTGTAATGCTGCCACTACTGACTTCAACGGGAACTACCAACTCCCCAGATCCACTTAGGAAAACACCGGGAAGCTGGGACGAACTCTGGTAAGTGCTTCCGCCAACCTTCACCAGTACTGAAGCATTAGCAGACATCCCGGTAGCATCAACTATCTCGTAGGGGATGGTAAAAGTCCATTCTCCTGAGGAATAATCTCCAGCTTCCCCCCACTTTAGATTCCATGTTCCAACTTCAACCTCGCCAAAAATCGAAGAAGTAACCAAGGATGATTTTTCCTCATCTAAACGTGTTTCGAAAGGAGTCAGCTCCCCATTGTCTGAATCGCCAACCAAGTATAGCTCAAACTCATCCGGAGGTTGGCAGCATTTGCCAGTCTCTTCAGCATTGGAATTAATGGGTGAGATGAGAATAAGGGCAAATAGTACTGAAACCAGGATTACACTGGCACGATGATGCCTACTCATGGCCCCTGATTGACATCATGGCCTTCAATGCGACGCCAAATGGCGCCCATAATGTCCTGAATACTGGGCGGTACGTAAATGGCGACTATCCGTGTAGCCAAAGTAGCTCTACGGGACCCTCCGCAGGTAAACTCTCCACTTTGGCAAACCCTACTCTCTCGAGTTGATACACTTCCCCAACCTTCAGTTCAAAGTCCTCAATCACCCCACTGATGGTGTATATTTCCTCACCCGCCGGTCTCAACAACTCGGCAACTCGTGCAATTTGTTCGGGGATCCAGTGGACAATCGGCCTTTCGTCAGACCTTTTTATCGACTCAATCAATATCGTCCCATCTTTCAATTCAACGTCAGCGAACTCTTTGAGTCGAAACTCGGAAAACCCAGCATCCTCCGATTGCACGCAGACTAGACTGCCTATTGCCCATTCTCTACAGCCAGGAATTGCCCCATCTGGGTGTCGCGGAGGTAAGATTTGACTTACTGGGCATTCATTTGCAATTTCCAGTGTTACTGGGTCGGCCACGAAGCTCCGCCTTTCCGAATTGGAGTCAATTAGGCTCGAATTGAATGCCCCTAGGGTCTGCATAGGGATTGCAATGTCCTTCTGCGTCAGGCCGATATCTATCCAAAAATCTCTAAGTGACTGTGGAGAGAAACCACGCCTGCGTAGGGCCTTGATGGTGGGCAAACGGATGTCCTCCCACCCGCAATATGCTCCTTTACCTATTTCTTCACGCATCTCCGACGTAGAGAATCCACCAAATTCGTGTATCTTGACCCGCCCCCAGTATAGTGGCTCTGGGTATTTCCATCCGAAATGTTCGTAGAGCAATGTTTGCTTCCGGGTACTGTCCATCAAATCCTTTCCGCGAATGATGTGTGTGACTCCTTGTTCGTGATCCTCAATTGCACTTTGAAAGTCTAGCAGGGGCCAGACATTGTATCGGTTGCCGATGATGGGGTGGGGGTTATGTTGAATCCTGAGAGCAGGCCAGTCTCTCAGGGCTGGGTTTGGCAGCGCCATATCGGTCTTTACCCTAACAACCGCTCCACCTTCCGGAATCTGGCCATCATTCATGGATTTCCAGTCTGAAAGGCTTTCCTCGGTCTCCCTGTTCCTACATGGGCACTCTTCCTTCTGCTCACGGAAAGCTCTGAATTCCTCCGCACTACAGCGGCATACGTAACCAAAGTCGTCAGCGATCATTCGTTCTGCGTGTTCGAGGTACACCGGCATCCTCTCACTAGCCCTAATGACCACATCAGCAGGCCTCCCGGATAGCCATTCAAACTCCTCCTCAATCCATTTGTAGGCATCGACCAGGGGGGCCTTGACCTTTGTATCAGTATCATCAAATCGAAGTACTACGATTCCATCATGCATCGCTGCATACTCGGAGTTGATGACTACTCCCCTAGAGTGGCCCAATGTCAGAGGCCCGTTTGGATTGGGAGCGAATCTGAGGACAACATTGGAGGGATTACCGGCAAGGGCCCTAAGCCCCTCGATCTTCTGCTGCTTCTTTCGAACCAATGCCTCAGGATCAATGGCTTCCAATTCTAATCTTACCCGATCAATCCCATGGTCTTCTGCGAGTTCGTTTGCAGATTTAACTTCAGACTCAACTAAGTTTCTTAGCTGCTTGGCCATGGGGCGTAGGTCATCTCGTTCTGATAGTAGTCTTCCCAACACGCTACCCGCTTGACCTCTGCCATCATACTCTACAGCATTCTGTAGGGCATACTTGCGGACGGTAGCCACGGTATCGGAGTCCCATTCAGGAATCTCGCTCATGATTTTCAGATTGACCACGCAAAGGTGGCACTTCACCATTCTTGCTGATTCCAATCATCCAATGTGGATTGAGTTGGTCGCCTCTCTCCGGCGCCCCGCTCGGGTGGAGGGCCTTTGTGCAAGGCCCCCCAGAGTCCCTTTACAGTCGACCAACTCCACCTCAGGCAATCATGAGGCTCGTCTGCGTTGCATAATTCTGCCAAGACCATCTGGGTTTTCGGGTCAGAGGGATAGCCAGATCCTAGATCCATCCCCAATTCTTCTGATAACCTCTGCACTTCCGCGTCTCTAATGCACTTGGCAATGATGCTCGCCGCTCCAACAACAACATCTCCGCTATCCATACCGTGCTCTGAGAGAATAGTACAACCCAGCCAATCCCGCCCAAGCTCAGACGACACATTTCTTCCGAATCTTTCTGCATTAACGTCACACGCATCGAGGAGGATTGTGTAGTCATCAGAAGGACTGACTGCCTCCCTAAGAGCTTCGGCAAACAAAACGACCTCCAAATCATTCAACGTCCCTGAACTCATACTGATATCAATCCTGGACGCATTACATACTACCACTCCCACCCCCCAGTCTCGTTTCTGAGAAATCTCCATGACACTGCTGAAAATTCGCCCTCTCGAACTCTTGGTGAGCCTCTTGGAATCATCAGCTCCAACAGATTCTAGCAACCCCCGATCTGCATAGGGGATAGCCAAGGCACATACCACTAAAGGCCCAATAACCGGACCCCTTCCCGCTTCGTCAACACCGATGTCCAGTACTCCCACAGCTGCCCAATGTGGTAGAAATCACTTGAAAACTACTGTAATATGACGCATTATTGCGAAATACTGATGTCTACGACGATTGCTCGACCCACATGGTACCGGCTTGGCCATTCAGGAAGAAGCCCAAGAAGCCGAGCATTTCCAGGACAAAGTTCGTCTCAAATGTTGTCGAATATAACAGGAAGACAGAGAAGGAGATTAAGGAGAGTAAAGAAGAGAACCATCTGAAGAACAAGAAGTTCTTGGACGCAATGAAATTACTTTCTAAGAAAGATGATTAGATACCGGGTCCGGAACCAGCATCCCGATGGTTTCCAAATCGAACTCACCGGCTTGAATTGGAGATTTGATTCCGAAGGAACCACTGACTTCAGGCGCAATTTCTCCAAACTGACCAACCCTTTCTTCCCCGATCGAGACATACGCTCCCCTTCCAGGGATCCAGGGACCTTCTCCCGAAGCAACGGGATCGAATTGCACTTCATCTAATGGCGCCCCCATGTCACGCAAAATGCCCTGAGCAATCCCCTTCGCAACGGAGAAACCACTTCCAACCTCGGCACAGGCCCAAGCCCCCCTCTCGAGATTGCGGTAATCTCTGACTACCGTTCCCATCTCATATACTCGTTGGGGCAGCTCGTGGTGCCTATTAGCGGACAATAGCCTCAGTAGGGAAGGCAGAATGAATTGCCTGAGCATCGTATGTTCAGATGTGATTGGATTTGCAATGTTTGTCCTAGATCCACCTTGGGGCCATCTCATTAGTTGGAATTGGTCAGCTTCATTGGAGAGTGTCAGGCTCTGCACCTCTTGCAACCCACACGCTCTCAAACTTTCCCCGAATCTTCGTCTCAGGTGAGATGAATTCAAGGGTACTGCGTCTATGTGTAGCGAAGACAGCTGTTTTGGAAGATTTTCGTATCCGAACCCGATAGCAATGTCTTCTACAATATCAATCGGGTGCATAATGTCACTCCTCCATCGTGGCATTGAGATTACATGTTCCTTCTCCCCCACCACGCAGTCTGCCCACCTACCCGGTTCATTCGGTCCGTCTGTAACGGTGCGACTTTCATCTAGCCGCCCCCCCATTTTAGTGAGGGCCCTTGCCAGCTCATCGTTGGAAATCTCCAATCCCAGAATTTTCCTTATCAGGCTCTCTGGCACCCTGTGCTTTCGCTCCTCACCCTTCGGGGTGACTGTCCGTGTACCGTCGTGTCCCGAGATCTGGACGTTTTCTACAACCCCCCCTCTTTCGGTCAGAGAAAGGCAGACTAACAACAGGCAGGCTTCACAGGCCCTTTCATCCCATCCAGTTACGTCGATGAAAAAGTCCTTTGTCTCTTCTGAAACAGTTGTGTGGTTCCCATTGATTATTGGTGGGAATGATAGCAAATCGTCATTGGAGTCGAGAATAACTGGAAACCTGTCCATGTCTTCCATCAGATGTGCATATTCGATACCCTTGGGATTGGAATCCAAGATTTCAGCGATACTAGACTCATTAGTTTCCGATAGGGGGACGAAGGTGTACGAGGCTGGAACGGTCAGTACACGAAATGGAGGGCTTAGGGAGGCGAGGTCATGAACGCCAATCGAAGAGAACCTCCGCCGTCTACCCAGCGTTAGGTGCAGCTTCTCCTGATGATCCATCAGAGACTGAATGAATTCCCCCCTCTCCTCTGGATTCGATCCAGTATTTACCCCCCTGACAACGGCCGCCATAATTACTGGCCTAACTTCGCCTAAAGAAGAGTCCACACTCATTGATATCTCTCCATCGGTGACCTTCATCGCAACCTCTGTTTCCCCGAGACCCATGAAAGACCGGGACGCTTTGGCCAAGTTTTCGTGACTAAGGAGATCTGGCCTGTCGGGAAAAACCTCGACCTCTACTGTCAGGTCATCGTTACTTTCTACCGGACAACCAATCCTGGGTAACCAGTCAGACCACTTCTGTGAATCGTGTTTTGCTCCATTGAGCTCCTGAATGAAGCTCAATGCTGAATGTTTCAACTCAAGAGTTGGCAACATCTCACCTCAAATCAAGCCACATGGGGAGGGGCCTATCGTATCCTGCTAGCCTGATGCCCGATACTGCCGCAGTGTCGTAGTCCATCGCCCTTAGGTTTCTTCGTCCAATCCTATCAATTCCATCAATCCCCAACTCTCTCATCCAGCTCCGAAGATTCCCAAGCACCTCCTCAAAGCAATCTTCTAGATCTTCAGGTGCAGGGGAAACTAGAGCTTGACATCCAGCAGCAACAGAAATCAGGAGGTCTTTAGAAGTCGGGGGTTTATCAATCTCCATCAATACGATTTTCCCCCTCTCAGACAACCCCATCGCTTTCGACGATAAACCAATCCTGGGAAGGGCTGATGCTAGCCTAGAACCACCCGAGGCTGAGCAATCGACAATTGCACCATCAATTTCAAGCTCGACTACGAGTCTGAATACATGCTCGATTTTGTCAATGCCGCCTCTTAGGAAAACTAGCGATGAATCATCCATCCTGCTAAACAGGGAAACTAACAACCCCTCTATTTCAGCATCATTCAACCCCGGGAACTCCACGAGATCAAAAACGATGCCAGCGCAATCACCTAGGTCTGAAACGGACTCAGCCAGGTTATCCTCGCCTATGCGTAACAGGTCAATCTTTCTGGGTTCGCTCCGAACTATGGCTGGTTGTTTATCCAACAAAGCGCCTTTCAATCCCGCTGCACTCTCGCAGCTGATAATCCAAGGTATCGGGAGTAGCAGGCCTTCTGATTCGGTACCCTCGGAGACAATTAGGGTGTAGTGGTCCAGAGGGCAGTGCTCGGCTAGGGGCTCATCATTCGACGATAGCGCAATTCTTTCAAAGCCCTCTGCGATGAACTTCTCAGCAGGATCGTCTTTGACTGGGAGCTTTTCGGTGGCTTCCAAAACTAGGACATCTTCATTCAAATTCAAGCCCATTGGTTCAAGCAATTCTGAGAATTCTGAGATCTCCCCCTTCTTTATTGATCTCATCAAAACTCCTTCTCCTGGCGGAGGGCAACTCCCGGAGACGAGAATCCTACCTCCTTTCATGCCGACACCGGGATCCGAACCAACAGATCCCATTACGACGATGGACCCTTCAGACATTCCTGCGCCGAGCCTACTCCCAGCGTGGCCTCTGATGACTAGCTTTCCACCCGACATCCCTGCTCCTGATTCATCAGCAACGGAACCCTGAATTGTGATATTTCCCCCTCTCATTCGATATCCTGCTTTGGATCCAGTATCTCTTTCAACGACGGTCAATCCTTCGACATGAAAGGCTCCCAACATAGAGGCAGATGAACCCCTAAGGGTGAAAGTCCCACCGAGATTTACTGCCCCTGCACATTCACCTAAATCGCCGAGACATAGGACCCTCGCTCCCTCGGGAAGATGTGTGATTACCCCTATCTCTCCATCCTTTGGACGTTCATCTCCTGCTTGTCCCCAGCCGATTTTTACGGGCCTGTCTTCTTCTAGGGCCTTTTCGACGTATCTACCTAGGTCCCTGTTTAGCTTCAGGCTCTTGGCTATGATCTCCCTCAATTACTCCACACTCCAGCATAGGGCCGCTCGACAGCCATCCTCACACAGAGAAAATAGCGCCTCGTTATTGACTCTTGCCGATTTACGCTAGGTTCATAGGCGTCCCTTAGGCGCACATGGATTGCTACAAAACCTAGGGGAGAGGGCACCGTGGGCATAATCAAGGTCGCAATTAACGGATACGGTACAATCGGCAAGAGAGTAGCAGATGCTGTGGATGCACAGGATGACATGCAAGTAGTGGGTGTAACCAAGACTGGACCCAGCTTCGGCTGCGAGCTCGCCAAAAAGAAGTCCTTCCCACTGTTTTGCACCTCCGACGACGGCGATAGCATCTCTTCATTCGAAAATTCTGGATTCGAATGTGTTGGTGGCTTGTCGGATTTGTTGCAACTTGCAGACGTTGTGATCGACTGTGCTCCCGGCAAGGCTGGTGCGGAAAACCTACCCAAGTACAGGGAAGCAGGTGTAAAACACATTTTCCAAGGAGGGGAGAAGCACGAGCTAACTGGGTTGTCATACAGCTCTTCGGCAAATCATTCCCAGAACCTCAATGCAGATGGCTCCAGAGTCGTCTCCTGCAATACTACGGGCCTTTCTAGGACATTGTCCCCCCTATTCGAGCACTGTGGCACTCTGAGTGTCGAGTGTACTATGATTCGTCGTGCCGCAGATCCTGGGGATTCTGGAAAAGGGCCAATTAACGCCATCAAACCTGTACTAAAAGTCCCCAGCCACCACGGTCCAGATTTGATGACAGTGATTCCAGCAATTAACATCAATTCCCTAGCTGTTGCTGTCCCGACTACAATAATGCATGTTCACGCTATTATCGCTGATTTACCCGAAGACCATGACCTTACAACCGAGTCAATAATTGATATGTGGAAAGACACACCAAGGGTGATTGTCATGGACGGGGTGGCAAATCGAATAACCTCTACTGCTGAGGTAATGGAGATGGCAAGGGACATCGGAAGAAAATGGGGCGATCTGCACGAAATTTTCGTCTGGGAGGACGGAGTAAAACTTGAGAACAATCGACTATATTACTTCCAAGCCATCCACCAAGAGAGTGACGTAATCCCTGAAAATATAGATTGCATCCGAGCTCTAATGGGTTCTGAACCAAATTGGCGGGACTCCGTCTCAAAGACTGATTCGTCCATCAGTAATTACTATTCCATTTGATTGCTATTGAATCCGCCCGTTTAGTGTCAATAGTCAAAAGAGAATCTAGGGTCGCAAATCCGTAATGGCTGGACAGAAGTCATTGTTTCTGGTTTTTTCTTTGGTGTTATTGTCACCCTTCACTGGGGCGGCATCTCCCCAAATGGTTGATGTCGATGAAGAATCGCATGGACAAGACACGGCCCATGGGAACGTCTGGAAGACCTTGTCACAACCCCTGCAATCATTTTTCCAAATTTCCGAACCTTCGGGGATGATTCATTCACCCCTTGGCTCATTCGACCCTCTTGTCGAAACACTTCCTGAAGGGCCCTGGGAGAAGTCCGGATTGGATTCTCATTCTGAGGGTGAAATGTTCCTAGTCCAATCAAGAACCCGCGACTTAGATGGACTAGATCGAAGCCTGACTTCGATTGGTGTTGCGGTAATCGATCACATACCTGACGAAACTTTGGTAATTGAGGTCAAAGATCTATATCGGGAGGAAACGCTGGCGCAGATCGCTAAGTTGCCATCGGTCCGTTGGCTTGGTGGAATTCCGACAATGTGGAAGGTTTCCCCCTCGCTCTATCCTCTGATTCCAGTAACCGAGTTGCGCGTGGATCTTGAAATCATTCTGTCCAGTGACCTCTTGGAAAGCGAGCATAAATCCCTCTCTACCTATTTGGCCCGACTCTCAGACGATGATCAATTTATGTATCACTGCGACTCACATTTATGCCAACTTAGGTCAATTGAGCCACACGCCATCCCTCTTTTAGCATCTGACTCGAGGGTCTTGAAAATAGAGCCAGGCCCGTTCCTTTCCATTCACAATTCCAATGCAAGCCTAGTTGCAGGTTTACTAGACACTCTATCTGCTTCTGGCGGATCGTTGACAGGCATCGGTGAAGTGGTCGGAATCTCCGATACGGGTTTGGATGCCGACCATATCGATTTTCAGGGCAGATTGAGGAGTCCTGTTTACAATCAGTTCGGACCAGACAATTCTGGGGCCGACACAAACAGCGGTCATGGCACGCATGTCACTGCTACTCTACTTGGCGATGGTTCTGGTGACTCAAATGCCACGGGCATGGTCCCTGAAGCGACATTTCACTTCTATCAGCTAGAGGTAGACAGCTCTGGATTGCTAGCTAGATGGGGCTCCCTCTACGAGATGTTCCAGCACTCATGGCAGAATGATGCAAATATACAAACTAATAGCTGGGGCTCTCTTAATTTGGTAGGCCATTACACCTCCGACTCCCGTTCAGCAGACTCATTCGCTTACGATTATCCCGATTTCTTGATTCTCTTTTCCGCGGGTGATTCAGGGACCCTTGGAGTCAGCTCTCCAAGCACTGCCAAGAATGTCCTCTCTGTCGGTGCAACCACTACTGGTTCTTACGGCTCTGAACCTATGGGGGAAGTCGCCCCCTTTTCATCCAATGGACCTACTGAGGATGGCAGAATAAAACCAGATTTGGTCGCTCCTGGGGTGATGCTTTGTTCGGCTAGAGCCCAGGAAGCCGCTCTCGCCTCAGGTGGTGAATGCTCGGATGCAACACACGCTGATGGCTCAACCCCCCAGTATATGACTCTCAATGGGAGCTCTATGGCAACACCAGTCGTTGCAGGGGCTGCTGCCATGGCTCGGCAGTATCTCAGGGAGGAGGCCGGAGTACCAAACCCTCGTTCCGATTTGCTTCGTGCTATACTTGTAAACGGTGCTGACGATCTCGGCGCACCAAACATTCCCAACTCGTTAGAGGGTTGGGGGCAACTAAATCTCAGCAACAGCCTTTACCCGAAGACAGGGAATCAGAACCTGAGCGTATTTTTCGATGACGATCGCCAACTTTTTCCCGGGCACAGTTTCATCTACACTTTTGAAATGTCCAGTGGCTTGGGATTCGATGCAACATTGGCTTGGAATGACAGAGAGGGATCTTCATCAGCAGATCAAAATGCAAGTAGGCTGATTAGCGATTTAGATTTGATAATTACCTCCCCGGATGGTTCTGTCTACAAGGGGAACCACTTCATTGATGGGTTTAGCGCCCCAGATGGGAACAAGGACCAGCTCAATAACATCGAAAGAGTGAAGCTCGACTCAACACAGTCTGGAATTTGGACGGTTCAAATCGGACACTCGGGGGGTTTCACACAGGACTACGCCTTCGTTCTTAGTGCAATCGCAGAAGAAACGCAAGAGGCAGATCTCACGGTAATCCAGAACTCGATTTTCTCGCCCGACATCGACCCACTCCAGGGTGATACGATTTCGATTCAACTTTCATGGGCTAATCAAGCTGCGGCCCAGAGCGGCCAATATTCCATACAACTGGAAGACCTTTCTGATGGCACGATAATTAGGACTGATTCGATGCCCTCACTGGGTGGCGGGGCAGTTGAGTCATTCACTCTGTATCACTCATTTGCCACAACCGGACAGCATATCCTGAGGCTCACACTTGACTATCTTTCAGAAGTGGATGAACTCAATGACGAGATTTCAGGAACCAATAATAACATCTTCGAGCTATCCTACGAGGTAACCCAAATTGGAGTTAGGGTGACTCCATTTATGGAAGATGGCTCATTCCCTTTGGGATTCGAGGAGACAACTCAAGCCCACTTCAGGAATCTGGATCCCAGTACCGCTAGTTGGGCATTATTTGACCTAGAATTAAGAAATGAGGGGACCTCCGAAATTACGGTCGACCTCACTATTTCCCCGATCCAAATAGTCGACGACTCGGGAATACTCAACCCCCCTCAAGATGAGTGGTGGCGACTACTAAACGAATCAGGGCCTTGGACGCTGTCCCCATCGGGAGAATCCGGTGATCGCGTTGTCGTCACCCTAAACCTTTCAGACCAAGATGCGGAAATCTCGGACACTTCGGAAGCCCGATTCGCTTTGCCCGGCAAGTTCGTTACTGATTTGACACTCTACGACACGATGGCTCCGACCATTTCGCACTCAATTCGTTTGTCAGTTGACGTTGCTAGGGTGGAGGGACTCTACACGGTCTCTGCTGGTTCAGAAGGCCTTGGAGCAGAGCCAGGTGAATTTGCTCTGTTCACAGTTTCCGTGAAAAATATTGGCAACGGCCCCACACAGTACAATATTTCCTGCGACACTCCCAACCGGTGGCTAGTGATTGTTGGAAATAGCCAGTCTTCGATGATTACCATCGGGCCTCTAAGCCGTCTCCAATTCGTTCCAGTGCCAATAAGGATCAGGGTACCACTCGCCTCTCAAGGCTTATCTGCTGGGGAAACCGAACCACTAACCTGTGCGATTACCTCTGTCAATGATCCATCACTCCAATCCATCGAGGAAACGATAGTTGAGGTGTTTGAGAGCCGCGAGTTCTCCACTGAAATTTTCGACTCTGAAGGAACGGCGCTTGGAGAGATTGCGCTTTCCCAGCCCCGAGCAGTTTTGAATGGGGATTACGTCTCCACCCATCTTTTGCTCGAAAACAAGGGTAACGTCCCACTAGAGTTTGATGTCAAGGCTCTTTCCTCTAGCAACTCATGGCCAATTCAAATGTATCTTTCCAATGAGCAACCCCCTACTACGGAGGTCGGATCCGTTACAATTCTGCTAAATCCCGGAGAGGTTTCAGAGATTGTGATTAGAACCATTGTCCCTCTTTCAGCGGAGAAGGGCGATAGGAACACTATCTCGATCAAAACAATTCTAGATGGGCATACAATAAGTAATGGAACCCACCTAGAGGTAAAAGAAGTCACAACCCTAGACATAGAGAGCTCCGCGGGGTTCACCATTGCCTTGGGGAGCCAAGGAAACACCGAGATATATCTCCACAACTCAGGCAACGTCCCACTCGTTATTGAATTGACACTTGGCACATTACCACAGGGTTGGTCGGGGGGTTTCCTATCAGGCAGACAATTTTCTATGGAGATGAACAGGGACTCAACCGTTTCCTTGGCTCTGGAATTGCCCGGTGAAGTGGATTCCGGTAACCTCCAAGATAGCTTTCCCGTGATAATTGAGTCAACCTCTCCCAGTGGTGGAAAACAAGTTCACACCGTTGAGCTCTCAGTGACTGTGTTACCATCCGTTTGGATAACCTTACTGAGTGAAACAAACCAAATTCAAGATATTGAAATTGGGGACGAGGCTAGCTTCACTGTAGTTGTTTCAAATCTCGGAAACGAAGTGACCGGAGTGAACATGGGTTACGCTGGACTCGATGGGTGGGAGGTTTCCCTAGATCCCCTCTCTTTCGAGAACATAGGGGTCGGGGAATCAGTGGATGTTACAGTGGCCATCAGACCAACCAAATCCTCTGAAGACGGCCTGAGGGAAATTCGAATTTTTGCTAACTCCAGTCAACCAAGTGACATCGAGTTCATTACTGACTCTGAAATTACAATGGAAGTTAGCAAGTCTAGGTCATCGAACAAGGGCGGTGTTGCAGGGATTTTGGGTACATTGGGACTGCCCACATGGACAATTGCAATTCTATTCATTTTCACACTGGCTGGCTTGGTAGCTTTGGGAGTCTTGGCCAGGCAAGCAAATCAACCAATTCGGGAGGATGACGAACTCATACCCCGCGGATCCGCTCTCCAAGCAGGCAATAAGGCCGAGAGGAGAGCAGCCGCACTGGATACTTCGATACCGGGCGACGTCATCACTGGAGGGGTTTCCAATAATGAGATAGAGCAAGCACTGGCATCCACTCTACCGAAGCTACCCACTCACGATGTGCCTGAGGGAGCACCCCCCCTCCCGTTGAGTGGCCTTCCCGAGGGGTGGACTATGGAACAATGGGCCGCCTATGGGAATATTTGGTGGGAGCAGAACGGACCTTAGAGCGCTTGCTTTTATTGTAATGCCTCCTGCCGATGGGTATGAAGGGATCAATCGTGCTTTTCGGCCCCCCCGGTGCTGGAAAGGGAACACAAGCTGCCGCAATTGTCGACATCACTGGCAAACCACAGATTTCAACCGGGGATATGCTTCGGGAAGCCGTTTCTAGTGGGTCGAGCCTCGGCATGGAAGCACAGTCCTACATGGAATCGGGCAATCTGGTCCCCGATGAGGTGATTATTGGCTTGATAGAAGAGAGGATCAAGAAGCCGGATGCGACTAAAGGCGTGCTTTTCGATGGCTTTCCGAGAACAATTCCGCAGGCCGAAGCTCTTTCAGAGATTACAGATGTATGCGCAGTCATTTCGATCGAGGTTCCGGATGAGAATATCGTTGAGCGGATCGTCGGACGGCGGATGGACCCGGAGACTGGGGAGATTTTTCATATATCATTCAAGCCACCGCCATCAGAAATTTCGTACCGCCTCATTCAGAGAAAGGATGACACAGAGGAGACCGTTAGGCAGCGTCTGGCAGCTTATCACAATCAGACCAAGCCTCTTGGGGAGTGGTATGCAGAAAGGGAGTTGCTAATCCCTGTCGATGGTAGCGGGACGATTGAAGAGGTTGGAGAAGCAGTTTCCTCGGCAGTCAGATCACTGTGAGGCAAGAGCATGGGAGATCGTGGGAGAAACCGGGGGCGGAACTCCCACAGACGAAAGGCAGGAGCTCTCAATGCAATGGAGAAATTATCTTCCATCCTCCGCGACAGAGGAAATCTCAGCACCGAGATTTCCGATAGCGCTGCAAGGCAACTTATCGGGGTAGGGCGCAAGCATGGAGTCCGCCCAGACGCACATGTAAGCAGACTGATTTGCAGAGCCTGTAAGATGTCCATGATCCCTGGAAAATCTGCCAGAGTTAGGATTTCATCTGGAATTGTCACAACAACCTGCCTGAGGTGCGAGAGGGTCAAGCGAGTAGGACCGGATTTCTAAGGGGGGGAATTTCCTGACAAAAAAGGCACCGAAGTCAATATTGGCAAGGGCCCGAAGCAACGAGGTTTCAGTCTCTGTGAGGATTGGTCGCGAGGGGGCATCCAAAGCCTTCTTACTCGAGTTGTCAGATCAGTTGAAATGTAGGGATCTTGTAAAAATAAAGGCAAACAAGGGAGCTACTTCTGATGGTAAAGATAGAGACGAGATGTTTTCTGAGATTGCTTCCAAAACAAATTCCGAGATAGTTTTCCAGAGGGGTAACGTTGCAGTCTTGTGGTCGGGTAAATAGTCCCGCATTGCCTCCATCAGACCTTCCCCAATAGTGACATATTTAGAGGCAGCAATTCTCGCCAACCATATGATTAGCGCGGAACAAGTCGTCCTGGTCGTATTCATCCTATCATTCGCGTTGATCCTATCTGAATTAGTTCACAGAACAATCGCAGCATGGTTCGGCTCCACGCTAATCCTCCTTTACGGCCATTATTCTGGAGTGTTTGACACCCACGGCTCTTCCCTAGAGCATGCTATGCTCGAATGGATCGAGTTTGAGGTAATTGGTTTACTCTTGGGAATGATGATTTTTGCTGCAATTCTAGAATTGTGTGGGTTCTTTGAATACGTAGCAATCAAAGCGTCAAAGATGAGTGGGGGAGACCCATGGAAACTTATCGTCCTGTTGGGGACCTTCACTACCCTGCTTTCACTTGTTATTGACAACGTCACTGCAATCATCATCATCGCCCCCGTAACCCTGAGGATTTGCAACAAGCTGGAAATCAACCCAGTGCCACCATTGTTAGCTGAGGCAATTCTCTCGGACACCGGAGGCGTTGCATCCATGGTGGGGGACCCTCCCAATGTAATGATCGCAGCACAAGCCCACTCCATGACTGAAATCGCAGATCAGTTCGGATTCAACGGATTCCTGTTCAGATTAGGGATTCTCACATTGATTGCTTGGATCGCTACTCTCGGCTACTTCAGGTGGTACTACCGAGACTGGAGCACAAACATTCCCCCAAATGTCGAGGATCTCCTTCAGGAGGACGAATGGGACGCAGTAAATGACAAGAACCTAATGTTCAGCACCCTCTTCTTCCTCGGACTAACAGTTGTGATGTTCTCCGCAAAGGAGTTCCTTCACCTTGAAGTAGAAATTCATGCCATAGCTCTAGCTGGCGCCGGTTTCGCATTAATTTCATCTAGGCCCGCGGAAGAGGAATTGCAGAGCGGTTTCATCAATGACGTCGTGGAAAAAGTAGAATGGCAGGCTCTCCTATTTTTCGCAGGGCTATTCATCCTCGTCGGCGCGGTGGGTAACGTTGGATACCTCGCAAAACTAGCGGACTGGATATTCGAGAACTTTGGAGATGACGAAGTCATGCTCGCCGTTGCAATAATTTGGGTTTCTGCTATCTCTAGCGCATTAATTGACAACATTCCATTTACGGCAGCTATGATTCCAGTAATCGTCAGCATCACGGAAGCGAGCAACGGCGAACTTTCTGCAGCACCCCTGTTCTGGGCCCTCGCAATGGGCGCAGGTTTCGGTGGGAACGCCACCCCAATTGGATCAAGCGCCAATGTCATGACCGTGGCGATTAGCGAACGTGGACCCTACCCAATCACTACTCGGGAATGGATGAAGGCTGGATTTCCAGTCATGATCATCACATGCACAGTTGCAACGATTTTCATGATACTTTTCCATGGCTCCTTGTATTCCTGACATTTAGGACCCTCTCCCCTAATTTCTCAGCCCCCCTATGGGGGGCTACAACCCCCGTCTTGTTCAAATACCATTGGTCGGTCGGAAGCCTGCTTTGTGCGCTCTGATACGTAAGATATCAGGGTAAGTGGTCGAGGTTGCTTCGCCCTTCGGGGAGACGGAGTGGCCTGAGAAACCAGAATTGATATGCCTGGACACCAGAGGCCTCACAATAGTGAGTACAATTAGAAAACATGATGCTACAACCCGATTGGGGGATGGCTCGGCTCGAGAGCCGAAGAAGGTCGTGACAAGCTGCGATAAGTCGCGGGGAGAGGCATGAATCTCTTTGATCCGCGAATTGCCGAATTGGACCTCCTGACAACAGTCATTCCTCGTTATGAGGAAGGGGAACCCCCCGAACTGAAGCATCTCAGTAGGGGGAGGAAAAGAAATCAATAGAGATTCCGTGAGTAGTGGCGAATGAAAACGGAATAGGACAAACCGAATCTCCTAGGGAAACCTTGGAGAGATGTGGAGTATGGACATCTGAAGCCTAAGTCCGGGAAGTAGAAGTCGTCCTGGAACGGCGCACCAGAGAGGGTGAAAGTCCCGTAAACGTAACGGATATGGCCATGTGATGTATCCTGAGTAGCGTGCGTTGGATATCGCGCGTGAATGTGGGAGGCAGAGACTTCCAATCCTAAATACTACTCGAGACCGATAGTTGACAAGTAGCGTGAGCGAAAGCTGAAAAGTATCCTTAGCGGGATGTGAAAAGACCCTGAAACCAATCGGGAACAAGCTGAATGGGCGTGAAAGCGAAGATATGAGCAGCGTCCATTCGTGCGTTTCGAAAAATGCCCCTGGGAGTTCTGATCATTGGCGAGGTTAAGCAGTCGATCTGCGAAGCCGTAGGGAAACCGAATAGTCCGCAGCCGTTAGGCGAGGGACTGGGTGTGCTCGCCCGGAGTCAATGGTGGGAGACCTGAAGCCTATCGATCTATGCCTGGCCAGATTGAAGCCCGACGAAAGTTGGGTGGAGGATCAAACCGTTGCTGATGTGCAAATCGCTCGGACGAGCTTGGTATAGGGGTGAAAGTCCAATCGAGATGGGCAATAGCAGGTTCCGCGCGAGACTACTCGTAGGTAGATCTCTGTGGAGATAGAATGCGATGTAGAGCACTGATTGGGTATTTAGGGGGAGCAATCCCTCGGTACGCTGTCAAACTCCGAAGTTGTTATCGCCGTAGACACAGGGAGTGAGCCACGGTGGGTAAGCTACCGTGACGAAAGGTGAATAAACCAGCTCAGCGTTAAGGTCCCTAAATTTCAGTTAAGTGTTAATCACAAACGGAGTCCGTGGCCGAAGACAACCAGAAGGTGGGCTTAGAAGCAGCCATCCTTGAAAGAGTTCGTAACAGATCACTGGTCAAGCTTGCGGGCCCGAAAAATGGACGGGGCTCAAACTGAATACCGATACGTTGACCCTCCGAAAGGAGATGGGGTAGCGCGGCGATGTGCTCGGGTAGAAGCGAGGTCGTGAGGTCTCGTGGACCGTGTACATATGAGAATCCAGGGAAGAGTAGCAGCATAGTGCGGTGAGAATCCGCACCACCGAAGGGGTAAGGGTTCCTCGGCAATGTTTTTCAGCCGAGGGTTAGCCGGTCCTAAGGGCATTCTTAACCGAAATGTCCGAATGGGAAATGCGTTAATATTCGTATGCCCCTCTACAACAATGGTGACGGCTCGGGCTAGTTCGTGCACTCCAGTCATGGGGTGTCGAAGCGTTCGATAACCGATTGGAGAACCGTCATGGTGAGAAGATCGGGAAGGCGTGAGCAAACGACGAATGATGCCTGGGTCCCATGAAAAGCCGTAGAGGTGACCGTACCTAGAACTGACACAGGTACCCAAGGTGAGTAGCCTAAGGTGTGACGGGCAAAGTACCGCGAAGGAACTCGGCAAAATCGCTCTGTAACTTCGGGAGAAGGAGTGCCAGCTTAGAGATAAGCTGGTCGCAGTGACCAGGGGACTCCGACTGTTTAATAAAAACATAGGCGACTGCTAGATCGAAAGGTTGCGTATAGTCGCTGAATCCTGCTCAGTGCTGGTATCTGAAATCGGGTTACAACCTGACGAAGGACCAGTAAACAGCGGGGGTAACTATGACCCTCTTAAGGTAGCGTAATACCTTGTCGCTTAATTGGCGACTTGCATGAATGGCACAACGAGAGTCCCACTGTCTCCGCGGTACGTCCGGCGAAATTGACTTTACTGGCGCACAGTCCAGTAACCTCAACCTGCAAGCGAAGACCCCGTAGAGCTTTACTGCAACCTGGCGTTGTTCAGTCGCACACTACGTGCTGAGTAGACGGGAGATGTTGATCCCCGGGACGCAAGTCCCGGGAGTAGTCGCCCATAGAGACACCGTCCTTAGTTTGTAACTGAACTAACTCTTCATGAGAACACCGCTTGGTGGGCAGTTTGGGTGGGGCGCCACGCGCTCGAAAAAATAACAAGCGTGCCCAAAGGTCAGCTTAGGTGGTTCAGTCTCCACCGTGAAATGTAAGGGTAAAAGCTGGCTTGACGTGGATCGGCACAATAACGATCGACGATGCGAAAGCAGGGCCTATCGAACCAATGTGCCTCATTTCTGGGGGCCATTGATAACAGAAAAGTTACCTCGGGGATAATTGAGTTGTCACCAGCAAGAGCACATATCGACCTGGTGGCTTGCTACTTCGATGTCGTCTCTTCCCAACCTCCTGGTGCAGCAGCTGGGAAGGGTGGGGTTGTTCGCCCATTAAAGGGGATCGTGAGATGGGTTTAGACCGTCGTGAGACAGGTTTGTTGCTTTGTGGTTGAGGCGTATAAGATGCCTGATCGGAAGGGCCCTTTAGTACGAGAGGAACGAGGGCTCGGGGCCACTAGTTTACCAGTTGTCCGGCAGGGCAATGCTGGGTAGCCACGCCCTATGTGGATAAGAGCTGAAAGCATCTAAGCTCGAAGTCATCCGAAAGACGAGGCATCTCAGGGGACTCGTAGAAGACGAGTTTGATAGACAGCGGGTGTAAGCACCGAGGTTCGCCGAGGTGTTCAGCCCAGCTGCACTAACCCCCCGAGCATC
>CAZLVU010000007.1:0-36347 GCA_964563355.1 uncultured Candidatus Poseidoniales archaeon
GTTGTAGGCAGCCATCAGGGGGTCCCCGGTTCAAGTCCGGGAGCGCGGACCACTACTCCCGTAATTCCTCAAGTGGCATTTGGATTGCAGGCACGGCAAACGGGAAAAAGTGACGACTGGTCTTGGGTGGGAATACTTTGTCAGAGAGTCCCATGTCAATGACTTCCTGCTTGGAAATGGCTTCTCTCCCGCAGTCAGGCCAGACGTCCACTATGATCGACGAATCCTCCATGTAATTGGCTAGAATAACTGGCACTCGGTCTAGGTTCAACAATCCCGCTGCAGTCCACTTATGGTGTCCATCCAGTATTACACCAGTCACCGAATCCACGATTATTGGTTTGTAGAAGCCATTGCTAATCAGTTTTGAAACTCTATTCTCCAAGTTAGAAGGGATGACTTCCTCGTGCGCTTTCAACGACCCACGTTCAACCAAGACAACATCAACTTGCTTCCCAACCACCAAACCTATCTGGTGTAAGCAGGCTCATAAATGAGCTCTAGGTCGGCGGGCCGCTGGAGGTTTGCTAATGGGTCTGCATCAACATGTTCGCGGAGTTTGGAAGCGACCCAAGGCCAATCTTGATTCTAGGTACCGAACCGCTAGAATGGCAGGCTGGCGCAAGGAGCCGGTATTCTCCAGAATAGAACGGCCAACTCGATTGGATGCTGCTCACAGGTTGGGATATAAGGCCAAGCAGGGAGTTGTTCTGGTCAGAACCCGGGTACGAAGAGGTGGCCTTCGAAAGGGGAAGGTCCACATGAAGAGGAAACCGTCCAAGGCCGGTGTAAAGAAAATCACAATGGCCAAATCAATCCAGAGAATAGCCGAGGAAAGAACAGACCGAAGGTATCCCAACCTAGAGGTTCTGAACTCCTACTGGGTCGGTGAGGATGGCAAGAATAAGTTCTACGAGGTAATATTGATTGACCCATCCCATCCGGCAATCAAGTCAGACAAGGATCTTGGATGGGCCTCCTCAGGTTCAAGCCACCGGGGACGCGCACACCGTGGCAAGACGGGCGCTGGAAAGAGGGGACGCGGACTCCTCAACAAGGGCAAGGGTGCTGAGAAGCTCCGACCGAGCCTCAAAGCCAACAAGAACAGGGGCAAGTGAACGAGCCTTTCCGTCAGATTGATGCACCATGCTGAATGGCAGTCGTTGATGGCGGACCGTCACGCTTCAGAGATCAGGGGTCTGCCGGTGATAGTTCCCGACGGCAGGCTGCTTGGAACAGTTCATGACACGGTGATTGATGTTAGCAATTGGTCTTGTACCCATATTTTCGTCTCCGACCCCCCGGAAGGCTTGGTCGAGGGTAGGACCCACGTCGCGGTCCCTTGGAGCTGGGTCCGCTCAGTGGGCGACGTTGTATTGCTTCGCTGGTTCCCCCCCTCTCCCATACCCAGAAATCCCTGAAGCACGGGCAGAGAAGATACTGAACGCGATTGCGATACCGTTCATAAGTGGAGGGCAAACGGTCGCCCGATGCACAGGTGGCTTGTCGCGGTAGTCGCGATTCTGTTGGCAACGCCAATCTCCACTCTCGGTTCCAGTTCCAAGGACGTCGTTTTGTGCTCAAGTTCGGATTTGGATATTCTGCCAGGAAATTGGAGCCTTTCTGATCAGGCATGCCTACGGGTGGATCTTGGGGTCTTGCAACCTGGAACCACGGTTTTCTTAGATCTGACTACCGGTCAAGAGATCGACATCCTTCTTTTCTCAGCAAACACCGTCGAGGTTTATCAAAACGAACAGTCATACAGGATGAACTCAGTCTGGCAGAGCGAATCCGTTTTCGAGTCCTTCATTGGCCAAGGAGAGTGGCATTGGACAGTCCCAGCAGACAGAGGTGAAACTAGGTGGTTTTTGATTCTCGACAACCTCAATCACCCACAAGACGGAGGGGAGGGCGCACAAGGCGGAGGGGTAGCTGAAATATCTCTAGATGGTGGCGTCATCACCCCACAACAGTTCACACTCTCAGACTCCATCCACAGAGTAGGTGCAGGGGAGTACGAGATTGCCCACGGTCCATTTTCCGTTGATGATGGAACTTTCGTGGAGATTCATGCAAGAACGATGGAAGGATTTCCGGACATTCTCGTAATGACAGAGTCGGCATTCGCACTTTATTCACCAAACGTGAACTGGTCATTAGCTTCTAGAATTGTCTCCGCGGACATGCTGCTTGTAACAAGTGAGAGATACCTGCCATGGGAGGCCGCTGACACCAATGGCGAAGACATCTACGTAATTGTGGACAACCGCCCCGGCCCCGGTGGTGGAGGTGCCGGAACATCACCTGCTTCGGTAACTATCACAATTACTCTAACACCAATCTTGGAGCCGAAAATAACCAGCGAATCTACATTGGATTCGGTAGATGTCGGTCATACAACAATCCTATCAGGTCTCACAACTCCAAACAAGTCCGGCCAGATTCTGGATTCAAGTTATTCGTGGGACACCGATGGGGACGGACTAATCGACGATACTGGGCCTACAACATCGAAGAAATGGGACATTCCCGGTAACTATACGGTCAGACTCTCTGTGACTTCAGTTGACTCCCGCAGCGCGAGCACAACGAGAGTAATCCATGTTGAGGACAACTCTGATCCCATTGTCAATATCGCCTCCGAGGGGACTATTCTCAAGGGATTCGGAGAACAGCTTGCCCTGACAGGGACCTTCACGGACAACTGGGGCATTGAGAGAGTGGATTGGATGCTCGATAGCGAAATCGTAATGTCAGACAATAATGTGTCCGAACCGAGCTCTACCTTCATCCTTGAGATAACAAATGACTTTTCACCAGGATTCCACACTGCATCGATCTTGGTTACTGACAAATCGGGACGAAGCACACAAGAGGATGTAGAAATTCGCTTCATCGATGTTACCGCTCCAGAAATCGCTCCCTACGAGGGGGAATTGACCGTCGAGGTCAACGATCCTGTAATTTTCCAGATTTTCGCCACTGATTACGAATCGGAAAAGATCCAATACACTTGGATTTTTGAGCAAGGAACCGAGAATGAAATCCAGCTCAATGGAGCACAGGTGATTTATGAGTTCCAGTCAGAAGGTCCGCATTACGTAGTCTGTAAGGTAGAAAACGACGAATTTCTCCAATCCACTGCTGAGATTCTGGTATTGGTAGAAAGTGATGACGAAGGTAGCTCGATAGCTAGGATTGCATTGGCTGTAATTTCAGTTGTAGTAATTGCAATCCTCGCAATCACCATCCTCCTAGCGTTCAATTTCGCTGTCCGGCGGAGAATGTCTGAGATGTCAGATGAGGGTGTGGAGGAACCCACGGACAAAATCCAAACCAGGGAGGAGCAGATGGCCATGTGGTCAACTCCCAGACCATTGTCATTCGAACCTCCAAAGGAAACTCCCGAATTCTCACAAATTGAGCTCGATATTCTTGATCTAGATGACGTAGCCGATCCTCCCGATAAGGCCCGAAATACTGGGATTGATGATGCGCTTTTTGAGGGGCTAGGCATCAAACCAGAAGCTACAGAGCAACTACCATCCAAGAACAGGAAGCTCAGGAAGCACTGCTCATCCTGCTCCCGCCCATTTGAACTGAACCTGCCCCACGGAATCGATACCGCATACACCAATTGCCCCAATTGCGGCTCCGAGGAACTCGTCAGCGTCGCTGACGAGCAATAAGCCCCCATGCAATTGCTGATACTTTCTGGTTCAGGCAGGGCAATACCATATAGCGCACCTCTAGGAGGTGCGCTTCAGAATGAGCAACTCTGGACAAGCAAATCGGGAGCCCCGCGCCCTAGTTAGCATCAGCTTGCTCATGACTGCAATATTACTTCTTCCAGTGACTTCACCTCTGTCAAGCGCCAATGGCGAACCTCGGATCGAGTCTCAGGACTTCGATGTCTTGGACGAGTTCAGCAGTATGCTCGATGAGCGCCAAGAGATCCTCGAGTCAAACTCCGTTTCTGCCTCCGCACAGCCCAGGATCGATGCTGTTAGGGCTGCAGCAATCCCATCTGGACCGGAAAACGCGCTTTCACAGGTTGGCACAGCCCTCCATGGGGCACAAATGGTCGAAACTTCACCACCAAACCCTTCCCACCCGATGCCATACGACTTGCTTATCGGCTCGAACGACAGACCACCGGGTTTCGTGGACAATGTCTGGCAGACTCTACTCAACATCACAGACTATGTCATCTGGACCCAATACACCAATAGCACTGGAGAAGTAATTGAGCAGATCGAAGTCGTCTCTTTCAGCGCCACTCTCCTTTCCCTGTTTGACTTGCAGACGGAACCGCTGCTTCACTCGGTTGACATTGATGACGATGGAGACGACGATCTACAAATCGGCCTAAAGATCTCTTGGGAGTTTTTGGGCGGTTGGGGCTTAGCGGGCGATACACTTTGGATCGAACCCGGCATAGTCTTCTCCGTTCAAGTTCTAGAGAGTAGTCGGAATGATCCCGACTGGGATGACTTGGACTCGCTTCAGGTTTCAATCATCAAGGCAATGGCCTACTCAGGTGCGGATTCGGTTCTCGCTCTGGGGGATGGCGAGAGCTACGTCTGGGTGATTGACTCAAGGTTCACGACACCTCCCGAGTTCTTTGAGTTCGAGGTCGGAATTGAGAGATTATACTTTGACGCATCTTCCGCTGGGCTAGATCTGCTAACCATCCTCACTCTGGGGCTTTTCAACACCGATACCGGCGATGTGGTTGAGTCCGGAATCACCTTCGCCTCAATCTCTTCCCCTTATGCGCTCAGGTTGGACAACACCGGCCAGACCATTTGTCCTGACAGGTACAACCCATCCGAGCTACACTCATTAACTTCCATTGAGATTTCTTGTGGGGTCTCAGCAGGTTTCGGATACGTCCACCTTTCACCACCGGACTCTGACGATAACAGAGACCTGTGGGAGTTAGCATACATCGAAGCGAGACTCCACCCAAATGGCGACTCGACTGAATTACCCAGCTCAGCCGAGGTCATCATACGAACCGACAGCAATCTGCCGACTGTTTCTGGAATGGAGGGCGACAGAAGCCTAACCACGATTGAGTACTGGGCGGACAAGAGGACAGATCTCCATATCCATTTCCACGAGAACAGATCTAAGCTGCCACCATCAGAGTCCGAAGGAAACTTCGGCAATGTTACCGACTCTATGGGATGGCTGAGAGGGATGCCTGAAGGTACGATGTCTAGCAATGAGATTAGTAGGGTGTTCAGGATGCTAGGTTCTGCCGACAGCCCGGAACTCCCCGGGGGACTACCCGAAAGGCTGGGCATGATAATCGGGATCAAGAACTTCACTAGAGACACAAGTCAAAACGTCGATGACCCCACTCTGCCGATCAATCCTGCTCACCCTCCGAATAGCTTGGTAATTCTGAGGTCCGCACAACCCATCGACTCGATAGATTACACATCTTGGTTCAGTCGAGGTGGGAACACCGACGACCACAGGAAGATCGACATCTCCGCTACTGCGATCCCTCCAGCAGTCGCTGTTTTTGGATCATTCTGGCTGGGAGGATCGGAGGAAACAGATACGTCCCTAGACTCTGCCGACAATCTAGATTTCTTTTCGAAAATAATGGACTCGGTGATCCTCAATATTGTCGATCTTTTCCTAAACGTTGGCAATGTACTCAACGAGATCCCTTCCTCTGTTGTTGATGCGATAAGTGGTGGCATGGGGGCTGGAGGGATGGAGGGGATGTCCTTTCACATACTGTTTACCGACAATTGGAGGGAGAGCAGGTCACTTTACCCACTAAACACCCTGAACCTACAAATCGGCTCATCAGACCATCCAGTGGGACCGGGGGACCATATCCTCCTTGCCGATGACCGTGGGCTCGAGATCATCCAAACTGATCACGGGCCCCAAGAACCCCTAGTTCCCGTAGCGGCGAGTTTGAGAATAAGCAATCTCCAGACCTTTTCCATTGTAGATTCCAATGCCATTGGAGGCCAAGCAATGAGCATCGATACACAGTCAAATGAAACACTGTCTATCGCCTTCATCAATCACGAATCGGGAGAATTAAACGGCTCTTCGCATCAGTCAATTGCACTCTCAGATTTACCCGACAATATCACAATTAGAATTTCTCCCAACAGGGTTGAATATTCCGCGTCTTCACCAATCGACTCGATTGTTTATACTGGTCAGGACAGCTCACAACGTCAAGCAGCTAGAATTAGCGGGCTCCCCTCCTCGTTCACCACCACCTCTGGAAACTCATTCTCGTGGTCCTCTGAATCTTCCATCGACGAAATCGAACTCCAGTTGGGCGACTCCCCCTCACCGCTAACAATGTCGGGCGACCACTTTCTGTTCCACCACGACCCCTCCTCAAACTCCTCGACTCTTTCTTCTAGGATTTCTGGCCTCAGGCACTTGGGTTGGACACCTCCTCTCGAAGAAGGAGCGACGGGTTCTGCAGGAAGAGGTAGCGCCTCCGCAACAGTGGTTGGCTCGAACCCGATGATGATTAGCGTAGGAAACGCACCAACCAATGACCACTTGCCACTAAGTGTGGCCGCGGAGATCAGGCCTCTTCCCTCTACATTCTCGCTTGAGATTCCAACCGGTTCACTGTCCGGACCTTCGTTGGCAATCCCGCAGCTGAACACCTCAAGCGGCCTCTCTGGATTCGGATTCTTCATTGGCAGTTTCGCTGATCTAGGAAGATCGGTTAACGATGTGCTAGCTGGTATTACCACGGACATCTCCTCAGGACAGGGATCGGGAGAAGAGGACTTTTCCTTCGGACTCGGAATGGAGGCCGGAACGGAATTCGATCTAGTGATAGAGGCAATAATGGGCAATCAGGCAACCGAGGACCCAGAGTGGCTGCACGGAATCTCCCTAGTTTCACCCCCTTCAGGAATTTCCGATGGCTTCCATCTGAGGTCTTGGCTACCCAATTTGCCCCCGCTCATCGACCTGTCGGTTTCTAGAAGCTCTTTGGAAAACGCGCAGACTTGGGCTGTCAGCATAGGCTTGGAAGGTTGGAAGCCACAACATTCGGAGTTCATCATTTCTTACAAGGGCGTGAATGGCCAAGACCTCTTCCTAACTCTCGAGGGTCTCGATGAGGATGTCGCAACGTCCCTACTCCTGGATTCCGTTTTCAGAATTGAAACGGTTGGTGGGATTACCGAGGTTTCAACTTCGACACTTTACCAAATGACAACCAGACTGGATTGGTTCCACGCCCTATTGATTGACAGGGAGATCGGAAGCAGGACTGAGATGATGGTTCAGGATATCCCTGAATCTGTGGAAATACAAGCAAGCCTTGGAACCTCTCTTTCCATGGACATGACCGTCCCCGAGGAATTCAGAACCGATGACAAAGGAGTCAAGTCCATTATGCTCCAACAAATGCAATGGTTGGAAGGATCATGGTGGCCTGCAACAATGTTCCTAACCAACGTGCCCGGATCAATGAACCTCACAACGGAGCCAGACATCAACTTCGACATAACTCAGAACCTTGCATTCCAGGGGCTCCCCGTTCTGGACTTCTCGGCTTCTGGCGAAGGCATGTCATTGTATATCGAGGCACTAGGTAGGGCGATAAATAGCAGAGGCGATATCGTCCTACTAGCCGAAGGAATGACTGACCGGATGGTCATTAAACCCACTGACTCATTTGGGTTGAATGTCAGATCTGGTGGCGCTGGAGTCTCCCGATTATACATGCGAGCAACCAGTGTTCCGACAATGCCACCAGTTGTTTTAGATGAATTGGAGGTACTGGGCGAGGATTTGAAGAGCGCTACAATCCACGTTAAGGAAATCGTCGGCCCATACTCGATAATTCAAGTCAATGATGTTCAGAGTGGGCGAGTGATTGTCTCTGCGAGGGCATCTGCAAACATTGGAAATCAGGATATCGAGCTCAGAGGGGTTCTTCTGGACGCCCAAACCACCGGAGGATTGCCCTCAGGCACTACACTAGGAGTCAATGGCCTTGCATCTGACCTCTCCCTGCTCAACATGGTACCCGGATTCACAGGATCAACCAGTCACATCATGGCTCCAGAACCCATCTCCTCAGGCATCCTAACTCTGCTTGCTACCATTGGGGGTGACTCGTAATGGGGCTGAAGGACAGGCTCACTAGGTGGGGGGAGGAAGAGGCGGATCATCAGACTGCTCAGGTAATCCTTGAGACGATTGGAGACCGAGCTTATCACCTGATAACTCCGACTAGGGTTCTTTTTGCTTCATTGTCCGCGTTCCTAATTGCGTCTGCAACGCTGTTCGCACTCGTTTGGGTCATTCCATATCAAAACGTAAACTTGGACGTTGCCTACATGCAATCAGCCTCCGGGCACGTGGTTCTCGCCGAATTGGACAACAAAGGTAGTAGGCCAATTGAGGACGTCAGTGTGACTATGAGGTTACTTGACATTGAGGGGGTTGAACTTGGCCGCCATGATTTCACAATGGAGAAACTACCTGCTCACAGCTCGATTTCAAACACTCCGTCCGATGATCTTGAGATGGTCGTGCTCGGACAATCGGTATGGGAGAGCTATACCATAGAAATCACACTGGATTATCGTTACTATGGGGGCGAGGTTTCGGAAAGGTGGACCCATGAAGTGGGGGATTGGTCTAGGGAATTTTTCGTTGAGGAGGTCACCCCAACCATATTTTAGATTGCAGCAATTTTCAGAAAAACGAGTGAACAATATTCAAATTAGACAGGAGGGCAATCAGATGAATAAGCGTGGTTCGATTCTGATCCTAGTTACCCTACTGGCATCTTATGCCCCCTTAATCGACCAGGAACCCACAGATAATCAGGAAACCCCCACCTTAGAACAGCTTCAAACTCGAGTGGAGATTTCTCCTGACCCGAATAGTATCCTAGACCTAGGAGAGCCTAAGATAACTCAGACAGTGGAGGGAATCAGGGACGAGATTGCAGAGTCTCCAATCGGAGTTTTCACGAATCAGGGGCTATCACTGAGCGAAGAAATTCCCGAAAGACTCCAGTCATTCCGACAAGACCTGCTCCTCGTCATAATAGACAGTGATGTTGGGTTGTGGGATGCGAGACTGGGTATTACGGGGTCTGCCGACGTAGCTGTCCGCTCAACAATCCCCCCTTCCGGATTCCTATTGCAGGGAACTTTGAACGAACTGAGCGTTGCAAGCCGACTCCCCATGGTTTCCTCTAGCCACCGCGTCCCCGTTGCTATGCTTGTAGACAGTAGGCTATGGTCCGAGGACTACGAATCTATTGAGAATGTGGAACTATTGGGTTGGAAGGATGCAGAGCTCAACCGCCTAGATGAAATCGGACACGGCCTCGAGGGGTCATTGGGCCAACTTGCCTACGAACATCTAGGGGAGACTTGGTCACCTGGCACGGGAATACACTTTGGCACCATTTCTCCCAGTGGTGCCGTTGCCCTGGCGATGAAGGCCCAAGTGTCGTATATTTCACCTATCCTCGAGATGTCTGTACACAACAATCTTGTCCGCAGTCATATGAAAGTAAACGTTGCCGAGACTGGATTCATCACCGATCTTAACGGCAGTGGGCAGAGGGTTGGCGTCGCGGATACCGGGATAGACCACGACCATGGGGACTTTGATGACAGGATAGTTCAGAGGTTAGACGTAGCCGGTGACGGCTCCACAGCAGACACCACCGACGGTCATGGGACCCACGTGTCCTGCACGGTCCTCGGCTCTGGCTCCCGCACCAGTTCCTACAAGGGTGTTGCTCCGGAAGCTGAGCTCTATCTGCAGGCCATGGAAGACGAATCCACCGGGGCCCTTTCTGGCCCCGGGGTCTACACCTTGCTGAACACGGCTTACAATTCTGGGGGAGCGAGGATTCACACAAACAGCTGGGGGGGGATAAATTCCGGAGGAGACTACACAACCCAGTCAGAGGACGCGGATGATCGAACCTCAACATGGGACCAGTACTGGTCCTATCAGGGGATGACCGTCCTTTTTTCGGCGGGGAATGAGAGGGACGATGGCATCTCACCCCCTGGAACTGCAAAGAACGTGATTACAGTTGGAGCCCACGTAAACAGGTATGGTTCAGCTGATGACATGTACTACTGGAGTAGCAGAGGCCCGACCGATGATGGCCGAATCAAACCCGATATTGTTGCACCTGGTGACTATGTCCGTTCTTGTAGGGCACAGGAGGCCACCGATGCACCTAACAACATCAACGACCCTTGGTATGTTGAGTATAGCGGCACATCAATGGCAACACCCGCTGCTGCTGGGGCTTCAGCATTAGTCAGAGAATACCTGATGGAGGTAGCTCAGAGACCAGCCCCCCAAGGGGCCCTAATCAAGGCGATGCTGATTCTCGGAGCAGAGGACATGGGCTCCAGAGATATCCCCAATGATGATGAGGGCTGGGGCAGACTCAATCTCGTCAACTCCCTAGTCCCCGAGAATGATGTCGGGATTTTTGTTGATGACCGGTCCCGCCTATCTAGTGGCCAGCAAGCTGAGTACAATTTCGATGTAACGCGAGCCGGAGAACCCCTCAAGGTGGTGCTAGCTTGGTCAGACTATCCCGGATCCGCTTTCTCCACGACCCAACTCAGGAACAACCTCAACCTTGAGGTCACCTCTCCCGACGGTCAGGTAACATATCTGGGAAATGACTTCTTCAACGGCAGATCGACAACCGGCGGTACAATGGACATAAAGAACAATGTGGAAGTTGTCCTGATCGACTCTGCTGACCTTGGAATTTGGAACGTTAAGGTCATTGACTTCTCCCATGGTGGGAGCAGGACATACCAACCATACTCCATAGCAGTCAGAGGGGTCAACGTCAACGACCTGACTCCCGACCCCACTTTCGTACCTGGATCCTTCGAACTGTCAACCCCAATTCCGCAGGTCGGGGAGCAGACGCAGTTCTCAGTGTCAATGATCAACCAAGGGTCCGGATCGTTCGCCGAAGTTTTCGTTTCAGCCTACGTAAATGGGAACCACCTAGGCACTAAGGAACTCGGGATGTCCCCTGGAGAGGATACGCGGCTCGTATGGGATTGGACCCCCTTGGGTGCAGACAAAGGGGACACACAAATCAGAATTGAAATCGATCCAAACGATCAACTCGAGGAGCTGTACGAGGACAATAACGTACTGGAGCAGACAATCCAAGTCAGTGCCCCTGGAATTCAAGCATCTTCGACATCTCCTTGGATCACTCTTGGTGATGCCTCAGATAGGACAACCACGTGGCCAATAGTGATGACAAACCTAGCGCTGTTCGAGACAAACGCATCCATCTCCGCCTCAGAACCCAACAGAACTAGGGACGAATCAACTTTCGACTGGTTCATGTCATTTGACAAGGTCTTCGTAAACCTAGGCCCCTCAGCTTCTACTACAGTAAACCTAACCCTGTCACACCCGGCACCTCCGGATCCTGGAACTTACAAAATCGTAATCACTGCAAAAGACGAAGAGTTCGACGTTGAATCACAGCTAGAGCTTTTCTTCGATGTCCCAGTACTTGCCCAGCCCGAGGTCTCCATTCCATCGGATAGTATCGCTGTGGACTCGTTTGAAACCACGAATTTTTCCACACTAATCAGAAACCGGGGCAACGGTGCCCAGACATACGATATCGAGGTAATCTCTCCAGCTGGCTGGAATCTGGGTTTCGACGACCTAGGCTCATTTCCCGGCTCAAACCAGGGGTCTACGGGGACCATGCAAAAGGGGGCTCAGATTTCTGCTGACATCAGCATCATCCCCCCAGGGGTTTTGATTAACGCGGGTTCCACCTTCAAAGCCCAGCTTCTGGTAAAATCCAGAGTAAGCCCGGAGGTTTGGTCCTTCGACCTTGATCTTGTTGTCGATGCCTTCGACTCCATCGCCTTCTCCCCTTCTAAGGGTGGTTTTGAGGGAGAAATTCCAGCCGACGCGTTGCACGAGGTCACTCTGCAGATTTCGAATAATGGAAATCGGGACATCGTCCTGAATGCAATAGAAAGGTCACTACCTGGGGGATGGTCAATCACCAGCGGCCTGGGGGACGTCTCTATCGATCGCGGAGAGTCGACCCAATGGTCATTCACTATTCAGGGCAATGGCAAAGCGGAAGGCGGCAGCGTCGAAATCAGGTTCCTAAATGATGACGGCTCTTTCTTCGATTGGAACACAACTCTGCAAGCCGTCTCAACTGCAGCACCCAGCATTTCGTTCCACGCGGTCGTTTTCGTAAACGGGACTTCGGTCGAGACATCCAACTCACCGTTGGGTCTGGGAGCCCACCCAGTGGGAGCACCGGGCTTCGACATGGGGTGGAATGTGACTAACGATGGCTCTTCGAACTGGCAGCCAGATGTCTTCATGGAACTTCCCGATGAAGATTGGTCATCCACTTGCATCGTAAATCCATCAAAGATTTCTCCAGGCCAAACTGCGACGGTTTGGTGCACCATAGTTATCCCAGAGCATGAGACTGCTGCCTCACAACCAGAAGTAACCCTTGTGCTATCTGGAGAAGGGATTGAGTCTAGAGAGACGATCTCCTTGCTGGTTGAAACATTAAATGAGGTCAAATGGACCCTTACTAATTTTGATGAGGCACATGAAGGATACTCTACGACCCTGTACCTCGATCTGCAGAATACGGGAAACTCCCCCGTCTCCAATCGACTTACGTCCGAAGGCCCAAGTGGTTGGGAGGTACGTATTCTAGATGGCATCATGGTCAGCCTGCAGCCAGGAGAGACTAGATCAGTACAGGCTTCATTTGTCCCAAACTCTGGGGCAGACGGTCAAGTAGTGCTTATGTTGGCCGATGCAGAGCACATAGCGGGCAGCAGCATATCTCTAACAATTGACGTGATACCCGACCCATCCAACGAAGGCGGTACCGATTGGCTATTTGCTGTGGTTGGCCTGTTATTCATCTCAATACTCGCCGCCGCTGCAATTCTTCTCTACAGTAGATCCGGGGGAGACATTGCTGGCGTAATGAGTGGCTTGTTTTCATTGGGAACCCAGGACGAGGGGAATTCTGCCGAGTCCGTAATTCACCATGACGCCGCACAGCACGAGCAACAGGAGGCTCCACAAGAGGAATCAATAGACAGGACCCCACAATCTCAGAATGAAAATAATCTTGAGAGGTTCTCCGAGTATCCAGGATGGCTCTGGGACGCTGACAGTGAAGAATGGGTGCCTGACCCGGATTACTGAACGACTAGACATGACACACTCAGTACAACGAAAATCTGTAAAAACAGTGATTATTGGCGCACTATGCGCCCGAAGCCCTTAGAGGGGCGAATGACTCGGTCTATTGATGAGAAGGTCCAGTCCGGCTGCTATTTTCGCTTCTCTTATGCTTTTGTCCATGCTCTCCCCTGCTGCTTCTGCAGCTGCTTCTATGGCCATGTCGGCTGACTCTCTTGCGAAGGAGGCGACCACTGATGACCCCGCTGAATACACCATAACCATTACGAACGATGGCGATGAGGATCTGACAGTCACTCTCAGCACGTCACAGGACTCAGACTGCAACGGATTCACCTCCTCTATCGACACAACTCCGTTTTCCCTAAACCAAGGTGACTCTGAGGATAAGACCCTCACAGTCAGCGTCAATGACCAGGCTTCTGGGGAATGCGAGACGACAGTTACGGCAAACGGAGTCGCAGGACTCGAAACCGCAAACGAGGACATCAAGGTGACTACTTCGGCTGAAGGTGGAGGGCAGTACTCCGTCACGCTCACCTACCAGAATCCAAACAACGGGAAGATAACCTACGATGGAGAGACCGACGATGTAGAGTGGACAGCCAAGGTAGAGAACACAGGTGAGCAGCAGAGCAACGTCCAGCTATCCATGGCATCCTCGAGTGATTGCGACTCGGAGGGACTTGAAGCCACGGTGGATCCGCAGACAATGAACCTGAACGAGGGCGATTCAGAAACAGCAACTGTGACAGTCACCCTTTCCGATGGAAGCTCCACAGATTCAGGCGATCATTGCTTTATTTTGGAGGCAACAGTGACAAACGACCCAAACTCCCTGGACCAAGCCAACGATAGCTTGAACTTGGAACTGAAGATTCCTGAAGTCAAAACCTGTGATTCATCATTGCAGATTGCCTCCCACACACTTGATCCTGGAGAATCAGCGACCAATTCATTCTCTCTGAGGAATACCGGCAACACAGCATGGACCGTTTCTGCCTACGCTATGGCAG
The DNA here is from genome assembly GCA_964563355.1 of uncultured Candidatus Poseidoniales archaeon. Lineage (GTDB taxonomy): Archaea > Thermoplasmatota > Poseidoniia > Poseidoniales > Thalassarchaeaceae > UBA36. The sequence goes on from CAZLVU010000007.1 coordinate 14,271, forward strand.
AGGGGTACGACATCAGCAACTGGGTTGATTTCGACACCCCTACCAGCAGACTTCTTTCAGAGCCCGGCGGCTCTCAGGATTCTTCTGTATTTGACTTCGAAATCACTCCCGACGACTCCTTAGAGCCTGGAACAGTAGATGTCTACATTCAAGGCAGAGCCGGTAGCAACATAGGGTGCGAATCGCTGCTCAGGGTTAACCTAGGACAAGTTAGGGACGCCTCACTTTCCCTCACTGTCCCTACGTTGACGAACATCCAGCCTGGTTCTCCCGGCTCAACTTCGATACAGATAACAAACACAGGCAACGGACAAGACACATTTGCGCTCGGAGTCAAGGATTTACCTCCGGGGTGGCAGGTAGAGCTGACGCAGACAACGATAACAATCGACGGAAGGCACTGCACGTCTTCCTCAAACTGCGACAGGGAGTACGTTCACGCACAGATTACCGTTCCGTTGGAGGGAAAGGCGGGAATAGAGTTCCCAATCAGATTCACAGTTAGCTCCTCTGGCGCCACTCACGATGAGATTGCGGTCTCTGTAACAGTGGCTCCAGTTCACGACGGTAGAATATCCGTGCCATCGGACTCTCAAACCGGGAAATTCAACGATACAATCAGCTTCCCGATAGAACTCACCAACACCGGCAATATTCAGGACATGTATGCCCTGTCGTCCTGCGATCCTGACATCAACGACTCCTGTGTTGAAACAAAGTGGCCAACTTCGTTTGCTGATTCATCTGGTAACGAGATTTCCATAGTGACTCTGGATTCGGAGCAGACTGTAACGATTAACATGATGGTGATTGTAGGAGGATTCGTCGACAATGACACCGAATCCTTCGAGGTTAGGATCGGAATCGTAGGTTCTGAAGTGCTCTTGACTCAGACTTTAACGGTGACAGTGTCAATATACAATTACAGTATGTCTTTGGCATTTGAGAGCCCTGACGAAGATCCAGGATTCATGTCAGTTTCACTCCCTCCAGGGGGAGAATCCTCAATCTCCTTCCTGATTTCTAACACCGGTGATGGAGGAAGAGATGAGGCTGTCGTCTACGTAAACGGGATGGACTCCTCCGTCCTGAGAACGATTAAGGCCGACGGAGCAATAGTTGATGGGGCAGTCATCATTCCTGCAAACGGACAAGTGCTAATTGAGATAGAGTTCGAAGCCCTGGAAGTCGAGAGCGGCACTACCGGAGTCATTAGGGTCGGTGTGACTTCCAAGAAGAACACTGGCCAGTCTTCTTCATTCGTCGAAATTGCCGTAGACATTAGGACGATACACGATTTACAGTTCATACTGGAGTCTGATGAGTCCGAGACTGCACCCTACCCTGAGCACATGAAATTCACACTATTTGTCACCAACCAAGGGAATACAGAAGAGGACGTGGAGGTCCTGACAAGTGACTCTCTAAGGGGGTGGACGGTCGATGTCATCGGTGATGAGTTCAAACTCAAGCCCGGAGAAACTCGAGAAGTAGACGTTCGGGCCACTCCCCCTAGCGATATGATCTCCGAGGACGAGTACACCTTCACGGTCACCGTCCAGCCAAAGGATATGCCAGTGGCTGGCCAACCCATTGACCTCACTGTCAAATCTACCTTGGGTGTAGGGTCCGTCTCAGACGGGACCGAGAAAGTGATGGCCATCGCCGTCATCTTCATTGGGTCGATGCTAGTCGTCTATCTGTTAATGCGCTCCAGAAACGAGTCACTTCTGCTCACACAGGCTATCGTTACTGAACAAGACGACTGATGACGCCGTAGACTGGTCCTCGGATACGCTTATGTCCGGTTTTTTTGTGGCAGCGCATGTCGGTCCCTACGGGACCGACGGTGATACTACAATGTCGTCCGTTGCCGAGATGTACCTCCCAGTAGCCGTCATGACCCTAGTGGGAATCGGTTTTCCCGTTTTCAGCTTCTTCGCTACCAGATTTATTAGGCCAACAAAGTCGGGATCCGACCACAACAAGACTAGGTCAATCCTGTTGCCCGGCTACGAGTCCGATCACAGCCTGTACTTGCGCCGCGATAGCACATACGAGTGCGGGTCCGAGCCATTGGGAGATGCCGATATCAACTTCCACTTCCAGTACTACTGGTATGCCATAGTTTTCCTGGTATTCGATATCGCGTTCATGTTCCTGGCCTTTGGCGGGGTCATGGCAATCCAGAAGGGAAACGGGTCACTTGTTGATGATAGCGTGATTACAAGTGCCTTGGTCACCATGACTGTTTTCATCCTCCTGATGAGTTTGGGTGTTTGGCACATCTTCAGGAAGCGAGGGAGGATATACATCTGAGGTGGAACGATGACTGACGAGGGACAGAACTACTCAGTTTTCAACAGCAGGATGCTGGTCGATACAGTCGGTGACGTTACAGACGAGGCGATGAAGGCCAGCGGAATCAAGGACGTAATTGGAGTTCTGGTCGGACGCGTGTTCAATTGGAGCCAGAGGAAATCCCTATTCCCCCTCCACCTAGGAATCAAGTGCTGCGCCCTCGAGATGGCTGCTGCAGGGGCTAGCAGGTTCGACGCTGAGCGCTTCGGTGTGTTCTTCAGGTCGAGTCCAAGACAGTGCGACGTCCTACTCGTCAATGGGCCAATCAGCAAGAAATTCGCAGATCCCATAGTCAGGCTCTGGGAACAAATGCCAGAGCCCAAGTGGTGCATTGCGATGGGAGAGTGTGCTATTTCCGGCGGCCCCTACTTCCAGTCTTACAATATCCTGGAGGGCGTGGATACGATCATCCCTGTCGACGTGTACATACCTGGCTGCCCCCCTAGGCCCGAGGCTCTGATTGATGGCTTCGATAAACTTCGGCAGAAAATCATCCGCATTGGAGCGCTCCCCAATGACGGCACCCCATCTTCCAACAAGCCAATTATCATCGGAGACGACTAGGAGGGATATTTTGGCCAAGACAGTTCCCACCGGAATCCAGAAGGCGGCGGCTGAGGCCATGTCCAAGGACTTGTCCGGGATGACTGAGGTCGAGGCAAGCGTCATCGAGAAGAGTAGTGGGACAAGCCAAAGACACGTCGTTTCTGTGTCCTGCCCAGCCAATCAGTGGAGGGCCCTAGCCGAGAGCCTCAGAGACGACCATGGAGTTGACTATTGCTCCATGATTACCGGTATTCACTGGCCCGATGGCGGCCCCGAAAAGAATTGGGAGGTTGTCTATCATTTCCTCAGGATGGCAATCTCCGACCCCCCGGTAATAGCAGGAATGGTAGAGCCCATCATCGTAGATCCAAGCAAAGTAGAGGGTAACAATGTCCCTCTGGAAATTGAAGTAAGTGTGGTAATACCAGAAACCAGGGAGCCCTCTGTCCCCTCGGTCCAGGACATTTGGATCGGTGCAGACTGGAACGAGAAGGAAACATGGGATTTAGTTGGCATAGACTTCGAAGGTCACCTGGGCATGCGCAGAGTATTGCAGCCGCATGAGACTCCGGTGGGCTTCCACCCACTCCAGAAGCAGCATAAACTCCGTTATCACGACTTCGAGGAAATGTACGACGATGCACAGGGATTCCTGCGCAAACCGGCAGACGCTGGCAAGATCAAGTGAGGCGAAACAATGGCAGAAATGTGGATTTCAATGGGACCTCAGCACCCAATGACCCACGGTCTGTGGACCCTGAAGGTAAAGGTTGACGGGGAGACTGTAGTGGACACTGAGCCAGACTTGGGCTACATCCACAGAGGCGTCGAGAAAATTTGCGAGTCGAGGGATTTTACCCAGATCACAACTTACTGCGACAGACTATGCTATGCTAGTGCTAACACCTGGTCACACTCTTACATCTACGCAGTTGAGGACCTCTTGGAGGTCGAGGTACCGGAGAGGGCAGAGTACATTCGCCTGATTGCAGTAGAGCTCCAGAGAATTGCTTCTCACTTGATGTGGCTCGGGGCATATGGCCCCGACATAGGCAACCTGTCGATTATGGTCTGGTGCCTGCGCGAGAGGGAGATGATGATGGACTTGCTCCAAGAGCTCGGCGGTTCCAGGATGCACTACAACTTCCCCAGGGTCGGGGGCGTGAAGAGGGATCTGCCTCACGGGTTCGCCCAACGAGCTCGGGCCAAGGTCAGCCTCTTCCTAGATCGAATACAGGAATACGAGGCCCTATTCGATGAGAGCACAATCTTCCTGATTAGGACTCAGGGAGTTGGTTACTCCAAGCCCGAAGAGATGGTCAACCACGGGGTCTCTGGTCCCAACCTGCGTGCAGGCGGGGTGAACTACGACGTTAGAAGAGCCCACCCCTATTCGGTATACAGCGAACTGGATTGGGAACCTCCCGTCGAAAGACCTTCAATCCACGGCGCAGATTGCTACGACAGGTACCGAGTCAGGGTCGAGGAGATGAGAGTCAGCGCCCTAATGGTTCTCGAAGCACTGGAAAAAATTCCCAAAGGCGCAGACACTTACCACGAGCCAGGAGATCCCGCAATCTTGGCCAAGGCTCCTAGCAGAGCCCCCGAAGGAACTTCCGGTTTCCATCACTTCGAAGACAGTAGAGGCGAGTCGATGTTCTACCTTGCCGGAGGTGGCGAAGGACGCGGCAAGCACCCTTATCGAGTATCAATAAGGTCTCCGATCTTCATCACAATCCCCTACGCTTCAAAGTGCATGATAGGATACAAGGTCGCTGACATCCCTGCAATTATGGGCTCGTTCGACCCCTGTATCGGGGAGACTGACAGGTGATTGAATGGCGAGCAGCGACTGGTTGGATATCCGTGGGTGGATTGATGCAATGGTCGGTTGGTCCATGGACAACGTTCACGACATCCTCCCGTCAGAGGACATCGACCTACAGGCTACAATTTCCCTCCCAAAGGGAATCTGGCCAACTGACATCGTCGTGGGCCCGATTTTCAACCTCAAGCAAGAGTTCGCGGAGATTCAGCCGGCCCTCGAGTCGTTCTTTAGCGCCACACTTGTCTGCACCGTGGTCTTCACGACCCTGATGATGACAATGCTGCCCATACCATACATCGAGAGGAAGTTCATCGGCCGCTTGATGGACAGGCTCGGTGCCACCACTACCCTGCGCAGCCTCTGGGTAGGTGAGAGTGGGGTCACGGCCGGTGAGTGGTGGAACCAACTCCCTTTCGGAATGGGCACCCCCATCGGCTGGCTGAACAGACTGCTAAACTTGATATGGGGGAACGACCACCATTTGGAGACGGTATCCAGAGTCAATAACAGAAGCTACCACGGCTACTGGTTCCTGCTACCTGGGTTCTTTCAGGCATTCGCCGATTTCACCAAGTTCGCCGGCAAGGAGCACATAGTCCCCAGGAACGCTGACAAGGTGGTGTTTGAGGTTGCGCCAGTTATCATTATCTCGACTACTGTCCTAGTGTTCGCCTTCATTCCGTTTGGACCCCACTTCTACATCTCAAGCCCAGAGCTTTCCGCCATATTCATGATGGCCATTTTTGGCGTTGCCCCCCTAGGGGTCTTCTTTGCCGGCTGGTCCTCAAACAACAAGTACACCCTAATCGGAGGAATGCGCTCAGCTGCACAGCTAACCGCCTACGAGATCCCCCTCCTAATCACCGTACTCGGCGTTTGCGTCCTCAGTGGCACGTTCAACATCATTGAGATAGTCGACTTCCAGATAGGCGAGTCTGACGTATGGAACATTTTCATGATGCCTCTGGGGGCTACCCTTTTCCTCATTACCATGATTGCGGAGGTCGAGCGAATTCCTTTCGATATGCCCGAGGCCGAGGCGGAGCTTGTCGAGGGTTGGTGGACCGAGTACGGAGGCCTGAGATGGGGATTCATGTTCATGGCCGAGTACATGCGCTCCTTCGCTGCATGCCTCCTCTTCGCTCTGTTCTTTTTAGGAGGGTGGGAGGCTCCTTTCCAAGGGTCTCTAGAGGCGGCCCCAGTGGTTGGCGGACTCCTTGAATTCATGCTATCGTTAGTGCCAGGAATCGCATGGCTCCTAGGAAAGGCCTGGCTGCTCTTCGCGTTTTTCGTCTGGATACGAGCCTCCCTCCACAGGGTGCGCACAGACCAGATTCTGGAGTTCGGATGGCGATGGCTACTGCCACTTTCGATAGCTAATCTGGCCTTGGCCATATTCCTAAGGGTCTGGATTTGGGACAGCGGCTGGGGATTCTTCTGGGTCTGGGACAGCGGCTGGGGGCTGGTGGCCCCATTGGTGATGATGATGACAGGTGTCGCGGGCTTCGTAATTCTCCTCGTCGACGAGGACAAGCAAGCTCTTGAGTCAATGCGCCGCCCTTACAGCACCTACATCCCCGGCCGTGACCCGGTAAAGGCATCACCCGGAATCCACCCCGATTCGGAGGTGAACCCATGAGCTATCATCCCCACGGGACACCCAGCTTCCGAAATCTCATAATAAGGCCAATGTGGATTACAATGAAGACCGCGCTGAGAACTGTTCCGTTCCTAGGCAAGCTCCGGATTCTCAAGAACGACTACCACGGACAGGTCGCGGATATGGTTGACCCCGAAACCAGAAGGAGGGTAGGTAATGACCACCCGAGCGCCTATCAGAAGTTCGCAGCCGATCGCGAGAGCACCGAGGTGCTGCCATTCGTGGAGAGGCCGGTTACTGTGATGTACCCATACGAGAGGCTGGAGGACCTTGAGCCATGGCTGTTCGTCCCCGGTAATTACAATGGTAGGATTGGAATTATTTGGGAGACTTGCACTGCCTGCAAGGCGTGTGTTAGGATTTGTCCCAACGACTGCCTCCACATGACCTCCGAGGTCAGGGTGAACGTCCTTGATACAGTAGATGACGCCAATCAGTGGCACGGTTACGGAAGCGAGATCGAGGCAGGAGGACTAGCGGCCAGGCAGAAGGCAGAATTCGAAGAGATTGCCGAGGGATTCGATCTTGTAAACGACCACGAACCCGCCCCCCAACAATACGACTTCGCCGAAGTTATCGACATAACAGGAGACATCGCCAAAGTCAGATGGTCAGATGGCTCCGGGATCGAGGATGTCCAGACCAGCTCCCTGAGGCCAGCTGAACAGGACATAGTGTCAGGACGGATTGACCTAGGAAGGTGCATGTTCTGCGGCCTGTGCATGGAGTCGTGCCCCTTCGAGTCATTCTTCATGACAAACGAATATGACGGCATGTCGGGCTTCTCAAGGGCCGATCTCTGGATGGACGCTGACAGAACCCGGGTCCTGCCCGCTGTTCACCAAGAAAGGGTGGATATGGAACTTGCAAAACGAGCACAGAAGGAGAAAGACAAGCGAGCGAGGAAGGCAGCTAGGGCGGAGGCCTGATCAGTTGTCAATAGACTTTGAAACACTGGTGTTCGTAATCGTAGCGGCAGCTGCCGTTGCTGGAGCAGTAGGCTGCGTCTTCGCAAGTAGGGTCGCCCACTCGCTACTCTGGCTAATGCTCACATTCTTCGCTGTGGCAGCGGCCTTCCTCCTAGCCAATGCCGAGATGCTTGCTGCCATACAGATCTTGGTGTACCTTGGATCGGTGATGTTAGTTGTTCAGTTCGGAGTCATGCTCACCCGTCGGAAGATCCTGGACTCAGAGTCTCTGCCGACCTTGAACGCGATATCGACTATAACTGGAGTCGGCGTTTTCGCTTTCGTACTGGTGTTGCTCAGGGAGGTTATGGAGCATCCAAATTGGCAAACTGAGGGAAGCCCCCCTCCCTCGACCTTGGACTTCGCCGACGCTCTGTTCAACGATTGGTCAATCGCCACTGTGGTTCTGGGCATCCTTCTCGCCATGGCAATGATTGGGGCCTCCTACCTCGTTCGTGACGAGCGATTGATCAACCTGCTATGGGACATTGGGGGAGACGAATGATCGATCCCAGTTGGATTGCCGCCCTGGGCGTCATCCTCTTTGGAATTGGCCTCTTGGGTACCTTCTACCACAAGAATGGGATTGTGGTGCTGATGTGCATCGAGCTCATGCTCAATGCGGCCAACCTGAACTTCGTGGCAGCTGCCTTACAGTTTGGCGATGTGAACGGATGGGTATTCACAGCCATCGCGATAGCCATCGCTGCAGCGGAGGTGGCAATCGGGCTCGCAATCCTTCTATCCATGTACAGCACTCAGGAGACGATTTCGCTGGAGGCAGCAAACAAACTCAGCAACTAGGTGATTATTTTGACGGGTTCTGGCAACGAGTACAATCTCCTTCTACCGCTGCTCCCCGCCCTGCTGGTTGCCCCCGCCCTTTTCCTGATGGGGGTGGAGTCTTACGAGGCTGCGTTCTTGATCGTTCTCGCACCTTTCCTGGCCTTCCCCGTCATCCTTGTGGTGGGACAGGTGTATAACGGAAACGAGACCTGGAAGCACACTCTGAAGGAAGGAGGGATAATCGGACTCTCCGCACTGCTGGTCTCCCTCTCGGTCTCGGTCTGGATAGTGATTGACTACCTCGCTGAGACCCATCGTTTCGGCAGAGAGGCAGTCACGACTTGGTTCGACTGGATCTCGTTTGAGGTCCTGCAGCCAGACTACACCCTCACGGAGACTACCAGGGTGATCGGAGTTGGGGTTTGGATAGACTCGGTAACCCTGATGCTCCTCTTCGTCGCCACCTTCCTTTGCTTCCTGATCTGCTGGTTCAGCCTCGGCTACATGAACACGGATCCGATCAACGAGAACCGCAATCACCGATTCTACGCCGAATTCCTCCTCTTCGCACTAGGAATGTTCGGAATGGTCCTCGCTGATAACTTCCTTTGGCTGTTCGTATTCTGGGAAATTATGGGGCTCTGCTCCTACTTGCTCATAGGCTTCTACTTCTGGAAGGAGAGCGCAGCCTACGCCGCCAAGAAGGCATTCCTGACCACTCGTGTGGGGGACGTCTTCCTCATGGTCGGCCTACTGATGCTCTACGACATCTACGGATCCCTGGAGTTCTCGGTGATCTTCGATGACCCATCACTACACGGGCACGTCGACTCAAACAAGCTATTCATGGCACTCCTTATGCTGTTCATTGGCGCAGTCGGTAAGTCAGCCCAATTCCCACTGCACGTCTGGCTGCCCGATGCCATGGAGGGGCCGACGCCTGTTTCGGCGTTAATCCACGCTGCAACCATGGTGAATGCTGGGCTGTACCTGGTAGCTCGCATGGTCCCCTTCGTTGACGTGGGGCACCATGGCGTCGCTGGCCTCGAGGACCTGGGCCTGATAGTTGCGTACATCGGAGGGATCACCGCTTTCATGGCGGCCTCCATAGCGTTCGTGCAGAACGACATCAAGAAGGTCTTAGCCTACTCGACAATGAGCCAGCTCGCCTACATCTTCACGGGCTTGGGTTCCGCCCTTTGGTTCTACAACCACGGTGACCACCACGCCGCTGCCTTTGTGTTCGGTGCCTCGATGTTCCATCTCTTCAATCACGCTATGGCCAAGGGAATGCTGTTCATGGCCAGCGGCTCGGTGATTCACGAACTCCACCATGCACATGATCATCTCCACCACGACGGTGAGAAAGCAGATCACGACTTCGACCCACAGGATATGCGCAACATGGGGGGGCTGGCATCCAAGATGCCAGTCACGGCAACTGCCATGATGTTCGGATCGATGTCCATAATCGGAATCCCTCTGATTGGCGGGTTCTGGTCTAAGGAGGGGATAATCGCCGAGACCTGGAAGGCATGTCTCGAGGATGAGCCCCTGATGTTCGGCCCCGCCATCCTGATTCTGCTCACTGCAGGGATGACAGGCTTCTACATGTCTAGGATGTGGTTCATGACCTTCGCCGGTGAGCCTAAGCACGAGGCCTCCAGGCATGTCCACGAAACCACTCCTTGGATTAAGGAACCCCTAGTAATACTCACCATAATCAGCGCACTCGGCGGCTTCGCACTTTCCTTGCTTGGGGTGATTGACTACCTGTCTGCAGAATCCGACAGTCTGGCAATGCACGGAGTCTTTGAGACCCTCAAGCACGCCTTCCTGCCGGACGACCCCAATCTTAGAATCGTTGGCTGGATCACCATCCTACTCTCTCTCCTCATAGGTCCAATAATCGCAGCTAGGGTCCACGGGGGCCCTCTAGCCGAGGGCGAGAGGGCCAATCCAATGGTGTCTTGGCTGGTATCCGCCTCTGGGAGATTCGGGACCCAGGACGTCTCTGAAATGGCAGATTCTAGCCTCTCAGAAGCCCTTCAGAACCGCCTGCACTTCGACGACCTCTACGAGTGGGCCTTGGATAAGACAGCAATGCCACTCGCCGCCTTCGCTGCTTGGTTCGACAGGAACGTGATTGACGGGCTCGTCAAGCAGGTCGAGTCGAGCTCAGTACTTGGCTCAGTGCAGATTCGCAAGGTTACCACAGGCAGGGCCCGCGATTACATCCTGATGACTGCTGTGGGGGCTCTCTCGATTTTCGCCTTAGCATGGGGGGTGGGAAGCTGATTCTGACAATCCTCACCCTAGGCCCAATCGCAGTTGGACTCCTCCTCCTCTTGCTGCCGCTGCTGCTCCACCCGTTCGACGAGCAGATAAGGAGGCTCAGCCGCAGCATCTGCCTTGGAGTGGCTCTGGGACTTTTCGCTGTGTCCACTTACGCAGCCACGTCCTCGATAAGCGACATCGACTGGACGGGCATCCGTTTCGGCAACTACGAGTTCGAGAACACCCCGTTCGCCTTGATACCCTACATAGGGGTGTCTTGGCACGTAGGGGTGGACGCCCTGTCTTTCCCTATGGTTTGGCTGACATCGATGATCATTCCAGTGTCCATGCTGGTCGAGTGGGACGCGAAGAACGGCCACAACTTCCACCCACTACTACTCATCATGGAGGGCGCTATGATGGGCGTTTTCGTGGCGTTGGACCTTTTTGTCTTCTACGTTTTCTGGGAGCTAACCCTGATCCCGATGTTCTTCCTGATTCTGATGTGGGGAGGGGAGGACCGTCGCTATGCTGCGATGAAGTTCTTCATCTACACGTTCACAGCTAGCGTCGTAATGCTGATCGGTATCTTGGTGATGTACTTCCACACCACCGATCCCGGGACCACGACCGGTCACACCTTCGACCTAGTCGCCATGCTGGCAGATGACAACCTAATTGTCAGCGAAGGCCTCAGGCACCTTGTCTGGCTACTACTTCTGATTGGGTTCGCTACCAAGATGCCTAGCGTCCCAGTCCACACATGGCTTCCGGATGCCCACGTGCAGGCTCCCACTGCGGGATCCATGATCTTGGCAGGCGTGATGCTGAAGATGGGCGCTTACGGGTTCCTTAGGGTAGCCGTCACTGCCTTCCCTGGATCCACGGTGGTCTTTACTCCACTGCTACTCGCTCTGGGGATGGCCAGCCTCGTCTACGGTGCGTGGGTGTGCATGGGGCAGACCAACCTCAAGAGGATGGTCGCTTACTCGTCGGTATCCCATATGGGGCTGATCTTCTTGGGAATAGCCACTATGCAGCCTCTAGGCATAGCCGGGGCCTTGTTCATGATGTTCGCTCACGGCATCATAAGTCCCTTGCTTTTCGCAGTCGCTGGAGCTTTCAAGCACCACTACCACACCCTCGAGATCGGCTCCATGCGAGGAATTGCTCACCATAGCCCCTGGTTGTCCGGTCACATGATGATTGGGTGGATGGCCAGCCTCGGACTCCCTCTCCTGGCAGGCTTCGTTGCCGAGGTCGCCGTGTTGATCGCGTTCTGGATGACCTTTGGTTGGTTGGTCCTCCTCCCCGCCCTGACACTGATAATCACGGCAGCATACTACCTCACTTCCATGCAGAGGACCATTTTCGAGTCAGACGACCCCCACCATGGAATCCTCCCCGACACCCTCCACGACGAGAGCCCACGGGACATCACTTGGCACGAGAACGCAGGGATGCTCATCCTAGGCGCTTTCACCGCTCTGTTCGGAATCCTCCCTTTCTTCTTCTGGGACATGATGTCCGACTGGAGTAACGACATTGTCCTGAGCAAGCTCGTTGAGGCTATGAGCTCCGAGGGGGTCAAGCCATGAGCGAGCTCGAGGGTCTCTCCTACGGCCTCGTCATCCCTGAGTTTCTGATGCTCGCGGGCCTGATTGCGATGATACTCGTCCCCAATCTAGGCGATGCCAAGATGCGCCTCCCTCTGACCAGCATCAGGATCCCGGTACTTCTGGGAGGTACCCGGTTCAAGATTACGAGCGACCCCAGAATCCCCAACTCCATCGCTATAGCCTCCTTCGCATCATCACTGGCGGCATCGGCCTACATGTTACTCGATGGGGTTACGGGGGATATTGGCAGCGTGATGAGGGTGGACGAATTCAGCAGTCTCATGTCGGTAATTTTCTCCTCATCTCTGCTACTGGCAACCATCGCTACAATGCACAGACTACCGTCTAGCCCTGCTGCCAAGGCGCCGTCGGACGGCGACGGAGAGGAGAAAGCGGCCGGGAAGATCAAAGCACTCTACGACAACAGGAGGCAGGTAGACTTCCACATACTGCTACTGATGGCCGGACTCGGGATGTCCCTGATGGCCAAATCGACTCACCTGTTCATGCTCTTCGTCTGCTTGGAGCTAGCCTCCCTGTCCTCCTACGTGCTAGTTGGATTCCACAAGGAGTCCGAGGTGGGCGGCGAAGCCGGGATGAAGTACTTCATTGTGGGTTCAGTAGCCTCCGCGGTTGGGATATACGGCATGTCCCTCCTGTACCTATGGAACGGTGACCTGAGCATCTCAGCACTCTCCTCCTCGTGGGATGCTACCGATCCGTTTGCGGTCATCGGCGTGTCATTGATGTTGGTTGCCTTTGGTTTCAAGGTCGGGGCAGCACCTTTCCACCTCGCGATTCCTGATGCATATTCGGGAGCCCCCTCCTCAGTGGCGGGGCTACTTGCAACTGCTTCCAAGGCGATGGGCTTCGTAGCGCTGATGCGAGTGCTCCTGTCCGTGACGATGCCTGCTGCTGGAGAGGCGTTCTGGTTCACAGTAATAGCTGCAATCTCTGTGATTACGATGACATGGGGGAACCTAGCTGCCCTTTCCAGTGATAACCCGAAGAGGATTCTGGCATACTCGAGCGTAGCCCACGCCGGCTACATGCTAGCCGCTCTAGCGGCATTGGGGGCTGGGGCGCTGGGCACCGACTCGTCATCGCTCGTCATCACTGCGGTGCTGTTCCACCTCACCATTCTGGTACTTTTCAAGATGGGATCCTTCCTGGTTCTCACGGTCATCGAGACTCAGGGCGGAAGTCACCGCCTCGAGGGGCTACACGGATTGGCCAGACGAGACCCCGTTCTGGCTGCCTCGATGTTCGTTTTCGTGCTCTCCTTGGCCGGGGTCCCACCGTTCTCGGGCTTCCTTTCCAAGCTGTTAATGATTAACGGGATCGTTAGCCTGACTGCTGGCTCTGGCAGCCTAACTGCATCCTTCATCTTGGACTGGGCAACCAGCGTTGACATTGCCTTCTGGCTGGCCGTTGCCATAGTGGTAAACAGCGCCCTTTCCCTGTTCTATTACCTCAGGATGGGCATGGTAATGTTCTTCGAGGCCCCCGAGGACACCGGGAAGATTCCAGCCCCCACTCCCCTCCGGTCCGCGATTGCTATCTGTGCCATACTGACCGTCGTTCTTGGAGTCGGGCCTCTCAGCGAGGCCGCCATAGACTACGTGAGCCGTGCAGCCGCAGCCTTCCTGCCCTGAAACACGGGCTCAAGTTCACATAGGGGCCCCATGACCCGAACGCATGGCCCGCAGGGAGGAAGCCGTCGATACCGAGCTGCTCGCACAGCTCGAGTCGGGGGGAGACCGCATCCGCGTCCCTCTACCAAAACGCAAGGTGAACGAGATGTTCGCCATTGCCGACCAGATACTTGGAGGTCGCAGAGTCAGATCAATCTGTGAGGACGGCGAGTCAAGACTAGCAAGGATTCCTGGGAAGATGAGACGCCGACAATGGGTCAGAGAGGGCGACCTGATCGTAGTCCAACCCTGGGAGTTCCAGGACGAGAAGGCCAACGTCTGCATGCGATACACCAAGACGCAGTCCCTCTACCTGTCTCGCAAGGGAGTTCTACCCGAGATCGTAGACCTATTCGGGATGAGCAGTGAAGACGATATCCAGCGCTTCGAGGGAGAGAAAGAGGAGACCGAGGCGGAGCAGGAACAGGAATCCGACGACGAAACCACCCCTGACGAGGTTGTGCCTGTCGTTGAGGAAGAAGACGGCGGGGACGACATAGACTCTTTCTTCGGGTGAGCCGATGCCTCGGGAAGAGGAATGGGACGAGGAGCCCGATATGGACACCTTGATGAGGGCCGAGAGGAAGCACGAGTGGATCTCAGAGCCTAGGTTCAAGCGAATGTTCGACGACATAGAGGATGCCCTACAGGGAGTGATGGGCAAGGGTAGGTTCGAGTGGGTCGATCGCAGGGTGTTCGACCAGGTCTTCGATCGCTCCACCCTACTTGCTCTCCACAAGCTAATGCAGCAAGGCAACATCCATACCATCGACTACCCGATTGCCAGGGGCAAGGAGGCCCACGTCTTCCGAGCGACTTCGGATTCAGGCCCTCTCGCAGTGAAGATTTTTCACACCACGAATGCCGTTTTCAAGGGACTGAACAAGTACATCGATGGGGATCCGAGGTTCTCCGGACTCTCGAGACGCCACCGGGAATTGGTCAATATTTGGGTGCGCAAGGAGTTCAGGAACCTCAAGAGGATGAGGAAGAACGGCTTGAGGGTGCCCGAGCCCAAGTTCAGCTTGAAGAACGTCCTTGTGATGGAGTTCATCGGGGATGAAGAGGCACCCAGCCCTCGACTGAAGGACATCGATCCCGAGGACCCAATGGGGATTTTCGAGGAACTACTGGAGATGGTTGCAGTCAACTGGCAGACGTGCGACCTCGTTCACGCTGACTTCAGCGAGTACAACATCCTATGGCATGAAGATCAGCCCTGGGTGATTGACGTGGGGCAGGGCGTCACAACCAGGCACCCCAGCGCAAACGAGTTCCTAGTCAGGGACGTCACGAGGCTGACCGATTGGGTGGGTCGCAAAGGACAGCAGGTTTCCGTGGCCGAGTGTCTGGTCCGGGTTCTAGACGACCCAGTACCGAAGCTCGATCCGTTGCCTAGCGGGGATTAAAGCGGGACGGCGGGTCGAGCGCTGCCATGGAGCATCTTTGCAGGGTCCCCAGAGATAGGATCGCCGTAATCATCGGCAAGGGCGGACAGACCCGGAAGATGATCGAGGATGCTTGCGGGGGCGAGCTCTCCATCGACTCAAAGACTGGGGACGTTTCGATAGATTGGAAGGAGGAACCAGACCCAATCAGGAGGATGAAGACTCCGGAGGTAATAACCGCCATTGGGAGGGGTCTGGCCCCCAAAAGGGCAATCCAGCTTATTGATGACGATGTTTTCCTGAGAGTCTACGACATCAGGGAATGGGTGGGCCGACAACCCAACCAGGTTCGAAGGATGAGAAGCAGGTTAATCGGGAGCAATGGCAGGATTCGTAGCCTAATAGAGGAGATGTCCAACTGCGAAATCTCGATCTATGGCTCCACAGTTGTTGTGATAGGCGGCAATGACGGTCTGGCCTTAGCGACACCTGCAATTGAGGGCATACTGGGGGGCTCCGAGCACAGCACGGTACTTTTCGGCCTGGAGCAGGACAAGAAGAGGCAGAGGCTTCGCTCCAAGACCCTGGAGACGTTCCAGGAACGGAGGGAAGCAGACTCCGATACCTTCGACATATTGGTGCCAGGATTCTCCGATGCAAGAAGGCGGAGGTCTGAACCGCTCGAACTCGGCGACGACGAGAGTATCAATTACGGTGAGGAGTGATTGAAACCGTCACGCATAAGCGATGCATGCCTCTGGATGCACCATGTACAACCCACTGGAGGAGATGTACGATTACGAGAGATGGGCTCTGAACGCACTGATTGTGGTGGCATTCCTGTTCGTCTCCGGAGTTGCGTTGGAAGAGGCGGGGGTGGACAACCCCCTCTCGGAAGCTTTGTTTGAGTTCTATCTTGATCCTATAAGCGGTGAGTCCTCCGGCGACTCAGGGTATAATCGGGTCAACACGATAACCTACGCCTTAGTACTCGGCCTGTTCGTAATTGCCATCGCCGCATGGCTGCGTTTCCTTTCCATCGACCCTAGCGACTCTAGCTTGCTGGCGCTGCTGCCTTTCGTCACGTGGGCCGCCTTCGGAGAGGTGGTCGAGGACGCTGAGATGTTCGGTGCGGAACTTGCCCCCTACTTCGTCAGCCCGGGAATTCACTTCCAAGCAGCCTTCTGGGTCGTTCTTGCTGGTGCCATAGCCTACTCCACGGATTGGGAAAAGGGAGACGATGAGTCCTCGAAGGCAAACTTGGAGTCTATTGCCTCCGTGCTAATTATTGCCCAGTTCGTACTCTACGGCTCTTCCATCTCGAGCAGCTCCATCGTCCTTAACGACGGTATCGGCCTCGCTCCCATGGTTGTTTCAGCTGCCGTTGCGATTGCATTCACTCGCCTATCACGCCCTAGCATAGCCAGCTTCACCCCCATTCAGAGAATGGTATACCTGACTGGGTTCGGCGGATCAATGATCTTCCTTGGCGCCCTTGCCTCATACGCAATGGCCCACCCACCCGAACAAGACAGAATTTGGCCCCTGATCGCTGTTATAGGCATCCCAGCTCTGCTCTGCTATGCCATGTACTCTAATGGTAGGGAGGCAAACGAGGAGCTTGCGAGGCATGGCTTCGTGGCAGGAATCCTCCCTCCCGGCATCAACGAAGAGCAGTACAACTCAATTTCTTCCCCCGATAAGGATCTCATACAAGATCTGAGGGGACGGGCTTCCATGGCGCAGCCCCTGGTCTTCCTAGCCGTTGCAGGCCAAGTCATGGATGGCCTTGCGACTTGGATAGGAATAGACGGCTTCCCCGGGCTCAGCGAAAAGCACATCGTGTCCCAAGGAGTAATTGACTGGGGCCTTTGGCTCAACGAAAAACTCGGAATCACACATGGGATGCTCGACGAGGGAGTCTGGCTGTTCACTCTGGTAAAATTCGCACTCGCTGCCCTGATCTATTATTTCTTCTCGATTCTCAACTTTGAGCATAGGGAAAGGCACCTGCGCCTTTTGGTAGGCCTCGCCATGCTGGTCGTCGGAATGGCCCCCGGCCTGAGGGACGTCGGAAGGCTCACCTTGGGTGTCTAATTCCAGCAAATGCTACGTCCCGCCCATTCAATTGAAGGCTCGTCTGCGGTCTGGTGACACCGAGCGACATGGACAGACTGCCAACCAGGGTCGACCGAGGTAGTGGAGACTTCGATGCTAGGCGTGAGCACAATCTTTCCCTAACAAGTGAACTTAGGGCGAAGCTGGACGCGGTCAAGGAAGGCGGGGAGGAGCGACATGTCCAGAGGCACAGGGAACGCGGCAAGCGACTCCCCCGGGAGAGGATCACAGAGGTCTGCGATCCAGGGTCACCGTTTCTCGAGACTTCCTCACTAGCTGCTGAAGGACTCTATGACGGCATGGCGCACTCTGCTGGCATCGTCACGGGCATAGGATCCGTGCACGGTAAGGAGTGCATGTTTGTCGCCAACGACGCTACCGTAAAGGGAGGCTCCTACTACCCACTGACAGTCAAGAAACACATCAGGGCCCAGGAGATCGCCGAGGAGAACAACCTCCCTTGCATCTACCTCGTCGACTCCGGTGGCGCCTTCCTCCCGATGCAGGACGAGGTTTTCCCAGACAAGCTGCACTTCGGGCGCATTTTCCGCAACCAGGCGATACTATCGAGCAAGGGAATACCTCAGGTGGCTGCGGTACTGGGAATGTGCACCGCTGGAGGCGCTTACATCCCTGCAATGTCCGACGAATCGATAATTGTCAAGGGGAATGGCACTATCTTCCTAGCCGGCCCTCCTCTAGTTAAGGCGGCAACTGGGGAAGAGGTAACAGCGCAGGACCTCGGTGGCGCTGAGGTCCACACTTCCATGTCCGGTGTTTCGGATCACTATGCCGAGGACGAGGAGGATGCGCTAAGGATTGTGCGCAACATCGTCGAGAACCTCAACGTCGATCCCAAGCACAGGCTCGATTCCAGCCAGCCCGAGCAGCCCGCCCACGAAGTGGAGGACCTACTGGGAATAATTCCTCAGGACAACAGGACCCCGTACGACGTACGCGAGGTAATCTCCAGAGTTGTCGACGGTTCAAGGTTCCACGAGTTTAAGCAGAGATACGGGAACACCCTGGTTTGCGGGTTCGCAAGGATTCACGGCTACCCGGTGGGCATTGTCGCCAACAACGGCATCCTGTTCTCCGAGTCCTCACTGAAGGGTGCCCACTTCGTCGAGCTGTGCGGTCAGAGAGGGGTGCCTCTGGTGTTCTTGCAGAACATTACCGGTTTCATGGTCGGACGAGATGCCGAGGCCGGTGGCATAGCCAAGGACGGGGCCAAGCTCGTGACTGCTGTATCCTGCGTCCCCGTTCCCAAGTTCACCGTGATAATTGGCGGCTCACACGGTGCTGGAAACTACGGGATGTGTGGCAGGGCATACGACCCACGCTTCCTTTTCATGTGGCCCAACGCACGGATCAGCGTAATGGGTGGTGAGCAGGCAGCAAGCGTGTTGTCCACCGTTGGGAACTCCGACCCCGAAGAGATTCGTTCCAAGTACGAACGGGAGAGTAGCCCCTACTATTCGACAGCCCGGCTTTGGGACGACGGCGTCATCGACCCCAGGGATACAAGGGACGTGCTTGGGCTATGTATTTCCGCCAGCCTCAACGCCCCTATGCCGGACACGGGCTACGGAGTGTTCAGGATGTGAAGCCATGGATGTAGAGGGTACAATGCCGAAAACCGAACTTTGCAGGCTCGTGGTCGATGGTCCCGTAGCACACATTACGCTAGATAGGACCGATGTGCACAACGCACTCAACGCACAACTAATCACAGAGTTGGCTGAAGTTCTGGAGTGGACCGCCGGAAGGTCCGTGGCCTCATCCGGTGAGCTGCGAGGCCCTGACGGCTCCCAGAACCTACGCATCCTAGTCATTAACTCAGAGGGACGCCACTTCTGCGCCGGTGCGGACATCAACATGATGCGGGACGGCGGAAGCAGCAGCCTGGAGGAGAACCGGGCAGACGCAGAACGCCTTGACCGCCTGTTCCACTCCCTTTGGTCGCACCCATGCTTCACCATAGCATGCGTTCAGGGTGTTGCTTTGGGCGGAGGCGCTGGATTAGTTGCGTGTTCCGACCACGTTATCGCCGGGCCCAGCACCGAGATCGCTCTTTCCGAGGCCAAGCTAGGGATTACTGCCGCAGTCATAGGCCCCTATGTCCACCGCCGCCTCGGAAGCGCCCAGTTCAGGAGGGTCGCCATGCGAGCCTCAAGGATTGGATCTGAGGAGGCACTCAGGATCGGTTTTGCCGACGAATTGGTCGAATCGGAAGGCTCCATGGCAGCTGCCGCCGAGGCAGTCTCCTCCGACGTCTTGACCTCAGGGCCCCTAGCCGTGACCTCAGCCAAGAGTATGGTTGCTGAGCTGGACCGCTGGGAGGGTGACGACGAGGCGCTTCGGGCGTGGACCTTGGACCTGACGAGCAGGATGCGCGGATCTGCCGAGGGGCAGGAGGGACTCTCCGCCTTCCTCGAGGGAAGGAAGCCATCCTGGTGCCCAGAGGACCAGGATGGCTGATCATGGCACCTGATTGGATGCACGGCTCTCCCAGGCCCTTCTCCAAGGTCCTGGTGGCCAATCGGGGCGAGATAGCTGTCCGGATTCTCCAAGCCGCACGTGAGTCTGGCTTGTCCGGTGTCGCTGTATATTCGGATGCCGACGCCACCTCTCTCCACGTCGAGATTGCAGACGACTCCATCCACTTGGAGGGGGAAGGCCTTGAGCAGACCTACTTGAATGAGAATGCAATAATTGAGGCTGCAAGGTCCAGTGGCGCCCAAGCTATCCACCCAGGGTACGGGTTCCTGTCCGAGCGCGCGAGCTTCGCTAGGGCAGTCGAAGCCAGTGGTATGGTGTGGATCGGCCCCTCAACGGAGGCAATCGAGACGATGGGGGACAAGATTTCAGCACGTAGCCTGATGATTGAGTCGGGAGTGCCAGTGATTCCGGGTGAGGAACTCGCCATCAGTGAGGACTCCGATCACCTGGGGGCACTAGCCACCGCCGCCGCCCGAGTGGGGTACCCTCTCCTGCTCAAGGCAAGCGCGGGAGGGGGTGGCAAGGGCATGCGTGCAGTCAGCGAACCCCGGGCCCTGCGCTCCGAGTTCGAGGCGGCTTCTAGGGAGGCTGCGACGGCTTTCGGAGACGGGACCGTGTACATAGAGAGGTTACTGACCGGAGCCCGGCACGTCGAGGTCCAGGTCCTCTGTGACAGCCACGGCACATCCATCCACCTCAACGAGCGCGACTGCTCACTGCAGCGTCGATACCAGAAGGTGATTGAGGAGGCCCCCTCACCAGCTCTGTCACCAGAGGTCCGTGAGTCCATGGGCCAGGCTGCGTTGATGGCCGCCCGTTCGGTTGGATACGTGGGCGCTGGGACCGTGGAGTTCCTGCTCGCCAGCAATGGGCAGTTCTACTTCCTTGAGATGAATACTCGCATTCAGGTTGAACACCCGGTGACGGAGATGACCACCGGTATCGACATTGTCCAGAAGCAGTTCGAGGTAGCGTCGGGTCTCCCTTTGGGCATTTCCCAATCGGACGTGATCCAGAGCGGGCACGCGATAGAGGCGCGCATATACGCCGAAGACCCTAGTCAAGGATTCCTACCCTCGACCGGTCGACTTGCGATGTGGAGGCCCCCGTCCGGCCCTGGGATCAGAGTGGACTCTGGAGTCAGGGAGGGGGACGAGGTAACGATCGATTTCGACCCCATGCTAGCCAAATTGATCGTGCACGCACAGAACCGCCAAGCAGCGATTAGGAGGCTAGATTCTGCACTTGCCAACTTCGTGGCCATGGGAGTGCAGTCCAACATCGATTTCCTGCGCAATGCCGTCTCGCATCACGCCTTCCAGAGTGGGAGCGTGGACACGGACTTCCTAGACAGCACCCCTTCTGCCGAACTCTCCCCTCCCGAGCCGGACGAGCCCATTTTGGTTGCGATAGCAGCCTCGGCGCATAGGCTCGGGGTTGGGAGGGCGCGTTCGGGAGAAACAGAGCTCGCAGATGGGCACACGGGCCATCTCGGTGACCCCTTCAGGACCCTGAGGAGGACCTTCCCCTAGAGGTGATGCCATGGAGTGGAGCGTTGCGAGGAGTGATGCCAGATACGGTGCAACATTGGAAGAGCATGAGGGCAGGGTCTCAGTCACTTCCCTGACCAGAGACGACTCGGAGGTGACCCCTCCCAACGTGGTAGTCTCAGCTGATGAGAAGGAGGGGAGGGTCCTGGTCGAGGTCGATGGGAGCCCCAGACTCGCTCACGTTTCTAGGATAGGGGATACATGGTGGGTGCATGTGAACGGCCGAACCCACGTCGTGCATCTCCATGAGAGGGGCAGCTCAGCGACCGACATCACCGAGGGGGCCCTGACTGCTCCAATGCCGGGTACAGTAGTAGAGCTCCACGTCAAGCAAGGACAGAGGGTGCGAGAAGGACAGGTCCTGATGGTGCTTGAGGCGATGAAGATGGAACACAAGATAACTTCGCCAAAGGCCGGTGAGGTCACAATGGTGAACTACGAGCAGGGCGACCGCGTGGAGATGGGCAGCGTGCTGGTGGAGATCGTAGACTGAGTCGGTTTTCTCTGGAATACCGCACCTCTTTAGCCCCTCTTCAACCTAGCCAGTGAAACTAGGACGATGATGGCTCCCCCGAAGGCAACTAGGGCCCACAGCTGCCTCTCCTCTGACATGCGGGGGTCTTCGGGAAACGCATCGAGGTTTTCACCGGGCCCATCGCCGTCCGAGTCATCCGTCTCGCTGGCGTCCTCCGGGAGGGCATCGAGGTTGTCGCCAACACCGTCCCCGTCCGTATCAGCCGTCTCGCTTGCGTCCTCCGGGAAGGCATCGAGGTTGTCGCC
>CAZLVU010000007.1:36447-74325 GCA_964563355.1 uncultured Candidatus Poseidoniales archaeon
CGTCCGTATCAGCCGTCTCGCTGGCGTCCTCCGGGAAGGCATCGAGGTTGTCGCCTACACCGTCCCCGTCCGTATCAGCCGTCTCGCTGGCGTCCTCCGGGAAGGCATCGAGGTTGTCGCCTACACCGTCCCCGTCCGTATCAGCCGTCTCGCTGGCGTCCTCCGGGAAGGCATCGAGGTTGTCGCCTACACCGTCCCCGTCCGTATCAGCCGTCTCGCTGGCGTCCTCCGGGAAGGCATCGAGGTTGTCGCCAACACCGTCCCCGTCTGAGTCCGCCCACTCGGTGTTGTCATCTGGAAATGAATCATGGTTGTCACCGACCAAATCACCGTCTGAGTCCGCCCATTCACTGGCCACTTGGGGGAATGCGTCCGAATTGTCACCAACCCCGTCCCCATCCGTATCAACGCTCTCATTGTAGTTCTGGGGGAATGCGTCCGAATTGTCACCAACCCCGTCCCCATCGGAGTCCGCCCACTCGGTGCCGTCATCTGGGAACGCGTCCGAGTTGTCCCCGACCCCGTCCCCATCGGAGTCCGCCCACTCGGTGGCGTCATCTGGGAACGCGTCCGAGTTGTCCCCGACCCCATCTCCGTCCGTGTCCCGTGTCTCTGTTGGATCAATTGGTAGATCGTCCGAGTTGTCACCGACCCCGTCCCCATCGGTGTCCGCCCACTCGGTGCCGTCATCTGGGAACGCGTCCGAGTTGTCCCCGACCCCGTCCCCATCGGAGTCCGCCCACTCGGTGGCGTCATCTGGGAACGCGTCCGAGTTGTCACCCGTCCCATCGCCGTCTGAGTCAGACCATTCTTCTGAATCGTACTGGAACTGGTCCACGTCGTCCCTGAAACCATCACCGTCCGAGTCTAGAACAAAACCACTTAGGGCCCAAGGTATTGTATTATTTGGAAACTGGTCATTTTCGAAGCTTGGTGCATGACTCCCTTCATTGATTCTCCACAGGGCAACCCGATTACCTTGGGCGCAGTTCAGGTGTTCTAGCATGTCTGTGTCATTCAAACCCGGAGGATAGTCGAGGTCCAACTCTCCAACGTTGGTGTAGTCGCTCTCACAACCAGACCTGTTGGCCCAAGATTCGACAGTACTCTCCGCTCCAGGGTAGTAGTTCCATTCCCCGTCAGCTATATCGTAGTCATAACCTCCGTCGTAGTAGATGACCCAATCGTACGTCCCGTGAACTTGCAGGACGTTGGGGTGCCCGGTATCAGCGCAGTTCTGATCGAAGTTGTCGAAGGTGGAACCAGCAAGTGACACTACCCCCCTAATCTTGTGGCCTTGCTCGCAGGCGATTCGATGGGACATGAATCCCCCATTCGAGTGCCCGATTAATACGACTCCATCCGGATCAGCTCCGTATAGGGAGACAGCTTCGTCGATCATGCCGATTAGCCAGCTCAGGTCGTCGACTTCCTGGTCCCAGTAGTTGCAACAGGCCGGGGTTGCATTCCAAAATCGGTTTCCTATGGGATTTAGCGTTCCATTGGGGTAAAGCAGCAGGTGTTCGTTGTTCACAACGCTATCGAACAGATCCAGATACCATGCACCCCAGTATCCACTACTGCCGTATCCGTGCAGTGATACCACTAGAGGCAGTGGACGGTCATATTGGTGTCCCCCCGGCATCATTAGCGTTGCTGTGCGGTTGTTCGCACCTAGCGAGGCATAGTTATACTGGTCGGTGTAATCTATCGGGCCGTTACTCTCTTCAGAATCATTTGAAGAATCCGTCATAATTGTGACTGCTCTGTCTTCCAATGTGACCCCCTCCCCTTCTTGGAAAGGGAAGCTTAGAATCACGGGGAGTAAAACCAAGGCGACAAACAAGGAGCAAAGACGCACGAAATTCGGTGCTGACGACCCCGCATGAACCTATCCCGCGCAGAACTCATTTATCGAGTCAGAGCGGATCCAATGAAACCTTGCCACCCATGTATGGCCGAAGGACCTCGGGTATGGCAACCGTCCCGTCTTCGTTCTGGTACTGTTCCATTATCGATACCAGCGCTCTGCTCGTGGCTATTGCAGTGGAGTTCAGTGTGTGTACCGCAGCATTTCCCTCAGCTGTCCTAAAGCGCATTCGCAACCGGTTTGCTTGGTAGTCAGTGCAATTTGAGCAGGAGACGACCTCCTTGTAGGAGTCAGCGCCTGGAAGCCAGGCCTCCAGATCGTACTTCTTGGCTGCAACCGTACCCATGTCCCCCGTGCAGATATTTACGACCCTGTAGTGAAGCCCCAGGCTGTCCCACATTTCTGTCGCGTTGGACAAGAGCTCCTCATGCTGTTTCCAGGAGTCTTCAGGTTCACAAATTACAATCTGCTCGACCTTCGTGAACTGGTGGACCCTCCAGATTCCCCTGTCAGACAGGCCATGGGCACCCACCTCGCGTCGGAAGCAGGCAGAAACCCCTACCAACTTGATGGGCATCTCGGATGGCTCGATGATCTCCCCCATCCTCATGGCCGTCAGGGGGTGCTCGCTTGTGGCAATCAGGTAGTACTTGTCTGGCTCTATGCCATACATTACCGTCTCGAAGTCACCAAGGTCGGTAACGCCCTCGTACGCCTCGCGGTTCATCATCAGAGGTGGCTGCACAAGCGTGTAGCCACGTTCCATTAGGAAATCGGCACCGTACTGCTGCAAAGCCATCTCGAGCCTCGCCAAGTCTCCCTTTAGGAAGTAAAATCGACTTCCTGCTACCTTTGACCCGCGAGCTTGGTCGACCCACCCGTTCATCTCAATGATGTCGTTGTGGTTGCGGGGTTCGAACGCCATCTCAGGTTTTTTCCCATGGGTGCTGTGGAGCGTGTTTTTCTGATCATCCTCCCCAACTGGAACGTCTTCGTGAAGTATGTTAGGTATTTTCATCCTGAGTGAGTCGCGTTGGTTCAGGCAGTCTTCGGAGTAGGCCGAAAGCTCGTTGATCTTGGAGCCCAAGTCAGCCACCTCCGTCATTATTGCATTAGCCATCGCCTCGTCTCCGGACTTCTTCGCCTCAGCTATGCCCCTCGCAGCCTCGTTCCGCTTGCGTCGAAGTTGGTCAGAATCGAACTGTGATTTCCGCCATTCCTCATCCAGTTTGATTACCTCGTCGATTGAGTCGTAGGGCAGACCCCTGCGGTCGTGGTCTGCTCGGATTGCGTCTGCGTTTTCCCTGAACATCGACATGTCGAGCATTGCGACCGGGCTTTTGGCTCGGCCTTAACTCTTCAACTAATTGGGAACTCGTCAGAGGAAACTTATGTCCTGCCAGAGTTGGTCCACGCCGAGGGCTATGGCTCCTGATATTAGGTAGCCGAGAATGCTCCCACCGTTTAGTAGAGGGAGGCCAGCCTGAGGTTTTCCGCGTGCAACCTGTGTCATCAGAGCCATATAGCCCAAAAGTCCACCAACTAGGGTCCCCATCCCGACAAGCATAGGTCCTAGGGAAATGGGCTTGGTAGGGTCCCCCCAGAAATCGAACACGACCGGCCCTGCATCGGGCAGAAAGGTGATGGATGAAATTACTAGCATTCCCGGGAAAATTACATCTCCCAGTCCCATGAAGAGTGCATCTCTGCCCCCCGATTTGCTTCTATCAGACGGTTCACTCGATCGGACTGACTCCTCGGACGCATCCTTCCTCATCACGTCGGCCTCTTGTTCGAGGAAGGTGTAGCTTGAATTTTTGGGCGCCACCAGAAGAACTGGCAGTTTCAGCCCAATCATTGTGTCCGCGAGCTCGAGCATGTGCTTGCTCTTGTTGACCGCCCAGTGGTCATAGATGGCTGCGAGAATCATGAAGAAGATGATCAGAACTGGAACGAAGGCGATGCCCAGCATCACGACGACTCCCGATCCGACGAGGACTCCCACTGTATTCACCACGTACCATTCGGGGAACCTGTGCAGGGTGTACATCATTCCAACCGTTATTCCAAGGCAAGCCATGAAAGCTACCGATCCCCCGACTTCTACTTCTAGGAGCCAGATGAGAATCGAGAAAATTGGCAAGACCACCATCAAAAGGCTGTAACCAAGAGCGAAGAATATGATACCCTTGATCAGAACCTTTAGCCCCCTCCTCGCGAACCAGATTATCGCTGCAGTGAACAGGAATATCATCACCAACTCTAACAGGATGTTTCCGGCCTCGGTTGTCCCTTCCTCACCGAAGGCCCTCATCTCCTCGAAGTTGTAGAATGGCTGGATGAAGACCCCTATCAGAATCGAGGTGGTAAACATCATCCCCATCCCAGCCATGGAGACCCATTGGTCACGTATGGCAGCCAATATTTTCCCGAACTCCGAATCCGTCACGCCTCCACGACCTTCAAGGCACATTTCACCTTGACCCACCCATGCCACCAGCCGCGGATCCCGAGATCAGGCGCTGGCTGAAGAATAGAATAGGGACAGGAGTCAGGCTCGGACTCTCTACTTGCAAACAGATGCTGGAGAGGTTGGGAAACCCACAGAGCTCATTCCCCAGCATCCATGTTGCCGGCACGAACGGCAAAGGATCTCTATGTGCCAATCTCTCAGCTTTGGGAGCTCAGAACGGTCTGCTGGTTGGGTTGTTTACCTCGCCTCACTTGATTCTGGTTGAGGAGAGGGTTAGGATTGATGGGATGCCAATCGAGCCTGCAAAGCTCGACAAATTCCTCCAAGAGGTCAGGGAAGCCAGCAATTTGGAGCCCAAAATCCATCCCACGTATTTCGAGGCGACATTCCTCGCGTCCATGCTAGCTTTCGCTGATGCAGGAATCGATAGGGCCGTAATTGAAACCGGTTTGGGCGGTAGATTGGATTCCACTAGGCTGGTCGAGGCAGATCTATGCGTGATCACCACTATTTCTCTGGACCACACGGAGATGTTGGGCAACACTGTGGCACAGATCGCGTCAGAAAAGGCCGGCATCCATCGGGAGGGAGTCCCTCTGGTGTGTCTTCACCACGAGGATGACTCCGTTCGCCATGCGATAGAGTCCATCGCAGGGCACGATGTCGTCTGGGTCAGAACTGATAGTAACGATGCACAAGGAGTCTCCAAGGAGCTCGCTAAAGAGCTCGGGCATCGCTTGGGCTGGGATGAACTGGATTCAGAGATTAGATGGACAGGTCGAACTAGGGATCCAGTGAACTGGCTTGATGTTGAGTGTCAACTAAGCGGAGCCCACAATGCCGAGAGTCTTGCTCACGACTTAAGGCAGTTGGGCGGAACTAGTCACGTGCTAATCCTAGGTATGACTCACAAGGAAGATTTGGAGGTCACCATGACGCCTCTCAGTGACACAAGCGGGCGCGTACACTCTATTGTGACTCAAGTGAACGGCGGGAGGAAACCATCGGCTCCTCCAGAAGCACTGGCAGACGGCCTGTCAAAACTTGGAGGCCCCCAATCAGAGATCGTGCCAGACCCATCTGCGGCAATGGACAGAGCAGCTGAGGTTGCAAAGAAACATGGGTGCGGAATTTTCGTCACTGGTAGCATCTACCTGGTCGGTGCTATCCTTGCCGAATCTGCTCGCAGGGATGGATCCGACATCTGGACAGAGCTCGTCGTGCACCCACCTCGTTCGAGAACCGAAGGATGATTACCCAGCCACCTAACACGCGACTGTGAGCGAGAAGTGGGATCGAAGGTTCCTGGAATTGGCTAGGCACATTTCTGGGTGGAGCAAGGACCCATCCACAAAGGTTGGTTGCGTGGTCGTCGGTGAGGACAGAGAAATCAGGTCAACTGGCTTCAATGGATTCCCTCGAGGAATCGAAGACGACTCGGACAGGCTTGAGGACAGGGAGCAGAAGTATCCTCTGATATGTCATGCTGAGGAGAATGCTATCATGCACGCTGCCAGAACCGGAGTCTCCCTCAAGGGGAACACCGCTTACGTCACGTGGCCGCCATGCCCTAGATGTACCAGATCCCTGATTCAAGCGGGCGTAGACGAGGTGGTTTTCCCAGCTGACGTGGACGTCCCGGAGCGCTGGAAGGGGGAATTCGCAATTTCAATGGGGATGATGGAGGAGGCCGGAATTGAGTTCCGACAGGTCTAGATAATCTCCGACCAGACCTGCTCAAGATTGGCCTCCAGCTCCTCAATCGTCCCGTCGTTCAGCACTTGTATGTCGGCTAATTCAGCGGTAGCGTCCAAGGCCTGACCAGCCTCGTCCTCCGCTTTAGCCTCCGCCGCCTCCTGCTGTGCGAACAAGCTCCTGTCAGTTGGGTCACCAGCACGGTCACGATCCCTGAGGCGTCTCCAGCGGGCATCCTCTCGGGCCCTGACCTCAATGAGTACGAAATCCCCTCGAGCACGTAGCGCCTCGACCTCCGCTGGGGTCCTAACCGAGTCCACAACGGCGTCTTCCCCTCTGAGCTCATCAATTAGCATCTCTGCCAGGATACCAGGGCCACCACTCCTCCTGAGCTCCCTTCCACCCTCAATCAGTGCCTCCCTAGTCGGCTCCACCCCACTCTTGGCAAGCCAGGATCTGATGGAGTCTGAGCAGGACACACTCCTCAGTCCCTTGGCCGAGAACCACCCCACAAGGGTGGACTTGCCGGAGGCGTTCCTCCCAGTCAGGCCGATCAGCACGGAGGGGGTGCGGCGGCAGGACGTGAATATTGATTGCGTCAAGACCAGTATCTACGGGTACGAGCATAGCTCAGCTCAGCTTCGTGAATTGACCTTAGCAGCTCCACCCGATTACCCCTCTGATGCCCTCTAAGCAACCTAGTAGCCGTGTCCCCAGCGATCCCCCTCCCCATCAGGCATAGTATCGCCTCGATTCCGTGGGTCCTGATCAGCTCAGCGTTCTTCGTCATGCGGGAAACTACCTTGGGATCTTTGCTCTCGGTCCACTCGATCAATAGTGGTTCCATGCGCTCCGGGGCGCAAGCCAACATGAATCCCCCACACGAGGAGCAAGGCTCAACTCGCTCTCCCATCACCTCTACCCTCCTCCGACGCTTGTTCCCACAATTCAGACAAATCATCACGGCCCTATCATTTAGCAGACGGGTTTCCAACCTCTCCCTGAGCTCCTTGTCTGACCAAGAGGGCAGAAGCAGGTCCCTCTCACTCCTAACCGAGACGCCCAGCCTCCCAGGCGGGGTATGCAAAAGCCGTACTGACCCATCCTGAATATTAGAAAGAAGATCGCAGGTAGAATCAATGTCCATACGCTCGTGGAATAGTTTGTCTAGAGCCTCCTCAACTACTGGAGTTCCGCGATACCTTCCCATAAGACCCTCGATGTTGACTCTCCTGGGATCAGCCCCCTTCCCAAGCACCCCCATCTTCCTCGAAACCTGCACCATCCTCCAGCGGATTGCCCTGCCATTGGGAATGGTCATCCTCAGAATCGACTCGATCGCCTCAGGAGACGTCTCCATAAGCCAACCAATCACATCACGCGCACTGGTCCCGGGGATTTGGAAGGCTATTCGGTATGGATCGACCAAGGTCCTCCCCATCTTACCCTCCCTCATTGAGCCCATTGCTTGAATGAAGTGACCTAATGTTTCGTTAACCTTAGATCCCGAGCATGTGTTCAGGGTCACAGTCCTATCTCGCTGCTCGACTGTCACCGTCCTCTCGTCTGGCAGGTGACCTGCAGTCTCCAGGTGCTCAACGACAGTGGTGACCAGTAGGTCTCTAGCGTCATCCGAAAGCGGGTAATCCGCTATGTCCCCGTCTGCTGCATCGACCTGCATCGCACCCACTGATGCTGCAGCTAACCTCCTCAGTCGACCAACTTCCATTGCCACCCTTTTCGGAACAGGAGGAAGCTCGCCCGACCACACGGGAGCGGAGCCATGCTCCTTCACCGGGGCCACTGCCAGCTCCTCTGCATCTGGATCTGCATCAACAATCTCCCAGGTCCTCCCCGCCATTACGAATCGACGCCCTCCTTCCTTCTCACCGGAATCGCCTCCAAGCGAGAGAACGAACGCTTCGTCAACGGTTCCCATGACCCTCCTCGAAACTACGTCCCTGACTCGATAGGAAAGCTCGTCAGGAATCATGGAGAAGTGATCTGTCCTAGTCTTGCCTAGACGACCCGAAGGTGAGAACCAACCATCTTCGAGGCTCTCCGGAAGTCCACTCAGCAGTTGTCCCGCCCACTTCTTCCGATCAGCTTCGGAGATTTCCTGATCCCATGAAGGCCTCTCTGCAGGAGCTTCACCGTCCGTTTTCGACGACAAGGCTCGCCACAGTTTAGCTGGCCAAGAAATGGGGTCAGACTCTCTTGGGTTCTCTACCACTCTGATCATCCAACGGTCATCTAGGACCCTCAGAACGGCCAATGTGTCATCATGAGCCCAATCCTTGAAGATGGAACACCTCTGAATTATCTCAGTTGCATCTTTGAGGGGAACCACTCCCTTCTCAATCGCCATCTGCATCATCTGGTTGGCAGCTACTACCCTTGGATTGGTCCTCCACTCGACCCCATCCAGCTCGTTGGACATCGCCCTGCGTGCGATTACCGAGCACTCCGAGACCCCATCTACCTCCCAAGCTAGGATTTCGCCACGTCCGGTCCCTCCAAGCCTGTGTTCAGCTCTGCCGACCCTTTGCAGCAACCTCTCGACGGACCTCGGGCTCTGAAGCTGATGGACTCTGCGAATGGTACCCACATCCATCCCTAGCTCCAGACTGCTGGTGCATATCATCCCGTGTAAATCGCCCCTCCTTAGGGTGTCCTCCATCTCCCTCCTAGTATCCGCTGCCAGACTACCGTGATGGACGCCCAAACTGAGCTCGGGAGCCAAGGAGGATAGCCTCTGGGCAACCGTCTCTGCCGTACTCCTTGAGTTTACGAATACAAGGGCTGGTGAGTCCTCAATCAGAGTTTCGGCCAGCCTCCTGAATGCAGCAATTGAGTTGGGAGAAACCGACCACTCTACAGACAGTAGCTCGTCCTCCCTACTGGATGGTTCCTTGTGGACAATGACTTCGGTCCGCCTTGGAGCTGGACCCACTACAGGCTCAGCGCTTTCCGAGAACCACCGTGCCACCTCACGTGGGTTGCCCACGGTGGCTGAGAGTCCAACCAGCTGAATCTTGCGTTTACCAAGGGCCTTGATCCTCTCAAGCCCGATCAGAAGCTGCGCCCCTCTCTCAGAGCCCGCGAGATCGTGCACCTCATCTAGGACAATTGCCCTTACCCCGGCAAGATGCTCCCTGAGCCTGCTTCCCAGGAGCATGATCTGCGCCGTCTCCGGAGTGGTAACGAGTAGGTTGGGCGGAGATTTGGACTGCCTCTGCCTTTCTTTCTGCGTGGTGTCACCATGCCTTACCCCCACCTCCAGGTTCAATGGGGCCAGCATGTCAGCAACTCTCCTGTCGATGTCACGATTTAGCGCCCTCAGTGGGGTGATGTACAGAATGGAAAGCCCACCCCAGCTCTCGGAAACAGAGCGGGATATCAGCGGTAGAATAGCCGCTTCCGTCTTACCGCTCCCAGTGGGTGCGATTAGGAGCTTATCCACCCCTCCAACAACGTCCGGTATCCCAGCCTCCTGGATTGGCGTCAGGACCCATCTTTTGTCCTCTACCAGCATCCTGACTCTGGGATGCAGAAGGGAGATGGCACTAGGCATGGATGTACACTAGAGCCGTATATGGTAAAACCATCCGCCTCGCAATCAACGGGGAAACGAGCGACGAAAGTAACTAACCCTATGAGTGCGGCGCGAGGGCCGATAGAGATGGCGCGTGCGAGGCCAAAACAGTCCGGTCCACTGAAGAAATGGTGGCATTCGAAGCGCGAATATCACTTCAGGGCATACACTTCGATGACCCTTTTCTTCTCTGCCCTGACCCTCTACTGCTTCGTCTTCATGTTCTTCATGGACGGGGTGCAGAGTTTGGAGCAGGAAGGAAGGGACAACCTGATTCCGTTTGTCTGGCTAGGTTTGCTCGGCGGTTCCGTTGCCCTGTTTTTTGTTGCACCAGACTTCTTCTATTTCCTCGGCCAGAAACAGATTCTGGAGGATATCCTGGAATTGGACTCCAGGCCAGAGGTCCTCCGCAGGAGGAAGGAGGCCGAGATCGCTGCAGATATGCTGGGCAGCTCCTTCCAGTCCAGGCTGAAGGGACTTTACGAACAATTAGGCGTCAAAGTACCCAAGAGGTACGTGGTTGAATCACAACCCCCCACTAGGGCATTCGAGGAGAGCGTCGACTCTGGCTCGGAAGAGGAGGAATGAGGTGTCAACCCAAGACCCCATTCTTCCAGACAATCACTCGGAGCCCAATCAGGAAGGGCCAGGGTGGTGGATCAGGGAGGCCTTGCTGGCTTTCGGGCTCGTTGCGCTAATTCTCGGCTCCATGTGGATATCCACAGGAATGTTCCCTCCAATGGTCGTTGTCGAGTCAACTTCGATGATGCATGACAACGACGGCTCCTTGGGGGCGATCGACCCCGGGGACCTGGTGCTTGTGATGCACAGTGACAGGGCCGACATCGTCACCTTCGCTGAGGCCACGGAGCCGGAGGGCGAAAACTTCGGTTACGACTCGCACGGCATGCCGGGGGACGTGATCATCTACAGGAAGAACGGAGGAGACCAGACACCCGTGATTCACAGGGCAATCCTGAAGGCCGTCACCAACGGCTCTGGAGGATGGGATGTACCGGGAACCACCCTTTTGGGGGTCGCATCCATCACTTGGACCCTAGATTACGAGTGCCCATACCACGGCGGAAGCTACAACCTGGAGATCGACCACTGGACTCCCTCCCACGAGGGATACCTGACCGCTGGGGACAACAACGATTGCATGCTGGACCAGCCCTCCGCCAACAGACAGGGCATGGGGAGCGGCCTCACGGAGCACGGCAATCCCGTTCTCGCCGTCAAGGATGAGTGGATTGTCGGAATCGCCTCTTCCGAGATTCCCTGGATAGGCTCAATCAAACTGCTGGCTTCCGGTACCCAGTCCTCAGTAACACAGAGCACTTGGAATTACCTAGCTCTCACCATTCTGACTATTCTGGCCTCCCCATTGTTGCTCGACCCAGCGGTTTCCGCCCTACGTTCCTCGACTGAAGAGGAATAGCCTCATGCCAAATCTGGCCTAATAGCATAATGGACTGGCTGAGTTCCATTCGTTTAGTTTAAAATAGTCCAAAATTTGCGAGGCCCGCAACTGCGAGGGAGAATACTCATGGGAATTGGAATTGAACCGATAGGAGAAATGGTGCTGCTAGCAATGGAGAACGCCCCGGAGAAGACCGAGTCAGGACTTCTTCTACCCGAGGAGGCACGCGAGAAGATGAACGTGGGCCTCGTGGAGGCCGTCGGGCCGGACACGAAGAGCATCGCTATCGGGGATCGAGTGATTTACCGGCAGTACAGCGGAACTAAGATGGAGTGGATGGGCCAGGATTACTTGTTGATCCAAGAAGAGGACATCCAGGCCAAGGTACTGGGGTGATATCATGGGAGCGAAGAAGATAATCTACGGAGCAGAGGCAAGAGAGAAGCTGCTGGAAGGAATCGACACAGTGGCCAACGCAGTCAAGGTGACCCTGGGTCCAGCTGCAAGGACCGTCGTACTTGAGAAGTCATGGGGCAGTCCGTCCATAATCAACGACGGCGTCACCATTGCCAAGGACATCGAGCTCGGCGACCCGTTCACTAATATGGGAGCCAAACTGATTCAAGAGGTGGCCAGCAAGACCCAGGATAACGCTGGAGATGGGACCTCAACCGCATCCCTGCTTGCACAGAGCCTTTGTCACAACGGACTGGATAACATGGAGTCTGGATCCAGCCCAGTCGAGCTGAGGGCTGGATTCGACGAGGCTATCAACGCAGTCGTGGAGTCGCTCAAGGAGCGTGCAGTCCCGGTAGAGACGGGTGAGACCATCAAGCAAGTCGCCACTATCGCTTCGAACAATGACGAGGAGATCGGCTCCCTAATCGCCGAGGCCGTAGACGCGGTCGGGCGCGACGGCGTCATCACTGTCGAAGAGGCGAAGTCGATCGAGACTTCGCTAAACGTCGTCGAGGGCATGGAGTTCAACAAGGGATACATGAGCCCGTACATGATCACCGATCGTGAGAAGCGAGAGGCGGTACACGACAGCCCGCTGATCCTCCTGACCGACCACACCATCAACTCCGCACAGGACCTGCTGCCGTCACTGGAAGCCAGCGTCCAGCAGAAGAGGCCCCTTCTGATCGTGGCCAAGGACATCGAGGGCGAGGCTCTAGCCACCCTAGTTCTGAACGTCGTGAGCAAGGTCGTCAAGGCAGTCGCGGTCAAGGCCCCGGGTTTCGGGGACGAAATCGTGGAACAGCTCGAGGACATCGCCGTTCTGACTGGTGCAAAGCCACTGATGAAGGACCAAGGAGCCGACTTGAAGACCCAGGGTCCATCTAGCCTAGGGAGCGCCGACCGGGTGATCGTCGGAAAGAGCAAGACCACAGTTGTCGGAGGGGGAGGCGACAAGAAGGCTAGCGAGGAGCGAGCAGAGGTCCTCCGAGGACAGGCCAAGCTGGCAACCAGCAAGTGGGATCGAGAGAAGATCGAGAAGCGCGTTGGCAAGCTCACAGGGGGTGTGGCGGTGCTGAAAATCGGGGCAGCGACAGAGACCGAGGTCAAGGAGACCAAGGCCCGAGTGGATGACGCGCTCAACGCTACGAGGGCTGCCATGGCAGAGGGAGTCGTCCCAGGCGGCGGCGTAACACTACTGCGAGCCAGGGAGACACTCAGGGACCTAGCAGAGTCCGCCGAGGGCGATCGCAAGATTGGCATCAACCTAGTCTTCAACGCCTTGGAATCACCGACTAGGCAAATTGCCGAGAATGCTGGTGCTGAAGGCGACTCGGTCATCAAGGAGATCTTGTCAAGCGACGATGTTAACTACGGCTACAACGCACGCACCGGCGAGTACGTCGACATGACTGATGCAGGCATACTCGACCCAGCCAAGGTGACGAGGAACGCCCTTCAGTCCGCTGGATCGATCGCAGGGATGGTACTAACCACCGAGACGCTAATCGCAGATGACCCGGATCAGAAGCAGGACCCGCCAGCGATGCCCGACATGGGTGGCGGAATGGGCGGAATGGGCGGAATGGGTTTCTAACAGAAAGCAATTAACCCCTCGCTTCACTCCCGACGCCGCTGAACTAACGTCGCAGTCTTGATGCCCGCATCCCCTCTCGCTGTGCTGCCTCAATGACGACGAGGGGTGACTGAGCTACGGCGTTGACGTGCCCTATGAGTACCGAGAGGCACCGGGAAGCAAGCGAGTTGAAGACGTACGGGCCTCTCCGAGGTCCATGGGAAACGTCCCGAAGGCACTCTGCCTTGCCTCCATGCTGTTGCTCTCAATGCTGAGCACTGGCTGCTTGGCCCTATCCATGCAGCGTGAGATCATCGAGAGCTGGAGGGAGCCCCCGAGTCAGATAGACAAGGAGGTCACAGTGGGCTGGGAGGTGACGTTCGACACAGGATCAACCCTGGACTCGGTGATATACCAGAACGAGACCGAGTTGGTGTTCGATGAGACGGTTTCGGAGCTGACCATCACATTCAGGGCACAGCTCCCCTACTCAACGACTCTCGAGGAGCTGGTAGGTAACGACACCAACGAGGTTCGCTACGTCGAGGCATGGCTCTGGCAGCCCGGATCCAAGAACGCTGGAGGGGACGCGTTCTGGCACGTCAAGGCAACCAAGGACTACCCCTTTGAGAGCATTGACTTCCAAGAAGATTTCATCGAAGGTACCTGGATACTGGAGGTCGAGGCCAGAGGATACGGATTGACCGCTCCGGTAGACCAGCTATCATTCCACGACCACTTCGACCTTTTCGCGACCATCACCAAGCCATGTGTGCGCTTCCCTGAGACCCACGAAATAGGGGAATGCACTTTCCTATCGGACTTGAACAGCGACTGACCGACGTTCAATGTCACTGCGCAGCGCTTATCAATCAATGTCAGGTCGCCGCGCTGCTGAGGAAACCGAATGGCGGAGAGCATGTCCCCCCTAGTGCCGCTTGACGTTTACGAAAGGCACGCTGTCCACATCGGGACCAACCAGAAGTCTGCGGACATGAAGCAGTTCCTCGACACGATGCAGCAGGACAGTAGCGGCCTCCATCTAATCGACGTACACCAGACCGACTCCAGGATCCGAGTCGTTGCCAACTTCCTATCCAACTACGAGTCCCAGAGGGTGCTTGTTGTCAGCGCAAGGCAGTACGGTCAGAGGCCAGCTCGCAAGTTCGCACAAGCCATAGGTGCCAAGCACATCGTCGGACGCTTCATCCCCGGCACTCTGACCAACCCCCGGCTTCGGACGTACATCGAGCCCGAGATCATCATGGTCACCGATCCTGCAGCCGACACCCAAGCACTCAACGAGGCGGTTAAATCGGGCCTACCCGTTGTAGCTATATGCGACGCAAACAACAGGCTCCGCAACGTCGACCTAGCTCTACCTGCTAACAACAAGGGGAGACGCTCACTGGCCCTCGTCTACTGGCTCCTCTCTCGAGAGATCCTCAAGTCCCGCGGGACAGTATCTACCGACATGGAGTGGGAGCTTGCCGAGGACGTGGCTGACTGGGAGTCGACGTTCTGAGCGCTCGACGTCCTCAAAGGCGACCACCTCGGCTCGAGCATCATGGACGAACCGGGCCCTCCCCTGTTCCTAGCCCCCATGGCAGGGGTCACCGACCTCGCCTACCGGCTGCTAGCTAGGGAGTGCGGGGCGGACGTCACAGTTACGGAGTTCACAGCGGCCTCCGGCCTGACTAGGAGGAACGCCTACTCCTGGCTCAAGGTCGAGAGCGATCCACGAGAGCACCCCTTCATTCCGCAGATTTTCGGCGGAGTAACAGAGGAGATGGTGCAGACTGTCGAGATGTTACAGGATCGAGCCGACGCCATTGACATCAATTTCGGCTGCCCGGCACCCAAGGTATGCCGCAATGATGCAGGAGCAGCCCTGCTTGGGGACCCAACCCGTGTCGTCGACATGGTACGAGCGTGCATAGAGGTGGCAAAAGTCCCAATCACGGTAAAGATGAGACTCGGAACGGGAAGCGGACCCAATACAGCCCTAGAGATTTGCAAGAGCCTCGAATCCGAGGGCGTCGGTCGCATTTGCGTCCATGGAAGAACCCTACGGCAGCGCTACTCGGGTGAGGCCGATTGGTCGCAGATTCGTGAGATTGTCGACGCACTCAGCATCCCAGTGATAGCGAACGGGGATGTTGTCGACGCGCCCACCGCCGCTGCCTGCATGGAGGCCACAGGCGCTTCGGGCCTGATGATAGGGCGTGGTGCAATCGGGCGCCCTACGATTTTCCACGAGATCAAGCGAGACCTAGGTTGGCCCAACCCCAGTCCTCCATGGGGGGACGACGACGCAATAGCCCGCCTCTGGTGCTGGGGGAGGTATCTGGAACTGTGCGGGGAGCTGTACAGTAACCTGCAAAACAAGAATCTCAGGCGCCACGCTGTGTCATTCACAAAGGGGCTCCCTGGGGCCTCAGCGATGAGAGTCGCCCTTCACCAAGAGGGCGACCAGGCGAACCTTGGGCGAATGGTCACCAAATACCTGGAAGGGCTTGTGGACAGCAGAGCTCTAGCGGCGTGAATAGCAGAAATTGAGCCTAGGCCCTCCATGCATCAGCTACTCAGGGCCTCGTCTAGGCGCTGCGCAACGGTCCTGAGACGCCTAAGAGCCCTATCTCCCTGGCGCAGAACCCTCTCCGAGACCTCTGAAGCGTCAACTCCTGCCATCCTAATCCCGTATGGCATCCTTCCACCCAGGGTATTCAACAGGACTCGCTGACCCTCAATAGGGACGGGAGACAGGATGGCCTGAACCTTGTCAATGTCTAGTGATGATTCCTTCGCCCCCTCAATCAGTGCCTTCGAAACAGACCCCTCCAATCTCCCAAGGCCACCCCGTGACATGAGCCACTCCTCCCCACGTGCATCCAGTTGCCGCATCAAGCCAGCAAACACATCCTGAGCTATGCGCTCCACCATCGGTACCCTCTCTACCAGAGCCGCGCACCGCATGCGCTCAATTGCCCTCTGTACCCTCGATCTACTCTCGGAGCATTTTTCTGCAAGAGATAGGATAGTTGCGGGCCCGTCACTGGCACCCAATTCGACCAGAAGATCGGTCGCCAGGCTGTCGCCACTCCGAGAACGACCTCCGTTCAAGCCGAGATCCTCAACTAGGGAACTGACACTATCCTGCTCCTGAGTTCTCGATCCCGGCTCAGCTATTCTGATGGAGAATGACACATCATCTTCCTCGGCACTGGTTTCCATTCTGCCTTCTGACGGCTTTACGATGGAATCGAGCTCAGACATTCGAAGCTCTAGGATCACCCTAGCCTGAGCGGTAACCAGGGAGGTCGCTGCCGACATCGAGCCACCCCTGAGTACGTGAACGTGCCACTTCCCGTTTACTTCAGTTGATACAAGCCCGCACGACCTTAGTTTGACCATCTGGTGATGGGTTCCGGTGGGAGACAGGCCACATGCATCCCCCAGGCTCTTAGTGTCC
Organism: uncultured Candidatus Poseidoniales archaeon; assembly: GCA_964563355.1. Lineage (GTDB taxonomy): Archaea > Thermoplasmatota > Poseidoniia > Poseidoniales > Thalassarchaeaceae > UBA36. The sequence continues at coordinate 53,011 of CAZLVU010000007.1, forward strand.
CACCCCCTTAGCGGGTCGGCCAATAGGGCATCTCGCATTATTCGATGCAAGGCACCCTGATGATCGTCATCACCCCACTGCCCCGACCTTCTGCCGATCAGTCCCATTGTGTCTAAAATCCAAGCCAGCAGCACGTCTGGGTCTTTGCTGCCAGTTGGCATGGGTAACTCCGACAGCCTGAGCTCGAACACGACGCGTGCGCAGATTCCGAGGCTCAAGAGCCTTGGCAAGGCAGCAGGAGCTAATCAGGCGTATTCCTGACGAATCTCCAACCACGGATAGTCTACTTTGGACATCCCCAGACCGTCCAGGTGAGGAGCTAGGGAAAGTCTGCTGCAACTTACTATGCCTCTTCGCCGGAGCACTGAAACTGCTGAGTGGACCGTGGCACGAGATCTCCCCAGATCGCGAGCCAACTGGGCCTGGGAGATTGGGTTGGGGAACTTGGAGAGCCTGTTCACAACCTTTCTTTGCACGCCCGAGAGTCCCACTGGCAGCATCGCAGCGGCCGTGGCTTCGTCCGTAACTCCCGTGCCTTCCAGAATCTCAACCTGCGCCGGAGCCCCAGCGTAGTAGCAGGTCCTGCCATTTACCGGCACCACGGTCACGGAGCGTTCCTTTACCAAAACGTTGAGATGGTGCCTGAGAGTTCCGTTCGCAGCCTCCAGCTGTCTCTGCAGTTCGCGGAAGTGTATCCCCGGGGATCGCTCAAGCGTAGTCAGGATTCTGCTTCTCAGGGGGTTCTCCCATGAGTTACCGTGTGGTGACGAAAGAGTCCCTTGCGCTAGAGGGGGCAGTATGGTAGAAAGGCCCAGAGATCCAGCCACAATAGCTGTGATAGAGTCCGAAATCCAGGGGTGCGCAGCACGCCACTGCTGTATCAGCGCCATGCCCGAAACTCGTCATTCTAAGCTTTAAGGATGCCTTCGGTTGAGCGGAAAATGCTCATCTTCAGATACTATGCCTAATGACTCTGCCTTGCTTGATTTTCATGTAAGCAACCAAGGGGCCAAGCAACCTGCCTGCATCCCTTCCATGGTCCGTTAGTCGGTACTTAACCCGGATTGGGGGGCCGTCCTCAACTATCCTCTCGACCAGCCCGGATTCTGCACACTTGGTCAGTTTGTCTGAAAGGGTCCTGCTGCTGATCCCCCTGAGGAGCTTCCGCATCTCGTTGAAGCGACGCTCACCCGCTATGTACAGGGTAGCAAGAATCTCGATGGTCCACCGGGAGCTGAAAATTGAGAACGCTTCCACAGCAGCATCCACCTCCCAGTCAATGTCAAAGCTCTCGTCGTAATAGCTTTCGAAGACACTGCGGATTTCGATGCCGTCCTCCTTGACGTTAGTTATCGCGGCTTCGACTTTCTTGAAGTCCTCATCTGAAATTACCATCGGTTGCCTGGGCATTGATATCAAGTGCTCAGAAGGGTATCAGGTGTTTAAAATGCACCATAGTGTGACCTCAACCACTTCCATGTTGATATACCGTGACCCGTTCGCTTAGTGTGAAAACCGCACTAGGTTTGAAGAGGAAACTGATATGGATAGATGGCTAGAGGAATGGACTGACGAAGTGATGAGAATCTGGAATGAGAAAGAGGAGATAAACCGCTCTACTGCAATAATGGAGGTCACCTTATGACATTGATCGATCTTGTAATGCGTGCAATGGCGGACTGCCGTGCACCAGCTTGGTCACAGTACCCGAGAAGGTGATGCAGGTGGTCATGACGGGTCTGCAGTCAATCTCAGTATGCCCCTCTTGCGGATCACCCTGCTTGGTCTACCAGGAGTTTGTGTCTCCCAACCTTAGGAGCGCTTCCTGTATGACCTGCGGGGTCGTGTCGCTTGCTCTGAGTTAGGTTCCAGAGTACACGGGGCGCCTCCCCTCTACGAGGGAGGATAGCCCTTCGAGGGCGTCATTTGTGCCGAAGATTGTCTCAAGCGAATCCAACTCAGCTTGAAGGCCCACAGACAGCTCGTCCCCGGTTTCTACTGCTCGATTCAAGAGTTCACTTGTGGTCAAAAGGGCGAGTGGTGCAACTCTCGCCAGGCTCCTGATCTGGCGCCCGACCTGGGGATCTTCAGGATCGAAGCCCTCGGGGACCTCCCCAGACAGGATGGAATCCAAGTTTGCATCTGAGTAGAAGGATTCAGCGAATGAGGCAACAGCATTGGTAGGGTCGGAGGGATTGCCCGGGAACTTGGAATCCGGTTTTCCTGAAGACGCCAGCTCGGCAATGGTTTTCGATATCTCCGAGTGTGCAACCCGGTGAGTGAGCAGGCCAAGCGCCCTCGCAGTCCGAGCATCTAGGAAGTTTCCTGCCAGCACTGCGAACCTAGCGGCCTCTACCCCGCAGATGCGAACCGACCTCTGAGTCCCACCAAGCCCGGGGAAAATTCCGATGCTCGTCTCTGGAAACCTGAACTGAGTGCGACCAGTCCCCACTCGGTAGTCGCAGGAGAGGGCTAGTTCCAACCCACCTCCGAGAGCCAGACCCGTAGTCAGGGCGATGGTGGTCTTGGGGCTCGATTCGATGGAATTCAGAACTTCATGTCCGAACGCAGTAAAGTCGTAGATATCCTGGAATGCGTCCTCTCTGATCTTGTCTACGAAGAACTTGACGTCCGCGCCAGCGACGAACGCCTTACCCGCCCCCTCGAGGACTATGGTGCTGACATCGTCGCGTAGGTTCAGCTCCTTTACCGCCCCCCCAAGTTGGGCCATCAGAGTCTCGTTGAGTGCATTCATCGCCTCGGGTCTGTTTAGTCGCACGGTTGCTATTCCGTCGCTAACTTCTACATCTACAAGCGAGAACAGGAAGTCCCCCTCCCTGCTTGTGAACCAATCAGGTAGTTCCAGACCTGCCACTTCGGAGTAAGACTTCGCCATTCTAACCGCTTCACCGACTCCAATCTTATTTGCTATCTCGAAAGGTCCTAGGGACCACCTCAGTCCTACTTTGGCCCCACGGTCCAGGTCTTCCATCGAGCAGACCCCCTCCTCAACAACCTGCGAGGCAACGGCGAATGACTGCCCCAGGAGCCTCTCTCTGATTTTTCGCGAAGCATCCTCGTCGCATTCGGAATCCTCCCCGATCTCCCACATCCCCCCGGACTCTACCATCTCCCTGAGAATGGACGCCCCCCTGTATCTCGGAGTGGACAGTTGTTCGGCTAGGTAATCCGTTGCGTGAACGGCTATTGCCGGTCCTGTGAGGTTCATCAGCGCGAACGGTCCCAAACCAATTCTGTAGGCCTTGCAGGCTACTGCATCAATCTGTGCCGTCGTTGCCACACCTTCCTCGAGAAGCAGGCAGGCTTCGTTTAGCCAAGGAACAAAGAAGCGATTGACCACGAATCCTGGACGGTCCTTGCATACGATTACCACCTTTCCCATGGCCTTGCAATATTGCTCCACTGCAGCTAGGGTCTCTTGGGATGTTGTTTCTGCGGGGATTACTTCGATCAGGCGGTTTTTGGCCGGATGGTAGAACCAGTGGAGCCCTACGAAGCGGTCCGGTCTGGCAGTGGCCTTGGCCAGAGCATTGACTGAGAGGGAAGAGGTGTTTGTCGCAAGGATCGTATGTTCGTTGCATGCCTCGTCTAGAGTTGCGAAGACTTCCTGTTTTACGGCGAAGTCCTCGAAGACAGCCTCGATTACCAAGTCGGTGTTAGGGGAGACGTTCTGGTTTCCTACGACCCCCTCAACCCTGCCCTTGATTTCTTCAACGTGGGCAGGGCGGAATATCCTCCTCTCTACAGCCTCGCTGAGGAAATCGTCGATTATCTGATGGCCTCGGTCAACCCACTGCTGCTCACGGTCTACCATCTGCACTGCGAAACCCTCTTGGGCACTCTTCTGAGCTATGCCAGAGCCCATGTTCCCAGCGCCGATTACTGCAATCGTCTCTATGGCACGCACGACCCGTCGAGTGAAACGGCATCCATATATCCAGCGGAACAGGGTGCTGCCGAACGACTCGCACTTATTCCGACAAGCACCCATAGGCAAGGGACGCAATCTCTTACGCTGGCTAGCTCAGGATTTCCCAAAGCCGGCGAGCATGAGCATCGGGGGATAGGTCCAGTTCCCCCAGGCGCGCTCGCCCCGAATCCACCCACCTCCGACGGATCGTGCCGTCGGCAGCCTGCTTCAGAGCAGTGTGCCACTCGGAGAAGTCCTCCCGAGGCAGGAGCCTCCCGTTCACCCCATCCACAACCGTGTCCCTGAAACCGCCTTCGTCAACGAAAAGGGCAGGCGTCCCAACGGCGAACGCCTCGATCGGTGAAAGTCCGAAGGATTCCGAGTGGGCCATGCTGACGATGGCCCGAGAGCTCCTCATCAGGCTGACCAGCTCCGGGGAAGACAGACGGGGAGCGACCCAGATTCCGACACCACAGGATTCGGCGTGGCCTCGGAGCATGTCCAGGGACGCGCCATCCCCCCCTCCGACGTGAGCTAGCGACAGACCAGTCCCCCTCAGCATGGAGACGGTCTCCCATGTGCCCTTAGCCCAAGAGGCCCGTCCGACGCTAACCACGTACCCTTGTTCCCTTCCCACATACGGGTTATCAACGTCCTCCAAGGACTCTTCAGGGAATTCGGTCGTATCCACGCAGGGCCACAGCACGCCGGCATCGATTCCATACACATCATTGGCCCTCTCAGCTGAGAAGTTGGAGTTGCCACTTACCACAGACCCATCTCGGGAGATCATGGACGCCATCAGGGACTGGTCGCGTCGCCTGGCTCTTGAAAGCAGGGCCTCAGTTAGGGCCAAGCTCCTCTTGGGGGTCCCGTCGACTGCCCTGTGCAGCACGTCCTCGTAGAGGCCCCTGTGGGGTTCGAGCAGGTGCAGGTGGACTTTCAGGCCACTGGGCACGTGATCGAGAAGAGGCAGGCTGCCGTCACCGCTAACCAGATGCATTGCATCGGCCGATGCCATCGCCTCCCCGAGTCCCTCGCACGAGCCCCAGGCCTTCGAAGCACTGCCGCGTCCGGTGTCAAGGATTGTTGATACGGGGTCTGTTGCCAGCTCCCACCGGGTCTTTGGCTCAATGAGCTGAATGCCCTCCCTCGCACAGACTCCCTCGAGCTCGGGGGCCGAATGGATGGTCGCCATTCTGACGTCAAACAACCGGCCAAGTGCTGGCAGTACCCTGATCAGGTCACGCTCGGCACCACCCATTGCTCCAAAGGTGCCCTTAGCTACGAGAAGCACGGGTTTGCCCCCCTCGTCCCCAATCAAGTATCCACCACCCTGCGGTATACCTCAAGCACGCTGTCAGTGACGGATCTCCAGAGGTATGATGACGATGCAGCAGCACCGTTGGAGCCCCAGTTTGAGCGGGAGTCCTGATTGGCAAATGCGACTTCATGCATCGCTGAAGCTAGCGCAATCGGGTCCTCCGTGGGAACGGAGAGGCCGCAGCTTGCCTGATCGACCATGGACCCCAGCCCGTTGACGTCGGCCATGACTACCGGGGCGGTCGCGTGCATCGCCTCCAATAGGACCGTGGGGAGCCCCTCGAACCTCGATGGGATTACCACCCCTGCAGAGTTCTCGTACAGCCACCTCTTCTCTGAATCCGAGACGAGCCCCAGTATGGAGATAGACGATTTGAACTTGGACCTATCACGACGCTCATCCAACCATCCCGAAAGCTCGCCAGTTCCTGCGATAGCAAGATCGAACCCCCCGTCCTCGTCGTAGTAGTCCATGGCATCCATTAGCACGTCCACTCCCTTCTGATCGCTCAGCCTGCCGACAAAGGATAGCAGAGGTCTAGAACGGTCCCTATTACCTAGGCCGATAGGCTCCTCCGGAGCGTCCTCGACAGGTGAGAAACCGTTCGGAATCACGTCTAGGCTGCCTCTGACCCCCTTGTCCCTTAGAAGGCCCTCGAAGTAAGGAGTCAGGACGATCCGAGCATCGGATGCGTGCAGGGTCCTGCGACCCTGCAGGGCCCACCTTGCTCGCTTTAGCAGCCTACCGGAAACGGTCTTCTTGACGTAGTCATTGTGAAACGTGGTCACCACTGGTTTACCCGCTCTCCTGGCTTTGGCCAGTGTTCTGCGAACCAGAATTGGAAGCGTGTCATGCAGGTGAACCACATCGACATCATCCAGGTCGAGCTCATTGACTGATACCAGGGGGTCCACGCCCCCGAGCAACCTACTGGCGGGGAGGCGTGTCACGTCGACGCCGCCCCTCTCGAACCGCTTCTCAGTGTGTTCAGGCACATCCGCACACCAGACCGAGACCCTGTGCCCCCTCCTCACGAGCTCGCGACCAATCTGCTCCACATGCTGATCGCCACCCCCGACATGTGGCCAGTACCACACGTGGACCAGCAGGACGTGCAGCGGGCCGTGCGCTCCCATCGTTCTCCGACAATGCTCCCCGCTTGAAAACTCCCGTACCTGCGGATGGCCCCAGCATCCCCGTTTTTAGCCCGCGAGCCGGCTCTCAGCACATGTTCAGGCGAGTCGTGCTGGCCAGGGGCGATGTCCCGGACTCAAATTCCGGATATTTCGCGAACCACTCGGTGGTCGAAGAGGTCCTGGACAAAGCGAAGGTTCCGGGATGGACCAAGGCCGCTGTAGTCGAGAGGAGAGCCGGCTTGAGCGGGCACTCGAAGAGAGTGGCGCGAGCCCCGTCCGAGGCCCAGGCCGACCTCCTCCACATCACCAACCAGTGGGATGCCCGCCTCGTTCCCTCGAAATCCACCGTCCCCGTCGTTGTCTCGGTGCATGACCTCTTCGACTTCCGACCTAGGTCGATCGAGGCTGGTGACGTAGCAGTCTCCCTGGGTAGCAGAAACCCATCCTCCACCCTTTTGCAGAGCATTCAGGACGCCAGAGCAGGGATGGAGCGTGCAGACACCCTTCTTTGCGCTTCAGAGATGACCCTCTCCGATGCCAAGAACCTGTTCCCCCGGACGGAGTCCGTCCTCGTCAGAGACTCTGTAGACTCTGAGCTCTGGGACCCGCACAGAAAACCCCGCCCCAGATCGCTACTCGGCGATCTTGACGATGAGGACAAGTGCCTGGTAGTCGCAGTCGGAGGGGAGGATCCCAGGTGGCGCAGTCCCTTTTTGAGTAGGGTTATCAGCATGCTTCCAGAGGAGACTCAACGTGACATCAACCTCATTCGGATAGGGGTCGAGAAGCTCGACATGGAGCAAATTTCTTCCGCGTACCAGCACGCAGAGGCCATGCTGTACCCCGGGGTTTCGGTGGGCTTCCACTGCCCCCCCGTAGAAGCAATGTCCTCCGGGTGCCCGGTCCTCGCCTCCGACCTACCAGCGCATGCCGAGGTCCTCCCCCCTGAGTGCATCCTCCCAGCCACCGATTCCAAGGAGTGGGCCTCCTCGATAGAGGCAGTCCATCGGAAGTGGCGACGCTCGGGAGGAGTGACTAGGCATGCAGCTGACCACCTCATCGCTCACACGATTGCCACTGTTGGCAGGGACTCGCAGGGAGAAGCGCTGTCGAGGGCCTACGAGATGTCCTGCGCACAAGAGAGATAACTCGATTGCTCGAAACTTGGCATGGAATAAGTGGATAAATAGGACCTAGGGTCGGCGTGCATGCTCAAGGTCTCCGAGCTCAGGAAGGGCTTCGGCTCTGGACTCAGGAGACTAGAGGTTCTGAAGGGTATCAACCTCAAGGTTGCACCTGGCGAGTTGGTAGCGATGATGGGTCCAAGCGGGTGCGGCAAGTCGACCCTGCTCAACATTATCGGCGGTCTCCTGGAGGCCGATTCGGGAGAAATCTCTCTAGGAGAATTCAGCTATGGGACGAAGCCACCCAGCAGAGTTGTCGACGTCCGTCGCAGCGGGGTCGGTTGGATCTTCCAGGATTTCCATCTTCTCGACAGGTTGAACGCTCTGGACAACGTGGTCTTCTCCCTCGAACTCTCTGGTGAGGACTCCAACAAAGCAGACCAGCAAGCTCGAGAGGCCCTGGCGAAGGTGGGCCTCGAGGATAGGATGGACTTCATCCCCGACCAGCTTTCGGGCGGCCAGAGGCAGAGGGTAGCCATTGCAAGGGCAATAGCCGGCTCGAGGCCCCTGCTTCTCGCGGACGAACCCACCGGCAACCTTGACGTCAAGAGTGGTCAAGGCATAATCGACCTGTTCCAGCAACTTTGCGAGGAGGACGGAATGTCGGTCCTGATGGTCACGCACGACCCAACGCTAGCCTCCATGGCAGACAGGATGCTGCTACTGAAGGACGGGGTCACTGCCGCGTCAGACATTCGATCGGCTTGGGGCGATGACGTGGAGGTGGGTGAATGAACCAAGGGGCTGACGACGCACCAGTAATGCCCCAGTCTGACGAGCTCCAGGGCTGGAGAAGCCCAACAAGGGAGGCCGCAGAGAAATTGCCACTCAAGACCAGGGCCTTGTCCTTGCCTGACAACCTCCTAATGGCCGGAAAGAGCGCTTGGCGCAGCCGTGAGAGGGTTCTAGCGGTCTTCGCGGGGGTTTTCATGTCCTCGTTGGTCATTACGACCGTCCTGGCATACGCAGTGGGGCTGTCCGGGGCCTTCCTGCAGTACTCGCTGCAGGAGTCAATTTTCGATGCGAAGATAGACTTCGCCGATGACCCAGGGCCCAAGTCCGAGGGGCGTACGAACGACTCGGCGACTTGGGAGTCCCTCTGCGATGACTTTGTCTCGATGGAGGAGTTCACTGACTGTGGGATAGTTTACGGCCGGCAGGGCATAAGGGTGAGCGGCTTCTTCGACGATGGCTTCATCGTCCCACAGCCCCTAAATGTGGTTTCCATAGATGGGCCGACAGGGGACTGGTCAAATGTCAGCTGGGACTACAGCGAAGCTTTGGAGTGGGGCCCCCCTATCAACGGTGAAAGGCCGATCCGCTTCTACGGAGAGGGGATCTGGGACGGTGAGTTCGGGGATAGGCACTCTGTGGTCGGGGACACCTCTAGGCTGATCTACGGCAGCTGGCCCGCGGACTCTGCCGAAGCCGCCTCAAAGGGAGCCGTCGTCCTACCTTCGGTGATAGCGAGCGAGGCCGGGGTCTCCGTCAATGACACGATCTCTTCTATCACATTCACCTACGTCACGGATTACCTGGGCTACGAGCGCATCGCCCAAGGATTCGACAACTGCACGGGCGCTGAGAAGTTCAATGTGAACTCCGGCTACCTTTTCTGCACCGTCAACATGACCGTGGAAGGGCCATTTACCGTAGTTGCAGTCTACCAGGAGGGCCCCCCATCGAACCCGACCCTGCTTTTCCACCCGCTGATGGTTTCCGCCTCAGCGCTCAGCGAGGAGCAGAAGCTCATCCTTATGGACAACGACCACGGTTACCTCGGGCTCGCTCTCGATAGGAACGAGCTACCGACCAGCTCCACCAAGGCGGCTACCAACTGGCTAACCGACCTAACGGACGAAGTCGAGGCCGGTAACTACACCAGTGCGGGGATTCTGGTGGAGTACAACGACCTTGTGTCGGGAACCATAACCTTCCTGAACATCTTCCTTGGGATAATCCAGGTTTTCGACTACATCCTCATGATCCCGATAGTCATACTCTCCTTCTCGGTCCTGATTTACGGCCTGGTGCTATCGCTCGAGCAGCGGAAGAGGGAGGTCTCGATTCACAGGGTGATAGGGGGGACCAAAGGGAACCTGTCCGGGATGATCATGCTGGAGATTTCCGTGATCAGCACATTCGCTTGGCTGGCAGGATACCTGATCGCGCTCGCTGGGGTGCCCATAGTCCTGGCAGCAGTCGGATTCATGTCATTCAAGAGGAACGTCTTCGATGTCACCCCGACGCTCAGCTTCTGGTCCACATTCGGCATCATCGTCTTTACAGTCGGACTTGCCATGCTGTTCGGGAGGTCCAGAACCAACGAGTTCCTGAGCATAGAGATCGACGAGGGCGTGAGGAAGGTCTCCCGGAAGAGGAAGCCCAGATATTGGCTTCACACCATCGTTTTCTTGGTCGGGATCCTATCCTACATCGAGAGCTGGATAGAGGGCAACGGGGGGTTCGGATCAATAGACTCTAACGGGATAATTGGCAACTTCATCCTCAACGCACTCCTGCTTCTCTTCGGCCCCTTCTTCCTGTGGGTCGGCGGCGCTCTAGTTCTGGGAAGGATCGGCGCCTCGGGACCGAGGATTATGACCCTGCTCTTCTCATGGTCGCCCCTTGTCTCGGACATCAGAAGGGGCCTGAAGGGTTCGGGTTCCAGCGAGTCGGTCAACCGCCTCGCGGTGATAATGCTGCTAACCCTCTCAATCGTCACACTGGCCGCCGTTCAGGGCTACACCGGGACCGTCGTCGACGAGAGGACCACCTCTGCCCAGAACGGCGCGGACATCCAGATCCAGTTCGACTCCGCTGTAACCGAGCAGCAGGCCAGGGATGAGGTGGTGCAGGCAATCCAGAGGGCGGGGGGCTCGGAAATCACCGCAATCGGCCACCAAACGTCGGTTGCCGACATTTTCACCAACCCCAAGGGGGAGAATACCCTGGTTCGGACCTGGGTCCTCTTCGAAGGCCACGAGAACACCCTGATCTGGGACAAGCAGGCGGTCCCGGGGGATGACATAGGGGGGACCGTATCCGGGTGGGAGACCGGGGGCTTCACCGTCGGCAGCGAGGCCAGGGGGATCTTCGAGGACGACATCGGCGTCGGAGACCCTGTCACCATCCAGTACACGGAGTACGGCTTCGACGGCTTCGACTCCGAATTCAACCCGATCATCACAACCACGATCACCGACTCGCAGGTCAACTACCTGGGCAGGCACCGATGGGTGCCCGGGCTATCCTCGTCAGAGGCGGAGCAGGCCATCGTGATCGGCGAGGGGGCATACAGGGAGCTGGTCGGAGACGCGGTCGCGGACTCGTATTCGTCCGCCCGCTGGTTCTTCGAGCTATGCGACCAGAGCGACGACGACTGCGCGGACGCCCTGAGGCTGCTCAGCGCAGAGATATCAAACGGGAACGGGATCACCGCCGTCAGCGACTGGTCGTCCGTTCACTCGGGGAACGAGAGGAACGGGGGCCTGATCTTCGGGACTCCCGGGCTTCTCAGCCTCCAGTTCGTCGTCGCTTCACTGGCTTCGGTCGCATCCGCCTTCGTCTTCCTGTCCCTCGTCCTGACCCAGCGAAAGAAGGAGCTGGCAATCCTCCAGGCAATAGGGGCCAGCCCCAACCAGGTGATCAGGCTGGTACTGTTCGAGATCATGGCCATACTCCTGGTAAGCATGGGACTGGGCGTCGTCCTCGGTCTGGCAATCGCAGAGTCCTTCAACGGCTTCTTCGGGATTTTCGGGTTCATCTTCCAGCTGTTCCTGGGGCAGAGCGCTCCAATAGAGAGGGACCTGATCTGGCCCTGGTTCGAGCTCACCCTCGTCAACGCCTCGGTCCTGATCGCTGTCGTTGCAGCGCTGCTCTACACGACCAAGAGGGCATTGCAAGCCGACTTGGCAGTGGTTCTGAAGGGGGAGTGAGATGCAGCCGGACAACCCACCGATCCTCGAAGCAGACATGCTGTACCACATTTACGAGTCCCAAGCCATCGATGGAAACGTGGTCGCCCTCAGGGGCCTCAACGTGACCATCTTCGAGGGGGAGGCGGTCGCGGTAGTCGGTCCCTCCGGATCCGGCAAGTCGACCCTGCTGAAGTGCCTAGGGGGCCTGATGAAGCCCTCCTCGGGCTTCGTCTCACTGGGTGGCAAGCCGATGGTCCGGCTGACGGGCAGCGAGCTCGTCGAGCTAAGGCAGAAAACCGTGTCATTCATCTTCCAGGACTCAAATCTTCTGGCTCACATGAACGCCCTCGACAACGTGGCACAGCCACTGCGGCACCAGGGCGTCCTCCCAGGCCCAGCCAGGCAGAGGTCCCAGGCCCTACTCGACAAGCTGGGAATGGGCGATCGCTCATACGGGATGCCGGAGGAGCTCTCCGGGGGGGAGCAGCAGAGGGTTGCGATAGCCCGCGCCCTGATCACCGAGCCCAAGCTGATCCTGGCGGACGAGCCGACCGGGTCCCTGGACCCGATAACCAGCAGGGAGGTACTGGACCTGTTCTCCAAGCTTCACACGGAGGACCAGGTGGCGTTCCTGCTGGTGACTCACAGCAGGGATGTGGCCTCGTTCTGCGAGCGCTCGTTGGAGCTCCGGGAGGGCAGGTTCGTGGCCCAGCACGGGGTGGGCGTCGACATCAGCGACCTATCCGGGAGCCGCGAGCTGATCATCGACGACTCCGGGACCCTCACCCTGCCGCCCGACATGCTCCTGAAGATAGGGGGGCCGGGCAGGTTCGAGATGAACGACCCAGAGCGAGACGCCCTGAACCTAGCGAGGGTCCCCGAGGACGTGGTCCTGCTGGGGGATACGGGGGAGATGACCCTCTCCCCGACCTGCCCGGCCTGCTTCCACCAGTACGGCGGCAGCGATGAGCAGCAATGCCCCGAGTGCGGGTCCAGCAGGCCGATGGTTCAGGCCTGAGGGAGCACGAGCTGCTGCGGCTTCGCTATCCCGAGGTCGGCGGGCAGCTCCATGGTCTTCTCCGGGAGGACGATCGGAATCATCTCCCTGCCAATCAGGGCGACCCGGCTCTCCCTCCTCTCCGAGAGCACTTCCCGGCCAACCAGGGGGGCCAGAGCCTCTGAGAACTCGAGGATTTCCGCGTGGCTCGGCATGTTCTCGATGCTGAGGTTGTTGCGGCTGTGGCCCACGAAGACGTAGCCCTTGGCCTCGATGAAGTCAGGGTCTGCGATGTTGTCCAGACGTGCGTAGTCATCGTGAAAGCCGAGAGACTCGTTCTTGATCAGCGTGTGCCGGCAAACGGTCCGAGTGTCCAGGCTGGGTAGCAGCTCCAGCGTCTGCTCGAGCTTGTGGAAAGCAGCCTTGTCGAACTTGGGCCTGCAGATCCGGTCGAAGACCTCCCTGTTTGGGGCGTCGACGCTTACGTAGAGCTGAGTGGGAAGGGGATCAAGGTCCTCTATCACCTTGGGGAGGCTTCCGTTTGTGACGAGGAAGGTGCTGGTTCCGTGCTGGTGGCAGACATCGAGGAACTCTCCAAGCCTCGAGTAAAGCGTCGGCTCGCCGTTCAGTGAGATCGCCACGTGCTTCGGGTTCTGGGAATCCAGCCACTTCTCCCTGTCGGCCTTGGGGTTGCCCCCGTAACCGGTGATGAGCCGCCGGTGAGCCCGAACCGACTCTAGGTAGAGCTCGTAAGGGTCGTCGTCTATCTTGTGAAGCGTGTCCGAGTGCGGCTCCCTCCAGCAGTAGGTGCAGCCGAGGTTGCAGGTATCCACGTTCGGAGCCATCTGCATGCAGCCGTGGCTCTCGATCCCGTAGAAAGTCCCCTTGTAGCACGAGCGATCGTTGACCAGGGACTGCTTGGTCCAGTGACAGACCTTGACCCCCCCGTGCTCGCCGACGAGGTGGTACCTCTGCTTCGCGAGGCGCCTCGCAATTCGCGGCTCTATCTTGGTCACCGGGCTCTGCACTGCTATCCCTAATCCCCCTGGGGCGTCGAGACGACTTGAATGATTCCTTAAACGACTAGCGGCATTGCGTGTCGATGCCACGCATCGCAGCACTATCCGTCGCCCTCCTCTTCCTCTCCGCCCCCATGACAGGCTGCTTCTCCGATTCGGACGAGCTCGCGCTGATTCCCGCGGGCGACCTCGCCGTCTCCCCCTCGCCGCTATCTGGCGCGCAGCTCCAGTCGGTCGAGTTCGTGGCATCCAGCCCGATGAGCGTTCACGTGCCGTACCTTGTCCTCGACGCCGAGACGGGCTACCTGACTAACGGAACCACCCTGCAGTTCAGCAATCCAGGCTCCAAATCTGTCGAAATCATCGCCCCCTCCAACACGATGCACGCCTACTTCCTCCTCGGTGAGGCGGGCCGGGAGGACTGGCCAATGAGGGCCTCGAACCAGTCTTGGCCCGAGTGGTTCTCCTCGGAGTGGTTCGGGCAGAGCCCCTACTCGTGGGTCGACCACCCGGTCCTGCGTGAGAACAGGTCGGGCTTCTCTCCAGGGGAGGGATCGCTGCACAGCACGGGGATTATCGACGGCCTGACCGTGTTCGAGTTCATGCAGGTGTTCGCTGACCCGGACTCGGGATACAATGACCTCTGGGGCCCGTTCGTTCCCTTCGACCAGAACTACGACAGGGCTCTCGACTTCATACAGGGCGAGCTCTCGTCTTACGGCTACGACGCGCAGATCCACCGTTACCTGGCATCCAGCAGCCCCTATGCCGTAAACGTCTGTGGCTACAAGGGGGGCTCGCTGTACCCCGACGAGTACCTGGTGCTGGGGGCCCACCTCGATGTCGCAGAGCCCGGCAGCCCCCCCGGGGGCGGAACCAGGGTAGGCGCCCACGACAACAAGGCCGGCGTCGCGCTGGTCCTGGAGGCGGCGCGGGGCCTTGCCCAGTTCGAGAACCGCCGCACCCTCGCGGTTTGCCTCTGGAGCAACGAGGAGAACGGCTACGACGGCAGCGACAGCTGGATTGAGAACATCCCCGAGGGGGTCACCGTGACCAACTACCTCAACGCCGACGCCGTGGGGACCAACTGGCCGGGCTACTACACCCTCGTCGTGGACTGCATACCTAACTACGACAACGAGAAGATAGGCGACCAGTGGGAGATGATCCGCCTGCTGGAGTGGATCGGCTCGAACAACAACGACATATCGGGGGCTCTGCAGCTCGGCAGGGAGATATTCCACACAGAGGGCTACGCCTCGATGAAGGACGTCGACTCCTCGGACCAGAAGAGGCAGTCGATCTCAGTGCACGACAGCGACAGGGGACGCTCGGACTACGAGCGATTCGCCGACCAGCTCGGCGTTGTCAGCGTGGACTGGGGCAGCCTCACTGGGGGGTCGGACTGCTACCACGGCAGCTGCGACACCCTGGACACGATGATCGAGATGATGGTGATCGACAACGCGACGGGCCAGCAGAGCCTGGTGGAGTCCTTCGACCTGATTTCGTGGTGGATGTTCTCCGCAGCGATCCACCTCGACGAGACGCCTATCTACGACCAGACCTAGTTGTAACGGATTCCGGTGCCGTAGGCGAATACCTCCACGGCCCTGATTCCCTTGGGCTGGCTTGCCGGCGTCATCTCAGCTGTGTCTATCCTGACGTTGACCACCTCGTCCCACCCATCCGCCTGGCACCTCTCCCTGAGCCTCTGCTTCGCCTCCGCCCTGGCCGTGGACACGACCTTGTGGAAGATGTCTATCCTGCCTCCCACCAGGTTCGCGAGGGCTGCAATCAACTGGTGCCAGTGGCTCGGTCCGAAGACCACGCTCGAGTAAACGAGGCCCGTCTCCTGGATCCCTCCGACTATGTGGCTCCCCCTCAGGGTGGACAGCGGGTCCCTCCCGCCGAAGTGCGCCAGGGAGGCACCCTCCCTCTCCACAAGGCGGGCAATCCGCTTGTCCAGCATCCTACCGCTGAAGATGACAGCCCAGAGGAACAAGATCGGGTAGCCTACCGCGTAAAGGATCCCGAAGGCCGTGAAAGCCAAGCCTATCAGGAGCAGGGGCCCCCAGCAAATCACGCTCAACGTGCCTGGATCTGCCATGGAGATGCCCCGCTCACTCGACCTTGACGGCGGTTCCGTACGCGAAGAGCTCTGCAGCGCCCGCGGTAACCGCGCTGGTCGCGAACCTGACGTTCACTATCGCGTTGGCACCCCTTGCTTGTGCGTCAGCCACCATCCGGTTGATAGCCTCGTTTCGGGACTCGTCAAGGAGCTCTGTGTAGGCCTTGAGCTCGCCTCCTCCAATGTTCTTGAAGAAGGCCCCTATGTCCTTTCCAACGTGCTTGGCCCTCACCGTGGAGCCACCGACCACTCCTAGATTCTTTGTGATCATCTTGCCGGCAATGGTCTCGGTGTTGACCACAATTATTCCTTCGACTATGTGCTGCATGATTGGCGGTGAGAGTGCCACAGTTTCAAGTTTCAGGCGAATCGGTCTGGTGGAAGCCTGATGGGATATCGATCGCAGTGGGCGGCTTGGTCTGGTGGGAGATCAGGGCCAGCCCGGCTGCGAGAGTGAGCTCGCACATCAGCACGCTCCCATAGGATGCCACCGAGCTGAACAGGCTGACCCACCCCAGGTCCTCGGGAATGGACTCGTAGAAGTCGTCTAGCCACTCCATGTACGAGTATGTGATGTAGAGTTGCGAGCCTGCGTGTAAGACAACCCAGCCCCATGCCAGTTTGAGGGCGGTGTCCCTGTCCTCTGCGTTCCACATCAGGATCGTGGTGGGTATGGATAGCAGGAACAGGAGCCCGGAGGCCGCTGCCCCGACGTCCCACATACTCATCTCGGCCATGTCGGTCAGGGACCGGATCAACTCCTCGCAGGCCGGGTCGGGGTCATCGCTACAGGCCTCTTCGGGATCGAGCTCATCCAGCATCTGCCCCAACCAGAATCCTGACGCGGCAAGCGAGATGGCCCCGATCAGCGAGGAGACTCCTAGCACCCCGATGAAGATGGCGCCCCCCTTCAGCCACCAGGGGGAAGGCTGCTCCGGCCCTCCCTGGGAGACGTAAAGTCCCTGAGGCATGACTCCGGACCGGGGCACCACACAAAGAGGTGTCAGTCCATCGAGCCCATCTTGATCCTCTCCTCCGAGCGAATCATCGTGTGGATGCATTGGCGTGAGGGGTTCACTATGAAGCCGAGGCGGAGGAAGTTCCTGCCCAGGATCATCTTGTGCTTCAGCTTGCCCCGGTCGGCGAGGCAGATCTCGACGTCGAAGTCGCGGGACGCTATCTCCAGGGCGGTCCTGATCACGGGACGCAGGTTCTCCTGCCCGCCCGTGTCTCGGATGCGCCTCCACTTGGCCAACGGGCGCTCTACCAAGTCGCCGCCCTCCTCGAGCCTGAACCTGACCCTTGTCTCAGGCAGGGCCTCGACGATCTCTATGCTCGCGGCGTGCAGGGTGTTGGACCAAGCGCCCGTGTCCACCTTAGCGAGCAGGGGGGCCCTCTGGAGCTCTGGCAGGCCGCACCACTCCCTCCATCCTATCACCGCCGGCCTGTTCACGCGAGCACCGCCCCCTCGGTGCATCCGGACTTATTGAATCCAGCGCATTCGGGCAAACTCCCCCTCATCAGGGGGGTCGCGGCGCGGTCGGCTGCGCCTGCCATGGAATCGTTGAAGTACGACCCACCACGCGTATCCCTAATGGCGCATATCGAATCTGCCTTGAGCTACGACGACGTGCTCCTCCTCCCCGCCGAGTCCGCGGTCCTCCCAGCGGAGGTCGACCTCTCGACCAGGCTCACCACCGGAATCGACCTCAACGCACCCGTCGTGTCCGCGGCTATGGACACCGTCACCGAGGCTGAGATGGCAATCGCGATGGCCCAGAGCGGGGGCATCGGAGTTGTCCACCGAAACATGGCCATCGAGGACCAGGCCGAGGAGGTAGACAAGGTCAAGCGCTTCGAGTCCGGCCTGGTTCTGGAGCCCGTCACCGTCGATCCCTCCATGGCCGTCGGGGAGCTTCGCGACCTCAAGGAGCAGCACGGCTTCTCCGGTTTCCCGGTGATCAACGGGGAGGGAGGAATAGTGGGGATGGTCACCAACCGGGACATACGCTTCGTCGAGGACGAGGCAACCCCCGTTTCCGAGGTCATGACCACCGATCTCGTCACAGTCCCCGAGCACGTTGACCTCGAGGACGCCAAGAGGCTGCTGCACAAGCACAGGATAGAGAAGCTAGTCGTGGTCGACCCCGACGGCGGCTTCTCCGGCCTCATCACAGTTCGCGACATCAACCGAAGCCGCGACAACCCGCTTTCATGCAAGGACGACAGGGGCAGGCTGAGGGTGGTCGCCGCCACAGGAACAGGCGAGAAAGGCATCCTCCGAGCGCTGGCCATGCTAGCCGCGGGGGCTGACGCGATCGCAGTCGACACGGCTCACGGCCACTCCCACGGGGTCCTGGAGACCGTCCGCGCGATTCGGGACCAGGCCGGGCCAGACGCCCAGATAATCGCCGGAAACGTCGGCACCCCACAGGCCGCCGAGGCCCTGATCGACTGCGGTGCCAACGGCATCAAGGTCGGCATCGGCCCCGGCTCCATCTGCACGACCAGGATCGTCACCGGGGTCGGCGTGCCCCAGTTCACGGCGGTGATGGGAGCCGTGGAGGCCTGCTCGAAGCACGGCGTCCCGGTCATCGCCGACGGCGGCATCAAGTTCAGCGGGGACATCGCCAAGGCGATCGCCTCCGGCGCCGACTCGGTCATGGTCGGCTCCCTGCTGGCTGGCACCGACGAGTCCCCCGGCGAGGCGATCCTCTACCAGGGGCGGTCGTACAAGCAGTACAGGGGGATGGGGTCCCTAGGCGCCATGAGCAAGGGCTCCTCCGACCGCTACTTCCAGTCCCGACAGGGGGACACTAGCAAGTACGTCCCCGAGGGGATCGAGGGCAGGGTCCCTGCCAGGGGCCCGGTCGACGGCGTGCTCTACCAGATGATGGGGGGCCTGCGCAGCTCGATGGGGTACACAGGGAACGCCACCATCGAGGAGATGAAGTCCAACTGCAGGTTCGTGCAGATCACAAACGCCGGGCTCTCCGAGTCACACGTCCACGACGTCGAGATCACCCGAGAGGCCCCGAACTACCGAAGGCTGCGATAGGTGAGCGAAGTGGAGCAGATCGTGCTTGGCGGGGGGTGCTTCTGGTGCGTGGAGGGGGCAGTGCTGGGGCTTCGCGGCGTAAGCGAGGTCGTGCCGGGCTACTCCGGGGGGCACGTGGAGAACCCGACCTACGAGCAGGTATGCGGCAAGAGGACGGGACACGCCGAGGTCGTCCGAGTGACCTTCGACCCGGATGCCATCGCCCGACGCACCCTGCTCGACGTCTTCTTCACCTGCCACGACCCCACGCAGCTGAACCGACAGGGCAACGACGTGGGCCCGCAGTACCGCAGCATCGTCCTGTACTCGGACCAGGCCCAGCGCGAGGACGCGCTGGAGGCAATCGAGGGTCTCAGTGGCCACTACGACGACCCCATCGTGACCGAGGTCGAGCCCCTATCGGACTTCTGGGTGGCCGAGGACTACCACCACGACTACTTCGCGAACAACGGGTCCACCAATCCGTACTGCGTGTCCGTGGTCGCCCCGAAAATAGCTAAGGTCAGGGCTAGGCACGCCAGCCTGTATGACTGAGCCCGCCGACCTGGCCCCCGAGCCATGGCCCGTCCACCTGCTCGGCCTGATCAGCCCGCTGCTCGTGATCTCGGGCAACGTCCTCGGCGTCGAGGAGCCGATGTACGTCGCGATGGGGGTGGTCTTCGTCTGGGGCGTCGGCCCCGTGCTCGACGTGGTGATGGGGTCATCCGAGGTCCCCCGGCCGCCGCGGGAGTCGGGCACCCCGTTCGAGGCCCTGCTGTGGGCGCACGGCCTCCTCCACATCCTCGTGCTGGGCTCGTTCTTCTGGTTCGCCAGCCACGAGGGGATGACCGGCTGGCTGGTCGTGGCCGCGCTGTCGACCGGGCTCAGCGCCGCCGCCTCGGCCATCGTCACAGCCCACGAGCTGGGCCACAAGAGGCCCAGGAGCCCGGGCTGGAGGCTCGCGCGCCTCCTACTCTTCTCGGTCAACTACTCCCACTTCACCACCGAGCACAACCACAACCACCACAAGTGGGTCGCGACGGACAGGGACTCTGCGAGCGCGACCGCCGATCAGGGCCTGTGGGCGTTCTGGGCCAGCACGATCCCCAGGCAGTTCGCCTCCTCCGTCAGGATCCACAACGGGAAGGGGCGGACGGGGCTGGCCAACCCGTCCTACAGGGGCCTTGCCCTGCAGCTCGCAGCCCTGGCCGGGCTCGCCCTGGTGCCCGGCTACGCGTGGGGTTTCGACGGGACCCCCCTGGCCGTGGGCTGGCTGGTGGTCTCCCTGATCGCCATCCTCACCCTGGAGTACGTGAACTACATCCGGCACTGGGGGCTCAGGCGGGACGGCGAGGAGGGAATCCTCGCGAAGCACTCGTGGAACACCGAGGCCCGCTGGTCCAGGTGGAGCCTGATCGAGCTCACCCGGCACTCCGACCACCACCTCCGTGCCAGCGTCCCGTTCTGGCAGCTGCGCCCGCACGAGGGCACTCCCGTCCTGAGGTGGGGCTACTACGCCTCCTGGTGGCCGTGCCTAGTGCCGCCAATATGGAAGCGCGCGATGAGCGGCAGACTACCCGACAACCAGCCCTGAGCGCCCCCGCCCCAGCGCAATTCTCAATAGTGGCTCGTCGAGCAACTCGGGCATGGTGCCGGACGCAGTCGAAGCCACGTCTGGATCCACCACGTCCGCGCTTATCCACACGGGCCTGCTGAGCGTCGGCCTGAGCAACCTGTTCTGGAAGGGCTCGGAGCTGAACCAGGGCAACCCGGAGTCGATCCTCCTCCTCGCGATGGCGCTGTTCTGCATCGCGCTGCCGTTCCAGGGGCTGTACATCCTGCTGAGCCGGATGATCCGCGAGTACAACGACGTCGTCAGGGTGCCCGAGCCCATCATGAAGCTCGCGTCGCTCTGCGAGATGGTGAGCTACAGCTGCGGCATCACGGGCTTCTGCCTGATGCTGATGCGCACCTCGATGGTCCTCGGCGCCGCCCTCCTCGGATCGGCGATCCTGGTTATCCTGCTGGCCCGGTCCGCCATGATCAAGGCCCAGGCGTCCGGGCAGGCCGCCTACTAGCCCCGAGCATCTGGGCCTCCCCGGGGCGGGAACAATGATTGGGCGGGCCCGGCTGGGACTCGCAATGCCGTGGGCGCTCGACGCAGCGAAGATTCTGCTGACCGCCCTGATAATATTCTCCGTGGTCCAGATCAGCGAGCGCAGCACCCTCGCTGCGGCGGTGCTCGCCTCGATACCGCTGATCAGCGTCCTCTCGATGATGATGATGTTCCACGAGGGCCAGAGCGCGGCCGAGATCTCGGGATTCGCGCGCGACATAGTGTGGCTGGTCATCCCGTCCCTGCTCCTGTTCCTCGTGATGCCGTGGCTGATAGACAGCCATGGCTGGGAGTTCTACCCCGCGCTCGGCGCCGGCCTCGTGACAACCATGGCCGGGTACTTCCTGATGGTGCAGGCCATGGAGAGGCTCGGCCTCGCCGCTTGATGGGGTGTCGTCCCGGCCCAGCTGGACGCGGACCCCATGCGCATCACGGTCACCGCTAGTAGCATTAATCCCGGTGCGCAGGCCCTGCGGGGCCGAGGACATGCGCCAGCCCGAGACAGTCTCCGACCTCCTGC
>CAZLVU010000008.1:0-68081 GCA_964563355.1 uncultured Candidatus Poseidoniales archaeon
ATAACCTGGTAGTACCGCGGGCTCCAGTTGCACGGGAATGACGACGAGTGGGTTTCTGATGGCTTTGATGACCAACTGGAGCACCGACCCGTCGCAAACCGAAAGCGTGCGCCTGCCGGGTGCACGCTAAGCGGAAGATACCCGCTGATCTGGGTTCAAATCCCAGTGCCCCCACCAAATTTTCCCCTATTCGGCACGTGCAACGCTCCGGGATAGGTTGGTTTGAAGAAACAGCATATTTTCGCAACCATATGGGACAGCCAAAAATCGCTTTGCTCCTTTTCACAATCCTGATGGTACCGTTGATTGGCAGCCTGTCACCACCTCAGGGACTAGAAAATCTCCCATTTCAAGGTCAAAATAGCACTTCGGCCAATTCGGTCCCAATACAAGACCCCGTTACTTGGACTAGTCACGATCAATGGTGGGCCGGGACATCACTGGACAAGGATAGAAATGGGATTCACGATTCATTACAGTCGGAAACCGGCATAGTCAATGTCGGGCTTTCATTCTCAAGGAGCGTAACAGATGAAGACAGGGAATCTATTTCCAGACTCGGTCACGAGATAAGGCTGGAACTGCACTCGGTAGATGCAATTCTGCTAGGCCCCATCGAACACTCCCGCGTCTTCCAGCTTTCCCAATTAGATGGCGTGGTCATGGTTGAGAGGTACGGTTCAGTGGTATTCTATGGGGATATTCAGACCCCTTCTGTCAAGGCTCGAAACTCAAGCCTTTACCCTGGCGCATGGGACCTTGGTGTAACTGGCAGGGGCGTAAACATAGCCCTCACTGACACGGGGGTGGACAATGAACACCCTGGCCTCACAGGCAAGTTTGTCGCTGGATATGATGCAGTCTGCTACAATCCATCCGACCCAAACTGTATATTGGCTGGCTTTGGAATTAGGCCTACGGATGGAACGTTCGACCCTGACGATGGCAACCAGCATGGAACTGCATGCATGGGAATGGCCAGTGCAACTGGGATGGAATCAGACGGTACCAAGTCGAACTTCACCGGCGCTGCCCCGGACGCAAAACTAATCGACGTCCGAATCGGTACCGATTTGGGCGCTGGCCCGTTTGAAAACTACCTGATAGAGCAGGAATTCTATGAATCAGCAATGAATGGTGTTCAATGGGTAATCGATCATCGTGATGATGCATGGCAAGGAGCTGAGGAAGAGGACTACGGGATCGACATCATCTCCTTGTCATGGGGCATCATCAGTCATGAGTCTGGAGGCTCAGATGGCTCTGACATGCACAGCAGAATATTGGACGAGGCAATGGAAGCAGGAGTCACAGTTTCTGTAGCAGCTGGAAATGATGGCCCAGACAACGAAGGCTTGTCTGGGATGGGAGCCTCGTCCCTTTCCATTACTGTGGGGGCAACAGACGACAAGAACACCATCATTCGAGCCGATGATTCCATAGCGGATTATTCTAGTAGAGGGCCTAGGAGTGATAATGGGGACGGAAACCCAGTAAATGAGCTAAAACCTGAGATAAGTGCACCTGGGACCAACATAATCCAAGCAGAGGGATGCGTGACCAGCGATGGCTGCAACAACTTCCTCGGAGGGGATGCCTCGGAGAATACATACACCGGAAGGGGAAGCGGAACTTCCTACGCAACTCCCTCAGTTTCTGGCGTCATAGCATTAGTAATGGAGGCTAATGGGAACCTGACTCCACTGCAGATCAAGGAAGTCCTCAAGCAAACGGCAGAGAGAAGGGGCATCCCGAGCGCACCGGAAGTGGATCCCTACTGGAACAGGGATTTTGGATACGGGATGGTTGATGCTCACGCAGCAGTGTCTCTGGCTTTGCACTTGAGGGATTCAGGCCAGACGGAAAACATCGATCCTTACACTCAGAACCACCTACTCTCATTAGATCAGGCTGCGCGTCTGGCCGATTGCGAGGGATGCATCCACCTTCTCGGGCACGCTTGGGGCCAAATGGGGAGTGTGGATATGGTGGAGTACCGCATTGACGGTGGCAACTGGTTGGAAGTGAAATACGGGAACCTGTCAAATGCTGACGACCCCCCATCTGGAGAAGAACCTACTAATCCCCCAGAAGTAGGACCTTTGACGCCCTTCCTTTGGAATGTAGTAATGCACCCCGACGAACTATCCTCAGGCGCCCACCTGATAGAGGTCAGAGCCACTTCAGGCTCAGCGCATTCCCTACCTGCCTTGGCGTTTGTGAATGGCACCGGGGGAGCGACAGGTTCGATGTCCCTTCCACCGGTTGCCTTGGCTCTGGTCGTAGGGGTATTCGTGATTTGGGTAGCCGCGCTGGGTCTTGTGAGACTTCGAACGGACGAGGAAATAGAAGGCCTGCTCGGACTACCTGGAAGTACTAACGCCCCCACCCCCACCAATCGCGTAATCGATGCGGACATTCTATCGGAGTAGGATTTCTGATTCCGAGAACAGCCTTCCGCCTTATTCAAATCCTAAGTCTCCCCTCCGTGGGCCATGGTGCGATTCTCCGACCGCGCCAAGAGCATTCGTCCAACAGGGGTTCGAAGGATGTTCGACATGGCTGGTGACGATGCAATTCAGTTCGGACTGGGCGAACCTGACTTCCAACCACCCGAAATCGCAATAGAGGCATTCACTAGGGCCATGCAGGAAGGACGGAACAAGTACACTACCACTGCCGGACTACCTTCATTGAGGCGTAAAATTTCCAAAATGTGGCATCATTTAGCCCCCGACCTCGACGAGACCAACGTCTGCATCACAATGAGCGGAACAAATGCACTTCTGGACATTTTCCTAGCCATGGTCAATCCCGGCGACAATGTCCTGATCCCAGAGCCATACTTCCCCCTCTACCCCCCGGATGTCATGATTTGCGGAGGAGAACCTAGACTGTACCCCTGCCGATTCGAGAACGATTTCGTCCCAACAATCTCCGATCTCGAAGAGAGGGTCGATGAAAACACGGTTGCAATTCTCTACAACTTCCCCAGCAATCCCACCGGAGGTAACGTAAACGAACAGCAGAGGGACGAATTGGTTGAGTTTGCCCGAGTGCACGACCTCTGGCTAATTTCTGATGAGGTTTAT
Organism: uncultured Candidatus Poseidoniales archaeon; assembly: GCA_964563355.1. Lineage (GTDB taxonomy): Archaea > Thermoplasmatota > Poseidoniia > Poseidoniales > Thalassarchaeaceae > UBA36. The sequence continues at coordinate 3,093 of CAZLVU010000008.1, forward strand.
GACAGGATAGTTTACGACTCCACACACGTGTCCTTCTTGGGCGCCGGGTATGACAAGATGGTTATGGTCCAGTCCTTTTCCAAGACCTTTGCCATGACTGGTTGGAGGATAGGCTACCTTCTTTCCCCTGATTCTGAATTGATGAATGAATTGACGAAGATGCAGTACTATGTCACCGCATGCACCAATGATGCAATGCAATACGCCGTGCTTGAGTCCCTTGAGAAGGCCCCCGATTACCCTGAGAAGATGTGCGCTGAGTTCAGGGAGCGTAGGGACCTGATTTGTGAGCGACTCAATGCAATCCCAGGAGTCACCTGCCACGTGCCCACAGGAGCATTCTATGTGTTTCCCAAGGTGGAGATTCCAGGTTTGAATAGCGAGGAGATCGCTCTGAGACTCCTGGAGGGAGGGGTTCTCTGCTCCCCCGGAACTGCCTTCGGTGAGGCGGGGGAGGGCCATCTCAGATTCGCATATACCATTGGAAGAGAAGACATCTCTAGAGGCATGGACAGGGTTGAGGCAGTTCTGAGTGAATTGAGGGATTGAGTTGCTCCCTTTCGTTCAAAACGCCGTTGCTGGCTTGGTTGCCTTTGTGACGTCTTTTTGGCTTTCAGAAAATAGCCCGATCGGGGAAATTGGAACCGGCTTGGTGATACTGTTCTCCTCAGCAATTTTCCTGTCTCAACTAGGCCCGAGTGCTGCTGGATTTGGGTTTTTCCTGGGTTCCGGATGGTTCCTACTGAACAGGTTCGTAGACTCCATCATTGTAGGTTCAGACTTTCTCAATCCTCGTCGAACAGGCTGAAGGGCAGATCTATCATCCTGCTTCCTTCCTCGACTTCGCCATCCTCTTCGTCAGACTCCACTCTCATCGCCCCGTCGGTTGATAGTTCCGAGGCGGCACCTGAAACTTCGTCCAGATCATCCTTTTCGTTAGATTCCTCTAGTACCCCTCCTCTTAGCGACTCCAATCCTCCTTCTTGACCCATCATCCAATCAGGCATCGTCTGGGATCCTCCTAAGACTGAAATCGTGGTGAACGTGGCCATCGGTAACACGGAAATTGCAACAATGTAGTCTAGGATTGCAGTTTCCGGGATCTCTGCCTCCGGTGCTATAGTCTCCAAGATGATTTTTTCCAGCTGCATGTCATGCCACTGCGAATAATCAACGCCCAGCCAAGAAAGGGAGACCGTCAAAACCATCCTCGCAACAACCCAATAGAGGAAAATAGGAAGGACCCAAGACAGCTTAGAAATCCTCCAGACAACGTTTCTGAACATGGCTGCAATCCCTACCAAATGCCAGGAAATAGCGGGATGAACTCTTACGGCCACCCATAAGGCGAGTATGTAACCAGCCATAGCCAGATCGAATGCCTTCCCCGATCTGACCATTGAATCTGGCACTCCTTCCATTATCGCCAACGGTATTGCGATCAGGATAACTTGCGTCGGCACTGCGAGTAGTTGCAATCCTCCATGGATTGCCATCAAGTCATATTCCCCCTCTCGGGTCTTAATGTTGACAAGTCTCGCCAACTTCCCGAAAGGGCTTCCAAAAAGATGGAGCCTCGCTCTATCAACCATCTCCGGATCGTTGCGTAGCCTACTAAGTCCGATGAATGGCAGCACACCTCCTTGGTTGGTTACAAAGAATGGCCTATACCCGCCTATGACCAGTGCCAGTGCCAGTGAGACCATCCCGTAGGTTACTCCTGCAATCACAACCCAGTGGAACAGATGCGGACGAATTCCCACAGTCCAGTTCTGGGCATCTATGTCTGGCAGATACGTCAGTGAGAATAGGATAATTGGTGCCAGTGTTACCTGCCCCACAACTAGCAATGCTAGTAGCAACCGCTTCAGAATGATTGCCCGTTCAACCATGTATGCACGCCCAACCATCCAACCATAAGCCCTTCATCTGACAATGACTGGTACACATCGTTATCGGACAATTGCATAACTTCCGACAGCCCCGTCCCGCCGAACTTTACTCCCCAACCTTCTTACACGGAAGATTTTCGCATTTTGATGTAAATGAGAACAGTTCACGCGCTCATCCTTTCCTCCTTGCTCCTCACTGTGAGTATGTCACAGTTACTCCAGGAACCTCCCGAGGGCCAGAATATCGCATCCCCGGTCGCACCTAGGAACGATCCGGTAGACTTCTCAGTCACTGGTGTGGAACTTGGCAACAGTACCTATTCGCCCCTAGTTTGGACACAACCTGACTCTAGCACCTTAGAGTACATGCTCAAGGGCGAACCAATTCAGGTCAATGTTACATTCAACCAAGGAGGGGTTGACCCCAGTCCGATTACTGCTGATGCAACTCTTGAGATATGGCATCCGATAGGAATAATGATTCACGAATGGACCTTCAACATCACTCTCTCCGCTGGCCAATCGGAGAGGGTTTCATTCGTTTGGAACCCAACAGCGGCGCATAGCTCTCTCTCCGATGACGGTTGGCTAAGTGGGGGTGTAACTTTCAGAGGCACAGTAGACGCTGGCGTGGGTATCGACGGAGACGATTCAAACGACCTCCTTGATCGCGACGTTCCAGTAGCGCTCTGGTACGACCCCATGGACAATGGTTTCTGCAACGACGAACTTGATGAGGGAAAGTATTGCACAAATTCAGCTGTTCCTTTCGGTTATCCGACATGGTTTTCCGCGGGTTATCAGTCTGACGGGTACGTCGCAGACAATGACTATCCAACGGGCACTTGGCGGATGGAGAATGTTTCCAGTGAAACAGGAGAGTGGCACTGGAAGGTCTCGGGTGAAAATGACAACTATGCTTCCAACCGCTTCGATAGATTACACTGGGCCTGGCAGAGATACAACAGTCAGGACGGTTGCGCTGACGGGGTTTGGGGGAACGGGTACAGTCACGGCCTCGGTTATGGTGAGCACGACCCAACAGTGTCCTCAATTCATGGCGCTAACCTCTGCCTGGTCAAGCTTGACAGCCCCTTGCTTTACTCAGTCCAGATTGCCACCGACGCATGGGGGACTATGGCTCAGGGAGATACCATCATGCTCGAGACAGATTCAGGAGCAGCTGGAAATACTGAGTACCTGAATTATTCCTCTAGGAACATCTCATCTTCCGAGGGTGACTGGACCCGATTGGTTTGGAACGCAACAGGTCTGCACCAGAATGAGGGGTTCACAGTTTCATTCCTTTTCCGCTCGGATTCAGCCTTTGCCGATGAGGGGGTTCACATCGACTCATTCATCATCTTCGCAATTGAGAGGTACCCCGGGTACACCCTGGATGCTCAGTGCGCCTTCCCCGACAATTTCGGAGGCACCATGATCTACGACCCTGAAGCTGAAGGCGGCAACACAATTCTCGTTGAGGCCGCAGATCCAAACCCCCCCTCATTGCATTGCCACATTTTCAATAGAGGCTATATTGACATTACATTGTGGTTCTACACCGAAGTCTCCAACTGGTCATGGATGTCTAACTATCCTCTGAGGATTGACTCAAACAACCTGATTGACCATGACAACTTCGTCAAGTCAAGCGTTATCAAGGCTAGGACCTATACGGATACTTGGTTCAATCTCTCAATCCCGGACGGCGCCCCCGTTCAAGACTTATTCTGGCATACTTGGATTAACGATGGAGTGGTAAACAAATCGGCCGACGGGTCCGGAATCAAGTATGAGGTACTTCTTCCTGTCAGCGTGCAATCAACCTACAGGATGACAATGAAACAGGAGACCTTAGCAAATCCTGCGGCTACAATTCTGCCCGGTGGAAAGGCGAACATTACCATGGATCTGAAGAATACTGGAAACCAGTTCTCATCCTGGAATTTGGGAGGCGTGTTCACGGACAATAGGCTAACCTCGGATAATCTGAAGTGGTACGAAGTCGGGGGCAGCGAGATCAATACCCTGAACCTGACCCCGGTTGAGGAAGTTTCCCTAAATGCGGAGATCACGATTCCTTCTGGCTTGGACCCGGGAACCTACGCACTGGAATTGCTTGCAAACCCTCGGCTTCCGAACACCTATCAAGCCTCCACCAATCTCTTCATTGAGGTTCCAGTTTATCACGAACTCGCCATTGCACCAGTCAGGCCGGCCATGCTAGCCCCCGCCAATGGTGAACAGAATTCTATCCAAGTCTTCCTTTTCAATTATGGAAATACCGAAGAGACCTTTGATATCAGAGTCGACACGGACAATTGGAAGTTGCTCGCCGACGTCAGCTCTCACACGGTTACTCTGGAGGCCAATGGCGGGCAGACGACCATTTCTCTGATCCTGCCAATGCCCAAGGGCGTGGAGAATGGGACCTATCGAGTCTCAATTATCGCAACCAGCCAGACTGATCAGAGTTACCAGTCGATTTCCAACTTTTACCTCACAGTCCCGGTTACGAACTTAGTCGAGGTAGGTGACAGGGATCTATCTAACGAGGTGTTTGCAGCGGGCGCCGACTCCAGGACGTTGAAATGGGAAATCGTGAATACCGGCAATGTTGACGACGCATTCGACATCGAACTCTCTCATCCTTCAGATGTAACGGCCTTCGTCTCGGGACTTTCAGGAAGCAGGACCCCATACATCGCCCCAGGGTCATCTTACAACCTGAGCGTAAGTTACTCATTCGACTCTGGCGTCGACGGGTCACGCATCATTACCATGAGAGCCACCAGCGTAGAATCTGGCACCTATAGCGAGGGCGAGGCTGTTTTCGACGTTGGAACGGTTGGGTACCTGTTGGTACTCCCCCCTCCTCCAAATTCTAACGCCATGGAGATAATTGAGCCAGGTGACGACTACACGCTTGTCTACTCTATTCGCAGCGCGCATCCCGAGCTCGACCAGCAGATCAGGGCTGATGTGGAACTGGACAATCAATGGACCATCTACGATGCTAGGGTCGCTGAGGAGGATCGCAACTTCGTTCTGAAGGCCGGTGAAAGCAGGGACGTAACAATCCACTTGGACGTTAGATCCGTTAACCTGGACAACCTTCCCTCAAATGTGGTAGAATTCAATGTGTCACTAGTGGTTATCAGCGACCTTGATACCACTAGCAAGACCACTTTGATAACACTGTACAAACCTGATCCAATTCCCGAGGGGCCGGATGTGGAACAAGTTGCATGGGAAGGGGCAAACTACCTGTTGATTGCATTTGGGGTTGTTGTTATCGGGGCAATATTGTTGTCTTCATTCAGGATTTTCAGGGGAGCTAGGGCGCCACTGGAGGAGTTCTCCTCCCTGGGAGACTACAGGATGACTGTTGAGGGATGGGACGGCTCCAAGGCAGGTGAGGGCACATTACCCTCTGCGGATGAGGTTGCGAACTCTATGTTCGGAGGTTCGCAAGAACTCTTTGAACAATCGCCAACATCCCTGCAGGAACCTGCAAACCCACCTCCCGAAGGACGGGTTGATTCCCCACCCCCGCCACCTCCTGCCAAACCGTCCCCACCACCCCCCCCTCCCGCAGAAAACCAGCCTGCCCCTGAGTCCCAGCCCACTTTGGGGCCTGCTTTGCCCGAGAGCGGACTCCCCGAGGGCTGGACAATGGAGCAATGGCAGCATTACGGCCAGAGGTGGCTTGACTCTCAGAAGCAGGAGTAAGAGGAAATCCCGATTGGTGGTGATTGGTAGGCCTTATGACCCCCCCTTAGGTGCCCGAGTCCCCGAATCCGGAGTGTGTTTGCAATGTACAATGGCCAGCAACCGATTTTCATCCTGAAGGAGGGGACTACCAGGACCACTGGGAAGGGGGCTCAGAGCAACAACATCGCTGCAGCCAAGGCAGTTGCCGATGCAGTCAGGTCAACCCTCGGACCGAAGGGAATGGACAAGATGCTCGTCGACTCGATGGGGGATGTCGTCATCACCAATGATGGTGCAACCATACTCAAAGAAATGGAGATCGAGCACCCCGCAGCCAAGATGATCATAGAGATTGCCAAGACTCAGGAACAGCACTGCTTCGATGGAACCACTAGTGCAGTTGTAATAGCTGGTGAGCTCTTGAAGAGGAGTGAGGAGCTGGTAGAGCAGAACGTTCACCCCACAGTAATCTGCGAGGGTTTCCGCTTGGCATCAGACAAGGCAGTCGAACTCATTGAGGAACACGGACACGGGGTAAATGAAAAGACTCTGAGCGAGGTCGCAAAGACTGCTCTCACTGGAAAAAGCGCCGGAGCAGTGAAGGAATTCTTATCTGAGATCAGCGTGAAGGCAGTTCTCTCCGTGGCATTTGAAGATGAAGGCGGCTTTGTCGTAGACCTAGATGACATCAAGGTGCAAAAGAAGCAGGGAGGATCTATCAGGGACAGCACCCTAGTAGATGGCATTATTCTGGACAAGGAAAGGGTCCATAGCGGAATGCCCCGGTCGGTTTCAGATGCCAGAATCGCACTCATCAACTCGGCGATTGAAGTTAAGAAGACCGAGGTAGATGCAAAGATTCAGATCACCGATCCCAATATGCTTTCCCAGTTCCTAGATGAGGAGGAACAGTTCCTACGCTCCCTAGTCGACAAGATACAATCTAGTGGCGCCAACACAGTAATCTGCCAGAAGGGTATCGACGATCTTGCTCAGCATTACATGGCAAAGGCAGGAATTTTTGCAATTAGGCGAGCAAAGAAGAGCGATATGGAGGCCCTATGCAAGGCTACTGGTGGTCGAATAGTTACCAATATAGACGACCTGTCGGAGACAGATCTCGGCTCCGCCTCAAAGGTTGAGGAGAGGAAGATCGGAGATTCAGATATGGTTTTCATCGAGGGTTGCCCTGAGGCAAAAAGCGTCTCAGTACTTCTGAGGGGAGGCACAGAACATGTCGTGGATGAGGTCAAACGCGCATTCGAGGACGCTATCGGTGTTGTCGCCGTCGCACACGAAGACGGTTCTGTCTTAACCGGGGGCGGCTCCGTAATTGCCGCTCTAAGCAGAGATTTGCGCTCCTACGCAGAGGGAATAGGGGGAAGGGAGCAAATGGCGATCGAGGCTTTCTCAAGCGCTTTGGAAGTGATCCCTCGGACTCTCGCTGAGAATGCTGGACTGGACCCGGTGAACACTATTATTGACCTAAGAAAGGCTCACTCAGAGGGCAAGGCAAGCTTCGGAGTCAACGTGTACGACGGAGGCGTTTCGGACATGGCCAAGTCCAAAGTCTTCGAACCCAGCAGAGTAGTGGAACAAGCCATTCAGAGCGCCTCTGAGACAGCCGTGATGATCCTACGCATTGACGACGTGATTTCGAGCAAGAGCTCAGTCCCCATGGGTGACGGGGACTTCGAAGGCATGGATATGTGAGCGCCCCCTACGTACTCTTCCATCAACCCGGCAGTCCCGCCGAGGCACATATTCAATAATCGGTTATCGGTGCCGTTACTACCAGTCAGGAGCGGAGCACGTGACCATTTTCAGCGTCTACATCGAGGAGGGGTGCATCACCTGTGATGCCTGTGAGGAAGCTGCTCCCGATGTCTTCGAAGTCACCGACGACACATGCTTCATCAAACCAGATGTCAGACTCGATGGAGGTTTCGATCGTAACGACGGAAAGTCCGGGCTCAAACCAGATGTCCTTTCTTCTTTGTCAGACGACATCCTCGACGCAGCCGACGCCTGCCCAGTTGATGTTATCATTGTAGTCGAGGGGCAGGCCGCCGAGCTTCCCGAGGCAGAAGTGGAAACTGCACATGAGCAGGCAGAGCCGGAACCAGAACCGGCTCCTTCTGAGGAAGTCGTAATCGGTGAGGGGGTGGAAGAACTTCTCACTGCCGGAGACAGATCCCTGGAGATTCTGTTTGGCTCCCAGTCTGGAAACTCCGAGGAACTAGCTTCCAGTTTCGCCAAGCAGGCCAAGTCCTACGGGATGCAGGGGTCCGTCCATGACATGGACGGCTTCGATTTCAACTCCCTGTCTGGCAAGAAGAGAGTCCTGATAGTTTGCTCTACCTGGGGCGAGGGCGAAATGCCTGATAATGCCGAGGAGCTTTGGCAGTTTGCCAACTCCCCCTCCGCCTCCAAGCTTGGCGGTGTCCACTTCGCAGTGTGTGCCTTGGGTGACAGCAGCTACGAGTTCTACTGCCAGTCTGGGATAGACTGGGACCAACGTTTCGAGGCACTTGGAGCCACCCGCCTAGTTGAAAGGGTGGACTGCGATGTCGATTATGACGCTCCCGCAGCCACTTGGGCTCTTGAAGCCCTACCTGCTCTTGCAGCTGTCGATGGGACCGGCCAGTTCCATGGGGACATGGTTGATCCAATCAAACAGTACGTTTCAGGTACAGGTCCCAGTGGTGCGGAAGGGGAGGATGGGTTCTCATTGCCCACCGTTTCTGCCGTTGAAATCCAAGCCGAGATTTCGATTTTCAGGTATGACCCCCTTTCGGCAAGTACTGGAACAGATACCTGGATTTGCTCACTTCCCGGGCACATGTCAATCTTAGAGACTCTCAGGACTCTAAAAGACACCCAAGACCCAACTCTGACCTTCCGGGATGGAACTGCCGATGACCCCAACACAGCAATATGTGTGAATGGTCGTTTGATTCTCCCCGGACTAACACGCATAGACTCAGCTGCACCATTGCGCAACGACTCCCTTGTCATTAGGATCGAACCTCTGTCCGGTTTCGACGTCATCAGGGATCTGGCCATCGACCCCTGGTCACTCGAGAGGAAGCGGGAATCAAGCAAGCCCTGGTTCGTCGGAGCTACACGTGAGGGCGAGTCCACCCCACAGGGCCCCATTGGCACCATGCAACCCGGTACAGCCTCCAAACTTCATTCGATTTGTGACTACCAGAGCCAGACGCTTCTACACGCTAGTTCAGATGCCGTCCCATACGCAAACGGGTACTTGGGGCCGGCGGTTATTGCCAGATCATGGGCCCGCAGGATTGACCCTAGGACTTCCCCAGATAGGAAGCACGAGATTGATGGGATGATCGGCTCCCAGAATGGCATTAAGGCCGAGACAGACTTTGCCCCCATCAGGCGCCAGGAATCCAACCCAACAGCTGTTTCTGATGCATTACTAGACGCCAAGAGAACCATTCTGATCAATGATTCTTACACCGGTAGGCATGGCAAACACGTTTGGTGGTACACCTGGTCTGTCAAGAGCAGCGGCAGAGTCAATGACACTGTGATTTACAGGCAGGTCCTAGGACCAGGAGGCCTTCTTGGCAACCTTTTCTCAGGAGTCACAGCTAGGATGGTTCTCGGTTTTACAAGAACCGGTGGCAACATGTTCAACGGTATGCTGGGGATGGTGGCTCCTCCTGCTGGGATTGGAAAAATGCCCAAGCAATTCAACTCTTCAGTGGACAAGCATCATGAAGTCGTGGCTATTTTCAACGAACTGGATGGTAGGTTCTGATGCCCCTGAAGTACGCTTACCACCCCGGCAACGTTGCTCACAGTAGTGCCCCCGAAGTTGCCGACACCATGCCCACAGCATGCCGATCACTCGGCATCGAACTGATTCCACTGGACGGGGCGACCAGCTGCGGCGCCGGAATAATCCGCCAAGCCAACGACTTCCTTCAAATCACCCTAAACGCCAGGACACTCGCTATGGCTGAGTCCATGGGCCTTGACGTAATCACTCCCTGCGCCGCTACTGCTGGGAACATGCATGAGGACTTGGCGAGGCTCAGGAACGACCCCCTCCTTCTTGCAAAAACCAACGATGTCCTTCTGAGGACTACTGGCTTCACACTGAAAGGTGAGGCAAACGTACACCACCTCCTGCACGTCATAGTCGACGAGGTAGGGCTGGACAAGGTCGAGTCCAAAGTCAGAAACCCGATGCGATTCCGTATTGCAGGGTACTATGGCCCCAACATCCAGCATGAGGGCGCCTGCGGGGATGACGATGTCTACGACCCGATTTACTTCGAGCGTCTAATCGAGTCTTTAGGCGGCTCCCCAGTGTCATGGGAAAGCCGAACTCGTAGCGTTGGGGTGCCGGGACTTTTCTCCGAGGAACCGACTGTGCTGCTACAGGCAGCCTCAACGATATCCGATGCCAAATCGGAAGGTGCTGATTTCATCGCCAGTGCATGCACTCTGTCCCACTCAGTAATGGACGTTTACCAAGTCAAGGCTACTAGGAAGGCGGGGGTGAACGCAAACATCCCAGTCATCCACCTAACCGAGCTCCTTTCTTTCGCGTTTGGCCACCACAACAGTAGACTAGCCCAGTTTAGGACGAGGCTGGCAGTAATAGGCGATTAGCATCCGCGAATTTCTCCACCGTATAGAAACGGTCATTGTTCCGGTGAACTAGCCCTCTCGGTCAGGGGGGAACTGCTCCAATCCAGTCTGACCTCTTGGCCTCAGAGATTCGGGATCAGCCCGGGAAACCAAAGTCTCCTCTTGCTCCGAGGATTCGGACTCATCATTAGATGCAAGCACAGTACTATGCCTTCCCCTTGCCTCGAGAACGAATTCCGTAGCAGAAATAACCTCATCACCCCTAGCTACGACGAATTTGTTGAGGTTTTCGAGGTCATTGTGAGGGGCTCCCTCGAGGGATCTGCTGACCCTCCTAACCGCCCTATGCATATACTCCTCTCTCCTAGCCGCAGCTGCTCTAGCCCCTTCATCACGAGTTCCTTCAGCAATCAGAACCACCACAGACCCCTCTCGCCTCCTCCCCGTTCTCCCCCTGCGTTGAATGGTCCTAATCTCGCTAGAGACCGGTTCGTAGAAGATTACCAAGTCCGCACTTGGAATGTCCAAACCCTCCTCTCCCACTGAGGTCGCTACTAACACATTTGCAGATCCAGACCTAAATTCCCCCATCCTTGAGATCTGTTGTTTGGGGGTCAGTCCACCCGAACTCCCCCTGCTCGACTGCCCAATGAACTGCAATGGCCTTGCTCCCTCTAGCCCCTCCAAAGCTCTGTCGAGGGCCTCCACCGTATCCCTGTAGTTGGCGAACACTATTACTCTGGATTCACGATCACGACGAAGCCGCTCCCTCACCAGCCTCCTCACAGCACCAACCTTGGAGTGGATTTCCTCCATGCCGCCAAGTCTAGTAGACAATTGCCTCACTCTCGGGTCTCTAAGGAAGTCCTTCGCCGATCTACTCTTGCTGCCTTCCTCCTTCATCCTTCTTAGGAACTGCCTAGATGCGGCAATGCCTTGGCACAACAGGTGATTGATCAGGTAGTGAATCCTCATAGCGGTTGCAATCTGCGACGAAGATCGATAAGCGCTGTTCTCTCCACGTGAGATTGCTGCTTGGGCTCGATCCATCGCATTCGCTAGTCCAGCATGCGTTATGGCCCCGGGCATAACGTACCGCCCCAACCTCTTCTCCCGGTCGACAATTCCCTGCTGCCAAATCCTAAACGGCTCTGCAATACCCCAAATCTGTTCAGGAACCTCTACTTTCATCTCTGAAACCTCGAGGCTGGAGAGATATTCCGACATCATCGGGTCCTCTGGAGTCCTGAGATGGATCCTTTGAATGCCCAATCTCTCACAGACCTCTTCCACCTGCGCCCTCTTAGACCCCGGACTGGCCGTGGTAGCTAGGATTTGGGGATTTTCCGCATGGTCCAGGTATAGCTCTGCTGCCTGAGACATGGCGTGGTCACCCGTGCAATGGTGGGCCTCATCAACCACCATCAGGGAGCAATCTGAAAGAGTAAGCGCACCTTTCAGGACATCGTTCCTGACTACTTGGGGAGTAGCGAATACCAGTCTCGAAGACCCCCATAGCTCCCTTCTCTTGGCAGCGGGTTGCTGCCCGCTAAGTGAGATTGGATTCACATCTTCTATGTCGCAGAGGACTGGCAAGGTGCTCTCTAGGTGCTGGTTCACCAGGGCAACCGTGGGGGCAACAAACAGGACCCAGCCGCCTTGGTTCTCCAGACTCTCGGCAATTGCCATCCAAGCAACGGCGGTTTTGCCAGCAGCAGTTGGGAGAACCAGAAGCATCGAACATGAAAGCGCCTCATCCAAAGCCTGGAGCTGGTAAGGCCTAGCTTCAACGGCCTTTGGAACCAGCCCGGGGTGTCCGATGAATGAGCCCATGGTCGATGACCTCGCTAGTCAGGGTTCAAAATCGTTGCACAGGGGAAAATTCCCTGAGCCACCCCGTAGGGGTGCGCCATTGCAATCCCGATTCGTTCAAATAGGGTATGTTAGTCGCAAGCCCGCTCACAGCGTGAGGTACCAGACACCATAGGGCAATGCATAGCATCCCACAAGCCCGCGCCGCACTCGCGGCCAAGGTCCGGTGTCACGGTGCCTCCGTTGCGTTGTGAGCCCGGTCCCCGGTCGTTCGCGACCTGAAATCGGTTATTACGGAGGAATTGCAATGGCAGACCGACATAGACCCCGCCGAGGCAGCATGGGCTATAGCCCTAGAAAGCGTGCAGTCCGGCAGTTCGCTAGAATCAACTCATGGCCAGAATCCGAGGCATCTGAGGTCCGTGTTCAGGGTTTCGCTGGATGGAAAGCGGGCATGACTCATATCTTAATGAGGGACTCAAACCCACACTCCACATCAGCCGGCCAAGAAGTTAGGAAAGCAGTAACCGTTGTCGAGACACCTCCGATGAGGGTTCTGGCTGTCAGGGGATATCGGATGACTCCTTACGGTCTACAAACTGCCGGTGAGGTCTGGACAGATCTTTCCCAGGAGGGCCTCGGGCCTATTTCGCCCCGCTTCGCTAATCAGACGAAAGGCGAGAGAGATATCGAGGAGGGCCGAAAGCCCGCCAAACGAGGGGGACGCATCCCCAAGAGGGTAAACGGCTCTCAGGAGGCAGCTATTGCTTCGCTCAAGGAATCGGATCTCTCTGAAGTTCGAATTATCGCGAGCACGCAACCCCAAATGGTACGCAGCGTTCCATCTAAGACACCCGAGATTATGGAGATTGGATTGGTTGGTGGCGATACTGAAACCAAGCTCGATTGGGGGCTGGAACGACTCGGAGGGCAAATCGGCCTCGAAGATGTCTACGAAACTGGGCAGGAGATCGATGTCGTCGGAGTCACCAAAGGAAAGGGTTGGCAGGGTTCTATCAAGAGGTTTGGTCTGAAGCTCCTCAGTCACAAGAATAGCAAGCGTAGACGCCAGGGGGGCAATATGGGGGACTTCGGTACGGGATATGTTCGGAAGACAATCCGTCAGGCCGGTCAAGTTGGTTACCACAAGAGGACTGAACTGAACAAGAGGATTCTGCGAATTTCAAACCCCGAGGAGTCGGAGATCACCCCAGCAGGGGGGTTCCTGAACTATGGGGAGGTCAGAAACCCGTACATGGTTGTCCAAGGTAGCTTACCAGGACCTGCTAAGAGACTCTTGAGATTTCGAGACGCCACTCGGCCCAGGAAGATCACTGGTGAGGTCGAGGTCACCTACGTCAGCACATCGAGCAAGCAGGGAGCGTGAGCAGATTGAAGACAAAGACATACAATCTCGTCAATTCCGTAGTTCAGGAGGAGCTCGACGCCGGACTACTCGCTGAAACTTATGAAGTAGAGGCAAAGGATGGCAAGGCAGTCGAACTCCCTGAGGTTTTCTCTTCAGAAGTCAGGGAGGACGTCGTTCGCTCTGCAGTACACTCATCCAGAGCGAACCGCAGGCAATCATACGGTCACAGGGAGCATGACGGCAAACGATCCCCACAGCCAGGCATGAAGCACTCAGTCGAATGGTGGGGCAAGGGACGAGGCGTCTCCCGGATTATGAGGAAAACGGGTCAGAGGACCGGGGCTCAGAACCCCCACACCCGAGGGGGTCGCAGAGCACACGGCCCCAAGGTGGACAAGAATTGGGCTCAGAAGATGAACAGCAAGGAACGCAGGCGAGCTAGGGACTCCGCTATAGCGGCCTCTAGCGACCCGGCGCTCGTCTCATCCAGGGGTCACCGATTCACTGAAGGTACCCGTTTTCCCATAATCATCGATGGCTACATTGAGAATAGGGAAGGGGCCGAAGAAAAGTATGACATCGAGGCAATCCCACTCCAGTATTCGACTAGAAAATTCGTAGCAATCATGGAAGGATTAGGCCTGTCTGGAGATCTATCTAGGTCCAAACACGGCCGATCAATTAGGGCTGGCAAGGGCACGATGAGGGGCCGCAAGTACAGGACACCGAAGAGCATACTACTAGTCGTGGCCCAGACAGGGGGTTTGGGCAAGGCAGCTCGCAACGTCCCAGGTGTGGATGTTGTCACTACCAAGGATCTGTGTGCCGAGGATCTCGCACCAGGGGGGGACCTTGGCAGGCTTACTGTCTGGACCAAGGCTGCAATAGAGGCGCTGGAGTGATTATCATGGATCCATATGACGTAATCATAATGCCATGGATAACGGAGAAGACCCTGGAGGCAAGAAGAATTGCCGATCCAGAGGGCGTCCACCGCGAGAACAACAACAGGATAGAGTTCATAGTTCGAAGGGAGGCTACCAAGAAGGATATCAAGAACGCAATCGAGACCCTTCTGGATGTTAAGGTCGCCAAAGTCAACGTCAGGATCAACAGGACTGGAAAACATGCCAGCGTCAAGCTCCGTGAGGACTTCGATGCAGAGGAGGCTGCGCTCAAGTTAGGAGCGTTCTGAGGTGAAAAGATGGGGAAGAGGACACGTTCACAGCGTCGGGGTTCGAGCCCCAAGAACAGGGTCTCCAGCCACCGCTTCCCAGCAGCCAACCGGCTTCCCCGAGTCAAGGGAGAGATTGCGGAGGTCGTCGACCTAGTCCACAGTCCCGCTCACACCGCCCCTCTAGCCAAGATCAAATTCGAGGACGGGGGCGTGGCTCACCTAGGGGCCCCAGAGGGCATTGCAGTCGGACAGACCATTGCCTTCGGTGACCGCGTTGCCCTCAGGCCCGGTAATGTCACCACCCTTGATCAGATTCCAGAGGGTACACTCATTTGTAATGTAGAGGCACGTCCAGGGGACGGTGGAAAGATAGCAAAATCCGGAGGAAACTCAGCCATGATCGATACCAGGATGGGAGAGATGGTTAGAGTCAGGTTGCCAAGCGGCCGCTCCAAGGACCTGCCTTCCAAGTGCAGGGCCACCATAGGGGTCCTGGGCGGACACGGCCGAACTGAGAAGCCTCTGATGAAGGCCGGAGCAGCTCACCACAGGGCAAAAGCTCGCGGCAAACTCTACCCTACCGTGAGCGGAGTAGCGATGAATCCAGTCGACCACCCTCATGGAGGGGGTAATCACCAGGCAGTGCACGGGCCAAACTCAGTCAGCAGGAACGCCCCCCCTGGCCAGAAGGTCGGCAATATAGCACCTAGAAGGACCGGCCGTGGTAGGTCGAAGAAGGAGTAGTTTGGGTATGGCGCGGAAGAGGAGGGTGTTCAGGACGGCCAAGATGGCACGTCGACAGGCTAGGAAGCGGAGATCCAAGATTTCCGAGCGGCGCAAGAAGGAATTCCGCTGGAGAGGCTACACGCTTGAGGAATTACAGGAAATCCCCTTGATGCCTCCAGAAGAGGATCCGGACGCTGTCTCTATAGCCACTCTGATGCCGGCAAGGGTAAAACGCTCCATTGTTCGAATGGAAGAAGGCTTGAATCCAGATTGTGAGAAGCTTCTCAGTAGGATTCGCTCCAATAACGGGGGCAAGGTAGTCAATACTCACTGCAGAGGAATGTACGTCTTGCCCGAGATGGTGGGAAGCACCATCGGCATCCATGACGGGCAGAAGTTTGTCCGAGTCGAGATTGCGCCCGTAATGATCGGGCACTCACTCGGGGAGTTCGCGAAGACTCGGAAGTCTGTTACCCACACGGGACCCGGGGTCGGTGCTACCCGATCCTCGCAGCACGTGGCATTGAAGTAAGGTGATCGAATGAGTAGAATTTCTGGAAAAGCACAGAGCGGATATTCCCAGCTCCTCGAAGGGTCGAACTTGGTTTCCGCCAGGGCTGTCAACTTGGACTGCCACCACAAGCACTGCTACCACATTGCTAAGGCAATACGGGGAATGAATGCCGAAGCTGCAGTGAACTACCTCGGCGAAGTAATCGAGAAGAAGCGCGCGATCCCCTACCAACGCCGCTCTCGGAAGGGCAGGGGCGGAAACACGATGGCTGGCCACAGGAAGGGAAAAATGGGTCCTGGCAAGTACCCCAACAAGGCATCCAAGGAATTCATCAAACTCATCAACAGCGCAATGGACAACGCCAGACAGCGCTATGACACAATAGATCCAGAGGACATGGTAATCACCCATGTCGCCGCTCACCGCGGCCAAGTGGCCACCAACTGGCGCCCCCGAGCTCGCGGTAGGGCCTCTCCCAGCAACCACTACCAGGTCAACCTCGAGATTTTCATCGAGTTCTTTGGTGATGACGAAGGTTCGGAAGAGGAATTCTGAGGTGGAAAAATGAAGCAGAATACTATCAGAAACATGATTGGCCGCAATGTCGAGAGACAGCTGGTCAGGGAGTACCTTCTGAAGGAGACCGAGCGGGCTGGCTTCGGTGGCCTACATTTCAACAGGACTCCCGAGGGGACCAAGGTAACCCTCAGTGCCGAGCAGGTTGGCCGAGTTATCGGAAGGAGAGGGAAGGTGATTCACGACCTACAGCGTAGACTCCAGGAGGATTTCAACCTCTCCAACCCACAGCTAGAGGTCGAGGAAATAGAAGACTCCAGGGTCAACGCGCAAGTCATGGCTAGTAGGCTTGCTAGCTCCCTAGAACGCGGCTGGTTCTTCCGAAGGGCTGGGCACAGCACAGTTCAGAACATTATGGACGCGGGAGCTAGGGGGTGCATTGTCATACTAAGTGGCAAGATTACCGGCGCTAGACATCGAGTAGAGAAGTTTCAGAAAGGCCACATCAAGTTCTGCGGCGAGACTGCACTTGAGTTCATGGACGTGGGATTCTCGACTGCTGTAAAGAAGCTTGGGACAATAGGGTGCACTGTGAGGATAATGAGGCCAGGAACCAAGCTACCTCACGAGATCACTATCCAGGAAAGGAGCGAGTCAGGCTTACCAGAACTCGTAGAAGCATCAGGATTCACCCCTCTCGAGCTAGATGAGGCTCTGGAGCTTGGATCACAGGAGGAAGAGTGAATGGCACATTTCAGTTCCAATGACATCGATGAGATGAATCAGGAGCAGATGGAGGAGACGCTAGTGGAGCTACGGGACGAGATGCTGCAACTGCGGTCCCAGCAAGCCCTAGGCGGTTCCGCCTCAAACGCCGGTGCATACAAGCAAACCCGGAGGAGCATTGCCAGACTCATCACCAAACTATCACAATCTAAGGAGGAGTAATATGGCTGGAATGTGCAACCTATGCGGACTGCCTGATGAGCTCTGCATATGCCAAGAGATAGCTAAGGAGCAACAGAAGGCAGTAATTTCAGTGGTCAGGAGACGCTACGGTAAGATGGTTACAATGGTCGAAGGAATTGACGACACTGCAATCGACATCGGCCAGCTTGCAAAGATACTCAAGGGAGCCTGCGCCAGCGGCGGGACCGTCAAAGGCAGGACGATAGAATTGCAAGGGGATCACAAGAAGAAGGCAGCTAAGGTGCTAGAACAGAACGGTTACCAAGTGGAGGTGCGCTGAATGAACGATCTTATTCACCTGCCATGGATTTCACACACGCTCACCGTCCTCGACTCCACGGATCCAACACTCGTTGGCGTTTCAGGAGTCGTTCAGGACGAGACACGCCGAACAGTAAGGGTGCAAACTCAAGATGGAACTATTACTCTGGCCAAGGACACGATCCGATTCAAGATTGGAGACGAGGAGATCGATGGTGCTACCGTCAAACAACGACCCGAGGACAGGATCGCCAAGAGGTACGGGAGGAGATGAGATGCGGGACATTGGAGTAGACGTTAGTGCGCCAGAGGGGCAATGGGACGGGAATGAGAACTGCCCGTTCTACGGGAACCTGCGCCTGCGAGGCCAGATTATCAACGGCGTCATCTCTTCCAGTGGAATGCAAGATACGGTCGTTGTCGAGAGGCAGACCACCAGATACATGCAGAAATTCGAGCGCTATGAGAAGAGGACCAGGCGTTACTCTGCCCATCTTCCGAGTTGCATAGGCGAGGTCAGTCCCGGAGACAACGTCCGCATCATGGAGTGCCGGCCACTTTCGAAAACCGTCAATTTCTGCGTTATTGAGAAGGGAGGGGTCCAATGAAGGGAATTCCTGGCCGCGTGACCTCGGGATTGCCGACTCAGGCACGCTTGGAATGCGTAGACAACACGGGTGCCAAGGTGGTGCAACTCATCACCGTTCTGAAGAAGGGAGGGGTCGCAAGACGCTATCCCTCGGCAGGGGTCGGCGATATGATTCGAGTTACAGTGAGGCGGGGAACCCCCGAGACTAGACGTCAGATATTCAACGCAGTCATCGTACGTCAGGCAAGGCCCTTCCGTCGTGTCGATGGGACTTGGGTCCAGTTTGAGGACAACGCCTGCGTCATTACGAATGAGAGGGGCGAAGTCCAGGGTTCGGACATCAAGGGCCCGGTAAGCCGGGAGGCCGCTGAGAGGTGGCCGAGAATCGCTGCTACAGCAAAGCAGATAGTGTGAGGTTGGAATTATGTCAAGCAAGAAAGCAGGAAAGCAGAGATTGGCGCAGAGGGACGCTCCGACCCACGTTCGCAGGAAACGCATGCGAGCACGTCTGATTACCGATGACCCCAGTCTGAAGCACGTCCGCTCTGTCACGGTTCGTACTGGTGACGATGTCGAGGTCCTGAGGGGGGACTTCAGCCACCCCAATAGCGTAAAGGCAGATTCCAGGGGAAAGAGGATTGGTGGTCCCAGAGGCAGATCCGGAGTCAAAGGAAAGATAGCCTCTGTCGATACAAGGGGCGGTTTCTTATTCGTAGACGGCCTGACGCAGTCCACAGCCGATGGTAAGGAAGAAGCAGTCCCCATCAACCCTTCAAATGTAATCGTCACCAAGCTATTCGAGGGTGACCCAGTCCGAATTCAGCAAATCATTTCTAGGTCCAGAGGAGGTGGTCAGGAATGAGCCGAAGTCACATCAAAAGACTGGTGATGCCAAGAAGCTGGCCACTGACTCGCAAGACCGATATCTGGGTACAAAAGCCGAATCCGGGAGGTCACTCGACCGAGATGTGCATGCCCTTGGGACTGATTCTTCGAGACGTTCTGGGCGTTGCTCACAATATGCGCGAGGCCAAGCGAATACTGCACTCCAAGCAGGTCCTAGTCGATGGAACTACCGAGAACGATAGGTCACGGGGCGTTGGCTTGATGGACGTTCTGAAGATCGGGGAAGAGCACTACCGATGCATCCTAGACACCAACGGAAAACTGCGCTACCGACCGATATCTAAGAAGGAATCAACAAGCAAGATTTGCAAGATTACCGGTAAGACCACAATAAAGGGGGGCAAAACACAGGTCCACCTGCATGACGGCCGAAACGTGATCGTCGATGACCCTAATATCTACCAAACAGGTGACTCCCTGGTCATTTCTCTGCCTGATCAATCCGTCTCATCACATTTGGAAATGAAGAACGGCGCACTGGCCTATCTAACTGGGGGCAGTCACATCGGGGAGACCGCGGTGATCCAAGAACAGGAAGTCAAGCGTTCCTCAAAGCCCAATGAGACCACATTCGAGGGTTTCGGAACCATCACAGATTACGTCTTCGTAATCGGCAAGGAGTCTGACCTGCCACTGGGGGCTGAGTCATGAGCGAGACCACAAACCCAATGCTATCCCTTGGGATAATCAAAGTCACAGTGAACATTGGCGTCGGAGAGGGCGGCCAGAGGTTGCAACTAGCCGAGAGAGTCCTCGAGTCCCTCACGGGCATGAAACCAACTAGGACCATCTCCGCGAAAACCAACAGAGATCTTGGAACCAGGAAGGGTGCCCCAATAGGTTGCAAGGTTACCTTACGAGACTCCGAACAAATCCATTCATTCTTGAAGGACGCATTCTGGGTTAGGGACCAAACTCTCCCTTCGTACAACTTCGACTCACAAGGAAACCTGTCCTTTGGCATATCTGACTACACCGACTTCCCCGACCAGAAGTACGATCCCGACATAGGCATCTTCGGCATGGACATCAACGTGGTCCTGGAGCGTCCCGGGCACAGAGTCTCCAGGCGGCGGCGGCGCAAGTCCCGCGTTGCGGTATCCCATAGGGTGGGAAGGGAAGAGTCGCAGTCGTGGTTCACCGAGCGCTTCGAGCTTAACATTGTGGAGGAGTGAAGTTGGCGCGCGACCATGGGGAGAGGATTGGAAGAACCGTTGGCTGTAGACGCTGCGGACGAAAGAGGGGTATGATTCGGCGCCACGGCCTTAGGCTCTGCAGACAGTGTTTCAGAGACGTTGCTCCAGATATTGGATTCAAGAAATACTCATGAGGTGATAAGATGCAGTTTGACCCATTAAATGACGCCTTTAACACGATTTACAACGCCGAGCATGCTGGAAAGTACGAGGTTACAGTGCACCCAGCCAGCAAACTTCTGGGGAGCATGCTCTCCATCATGCAGAAGTCAGGATACCTCGGAGAATTCGAACTGCTTGAAGATGGAAGGGGTGGATCCTACAGAATTGAGCTCATCGGCGCCATCAACCGATGCGGCGTGATCAAGCCACGCCATTCAGTAAAACGCTCGGATTTTGATAAATGGGAGTCCCGGTATCTTCCTGCGAGAGACTTTGGCCTGTTGATTTTAACCACCAATATGGGGATCATGGATCACTTCCACGCCAAGAAGGAGAGAGTAGGCGGACGCCTGCTAGCATACGTGTTTTAGGAGATGACGAGGAATGCCAAGAGTAGCCCATGTGTCCAATAGAATAACCCTTCCAGATGGGGTCACCGCGACGACTGATGGCAGTAACGTTACCATAGCCAAGGATGGAACTTCACTCAGTAGGGAATTCAAGCACAACCGAGTCTGCATTCAAAGCATCGACGAAGGACTGGAGGTGTTCTGCAACCTCCCCCGCCGATCTGAAAAGGCAATTGCAGGAACATGGGCCGCACATATCCGGAACATGATCAAGGGGGTGGATGCTGGATTCGAGTATAGGCTTAAGGCCGTCTTCAGCCACTTCCCCATGACTCTCAAGGTAGAGGGCAACAGATTCACAATTACAAACATGCTAGGGGAGAAAGTACCAAGGATGGCAAAACTGCCTTGGACCCCTTCCGAGGTTGAAGTCAGGGTTGAGAACAAGTCAGACGTCGTTGTAATGGGGGCTGACAGGGAGAAGGTCGGCCAGACTGCAGCAAACATAGAGCGTGCATGCAAGGTGAAAAAGAGAGATCCTAGGGTTTTCCAGGACGGCGTCTACATAGTTTCTAAGGGGGCATAAAATGGCATTTGATGATTTGACTGTGGCTGAACTCAAGGAGCTACTGCGCGAACGAAACCTCCCGGTGTCTGGCAGGAAGGCGGAGCTTGTCGCCCGCCTGGAGCAGGACGAAAGCTCCCAAAACCCAGAAGATCCGCCTCCTGGGGGGGCAGATGAGCCCGGCGAAGGCCCCGAACCCTCCGACGAAGATTCGGATGAGGACGAGCAGGAGCAGGACGACGATGAGGATGACTATTTCGAAGAAGGTGATTTTGAAGAATGGGATGATTTCCACACCTCGAGACAGAAGCCAGTTCTGGATGATCAAACTAGAGCAGCTTTGGATATGCGGACAGCCCAGAGCAAGAAGCAACCTGCGTTCAGGCGCCAAGAGTGGTTCCGATACCGCCGTCTGTCCAAGACGGGCTACAGGAAGCCCAAGGGTAAGGACTCCAAGATGAGGCAGAACAGGAAGTACAGGAGCCCCATGGCCAGGGTTGGTTATGGTAAGGTTGCAGCTGCAAGGGGGCTGCACCCCTCGGGTTTTGCAGAGGTCCTGGTCCACAATTCCTCAGAACTCGATGGCGTCGACCCCGAACGCCAAGCGATCAGAATCGGCTCCAGCGTGGGAAACCGGGGCAGAGCACAAATTCACGATAGAGCAGATGAACTCGGTCTTAGGATTCTGAATAGAAGAACCATAGATCGCAAGGGGGACTTGAGATGATGATTACCAACCAGAAGCGTATGGCTGCAGACATTCTATCCCAGAAACAGGGCAAGACCGTTGGCATTCACAGAGTTTGGGTGAACCCCGACTACCTGACTGAAGTTGCCGACGCTGTGCAGAAGGACGACATCCGGGCTCTGATCGATGAGGGCATCATAAGGGCCAAAGCAATCGATGGGACAAGCCGTTCGAGAGCACGAAAGTCCGCACTCCAGAAGTCGAAGGGACGACGGAAGGGACAAGGCTCCAGGAGCGGCAGCGCAAATGCGCGCAGCCCGCGGAAACATCGCTGGATGTCTAGAATCAGGGCTCAGAGGAGGACCTTGAAGGAGCTCCGGGGAGATGGAATGCTGACTCGCTCTCAGTATCGCCACTTCTATCTCAAGGCAAAGGGTGGTTCATATCGTTCAATTTCTCACATGAAGAGCAACATCGAGCTCGAGGGAATATCGATAGGAGGGGATAATTGATGGCTAAGGGGCGTAATCAGAGGCTTCGCTTCAAGCGACGCAGAACCGCAGAGACTGATTACCAGAGAAGAATGCGAATGCTTCGAGGCGGGATGCCTCGGGCTGTCGTCCGCCTGTCAAACACGCAAGTGACGTGCCAACTGATTTCCTACGAAAGCTCCGGTGACAGGGTTCTTGCATCAGTCACAGGAAAAACCCTGGTTGACAAGCACAAGTGGCCTTCAGATGCTTCGCGAAAGTCTGTTCCGGCATGCTACCTCGCAGGGATGGCTCTGGGCAAATCTGCTATCGGATCGGGGCACACGGGAGCAATACTGGACATTGGACTCGCTGCTTCCTCAAGGGGCAACAGGGCTTACGCAGCTCTCCGAGGAATGATAGAGGCTGGAATGGAAATTCCTCATTCTGAAGACGTTCTGCCCTCTGATGATAGGGTAGATGGCTCGCATATAGGCGATGGGATTGCAAAGGCAGTCGCAACCACAAAGAAATCAATAGAGGGGGCCAAGAAATGACCGAAGGTGAAAATCCAGTCGAAGAATCAGTGCAGCTAGCACCAGGCCTGGCTATGGCTAACAAGCCAGTTGAGCACTCTGAAGACGCTCCAAGGAGGAGGGGCCCCGACCCACTAGCCGCTCTCAGAACTTGGGTCCCCAGGACCAGGCTGGGCCACATGGTGCTTAATGGAGAGATCCTGACTTACGAACAGGCACTGGCTACCGGATTCCCGATTCGCGAGGTGGAGATAGTTGACGCCCTACTGCCAGAGCTCGAGGATGACGTATTAAGCGTCAATATGATTCAGAGGATGACCGACTCGGGCAGGAGAGTGAGGTTCAATGTACTGTGCGCTGTCGGTAACGGCGATGGCTACGTCGGCCTCTCCATTTGCAAGGGAAAGGAAGTTGCCAGCACCATCCAGAAGGCGATCGCCCAAGCAAAGCTGGGCCTAATCCCAGTCTACAGGGGCAACGGTTCATGGGAGTCGGCAGAAGGTCCAGGGAACAGCATCCCATTCAAGGCTACAGGAAGGTCCGGTTCAACACGTATCACGCTACTGCCAGCCCCATCAGGTAAGGGACTCGTCATCGGCGACTACGGTCGTCGGGTACTCACGCTCGCTGGAGTGACCGACGTTTGGTCCCGTTCCTCTGGGCAGACTCGATCCACCATCAACTTCGCCAAGGCCACGTTCAACGCCCTTTTAGAACTCGGACGAACCAAAGTCAACGAAGACATTCGCAAGAGACTTCAGATTACAGTCGGGAGGAAGAACTCATGACTTTCCTTGTAATTAGGGTTAGAAGTGACCGGGGAGTCACCAGAAAGATTCGCGACACCATGTCCATGCTGAATCTATCTAAGGTCAACCACGCAGTACTAATCCCCGATACTCCGAGCTATATTGGCATGCTCCAGAAGGTCAAGGACTACGTAACTTGGGGAGAGGTAGAGTCAGCCACAATAAGCTCCCTGATCAGACAGCGCGGAAGAATGCCCGGTGACAAGCCGGTTACCGACGAAACGGTCAAGTCGAGCAGCGAGCATTCATCGATAGACTCACTTTCCGAGGCCATAGCATCGGGCGAAGCCGACATCAAGGACGTAGGTGGAATCAAACCAGTATTCAGGCTGCACCCTCCAAGAGGTTCCAAGGGATGGGGCGGCATCAAGCGGGCTTACTCCATTGGGGGGGCACTGGGATTCCGAGGCAAGGAGATCGAGTCCCTGGCCGAGAGGATGTTTTGAGGTGAGATGATGGTTTCAAGGACTAACAAGTTCCGCGGCAGCCGATACCACGGCAGGGGAAAGAAGGCCGGTCGAGGGGCAGGCAAGCGCGGTGGCCGCGGAAATGCGGGACTAAACAAGCACAAAGTCATGACTCGTCTGAAGTACATGCCAGGTCACTGGGGCATGCACGGCTTCAACCGGCACCCAGGGCTAAGGGTTGTGAACTCCTCAGTGAATGTCGGCGAGGTTTGCGAGATTTCAGATGGAGATTCGATCAACCTCACCGAGATGGGCTTCGACAAGCTCCTTGGTCGTGGCAGAATCGACCGCCCTCTCCAAATCAGCGTCAGGGAGGCAAGCGCTCGCGCCATCGAGAAAGTCGAGGCAGCAGGAGGTAGCGTGGAAATCGAGGGTGACGCGGAATGGGACGAGTGGGAAGAGGAGTGATCGACCCAAATCAGGAGGCTAGCTTATGGTAAAGCGCAGTCCTAACGTAATTGGCCTTGCGGTCATGGCGGCAATATACTGGGGCGCTCTCTTCTACTGGATCAAGGACGACCTGACCAGCAACGTCGAGGTAGACCAGCTGAGGGCCCTAATCCTATTCGTAACCTCGATTCCCTACGTCGCTTTCGTGATGTGGGCGTCAATGGCCGATCTCCCCGAGAGCATTAGCGAAGCACCGATATTCGGGAAGTACCTGAAGGCCTACATTTGGCTATTGTGGATCATTGTCTTCTCCTACTGGGGCTGGGTGGACAAGGAGGCAATGGGATTCCTATTGGTTGGGATCGCGCTATTCGGCCTAGGGGCAGGGCTAGCATTGTCATGCCTGCTCTACACAGGAGAGGAGGCCAGCCGCCTCTACGCTCTAAAGAGGCTGGTCGATGTCTACCCGAGTATAACCAAGCCCGAAGGCCACGTGAGGTTCAACCAGAAGCTTTGGACAACTACCCTAGTCCTAATCATTTACTTCATGATGACCAATGTGATGATCTACGGTCTCTCGGATACCACCTTAGACGTCTTCTCCTCCTTCAGAGCAATCATGGCTGGTGCATCGGGGTCAATAATGCACCTTGGGATCGGGCCCATAGTAACCGGATCCATCATCATGCAGCTGTTCTCGGGGGCCAAGATTATCCAGCTTGACCTTCAGGACTCGGCCGACAAGCAGCTCTACCAAGGAGTCCAGAAAATCCTGGTATTGATCATGATTCCCGTTGAGTCGATACCTCAGGTCTACGGTTTCCTCGATCCATCTGAGACGATGATTCTGGACTATGGGGTGGGTTGGGCGAATGCGGTAATTGTCTCACAGCTATTCCTCGGTTCTCTGTTGGTTTTCCTGCTTGACGAGCTCGTGAGCAAGTGGGGGATTGGCAGCGGTATCTCCCTTTTCATCGCCGCTGGCGTCGCGCAGTCGACATTCGTCGGCACCCTCTCTCCCCTGCCCACAGTGGAGGGTGCGCCGATGTCGATAGACAACCCGCCATCAGGAACTCTCCCAATGATATTCTATACTCTGAGGACAGCCACCAACCAAGAGCTAGTTTCTCAGAACGGCTTCGAGCTCATGCTTCTCGAGCACGCCAATCCCATAGCCGCACTGATTTCGTCAATCATCGTCTTCCTAGTGGTCGCCTACGCCGAGTCCAGCAAGCTCGAACTCCCACTGACTCATGGAAAGGTTAGGGGGCATAGGGGGCAGTACCCGATCCGCCTCGTCTACGCAAGTAACATTCCAGTGATCCTCATGGCCGCACTTCTGGCCAACGTAAACATGTTCACACTCTTATTCTGGAGCCACCCGACACTCTCCACTGTCCCGATTCTGGGACGCAACGGTTGGAACTCGAAGGCCGAGTGGTTCGGGGCCTACGAGGTTGGCGCCACGACTCCCTCAGACGGATTCGCGTGGTACTCTTCGATGGTCAACGGTGTTGGAGACTGGCTCATACCCCTACTCAACCAATCTGGCGACGCCTATGGGCACTCACTGGGTCAGATTATGACGCACGTGTTCGTGTACGTGTTCTTCATGACCGCAGGGTCGACGGTTTTTGCCAAGTTCTGGATCGAGACCACCAACATGAGCGCCAAGGATGTCGCCAAGCAGATAGAGAGGACCGGTATGCAGATCCCCGGCTTCCGCAAGAACCCAGTCGTCCTTGAGAGGATACTGGAGCGATACATCCCTCCAGTGACGCTTTTCTCAGGTGCATTCGTCGGCCTTCTAGCCGCGGGAGCTGACCTTCTTGGGACTGTGGGCAACGCAACCGGAACAGGGCTATTGCTCGCCGTGGGCATCATCCTGCGTACGTACGAGCAGATCCAGAAGGAGCAGGCCATGGAGATGCACCCTGTCCTCAGGGAGTTCTTCGGGGCATAGTGAGCGTCTGATAGCACTTGGCCACATTCTCCCCAAGGCTTGCTCGTCACGTTCTTATACCGCATGAAGGTCGGCGAGACGCTGCGTCTAGCAGGCGTTGGAGACCGAGCACTAAGGTGCCATGAAATTCTCCTTCATGCAAGACGCTGCCGAGGAAGTGCGGCCACGAGACTTTTCGTGGTTTAGGAGGTTAACCACAATTATGACTTGGCCCCCGAACAGGGGGTGCAAGATATGCAGGGAATTTCATTCATTTACGATGAAGTGCACCTGCGCCAATAACCAATTAGTGACAACTTGTGATAAACAGACTCTGAAAGGATCAGTGATTCCGCTCACGCGAAATCCGGTTGATCCTGCCGGAGGCTACCGCTATTGGAGTTCGATTAAGCCATGCGAGTCGTGAGTCCTAGGGACTCGGCGTACCGCTCAGTAACACGTGGGTAACCTGCCCTATGCTGGGGAATAACCTCGGGAAACTGAGAATAATGCCCCATAGTTCACCACGCCTGGAACGGTGGGTGGATGAAAGCTCCGGCGGCATAGGATGGGCCTGCGGCGTATCAGGTTGTAGGGGGTGTAATGTACCCTCTAGCCATCTACGCGTACGGGTGTTGAGAGACATCGCCCGGAGATGGATTCTGAGACACGAA
Source organism: uncultured Candidatus Poseidoniales archaeon (assembly GCA_964563355.1). Lineage (GTDB taxonomy): Archaea > Thermoplasmatota > Poseidoniia > Poseidoniales > Thalassarchaeaceae > UBA36. The sequence goes on from CAZLVU010000008.1 coordinate 30,419, forward strand.
TCCAGACCCTACGGGGTGCAGCAGGCGCGAAAACTTGGCAATGCGAGCAATCGTGACCAGGGAACTCCAAGTGCATCGGGTAATACCGATGCTTTTCTTGACTCTTCAAAGGTCTTGGAATAAGGGGTGGGTAAGGACGGTGCCAGCCGCCGCGGTAATACCGGCGCCTCAAGTGGTAGTCGCTTTTATTGGGCCTAAAACGTCCGTAGCCGGTTTGGTACATTCGTGGGTAAATCAAGACGCTCAACGTGTTGAATTCTGCGAGCACGGCCAGACTTGGGACCGGGTGAGGTGTGGGGTACTCTCAGGGTAGGGGTAAAATCCTGTCATCCCGAGAGGACCACCTGTTGCGAAGGCGCCACACTAGAACGGATCCGACGGTCAGGGACGAAGCCTAGGGGCACGAACCGGATTAGATACCCGGGTAGTCCTAGGTGTAAACGCTGTGGACTTGATGTTGGGGGTGCTCCGAGCACCCTCAGTGTCGAAGCGAAGGTGATAAGTCCACTGCCTGGGGAGTACGGTCGCAAGGCTGAAACTTAAAGGAATTGGCGGGGGAGCACTGCAACCTGAGGATTGTGCGGTTTAATTGGATTCAACGCCGGAAAACTCACCATGGCCGACGGACAAATGAAGGCCAGCGTAACGAGCTTGCTGGATTGTTCGAGAGGTATTGCATGGCCGTCGTCAGTTCGTACCGCAAGGCGTTCTGTTAAGTCAGATAACGAACGAGACCCTCATCCCTATTTGCCAACCGCGTCCCCGGACGCGGCGCACTATAGGGAGACCGCTGTCGATAAGGCAGAGGAAGGGGAGGGCAACGGTAGGTCAGTATGATCTGAATGCCATGGGCTACACGCGCAATACAAAGGACGGGACAATGGGCTGCTACTCCGAGAGGAAGATGCTATCCCGAAACCCGTTCGTAGTTCGGATTGAGGGCTGTAACTCGCCCTCATGAAGCTGGATTAGGTAGTAATCGCGTCTCAAAAAGGCGCGGTGAATATGCCCCTGCTCCTTGCACACACCGCCCGTCAAACCATCTTAGTTGGGGGTGGGTGAGGCTACCTTTTATTGGGGTATTCGAGCCTGCCTTCGACAAGGAGGGTTAAGTCGTAACAAGGTATCTGTAGGGGAACCTGCAGATGGATCACCTCCTACGAAACTCGGAAACCCGGGGGTCGGGGCGGCCTTTGCCGCCCCGCCTCCCACCTTTTTGGGCACTATCTCCGAATAAGGCGCATTTTTTGCACTTAGGAGAAGGTATATACCTCCTACACTGCGTCAGAAGCCTCATGCAGCGATTACTCGCTTCAACAATGATGCTGTTAATGATGACTGCGGCCCTAGCGGGCTGTGCGGGATCCGACGAAGGATTCTCGCAAGAGGAAATGGACGCAAAGTACGAGGAAGGCAGAGCCGCTGGTATCGCAGAGGCCACCACTCCTAGCACCCTAGACGTTATCATCGATCGTGGATCGATGAAGTGCGGGGTCAAGGAGTCCCAGTACGGCATGGGATACCTGGACTCGGCCACGGGAGTGCGCTCGGGCTTGGATATCTCCTACTGCCGTGCAGTGGCTGCAGCCCTCGGACTGGACCCAGACACTGACGTGGAGTACATCCCCGCTTCGGGATCGGACAGGTTCGAGAAGCTCGCCTCAGGCACAATCGACGTGCTGATCCGAACCACGACCTGGACCACCAGCCGTGACGCGGACCTGAACGCCGACTTCGCCGGGATGAACTTCTTCGATGGCCAGGGAATCCTGGTTCGTGAGGACAGGTACGCCGCCGCAACCGCTGGCAACTCAGCCTCCGGACTCAACGGCGCCAACATCTGCGTCGGAATCGGTACGACCACAGAAGGCAACATGCAGGACTGGTTCTCCTCCAGGGAGATCACGTTCACATCGGTGCCCGTGGCTGACGCCGCCGAGGCGACTGCCAAGTTCATCGACGGGTCTTGCGACGCCTTCACGGGCGACATGTCCGCGATGGTAGCCAAGAAGTGGCAACTGGACAACGACGGTTCGATGAACGGCGTTGCCATCTGGATCGCTTCCGAGCTGATGTCCAAGGAGCCCCTAGGCGCGGCGACCCGCGACTACGACTCCGACTTCAAGGACGTCGTGACATGGGTCTGGTACGGGATGGTGACCGCCGAGGAGATGGGCGTGACCGCTGCGAACGCAGCTTCCTCCGCTTCCTCCGCGTGCGCACTGAACGACGCCGGATCGGCAACCGACCCAGGAATGTGCCGACTGCTGACCGAGAACCTCGGTCTAGGCACCTCGGACAACCCGCTCGCGGGAACCTGGATGCAGGCCGTACTCGACGCCGCCGGAAACTACGGAGAGGCATACGACGACGCCTTCTGCGACGGTTCCTACGATGGTGTAAGCGGATCAGCCGCCATGACCGGCTGCCTGATCTCGCGCTCTGGCACCCTGAACGCCCTCGTCTCCGAGGGTGGGATCCAGTACGCACCCGCAATGCGCTGATAGCTTAACAGCAGTGCACGGAAATACGAAAGCCCCCGGGGGGTTTTATCCCCCGGGGGCCTCACTAATTCTTTTACGATGAAAGCCACGAGTGGAGCACATGGGTGGCGCGGGCGGTTACTACGGGAACATCGCCCGCTTTTCCAGGGAATCCCCTGGCTTCGTAGCCCTCTTCGCGGGGCTCGTTTGGGTCCTTCTGGGCGATCCCTATGTCGGCCTAACCCCGGAGATGCCGATTTTCCCGGTACTCATGGCGTCGTTTTCCTTAGGCCTGTTTGCGTACGCCATGGATCTGTCGGGAACCTTTCAGAACGAGTGGACAATCCGTGAGACCACCTCCCTCGGCGTGCTCCTCCTGGCACCATCCTTGTACTGGAGCTACTCGAACAAGTTCCTAGGGATGTCAGCTTCGTACCTGACTGACATGTCAAGGGATATCACTGTGCTAGGTTCCCAGATGAACTTGTCCTTCTATCCGATGGAGAAACTGGCACTTTTGTTCGGCGGATTCATCCTAATTTGCTTCCTACTAGTCCAGAACGAGCTCTCCAATTTCCCCAAAGTCCTCAGGGCCTCGTTCAGCCGGTTCGCGAGCAAGCCCCCTCCTGTCCTCGTTTCCGAGAGCGGAATTAAGGATAGGATCGACCCAATCACTGGGGTGAAATTGGCAGAATACTCCCAAGATGCTGAATACGCGACACTGGAGTTGGAAGGGGAGTCGGGGGACGACTCAACCGCCCGGGCGGCAAGCGCCATCGGGTGGTCGAGCATCTCAACATCCCTATTTGGAATAGGGGCCTTCGTGGTTTCCTACGTCCTCCTCACATCGGTCCTGGAACTGTCCCCCGGCACGCAGGTGCCCTTCGTCTTCCTGGGGGGCGCCCTGGTCGCGGGCGTCCTTCTGCTGCAGAACAACCTCCATGAGATACTCGCAATCAGGTCTCATAACTTCAGGCAATACGCTGAATTGTCACCCAAGTCGATCAGTGCAGCAGTATCTGTCCTCGCCATCATCCTCTTCGTAACTGTCACCCTGAACATGCCGATGTTCCCATTCATCTCCAGCGATATCCCAGCATTCCTATCTATGGTCACGCTGATCGTCGCCATCTCGTGGTCATACATCCTAACCAGGGAGGGCGCAAAACCCACGATCCAATCCCACCGGACGGCCGCTCTGGTATTCTTCGCCCTGTTCCCCTTCGTCAGCTACCTCCTTCTCAGGCTAGTGTTCCTTCAGAACGACGGCACTGATCCCACGATGCTGAACCGTTGGGAGGTCAGGTACGACTTCATGGACAAGGGCAACACGTTCAAGATCAACCCCTGGCCACTGGAAGCGGAACCCAACATCGACGCTAGATGGGTCTTCCTCAAGGCTGCGGTCATTAACTCTACCAGGGCAACGCTGGTCAGCATCTTCCTCTGCACCGTCCTCGGGATTATTGTGGGCGTGGCAAGGCTTTCCAGAAACAAGCTAACCTCCGCGACCGCAACGGTCTATGTCGAAGTATTCCGAAACCTCCCCCTAGCTGTGCTCCTCTTCCTTATCGCCACCCAGATTGGGCTGCAGTTCCCCATGTTCATCGAAGAGAAGTCATATCTCGGGGGGGCCATTTACTACAGCAACGAGGGCATTTGGTTCGCGACAGTAGCATCTTACGCCGCACTCGCGCTCTCCATTTTGTCACTGGCCTTGCTAAGGGTGTACCTCAGGTTCCGCGACAGGGTGGCGCCCCGAAAACCGAACTCCCCCCAATCGTTCTCCGGGCGGATAAGGCGCCCCTTCTCATCCCTGGACTGGAAGATGGAGGCCCTGGCAGCCGACCTCCTTGTGGTTTCAGCATTCGCTCTCCTAATTGCACGAGTCCATATCGGGGAGGCAATCTTCGGGGAGGATCTCGACAAGGATGGCCTCATCGATGCCGTGAGGTGGATCCCCGTAACACTCTACGATGCCATGTTCACCCCCTTCCTGTCCACACCCACAAATTTCGAAGGCAGGAACATGCAGACCATTTCCCACAACGCTAAGATCGCAGTGGGGCCACTCCTCTCAACCGCCCTCGTCGTATACTCCCTCTACATCACCACCAGCATCGATGATGATGGAATGAACGAGCTTGAGATAGATGATAGCGAGGAAGGTGTAAGGGCACGGTTCACCCTCTGGGTCGCAGCTCTGGCCATCGCCGCGGGATTCACCCTAGCAGGTGGAATGGTGTCCGTTGGAGAAGCCCTCTCTGTGCCCGAGTATACCAAGGATTGGAACAACTGCATCCTCCCTGGCCCCCCCCTTGAATGCGGTGACGGGGTAATTGACTCCCCAGGCAGCTGGGACATTTCGACGGGTACTGGGTTCGAGATAACCCCGTTCTTCCTCGCGATGGTGCTGGGACTCACTCTGTTCACAGCCTCCGTGGTCGCAGAGATCGTCAGAGGCAGTATTCAGTCGCTGCCGAGGGGGCAGGTGGAGGCAGCAATCTCGCTTTCACTTAACCCCTACCAGCGGCTCAGGCTAGTCATTCTGCCTCAGGCACTGAGGAGCATGGTTCCACTTTTGAACAACCAGTTCATGAACGTCTGGAAGAACTCAAGCCTCGCGGTCGTCGTGGCCTACACCGATATTTTCTACGTCATCCTCGTGATGATGAACAATGTCGGGAAACTGATTCCTCTGTTCCTGCTGCTGCTGGTCACATACCAAGCGGGCAGCCTCACAATTTCCGCGGTGATGAACTGGTACAACTCTAGGGTAACGAGCGTGAAGATATGAGTGTGTTTTCGAGCCTCCTCAATTTCGCGAGCTCCTCTTGGCTGCTTTGGCGTGATCGCATCCAGGGATTCTCACTGAGGGAATTCGAGGAATCCGTGGTCGGGAAGAACGGCAACCCACTGATCAACGAGGAAAACGAGAACGCGGTTTCCTCCTTGATCATCGGACTCTCCGTCACCTGGGGGGCAGTCGTGATGATGGAATCTTGGAGGTCCTCGAGACTTGAGTTGAATCAATTACCCGAATACGGCCAGGACCTGTCCAACGCCAACGTCTTTGCACCCGTGGTATTCCTACTCGCCGTCTTCGTCTACTGGGTGACCATAACCGCCGTAGTGAAGTTCACCTGGAGAAAGACCGCCTCAGCCGCCCTTCTCGGGATCACTACAGCCTGGATCATCTTCTATGTCGTCAGGTTCCTCTTCGACTTCGTCCTCATTGAGGCAGAGTGGGTTGTTGTCTGGGCAAACCGGGACCTGGTGATGATGGGCCAGCTGATGAAGGAGCAGATGACCCAGTCCCCAGGCTCACACGTCTGCATCGACGTCACGGACTGCTACGGCATCAACCAGAACTTCAGGCTGTGGTGGTCTCTTTACCTGGCCTTCGGCGTCCTCGGAGCAGCGTATGGGACCTCTGGAGACAAGCCACACAGATTCGTCATCCCCTTCCTCGTTGTAATTTACATTATCTCACTTATCGCCAGCCATCCCACCGAAGTGAGCTACGAAACAGACGTGGTCGTGACCAAGATCGCGATCGCGACATCCATCGCCTTGACGGTTTACTCGCTGACATACTACTACTCCTTGGTCAACGAGGAATACAAGGTCAATCGCCTGAAGTCCTACGTGGCAATCGCAGCAGTGCTCACATTCTTCTTCTCACTATTTATCATGGACCCTCCAGAGCTGGTGAAGGAAGCCGCCGAAAAACTGGGGGGCATTCCAGTGCAATCCCTCAGCGATGACATCATCGCCGGCGAGTACGTACCCACGACCCTCGACAAACTGGCTGGTGACGGGATCGAGGCCTCCCAATGGGGAGGGCTGTTCGTCAACCTGATTATCGCCACCGCGGGCTGCGTCCTCGGATTCGGAATCGGAGTCGTACTCGCTTTCGGCAGACAGAGCGACCAACCGTTCTTCAGCGTCCCGTGCGTCGCTGTCATTGAGCTGGTTCGTTCTGGACCGCTCATCTGCTGGCTCTACTTCGCCGTGTTCATGATGCCTGACATCATGGACCCGTTCTACAACGCTGAGGACATCATCAGGATGCTCCTGATGTTCGGCATTTTCGGTGGTTGCTACATTGCAGAGGTCTTGCGAGGGGGGCTGCAGGCCGTTGACAGCGGACAGAAGGAGGCAGCAGCAGCACTCGGACTTTCCCCCGCCCAGATCAAGCTGCAAATCGAGCTTCCTAACGCCGTCCGAACAACACTCCCTTCAATAATCAGCGTATTCATCGGGCTTTGGAAGGACACAACGCTGCTGTTCATAGTCAACATTCTGGACTTCTTCAAGTTGGCCAAGGACCTCCCAAACTCTGACCTTCGGTTCCTCGGGGACTTCCTCGAGCCGCTGTACGTCACTGCTGTTGTGTTCTGGATTTTTGCATTCTACCTGTCTAGGGTCTCGATGAGGATCGAGAAGAACCTCGGGCTGGTAAGAGAAGGAGGAGGAGAAGCAGCATGAGCACAGACAGCGACGAGATGATAATTGAGACGGAGGGAGTGAAGGTAAACTTCGGTGACTTCTGGGCCCTGAAAGGAGTAGACATCAAAGTCAGGAAGGGGGAGATAATCGTTATTCTCGGCCCTTCTGGTTCGGGCAAGTCCACTTTCATTCGGACCCTCAATCGCCTCCAGCCCCACAGTGGCGGGACAATCAAGATCGACGGAATCACGGTCGATGAGGACACAACAGTTTCAGACCTCAAGTACATCCGTTCCGAGATCGGGTTCGTGTTCCAGCAGTTCAACCTCTTCCCGCACCTGACCGTGATGGAGAACATCACCCTAGCACCGATGAAGGTAAAGGGCACGTCTAAGCGCGCTGCCGAGGAGAGGGCCATGGAACTCCTCGAACGGGTCGGCATCCCCGAGCAGGCCTACAAGTACCCGAGCGAGCTCTCCGGCGGCCAGCAGCAGAGAGTGGCAATAGCACGCGCTTTGGCCATGGACCCGAAAATCATGCTCTTCGATGAACCGACTAGCGCACTCGATCCCGAGATGATCAAGGAGGTCCTCGAGGTTATGATTGACTTGGCCAAACATGACATCACTATGATCGTGGTCACCCACGAGATGGGTTTCGCCAAGGAGGTCGCAGACAGGTGCATTCTGTTCGACGAGGGCGAGCTGGTGGAAGAGAACACCCCGGAAATCTTCTTCGACAAGCCCAAGAGGGCTAGGACGAAGCTGTTCCTCGAGCAGATTCTATGACCCCCCTTCCATCCACTGGGGAACGCGGTCAAGAATGGACCCTCGAAACGTCAGCAGCCGAAGGGTAGGCCCCCCGAGACCCACTGTCAGCGTCGCCCCCCTGGTGAAGTGAGTTTCGTCCCACCCGTCACCGACCACGTACCCCCTGTGCATGTCGCTAGTGATAACGGTCGGCTCGCTCACCCACTCCCAGTAGGATCCATCGTCATCACGATCCCCCCGAGGCAACTCCCGTGCCACGAACAGGTAGTGGTCGTCGATCTCGGCCTGCTTGAATTCCTCGCCCTCGATGTCCGCAACGTGCCTGAACCAAGCCCCTTGCCCCAGGAATGTCGAGAACAGGCATCCCGAGGAGTGCTGGACAACGTCGATACCACCCCTCTGGAGACGATACCTGGAGGGCTGGTACTGATGCGTGTTCGCCACTAGTAAGTCGTTCAGGGCCGGGTCACAACGAATCTTGTTCCCACTGGTGGTCTCGATCTCGGCCTGTAGGCGCGGGAGCACATTGGTCATGGCAGAACCGTCTAGAGCGGACCTGACGTCTTCTGCGAAGGTCCCCGGGTCGCTTCCCATGTAGAATCCGTAAGACCCATCCAGCCCTGGGTGGCTGTTAACCCCCATCACCGGGGTGACATCGTCCACCGAGTGCGCAATTGACGTCAGAGTCCCGTCCCCCCCTAGTACAATCACCAGGTCAGGTCCTGCGAAGTCTGCCCTCCCAACAGTCTCGCGAGCAGTGTAGCCAACGTTGATGCCTCTTTCCCCAACCAAGCCGTCGAGAACAGACCGAATTTTGCTCAAGGCCTCGTCATGCACGTCCTCGAAGTTCTTCTTGTAGACAACGAGCAACTCCTCACCCATCACGCACCCCTCTGACACTCCCTCCGGGCCCTCCCATATAGGCGCGACGTTATGGTTGGTGATGGGCAACGGCTCCTATGGCATACCCTCTTGACCGATGCGCTACCGCGAGTGGCCGTGAGCCGGGCAACCCTAATCGTCGCGATCATGCTGTCCTCCCTATGCGCAGGGTGCATCGAAGTGCCCACCTCTGCCCGCCCGTGCCCAGAAAACACATGCTTCCCGCTAACCAGTGGGGCCTTCAACGAGATGATTGCTGATGATGGAGCATTCGACGTGCTCACTCTAGCGTCGGAGCACGAGAGGTTGCAGGTGAGATCCACACTAGTCCAGGAAATTCACGGAGAGAGGGGGGAGATGCACTGGGACGTCTCGAAGGACGAGTTGATAGGGCTGCGTTCAGTCTCTACTCGATATTTTGTCTCGGGAATCCCCATTATAGACACCCAACTGATAGATGGCCAGGGAGTGACGAACGTTCGCTCCGGATCCGGATGGTACCAGGGAAGGGACGCAAGCCCGAATTACGCCGATCCATTCTTCGACCTAGCCCAAAGGGCTGCAAACGATCCCGATGGAATTTGGCCACCATTCTACTTTGACGTCTCCCAGCTCTCCGGCCTGTCTTGGACAATTACCGGTGACGCCCTCTCTAGTCAACAGGTGGCGAGCGCTAGCAACGGCACTCATGACTTCATCATCGAGCTAGTTGGCCTGAGTCCGCAGATCACGGCCATAGAGGTATATTCCGGTGAGGATTACGAATTCACACTCAGGGTCTCAACAGGGGAACAAGTGGTAATTGAGCTACAGGAAGATTTGCCCCGGGCACACGTGCCACTCATCCCTCAACCGCCTAGCCTGCTAGGGATCTATGGCGACACAACCGTACTTATCGGCGCCATCCCCGAGGATTTCACCTCGGAGGCCCATCTGTCTGAGATCGAGATCCACGCTATTGCCGGGGAATTCACGACTGCCAGCATGACCTTGGATTCAGATGAGGTTAACGTCACATCCCAAGACGGCACATGGTGGAAGATTGAGTGGGTGGATGCGGGTCACAGGGACCTGATATCGACTCTGGACACCTACTACGTACGCACCAACTCGACTGCAGAGTTCTCCGTCCGCTTTTACGATCTATGGGCTGAATCGTGGACCGACCAGAGCCTCGACTAGGTCATGTTCAAACAGAACCGTCACAAGCGAGCTGTATGTCAGGGGCCCGCCATCCCCTGATGAGGCTCCTATCTCACCTGCAGGAACACCGGACCACGGTCTTCCTAGCGGCATTCTGCTCCATCCTCAACAAGATTTGGGACCTAGCGCCACCAATCCTCATCGGGATGGCAATAGACGTTGTCGCGGAAAAGGAAGACTCCTTTCTCGCCGGTCTGGGTTATCCTGACGTTTACGACCAATTGTACATATTGACTGCGTTCACGGTTGCCATATGGGTACTTGAGTCACTGTTCCAATACTTCTACGGGGTTCTTTGGCGCAACCTCGCACAGACAGCCCAGCACGAGCTCAGGATGCGAGCATACACGCACATTCAGGACTTAGAGATGCAATGGTTCTCGGAGCAGAGCACGGGGGGCCTGATGTCGATAATGAATGATGATGTGAACCAGCTGGAGAGGTTCCTCGATCAGGGTGCCACCGATCTCCTCCACGTCGGCACGACAGTGATCGTGGTCAGCGCAATCATGTTCTCTGTCGCTCCAGAGGTCGCAATCCTTGCCATTATCCCGGTCCCTGTCATAGTTGGGGGCTCTTTCCTCTACCAGCGCAGAATCGGGGTGCGCTACGCCAAGGTTCGCAAGGAGGTCGGCGACATGAACGCCATCCTCAACAATAACCTGCAGGGCATCACCACGATCAAGTCCTTCACAGCAGAGCGGAGGGAGGCTCAGCGCGTCAGTAATGCCTCAGAGTCATACCGTAACGCCAACCGTGAGGCAATCAGGCTCTCCGCTTCCTTCGTACCGCTAATCCGCATGGCCATCCTCTTTGCATTCACGGCAAACATGCTTGTCGGCGGATGGTACGCCATAGAGGGCAGGATAGGCCTCGGAGCCTACTCGGTGATCGTCTTCATCACCCAAAGGCTGCTATGGCCACTGACTAGGTTGGGCGAGACATTCGACCTCTACCAGAGGGCCATGGCCTCCACTGCACGAGTGATGGACCTCCTCGACACAGAGGTAGGAATCGTGGAGGGCGAAACCAGCCTCGACTCTGTTTCGGGGGACATAAGATTCGAGGCAATCGAGTTCACATATCCCGGAAGAGAGGAGGTGCTGAGGGGCATCGACCTGGAGGTTCCCGCGGGCAAGACGATCGGGCTTGTCGGGGCAACCGGGTCTGGCAAGACCACCCTCATCCGCCTCCTCCTGCGATTCCACGACCCACTGGCTGGGTCCGCTAGACTGGATGGCCACGACGTTCGCGACCTGACCCTCGAGTCTTTGCGAGGATCGATCTCCTTGGTTAGCCAGACCACCACCCTGTTCCCCGGCACGGTTCGTGACAACGTGCTATACGGCCGACCAGATGCCAGTGACGGAGATGTTCTCGAAGCAGCCCGTATCGCCGAAGCGCTCGATTTCATAGAAACTCTGCCCGAAGCATGGGATACCAACATCGGAGAGGACGGGCATCGCTTGTCTGGCGGGCAGCGCCAGAGAATAGCCATTGCCCGAGCCGTCCTCAAGGATGCGCCAGTACTGGTTCTCGACGAGGCAACCAGCAACGTGGACAACGAGACCGAGGCCGCCCTTCAGAGATCAATAGATCACATTTCAAAGGAAAGGACCACCTTGATCATCGCTCACAGACTCTCGACCGTTCGCAACGCTGACATGATTGCCGTCATCGATGAAGGACGCATCGCTGAGAGCGGCGACCACTCCACCCTGGTCGCGAACGACGGACTTTACTCCCGACTGTGGGCCGTTCAGACTGGGGAGGCAGGATCCGCATAGGCTCCGTCGAACTCAAAGACTCGGTATCCAACCGACATTCATGAGGGAGCGTCCGACCCCACGTCCAACCGAGCTCTCCAGAGCCCTCGGTTTCTCGGTGACCGAGTTCAAGCCCGGTTCATGCGTGGTTGAGTGCACGGTTACAGAGCGGCACCTCAACATGGGAGGTGCAGTCCACGGCGGGATTCACGCTACTCTGCTTGACACCTCCATGGGCGGAACTCTGGTCAGCACCATTAGCGAGGATGAGTGGTGCGCGACTGCCCAGATAGACATCTCCTACCTCAACGCTGTAGGGGTCGGATCCCATCTGATTGCTAAAGCTGAGGTAGTTCGAAGAGGCAGGACACTGGCTCACATGGAGGGCACCCTCGCATCTGCGGACGGCACCATTGTTGCCACAGCGAAGGGAACCTGGGTCATTTGGAATACGCGCCACAGTAGTCAGGAGCACTAACGCTGAACACTTAGGGAACAGGTTCAAGAGGGTAAATCTCCTCTCAGTTACATGGCAAGGAAGGACTCGTGGACTTGGTTTATGCTAGGAATTGCCCAATTGCTCATAGGCGAGGCACTCGTTGATTCTGGGGCCTCCAGTCTGCTGGCCAACCTGATCACATGGAGCGGAGGAGGCACCATCGCACTCGGGCTGTATTTCCTGATTTTCCTCGCTCGCCACGAGTCTGAGTTCACTGAGGTTTACAACAAGGCCGAGAAGATGGCCATGGAAACCGACCCGGTCACCGGCAGGCGAGTCCTTGTCGACAACTCACCGAAGGCAGTAACGGCAGCTTGGTATGCAGTTCCCGCCGTGATGACATTCATAGGCGCGATGGCTTGGCTGATCGGTTGAGGAGATGCCCATGCCCGAGGAAGAGGGCCGAGAACTGATCGACAAGGTGATTGGAAACCCCGCCTTCGACCAGTTGGGCGGTTACCACATCTTCTTCCGAAGAGCCGCAATTCCTCTGCTTCTGTTCGTGATAGGGCTTCTGACATACACGATCCTGGATGGGTTCCTGTCCAGCCAGACTACCTTGGTGGTCTCTTTCATGGTAGTGGGTCTGTCTTTGGGCCCAATCCTGAACTTTGAGCGGTACTATGGGCACATGAAGTCAGGGAAATGACACTCTGCCAAGCCCATGCCGCCGAACATGTCAAATCGTAACAGCTTCGCGCCGTGCTATGGGATTGCTAGACGGATTCAGCCTATTCGACCTGATAGGCCTAGGTGATGCAACTGGCTTGGAACTACTCTTCGCCGCCAGCGCTCTCGTCGGGGGGATCCTGTTCGTCCTGTACTTCTTCCTGCTCATGATTGGCGGAATTGCCACAGACGTCTTCGATGGACTCTTTGGAGTGGATGTGGACATGGGGGCAGACGCTGCATTCAAGGCCCTGACTTTCCAGGGTATCATGGCATTCATGATGTTCTTCGGACTGGCTGGCCTGTACACACTCAAGTCCAACGGCCCTCAGAGCCTCGCCGTCATGGCCGGGGCAATCACGGGCACTGCGTCAATGTATGCGACAGGGAAGCTTTTCCAGCTGTTCATCGAACTTCAGCAGGACGGCACCACCGAGCTCGTGGAGGCGATTGGCTCCAAGGGGCAGACATACCTCAGGATCGCCGCCGAAGGCGTGGGCCAGGTGACTGTCGATGTCAATGGGGCCCAGAGGACCTACAACGCCAAGTCTCATGATGGTGCCGAGATTGCCACCGGTGACTTCATCGAGGTTGTAGACGTCATTGGCGAGGTACTAGTCGTCAAGAGGATCTGAACTCACTCTCTGAGGTCGGGCAAGTAGAGCTTGAGCCGGGTAAGCATTGATAGGTGAGTCCACTCTCATAAGTTCAGAGTTGAGCCAATGGCAGCTGATGCGGACACAATACTAACCATAATGATATTTGCAGTCGTACTGATACTGGTCGCTGCGGTGATGTTCTTCGCCCAGCGCTACAAGAGGTGCCCGCCCGATCAGATCATGGTGATATATGGTCGTACAGAGAAGTCTGCTGACGGGAGACCCAAGCCTTCCAAGACCCTCCACGGCGGAGCCGCTCTGGTCTGGCCGCTAATCCAAGATTACGCCTATATCTCTTTGAAGCCAATGACCATCAACATTGACCTCAAGGGAGCTCTTTCCCTTCAGAACATCAGGATCAACGTTCCGAGCACCTTCACTATCGGCGTTTCCACTGAACCGTCGATAATGGCTAACGCAGCCGAGCGTCTCCTGGGATTCAAGCTCGACGACATCGAGGACATGGCCAAGGAGATTATCTTCGGGCAACTTCGTCTTACAGTTGCTACACTAACTATCGAGCAGATTAACCAAGACAGGGACGCCTTCCTTGAGCTGATACAGAGGAACGTGGGCGCCGAGATGCGCAAGGTCGGCCTATACCTGATCAACGTGAACATTGCCGACATTACCGACGAGTCTGAGTACATCGAGAGCATAGGGAAGAAGGCCGCTGCCACCGCCGTTCAGCAGGCAAAGGTCGACGTGGCCAATGCCGAGAGGGACGGTGCAATCGGCGCTGCCAAGGCAGACAGGGCCAGGGAGATCGAGGTCGCTCAGAACATGGCAGAGGCAGAGAAGGGGCGCAAGGCCGCGCAAGCTGATCAGCGTGTGTTCGTCGAGCAACAGGAAGCCATGGCTGTATCAGGGGAGAACCAGGCTCAGGCAGAGATCGCAGCAGTCAACGCAGACCTCGCTCAGGCCGAGGCATCAGCCAAGCAGAGGGCAGACGTAGCAACCGCCCAGGCGGAGGCGGAGATCCAGAAGGCAGTCTACTCGGAGGAGGAGTCGAGGCTGAGGGCCAGCGAAATCGCTAGGGAGACGGTCGCCAAGCAACAGGTCGAGATCGCAGCCGAGGCTGAGGCCGAACGCCAACGCCGCGTTGCCCGTGGTGAAGCCGACGCAATTCTCGCTAGGTACGAGGCTGAGGCTGAAGGCATCCAGAAGGTCCTGGACGCGAAGGCCCACGGATATGACAACCTCGTGTCAAGCGCCGCGGGGGATCCCAAGGCTGCGGCAACCCTTCTCATGGTCGAGAAGATAGAGGCAATGGTATCAGCCCAGGTCGAGGCTATTCGAAACCTGAAGATCGACAAGATCACCGTTTGGGACAGCGGCAACAGCCCCGACGGCTCTTCCGCCACTAGCAACTTCGTTAGCAGCCTCGTCCAGAGCCTTCCACCTATCCACGACGTCGCCAAGATGTCAGGGGTGGAGCTACCGGACTACTTGGGATCGATGACTGACGAAAACGAAGGCTCGTGACACGACTCCTGACAGTCATGCTCTTGAGCAGCCCCTCGGTGGCCTGAGCGTGAACGCCGTTGAAGTGGTCATAGTGGGGGGTGCTCGCACTCCGTTCTGCGAATGGCTCGGTGGGAAGAGGGGCGATGGTGAGCCCGGGGGTAGGCTGGCATCCGTAACCGCCGAGGACCTCGGCTCCATCGCCATTAGAGGGGCATTGGACAAGGCTGGCACGGACCCCTCCACAGTGGATCATGTGGTAATGGGGCACGCTCTGCAGACATCCGGCCAAGCCATCTTCGGAGCAAGGCACGCCGGGCTCAAGGCCGGCATCCCCCAAGAAGCCCCCATGCTTACACTGAACAGGCTTTGCGGCAGTGGCGCCCAGTCGATTGTCACCGCCTCGCAGATGATAATGCTCGGTGAGGCGGACGTCGTCGTCTCTGGCGGCATGGAGAACCTCAGTCAGGCACCACACGTCCTCAGGGGCATGAGGGGGACCTACAAGCTCGGACGGCCTCCAAGGGCCGGGGAGGAGATAACCCATGACATGGAGGACTACCTATTCACCAACCTAGTGGATGGCATCAGCGGCTACTTCATGGCCCAGACCAGTGACGAGCTCTGCCGCCGCAAGGGAGTGGTCCGGGAGCAGGCCGACGAGTTCGCCGCTATCAGCCATCAGAGGACCGAATCAAGCATCTCAAAAGGCACTTGGGAGAATGAGATCGTTTCGGTAGAAACAGAAGAAGGGACAGTAGGGCACCTTCATGAGGACCACGTCGTCCCAGGGACCACAAAGGAATCCCTTTCAGGCCTAAGGACGCACTTTGGCCCCGACTCACTGGTCACTGCAGGAAACGCCTCAGGGGTTGTCGACGGCGCTGCTGCTGTGGTGGTCAAGTCATCCGACCGGGCCAAATCCGACGGCGACGAACCACTAGCTCGAATCGTGTCTTGGGGCATAGTCGGCCTAGAGCCAGCCATTATGTCATACGGCCCCGTTCCTTCCAGCCTGAAGGCGCTCGACAAGGCAGGACTGTCTGCGTCGGACATAGACTGCTGGGAAATCAACGAGGCCTTCGCCGGCCAGACAGTGGCTTGCATGAACGATTTGGGGATCGATGCCTCGAGAGTCAACGTCAACGGGGGTGCTGTGGGACTAGGGCATCCACTGGCTGCTACTGGGACGAGGTTGGTTCTGACCTTGGCCTTGGAGCTCAACCGGAGTGGTGGGAGATTTGGGGTTGCCACCGCTTGCATAGGTGGAGGCCAAGGTATCGCAGTCGTGATAGAATCAACTTGATTGGCAACCCAACTTCAGTCAATTTCATAGACCCCTCTCCGTCCGCCGCGTCCATGGACACGTATACGAGGGAGAGGGTATTGGCGAAGACGTTTGCATGGAGGGTTATTGCGACTCTGACGGGGGCGGCCATTGCTGGCACGCTGGGTGATGGGCTTGAGACTGCTGGATGGTTCATCGCCATCGAATTCCCCCTGAAGATGGCATTTTACTACGTTCACGAAAGAGCATGGGAGAGCGTCCCATGGGGTGTTTCTGCCCCCTCTGCCTAGCTTCTAATTTCATTTAGGCATGAACCAATGCGCCTTCTGGGGCGGAAGTGGCCTGTTCATCCAGAGTGGACGCCTCTCCCCCCTTGGATGCGTCTCTCTTTGCTTGGCCATTTCGTTCCACTTCTTGTAATACTCAAACGATCGACCTGTATCCACCTCTACGTCACCGTACATCTCACCACTCGATGGCCTCGTCACCTTCACTTTCTGTAGCCAGCAGTGCGCTCCACTGATGGGGTCGGGTTGCACAGCGTGCGTGATGTTCTGATGGACCCCCCCGTCTCTCCACCAAATCCTGTTCGTGTCAGGGTCCTCCGACTCCCACGGCCTGATTCCTCTAACGGTCCTCATCCTCATCCTGCCTTCGCCTAGGTCCTCAATCTCTACTTCATTGGTCAGGAAGTTCTGGCCGGAGTCCTGTCGCCTCCTCCATCTCCCAATATGGTGGGAGCATCCAACGACTCCCGGTTTTATCGACTCGGTCACCCATACCTTGTCTATGAACCACCCAATCTCAGTCTGGATCTTCAATAGATCGCCCTCCCCCACTCCCAGATTTGCCGCATCTCTGGGATGGACCCAAAGCGGGTTCTTGTGCGCAATCTCGGACAACCACTTGGAGTTCGCCGACCGCGAGTGGATGTGCTGCGGTAGTCGGAAGTTTGGGAGTAGGCAGTATTCATCAGGCCCCTGAAGATTGTCAGGGTGGACATGGCTCTTCACCCTGTAATGCGGGATTGCGTGTTCGGGGTAACCGAACTCAACCATTGTCTGCGAGTAGAACTCTTGCTTGCCACTTGGCGTGGGCCACCCCTCCTCCTGGTGCTTTTCGTAAGTCGCTTCCTCTATCAGGAAAGCACCGTGCTTGCGCATGTAGCCCAAAGGATCGGTATCCTCGGCCTTCGCTGCTTCTGGGAGCCCCGGAACCCTTTCGAATAGGTACTGGTAGTATTCGTCCACTGTAATTCTCTCCCCATCTCGGTACGGGCTCATGAAGTGCTCGCGAATCCCCATCGTACCATCGTCTATGCGCCATGATAGTTCGTTCCAGAACTCATCCTCCTCCCAGACTTCACCTGGATTGACCTCATGGGTGTGAAACACCTCCTTTCCCTCACGGCGAGCGAACTCACGTAGAACCGGTTGCCGGAAAGCCACCCATTTGCCCGAGCTAGTGGCGTATGAGTTCACGTCATGCCTCTCGGAAGCGTGACCCATTGGGAGCACGTAGTCAGCGAAGAACGCAGTCTCGTTCCATGTCGGGGTTAGTGCCACGTGGCACCCCACCGCCTCCTCGTTTTGCAGCATCTCAATCCATGAGAAGCCATCGGGATATGTCCAGACTGGGTTGAAAACTCTGGTAAAGTAGACATCCATGTCTCCTCTGCCCTCTTTCACCAAGTGAGGGAGAATGTGACTCATCTCGTAGTGTGAGAGGGTGTACTCCGGGGGGAAGTGAAGCTCGTTCCAACCATCCGGGTCAGGAGGCACATCAAACAGCTCAGGTTTGTACTTGGACCAGGAGTTGGGGGACGTCCCCCCCTCGGTCCCAACACTTCCGGTTAGTACGTTCAGTAGGTGGAGCGTGCGGCTGACCTGCCAGCCTCCCAGGTTTCCGATGCTGGCAGCACGCCAAACGTGCGTGCATAGCTTGCTACCGGCGTTTGCCACAACCTCGCCCGCTTCTATCACCTGCTCAACGGGGATCCTGCACTCTTGTGCTGCGAATTCTGGCGTGTATTCAGAGTACTCTTCCAGCAGTAGTTCCATGAATCGTTCGAAATTACGAGGTTCACTCGGGTGCGCAGCTTCGAGCCACATTTCCCAATTGACCCATTTCTCCATGAAATCACGATCATAGAGCTTCTTCTCCAGTATCATCCTGGCCCATGCAAGGAAAAGTGCAGGTTCGGAACCAGGCCAGGTTGGTAGCCAGTGGTCAGCCATTGCCGCGGTATTCGAGAGTCTGGGGTCTATGACAACAAGCTTGGCTCCGTCCATCATCCCCTCGAGAATTCTTTGAGCGTGTGGGTTGAAGTAGTGCCCCGTTTCCAAGTGCGAAGAGGTAAGGAGAATTACCTTGGCATTCGAGTGATCGGGCGAGGGCCTGTCATGCCCATGCCAAAGCGAGTACCCCGTTCTAGCTCCGGCAGAGCAGATGGTTGTGTGGCTATTGTGCCCATCAACGCCCCAAGCCTTGAGCACTCTGTTGGTATAGCCCTCGTGCCCAGGGCGTCCGACGTGATATACTACCCGATCCCGTGCACCGGTCTTCAGTGAGTTCCTAATCTTGGTCGAGATTTCATCCAGAGCTTGGTCCCAGCTAATGCGCTCCCATCCTCCGGATCCCCGTTCCCCAGTACGGCGCAAAGGGTACAATATTCTCTCAGTGTCGTTGATTTGGTTGATTGTCGCAGGGCCTTTGGCGCAATTCCTCCCTCGGCTACCTGGGTGGTGCGGATTGCCCTCGAACTTCGTCACCTTCCCGGATTCTTTGTCGACATAGGCTAGCAGACCGCACGCTGACTCGCAGTTGAAACAGGTAGTGGGAACTAACGAGTAACGCCTCTCCACTTTCCTGGGCCATTGGGTGGCGTCGAGCTCCATGTGGTCGTACCACTGCTCGGGTCTTGGGTATGCTCTGAGAGGCCCCCCCGCCCCCCTTGAGATCGTCCTGTCCAGATTGGGAATGATTCGGAGCTTCTGTGCTATGTCCTCGATGAAGTTTGTACCCAATCTCATCACCTCACAACAGCGGCTCCAACTGCGGTTTGACAATCAACTCCTTGTCGTGCAGCCATACTGCAGCCAGAACAGACAGGCCGGCCATTACATGAAGGGGTTCCATGGTTACCATCGGTACGAAGACCGCAACCCCCACGACAAGAGTCTCAAGCAAAAATTTGATCGGCAGGAGGGAGTCCTTGGACCACGACCTCCCCTTGGCCTGCATGAGCAACCAGGCAGTGTACACTCCGGTGAGAAGTCCCAAGGGCACGCCGGCTACTGCAAGAATAGTTAGGAAAATCCTATCGAGGCCTAGGAGAAGTACAAGTGCACTGGCACCCAGTATGCCTCCGTAAGCGCCGAGAATGTAGGCGCCCCTAACCAGCCAAGAGTCCCAGTTTGGCCTCAGAAGGACATACAGGAACCTCTCGGGACGGTCGAGGTCCATTACCAGCAGGATCCCGGTTAGTGCTAGGAAGACAATACCCACTCCGATCGTCCGCATCCACAATTCATCATTCATCTCAACCATCCCAGTCAGCATTGATAGAACCGCTATCACGTAGGTGCCGGAACAAATGGCCTTGGTCCAAATGTAAGCGCCAACCTCAAAGCCCCAGAGTACCCCTTTTGTCGGTTGGTCATATGTCCTCTTGGCATCGGTATCGCCTTCATACAGCTGCTGCATGACATCTCTGAATATCGCTTGGTCACGAGGGGCAGCCGACTTGGCTTTCTTCTCAAGTGCCAGCTGAACTATCAAAGACGAGGTATCTGCTGCATCCAACCTGCTCTCTGCGTACTTGGCGAAGTGTCCGACACCGAACGCTTGGTCGGTCCACACTCCTGAGCCGGTAACTTCGGTAGCGGCTGGATCGAGCATTTCCTCACTCGCCTCAATGTAGAAAACGTTCGGCTTCACTCCAGATTCAGGCTTCCTCACTGTAGTTTCCTGAGAGGCCACCAGACGTGAAATATTGGAATCCGGATCGCTCAGATCCCCCGAAACGATCGATTCCGTTGGGCATACAATGACGCAAGCGGGTTCGTAGGAGTTCTCTATTCTGTGCGCACAGTAGTTGCATTTGGCCGCTGTTCCATTATCGGGGTCAATGTATAGCGCGTCGTACGGGCACGCCTGCATGCATGATTTGCAGCCGATGCAACGTTCGTCGTCGAAGTCCACTATTCCGTCCGATCTCGAGAAAAGTGCCGTTGTCGGGCAAATCGTTACGCATGGCGCATCCTCGCAGTGATTGCATCTGTGCACGCTGAATTCCCGCGCCGTGTCGGGGTATGCGCCTTTCTCTATGTACTTGACATGGGTGCGATTTACCCCCAGTGGAATGTCGTGCTCGGATTTGCAGGCAACGGTACAGGCATGGCATCCTATGCATGATCTGTTATCGATCACAAATCCGTAATTGGCCATAACGGCCCGACGAAGAGTCACCGATGCTTAATGCTTCTAGGCGGGAATCACCCCATTAGGACCCCAATGATTGCCCCACCAGCGATCCATGCTCCAGCCATTGAACCCATGTTACCTAGCGCAGTCACCATGAGCACCTTTCCAACCCTGTTCCTCCAGAAAAGCGAGACTTCGTCCAACACGAGGAAGTCCTGCGCGTCCTTGCCGGTGGGTGCGGCAACCTTCAGTTGGGTGTATCCAGCGAACCAGCCTGCTGCCAGAGTCGGATTGAGAGAAGTGATCGGGGATGCGATTGCTCCGACGAGAATCGACAGAGGGTGCCCCCGTGCAATAAGCACGCCAATTCCAGCTAGTAGGGCATTCAACAGCAGCCAAGCTTGTGCGGTTTGCTTCAATTCCTCCATCTGCCCGTTATACGCCATCCATGCCACTGCGCCAACGAGGAGCACTGGGATAAGCCCCATCACAAACTTCGGCCAGACAGGTTTCTTGGGTTCGAGACTGAGCTCTGCTAGCCTCGAGGTCGTTTCCAAAGCTGGTTCCCCCAGGTTGGATACGACTCCCTTTAGGTGACCCGCTCCCACTACCGCCAGGACCTTGCCCCTGCCTCTGATTTGCTGGATCCTTCCAGCTAGGAAGGCATCTCGCTCGTCTATCAGGACCTCCCCCGCCCTTGGCGCAACCTCCCGGGCGTCCTCCATCAACTTGCTGAGCAGGTCAGAGTCACGTAGCACTTCTTCAATCGAGACATCGTCGTCTTCCATCTCGTCCCAAAGCATCGCGTTCATCACCCTCCACTTCTCGACCAATCCCATTTTCGACCAGGCCCTCCTAAGGGTAACTACAACATCCCGATCAATCAGTTCGATTGGGGTCTCTGACTCCTCAGCAGCCCTTACTGCCGCTAGAAGCTCGGCACCGGGCCTCTCACCTGAGGAAATCCCCATTCTTCTTTGCTGGGCAGCAAGCGCCGACTGCAGAAGAATCATCGTTGCCCTCCCTTCACTAATTATCTTCAGAAGATCCTCCGAATCGAGTACTTCTGGCTCAGTCAGAGCGGTCATCCTAGAGGGGCACAACTCTACTGCGACGACGTCGGGGCGCCACTCTTCGATAAGATCCCTCACTAGCTTCACGGACTCGGAGCTTACGTGCGCAGTCCCAACGAGTCTGAGCCGTTCATCAACTTCCACAACGTTGGAAATGTCTTGTCCCATGGGATCACCCTACGGCACGCATAGACGCGAACAGATCTGCGTGTTCTACGACATCGTGAACCCTGACGATATCAACTCCCTTTAACTGCGCCATCGCTGCAACACCCAACGTCCCAGCAAGGCGATCATCGCTGGATTCCCTGCCTAGGAGATCCCTGAACATGCTCTTTCTGCTCACTCCCCACATTAGGGGCATGGAATCGTCAGGCGCGATTTCCCTCCCTGCGGACAACAGCGCAAGGTTGTGCTCCAACCTCTTCCCGAATCCAATTCCCGGGTCCACCACTATCCGGGAACCCTCGACTCCAGCTTCCAAGAGAGGTCCCGTGGAACTCTCCAAGGCACCTTTAACCTCACTGACGACGTCCCCATAACTGGGATTTTCTTGCATATCACCAGGAAGGCCCTGCATGTGCATCATGCAAATCGGGCACCCGCTATCTACGACAAGATCCAGCATCCCAGGATCGCTTAGCGAGGAAACGTCGTTCACCATGTCAGCCCCTGCTTCAAGGGACTTTGCAGCTACGCTTGCCCTTCGAGTGTCGATGGAGATGCAGGTACTTGGTAACTCGGACCTGATTGCCTCTATTGCAGGTACGACTCGCGCAGCCTCCTCTTCCGGGGGCACTGGTTCGGCCCCAGGGCGTGTTGACTCACCTCCTACGTCAATCCACTCGGCCCCACTCTCGACCATCTTGATGGCGCTGGCCAGCGCATCCTCGGTTTCAGGAGACCTAGAGCCCGGGTGAAATGAGTCGGGAGTGACATTTACCACTCCCATTATTCGAGCCCCCCCGTCTTCCCGGCAATTCAACATAGGTCGCCAGTCAGCCATCTAGCCCCATCCAAGCGACGATTGCTTTATGATGTGACGGAGGGGCAATCGTGCGATGGTTCTGGGAGAGGATGTTCTCGAAGAGGGCTCTGCGATGCAATTATCGCCCGAAGGCGATTCATCCGGAGACCCCGAGGCTCTGTTCATCCTGGAATCGATAGTCCAGAGGCTGAAGCCCAGGGACGCTCACCATGTAAGGGACATGATCACTCAGCGAGGATGGATCTCCGGGGCCCTGTTCATGTCAAGCGCGCTGTTCTGGTGGATCATGATCAAGAAGGGGTCTGAGGGGATGGACGACGTGTCCATCCCCGCGTCCCTCATCGGTGCTTTCGACTTCGAGACCCTCAGCCTGATTGTCCCATTTTTGGTACTCGTGGCAACCTTGGTGATGGTGATTGGCAGGGAGAAGGGCAACGCCACCCTATCCCAGGCGGGAGGGCTGCTCGTCGTACTGGCTCTTTTCTACATAGTCGAGCCAGTTCTTCTGAATTTCAGCGAGATAGAACTAGGCCAGGCTATGTTCGCCTCCGGTAGGCTTCTGATGCTTGCCATAATGGTTGGCTTCGCTTCCAGGTTCATGTTCGACGCAATGCTACTTCAGTGGGTTAGGGCCAGCATGCTGAGCATGGGGTCCGAAGCCTTCCCCTCTGCAGAGGAGCAGACATTCGAGAGTCAGGCTGATGAGGCACCCCCGTACGCGTGAGCCATGGCTGCAGCGGATCTGCCTAGGCTTTCAGTACTCAGGCTCGGCCATAGACGTGACAGGGACAAGAGGATTACCTCGCACCTCGGCCTCACGGCGAGGGCATTTGGTGCCGACGAGATCGTGCTTTCCGGTGAGGAGGACCCCTCCGCTTTGGAGACGTGGAAATCTGTCACTGCCCGTTTCGGCGGCGGATTCCAATGCCGTTACGAGCCTTCCCCCCTGCCCTGGCTGAGAAGCGTCTCGAAGTCATCAGAGGCAACAATAGTTCACCTGACGATGTACGGGCAACCTTGGAGGGAGGCAATCGAGGAGATTCCGTCCGACAAGCCAGCAATCGTCGTAGTCGGCGGTACCAAGGTCCCCTCGGAGACCTTCCACATTTCCCACTTCAATGTCTCTGTAGGCAACCAACCCCACTCCGAGGTCGCAGCTCTCGCGGTCTTCCTGGACTCTTGGATAGGCCCGGCCCCCAATTCATCCAAGTTCGCCGGCGGGCAGATCGAGGTTGTGCCCTCTCCCAGGGGGAAGGTCGTCATCAACCACGAGGAAGAGTGAGTATTCCGGACCAATTTAAGCCCGCCTCCCTCTCAATGATTAAGAGGCGTACTTGAGCAGCTTTGCTGATGTCGGAGACGACAACCGAGGGGGGATTCTCACCCGGCGATGGCGTTCGTGGCGTCCGGTCCCCGCCAACCTTCCGAGACGCCGCTGACGCATTGGTGGACTCGGGGGGCCTAGAGCAGCCGAGCGGTTCGAGGGGACTCTTACTTCTGGCAGACGGTACTAGGCTAGAGGGGAAGCTATTCGGTGCCGAGGCAATCGCACAAGGGGAACTGGTATTCACCACTGGCATGTGCGGGTACCAGGAGAGCCTAACGGACCCGTCCTTCGCCGGTCAAGTTCTCACATTCACCTACCCCCTTCTCGGAAACTATGGGATAATCCCGGGGATTTCCGAATCCTCCTCCGTCCACCCCCGGGGGGTGGTTTGCCGCCAGCACATCGCCTTCCCCGATCATCGGGATTCCATAGGGAGCGTACACGACCTTCTGGTCGCCCACGAGGTCCCTGGTATCGAGTGCGTAGATACCAGGTCCCTCACAAGGAGAGTCAGGGAGCACGGTACTTTGCTCTGCGTTTTCGGTCCCGCGGAGAAGTCCCCTGAGATGGAACGAATCCTCCGGGAGATGACCTCCCCTGATGCCGATGACCTAGTTTCAGAGGTCACAATCGACCAGTCCGTCCTCCTCAACCCTCGCGCGGAGGACAAGGATGGAAGGCCAATGCATAGGTTAGCAGTGATCGACTGCGGCATTAAGTACAACATCCTCAGGGAGCTTTGCCTGCGCTTCGAGGTGGTTTGGTGCCCAGCTACAATGCCATTCGGCGAAATCGTGGAAAAATGGTCACCCGATGCCGTCTTCGCCTCAAATGGGCCCGGAGACCCCGCACACCCGGGCGCGGCCACCGATGCGCGGAACTCTCTCGCGGCAGCAGTCAGGGAGGGCCTGCCGGTAATGGGGATTTGTCTCGGCCACCAGTTGATGGGGCTGGCCGCTGGACTGCGAACTTACAAACTAAGGTACGGGCACAGGGGGTCCAACCAACCCGTTCTTGACATCGAGACTGGAAGGGTGCACATTACCAGCCAAAACCATGGCTTCGCCGTCGAGGACCCCGTCAAGGGAATGCTGGCCCCACATCCCAGCGGTGCCCGATCTGAGGGAGGCGAAAACGTCCTCGGCTCCCCCTTCAAGGTCAGGCACATTAACTCGAACGATGGAACTGTTGAGGGGCTCGATCTTTTGGACAAGCCCGCCTTCACCATCCAATTCCACCCCGAGGCATGCCCCGGCCCGCATGACGCGTCCCAGCTTTTCGACAGGTTCCAGGATATGGTGGCCAGCCAGCTCCAACCAGCAACTGCCACCATAATCGAGAGAGGTGGCGCCTGATGCCTCGGAGAGAAGACCTCCGCCGGATTATGATTCTAGGGAGCGGACCTATACGAATAGGGCAGGCCGCTGAGTTCGATTTCTCGGGTTCCCAGGCATGCAGGGCTCTTCGTGACGACGGCTACGAGGTGGTTCTGGTTAACTCAAACCCGGCAACGATACAGAACGACCCGGAGATGGCAGATAGGATATACATCGAGCCCCTATTACCCGAGGTCGTCAAGCGAATCATGGAGTTTGAGAAGCCGGACGCCCTTCTCGCGGGAATGGGTGGCCAGACTGCTCTAAACATCGCTTCTGCTCTCGCCAAGGACGGCACCCTGGATGAGCTCGAAGTCGAGTTGATAGGGTGCAACTTGGCTGCGATCGACGAAGCAGAAGACCGCGACCTCTTCAAACAGGTTTGCGAGGAGATTGACTTGCCAGTCTGCAGGGCAATAGCGTGCGACTCAATTGAGGGGGTGATTTCCGCTGCCGAGGAATTGGGGTCCCTCCCTCTACTGGTCAGACCCGCTTTCACCCTCGGGGGGCTGGGCGGCGGAACCGCTCACAGCATGGGGGAGTTAGTTGAGATCGCGAGCCAGGGCATACTGCACTCCGCAATCGGGCAGGTCCTGATCGAGGAGAGCATTCTGGGTTGGCAGGAACACGAGTACGAGGTGATGCGCGACGGTGTGGACAACGCTATCATAGTGTGCACTATGGAGAACATCGACCCCATGGGGATTCACACGGGCGAGTCAATCGTGGTAGCCCCGCAGCAGACTCTGTCGGACCGGGACCACCAGATTCTTAGGGACGCCTCCCTCAAGTTAATCAGGCGTTTGAACATCAAGGGCGGTTGCAACGTACAGTTCGCCGTCGAACAATCCTCCGGGGATTATCGCGTGATCGAGGTCAACCCCAGGGTCTCACGTTCATCCGCCCTCGCTTCGAAGGCCACCGGGTACCCTATTGCCCGGATGGCCGCACTGATAGCTGTGGGCTATTCCCTGGACGAGCTTCCAAACCCCATCACTGGAGAGGGCACTACTGCGGCGTTCGAGCCAACGCTCGACTACTGCGTAGTCAAGATTCCCAGGTGGCCCTTCGACAAGTTCCGCACCGCGGACAGGAGAATAGGTACTTCGATGAAGTCAACTGGAGAGGTTATGGCAATCGGCCGCTGTTTCGAGGAGGCCTGTCTGAAGGCGTGGGCGAGCCTGGAGTACGGAAAACCACACCCAAGACCGCTAAACATGTCTGACGCCTCCGATGGCGAGTCCATGGACGAAAGGGCAGCCGAGCAACTCCCAACCGCCCTGTTGGAAGATTGGCTGCGCATAGCAACCGACAGGAGACTCGGCGCGGTTATCGAGGCCTTCCGCAGGGGTTACTCGATAGAGGACGTTAGGGACCTCACGGGAGGGATGACCAGGTGGTTCCTACGGCGCTTCGAGAAGATCGCTGCCATCGAGACAGAGATCAGAGCGGCGGGGGAAATGGGGATGCCTCCCGCTGAGATTCCCGAGGCTGAGCTAAGGTCTTGGAAGGGAGCCGGATTCACCGACCTCCACATCGCAGACGCACTGTGCGGCTTCCCCCAGAGCGGCTTCAAGAGCCTGCCTGTTGGCCTCGATGAGGCAGCCGTCCGGATCCGCCGATACGATTTGCGCGTCCATCCAAGGTACCGAATGGTCGACTCATGCGCAGCAGAGTTCGCTGCCGTCACTCCATACTACTACTCGACCTACGAGGGCGGTTCGGCTGAACCGGGCATCGATTACGTCCCCGGCCTCCCTGACTCGACCAAGCAGCGTATCGCGGTCGTGGGCTCGGGCCCCATCAGAATAGGCCAGGGGATTGAGTTCGACTACGGCTGCGTCCACGCTGCAGGGGCAATCCAGGACCTCGGTCACGAGGCCATAATAATCAACAACAACCCTGAGACCGTGTCCACCGACTTCGACACCAGCGACAGACTATACTTCGACCCCCTCACACTAGAGTCCGTTAGCGAGGCCCTCCTTCGCGAGGATGCCAATGGCATCCTCCTGCAGTTCGGAGGCCAGACCGCAATCAACCTCGCACTGCCCCTATCAGATTCCATCCCGCACCTCTCGGAGCTGGGGCTCGATCTGGTGATGGAGGGGACATCTCCCGAGGCTATCGACGAGGCCAGCGACCGCGAACGGTTCGAGGAGTTTGCCCTCAGGTGCGGCCTAAGGATGCCCGAAGGCGCAACAGCAACTACTCCCGATGGCGTCAGGGATGCTGCCAATGAGCTGGGGTACCCCGTCCTAATCAGGCCATCCTACGTGCTGGGCGGCCGCGGGATGGAGATACTGTCCAACTACAAGCAGCTCGAGTCGTACATGCGCGACGCCTACCTCTCCTCCGACCGACCTCTCCTCATAGACAAGTTCCTCGGAAACGCGCTCGAACTCGACGTAGACGCCGTCTGCGATGGGAAGGAGGTCTTGATCGGCGCCATCATGGAGCATCTCGAGGAGGCAGGAATCCACTCGGGAGACTCCACTTGCTTCATCCCCCCCCAGAACGTACCCGTAGAAATCCTTGCACAGGTGGAGGATTGGACCACCGTCATAGGGATTGAGCTTGGCATCAGGGGGTGCTTCAACATCCAGTTCGCCATTCACGACGGACTCCTGTACGTGCTCGAGGTCAATCCCCGTGGCTCCCGCACCTTCCCGTTCGTGGCAAAGTCCACTGGTATCCCCCTGGCCCGCATCGCTGCTAGGGTTGCTCTGGGCGAGCGCCTCTCGGACCTCGATGTCCCAGAGCCCCAGACAGATGCCGTCTGCGTTAAGGCCCCGGTCTTCCCCTTCATCAAGCTGCGAGGGCTAGACCCGGCACCCGGTCCCGAGATGAAGTCTACAGGCGAGGTGATGGGCTCCCACTCACGAGCCTCTGCAGCCTACCTGAAGGCCAGACTCGCCACCGAGCTCCCCGTTCCCACCGAGGGTGGAATCTACATCACCGTGAAGGACGAAGACAAGCAGGAAGTAATCCCGCTGGCCAGTAGGCTCAAGGGGATGGGTTTCGCCCTGTATGCCACCAGGGGGACTTCTCGAGTACTCAGGGGATCCGGTGGGCTCGAAGTAGAAACCTGCTACAGAATCGCAGAGGGGCGTTCGCCCGACGCGCTCGACCTAATGCGTCAGGGCAAGATCCAGTTGGTGATCAACACCCCCAGGTCTTCTGGTGGCGCCGTCCTCGACGGGAACATGATGAGGCGCCTCGCCGTCGAGCTGAACATCCCCTTCGTGACCACAATGGCCGGAGCAAGGATGGAGGTTGAGGCCATAGACGAAGCTAGGAGGGGGATTCCCGAACCCAGACTCCTCGAGCTCGGCTCCCTCTGAGATCAGAGGCTGGCTGAGGACAGCGGATACTCCAACCCCCCTTCCTTGAACGGTGCTCCCTCTGCCGAGAAGAATCCTTTTGAGGAATTAATTCCCACGAGATGCATGCAAAACGAAGCCATCACCGTGAAACATCTACACGGGTCGGAAGCAATCATGGCAAGCTTGGGGCTTATGCGGCAGTTGCGCCCATATCTGTTGGACGAGGCCGCTTATGTGAGGCAAGTCGAACGCCAGCAGAAGAGCACCGGCTACGAGCTTGTGGGGGCCTTCAACTCGGAAGGGCAACTGCTCGGACTCGCCGGGTTCGTGTGTTCCGAGATGCTGTCCCGGGGACGCTACCTCTACGTAGACGACCTCGTAATCGATGAGGGACACCGTAACCAGGGAGTCGGGAGCACCCTTCTGACGTGGTTAGAGGCTCGAGCAGGTGAACTGGAATGCACCAGCCTCCACCTGGACTGCAGCAATCATCGCTCCGACGCCCATAGATTCTATCGCCGAGAGGGGCTTGAGGACAGGAGCCTGCATTTCGTACTGGAACTAGAAACCAATCGCTGAAGGGGTCGCTCACTGCAACCTCTGCAACATCATTTGGCATCAAGCATCCAGCTTTACAAAGTTGTGCCACCAGCACTTCAGAGGGTTTTCAACGGATACCCCCTCTGTCAACGGGGGGGAGTTCGTTTGTGGGATGTTTTGAAACAAATCTCGGGATTGGATTTCGATGAGAAAATCGGCGTCGCCGCTGCGACCCTCATCTTCGTCCTAGTGTTCGAGATTTACGTAGTCATGAGGGTCTTCGAGAGATTCTCCAACAAACACCACGCTCCCTGGTCCGAGGCCCTGTTCAGGCCACTGCGCAATCGGTTCTACCTTCTCACTGTGCTCATCTCACTAAACCTCACTCGTTGGTGGCTGAGTCCCGATGACATTTTCCAGAGCTTGAACAGCAACGGCGGTGCCTCGGTTCAGGACTACTTCTACGCATCCTACATCTTGCTTGCTACTAGCATCGTCAGCGTCTCCATAAAGCACGTCCTCCCCTCTACCCTGAAATCAATGGATTCCGAGGAATCCGTGGTCCTCGCAGGGGGTCATCACCTGGCTGTGATGATTTCTCGTCTAGTTGTCTGGGCTGCCGGAATCAACCTCGCGCTCCAGCAGGTCCATGTCGAGATGTTCGGGATGCTAGCCTCTCTCGCCGTATTCTCGATTTTCCTCGGACTCGCAATCCAGCAGACAATGGGCAACATCCTGAACTCTTTCTTGCTCGATATAGATCACCCCTTCGAAATCGGTGACAGGATCCAAGTAGACCAGTACAGGGGCATCGTCGTCTCCATGGGGGTGCTCTCGACCAAGCTACTGACACTTGAGGAAGAGCTGGTGGTGATACCCAACAACACCTTGGTGAACTCAACCCTGATCAACTCCGCGCGGGGTGGTGGCGACGGTCTCGCCGATCGCGTTACTCTGCGTTTGGAAATAGGAGTCGCCTTCGACGAGGACCCAAACCATATCAAAGCAATTTTGCTCATCGTCGCACAGGGGTGCGAATACATCCTCGAGAAACCGAGACCACGCGTCCTGATGACTGAATTCGGTGACTACTCAAAGAAATTCATGCTATACGCATGGATCAATGACTACAACAACGAGCGTTTCGCACGCGACCTGCTCTTGATGGATATTGACGCGGCCTTCACCCGAGAGGGCATACAGATCCCATACCCAACGACCCATGAGATGCGCAGCATCCCCCCCGTATCCCCGGAGATCATGAAGGTCAAGGAGCGGGCTAGGAGGTCAGCGGTCTCCTTCATGGAGAATGAGGGCATGCTACTCGACATCGAAGCCGAGGAGAGGCGGCGCGCGGCGGAGATCAGGGGGCAACTCCTCCTGTCACTGGAGGGTGTTGAGGGTGACGCTGCTGATGATGGCCCCGAAGATGACCCCCCTCCAAAAAAATGAAACGTTTCCCATTGGAAGGCTGACCAAGTTTTGTCACATCTTGCCTTCGTAGCAAACAAAACACACCGTATTAGCGGCTTTTGAAAGGAATGTTTCGGTCTTTTCACCGCATTCATTGCAAATCCTAGGGGAGGAAGACAGTGAACGCGGGTCGTCGATAGGGAACTCGGGTTCGTACCCCGTTCTTTCGACCATCTCAAGTGCCTTTAGGACGGCGCTCCCGTACTCATTGGATGAAACTCTGGCAACGGATCTCCTGCACCATACCGGGTCACCCGCTGCTACGTCGATGATTCTTCGGCCTTCCCATTTTCCGCTAGTCAGCCTCTTGAAAACATCCTCGACGCTCATGTCCCCTCGTATTTTTTCGCAGGTTTATGGAATTGTTCATCGCGATGCATCGTCATAGGCGAGTAACCGATCATTAACCACTCAAAACACCCGCGCCAATGATCAATATCAACAGACCAATGGTCATACCGATTGCAAGCCCGTGGAAGATCACTGCAACCAGCACCCGAACCTCACGATTTTCTATTCTATTGTAAGGGAATAGTTTCCAGACTTCAGCACGACCTCCTTTGATTCCATAAACGACACGGGCAAACGCAGCACGCCTAGTAATCTCAAAGCAAACCATGACGCCAAACATGACCAATATTGTCCCCAGAGCCAGACTGACGTAGTAACCAACACCAAGAATTCCGAAGATCGCAATCGGCAGGAAGGTCAGGTGCATGTGGACGATGTAGGTCGGATATACCGCTTCATTGAGGTAAGCCAACCACTTGTTCGGCCGATTAAGAAATTTTGACGCCCAACTGAAGATCAGCAAACACCAGAACCAAGCGTGAAATGACTGGATCAAGGTTGCTATGGTCGCACCCACGGAGAAGGCGGGATACCCCTTTCCCACCCATCCGCCATCCGTCACTTGGGGGATTCCAGACAATTCCTGTGACACGAACCAAACTATAGCGAGGATGGGAGTCATGATGGTAACTGGGATCCTTATACGATCGATAACGCGGAAGTAATCTTCCTTAGCAGAAATCATCAGGTATCCAAACAGGAAGTAAAGGAGGTAACGGGGGAATTCCCACCACATCCCCACTTCCCCGAATTCCCAGGGCTTGAACAGTATGCCATTTAGGCTGAGGACAAGTGGGGGTAGCAGTAGTATCCCAAGTCCGTACCGAACACTGAACACTGAACGAACGAATTGGACCATCCCGCCCTCGGGATTGTTTCGCACGTGGGAGAATAGCGGCGTCAAGAGGATGGAGTAGATGAGTAGGTTGTAGATGAACCAAAGATGCCCGTAGGGCATCGCCTCCGAACCGGGGAAAACGGCGAACAAACGACCCGTAGTTTCTATCGGGCTGAAGATCCCAAACCACAGGATATAGGTTCCAAACAACAAGGGAATTCCAAGACGCACCCCCCTCTCCTTGACATAGGTCTTCCACGTTCTACGACGAAAGGCGAAAGCTGTACCCATTCCCGATATTACAAACAGCGCAGCAAGCCTCCATTGGTGCATGACCGTAATGGCGAAAAATACCGGTAGATCCATGCCACCCCTATTCTTGAGTTGGTCGAGGGAGAACACTGCGTAGTGGAACCAAATGAGCAAACCGAAGAGGATGACCCGAAGCCAGTCGATGTCATGGCGGCGAGAAGATACAGTAATATCCAGTGCACCGGCCTCTTTGATCGGCTCAGGGACCCCGCTCTCTTCCAATGAAATTGGCATTCAGAATTCTCTGTAAGCCATCACTGGTCCAATGGCTTCGACTTCCATGGTCGAACCCTCATCCACCGCTTCTTTCCGCATCGCTTGAAGATCCCCGAGCACAGTCTCGTAGGCTTCTCTATTGGGTAGGACAAACAGGGATCCCTGGGTGAATTCATCAATCTCAAACCAAGTCACGGTGGAACCCTCAATTCCATCTGCCATATCTAGCTCCTCTTGGGCTTCCCCCCAATCGTGTTTTTCCGGATGTTTCCATATCGTCATTACTGCAAAACGCATTTTACGTGGTTATGATGAGTTCTTATGAAAATTACCGTACGGTGAAAGCGTGAAGAACGACTCGCTCCTGTTTCTGTGGGCTAGGCTGTCCGAAATCGTCCGAGGTTGCACTGGGGGCCTAGAAGTAGTCGTGGACGAACCCGGCGATCTGCGGGTGGAGACTGACAAGGGAAGGCCATTTGTGAGTGTGAGGATTCAGAGAAACCACGTCGGACTCTATCTTCTGCCGCTGTACTACCACCCTGACGCACTGCCCCCATCCCTTTCTGCAAGGAAATCCGGGAAGGGAACTCTAAGATTCCGAGACGAGGGAGACGTTTCAATCGGGGGTCTGACGGCCCTTGTCGAATCTTGCTTGGCTCTCATCGACCACTATTGACAAACATGCCCCTCATAGCGATTTGCGATTCAATTCGGAGTATAGCTTGGCTGGAATCTCACTCTCGACCCGAACCCTGCTCCCATTCGGATGTTCAAATCCGAGTGCTGACGCGTGCAAGCACAATCTGTTCACACTGGCCTTGCCTCGGCCGTACCGTGTATCGCCAGCAACCGGACAACCAATTCCACTCATGTGGAGCCTGATCTGGGCCCTCCTCCCCGTGTCTATCTTTACCCTGATCAAGCTGTGAATCGGTGCAGTCTGCTCGATTCTCCAGTTGGTTATCGCTTCCTTGCCGGCCCTCACTCCCTTCGGCACTAGCCTCACTCGCCTGTCCCTGGTCTCCTGGATACGGGAAGTTTCCACACCCGAATCAGTCGGGGGCTTCCCGAAAACCACTGCATGGTAGACCCTCTCTATTGTACGATCTTTGAATTGCCTTTGCAGCATATCTCTAACTTCTGGAGACTTGGCGAGGACCAAGCATCCAGACGTCTCCCTGTCGAGACGATGAACAAGGTGCACTCGAGTGGACTGATTTCTCGAAACCCAATTCAATGCCCGATCAAACATTGTATCCAATTCCCCCCTCGGGGTCGCCACGGAAAGGAGGCCCGGGGGTTTGTCGACGACAAGCAATTCTTGATCATCGAATAGGATTCTAGGACTCGGAATCTCATCCACCTTCTTCCTAGCAGGCACATCGCCCTCAGTGCGAGAGAGAGTCTCAATGATCGACCCCGTGGAAACAATTTCCTTAGCACGAGACGCCCTGCTGCCGTCTATCAGAACACGTCCATGATCTATCATTCGTCGCAACGAGTTCTTCTTTGCCTCAGGATGGAGGATTGACAAAATGTCAATCAAATGACCCTGCTCCACCACTTCAATCCTCGGGTTCCCCACGAACCCGGCAGAAGGAGGCCACCATCAAGTTTGACGGGGCATTTTGATGTACTCGGAATAGACAAGCGTCAAAACGGGTGCCTCCGTTCACAAACAACACCCGATAACCCCACTATAATCAACTGCGCACTGTTGTTACTTCGACATGGAAGGCGTAACACAAGGCGAGCTTTCAGACGAGGATTCGGAAGGAAACACCATCACTCACACACTCGAGTCAGATGACACGCTCATCGCGCAGGCGGGCCTCGCAATAGTTGTCGTTGGAATCGTGCTGTTCCTACTGACGGCCGTGATGGATATGGAATTGGGCCCATCGCGCCCCTGGCACGGTGGCGTCCTATTGGCAGTTAGTGCGGTGCTCTCGGCCTTACTGTGGTCTTCAGCCTCGGGCCAAGGGGTACTCGCATCCGATCTCCTATTCATGATCGCTCTTTCTGGCCTATTTGTGCTGACTCCTTGCATAGCTTATGAGGGTGCACACGCGCCACAAGCGCACGCACACGTAACAGCCCCCTCGTATAGCTCGGAGAGCGAGTGATCACCCCCATAGCTAATGAGCACCCGCATCTTGAAGGTCCCCTAGTGGCCTTGTGAGACGTGCAACATCAATTGGCTATGCAAATAGTAGGTCTCGTGGAAATGTGTCAGAGCAAGAACGGCCCTGCAACCAACCAAATTCCAAACACCGTCCCAGCTATTACGTGTAACATGAATATCGTTTGATTTTCCTCTCTCGTGCCCCATGAAAACGTCTTGCTCGTCAAACCTATCGGTCCACGGAGCCATACCTTTTGATTGAGTAAACAGTATCCAACGTAAGCCATTATTGCCAGACCGACAGCGATTCGAACGAGCTCTTGTGCTCCAAGGTCCACATTCACCCACAGGGGAGCCGCTCTATGATGTATTTGCAATGCTTTTACCATAGTCCCTAGGGAAGATGATGTTGCCGGGTACCACGGTTACTTTGTGACGTATCCATCATCCTGGGTTCTACCTTCAGACTCATTATGATGGCCTGTGTCATAAAGGGGCGTCTCAGTGAACCCTCGATGATGGTTGGCCCAAATCTTTCTTGAATTCGAAATAAGGAGAAAGAGCCCACCGATTCCCATAACGAAAAGTCCGGGCAATGGGCCAAACCAATTTTCCGCTGGTAGCATTGCCATTCCAATTAGAATGATGAAAAAACCGATTATCTTAGACATAACCCCTAGGGCCGATCCAACGTCGAAAACGGTATTCTCTGCATACTCGCTAGTACCAACAATTGGCGATTTTTCATGAGGGGTGCTCCCTTCCTTATGCCTCAAACAAAAACCAGAAGTTCTGAATTCTAGGGCGTTACAACCTTCCACGGCGCACTTCCTTTCGCCCATGTTCCAATCTGACTTCCCCTAATTATAGGATTTCCTGCGTCATCCTAGTTGACGCAGGCATCCGCTTCCCTACGGATTACGCCGTATTAGATTCGGTTAATTCTTGGTAGTTAGAAGTCTATACCTGTATAATGAATAAATAGTTAGTATAAGCGTTAGAAATGAGAATGCAGGAATTAGCAGAGGTCTAAAGTCCCAACATTGACCAGCGTTTACTGATTGTGAGCATTCTGGATTTTGCGCGTAGCTAACATAAGTTGTAATGGTAAATAGAAGGGAAACTATTGCTGGCGCAAAAGTGGAGGCCAGTTCTTTTTTTGTCAATGTTAGCGCCATTAATTTCCCTAAGAGCCCTGCATGGATATGCTTTGCTACGGCATCATCTCCCCTAGGGAATGAGTCATCTCCGAGTCATTCATACCGACGGACTGAGGGGCGACTCATTCGTACCCCTCATTGACAATGAGGCCTGTATTTTCTCGGCCTCCCCGCCGTCGAACCAGAGTATCATCTTCCCTAGAAAATAAATTAAACCGAATCTATTCATCATGAGCATGGAAGACGCGACGACAACCAACCAGGCCACCGAGATATCCTCGAAGATATTCTTCGGATTCGCTGCCATATACCTGCTGCTGATCATCAGCCAGTTCTACTGGGCAGGGGTGGCACTGATCAACGAAACTCCTGATTCGACCAACCACATTGCTACTGCAGCGATAATCGGCATCATCCCTCTTCTTTTCGTCCTCTTTGGATTCTACATGGACGGATTCGACGTCGTCGACGCAAGATCCGGTAGCTACATGGACGTCGCGCGGGTCGTATTCTGGACCTTACTTATTTTCGCTTTCAGCGGATTCTTCGCAATAGGGATATGGGAGACTGCGGGAGTCCTCGGAGGAGAGGAATTGGGCGAAGACATGAATTATCCGGATTATCTGAAAGCCATTACGGTTGCATTAGCATTCGGCGTCTTAGGGGGGTTGTTTTACAGCTTCAAAGGGAGCCTCCCAGTCCCATCAGATTGGAGGGTCGGGGCCCTTCTCATCGTCCCATTCATCCTCTCCCACGTCCAGTACGTCCTCATATGGCCTTTCCAGGACTCTTGGACGTGTTTGGATGAGACGAACGCCGAATGCACGTTCGGGGAGCCTTTGGGGTGGGGTGCTGAATTGCCTGCCTACCATGCCCTAAACGCGGTCGTAATCCTGCTTTTCTCACTCGAGATACTGAGGAGGACAATGCCCAAGGCCCTGGGGGATGACTACGCCTTCGGATTCCGAAGCAGGGAGAGCAAGTTTGAGAAATACACGAAGTGGCTCTACTACATTCCAATGGCTCTTATGCTGACCATTGCCACAGAAATGATCAGTGAAATACTAGGGATGGCTGCTGAATTACTAGGGCTGTAGTAAATGGGCGAACGACGGAATACGCCATCTAGGCTAGCCACAATAATCGCAATCGCAGGCATAGTTTCATTCTGCTCGATGCCTCTGACGGCGTCTGCTCAGGACTCTGGGGACGACACGTCGGAATGCGACGAGATTGTGGGAATCGGCTCCGGGGGAATGTCATTCGAGAACAGGACCATCAACATCCAGGCGGGGGGGACTGTATGCTGGATTTGGGACAACGAGACCATGGCTCACAACGTGGCTCAGGCCAAGGACAACTCTGAGAACTCTAGGATGATTGGGGGCGTCTACAGCGGAGCTCCGAATGTCACGGTCGACTTCCGGCACTCTTTCGAAGAAAACCAGACGTTCTACTACCTATGCGAGCCTCACGCCGCTGTGATGAAGGGGATTGTTGTAGTTGGTTCGGGAGGCAGTTCTGGAGAAACATCCCCCGAAGAGTCCGACACAACGCCCGGCTTCTCCACTGCTTTCGCACTTCTGTCCCTTACGGCCGCGGCAGCGTTCGCCCGGCCCGGGAGACCCTAGTCTGGATTTGTGAGTCCGTACTCTAGTTTACGCATACATCAGGGTGCTTGGTAATTCCCAGCATGGACTAATCCAATATTAACCAGAAATTGGATAAAAAGACTGACAGTCCCAGCAATAGACCACACATAAGATAATTCGACGGCGGTCCCATCTAGGGCATTAATGACAGCGAGAATGTAGAGAAATATCGATAGAAAGAGGAAGAAATAGCTCTTCTTTATGACATAAAATCGGCTCTCATCTTCTTCGGTCCACCATAAGTCATTACTGACAACGCCTTCCGAAGACTCATCCATATATATCCACATGGGGGGTGGGTTAATGACATATGCATCAACTTCTCTACCCTTGTGTATGCATGCGT
>CAZLVU010000009.1:0-54774 GCA_964563355.1 uncultured Candidatus Poseidoniales archaeon
ACATCACTTGGGAAAGCTACCTCTGGAACGTGACGAACGCGTCCACCACATCCACTGGAAGCTGGGTGTGGCCGGGCGGTGAATACGAGTACTCCCCGATCGACGGCGGATTCTCCGCCCAGAGCCATGCAGACCTCTCACACTCCTCGACCGCGTGGCTCAACATCACAGTGGCAACGGGTGACGGCGTAATGTCCTTCGACTGGGCCGTCTCGAGCGAGGCCAACTGGGACGAGCTATGGTTCTATGTTGACGGTACTGCGGTAATGAGCGGCAACGCTTACAGCGGCGGATCATACCTCTTCAACACCAGCGCTCCCAACTACTACTATTTCGGATATACTAGCTATCCAACCTCCGGATACTTCCTATGCACCGACGGAACGCAGTACGTCTCCAGCTGGTCCAGTATTAACGACGGTATCGTCGATTGCAACGACGGCTCTGACGAGGGGTTCGACTTCGCTAACAGCGGTCTCTTCGACGAGCCGTATTCCCCCACTACGGGGAACTTCAACCACACACTGACAGCTGGCACCCACACATTACAGTGGGCCTACGTAAAGGACAGCAGCGGCAGTAAAGGCTTGGACTCCGCATGGATCGACAACGTGTACATTCCGGTCCTAGCCGGGACCGCTGGGTCAGTCGGCCCGACGTCGACCACCGCCGGCACCGGCGTTGACCACGACGACGACAACGACGGCTACCCCGACGTGGACGAGACCTCCAACTGCGAGGACTCCACGGACCCGCTGAACGCCTCCGACTTCCCTTCCAACGACAACGACGCCGACTACATCTGCGACGCTGCCGACGACGACGACGACAACGACGGCGTCCTGGACTCGGACGAGGCTGACGGATCCACCCTAACCCCCGCAGTCAACTGCGCGAACGTGACTGACTGCGACGGCGACGGGGTCGGCGACGCGACCGACACCCACCCGCTAGACAGCACAGAGTGGGGCGACATGGACGGTGACGGCATCGGCGACAACGCCGACACGGACCGCGACGGCGACGGCTTCGGCAACTCGGACGACGAGTTCCCCGACGACGACACCGAGCACTCGGACAACGACGGCGACGGGGTCGGCGACAACGCCGACGACGACGACGACACGTGCCCCACCAGCACCACCTGCGGCACGTTCACCGGATTGGGATCTCCCACATACGACTACTACCCGGGCGACGGGGTCAACGACAGCAACGACGACTTCCCCCTAGACCCAGCGCAGCAGTACGACGTCGACGGCGACGGATGGGGCAACAACGCCGACTACGACGACGACAACGACGGCATTTCCGACCCGGAAGATGACGACGACGACGGCGACGGGTACACCGACGCCGACGAGGACACCAACTGCGTGGCCACTGACGGCACCGGAGGCGGCAACTCGCTGACCGACGACATCACCCCCGACGACATGGACGGCGACTTCGTCTGCGACCTTCTGGACGTGGACATGGACGGCGACGGCGTGAACGGGACCGACCAGGGCGACGGCATCGTCGACGACATGGACGACGACCCCTGTGCGTCCACCGACACCGACAACGACGGCATGCCCGACACCATACTGGCCAACTGCACGACGTCCCTCATCGAGGACGACGACGACGACGCAGGGGCCCTGACCTGGACCATCACGGCCTCCGACTCATGGGGAGACGGTGGCCAGGAGGTCACAGTCTACGATGGGGACGGCAACGTCCTCTGCGAATTGGATGTTGACGCCTATTCTGACACCTGCACTGTGACCGCTACGGCAATAGAGGTCTACGTGGAGTCGGATTACAGCTCTTGGTATTGGGGCGAGGGATCGCTTTCGGTCACCGACCCCAACGGCCAGACGGATTCCCAGACTGACTACTACTGGCCGTATTCGTCTACTACTGGAACCCCCTACCTTGCCTACGAAGGCGCTGTTATCGCCTACGATGACGCTACGGAGGAGGAGTGCGGAACGGACCCGGCGGACTCGAGCGACAACCCGGCGGACGCTGACGGCGACGGCCTGTGCAACGACATACAGGACTCCGACAACGACAACGACGGCTTCTCGAACGACGACGAGACGTACAACTGCGGCACTCCTGCAACAGATGCGAACCTCTCTACTTCCCTCCCCGGCGACAACGACGGCGACGGCATATGCGACGAGCTGGACGAGGACGACGACAACGACGGCTTCGACGACGTAGTCGAGCTGGACGCCGACTGCAACACAGACCCGCTGGACAACGCCTCCGTCCCGACCGACACTGACACAGACGGCATCTGCGACTCCGTGGACACCGACGACGACGGCGACGGCTTCTCCGACGACGACGAGACGACCAACTGCGACACGGGAGACTACGCCTCAACTGGCGACCCGCTCAATGCCACGGACACTCCAGACGACCTGGACGGCGACCTGATCTGCGACGCTCTGGACGCCGACATAGACGGCGACTTCCTGGCAAACGACTGGGACGGCTGCCCGCTCGACGGG
This sequence comes from uncultured Candidatus Poseidoniales archaeon, assembly GCA_964563355.1. Classification (GTDB taxonomy): domain Archaea; phylum Thermoplasmatota; class Poseidoniia; order Poseidoniales; family Thalassarchaeaceae; genus UBA36. Next base: position 2,508 of record CAZLVU010000009.1, read on the forward strand.
ACCGGTTACACGAACAACGACGGTGACGATCTTTGCGACGAGTCCGACCCCGACGACGACAACGACGGCACGCCTGACACAGAGGACTGCGCCCCGTTGGACGCCACCGAGGACACAGACTTCGACGGAGACGGCATATGCGACGGCCCTGACGCCGACGACGACGGAGACGGCATCGACGATGCCGTTGACGGCGACGACGCGGACAACGACGGCATCGGTGACATGGCATACGACACCGACAACGACGGATGGGACGACGTGGACGAGGACGAGTGCGGGACAGACGCGAACGACGCGGACGAGATCCCGGACGACGACGACGGCGACGGCCTGTGCGACGACACCCAGGACACCGACAACGACGGCGACGGCGTGGCAAACGCCGACGACGACTTCCCGATGGATGCCGAGGCATGGGACGACACCGACGGTGACGGCCTGGCCGACGACTTCCCCAACACCCGAATCGACAACTGGGTAACCGGTGACGAGCTCTGCGCCGTCTCCGTGGCCAGCGACGACGACGACTCGGACGGCGATGGCTACGAGGACGCCGAGTGCACCTTCGAGCTGAGCGCGGGGGACATCATGATCCTCCAGCTCTTTACCGGTGCCTGGGCTAGCGAGACCGGAGCCAAGCTGACTCACCCAGACGGCACCACGGACACATGGTCCCATGGCTCATTCTCGAACTACGAACTATACGTCCTGACCGACAACACCACGGGAGCCGGCAACTACACCATCCAGATGTACGACACGTACGGCGACTCGTGCAACGGCGCGGGCGGGTGGATGAACGGCTGCTTCTTGGTGGCCAACCTGTACACTCTCGACGGCGTGCGAGCGCCGGACGAGTCTGACGACGGCACCGGTCTCGACTACGACGACGACGACGACGGCTGGTCAGACGAGTTGGAGAACGAGGCCGAGTGCGGAAGCACCGACCCCCTCGACAACACCTCGTTCCCCGCTGACAACGACGGCGACGGCGACTGCGACGGCCAGGACGACGACGACGACAACGACGGCTACACCGACGCTGACGAGAGCACCAACTGCGAGGGTTCCGACCCGATGGACGCAGGCGACACGCCCGCTGACCGCGACTTCGACGGGGAGTGCGACACGCTCGACGTCGACGACGACAACGACGGCGTCGCGGACGTGAACGACGCCTTCCCCCACAATTCCAACGAAGACACGGACACCGACGGCGACGGGGTCGGCGACAACGCCGATGAAGACGACGACGGCGACGGCGTCCTCGACATCGACGACGCCTTCCCGACGGACCGATGCTCATCGCACGACATGGATGGCGATGACTCTCCGGACTCATATCACGAGTGCTCGACGCTAGGGTTCCACGCATCCGGGGACTCCGACGGGCTTTCGGACGGGGACTGGATCGGCATCACCGATGCCGAATCCTCCGTCGGAGGCGCCTACGACGGCGACCAGTGGTTCCGCGTGTCGGACACCGACGGTGCCTTCTACCTGTACTTCGACCAGCATTCAGGAGTCGCGAGCATCGAGGTGGCACTGGCTGTCGCGAGCACCACATGGGAGGCTGAGGACTACGTCGCAGCCTACTGGTGGGGCGACTGCACGATCGGTAACAACAACGATGACAGCGAGTGCTACACCTACACTCTTGACGACTCCCGAAACAGGATGGACGGGGACATGGACTGGTACCCGTACGAGGGCTCATGGATGGTCGGCGAGTACGACATCCCAGATGGCGCCCCGACCACCGGATACGCCTACGCTGTGATCGACACCAGCGAAGATTCCGAGGTCATCGGAATCGACATGGTCTCCTACTTGGACGCTGACGGGGACGTGATAGCGTCCACTAGCTTCGAGGACAGCGTCGAGGACCCCGACGGCCTGCTCACTTATGACCCGGGCGTCGAGTTCGACGTATACTACACCACTGACTACTACGGCTACTTCGGGGACAACACCGTCGATGTCGAGGACCAGGACGGCAACCTGCTCCTCTCCCACACGCCGCTGTACGATTACGACGCCTACGCGACCGACTACTACCGAGACATAGCGGATTGCGGTGGAGGCATGTATGACGTGGCAGAGGGCTGCTGGGGATACTCCCCGGGCCACGCCGGGACAGTGACTGGCTGGTCTGGCGACTCGCTCAACATCACGGCCCACGACATCAACCTGCTCGACGACTACTACGGCGACGGCACTGGAGGCTTCGACGTCTTCGTGGTAGCAGACGGCTCGTACCTGGTATGCCACATCAGATTGGCCATGAACACCAGCAGCGATAACTGCGTGGTCAATGCGGATGACTACTTGGATTCAGGCCACGTCGACTTGCACAACGGCCTAGGCGCCACCACCATGATCGACACCTCCGACTACTGGCAGCAGGGATTGGACGACGACATAGACGGCGACGGCGTGCTCAACGACGACGACGCCTTCCCCATGGACGCGGACGAGACTCACGACTACGACGGCGACGGGGTCGGCGACAACGCTGACAACGACGACGACAACGACGGCGTGAACGACTACTTCGATGCATTCCCACTGCACGAGTTCGCATGGGACGACACCGACGACGACGGCATGCCAGACATGATTTCCTGGACCACCGGCGTCATCTCCGACGACTTCGAGTCCGGAAACCTGTCCGGAATGGACGACTACGCCGCGAACGGCTGGGAGCTCTCCGGAGACGTCAACTGCGCTGTGACTTCCGCCAACCTGGTGGAATGCACCGGCCTCGCTGACAGCGAGGAGGCCTCGATCGGAGTCACCCTCTACACCATGGAAGGCTGGCTCACCTTCGACTACTGGATTGAGTCTGAGGAGCGGTACGACCAGGGATGCTTCTACCTAGACGGCGCCCTGATCGACGGCGACGGCGACGGCATAGGGGACACCTGCGACTCGGGAATGGCCCCGGACGAGAGCCACTCCCAGGTTGACGGCGACGAGTTCGAGTGCGGTACCGCCGGATCCTACGGGGACGAGTGGATTCCGCTCACTTGGGTGAACGACGGCTACGATGACTGCGGTGACACCGACAGCGACGGCGTCTCGGACGACGAGGGCGCCACTGGCGTCTGGACGGCTAAGACGAACACCGTAGGGATTTACGTGTTCGAAGGGAACCACACCCTCACGTGGACCTTCTCCAAGGACGGATCCGTTTCAGCCGGAGGGGACTACGTCCACCTGGACAACGTAGTGATACCCTACTGGGTGATGGGAGAAGGCGAGTGCGAGGGCACGGACGACTGCAACACCGAGGACCTCGACGACGACGGCGATGGCCTCGAGGACCTGCTGGACCCATGCTCCCTAGACGGGGAAGAGACGGTCGACACCGACGGCGACGGATTCTGCGACAACCAGGACGCCGACGACGACAACGACGGCGTCTACGACTACAACGACGCGATGCCTCTGGACCCGACCGAGCAGTACGACGCTGACGGCGACGGGATAGGCGACAACGCCGACCCAGACGACGACAACGACGGCTGCGATGACGTTGACGACGACATGCCGTACGATGACTCGGACTGCGTGGACACCGACGGCGACGGCGTGGGCAACGACATCGATCAGGACGACGACGGCGACAACGTCATGGACGTCGACGACCCGTTCCCACTGGACGGGGATGCCTGGGCCGACAACGACGGCGACGGGATACCCGACTACACGGGCGACCCACCGTTCCTCGGTAACTTCGAGGGCGGCTCGATACCCGCTGGATGGATCACCTACGGGGATGCCAACTGGTTCGCATGCGGAGTCTCACCGGCCTGCACAGGCACGGCAAGGGCTCCGATCAACGGCAACTGGATGGGCGAGTCAGGGAACATCGACAACAGCCAGACTAGCTCTGTGGAGTTCTCGATGAACACCCTGGCTGGCAGCTACTCCTTCGCGTACGAGACCTCTACCGAGGGCTTCTGGGACTACCTGAGGTTCTACCTAGACGGCATGCTCACGATGAGCTGGTCAGGCCAGACCTCCGGCACATACTCCGGTACTGTCACGGCAGGCTACCACACGTTCCAGTGGATGTACTACAAGGACGGCAGCGTCAGCACCTACGACGACACCGTCTGGATCGACGACGTCACTCTGCCGATAACGCAGAACATGTACCAAGGGGACACCGACGACGACAACGACGGCGTGCTGGACGACTACGACCTCTATCCGCTGGACCCGTGCGTGTCGATGGACACCGATGGTGACGGCGCCCCCGACTGGGCCTACTACGGCCTGTTCGACATGAGCATGGGCGCGGACCCGGACAACTACACCGTGGACTGCGACCTGTGGATGGGCATGGAGGACTGGGACGACGACGGCGACGGATGGGCCGACGAAATGGAGTGGGTCTGCGGATCGGACCACCTCGACGGCGATGACATGCCCGAGGACATAGACTTCGACCAAGTCTGCGACGTCTTGGACGACGACCTTGACAACGACGGCGCCCCAAACCCAGTTGACTGCGTCATCTACCTGTGGAACGATGACCTGTTCTCTTACGTGGACTGCCTGGTGGACAACTTCAACGCAGCCGACTTCAACGACGACGGAGAGGTCGACTTCTGGGAACTGTTCGCCATCAACTCCGCTGCACCGTCAGAAGACGATGACGAGGACGAGGGAGGAATGGATCACACCTTCTTCTGCGGTGACGGCTCGGAGATATTGTTCGAGCAGGTCAACGACGGCACCGTGGACTGCCCTCTGGGCGCTGACGAGCAGCAGTACGACGAGGATGGGAACAAGACCAACTGGTTCGACTGCTCCGACAACAGCACCATCTGGATAGATCAGGTCAACGACGGAATGGACGACTGCCCCAATGGCGAGGACGAAGCCAGCTTCTACTCGGACACTAACGACATGGACACCGGCGGACCCTCCCAGGAGGAGATCGACATGTTCACCAACGAAACCTGGAACTGGGTCATCCTCTGGGATGCGGACAACAGCACCACGATCAGCTTCGACGAGTACTGGGAGTTGAACAACGATAGCGGCGCGATTCCACCCGGCGTGGAGAACCCGGGATGGCCGGGCGAGGACACCGAGTGGGACGCGTTCCCATTCGATGACAGCGAGTGGGCCGACAACGACGGCGACGGGATCGGGGACAACTCCGACAACGACGACGACAACGACGGCGTACCAGACTCGCTGGACGTGTTCCCATTGGACGGAACCGAGTGGGAGGACCTCGACGGCGACGGCGTGGGGGACAACTCCGACAACGACACCGACGGCGACGGCGTGCCAAACGACCTCGACCAGTTCGACTCCGATCCGGATGCCAACGCGGACAACGACGGCGACGGGGCCGATGACGCCTCTGACGCCGACGACGACAACGACGGCGTGCCGGACGTGTCCGACTGGGCACCTATGGACCCCAACGAGCAGTACGACTCGGACGGCGACGGGATCGGCGACAACGCGGACACCGACGACGACGGCGACGGGATACCGGACGAATTGGACGACTTCCAGTACGACGCTGGAGAGGGCGCTGACAACGACGGCGACGGGATAGGCGACAACGCCGACCCCGACGACGACAACGACGGTGTCCCCGACGGCCTGGACGCCTTCCCGATGGACTCCTCGGAGTCCAGGGACTCGGACGGCGACACGCTCGGCGACAACGCAGACACCGACGACGACGGCGACGGCGTGGACGACGCTTCTGACGCCTTCCCGCTGAACCCGGCTGAGCACACCGACTCCGACGGAGACAACATCGGCGACAACTCGGACGGGGACATCGATGGTGACGACGTGCCGAACGCGGACGACCCGTTCCCGAACGACCCCTCCGAGTGGGCTGACACCGACAGCGACGGGATCGGCGACAACGCAGACACCGATGACGACAACGACGGTTACTCCGACTCTGACGAGGCTGACTGCGGAACCGACAGCAAGAGGCCCAACTCGGTGCCCTCGGACTTCGACGGCGATGGCATATGCGACGCTCTTGACACGACTGACAGCAGGAGCGACGAAATGAAGGCTGAGAACGCACAGGTGGATCCCGGATTCACACCAGGGTTCCCCTCGATACTGGCAGCTGTGTCGCTGATCGGCGCTGCTATGCTCGGTCGCAGAAAGGAAGACTGAGACCAGTCAAACGTAACCCCGGGCCGGGGGCCTCCCGGCACCCGGCTCGGGGCCACAACCCAACGCTGATAAGGTCCTTCGAGCACAAAGGCTCGTGCCAGGGACCACACGTGCCGAGATTAGGACCTTGAAGGTAGGCAGGTACGTAGCCATCGAAGAGGACGCTTACAAGATCCTCAGCATGAGCAAGTCAAAACCCGGAAAGCACGGCTCGGCCAAGGCCAGGATCGAGCTAGAGGACATATTCACCGGGCAGAAGCGCTCTCACGTCGGAACCGTCACTGACACCATCCACATCCCGATGATCGAGAAGGGCTCGGCGATCATTACCCACATCCAAGGCAACGAGGTCCATGCCATGGACAACAAGACCTACCAAGCACTCATCCTACCTGTTGAAGAGAGCATGAACCTGCAGTCGGGCGGGGAGATCCAATGGATGGAAGCCATGGGCAGGTACAAGATCAGCAGAGACCACTAGCCCGAAATTTCATCCTTACCACTGCAGACCCCGAGTGAAGTATAAGCGTCAATCTTCGACCCTAGGCCAGAGGGACATGTCCGAGGTCGATCGCTCTGCATACCGGCAGCCCTCTACCGCATCGGGCCTCGAGGCCATAGAGAGGGGGACTCTGACATGGTTGGACGAGGATATGTACAACAATCTGAACACCGGGGTACTAGAGCAGTACCTTGAGGAGAAGAACCTCAGGGAATCGTTCGAGATCAGCCATTGGGACACCAGTAAGGTGCTTGTCGGCATCCTGATCGGTGCCGTCTTCAGCGGGGTTACCGCCTACATCGGACTCAAGATAGGACTCGCGGTTTCAGCTGCATGGTACGTCGCCTACCTCCTGGGAATGGCCCTACAGTGGTCACCCTCCGAGGTAAACATTGCAACCAGCGCAACTACGGGGGCGACTCACGCGTCTACGGGGTTCATATTCACCTTCCCGGCAATTTTCCTCCTGGCCTATTCTGATGACTACAAGGTAGGTGACGGACACCTCCTGTCATCCATAGACACCCTTAACCTGGCTTTCATCGGAATTATCGCCTCAATGTTCGCTGGATTCCTCGGTGTGATGTACTTCATTATATTCAGAAGGGTTTGGCTTGTCGAGGACCCCCTCCCAATGCCGGGCTTCGAAGCCACACTGAAGATGTTGGACATAGCATCAGACGTCAGCACCGGCTCCGCAGACGCTGCCCGCGAGTCCCTCAAGACCGTGGGAATATGGACCATTCTGACTATGGGATTCATGTTCGTAATCGACTATCCCATCAGGTGGTCGAAGAAGGTGGCGGGCGTTCCCAGCAGCATAGCCGATTGGCTCGCTATGACTTTCTCAGGGGAAAAGTGGGGGCTGGCGTCGATTTACACAGAGCGATGGATCCACCAACCCACCGAGCTGGTCGGTGGCCACGCCCCTAACAACGGCATCACTCCCTACGAGTCCGGGAATCCGATGTCATACACATTCTTGGGTATCGAGCTCAGCCCGACGCTCTTCGCCATTGGCTGGTTCATGAAGTTCCGTGCCGCCCTTTTGGTCAATCTTGGAGCGATACTGGCTTGGTTCTGGCTCATACCACTAGCCGTGATGCAGGACGTCCCTGTGTACGATCCCGAGCTCGGCATATATGTCAATATCACAGAGTACGGCGACCAATCGACAGACCCGTATTACCCAATCGTACAGTGGAAAGCGTTCGGCTCCATTGTCAGGACCGTCGCCATAGGCGCTATTCTGGGTGGTGGCCTGCTCGGACTGCTGAAGATGACGCCGACCTTCGCCGGAATCTTCGGCGACATTGCACAGGCCTTCACCGGTGAGAAGGGCGAGGAGTTTGTCGAAGGCAAGGGGTGGTACGAGTGGCCTTTGTACCACATCCCCATTTTCATGGCTATCTCGTTCTTCGCCATCACCTTGATCTTCCTGATCGGCGGGTTCCCCCTCGTTCCGTCCCTCATCTTCTCCATCGTGCTCCTTTCCACCACATTCCTCCTCGGAGCGATAGCTGTGAGGGTCATGGGCGAGACTGGGATCGAGCCCGTGTCCGGGACCTCCTTCATCGTCCTATTGATGCTACTAGTGGTGTTCCTCAACCTTGACGTGGGCCTGACGAAGGAGGATTCGGTGCTCATGGCTCTGGTCGGAACCACTGTTTTCGGCTCGGCCATCAGCATGAGCGGTACAGTGGTAGGCGACTACAAGAATAGCCTCTACATAGGCAACAGGCCCTATCACATATCCAAGGGCAACATAATGGGGGTGGTTCCCGGTGCGATACTCGGTGCCGGGGTAGCCATTTTCCTGTCCAAGCTCCTAGCCGAGGGCAAGATCGACCTACTAGCCCCCCAGGCAAACGCATTCGCCTACTTCACCACAATCCTCGCAGAGGGACAGGGCAATTGGAGCGCGCTGATGATGGGCATGGCATTGGGGGCATTCGCTGAATGGGCCACAGGGATGGGCACGTCCTTCGGATTGGGCATGTACCTGCCCACGCCCGCCACGTTCCCAATGCTGATCGGCGGCGCCTACCGCTCGTGGTGGGAGGAAAGGCGACTAAGGCCGTCTGTCGAGGTTATCAGGGAGAGTGATGGTAGTGCTGCTGCTGAGAAGAGGGGCGCCCAGATGCTGCTGTTCACGTTCATGATCGCTGCAGGTGCGTTGACCGGTGAGGCATTCTACGGCGTCGAGTCAGCGATCCTCGCAGTACTGGACGAGTCCTTCGGCGAGTTCGGTTGGTGGCCGTTCGCCCGCCTCATTGGATTCGTCCTGATCAACCTCATCGTCGCCGCCCTGATCTACATCCTCTTCAGGAAGGCTGGCATAATTGGTACAGGCGGGGGTGGATCGTCCAAGACCCCTGCTCCATCGGGAGTGATGGACGCAGAGCTGGCGGACTGATGATGGGCGATTCCGCCGAGGCCACTCCAACGAGCGCGTGGCTCCTACTGTCAATCGCAGTCGTGGCAGTTTCCAGCGCTGGCGCGGTGCTGCAGGGCATGAGCGAGGTCCCCCCTTTACTCAGGGCGTCATGGAGGATGCAGGGGACTGCAATTGTCCTGCTGCCAGGTTTTGTATTTCAGCTATCCAGGATGGACCGCTCTAGATTCAGCTCCTACGATGCCGGATTGATATTGGCTTCTAGCGCATTCCTCGCAATTCACTTTGGTAGCTGGGTCTGGTCATTGGATAACACAAGCCTGGTCCACAGTCTTCTTTTCGTGAATTCGCACCCATTGGTGGTGGTCGCCCTAATGCCGGTCTTCGGGTCAGCGATACGTCGTGGCCATGTTTCGGGCGTAGTGATTGGGTTCACCGGCGCTGCGATAACCCTGATGGATGTTGGAGACGGCGGCCGGGTCTCAATTGCCGGGGATGCAGCAGCCTTCGTCGGGGCTGTGACAGTAGTCGGCTACCTTATGATCGGGCGTCACCTCAGGTCCGAGCGACAGACCCCCATCTTCGTTTACGCATTCCCAGTCACATTTGGTGCGGGAATCTGGCTGGCAGCGTGTTCAATGCTCATCGAGGGGACTTCCGCATCTTCTGCCAATCCAGAGTCGATGCTATTGGGATGGACCGATCTCACATGGTTGGCGTGGGTGGCATATCTCTCGCTTGGTCCGGGTCTATGCGGACACACTGGGATAAACACCGTGCTGCGTTGGGTCTCCCCGATCGTAGTGTCGATCACACTCCTGTTCGAACCGGTATTGGGGGGGATAATCGGCTGGCTATTGACTGGTGATGCGGTAATTGGTGCCTACACAGTAATCGGAGGAACGCTAATGATTGCTGGTGCGATAATGGTTACTTTGGAGGAGAACAGCGAGCTTGACGGAGAAGCGGCTTCTTGAACCGCGCGTGCCTCGATGTGACATGGGAAGACGGGCCTACCAATTGGATCTAGCCTTGATCAAGGAAATGATGCAGGATTGCTATGCACGCATGTCCTTGCAACCAGACATCACCGAGTGAAATCCTACTCAGACCTTCGAGTTCGACCAAGTCTTCCTCAGTGAAGGCAGAATCGTCCGAGAGAACGAAGCCAACAGATTTGCCTCCCGGAATCGAGTATTCTACCAATCCCTTAGCGTCTAGGACGAAGCACTCTAGGCCATCTTTTTTCCATTCGGCAATAGTCTGCCCAATACCTCCCCCAGACTGGAAAATTCCATCTGAAACTTCGACAAATTGGCCAATCGGGGGGACTGGGGTTTTCATAACTGCCCTGATGTGACCAGCAATTGAACGCTCATCGGGCCGAACTCCCCTTAGAGTACCCCCTTCGAACCATACTCGCCGATGTGGCCCGGGGCCACCCATCAGGTGCAAGGTGACGTGACTGTCTCGCCTGATTCCATGTGAAACGAAAAGAGAGGAGTTAACCGCCCTCGCTAGCACGTCCGCACGACCACCGGACCCCGGAATATCATTGAGATTCAAAGTCCCAGTGCTAGGTGCCCTGTGACCCAATATCGCGAATCTCCGCTGCAGGTGATCACCCCAATCCAAGGTCCTCGTCCATTCCCATCATTGATTGCATCTGGCGTCTTAGCTTACGGTCCCCCTTTATGCCACGCATCATCTTCCGACTGCGATTCCATTGGGCAAGCAGCTCCTTCACGTCCTTTTCGTCACTGCCAGAACCTCGAGCAATCCTCCTGATTCGGCTTGACTTGAGAAGTAGTGGCTCGTCCTTCTCCTCTTGCGTCATAGAATCCATCACAACCCTGTACCTTTCCAGGTTAGCTTGCATCTGACGCTTCTGCGCCACGCTCATGTTTCCCATGCCAAACATGGTGTCAGGTAAATGAGAAAGCACCTTGTCTAACGTCCCAATCTTGCTCATCATCTCCATCTGGGCATACATGTCAGTTAGTGTGAACCTTCCCGACATTAGCCTCTTCGTCAGGCGCATGGCTTCCTGCTCGTCGAGGTCTTCCGGTGCTAGGTCGATTAGGCCCTTGATGTCCCCCATACCTAGCAAACGGGAGATGAAACGGTCTGATTCGAACTTCTCTAGGTCGCCTATCCTCTCTCCCTCACCTACGAAGACAATCGGAGCACCCGTTGTGGCAACGGCGCTGAGGGCCCCCCCTCCTCGAGCAGTTCCGTCCAGTTTAGTCACGATAGTTCCAGTCACTCCAACTAGCTCATGGAAAGTAGACGCCATAGGGCCAGCAGCCTGGCCTACCTGTGCATCGATTACTAGGAATCTCTCTGTGGCTCTCGCTACGTCAGCAATCTCAAGCAGCTCATTCTTCAGATCACCATCAAGGCTGTCTCGCCCAGCAGTATCGACAATGACAATGTCCGCTGCACCGACCTTCCTCAAACCGTTCCTAACAATTCCCGCTGCGTCGTCTGAATCAGGCTCTCCGTAGACTTCGACACCTGTGCCCTCGAGCAATTGACTGAGTTGCTGGAATGCACCGGGACGATGGATGTCAGCTTCTATTACCGCGACCTTCGAACCGTGGTTTCTTCTCCACCACTCCGCTAGCTTCGCAGTAGTGGTAGTTTTTCCTTGGCCATACAGCCCTACCATCAACACGGTCTGGTTATGCGGTTTTATCGCTCTGGGAAGGCCTAGGATCCTCACTAATTCTGCGTAGATCAGATTCATTGCATGTGTCTCGTGATTCACCCCCGGACGAGGCTCTTCCTCCATCAACCGCCTCTCAATCCGTTCAGTCATCTCCTTTGACTGTCTAACGTTGAAATCAGCCTCGAGTAATGCTTTGCGAAGGGACCTACTGAGCTCCTTTATCGTCTCCTCGTCAACCTTTCGCTTACCCCTCAAGAGACCCACGGAACCCAATATCCGTCGCTTTAGCCCATCGAGTGCCATGACCCCGGGTCATGATTGTGTGGTTTGAACATTATCGGGGCCGAGGGGCTCAAAGGCGAAGAGCTATGGCCAATCGTGGCAGTTGAGCTGTGGCAGACCCAGATCGCCTTCGCAATAGGGATTCTCGGCATGTACGCTGGATGGAGGGGGGCAATCTCGAAGATGACAGGATTCTTCGATCTGGCAGGTGCTGTTAGATTTCTCGTTTACGGTATAGTTTCGGGGATGATTCTAGCCATTTTCGTAGATAGTATCATTCTCGCATCAATAATCAAGTCCTCATTAAACATCGCCGGAGTAAGTCTTTTTGCCATTCTTATAGGCGCTGCAGAGGCCTCGTTCGTACTATTCCTACTATCACGGAAACGGGTATTTTCTGTTCGTGCATCACCTCCCTATGGATGGACTCTCGGACTGGGAATTGGATCCATGCAAGCTTGTGTGCTTGTCTACAGGCTTTTCGATGAGGAGTTGAGTTCCGATTACTCTGGAATGTCGCCGTTCAGCATTTCATTGGCATTCGCAATTGCAATCACGTCTTGCTTGGGGCATGCACTGTTGGCTACGTGGCAGGGAGCAAAGATTCTCGAATCGAACAGGGCCCTTCCATTGATCATTTCTGCAGCAGCCCGGGGGGCACTCATAGTTTGCCTCGTCCTCTCCCTTTTCCTTCCTATGGCAGTATTAGTACCGACTCCTTTCATCGCTTTTTATTGGTTCAGGGCACAAGAGGGATGGCTTCCATCAGGCCTTACTCCAGCAGCGAAGCAGGCCTTCAGGCGCACCGTTCGGCAGGCAGACCTCCATCGGGAGAGATCAGAGGGGAGGATTAGGGGCAAATCCACCGAAAGTGAGGAGTGATGGGCATTTCCCTGTGTTTTCCCCCCCTTCCCGTTATGGCGCATGATTATATCCAATCTACCATTGAGTCTAAGTGAATGCGAGTGATTATCGCAGGGGCCGGTGAGGTCGGCCGTGGTGTTGCAGCCGCCCTTCGTATGGAACGAAGAGGAGTGGCCCTGATCGACCCAGATCCCCATGCGATTAGTGAATCTCAGTCATTGGACTGCCTCCTCGTCACTGGAAATGCACTCTCCAGGGAGTCTCTGATTCGTGCCGGAATCAGCGATGCAGAGATCATTGTATTTGCTACAAATGACGATTACGTGAATCTCCTGGGGTGCGGGTTCTCAAAACGGGTTTTTAGCGAACAAGTTGGAGATCGTACGGCATCCGGACTAATCGCAATTGCCCACGTAAGGCATTCAGAAATTTCCGACCCGGCGAAGGGAGCAGGACCTTTGGAGGAGTGGTCTAGATCCAACTTCGTCGTTACCCCCTCAACTGAAATTGTCAACCAGTTGGTTTCAGGTCTTATCTCCCCCTCTCTCAATGACGTTCTTCCTTTGGGGGGGAACGCATGGATCGTTGTTTCTGAAGTTTCAGCCGGCTCCCCGCTAATCGGTTCAACTACCAATGATCCCGTGACAATCGAAGGAACCGGCACATTGCTTCCATCAATACATGCTATCGGGAGGCGAGGTAGCCGTGAAAAACTCAGCTCGGGGGAAGAGATTATCCAAGAAGGTGACAACATCCTTTTCGTAACAGGGTCAACGGATTCTTTTGGCGAAATCGCCAAGGCACTGGGAATTCCGGATACGGAGATGCCTCCCAAGCCATCCGTTGCAATCTTCGGTGCTACTAGTTTCGGTAGTAGTCTCGCTAAACACTATTTAGACGGGGGCTCCAATGTGGTAATAATCGAGCCGGATTTAGACACAGCCAATGGCTTGGTGGGCTCTAGAATAGGAATTAGCAAGAGGTTGGACGTCATTCACGGCGACCCCCATGATGAGGACCTTCTGAGGGAACTAGCCATAGAGGAGCATGACATTGCAATCGCCGCTCTCGGTGATGATAACCTCAACATTTCAATTTCTATGCGAGCCATGGACAAGGGAGTGATGCGAACTGGCTTACTCCTCAATGATAGAGCGTTGGTCGAAGCGATTCACCGAATAGGCCTCAGACCAGTTAGTAAGCTCCGTGTCGCTGTAACTTCGATACTAAAATCCATACACATGCACGTCCCTGGGTCTTTCCAACGCATTCCCTCAATGCCTTCGTTGGTCTCGATTTCCGCAGAAATTCACCCCGACAATGACTTAGTCGGATCTTTGTTTTCCGACGTAGAGAAGAAGTTGGGCGTCAGCTTCGTGATGGTGGAGCGACAAGAAGGGGGCGATGGCGGAGTCATTGCTGGCGTTCCAGAGCACGACGGGGTAATAGCAGAAGGGGACAGAGTCTACCTTTTCTTGGACATCGACGATCTTGGGAAGGTTGAGAAGTCCCTAGGGAGCTAGGCATGCGCTGGGACGTAGTGGGACTGGTCCTGGGATGGACGATTCGCCTTGTTTCTCTGCCCTTGTTGGTGGTGGCGGCTTACAGTTGGTATGCTGAGGGCTTGGAGATTGCACTGAGGACGTTCCTCATTCCAATAATTCTAGCTCTATTGATGGGACAATCACTGGTTTCCCTATCTAGAGTAGATGCTTCTAGTCGGGTGAGGGACAGGGAAGCCGTGGCCTCAGTGGCTCTTGGGTGGATTCCTGTTGTTGTTGTCGGGGCTCTGCCTTTCTGGTTGGGGGGGATGTTCCACGGACCTTTCGTGGAATTTTGGTCTCCGAATACCGACTCTTCGCTTTCTGACGTCATGGGGGGACTTCTTTATTCATGGTTTGAATCTATGTCCGGTTTCACTACCACAGGAGCATCCGTCATTGAGGCTTCGACCAGTCCTGCTTGCAGTGGGGGGGTGGGGGAGGATTGCGTCGCAAGCCAAAGGAAGAGCCTGCTACTTTGGCGTTCGGTCTCTCAATGGTTGGGTGGGATGGGAGTAATAATGCTCGGCCTTTTGATCTTCTCTAGGGCCTTAGGCGGCGGCATGACCTTAGCACGAGCTGAGCTCACCGGCCCATCCATATCACGTCTTGGAACCAGCCTTGAGAGCACCGCGAGGAGGCTGTGGGGGATTTACATCGGCTTAACGGTCCTCGAGGTTGCCTTGCTATCCCAGTTGACAGATATGGGGTCCTTTGACTCGGTAAACTATGCATTAACCACTATGCCCTCCGGGGGGTTCGCAACCTCCGATCTGGGCATTATGGGCTTTGATGACACGCGGATCGAGTCCATAATTCTCGTATTCATGCTTCTTACGTGCATCAACTTCAGCTTGCTCTACTACTTATTCATAAGGGGCTCAAACGAAATTTGGAAGGACGAAGAGCTACGGACCTACTTACTGATCCTTCTGCTCGCATGGCTGGCTATGGCATTCAATCTCTATAGGTCTGAAGCTTATGGGGTTGATGAATCGATTAGGCATGCCCTGTTTCAAGCAGTATCCATTTCAAGCACGGGATACTCCAGTGCAGATTTCGCAACGTGGCCCGTATTTAGCCAGTTCGTGTTGCTCTTGCTAATGATCGTGGGGGCTAGCGCGGGCTCCACTGGAGGTGGGCTCAAGGTTCTCCGAATTAGGGTAGCCTTTGAGCTTGCTAAGAGGGAGGTGATGAAGATTATCAGCCCTCGAAAGGTCGTAGTGATTAGGTTCAACCAACAAGTCGTGGATGAGGACAGGATATGGATAATTCTCGGTATGATAAGTTCTTGGATGGTCCTGGTAACCGCTTCTATGCTGACAATTTCATTCCTCGAGCCATCCTTGGAGATGACCGACGTACTATCAGTCTCAGTATCTCTACTTGGGAACACCGGACCAGCTCTGGGTGCGTTCGGGCCTGTAGATGCAGCAATGACCTGGACCAGTCTGAGTGTGCCCTCGATGTTCGTCTCAACCATTCTGATGTGGCTGGGCCGTCTTGAGTTGCTAACAGTGCTCGTGCTACTTCATCCCAGGACATGGTCAGGAACCGACTAATTAGAACGAATCTAATGAAAACTGCTCCCCCTTGGGAATTTCACCAATTATTTCGTCCCGATCATTCGAGCGGTGCGCCCCGTCACAATCATTCCCGAATGCATCAATAATAGCACTGGCTTCTCTGTGGGACTTGGGAATGCCATGTAGCGCTAGGTGGTCTTCAACCCTCAGACCGAGCTTCTTGGCTACTGTGAAGTCGTGTCGTGAAGCACCTAGGCTGGATTTGTGTACGGCAAGTAAGTTTGGCCAGAGATCCTCCCTCACAGATGATCTACTGGAACCGAGCACTTTGGACAGAGAATCGATCAGTTCTGCCGTGTTCCGCGATTCACCTCCACGTCTGAGGAAATTTGGGTAGCCGATGTAAATATCATTGACATCTGACTTTCTTGAGTATGCCACGGCCGCCTGTGCTGGCAGCGTGGATCCCCAGTACCAGGACCTGTACGCCCGGTTGGTGAACTTGGCTGCTAGTGCTTTGTCCGAAATGCACATTGCTTGGCTAATGGCCGATAGGTTGACCCGGTCAATTACTGACTGGTTGTTCCACGCAAACCACGCTAGCATCTCGTCTGGATCCTTGTCGGAGTTGATCAGAATTCTGGAAGCACTGGCACTGGAAGAATTAGTGTAGACCTCCCTCATCGCTCTGAAGACGTTGACCTGGGAATCTCTCACAGCCACTTCGGACATCCCTCTGACTGATTTGGCGTCAATGTGATCACTTCCCATGACCGAGAGTGATTGCAAATCCTTGATCAGCGACCTGATGTCACCCGGATTTTCTTCGACTAGTGAATTTAGGCTCCCCGGGTCAATACCGATACCTTCGGAATCCAGAATCTTATACGCAATCCGACGAAGGTCAGCATCCCCAACTCTACTGAAGGTTACATTCTCCACCATCCTCAATACTCTGTCCCTGTTGGTCCTCCAACCGCCCCCGCTCCCCCACAACCTCATCGGGTCGTTACAGGTCAATATCACTGGATGTCGAGTCTCACTAAGAAGACTCAACAATTCGGCCTTTCCACCCGAGTCCCCCTTCATCACAGTGCCCCCCCCATCACCCCTGGGTTCCAGAGTCTTGCTTATCCGGTTCTCTGACACCTTAGCGAAACCTCCACTGAGGTGGTCGACTTCGTCTAGGAGAATTATCGTCCTCCCAGAACTTGAACCATCGGATGAGAAACTGTCCAGAGATACGTGCCTCGATCCTCTCGTGGCAGATGCCCTGATGGCAGCGGCATTCCTCTGCTCCGATGCGTTCAACTCAATTACAGCCCACCCCCTCTCCTTTGCGGCAGCCAGTGCCAGAGTGGTTTTTCCTACGCCGGGTGGCCCTGAAAGCAGCATCCCTCTCTTTTTGGGAATCTCACCGGAGTCCCAGATTTTGAGCCACTCCTTAACCCTCCTGAAGCGTTCGCCGTTCCCTTCCAACTCAGAGAGGGAGCTCGGTCGGTATCGCTCAGACCAATCATAGGCCCCAATCCCTTCTTCCACGGCAGGAATCGGAATTGGCACCACTTGAAGATTGGCACCTAGAATAGGCCCTCTAAGGTACCCGCGGAGAGATGAGAGAGTACTGATTCGATTTTTGATCTAATCTGCTTCTGATCATCCCTCCTTCTGACGGTCACGCTGCCATCTTCCAGCGAAGCGTGGTCGACGGTGATTGCCCACGGGATTCCAATTTCGTCAGCTCTGGCATAGCGTCGACCAATCGATCTGCTGGTGTCCAGATCCCCATATACGCCAGAGATGGATCGAACCTTGTTCAATATCTCTCTGGCCATTTCACCCATTCCGTCCTTCTCGAATAGTGGAAGGACAACAACGTCAAAGGGGGAAATCGAGGGCTCCAAGGCCAATATAGTGTAATCCACCCCTTCCTTCTCAGTCTCACTGAATCCATGATCTAGGATATGCCAGATAATTCGGTCAATTCCGAAAGCAGGTTCGATTACATGCGGCGAAAAATACTCACCATGGATCGTCACCTCCTCCGTCTTCCTAATCACCATTTCCTCTGAGATCTCAACCTCAGAGCCATCCGTCAAAGGCAGATTAAACGGAAATTGGCTGGGTACCCCTTCCAGCTTCGCCAGGCTTTCTGTCACTGCCCCTGCTTGCTGTTTGAAAACCGGTCCCACTACCGAGCCTACTGGCGTTAATACTTCCTTAGTTTCACTCACTGGCGAGTCGAACTTCCTCCAACCCCTGAGAAGTTTTGACCCAGAGTGCTCCTCGTGGGAGATCAGGTCATGACAGGTCCTATTGGCGATCCCGACTGCCTCAACCCATCCGTGCTCACCGTTCAGTTCGCAATCCCAGCAGTCAGAGGCATAGTGGGCCATCTCAGTACTTGCGTGCTGACGGAACCTAACTCGCTTCGAATCAATCCCGACCTTGGAAAGGAACTCCATGGTCAGTGCTAGGAACCATGCAACGGTGGGATGCTTAACAATTCCAACCTCTAAAGCCTCAGCGAAGGTCATCGCAACCTCCCCGGCGTGGGGGCCATCGGGGTCTGGGACAAGAAGGACATCCGATTTCCAAATGGACAAGTCGGTTTGAGGTGGGTTTTCGGGATCAATGAAATACTCCAGCTCTGCCATATTGAACTCTCTAAGACGAATCATGCCCTGTCTGGGGCTGATTTCATTCCTGTACCCCCTTCCGACCTGCACTGCTCCGAATGGCAGTTTCTGCCTGAAGTGCCTGAAAAGAACGGGATAAAGCATGAACATTCCTTGGGCGGTTTCGGGCCTCATGTAAGCCGACCGCCCTCCCTTCATGGCACCAACAGTTGTATTGAACATCAGATTCATGGGACTGGCTCCTCCCCAGTTCTCAGCTTTGCAGCTTGGGCATTTGACCCCATTCTCTGAAATCATCAAGTCAAGCTCACTTGATTGGAGGGAATCCGGGTTTGGGTGCAGTCCATCAAGCAGGTGATCGCTCCTGAAGACGGCTCCACAGGAGCCGCACTCAGACATTTGGTCGTTGAATTCGCTCACATGCCCGCTGGCGACAAGGACTGCTTCCGGAGTAATTGCGGGAGAGTCTATCTCTACAACGTCCCCTATTCCAATCCAGTGATCCAACCAGGTATCAATTACCCTTCGCTTGATTCTAGCTCCAACAGGCCCATAGTCTATCAATCCCGAGATTCCACCGTAAATCTCGAATGATGGCAATACTATCCCCCTACGTCGAAGAAGGGAGCTCAATCGAGCCAAGCGGCTTTCGTTGCCCATATTGCCCATCGACCTTCCATCGTGGTTTTCAAGCCATCCTAGATTGCCCATTGAATTGCCCATTTGATGACTAGGCTATTATTTTCGGGATTCTATTGCAAATCAATCCCTTACCAGAGAAGCATTCATTTACGTCCTCAGTTCCCTGCACCGCGAGGGTGAAAGAGAAAAATGCCAGAAATTACCTACATAGAGGAAATTTCCGATAGCGATGGTATCCTCAACAGGCTATCCCCACCAGTGAGGAATTGGTTCCTAGAGAAGTTCGAGGACTTCACCGAGCCTCAGAAAATGGCGATTCCGAAGATTCTGGACGGGGATCATCTGCTTCTTTGTTCTCCTACGGGTTCGGGTAAAACTCTTACAGCTTTCCTTTCGATAATCGATGATTTGGTTAGAAAGTCCATAGAAGGGACCCTGGAAGAAACTGTACACTGCGTCTATATTTCCCCAATCAAGGCATTAGCAAATGACATCCAGAAGAATTTGATCGGCCCTCTGAACGAAATTAAGGAGCGGTTCCTTCCTGGAAGAGCTCAGGACATTACTGTGGGTCTCAGGACGGGGGATACTCCTCAGAAAGAAAGACAGCGAATGTTACGTCGCCCACCGCACATACTGATAACAACCCCAGAATCACTAGGTCTAGCACTCGCATCGAAAAGGTTTAGGCCACTTCTTAATGATTTGAAGTGGCTTATCGTGGATGAGCTTCACTCTCTGGTTCCAACTAAGAGGGGGACCCATCTCTCACTTAGTCTAGCGTTGATGGACTCCGTAGTCGATTCAAACGTGCAAAGAATAGGAATCAGCGCTACAATGGAGCCTCTGGGGGATGTTGCCGAGTTCTTGGTTGCAAGCGATTCCAGAGAAAGCGAAATGGATGCGCAAAAAATCTCAATTGCCAAGATTTCGGGTTCACGGGAGTTAGATTTGGATATACTGCTCCCCACTCCAAGATTCACATCTATCCCAGTCAAGGAGATCCTCGATCATAACATTGACCGAATAAAGGAACTCGTTGAGGCTCACACGACAACCCTCGTCTTCGTGAACACTCGGAACATGACAGAGACGTTCGTTCAGCGTCTGAAGATTGCCGGACTCCTAGGGGTAGAGGGGCATCATGGGTCCATGGACAAGTCAATCAGGTTGGACGTAGAACAAAAGCTGAAGAATGGCCAATTGAGATGCGTTGTCTCCTCATCTAGCCTAGAGATGGGGATCGATATCGGTTCCGTCGATCTTGTAATTCAAGTCGGGTCCCCTGGTTCGATAGCAACTGCCCTGCAGAGGATAGGTAGGGCCGGTCACCAAGTCGGGGGGCTTCCTCGCGCTCGCTTACTGCCCACTTCCCCTCATGATCTGCTGGAGATGGTGGCCTTGCAAAACGGCATACTGTCTGGGAACATGGACCTTCTGCATTTCCCGCAAAACTGCCTAGATGTCCTCGCCCAATTCCTAATCGGCCTTACCATAATCAGGGAGTGGGACATAGACGAGGCCTACGAGCTGGTTTCATCTTCATGGCCCTACAGGGCCCTCCCATACGACGATTACATCGAAGTCCTCGACTTGCTTGAGGAGGAAAGACGGATTTGGGTGGACTGGGAGGAGAACCGCTTCGGCAAGAGGGGCTTCGCCCAGATGATTTACTACACAAATATTGGTACAATCGCCCCCGATAACAACTACTTGGTTTTCACGTCAGACGGGACTCTAGTCGGGCAACTATCATCTTCATTCGTCTCAAGTCTTAGGAATGGCGACGTGTTCCTTCTAGGGGGCTCTACATATCGTGTATCTAGTGTTATCAGTACTAGAGTAAACGTGACTTCGGCTACGGGTTACAGGCCAACCATCCCATCATGGACGGGTGAGGCAAATAGCAGGACATCCGAGCTCAGCTCCGAGGTCTTGGCTTTGCTCGGATTAATTGCCGTGCAATACAGAAAGGGCGAGAGCATCACCCCCTTCCTAGTTGATGTAATGGGACTCAATCGACCGGTTGCAAGCGCGCTCAACCAGTTCCTCGATGAACATTCAGCAACTACCTTCCAAGTTCCCTCTGAAGATCGGATACTTGTGGAGCAGATACAGGCACCGCTGCCCACCTATGTCGTTACAACATGCAGGGGACGTGCCTTTAATCTGGCCCTTGGATATCTCTTTGCGGGTATGGCTTCCAAGGACGACATCGCAATTCACGAACTCTCATTCGATGAGAATGGGTTCATGGCAAAATTGAGTCACGAGGTAGAGATTTCTGCTATTCCTGAAGTCTTTCAAGGCAGGGGGAGGGATGAGACCCTAAACAGATACTTACTGGAATCGCAATTATTCGCCAAGCGTTTCCGGGAAGTCGCCTCGAGAAGCATGCTCAACCCTCGGAGGATTGGGGGCGATGAGGTCAGTCCTAAACAATTTCAGCAAAAAGCAGAGCAGATCATGATCCGCCATAGGAAGATGGATGATTCCGTTATTGTCAGGGAGGCGATGAATGAGATTCTCACAACAGACTTGGACATGGTCCAACTGAGGGATTTCATTGGGCGCATGGACTCGGAAGACGTTAGGATAGTTCATCGCAGGGTGAAAGTCCCGTCCCCGTTGGGACTTACACTTTTCATGTCCTCTTTCGAGGACCTTCTCTCCCTGAGAACTCGCGCCTACCTGATCAAGGACGTCGATCCTGAGATCCTACGACGCCTCCTCGGGGCCCGTTCAATAGCCACAGATTTAGATGAGCAAAGGCTCAGCGACTATTACCAGTCAAAGGTCTCAGTACCAACAAGTGCCAACGAACTACTTCGGCTCATGGACATGGGAGGCGGGTTAGAACGCCAACTCACCCATCCCCTGTACAGTGAGAAACTGAGTGACATAGCGTTCGACGAGCTACAGTCATGGGTTCACGACCTCGCCGAGCGGGGTCTGATTACCAAGGTCCGAGGAACCGGTCACGACAAGATAGACGGCAAGTGGTTCTCCATGCGCATGACTGAGGTACATGGAACACTGGGATGCTTGGCCGTGGCAGGAGCATCCGAGATGGATGATATCAGGTCACTTTACACTGGGGGCCTGAATTATGAGGTTGCCGACTCATTCGTCGGCGGTGAACCTACTAGCTGGAGAAAGCGGCAGCTATCTGACCCGATGGACTGCTTAAGGCTGAAACTCCTTGACATGCTGGGGTCCGAAGGCCCCCAAACTGCAGAGGAGCTTAGCGCTAGGTTACCATTCCCGTTCGCTCAGGTTGAGGCAGTCCTTCAGGAATTGGAGATGCGCAACCTCGCCTCGATTGGATTCTTTACACGTACAGATGAGGGTGAATTCATTCTCAGGGTTGACGAATACCGAATTACCGGCGGCCAAGTCAATGTAATTGATTACAGGACCCTTCAGACACTGATCCTCAACAAATCATTCTCGGTCTTCAATGAACCAGCTGACGTCATTCGCAACCTTGCTCTGGTCCAGAGAAGAGAGGAGCTTCTCCATCGTGTGAAAAATTACAGATTCCGAGACTGGAAGGACATCAAGCACGATTCTGATGTGTTCAATGGTAGGCTGTTGCACAACCGTGTCGGATACACCCTGTCCGATCAGATTCCGATGCTAATGGGGCTGCGGGGAGAACCTTGGCTAGGCCCCCTAGAGGAGGAGATACTGGAGAAGATTTCCGACTCCGGAACAACTAGGGCAGAGTTGCTGTCAGGATACCCAAGTGGGAAGGAAAACGCCCACATCCAAAGAAGCCTGAAATCGGCGCTATCAAACCTTGAGCGCCAACTGGCCGTCGCAAAGCAATTTATCGACGTTCCCAACAGGAAGCGTTCTCTGGCTATTTTCAAACGCCTGCATGGTAAAATTGAGCCAATGCCGTTTGAAGATGCATTGTCAAATTTGATTGCCATCATTGGTCCAGTGCGAATTCACACCCTACGATTTTTCGTTGCTAGGCCCGTCGAAGAACTAGCCGACGCATTGCGGAACCTTGAGACGAATGGTTCAATTTCCAGAATCGTTACACTGCAACCGGATCCTACAGATTACTATTCTTCACCCGCGGACGCCGAGAAGCTACTCTCCCCGTTGCCCGAGGATAGGAAGATGCGGATCCTGTCTCAGTCTGATCCCTTCAGTAGCCGTTTCATCCAGGAGATCCGCCTCCTTCTGAAACAGGGTTGGTTCTATCCAGTCTTCAAAGGAGTCGATCCGATTGGCAGAATATTGATGTTCGTTGTTAATGACTACCTCGAGATCAAGGACATTAACATCCCACATTCGTACTTGGACGACTTCAAGGAGACTTTCTCTGAACTACTTGAGAATTACAGGGATAGGCTGGTCGACGTTTCGGTTCTGCACGCGTTTAACGGCATCCCCGTTCACGATTGCGATGACAACATTCAGGACGTTCTCGAGGAATTAGGCTTCGTCTCCATGGGAGATGGCGAGAGGTACATCAGGGGCGGGGTAGTAGCCCCTAGGTCAAGGAAACAGATCAACAGGATGCTGTTCTTCCATCACTCACTGCACCAGAATAGTAGGTGGGAAAATGAGACTATCGCACTGGAGAACATCATTGAGCTCAGGGATGACTTCGCCCTAAGGGGGCGTTGTGAGATGTTTCGAGTCAACCTAAGTTCAATGGTAGCCGCCCACCAGTTGCACCAGGGTTCGAATCTCAGAGGTCATCTGGTTTGGGCTCGGTACTCTCATTTTCAGCAGCTTCTTTCGATCAGGAACGTGCCAACCTTTCCCGAAGACGAAGAGATACTCCAGTTCTTCAGAGACAACAATGACCCCGATCTCTATATGGAGAGGCACGCAATCACGAGATCCCAATTTAGAAAGCTGGTATCCCCACTCGTCAGGAGTGGCCATCTGATTCAGGACTATCGTGGCGGTTTCAAGACAGTCGAGCAATTGCCCAAGGTTGATTTGTGGGAGGTAAAAAGGAGATACCTCAGAGAAATGGTTCAGGACTATCCCGTCATCACGCTAAAGCAACTTGAGAGGCTAGCTGGCTCGTCGTTCTCACCAGAGGAGATCAGTGACGTTATGCATGAGTTTGAGGAGGATGGCACCTTGATCAAGGGGTTCCTCGTTGACGATCTTCAAGATATTTGCTGGGGCCGGTTGGACATGTTAGAGGGGAACGACAAACTAATCAGATCTAGGGACATGGTTATTCCGCCGTCGGACCCCCTGGTACACTATTTCGGCGGCTTATTGAGGGAGAGGTTTGGGTTCGGCTCAGCCTACTTGGTGTTCCACAATGAGGAGCCAATTGCGGCATTCAAGGCCAACACCAGGAAAGATACCATAGAAATCACCGACTTTGTCGGTGATTCTGAATTAGAGAAGGAGGCCATTCGTGTGATGAAAGAGTTCGCCTGGGAGCATGACATGCCCCTGACCGGTAAGCTCTACGAGAGAATCAGATCACGGATGATCTGACTGGTTTGGTTGGGACCCAGCTCCCCCCATCAGGGGCCTTAGGACCTTCATGATGTGCCTGTGGAGCTCTGGAAGTAGGTCGAACAATGCGATCGCCATTAGGAACATCGCGAACAGGCTCGCGAACTTTGCTGCATAGCTATGGGTGAATTCGAACATCCCCATTCCAAACATCGACCAATTGCCATAGGTATCGGTCAACCAAACTATGCCCGCATTCCTAAAGACGTTCAGTACGTGAATAGTCGGGAGGGCGATTAGCAGGGCACGCATTCTCCGTTTCCAGTGGACTGAACTGAGAGCAACAATGGCCCCGATGAAAACTGCCATAGATTGCAGGGCAGAACAGGCAAGGATGAAAGAAACAACAATTTCACCCTCGTTACTGAACATAGGGACATAGAATCCTCCTTCTCCCAATGGCTCACTCAAAACCCACTTATTGCCCCCCCAATCTGAAACCGGAATCGGACTCTTGTTGTGTCTGTGGATTTCCATAGCCCCGATTTCGTATCCACCCAGTCCCGAGAACTCCAACATCAAGTCGGCACTTTGTGCGGTGAAATATACGAATCCCATGTTTAGGTATGGCACTCCGAAAACCAAGTAGTAGGGAATCATGGACCAAACAACGAAACCTCTTAGCCACACTCGTGAATCAGAGCTGTTCCCGTCGTCCCTCGTTTCCCAAAATGCCATCCCAATGCCAGCCGGAAGGGCCCCTGCAGTCATCAGAATCAATACTGGATCCGCGATTTCCACATAGTGGTCTGAGTATAGGTAGAAGAACAGGCCGATTAGTGGCCAGCCAGAAATGGCCGCATTCCTCGCAAATGACTCAGAGTGTCTATGAAATCCGATCCCGAGGAGCACGACTCCAAGCGCACCAATCAGTAGTTGGAAGGTGACAACGGAAATCCCAATTGACTCCGAAAGGGAGCCAACCAAGCTCTCTATTGGGTCATCCATGGCAGTTTCCCGTCATCAACCCGTAAATAGGATGCCCCCTCCCGCCCCACCATAACTATGGGATTCGAGTTCCGCTCCTTTGCCGAGTCATACATTGATTCGTTGGTTCAAACCCTCGGTGGGATGCCATTGGATTCGATAGAGGAGTTCTGGGAACTCGTCGAACTAACTAGAGATGGGGGCGGTACCGTGCATTTCATCGGAAATGGTGGAAGCGCGGGAACCCCCTCCCATAGTGCGGGTGATTGGTCAAAGGAATTGAGATTGAGGACCATTTCACACGTTGACAACGTTTCCTCTTTGACTGCATGGGCAAATGATAGCGACTACGAAAATGTGTTCGTAGGCCAACTATCCACTTTCCTGAAGGAGGGAGACCTAGTTGTTGGCTTCAGCGGATCGGGCAATTCCCCCAACGTCTTGAACGGGATATCGTTCGCAATGCAGAATGGCTGCAAAACCGTTGCTGTTACTGGTGATTACAATGGCATGGGTGGTGGAAAATTAGCTGAAATGGTCGATGTTGCCATTGTCGTCCCATCCCACTCAATGGAACGCATCGAGGATCTACAATTGATTATCAACCACATCGTAAAAGAGGCCATAAAGTCGAATCATGGGTTGTGAGCAGATGCTTCCACCTCATAGGGACGGTTCACCCTTGGAATCGGCACTGGAGTTAGAATTTCTCCCTTCGGGCAAGGAGTGGGAGGGGAAAATTGCCTACTTAGATAGAGATGGCGTGCTAAACGCTGGATCCGAGTTTTACATCAATTCCCCGGCAGAGCTATCGCTCCTCCCCGGCACTTCGATGGCCCTTGCAGACTTGAGGAGGGCAGGATTCAGGATTTGCGTCATTACCAACCAATCCCCCGTTGGCCGGGGGCATTGGGGCCATGACACCCTCGCCGAGATCCACAGTAAGTTACGTGCAATGCTTCTAGAAGGAGACCCTGACGCAATTATTGACTTGCTCTTGTACAGCCCTTATGTGCCAACGGAGGGCTCTTGGGCAAGAAAACCAAATCCAGGAATGCTTGAAGCGGGACGTCAGCTCATTGAGAACTCTCATTCGAGTCCTGGCTCAGAGGTTGAGATACTCTTCGATCAAGAATGGGAAAACAGGCCCGATGAGTCCGGCTCGGTACTAGTCGGTGACCGCTCCTCAGATTTGGCTGCAGCCGAGGCACATGGGGTCAGAGGGGTACGTTGTGACCCTTCAGTAGGGCTTTCTGGGGTTATTGGTGAGATACTCGGTGTTGAAAATGAGTGAGAAATTCTATTCGGAGCATGTTAGAATTGGATTAGATGATACTGATCACCCGGAGGTCGGTTGCACCACCGAGAGATTGGACGACCTTCTTCGCACAATTAGTGAACAGCTCGAAACCCTTGCAGTCGAGAGAAAACTAGTGAGATTGTGGCCCTTTGCCGAGAGGAGGACCAGGGGAAACGGCGCTCTGGGGGCGACTATCACCATTCGAGAGGGCAAGTTCGGCTCATTGGTCAAAATTTGTAAGAAGTGGTTCTCGCAATTAGAATCCAGAATTGCCGAGTATCCTAAATCGACAATTGACCCTTCGCCGTGCATGGTTATTTCCTCAACAAATGCCCCTAAGGAGTGGTATTGGGAGGCAGTCAGGAATCATGTTGATGCAGATCAGAGATTCGAAGAGGTAATTGGATTTGGCTGCGAGGTACTCTATTCTAAGTCTAAATGGGGTGTGGTCGGAGCAAGCGCAGCCGTTTCGTGGTTCCCTGAAACACCCGCCTCTTGGGAACTTATTGCATGGAGAGTACCCAAACTGATCGGGACTCCGAGAGATGTCAGCGATCTCGCAGTCGCTGAGCTCGAGACTCACCACCCTCAGACTTTTGTGAATAGGGATCCGACGAAGGACAGGGGGTTAATCGCGCCTCGTACACCTTGCCCTGTCCTCTATGGGATACGAGGCTCCCAAGAGGATGTGGTATTATTGGCACATGAGTGGCTCCAGAGCAGAGATGACGTAGAGAGGTGCTGTAATTTTGCAACCCATCAAACTAATCAACTCAGTGATGACCACATAGTTGAGCCATTGAGCGGTACCCTAGTGGTAGATCCCGTGGAAACCCGAGGCGGCCACTCACATGCGACCGTATTCTCCGGCAATAGGCATTTCAAACTAGTCGCGTTCTCAGAGGGGGGGCCCGTCAACAGGCTACTCAGGGAATTACAAAGCGGTGACGCGATTAGTTGGACCGGACTAGAGTCTCCCGATGGTTCGATACATTTGGAGAAGCTTCGCCTAGATCGCCCCACTCCTCGATTGATTAGTAGGCCCGTTTGCTGTGCCAGAACTATGAGAAGTGCTGGCAGGGGACAGGGGCTGAGATGCATAGATTGCGGAAAGACTGAGCCAAAGTATTGGATGAGTCGAAGTCAAGTCGGGTCGGGGGCATTAGTGTCCTGCACTTGGGTTGAGCCAACGCCATCCAATCGTAGACATCTGGCACGGCCTATTTCTCACCTGGCTGCCGGTGAGTTAACGTAATACGGATAACCCAACTTCCAATTCTGTGACCGAATACGCTGTAGTTGCAACTATTTCCCTCCTCCTCCTCTCATCCAGCCTTCTCGTCTGGATTATTTTCCGTTATAGGGCAAAACGAGCGTCTATGGCCGGCGTCATAGGCTCAGGCGGTTATAGTGGGGCAGCAAGGAACCCGGACTCACTAGTGGAGCCGAACGAGGAAGCGTTGGAGCAAATGGAGAAACTCATTGACCCTCCACCCCACTCTGATATTCGAAAATGAGACTTTTATTCGATAATAATCGAGAAGAATAATCACTCAGAACCATTGCGGCAACCGTGAAGGGAGCACCCAAGTCCAAAAAGGCCGGTTCGGTAGAGCGGATCCCGAGACGCCCCCTCCCTGATTTTGAGGAGTTTGAAGGATCTGCAATAGAGGGAATAATGGATGCTGGATTCCTTCGTGTGGCATTAGACGACGCGAACCAATTTGGGCCTCACGCAATGATAATGCTTCTTTTCGCAGTCGCGTCGGCAACCGCAATAGTTTTGATGATTCCAACGCTATTGTGAGCATCTCTCACGGGCTATCTTGACTGCGTTTTCTACTATTTCCCCAGAAGAACCCAAGTGGGATCGAGGATCAAAGAAACTTGCGAGTGAGCCCTCATCGATCAAATCAGTGATTGATTTCATTCCAGAGCATGATTCCATCAAGTGAGCATCTCGATTGACCGCATCCAGGGATGCCTTCCGCAACTCCTCGTGGGCCAAATCCCTTGGCATTCCCCTTTCTACAAGCTCCAACATAATCTTCTCTGCCATGATGAGACCTTTTTGACTCTCTATGTTCTCTGACATCCTTCCTGAATCAACCACTGCCTTCGAAAGGACAATATTGCATTTTGAAACAATGTCATCCAGCAGAATCATGGAATGGGAAAGGGTGAATCTCTCACTAGATGAGTTTGCTAGATCCCGCTCGTGCCACAGCAGGGCGTTCTCGTAAGAGGGGATGATCATTGATCGAACAATCCGTGCCAGCCCGCAAGCGTTCTCCGATGTTATTGGGTTCCTCTTGTGGGCCATAGTTGACGAACCAACTTGCTTCTCCGAGTCGAAAGCTTCGGAAACTTCAGCAATTTCTGTCCTCTGCAAATTCCTAATTTCTTGCAGAATCTTCTCTATGCTAGTAGCAACGTTTGCCATCCAACTGACCCATTCTATGTACCTATCTCTTCCAACGACCTGAGTAGTTGCAACTGGCACCTTTAGGTCGAGTTCACCTAGAATCAGTTTCTGTAATTCAAGTGCCCGCTCTCCCTGAGCAGCGCCGGTTCCGACAGCTCCGAGAAATTTTCCAGTTATGCATCTGGGGGTGATTTCGTCAAGCCGTTCCAGGTGCCTACGGAATTCATCAACCCACACTGAAACTTTCAGCCCAAAAGTAATGGGAACTGCGGCTTGCCCATGAGTCCTCCCAAGCATCACCGTTTCCTTATGCTCCTCAGCGATTTCGCACATAGTTAGAATAAACTGGGAGATCGAAACTCTTTGCAGGGTGATGCTATCTTTGATCTGGATGGCCACAGCTGAGTCCACTATGTCGTTGCTGGTTGCACCGAGGTGGATGCACCAGCCCGCATCCCCCGCAGCTTCAGCCATTGCCTTGGTAAGTGCCATGATGTCATGGCGAGTTTCCTTCTCAAGTTCCTCAACTCTATCAGCTGTCACTATGCCCGGATCTGCGATATCGGCAATTGCATCGTAGTCCTCTGGGGAAACCCTGCCCATTTGGCTATGGGCCCAAATTAGCGCCCTCTCAACTTCCAGGAGTCTTGCGTGCCTTCCTTCCCGCGACCAGATTTCCTTGGCCACATCACGTCCGTACCTGTAATCTAAGGGAGAAATTGGCATTGCCTTCAGACCGGCCGACCATGGGCCCCTGTTTGAGCATAGCGATTTCCAATCAGACGACAGGAATCCATGTTCCAAACCCCCCTGCCTCCTCTCCAATCAGGCAATCCGGAAATTTTTATGCTCGTTGGCAAGTGCGGTCCGCCTGTCACAATCGTTTCAAACTCCCCACCCTCTCCATCTAGGTTGAAACGGTGTTTTTTTGCAAGAACTTCTAGCTTCAGTAAGGAGCTATGGTCAAGGGTGGAGCCGAGCCAACTTTCATCAAGCCCCTCACAAGAAACTGAAGTGAAGACAACGTTGAAGCCATGATTGATCAAAGATCTCAAATGAGTGGATGGATCTTTATGCCACAATGGGCAGAAAGACCGAATTCCAAGCCTCTGGCACATCATTTCTATGTTGGTTTTCTGATAGTCAGAACGTAGCGCTCCGACAACAAGGCCATCGATTGCTAGCCTACCACTATGTAGATTCAGGTTCGGGGGGAAGACAAAGGAATCTGGCCATAGTCCTAGTATTGTAGGTTCGACAACGGAACGACCGGCAATCGCATCCTCTAATTCCCCAATCTCGGCTGTTTCTTTGCCATCAGATACCACTGGAAGCCAGGGAATCCCCATTGACGCGGATTGCAACCCAGCAATTGCAGTGTTTTGGATCTGGAACATTAACGAGTCCTTTCCCGTAATGATTACGGTTACGATCGCCGCAATCTCCCAACCCTGTAGTTCAGCCCACCATGTAGCGTATGACGAGTCTTTGCCACCTGAGGCTAGAATGGCGACCCTCATGGACTTCCCAATGGCTGCACCTCAATGAATGCCTCCCCAATGGAGCCTCACTTCGACCAAGATTCATAAGAGTCCATTCAGGCAAGCGGTCGATTACAATGCAGCCCAGCGGACGAGGATACGACCATGGTGTCTCTACATTCTCACCCGATGGTAGGCTATATCAGGTCGAATACGCCAGAGAGTCGGTAAAGAGGGGGACCACTACGGTTGGCCTGATTTACAAGCAGGGGGTTGTTCTGATCGTGGACAAAAGAATCCAGAGTAAATTAGTCATCACCGACTCAATAGAAAAGATGTATCAAATCGACAACCACATCGGCATCACCACTTCTGGGTTGGTCGCCGACGCTCGCCAATTGGTTGACAGGGCTAGAGTTCAATGCCAGATTAATCGGATGACATATGGGGATTCAATCCCGGTTTCGACTTTGGTGAAGAAGATGTGCGATTACAAGCAATCCTTCACTCAGTACGGCGGTGCTAGGCCGTTTGGCACTGCCCTGCTAATCGCCGGCGTCGACGATGAGGGCATTCACCTGTACGAGACCGACCCCTCCGGAGCGTACCAATCCTACAGAGCGGGTGCGATTGGCAGGGGCAGATCCTCCGTCATCGACTATTTCGAAGACAAGTGGAAGTCAGGCATGACAAAGAACGCTGCAATAAAACTCGGATTGGAGGCGCTCAAGGATTCGTTAGAAGAGGATTTGAATCCTGACACCGTGGAGATTGCTTCTGTCGACAAAGAAGGTTACAGCAAAATGGACTCCGAAACCACGCTGAAGCACCTTGAGAAGATGTCCTGAACCCCACCATCTAAGCCACGGGCCCCGCTGCACCATCATGGTCAGTCTGGACGACGCGGTCCTTGCCCGCCTTGAGAAGGGAGGAAAAAGGTACGAAATCCTAGTCGATCCAGAGCTAGTCGATGACTGGCGCGATGATCCGGAATCAGTTTCGTTGGACGATTTACTGGCGATTGATGAGGTTTGGTCGGACGCAAGGGGTGGTGAGAGGCCTACCACCGAGGCTCTGGAGAACGTTTTCGGAACTACGGAGATTTCTGTCTGTGCGGCGAAGATTCTGAATGAGGGCAATATTCAGCTCACCACCCTGCAGAGGAGGAGGATGGTTGATGAGAAGAAGCGGCAAATCGTCAATGAGATTGCAAGTACTGCTACGGATCCCAAGACAAAGCTACCGCATCCCCGTACGAGGATTGAGAATGCGCTGGAGGAGATACGTTTTGCAGTCGATCCTTTCAAATCTACTGAAAGTCAGGTAGAGGATGCTATCAAGATTCTCAGGCCAATCATCCCACTGCAATTCATTACCATCCGATTAGCATTCAAGGTTCAGGGCAGGGATTACGGGGGAGTGAGCCAACTGCTTAGGGACTCGGTCCAGAAGGAGGAATGGCTGAGCGATGGAACTTGGGCTTGTGTTGTTTCCGTTCCAGGGGGGATGAAGAATGACCTGATCGGTC
This sequence comes from uncultured Candidatus Poseidoniales archaeon, assembly GCA_964563355.1. Classification (GTDB taxonomy): domain Archaea; phylum Thermoplasmatota; class Poseidoniia; order Poseidoniales; family Thalassarchaeaceae; genus UBA36. The sequence continues at coordinate 34,916 of CAZLVU010000009.1, forward strand.
GGGTCGCATCTAGGTCATCGGACGTTGAAGTCAGGGAATTGGACTGAAATTCTGACGTAGCTCGAGCATCAACGGTTATGAACAGTCGGCCGGTCGCGCGGCCCGATAACATGAGTAGTAAAAGTGACGCGGGGAGTCCGCGAGGCAATGGACGGGCACAATCGCTCGTCGTTCCTGGAGAGGAAATCGGGAAATCAGAAGGCGTTGAGGCTGGCCATGGCGTTATCGCAACCGATGGCAGACTGATAGCAATTAAACAAGGAAGGCTTAGAGAAAAGGGTAAGACCCTGTCCGTTGAGCCTACCCATTCGAGATACATACCCCGCCCAAGCGATTTGGTAATCGGCTACATCGAGGGTTGCACCAATAACATCTGGTTCGTCGAATTGGGAGCCCCCTTCAATGCAATTCTCCCAATGAGCCTAGGTCCAGGCAAAGTTGAATTCGGAGGAACTCGTTCCGTAATGGACATTGGAGACGCAATTCTTTGCCGAGTCCAAGAGGTAGAGGAAACCCATTCTAGCGTTGTCACCATGAAGGGCATGGGCCTTCGGAAGATTCGCTCCGGAGTGATCGAGGAGATTGACCCGCATCTACTTGGCAGGCTGATAGGGAGGGGTGGGGACTCACTACGAAAACTGAAGGAGGAAACCGGATGCAGGATCGTCGTCGCCGATAACGGAAGGATGTGGATTGACGGCGATTTAAACGGTATTCTCAAAGTTCGCTCAAGACTGAATTCTATTTCAGGAGGTGATAGTTGATGGGAGGTTATGGCGATGTGCAGATGATCGACGAGAATGGTCTGAGGTTGGATGGTCGTGGACCTGGCGACCTCAGGGAGATCTCAATCGAGACCGGTGTCGTCCCCGTCGCTGATGGCTCGTGTAGGATGACATGGGGGACCAATGAGGCCATAGTGGCAGTTTATGGCCCCATGGAGGCTCATCCCAGAAAGATTCAACGACAGGATCGAGCTGTTCTTGACGTTCAATACAACATGGCACCGTTCTCCACCACGGACAGGATGCGACCAGGCTTTAATCGCAGGAGCAGAGAGATCAGCAAGGTCACTAAAGATGCGCTTGAGAGTGTGGTCCTTCTAGAGCTATACCCCCGGTCCAAAATCAGGATCAGCATAGAGATAATTTCCGCGGAGGCTGGAACCCGATGTGTAGGTCTCACTGCTGCATCCGTAGCACTTGCCGATGCAGGAATTCCAATGACGGACATGGTTGTTAGCGTTGCAAGCGGCAAAATAAACGACGTTGTCGTGTGCGACCTGAACAAGGAGGAGGACAACTACGGAGAAGCGGACCTGCCTATGGGAATACTCCCGAACTCGGGCGAATTGGTTTTCCTTCAGATGGATGGTGACCTTTCCCAAGAAGAGTTTGAACTAGCGTGGAAGCTAAACATGGATGCAGCTAATCTGATTCACCAGAAGATGGTTGCTTCGTTGAAGGGGGGCGATACACAATGACCATCCCATTAGTGCCGAACCTACTTCGAGCGCATCTGAAGGAATTAGCCGAGAACGATTGCAGAATTGATGGAAGGGAGAGGTGGGAGGGCAGGACCCTCGATGTCGAAGCCGGAGTTCTCCCAAGAGCTGAAGGTTCAGCTAGGGTGAGGATGGGCGATACCATAGTTTTCGCAGGCGTTAAGTTTCAGGTCATGAAACCTTATCCCGACAGACCAAACCAAGGCGGCCTCATGTGCTCTGCTGAGGTCAGATCAGTAGCAGGGAGGCATTGGGAAGCCGGACCACCTAGTCCCGAGGCCATAGAGTTGGGCAGGGTAGTAGATCGGGGGATTCGTGAATCTGGCTGTATCGACGTCGATTCCCTTTGCATTATTCCGGGTGAGAAAGCATGGCAGGTAATTTTGGACCTCTACGCTATTTCTGACGATGGGAATCTGTTCGATGCATTTGCACTGGCAGGGATAGTCGCTCTTCGCAGTGCAGTAGTCCCAGCAGAACGTTTTGAGATCGGTGAGGATTACCCACTGGGAGTTTCCAAGACCCCCATTATGTGCTCATATCAAAGGGTCGGTACCCGATTCATCTACGATGCATGCGGTAGAGAGGAGTTGGGTGGAGATGAGAGGATCCACATCACCTTGGGAGATGACGACCACGTTCATTCTCTTCAGAAGGGTCTAAAGGGAATTTTCACAACGGACGAATTCAAGGAAATTATGGGTCACGCCCGGGATAGGACAAAGGAGCTCAGGGAAGTAGTCGGATCCCTGCTGTGAGGTTTTTGCATGTCAAAGAGGACTCAGAAAGCTGGGGCCACTGCCAGATTCGGTCCAAGATATGGAGTCAGCGTGAGACGTAGGGCTGGCACATCCATTGCGAAGAAGTCCCGAAATTACACCTGCCCGAACTGCCAATACAACAAGGTCCGCAGGAAGGCTGCCGGAATTTGGGAATGCAGAAAGTGCAATCACACCTTCTCTGGTGGGGTTTGGGAGCCTTACACCCGGGCATCAGATGCAAACAAGAGGATTGTACGCCGATCTATGGAGGGAGCCACCGCCACCGACATGACCGTGATCGCACAGCAAGCGGCCCTAGAGTACGAGAGGAAACTATCCGAGAGAGATTCTGATGACGATTCTGAAGAGGAATGAACCAATTAAGCTGGATCTCTCCTTGGAGCATTTGAACGCGAGATTAATTGCTGCTGCACTCGTGACCGAAGCTGAACACCACACTGAGGAAGGGTCAGTGACCGTTTCTCTGCAATCTCCCAATTTTAGCGATCTTAGAGCTAGGTGGAACACTGTGATGAGAGCATTAATTGCCTCCGAGCAGTCTCTTGAGGTAACGAAGGGGTGGCATGATGTCCGATAAAGTTTCAACCGAGGAAATCCAAGCTGTTGCACGGGAGCTTCAACTGATTAGGGGGCAAATGCAGTCCGTTTCGTCCCAGGTCTCGGAATTGACAGTCACCCTTGAGGCTCTAGAATCCCAAGACCCCGTCAAACCGGTCTACAGGTCATTCGGGAACATCCTACTGGAGGTAGAAGACAGGAATTCACTAATGGAAGAGTTATCGGGTTCTAAAAGCACCCTCGAGGAGCATCTAACTCGGCTAGTTGAGAGGGAAGAAAGCCTCAGAGGGCAATACGAAAACCTCGCCAACGAATTTGAGAAGGAGTGAGGGCCCTGTCAATCCCCAATCAGACTGGCAATGACGCCATTGCTATCGATGCTCACATCTTCAGGAGAATGCTGTCCGAGGGTGAAACCGAGAAGGCATTGGAATTTAGTGAGCTTCTCTTGGATAGGACAAGGGGGCCAGAAGAGAGGAATCACGAGATGGAGGCATGGCTCAGAATGGAAAGGGCACTTCTCGGAGCCGTGGAGGGGGACAAGATAGGGATGGAGCTGCGTTGGTGCGTAGATCGCCTGTCATTTGTTTCCGGCGGCTCGCCCCTCCATGGGTTGTCTCTGCTTAACCTCGCCACGTGGCACCGTAACGAAGGGGAACAAATGATGGCCCTTGTAACCCTCTCGGACATATCATCATCCAACGGACACCCCAACGACGTTATCGGCCTCTCTAGGCTTGAGTCCGGTAGGATCTTGAGGGGAATGGGGGACCATGAACCAGCTATGCGGCACCTATGGGTGGCGATGAAGAGGCTATCCCAGTCTGAGATGACCTCCGAGTCCCTTGTCTGTGGGATGGAGTGGCTAGACATTGCTATGGACGATGTTGAAATTTCGGCACCAACCATGAGCCAGAGGATCGAAGAAGCAAGGCCACGCGACGAACCGGGGAATTCGCGCGTTCCATCAAATCCCGAAGACATCCGGGAGGTCGTCGAGAGAATTTTCCCCACGATTTCAGAGGACCTTTCTGGTGAGGCCAGAGATGACTTGGGCATGGTGATTGACGCTGGAGAACTGATCGGTGAACCGAGGTGGGCACAAATCATCCGAGCCCGTATTGGCGAGATTCAAGATTCTAGGGTTATCGAGGCACTCCAGTCGTGAGCCCTGATTCTTTCAATCTCATCAGCGCCCCATGCGCAATTTTCTGGCACCGTAATGCACCAGCCAACCTCTTCGATTGAGTCATCAGAAGATTGCCAGGACTCGGGTCTCGGGGCTTGCTCTACCTCAACAAGAACTACGCATCCATCTTGAATTAGTCCAAAATCTACAGCCTTGGCAACCCCTAGCATCCCAGTCTCTTCGTACAACTCCCTCAGAGCTGCAAAGTCCTCTGTCTCCCCCTCAACTAATTGCCCCCCTGGAAGCTCCCATCCTCTGTCCTTGTGCCTCACCATGACCCATTGGTCGTCACCATTGCTGCTTGCGCGTGAAATCGCCCAAATTACCACGAACTTTTCACTCAACGTCCAATTCCTCCATAATCTCACGGACCAAATCGTTGGCCCCTTCTTCACCCTCTGCTGCCATCCTTCTGGCTAGGAAGAAGGCTTCAGCTGTCTTCCCCTCTTCCCTTAGTGCGGAAACCTCATCAAACGGCCCCTTAGCTTCCAAATTACTTTCGGAAATTTCGATCGATTCGTGGTCAATTGGAGTGGATAGCCCCCTCATCCCATTGAGAAAACCTATCCTATCCGAAATGACGGGGGCTGACCACGGTTTTCCCCCGACACCCTCGACGCTTTCCTCCATCCTCTTTCTGAACATATCCCGTGCCCCTGATTTCGGGAAGTGAATCTGAGCTTGATCATAGCAAAACCAGGCTTGGTCGAACTCACGTCTCCGCTCGTACATTCTACCAAGCTCTAACCATGCTTCGTGATTATTAGGACGCTGCGCTAAAAGATATCTCGATAGATCAATGAACAAATCTTCCATTCCATTTGATCTGATGCGCTCCAGCCTTCTGGTATAGAGGATGTTTGCCCTAGCATCCCTGACATCCAGTAACTTGAGTCTACGGGAGAATTCCTCTATTGCGACTGGATCGTCTCTGACTAACTCCCACCATTCATCGGGATCCAGTGGGTCTGCCTTCAGGGCTCCTTCAAGTAATGACTCCGAGGAGTCCAGTAAGTCGATTCCGGCGAGCTGAGACATCAATTCCGGATCCCTCCCCATCAGGGAAATTAAGTCTTCTAGGGTTGCTCTCGTGCCTTCTGAATCCCCAATCATGACCTTTATCCTCACCAAAATCCTCCAGTTCTCGGGATTCGTGAAATCATGAAGGACACTTTGCCTTGCGTTCTGTTCAGCCCATAGGAGGTTTTTCGTTGAGTCTTCGGAGATTTTCAGAAATTTTTCAGCTTGACTCCTGTAACGATTACCCAGGCTCCGCCTGGGGTGCTGTAAGTAATCCCCTATTCCCGATTCCTTGGCCGTCATAGATTCTCACAGTACTGACTCAAAGGGTGTTCGCTCCACCCCGGGACCTATTGTGGCATCCATTCCAATTTTGCTTGTCAAACCATCTTTTCCACGACTTGGATCCAAGCTAGAGCCCTTGGAATCAGAAAGGATTACGGTATCCTTGTCCGGCTGCCAACGAGTCATCAAGGCCCATTCCACACGCGAGTGATCGGCCACATCAACGTCACAATCTACCACTATGACCTGTTTCATAGACTTGTGACCATCCAGTGCTGCGTGTATCGCTTTGATCCCATCTCCTTCTTTCTCGGGAATGATTTGCACGACTGAGGAAAGCCAGCCGCATCCACCTTCAGTTAGGTAGACATCCGTACACTGAACAACCTCGGAAACTGCCGATTTAATTGTCGGCGCTCTGGGTATGCCCATCAGGGTCATGTGCTCCACTCCCGCAGGAATCAGGGCATGGAATACGGGCGAGTCCCTATGGTGAATGGAATCGTACTCGATTACTGGTTCAAATCTGATGTCATCCAAGGTGCCAGTAATGTCCACATACGGTCCTTCTTGGTCAGTTTCGAGGGTTATCCTAGCTTCCATTGCGTATTCTGCATCTGCAGGAGCAACCAGTCCATTGGGCAGCTCGACGAGTTCCAATGGCGATGAGTAAATCTTCTCGTGAAGTGCGGCTGCAACCCTGAGTTCATCGAGAGGATCATCAAATGACATTGCACCTGCTAGAAGGACCAAGGGATCCGGTCCGTTGACCACAACTATTGGGATTTCCTCCCCCGCTTTCTTGGCACTATCAGCCATTGTCCTGAGGTGCCGGGGAACAAGCCTCGATACGGTATGGGTGGGATCTCTCAGAAGCTGCCTGTGAAACGAGGTGTTCCTCATGCCGTCAAACTGGGCGATTATAATGGAGGCAGACTGGTACCTCCCCCCGTCCTGGGGATAGTGCCAGGGGATAGGTAGCGCTGATAGGTCCACTCTTTCCATGGTGTTCTGCATAACGGGGGCCTCATGGACGGGTACAATTACCGGTTCAGAGGGGTTCTCCATAGCCCATGCAAGAGAGTCAATCATCTCACCTGGGTCAATTGCAAGGGCTTCGCAAATCCTACTTCTCGTCAGGATATTCGCCACTGCCCGATGCCCAGGTGCTTCCTTCACATCGGTGAACAGTAGCGGCGCATGACCAGAAGTGATTGACCTCTCTAGCATTTCGTGATGGACGCTAACAGTTTCATCCACGACTTGGGCCCCATCCAGCATCTTCCGGAAACCCATGTGAGCCCCCGGCCGCAAGGCCTGCTTAATGTTAGCTCATTCAAATAAGACGACAGGCTACTAAGCATTACGCCCCCGTCAGTCTCATAAAGCGGGGGCAGGTCGCCGGCCCGTCTCCTAGAGGTGAATTGTTGGGTCGTGGTCTTTTCTCCGGTTCGAAGATGAAGACAGATCGAAAGAAGTACCGCTGGAAAGAGAGGCAATTCAGGAACCGTCAGGCAAAACGAAAGCATGGCGGAGTCCTGAAGCACGACCCACTTAGGGGTAGCCCCCAAGCTAAGGGCATCGTCATTGAGAAGGTCGGCTTCGAAGCCAAACAGCCAAACTCTGCCATAAGGAAGGCCGTCAAGATCAGTCTAATTAGGACTGGGAATCGCCTGACAGCCTTCGCTCCTGGTGACGGTGCGATATCCTTCATCGATGAACACGATGAAGTTATGGTGGAAGGGATCGGTGGTAGCAAAGGCCGTTCATATGGGGACCTACCGGGTGTTCGCTACAAGGTTATCAAGGTTAACGGTGTTTCACTTGATGAGATGGTCCGTGGCCGAAAAGAGAAGCCAATAAGGTGAGTGTCAACAATGACTGATGACGAGAATCAAGAGATCAGTATTCAAGAGCCGAGCGTTGAAAAGGCGCCAATCAGGGGAATTGGAACCAAAGTGTTTGGGAAGTGGGATGCATCTGAGGTGGTATGCAGCGATCCCGGAATTTCTCGATACGTCAACCTAGAGATGATAGGCGCTCCTCACACCGGTGGCAGGCACGCAAACGCGTGGTTTGGGAAACAGGGCCTTTCCGTGACTGAGAGATTCATCAACAACCTGATGAGATCTGGAAAGAATAGTGGAAAGAAGAACTACTGCGCCAAGGCATTGGAGGAGGCTTTCGACCGTATCCACGCCAAGAGCGGGAAGAACCCACTGCAGAAGTTTATCGATGCCATCACCGAGGCAGCACCCTGCGAAGAGACCACCAGGGTCAGAATCGGAGCAGTCAGTCAACCGAAAGCAGTTGACTCCTCCCCGAGCAGACGATTAGACGTAGCTCTGAGAAATCTCGCCATTGGCTCAGCTTCAGCCACCATGAAGAGCAAGAATACATTGGCTGATGGCATCATCTCTGAACTGACTAAGGCTTCTGAGGGCGATGTCAATTCATTTGCCGTCGGAAAGAGGCATGAGGTAGAGAGAATAGCAGCCTCAGCTAGGTAATATTGCTGAAACGCCTCAGTCAATCGTTTTGAGTTTGCCGAACACTTGGATTCAATCGTCTTTATGAACCGATTTCAGGTCGGCGGGTCAGTAGGGTGTCAGTCATGGGTAGGAAGGAGGACAACATAAAGAGGGCCACCGAAGTAATGCATGTCCGAGAGAGCATCAGGAACCTTGCGATTGCAGCTCATATCGATCACGGTAAGACCACTCTTTCTGACAATCTGATCGCTGGTGCTGGGATGATGTCAGAGGAGCTAGCGGGTAAGTCTAGGGTGCTCGATTTCGATGATCAAGAGAGCGCCAGGGGCATTACAATCAATGCAGCGAGCGCTTCGATGGTTCACAGTGTCAATGATCAAGACTATTTGATCAACCTAATCGATACGCCCGGTCATGTCGACTTCGGTGGCGACGTAACAAGGGCCATGCGCGCTGTAGACGGATGCATCATCCTGACCTGTGCCGTTGAGGGTGCGATGCCACAGACCGAAACGGTGGTCAGACAGGCCCTCAAAGAGAAGGTAAAACCAGTACTTTTCATCAACAAGGTTGATCGCTTGATCAACGAACTACAAGTCACTCCGGAAGACATGATGACTAGGTTCCAGGACCAAATCACCAAAGTCAACGCACTCATCAACACATTCGCTCCAAACGAGCACAAGAAGGATTGGCAGGTCAACGTCCAAGAGGGTACGGTTGCCTTCGGGTCAGCTTTCCACAATTGGGGTATCACCGTACCTTTCATGCACAAGTCCGGCGTTGATTTCAAGCAAATTTTCGAATATTGCCACAGTGAAAACCAGCGTGAGCTTGCAAAGAAGGCCCCAGTTCACGAGGTCCTACTGGATATGGCGGTCGAAAAGCTCCCATCTCCATTGATCGCTCAGGAGTACAGGATTCCAAACATTTGGCAGGGAGAGCAAGAATCACAGGTCGGTGAGGCTATGCTCAAGTGCGATCCCGAGGGTCCACTTTCCCTGATGATAACTAAAATTTGGATGGATCCACATGCTGGAGAGGTAGCGGTTGGCAGAGTATACTCTGGCTCGGTGTCGCAAGGTGAGAGTGTCTGGGCAATAGGGGCTGGCAAGGCCGAGAGGGTCCAGCAAGTCAGCATGATGGTCGGCGGAGACAGGATTCAGGTCCCCAGCGTTTCAGCTGGGAACATCGCTGCTTTGACAGGAGTAAGAAGCGCTGCTGCTGGGGTAACGATTGCAAGGGAACAGGATGCAACGCCCTTCGAGGCAATTCGCCACTATTCTGAACCCGTCGTGACCGTCGCAATAGAGCCAAAGGCCATGAAGGATCTGCCCAAGTTCATCGACGCCTTGAGAGGTCTGGCCAAGGCCGACGCTTCCTTGGAGGTCTTCACAAACCAGGAGACGGGGGAGGCTCTCCTTGCTGGAATGGGCGAGTTGCATTTGGAGATCACCATTTACCGACTTGAGGAAGAACAGGGTATCAAGGTCAATGTAAGCGAACCCATAGTGGTATACCGGGAGTCTATTTCATCTGACAACAAGGGAAGGCCCTTCGAGGGCAAATCTCCGAATAGGCATAATCGGTTCTACGTAGAAGTAGAGACCCTATCTGAGGAAGTAACTCAAGCTCTGAGGGAGGGCCACTTCGGCGATGGACCAGTCCGGAATAAGGATGCTAAGGAGACCGGAAACAAGTTCGCAGAGTTTGGAATGGACAAGGACCAAATGAGGAAGATTTACGCAATCAATGGCACGTCTGTTCTAGTTAACGATACCAAGGGCATCCAGAATCTCCACGAAACCCGCGAGCTGATTATTGAGGCCTTCAACGATGTTTGCAAGAAGGGGCCCATTGCCGATGAGCCACTCACTGGCGTCATGGTCAGGCTCGTGGATGCAAAATTGCACGAGGATGCAATTCACAGGGGGCCCGCGCAAACAATCCCAGCCGTAAGGAATTCTATCAAGGGCGCATTGATCCGTGCCGGCTCTGTTTTATTCGAACCAATCCAGAAGATTCGGATCGATGCTCCTAACGAGTGGATTGGTGGGATAACCAGGGAAGTCACCACCCGGCGCGGCATCATCGAGGACATGCCCGTCGAGGGGGGAGTAGCCAGCGTGATAGGGAAGATGCCGGTTGCTGAGTCATTCGGATTCTCAAACGACATTAGAGCAGCCACTCAAGGGAGAGCAGTCTGGAATACTGAGAACGCCGGTTACGTGCAAGTACCTCAAGACCTATTTTACAAGATCGTATCGGAGATTAGGGAGAGAAAGGGCCTGAAGGAAGAAATCCCCGGCGAGTCCCAGTACACTGACTAGCTAGTTTATTCTGATCAGTTGGAAGTCTGTAAGCTCCCTTAGTGCATTCAGAGCGTCGCTTGGCTCCAGATTGTCCAAGCAGCCATGAGCAATGGAGTGATGATGCATGGCCTTCTTCTTTGCATAGTCAATTGAACCGGACTGAAACAGCTCTTGGACAGCCAGGTCTAACACCTCGCTCGTGCACTCGGTGTCGCCGAAGGCCATCTCGAAGTTTGGCATTTCAAGCGTACTTTTCTTGGCGTGGATTGCAATCAGCGTCATCTTCCCCTGGATGATATCTGAGCCCGCCGGCTTCCCGATGGTTGCTGTGTCACCGGTTATGTCGATCAAATCGTCCATCAATTGGAAACAAAGACCGAGATTCAGCCCCCATTTGGACATATTTTCGATTTCTCCTGAACTCGCATTGGCCAGTAAAGCCCCGGTTTTCGCGCACGCCTCGAACATTGCGCTGGTCTTCCCTGAAATCATGTCCAGATATTCTTCCTCAGTTACGCCATCCCTACTTTCGAACCCGATGTCCTTTTGCTGACCAGCCGCAACGACTTGGACCATACCACCAATGGTAGAGATAAGGGGTCCCAGATGTTCCTGGGGGATATTTTCGGACTCAGCTAAAATATCGAACCCCACCGCAAGCATGGCGTCACCAGCGTTGATTGCAGTGGCCTCATCGAATTCGACGTGGACAGCGTTCAAACCCCTGCGAATTGGGTCTTTATCGACGATGTCGTCGTGAATGAGGGTGAAGTTGTGAATTATCTCGATGGATGCCCCCAGCGTATAGTGTCCTTCATTGGCACCACCTAACGCCTCACCGACTAAACGAGGGAGAATTGCCCGCAGCCTCTTGCCACCTCCTTTGAACAGGTGAGTCATGGCTCTATGCAACCTCTCATGCTCCATCTTGGCAAGACTGGCCATGATTTCCCCCTCCACCCTATCTCTGTGTCCAGAAAGCGTCTCTAGCAGGTTCTGTCCGGGTGACATGCTCGTACCTTCCATGTTCACTTCGCCACAGAATTTGATTTCATCGGAGCCCCGTGTAAGGAGGCCCTCGGGGGTGGCGCCTTGGTCCCCGATTAGGTGAGCCCAAATTAGTCTGAACCAAGGAGCAATAGTTTCGTTTTTCCACTTCCCCTCGCCGTTCATCATTCGAAAAATCTCCGTCGAGTCGGCCCAGAGGACGGAGGAGATTTCGTTTTTGTTGGGCGATATCTCTGCATCGGCTATTGCAATGAGGACGTGATCAATCTCCCTTTCAATCCAATCGGAGTCCCACCTGCACGAGTATTCCAGCCTTCCAAGGTGGTGAAAGCTCAGCTTGCTAGTAGACGCCTCCGGCATGCCTAGTTCCTGCTCCAGCTTCCTTCTTGCAGCTTTGATAACCCCTTCAACTGGGTCTTCATTCTCTCCTGAAATATCTAGGGGGTGGCTGCAACAGGTGTTAGCCCAAACACCCGGGAATGTGATTTTGCTTGAAGATCTCTGTTGTACGAGCAAACGCCCTTCTTTGTCGAATAGGAAAACACTGAATGCTCTGTGTCTGGTACCTCCACGGTAGTGGCATTCGAACTTTGACATCGTGCCTGTAAAGTTGTCATTTTCATCAACAATCAGGCACATTTCCTCCATCATTTCAGCCTGTTCGGCATCGTGACTGGTCAGTGAGGACACTTCGTTCGACATTTCCTTCAATGTCTGGGGATGAAGGGGCATATATGAAGTTCAACCGGGTAGAATCCTCGTTCCGATAGTTCGTCCGGTTTGTAGCAAATCGACAATTCGTGATGGTTCCCTGCCATCCAGGAACCAAACATGATCCACAACTTTTGATATTTCACCTGCCCTATCGACCTTCAAACGAATTCCCCCTGTGACATCAACTTCGGCGTTGTGTTCCGACTCAATTTCAATTTCTTCATTCCATGAATCAAGCAGTTCCGCTCCATGTTGTTGTGGCGGCCTATCCATTAATCCAGGCGCATCACCAAGAAGGAAGATCGAGTGAGTTACGTTCGATAACTCTGTGGACAATCTTAGCATCAGGTCATCTCCTGAGAGTATTCCAAAATCTCCTTGTCCCGAGTCCACAACGTCACCGAACGTGATTGGCAGTGGATCACTGGGAGCCCTCTCAAATGGGGAGATATCCCCGTGGAAACCCCCTCCCGTGTTTTTGGCCCAGTCAGAAGGAGGCATAGATCGAGAAGCAACCCCATTGCGGGACAAGCATCCTACAATCGCCGCATTCAACTCTAGCATATCCGATCGAATCTGCTCTACGGCCCTGATCTGGTGATCAATGATTGCTGGATTAGCTCCATCGGCTATTTTCCACTTTCTCGCCAAAATGTGACCAAATGAGCCCGCACCATGAACAATCACAATCGACAATCCTGCCTTGGCCAAGTCGGCAATTACATCGGATACCGATTCGATTGCCCCGATATCCAAAGCCTTCTGCTTGCGCTTGTCAGTGATTAGGTTTCCACCGAGTTTGATTACAATCCGCCCGCCCATCTTCCTGTTTACAACCCTGAACTCTTGTATTCTAACTTATTCAATCTAGGACACGTACAGTTTAACCATGATTGCCAACTGGTCGTCATGTGCCAAATTACTCGGAGATTGAAAGGTTTCAAAGGTGGCTGCAGGCAGAACTAGCGGATACTTCGGAAATCGAGGACCAAATAAGCAGGGACAAGAGACGTATTCAGATTGAGATTGCAATTGCTGAAGCGATTCGCTACGGGGAGATCCTCGACAGATTTGGTGACTCTGTTGCCTCTCCTTTTGTAGAGAGGAGCTCACCTGTAAGGGAGCCCAGTAACACAGAAATAAAGCCAACCAGCAAAGAAACCGGAGAGTGCCCCTCTTGCGGCGCCTCAATGAGTAACGACCTCGACTTTTGCCCAGTCTGCGGCGAGTTCTAACTATTCTTCCTCGAGCCAAGTTCCCCTTAGCAAGGAAAGCTCCGGGTCTTCGGGATCAACTATGCTTAGGAATTCGCCTGCAACGTTCTCCGTTAGGTACACAGTGACTCCCGCGTGCCAGATAGTCTCGCCTGAAGCAACCATTCTAGCCGTGTCAACCTCGATAATAGTTGGATCACTCCTGTGCACCCTTCCAGCCTCAGCGGCAGCTCTAATGGATGCAGAAAGGTGTACATGGGCCCTGTCTCCAGGATTGAGCCCCACCTCTAGGAGGTTTTCAGCTTCCGAGGAGTCGCACGGGTAGTATAGGGAGTCAGGGATGTCGGAGGTAGGTAAATCCAACTCAATTTCGACCGTGTGCCCATAAGTGGCTCGCATCATGTTACCCCTTACTTCATATCTGCCCTTTGGGTCTGTTTCAGAAATAGCGTTCAAGTGATGCGGCCTGAGCCAGTGCTGCCTTCGATTGGAATCTTTGAACTTCCTCACGACGTCCCTTACGTCTATCCATCCGTTGATATCCATCTCCAAATCGAACTTTTCCGGAGCGTGCCTGAGTACTAGTGCAAGCTTTCTGGCCATGCTGTCCCTCTCTCTGGTACTCATCACAAACTTGCCCTCTGAGTTGCAGGCCGGACATAGATCATCATCTGAATAATAACCGTGCATTGAGCATTCCCTAATCATGCTCACTCCTCAGCGCCGCCCACTCAAGAACCCCACGGTGAGCTCATGCAAGACTGAATACCGGGAATCGTTATTGGCGCACCTCGTGTCGTGCGTCCATGAGGCCCGTAATCGTTGATTGGTGCCGTTCCCCCTTCACTAGGGCCCACAAGGGAGCTTTGTCATCGGCGAGGCCCGATGAAATTGCCGGGCAGGTCGCAAGCTCCTTGCTAAAGAGAACGGCTGTGGATCCGGGAAAAATCAGCGACGTTCTGATGGGATGCGCATATCCTGAGGGGGAACAGGGGTATAACGTCGGAAGGATGGTGACATACCTTAGCGGAATTCCCGATTCTGTTCCAGGGGCCACGATTAACAGGCTGTGCGGCTCTTCGATGCAATCAATCCACATCGCTGCTGCAAACATAATCAGTGGGTGGGGCGATTGTTTTCTTTGTGGGGGCGTCGAGTCAATGTCCAGAGTTAAGCGCAGGGGATTCAACTGGAGCCCGCATCCTGATCTGGAGAGGAATTTCCCAGATGCGTATGTAAACATGGGCATTACCGCGGAGAACGTTGCAGAACTCCACGGAATTTCGAGGGCTGACCAAGAGACCTTCGCTCTTTCGTCGCACCTCAAATCTTCTACGGCGTTGGAGGAAGGGCACTTCGCCGATGAGATTGTCCCCATAAACATCGAGACATCTACAATTTCCGAAGACGGCTGTATCCGCCCCGATACGTCCCTAGAATCAATGGCACAACTCCCTCCGGCGTTCATCGAAGGTGGCCGCGTAACCGCAGCCACTTCATCACCTCTTACCGATGGCGCTGTGTTCTGCCTCGTTTGTAGTGAGGAGTTTGCTATGGCCAATGATCTGAAACCATTGGCTTCTATTTCTTCTGTCGCGGTCACGGGATGCCCTCCGGGATTGATGGGTATGGGCCCGGTTACGGCTACCAGGCTAGTACTGGAGAGGGTTGGATGGGAAATCTCTGATGTGAGTATATTTGAAATCAATGAGGCATTTTCTTCCCAAAGCATTGCATGTATTGAGGAGCTTGGAATTGACCCTTCCCGTGTAAATTTGGACGGCGGAGCTCTTGCTATCGGGCATCCCCTGGGGGCGTCGGGCGCCAGGATAACTTGCAAAGCTGCTAGCATCATGACGAGAACGGACACTGATAGGGCAATAGCAACCATGTGTATTGGAGGGGGGATGGGTATTGCCACTGCTTTGGAGAGGATATAGTGAACAATGTCTGAAAAGCCACATCGACGGGCTCATGAAGCAACAATGCGTACCGATGCCGTGAGAGGTGACGCGGGAGTCAGCGTCCGGAGCCGCTGCTTGGAGGGCCGAACGGTCATCCTGGCCGTATCTGGGGGCATTGCAGCAGTAGAGTCAGTCAGGTTGGGCAGGGAATTGAGGAGGCATGGGGCCTCGGTATTTGCAATGATGACGAGGGGTGCAGAGAAAGTCATCTCCTCCTTGGCATTATCCTGGGGCTCGGGATCGGAGGTTTTGACGGAATGGGAACCAGAAATGTCCCAATTGGGTCGTTTCGACGGCCTCCTTCTTGCACCCGCAACTAGGAACACTATAGCGAAGCATGTTCATGGGATTATTGACTCCCCAGTGATGATGGCACTTTCGGCAGCGAAAGGCAACGGCACACCATTGATGTTTGTGCCTTCGATGCATGATGACCTATTCCACGATGGGGTTACTGAGGACCTCTTGGTTTCTTTGGAGTCAACCGGGTCACACATCCTTGTTAGCCAATCAACAGAGGGACGAAGAAAGCAACCAGATCCCAGAACCATAGTCTCCAATTTCTGCAACATCATCAATTGCCATCTGCCAAACAGGAGGAGAGTGGCCGTAACTCTGGGAGCCAACAGGGCACCCATAGATGCAATCAGATCAATTCAGAACACTTCGACAGGGAGAAGTGGATGGCACATTTCAGAGCATTTGTTCAGGATGGGGCACGAGGTGATTTGCATTGCCGGGGATACATCTGCGCACCCATCCTTTCAATTGCCAGATGTAAGAACGGACCCAAGCCCAAATGGAATGCTTTCCCTCTGTAAAGATTTGGCCACTTCCCCAAATCCCCCCGAAGCCTGGATTCACTCCGCAGCAGTACTTGACTTCATCCCGGAGGGCAATCATGACGGAAAGAAGGCCAGTGGCGATGAGGCATGGGACCTGCGCCTCCTCCCGGGTCCGAAGCACATCTCCGAGCTTTCCCACCTAGTGAGGGGGTGCACAAGGGTAGGGTTCAAATTGGAAGTCGAAGAATCTGAGAACGCATTAATTGATAGCGCAATGACTCAGATCACTCAATATGGATTGGACGCCGTTGTGGCCAATCTACTAAGTGAAGTCAAAGCAGGAAGACGACCCAGATGCCGGCTTGTGCGGCCAAATGGGGATGTTAGCACCCTTCAAGATGAGTTGGAGATGTGCGAGGCAATAGAGGCCCTTATCGCAGAGAATTGAGTGCTAGCTTACGAATCATTGAAGCGATTAGTCCAGCGGAGAACGAATATGGCAAGCCCGGGGAAAGCAAAGCGAGGAATCCCTCCCAAGGAAGATTTCAACGCTTGGTATCCGGCTATTGTTGAGATTGCAGATCTTGTTGACAAGAGGTATCCGATAAAGGGGATGGACGTGTGGAAACCATATGGCCTTTCAGCCATGAATCTGATTGACGGAATAGCTCGCTCGGAGATGTCCAGAACCGGCCACAGGGAGTATAACTTCCCCCTCTTGGTCCCCGAAGACCTGTTGGAAAAGGAAAATCGCCTGGTTGCGAGATTGAAGGCTGCAAGAGAGGCAGGCGTGGATCCAGATGAGTTGAGGATGGATGAAGGCGACTCGGGATTCAAGAAGGAGGTTTACTGGGTCACTCATGGAGGGGACAATGAGTTAGAGGTGCCCATGTTCCTGAGGCCCACATCAGAGACTCCCATGTATACGATGTTCTCACTATGGATTAGAAGCCATGCGGACTTGCCACTAAAGACATTCCAGATTGTAAACACCTTCCGCTATGAGACTAAGCAAACACGCTCTTTCATCCGTGTTAGGGAGATTCACTTCTTCGAAGCACATACGGTCCATGCTGACCAAAAGGGAGCTGATGACCAAATTGACGAGGATGCGGAGATGGTCCAGAGGATAATGCACGAACTATGCCTGCCATCCTTGGTCTCAGTTAGGCCGGTTTGGGATACGTTCCCCGGCGCTTGGTATTCCAAGGCTGCAGATGTCATAATGCCAAACGGCAGAACTCTGCAAGTGGCTACGTACCACCACTACCGAGACCAGTGGGCTGGTGCCTTCGATTTGACTTACGAGGACTCCGAAGGGCAGACTAAACTATGCCACCAAACTACCTTTGGCATGTCCGAGCGCCTCCTTGGGGCCGTCGTTGGAATGCACGGAGATGATAGTGGACTGATCCTCCCGCCCTCCATCGCCCCCTTCCAGGTAATTCTGATGCCAATCGCTTCGCATGCAAACGAACTAGTCACTCCCACAGTCGCAGCGTTAGGCGATGAATTATCCTCTTCAGGATTTAGGGTAGAGATTGATGACAGGGATGTCAGGCCGGGCGTCAAGCACTACGACTGGGAAATCAGGGGGGCCCCAATCAGGATTGAGCTTGGCCCCCGAGACGTTTCTTCGAAAACCTGCGTCCTTTCAACCCGTACTGGTATCAAGGAGGAAATACCGCTGGATGGTGCTGTGCAGGCTGTTTCCAACCACCTTGATTCAATCGCAGAAGAATTACGTCGAAGGTCTGGCGAAGTTTTCAATAGCTCGATCAAACCATTGCCGTCATTAGTTGAAGAGGGTGGCAATCACCGCTTCGAAAGCGAGATTGAGGACGGGGTCGTCTACGAATTGGCCTTTGACGGGAACGACTCTGACGCCGAAGCTCTTGAGAGAATGACTGGAATGACCCTGCTGGGTGAGAGCGATCACGCCTTTGAAAATCCAAGAACATGCGTTATCACGGGCAACTCAACTCTCAGACGGCAGCATATCGCCCGGATGTACTGACCTCAGCCGAAGAACCACGCCCAATGCAACCAACGCGGAGAAAAACAGTACTAATCCCAAGTCGACCAAATCAGCACTCATGGGTTGGACCCAAGCCTCAATCTGGTGCATTCCATCGAAAGTGTATCCCTTGGACCAAACTAATTTGGTATTGGCATACTCGGAGTCACAAATCTCTCTCATGTCGGCAATCCCAGTCGAGCAAAGGACCCAACCAATGCCTATTGACATGTTTAGGATGACCCCGAAAAGCCCCATTAAGCCCCCAACGAGGGGAATAAAACCCCCCTTCCTCCGACCTTTCTTGAGATCCCCTTCCTTTTCATCGGATAATTCCGGCTGGAAATCTGGAAGACTAATTCCAGCAGGAATCAGGGCCGGGGGGGTCGGTGAATCCGGAGTGCCGATCTCAGGAGCGTGCACACCTAGCTCTTCCAGAGCTTCCCTTCCATATATTCTCTCAGCCATGGAGAAAAGGCGGGGGTCACTCTCGATCTCGGAAGGGTCAATGTTGCCTTCAAGGAGCCTCTTAATCGCGTCCTGACTAGCCATTCTGAATATTTCTCAGCATCCCGCCTCTATGAATTGAACGCCTTTGAACCACTCATCGGGGCCCATTTTTACGGCTTTCGGCAGTCTTCACGGCAGAAGCAATATCCCTCGCGGTGATCTTGAGCTCTTGCATGAGTTCATGAGTACTGCCGCTTTCTCCAAATCTGTCACCAACACCAACCATTTCTAGCGGGACGGGAAAATTTTGTGAAAGCCATTCTGATATGGCACTTCCCAAGCCTCCAATTACCGAATGATCTTCTGCAGAAACGAAGCAACCACACTCCGAAGCAAGCTTTCCTATCAGCCCAACATCCAGCGGTTTGATGGTGTGCATGTCTACAACAGTGCACTCCACTCCCTCTTCCATCAGCCCAGAGGCCGCTTCCAACGCTTGCTCGACCATCACTCCGCAGGCAATAATTGCTACGTCGCACCCCTCTCTAAGGATGCTGCCGGATCCGATTTTGAGGGCTCTTGCTGAAGCTCCATCGTATATTTTGCCTGTCTTGTTCCTCGCAGTTCTCATGTATGATGGGCCATGGACGCCCATTAGTTGGATTGTAAGCTCCTCAGCAGAGACGTCATCACATGGGTGCAATACAGTCATTCCAGGCATGGTCCGGTAGATGGCGAGATCTTCAATAGATTGCGCGCTGCTTCCATCGGATCCTGTGTGAATGCCGCCATGGCTGCCACAAATGTGGACCCTGAGCCCCGACCGAGCTATCCCATTCCTGATTTGCTCAAATGCTCGTTCGGTGAAGATGGCGAAGGTACTGGCGAACGGAATTTTCCCAGAAGATGCCATCCCTGCAGCGACTAACATCATGTTTTGCTCAGCTATCCCTAGAGAAATCGTTCGTTCTGGAAACTCCTTCCTGAAATGGCAGGATTTGGTAGACTTGCCTAGGTCGGCTTCCAAAACAACAATTCTCGCATCCTCTGCTAGCCTCATCAACGCGCGCCCGTAACCATCCCTGGAAGCACCGAAATCCGAACTGGGGGCACTCATGTTAACTCCTCCAATGCTATCTTTAATTCGGCATCATCGGGGGCTTTACCGTGGAAATCAGGATTTTCTTCCATGAATGATACGCCCTTACCCTTTGTAGTGTGGGCAACAATTGCAACGGGTGCACCGTGGTCCTTGGACGCCCAATCAAGGACTTCGACGATCGCTTCTATGTCGTGTCCATCAATCTCCTTGACCAACCAACCAAAAGAAGCAAACTTTTCGGCGATATCGCCGATTTCCATCTGAACTCCAACGAAATCGTCATTCTGAATCCTATTCCTGTCAACAATAACCTTGAGATTGGATGATTTGTGATAGTTTGCTGCCATTGCCGCTTCCCAAACTTGACCCTCTTGAGTCTCCCCATCGCCTATCATGACCCAAACAGTTCTGCTACTGGAGTCCATCTTAGCAGCGATTGCGCACCCGAGTCCGAACGACAGTC
>CAZLVU010000010.1:0-52882 GCA_964563355.1 uncultured Candidatus Poseidoniales archaeon
GCCGTCGTCGTCCGGGTCGGTCTCGTCCGGGTCGCCGTCCCCGTCGGTGTCCAGCGAGGTGGCTGTGATGTTAATCCCGAAGCTGGAGCTGTATTGGCTGTTATTCCCCCAGATCGTGAAAAGGGTTGCTGAAAAGGCGTTGGTGGGCGTTCCAGAAATCACTCCCGTGGTGTTGTTCATCCCCAGTCCAGAGGGCAATTCGGGCGATATCGACCAACTGGTTATGTCACCCCCTGATGTAATCGGTGTCAGGTTTACCACGCTAACGTTCACGATTAGACTGAGTGTAGAAACTTCGTAGGCCACTGCTATCGCAGAGTCGTCAACACTGTCCAGAGCGTCGCAAGTACCGTCGTAGTCCGTGTCCGACGGGGTGCTTGAGTTGTCTAGCGGATCGGTTCCGCATGCAACTTCGTCGACGTCGGACCAGAGGTCGTTGTCGTCGTCTGCATCGGAAATGTCCGGGACAGCATCGTTATCGGTGTCCTCGAGTACTGTAATGCTGACCGTGGCCTGACTAGTTTGCCCCCCGCTGGCATTCGCCCAAACCGTGAAGTTAGTCGCTGCCAGTACCTCCGAAGGAGTTCCCCAAATAGTTCCGTTTGAGCTGCCGAAGGATAACCCCCCTGGCAGCGAGGGCCAGATTTCCCAGGTTTCAGGCGTTGATCCAGTGGTTTGGCCGGCAAAGGACTGCATCTGGGTCCCGTTCACCAGGACCAGCTCGTTCGTCGGGAAGCTGAGGGTGAGTCCAGTTCCGACTATCCAGAGTGTGAATGTAGTGCTCACCGAGCCACCCGAGTTGTTTGCCCAAACGATGTAAGTCTCGTTGTCCGAGATTAGAAGGGGGATGCCTTGTAATATTCCCGTGCTGGTGTTGAAGCTCAGCCCCATTGGCAGACTGGTCGCATTGATGGCAAATGATGCTACAGCTCCCCCGCCTAGTGTTGGCCTGATGTCAACTGACGTGTCTCTGGGCACGATGAAAGAACCATTTCCGTAGGAGATCGTGGCCAGGGGCTCGTTAATGGTGAATGTGAACGGGACGACGGTTGTGGCGTAACCACTGCTGATTCTAAGGTTGAAAGTTGATTCAGTGAGGTTGACGGTTGGCGTACCCCAGATCGTGCCGTTGCTGTCACCCAGGCTTAATCCGTCCGGGAGAGGGGGCACGAATGTCCAGTTGGCTGCGTTTCCTTCGACCAGAGTGGGGGAAATGGGGGAGATCACCGTCCCCCTTTCTAGGGTGAATTCCGTCTGGGAGTATGTCACTGTGGGTTTGCCATCTAGGATGGTGAATGAGACGGTGATCTGTATGTTGCCAGCCTCGGTGTCATTCATCCACATCGTGAATGTTGTCTCCGACATATTCGCGACCGCGGTTCCAGAGATGACCCCTGTGTCCGAGTTCAATGAGAGCCCGTTGGGCAGGGGCGGCGAGATCTCCCAGCTATCCAAGTACTCGGCACCGCCCGTGTCTGTGGCACCTATGGTCCCTAGTGCCGTCGGGCCGAAGGAGAAAGCCTCCCCGTAGATGAATGCGGCTCCGTCGATAGAGTGGCTTACTGCTCTGTCAATTAGGATGAAGGTCCGGTATTCGTAGTTCTCGTATGGCATGTAGGTGCTCCCCCAGTAGAGGCTGCTGTAAGTCGAGTATATGCTAGCGAGTACGTTGCCATCGGGATCGAATGCAACGTCGTCCCAGTCAATCATGTGCCCGTTGGCTATGTTATCGGCGTAGTTCAGGAATTGTTCAAAGTCGAGATTCAGATCGCTATCTAACCGAAGGACCCTGTTGTGATAGCCCAAGTAGCTGTCCCTGGTCCCGAGGAACAACCACGTTCTGTCGCTGTCGTCGACAAGGATCTGGCTGTAGTAGTGCGCGTTCTCCCCCCCTTCGTTTATCAGGCAGTCCTTGCGGGAGTCTTCCGCAGAGTGGTTGGCACCATTGAGCCTGAGGGTCAGCATCGTATCGCTGCATGTTCCCGTCCACGATGTCCTCGTATCGTAGGTGAAGCTTTCATTGAACCAGTGAGTCGAACCAGACACGTTGATTTGCCTGCCGTCATCGTCTAGCCACATCACTACGATGAGGTCTCCATCCGATGTTTTCTGCATCATAGCTGAGTCGTAGGTGCTGTCGAAGCCTGCCGGGCTTTCCGATACGATCTTGGAGGCACCCGTCCAGTTGCCTGATTCGTTCAGGCTACCCAGAATGTAGTGGAATGTGCTTGAGGAGGTTGTGTGGCTTCCCAGAGTCGTGGTTCCATAGGTCCTCATCAGGATCTCGACAGATCCGTCAGATTGCACCACCATCCCCTGGAGCACGTTGTTGTAGCTGTCACCCGGGGTCACGGATGATGCCCAGGTGAAGTTGCCGGAGCCGTCAACCCTCGCTACGAAGGGTCGGAAATAGTTCCAGTTTGTGCTTTCAACTTCGAGTGAAACGCTTCCGAATGTGAATGAGCGGTCGCTGGAACTGGCTGCATAGAGTGCTCCAGCCCAGGTCAGGACCCCGGTTGCGTTGTCCACGTGCATCCTGGTGGAGCCCCAGTTGTTTGTGGACGCGTAGCCTTCAGCCTTCAGCCGGGCGCTGGTGCTTCCCGAAGTTAGGTACGCGTCTTCCGCCCACCGTACGCTGCCGTTCCCGTCCAACGACACAACGAATGCGGCGAATCGGCTAGGTAGATCGTGACTGGTTCCCGGTAGGTCGAGCGCAGAACCGTCCCTGTGACCGCTGACGTAGGCGTTCCCCTCGTCGTCCACCACTAGCTCGCCGACGTTTAGGCTCCCGCTAGAGTCGAACGGAACCACCCAGGCCCACGTGCCGTTGGACCAGCGCTTGGCGAGGTACCCATCATTGGAGTCGAGCCCAGAGATTGTGATTCCGTCTGAGCTCCATGCGCTGTTGGAGTAGTACCTGCCGTAGTAGTACAGGTTGCCATCGGAGTCATACTCTTGTTGGGTGAAGCCGATGCCCTCTCTGTAACTTGGGTACTGGAAGTTGTCCGTCCACCCGTACCCAGCGAAGACCGGAGACGGGGAGCGGACGTAGAATGTGATGGAGACGTTGTACTGCGCTCCGCTGCTGTTGGAGTAGATTGTGTAGTTGGTGCCTCCGGTGTCCGTTGAAGTGGGAGTTCCGCTAATTACCCCAGTTGTGCCGTTAATCGTCAGACCCGGGGGGAGGGTAGGTGCCCAGACCTCCACCAGGGCCTGCCCGCTGAAGCTCGGCGTCTGAGAGAATGACTGCCCCTCCACCAATTCGAAGTAGGTGGCGCCGTAGTCAACCACTGCGAACTGCAGGGTGTCGCAGACTCCGTCCCCTCCCGCGTCCGTTGGGGTGAATGTGTATGCTGGATCTAGGAAGAGCCCCTTGTGGTGCAAAATGGCAGAGCCCGTGTCGTTTGCGTCCATGGACATCAGGAAGGGATCGTCCTGGCGATCGAACTGCAGGGTCAGCCTTGCGTAGCTCCTCCACGTTAGGCTGTTGGAATTCTCCCAGCCGTTGCTCTGCCAGACCTCCTCCGACACCCAGCCCCCTCCTGACTTGTGAGAAAGCATCAGTTTGTCGGAGGTGTGGTTGATCCATGCCACGTAGGCCACCCCTGTTGAGTTGGTCTGGATGTCGACGCCCTCGTTGTATCCCGTCCCACTGGCAATCATTTCTGTATCCCAGGAGCCGTCGAAAGACCCGAACCACAGGTTGGTCTGGTTGTACATCGCTGCATACACGGTGCCATCGCTCCCCACGTGAAGATCGGCTCTGTGGTGATCTGTGTTCGAATAATCGGTGTTGTGGCTCCAAGTGGTGCTCTGGTTGCGCTCAAGGACCAGCTGCGGGGCGCTCCATGTGACAGTGGACTCGCCTGACAGGCTGCTTCCGAGGTCCGAAGTGTAGTGGTAGAAGCCAACCGGATGCTCGGGGTTCGCTGAGATGTTCACCATCAGCAGGTGCAGCCTCCCGTTCGGCCCGAAGGCGATTTGTGCATGGTGATCGGAGTTGGCGGAGAGGCCTTCTGGGACGTTGATCTCGAATGTCGTCCCGTTAAGGTACCAGCCCTTGATGTCAGGCGAACCACTCTCGTACCATCGGACGACCATGTCACCCTCGGTGCTTATTGCGGTGTCATGGGAATTGGTGCTGGAATGGGTTGCCATGTTGCTTACTGACGAAATCGTGGTGGACGAGTCAATGCCGCGCGCAATGCCTGCTTCGTCGGTGAGGTATACTATGCCATTCTGCTCCTGCACGCTCCAAAAGTCATACATGTTTTTCTCATAGGTCGTGTGAACTCCGCTGGTCGTCCCATCGAACTTGATCAGCCCGTAATACGAATAGTCGTTTGAACGGGTTGAGAAGACCCTGATTCCATGGTCCGAGATCAGGAAGTCGTAGCCGTAGCGGGGCGAGTCGTAGCTGCTGGTGGGCCAGTCCCCCGAGCCGTCCCAGACCCCTCGGTGCGACCATGCGTCGGGTTCGCCGCCATAGCACTCAGTCTGGTAAGTGTCGTTCCACCCGTTGCCGTCCACGTCGCTGTCCAGCGCGTCGCATATCCCGTCGCCGTCGTAGTCGGATGGCTCGGAGAGGCTGCTCCACCAGAGGGTGCCGCAGGCAGCCTCCTCGGCATCAGACCACTTCTCTGCTGTATCCTGATCTGCTGTGGTGACCGTTTCATCGTCGTCATCAGTGTCGGTGTTGACCCCGATTCCGTCTTGGTCGTCGTCAATCCAGTCCCGTACGTCGAACGGCAGGTCGTCGTTGGTGTCGATGTAACCATCGTTGTCGTCGTCGGCGTCCCACAGGTCAATCCAGCCGTCGTTGTCGTAGTCTGGAGCGGACATCTGCAGGTCAGTAATCTCTAGTGCGGTACCCATATCTTCGATGGAGACTCCGATGTTGTCGTCCCCTTCTCGGTACACTCCTAGGCGCCCGCCGGCATTCTCGCCCCAGCACCTGACCGTGTTGTCATCAATAATGGCGCATGTCATCTCGTTCCCCGCGACAATGGAGATCGTGAATGCGGTCGGAAGGTCTGGGTTTGCCAGGTTTTCCCCCATCTCCCCTGCCCCGTCCCCTATTGTGGTGGTGGACCCTACTCCCAGCTGCCCCTCGGAGTTGTCGCCCCAGCAGACCGGCTGGAGGTCGTCAAGCAACACACAGGTGTGTCTTTTGCCGGAGCTGATGGCCACTGCCTTCTTGCTGCCGATGTCCACCGTGGCTAAATCGTCCCCCATCTCCCCCGAATCGTCCCCAGTGTTCCCAGTGCCTGAACCCAGCCCGGTAGCACCGTAGGAGTTTGACCCCCAACACTTCACGCTCCCGTTGTCAAGTATGGCGCAGACGTGCGTTTCCCCGGCAGATAGATCGATTGCAGTTCTATTGACGCCTAGGTCTATGGCAGATAGGTCGTTCCCCATCCGGGCGTTACACTCACGGGTGTTTGCATCTGTAATTAGGCTCGGGTGGCATGAGATTCCGTTGCCGTCGGCATCCAGTCCGGTTCCAATGTTCTCAGTGTGCCCCTGACCCAGGCGACCATCGTTATTGTACCCCCAGCACTTCACAACGCCGCTGTCCAGGATTGCGCAAGAGTGGTATCCAGCAACGCTGATTGCGCTGGCATACCTTCCAGCCCCAAGGTCTACCGCTGGAAGGTCGTCCCCCATCTCGTAGGCACCGTCCCCCATGCTCGTTGTATTCCCAATCCCCAGAGCGCCGTAGCTTCCACTTCCCCAGCACTTCACGCTCCCGTCGTCCAGGAGGGCGCATGTGTGGTCAATACCGGCGTCTATGGCCGTGGCGGTCCGACCAGCACCTAGGTCGAGCGTTGCAAGGGAATCCCCCATCTCGCCCGGTGCATCGCCGATGCTCCCGCTTCCCGTGCCGTAACCGGTCCTCCCGTTCGCGTTGTTACCCCAGCACTTCACGCTCCCGTTGTCAAGGATAGCGCAAGCGTGGGAGCTCCCGACTGCGATATCGGTCGCAGTCCTATTGGACCCAAGCTCCACGAATGCGAGGTCGTCCCCCATCTCGTTCGGCCCATCAGAGGCGGTGGAGGTGTTCCCGTGTCCCAATTGCCCGTTCGCGTTGTTACCCCAGCACTTGACGTGCCCCTCTCGCGAGCGGGCGCAAGCGTGGGAGCTCCAGGCCCCCAGGTCTATTTGGACGATGTCTGTGGGTTTGCTGGAAATCGTCTCACTGCCGCCGCTCGGGGTGTAGACTGGTGTTGTGCCCCCGTCCATCATGATCTGTTGCGGCGAGTCTTGCCCGCTTCCGTCGACGTCCCATTCTCCCCAGCAGCGAACTTCAGTGTACCCATCCGCGTCGTTGTTGTATAGTGCGCATGTGGTCCCGAGCCCGGCCGATACTGTGGGTGAGACAACTACCTCAATCGGGGTCCATCCAGCAACTGCGGACACCTCTACCGGGTCAGCCGAATCGCTCGATGCCCCGTTGCCAAGAACCCCCCCGCTGCCGGAGCCCCAGCACTTGATCGCCGTCCCCGCAACCGCGCAGCCATGGCCTTGGCCCACGCTGATTGAGGATATCCCAGTTTGTCCAGCTCCCAGTGAGGTCCCGGTTTGGTGGTAAGTCGAGCTACCCAGGACCAATGGGACATAGGACTTGCCGAGGGAAAACAGTAGGTCACCTGCATCGGCGTCGTAGTATGAAATTACTGGCTCACCCCTATCGTTAACGGATACGTGAACTGATTGCCCGATCCCGGAGCCGGCAATGGAGTCCTGCTCGAACCGGTTCCACGCGGAGCCGTCCCATTCCAGTGTAGAGAGGCCGGGTAGTTCGGCTCCGAGGTAGGCTATCATGGGTTGGTCGTCGTCGTCAAGTGTGATAGAAGTCCTGAAATTGCCCCCACCTCCGCTGTACGCTGTTGAAAGTACCCATGTCGTGCCATCGTAGTATGCGTACCTGATTGCGTCGTTGGTTTCGTCCACGTACGAGATGTGGGGCATGCCATTGCTGTCGATGGCGAGAGAGGAGTGCAGTCCCGTCTGTGTGGAGCTGGAGTCGATCGTGGTAACCGTCCATGCCCCTCCCGAGTTGACCGCATATTGGAGGCCCCCAGCGGTGTCGGAGCCATTGTAGAAGCTCATGTGGACAGTTCCATCTGAGTCGATCGCGTAACCCATCCCGTAGTGGTGGGTGCCGACCTGCGCGACTTGCTCGCTGCGAACGTCCCCGTTTCTCAGCAGCAGGTAGCTCAGGTCGCTGCTGCTGAGGTTCTCGTAGGCAATGTGCACGTTGTCATGGCTATCGATGGCTATGCTGGGGTGCCTGCCCACATCCCGGTCCCTATCCAGGGTCTTGAACATCCACGACGACCCGTCGTGCCAGGCGTACTCCAGGTCCCAGTACGTTCTGTCGTGGTATGCTATGTGGGGCCTGTCGTTGCTGTCTAGGGCCATCGAAAGTGAGGATCCGATGATGTCGTTTTCTTGGTCGTGAACCACGGTCTTGGCCCATGAGGACTCGCCGAGAGCCCTGTATGCGTACTCTAGGTGGCCCCCGCCCATGTCGTAGAAGGCTACGTGCAGGCCGTCAGAGGAGTCTATTGCAAGGGCGGCACCCCTCTCCCCCTGTGTGGTGAACTGGCCACCGTACCCGTCCACGCTTGTGGAGGACCAGGTCCCCCCGGACCTGATAGAGATGTACACATCATCATGATAGTCGTCGAAGAAAACGACGTGAGGCACTCCAGTGCTGTTAATTTCGATCTGGCTATTTTGCCCGGTGGAAGAGAAACCGAAGCTGCCGCTGTAGTCATTAACGTCCTCATAGACCCACTGGGACCCGTCATGGTAGGAGTACCTCAGGTTGTAGGAGCCCCCGCTGCTGTTGTAGGCTGCATAGGATATGTGAGCGCTGCCATTAGAGTCTAGGGTTATCGACGTATCGTAGGCGTAGTATGGGTTGTCGACAGTGACTACCTCCCAATCGGTACCGTTGTGGTAGGCGTACCTGACCTCGTCAAGGGAGCCGAGATTCACGTAGGATATGTGCGGCCTCCCCTCGGAGTCCACGGCAATGGATGCATATCTTCCCGTGACCCCACTGTCGTCCACTTCCTCTGTTGTCCAGGATGACCCATCGAACTTGGAGTACATCAGGCTGCCCTGGCTTGAGTTGTAGTAGGCTATGTGGCGGTTGCCCAACTCGTCCAGTGCCATCGATATGCCATAGGATCCGACACTGTAGCCATCACCCTCGATCATGGAGATTGAGGCCTCTGCAGAGTGCTGCGTCGCCAACTCAATCTGGTCAGGGTCAGATGCCCCATTCAGGTACGCGGCAAGCATGCTCGTGCCAGAAAAGGCCACCTGGGGCCCAATTCCAGAGGAGGCACCTCCGCTGGAAATCGCTTCCGAGTGAGAGGCGGTTCCGGTGTAGATGGTAGACAGCATCCCGTGGCTGGCGGTGGAGTGCGTGTAGGCTAGGTAGGCGGCTCCCGTGGAGTCGTCTAGTTCTAGGGAAACGTGGCCGCCGACGTCGTCGCTCTCCCACACCTCAACTTCGGTCCAGGTGTCGCTGTTGTTGTAGGCGAACTTTGCGTCTGTCGAGGTGGCGTAGGCGATTCGTGGCCTGTCGTTACCGTCGAGGCTGAGGTCCACCTTGCTGTTGCCTCCGCTGTCGTCGATCGTTTGTATGGCCCAGGACGAGCCATCGTGTGATGCGTACATGATGTCGTCTGAGCTGTAGTCGAAGTATGCGATGTGCGCATTGTCCGAGCTGTCGATTGATATCGAGGTCCACAGCCCAACCGTCCCAGTGCTATCGATTATCTCGAAAGACCACGCAGCACCGTCCCAAACGGCGATCTCGAGGTCGTCCGATGAGTCGTTGTAGTATGATATCCTTGGCCTGTCGCTGCTGTCAAGGGCGATGGAGGGATATGCCCCTCGGTCGTAGGTACCCCCGCTGGTGACCGTGGAGTCGGTCCACGTCGCACCATCGTAGTAGGTGTACCGCAGAGTATCGTTCAGGCTGTCATAGTAGGCTATCCGGGGCCGGTCATTGCTGTCAAGGGCCAGTGAGGTGTGCCTCACGGGCTCCTCTTGGGTTACGGTCTGCAGCTCTGTCGTGGACCACACTGCCCCGTCGAAGTGCGCGTACATCAGGCTGGCCACGTCAGTCCCACCAGTGTCCCACCCAATGTAGCTCATGTGCAACTCCCCACTCGAGTCCGCCTCCAGTCCGTTGATTGAGTGCCCGTCGTAGCTGTGCGAGTCGTCAATGACCACCGGGCTAGACCAAGCCGAGCCGTCGAAAGTCTTGTGCATCAGCTTTTCCTCGCTCGTTTGGTAGTAGGTCAGGTGCAGGTCCCCCGAAACGCCGTCCCTTGCAACGCTGATGTAGTCGGGACTCTCATCGGTTATGGCCGCCGAAGTCGACACTTCTTCCCTCAGCCTCGTGTGCGTCGGTGCTCCCGTGGCACCATCGTAGCTCAGGAAGTGCATCCTCCCGTCCGGACCCTCTGCGACTCCCAGCCCCCCATCGCTGTCGCATTCATCCGAGGCAGCGCAAACCGAGGACGTGGTCCACGCGCTGCCGTTGTATCGAGCGTAGGAGATTCCAGAGCCGTCGTTGTATGCTATCACCCAGTTCCCACTGCTGTCGGTTGTTAGTGCCGAGGTTGCCCCGACATCTCCCGCGGAGGCCAGAGTCGTTATGCTAGGCCCCAATACCTGTGTAGTCTGCGAAGACCCCCAGCAGACTGATTCAGAGCTCTGCATCAGGGCGCAGGTGAAGTCAGCACCGGCCGTGATCCCGCTGACGGAACTACTCGTCCAGTTAGATGAAACGAGGCTAGTGGGGGACGTAAGGTCTACCCTCTTGGGCTCGTAGGACTGTTGTCCTTTGTAGGAGTGGTTTCCAAGAACCATTGCGTAGGCTCCACCGTTGTGCCCCCAGCAGTGAACCTGTGACGAAACCATCAGAGCGCATGAGTGACGCTCACCCAGTGTCATTTGGGAGATTCCAGGCGCATCGTCCCAATTCACTTGGGTTGGGGTGGATAGCATTGTGTGGGATCCGTATGCTCGGTCGATAACCCTGAGGTCGTCAATAATGATGCCCCCATAGTATATCCTGCTCTCGATGTTGATAGAGACCTGACCCGATCCCGTGTAGCTGTCGGGAACCGTGACACTGACCTTGCTCCAGTCTGACCAGCTGCTGCCGCTAGTCGTGCTGTTGGAGTCTATCTGGCTAATCAGCTGGCCATCCGCCCAAATTTTTATCCACTCCGAAGTAAACCCATTGTCCCCAAAGTACACGCCCTTCAGGTTGAATGCGATGAAGTCTCCCGGTGTCACGTTGAACGAGGCTGCGGAGCTCATGTCCCACTGCTCCCAGCTCCAACTAAAGGTCGATCTCTCGATTTGCGAGTATCCCTCCGCGGGACCCCAGTAGTATGTCGGGTTTTCAGAGGTCCATGTCCTCCCGTTGTCTGTGAAGTTCTCGTATTGCACCACGGTGTCGCTTGGGTTGGTGATGTTCCCTGTTCTGTCATTGGCGCCGTTACCCCAGCAATAGAGCCCCCCAGTCATACTATTGATGCAATTGTGATCTGGTCCGGCTGAGAACTCCCCGACACTGATTCCAGGGGGCAGCGTGACGTATCCCGGGGCCTCGTAGGACGTGGCGGTACCTCTTCCCAGCTGGCCCTCGCTGTTGCGCCCCCAGCAGACCAGCGTCCCATCGAGACCGGTCGCGCAAACGTGGGCAGTTCCTGCTTCTATGGACGAGGCTTGGAAACCGGCAGGAAGGTCGACGAAAACCGCCTTACCGTTAGTCGACGCTCCGTCGCTGTTTCCCAGCTGCCCCTCGGAGTTGTCGCCCCAGCACACTACGCTGTAGTTGGTCAGTGGTGTAGGCGGGCTGTCATCGGAGAATGCGCCAATGGCACACGCGAAACCCTCCCCCACCGCCAGAGCATCCGATTCAGCTGCCAGTGAGTCATCGCTCCAACCGTCGAACGTGTCGCATTGCCCGTCACTGTCGGAGTCCGAAGGGTAGCTGGATGGATTAGTGTAGTCACTACCGCAACGGTCCTCGTCCTGACGTGTCCACCCGTCCCCGTCTATGTCGTTGAGAAGCCCTGCGGTGGTCATTCCCACCTGCCTGTACATGTTCAGCGGTGATGCGGTAGAGGGGTAATAGACGAAGCTCCACATCTGCCCTAGGGCGGTAATCTCCAATCCTGCCCAACCATTGCCACCATCATTGGACAAAAGCTCGACGTAGTCCCAAGACCCTCCCGTCTTGTGCAAAGCGTAGGAGCCGCTAGGCGTGTCTACCAGGATTACCACTGAGAGGTCAGGACCAACGGCGATGTCAACTACTCCAGAGTCATATGTGGACTCGATATCTTCCGTGGACCAAGATGAGGATTCGGAGCAACTTGAGGCGCAACTGGAGTATTGCAGGCCACTGGTCAGATTATTGTGGGCCACGTGCACGGATCCTTCGAGACCCGTGTCAATTCCCAATGACTGGTTTGTAGTCGAAATGTCTCCCAAGTTGCTGATGATGACTTGTTGCCAGTTTCCCAATGAGTTGCAGTTGCTAGAACAGGAGGATAACTCTACCTCATGATCTCCCGAAGAACCCTCAGTAGAGTCAATGTAGCTGACCCACATGGTTCCATCAGTGGAGATGTCCGAATCTAGGCCATAGCCCCCAGAGGTGACGTCAACGTCGCCGACAAGCGACCATTGCCCGGAATCCGTGCAGCTCGAGCTGCATCTTTTGATTCCCATGTCAGTTGCATTGAGGGTGAATAGGTACAGGTTACCGTCCCCATCGACTTCGATGTCTACTGCGGTAGCAGATTGGGGGCTCTCTCCTCCAGGGCTCGTCTCGACCCATTCGCCGCCGACTTTGCTATAGTAAACTGGCCATCTACTGTCAACCATGACCACAATGTGAGGGGAGTCATCCGATCCCATAGCCACCCCCAAGTCTACAATTTCCGATGGCACAACGCTAACGATCTCGGCGACCCACCTCCCCTTGTCGAACACAGCGAACTTGACTACTCGGTTTACATCATCAGCATAGACGAGGGCGCCACAGGAACCCGAATCAAGCGTGGTGGCTATCTTGTTGCCAATTTGGCCATTTGTGTCGTCTAGTGTGGCCTGTACTAGGGCGGAACCTTCTGCCGAGGAGTCACATGGCTGGTCAAAGGTCGGCTCGGGCAGGTAAAGCTCGATGTAAGGCAGATTGTCCCCCATCTCAGGCACCCCGCTCAGGACCTCGTCTCCAGTTGCCCCGCTCTTACCAAGTCCCGCTCTACCCTCGTTCCCCGAACCCCAGCACTTCACCATACTGTTGTTGAGCAACGCACAGGATACGTCCTCGCCTGCTTCGATTGCTATTGGGTAAACATCGCTCCCCAAGTCAACCCCGCCGGGTGCTAGGTAGTTCCCCATCTCGTTGATTTGATCCCCCCTGGTCATAGTGTGACCTAGTCCAAGCTGTCCCAGTGTGTTGAGGCCCCAGCACTTCAGAATGTCACCAGTCGCTCCGTCACCGTCATCAAGTATGGCGCAGGAGTGTCCTGACCCAACATCGACTGACTCTACGGTGTAACCGGACCCCATGTCGACAATGTTCAGGTTGTCTCCCAGCTCGCTAGCACTGTCTCCTAGGTTTGAAGTCGACTCGCTCCCCAGCCTACCATCTGTTCCCAACCCCCAGCAGGCCAATTCTCCGTTGTCAAGGATAGCGCAGGTCATGCCCTCGCCCGCTGCTATGGATGCGGCGGTCGTCCCGGTAGGCAGGTCCACTAGCACAAGGTTGTCGCCCATCTCACCAGCCTCATCTCCGATGTTGTTGCTATTGCCCACACCGAGCTCGCCAGCTCCATTCTCACCCCAGCACGCCATCTCCCCGTCGTCCCAAAGTACGCAGGAGTGCGTCGAGCCAGTCGCGATCTGGGAGATCCCCTGGCCTCTGTCGGGCAGGTCGACATGCGGCAACTCACCTCCGACGAGGTCTGCGTCTGTATCTCCCATGACGTCGGTGTTCCCAAGACCCAGCTGGCCCGCGTCGTTGTCACCCCAGCAGACCACTGATTCAGATGAGCTGTTGTTCACAATGGCGCAGGTATGCATTCCCCCTGAATCGATTGCAGAGGCGTCCCAGCTACCGAGTTTGACCTTGTCGACATTTGACCCCATCTCCTGGTACCCGTCCCCTTTGGCACCCGATCCATCCACGCCTGCGCTGCTACCCAGCACGAAGTTTCGTCCCCAGCACTTGACAGAGGCGTCGTTAAGCAGGGCGCAGGTGAAGTCTTCACCGCCTGAGACCTCTGAGAACGTGAGCCCGCTGCCCACATCGGTGAACATCAGGTACTGCCCCATCTCCAGCTCTTCGTCCCCGTAATCCGCAGTATTCTCGTGCCCTGTCTTGCCGTACCCACCTGCGCCCCAGCACTTCATCTGGTTCTCCGAGCCTATGGCGCAACCGTGGCTGTCGGCAAGCATAATTTTCACCACCTCAGAGTTGTCTAGTACGTCGAACCTTTGGAGGGGCGGATCCAGCTCCTTGGGCGTGTAGTCTCGAGCAGTCAGCAGGACCAGTTGTGTGCTGGTTAGCATGAGGATAATCAGGACCAAAGCCCTGAACGAGGTCCTTGCTTGCGCTCGCATGGCTTGTTTATGATGAAAATCCCCTTTTGGATTTATCCAAGAAAACCGCCGTTTTTCGATTTTAGACACCCCATAGGGGGTGTCTACTTTCATTCGGTAAGTATTCTGGCTTGCTCTGCCCAGAGCTGCCTTTTTATCCTGCCAGGGAAGTACTCGATTGCTTCGTTGACCTCGTCGGCTATCTCATCCGTCATCTTCGCCAGTTGCTCCAGAGTGGAAATGCCTAGAGTGTTCAGCTTGCCCTCTAGGCCAGAGTCGATGCCATCTATTTGCTGTAGGTCGTCCTTCCTGCCATTGGCCGTTCCGATCTCATCGAAGTTGACCATCACTCCCTTGACCCTGATCCTCTCCTTGACGTAGTCTTCTGGTTTCATGGAGTCCTTATTTGCCTTGAGATCGTTTAGCTTCACCTTGACCTCCATCGCGATTGCCTCCATCGCGCGTTTCCTCTCCGCTTCCTCGAGGTCCTCCCTCTGTCGGGCCTCCTCCAGTTGTTTCATGCGCTTCTCGGCCTTCTTGCGAATCTTCTCCATCGCCTCCTCGCGCTTCTTGGCCTCCTCGGCCGCCTTCTGCTCCTCGGTCATCTTCTCTTTCTCAGCGGCCCTCTTCCTTGCTTCAGCTTCCTTCTTCTTCTTCTCTTCGGCTGCTATATCCTTCTCGAACTCCTTACGGGCCGCAGTCTCCTGCTCCGCTCTCTTACGGGCTTGGTCTCGAGCCCTCTCCTGGTCCTTGGCCTTGCTCTCAGCTTCCATCGCCCTTTGTTTGGCGTCTTGGTACTCCTTCTCCGTGGATGCCCGGGATTGTTGGGCGTTGGTTTCTGCCAATTCGGCCTTCTTCCGCTCACTGGTCATTCTGCCCAGCTCTCTCTCTGCCTCCTTCCAGCGATTTGTCTCACGGTTCAGGTTTTCTTTTGCCTTCTTGTAGGCCTCAGATTCCTTCTCCGACTTGCGTTCAGCCTGTCCCTTGAGTTTTGCTTGGGCCTCAGTCTTTTTGTTGGTCTCTGCAGTCGCCCTTCGCTCTCCTGCGGACTTCTTTTCGAGTTCCAGCCTCCTCTTCTCTTGTTCTACGATCCGCTTCTCAAGGACCTCTCTCGCCTTTATCGCTTCTTCTAGCTCCTTCAGCGACTTCTCGCGTTCCTTCTCAGATTCAGCGGATGAGTCCTGCGCCTCCTTTGTCCTCTTCTCTGCCTCGGACAGCTTTGCCTTAGCATCCTTCTCGGCATTGGATTCCTTCGCTGCCCTTTCGGTGTCGCGCTTAGCGTTCGCCAGCGCCGCCTTGGCTGCTTGGGAAGCCTCGTCAGCCTCCTTTATTGCTTGGGCGGTGACCTTCTCCGCTGCGCTCCTATCTTTGGTGGCACTGTCCAACTTGGCCTTGGAGTCCTTGAGTTTCCCCTGAGCGTGTGTAAGAGCCCTCCTGGCCTTCTCAGTTGCTTCCTCGCTCCTGTCCCGGGCCTTTATGGCCTCGTCACGGGACTTTTCGGCCTCCTTCTGCTCCTCCTCGGCGCTCTTGCGCTCCGCGATCCCCTTCTTGGCCCGTTCCACGGCTTTCTGCCTGACCCCCTCTTGCTTGGTGAACCTGTTCTCCGCGTCCCTCTGCGCCTTCTTAGCCTCCTTGGACTTCCTCTCAGCATCCTGTCGAGGCTTAACCGAGGCTTGGAACTTCTTTTCAGCATCCTTGGTCTTATCTTCGGCTGCCTTCCTCTTGGTATCGGACTCGGCCTTGGCCTTATCCGCTGCCGTCTTTTCCTTTTCCGCTGTCGCTTTGGCCTTCGTCTCCTCCTTTAGGCGGCTCTCGTAGTCCCTCAGCATCTTGGACTGGTCCTCAGCCTTCGTCTCGGCTTCCTTGGTTTGCTTGACGAGGGTTGAGATTGCTCTTTTCAGGTTGCTCACGGCATCGGTGGTTTGCTGAAGCTTGGCTTTCTCTGCAGCCCCCTTCTTCGACTCGGATGCCAGATCCCTGTCAGCTTGCGACTTTTTCTTCTTAGCCTCCGCCTCCTGTTTTGACAGCTCTTGCTTTTGCTTGGTGAGTTCCTGAGTCCGCCCCCTGTCTTTCTGTAGTTGTTCCCTGACCTTTTCTAGTTCCTGCTGGGTGGCTGAGGCCGACTTCTGTGCATCCTCGGCTCTCGCTTTGCCGGCCTTGACCTGATTGGTCAGGTCCTCAACTTGCTTGGACTCCCTTCCGCTCAACTTGCTCTCTGAAGCGAGCTTCTTCTCAGCCAGGGACTTCGCGCTAGATTCTATCTTTGACTTCTTGTCAGCATCGGCCTTGGCACGTTTCAACTCTGCAACTTTCGCCTTGAGGTCCTTCAATGACCCAGAGGACTTGGCAAGCTCCTCTTCCGCCTTCGCCCTCCCCTCTTTTGCTTCCTGCAGCGCCTTTTCAGCAGAACTCCTGTCCGCTGCAGCCTTCTTTGCGTCCGCTGCAGCCTTCTCCAGCTCCCGGGCTTGCGATTGCGCCTTTTCCTCCGCCTGCTTCATGGCCTTCTTCTCTGCATCTGCTCTAGCCTGGGCGGCTCTTTCGGCCTTCTTCTCTGCGGCAGTTTGGGCTTCTAGGGCCTTCTTGTCTTTGGCCCCCTTGCCCACGTTGGCGTCAGCCATGGAACGGCTTAACAGTCCGGATATATTTAGGATGCGGAGGGGCGCGCCCCGTGGTGGCACCCAAGGTCAAGCCTCGGGCCGTGTTTCACTTGACAATCGACGGCTTGAGTTTCCGGCCCATGAATTCCCTGGTCTTCAGGACGTCAATGACGTAGGAGGCCTTCTTGACGTGGACCTCGATGGTCGACTCTTGGTCCCCGAGGGATATTTCTCCAATCGCAATCTCTGGTACTCTGGCTTCACGTAGGACCCACTCTGCCAAGGTCAGCTTGGTTGCATCTGAGCCTCCCACAGAGAGCCTGACTGTGACCATCCCGAAGATGTCCGAAAGCTCATCCCAGTCCTCCTTTTGCTTGACCATCTCCTTGGCACCTTCTGGAAGCCCAGGGGGTTCTGAGAGCGGAATTTCCATGTTCCAGGTATTGGCGATCTTCTCTAGCATCCCCTGTTCTCCACTGGTTACGAAACTCCAAGCCTGCCCACTCCGACCCATCCTCCCAGTCCTGCCAATCCTGTGGACGTAAGACTCCACCTCATCGGGGAGATCGTAGTTCACCACGTGTGTTATCCCATCTACGTCGAGACCCCTAGCTGCCACGTCGGTAGCCACTAGGATTTCCTTCCCGCCTTCTCGGAAGCCATCGAGAATACGCTCCCTCTTGTTCTGAGCCATGTCTCCATGCAGGGAAGCAGAGTTAACGCCGTGCCGATTCAATCGTTCGTCAAGCATGTCGACCATCCGTTTGGTGTTGGTGAAGATCAGCATCTGATCACCCTCAGCCATGTTCGCTATGATCCTCCCCAGTGCCCACATCTTGTTGAGACGGCCTATTTTGATTGCGAACTGGTCAATCTCAGGAACCTCTACTTCAAGGTCCTCGCTCATGACGTGGACCGGGTCGTTGGTGAACTCCTCGGCCGCGTCGAGGACCTCCTGCGGGAATGTAGCGCTGAATAGCATGGTGTGCTTCCTGCCATCCATCCTCTCAACCACCCAGTTTACGTCGGGGAAGAATCCCATGTCGAGCATCCTATCGGCCTCGTCTAGGCAAAAGCAGGAGATGTTGGATAGTTTGATGTGACCCCTCTTGCTCATGTCAATCACCCTGCCAGGGGTTCCAACTATGATGTCGGCACCATCGCCTAGGGTCTTTGCCTGTTTTTCGATATCTGTACCTCCGTACACGGTTACTACTGAGAGCCCCTTCCCCCCTTGCAAGGCTGCAACCTCCTCGGCGACCTGCACAGCCAGCTCCCGTGTAGGGCACAGCACCAGGGCCTGAGTCTCCCCAGAGGGTTCGCATCGCTCGATTATTGGGATTCCGAATGCCGCAGTCTTACCAGAGCCGGTCCTGGCTTGCCCCACTACGTCGATGCCTCTGCGTGCAACTGGGATGGCCTCGAGCTGAATCTCTGTTGGCTCGGTCCACCCGAGCTCTGCAATCGCACTGGATATGTTAGAATCCAGTTCCCAGCTGCTGAAATTGGATCGATCCATCTGTCTGCCTCAGAAGGTCTCAGCTTCTTTGATGTCCTTCTGCAACTGGCCCATCCAATACTTCATGCAATTCTCCTTTGTCAGATACTGGTCCTTGCTCGAGAACGCATGGTTGTAGTGGCCCTTGTCCGCTGTCGCCCATTGGTCCTTCCTCCTCTTGTGGAACTTCTGCATGACGTGGTTTCGCATATACTGGCGGAACTTCAGAGCCTTGGTCCTGTTCTCGCCCTTGGGCGTTACTCCGTTCCAGAGCTTCTCGAAACGTGCCAGTTTCTCGTCAAAGTCATCCGTCATTCGCTATCCTCGCTGGGCGGGCGACCTGACTGCCGTTTATCATCCTCACGCAAGCCAGCGGGTTGGGGCGGAGGGATGTCCGAGCTGTCGGAGGCAACCTCTTCTAGTGGGGCCAACGCTCGGTTCTTCTCTTCCTCAGTACCATCGAAATCGGGATCCCTAGCCAGTGCTGCGAGCCTCTTCTTCAACTCCGGGTCACTCTCATTTCTCAGTAATTCGCCAGCCGCTTCGCGCAGCTCCTGGCCCGACATAATTACTGTCATCTGGCCAATGCAAGCGGACCTCATGCTAACGTCATCATCCTGTGCACCACGCATTATCATCCTGGCAACCTTGGGGCTTTGCATGTTTAGCTTCTTTAGCGCACGAATCACGGATCCCCTGATTACCCTATCACGCTCCTCGATGCTCGACTCAACCAGAATGGCTGCTATCCTGGGTTCGACGTCTGCTAGAATCGTCAGGGTCTTTGAGGCGTTCCTGCGCACCTCCACCTCCTTGTCTTGCATCGACCAACCAATCAGGTCCCAGGCCTCTGCCCCACCCTTGGCCGCTATCGCCCTGAGGATTTTCGAACCCCTAATTCTCAGGTCGACCTCCTCCTCTCTGATCAGTTCGTCAAGGTGCAAGCACCCGACTTCCGGCCATTCCTTGGAAGCAAGATGAAGGGCCTCGAATGCGTTTCCCCTATGCTCCTTCCTCGAGTCACGCAGCTCTTTGCGCAGGATCCCCTCACAGCCCGAGGGGAACATCGGGGCTAGTCTCCGCAGGGAGTTTCGAGCTTCCTCCCTGACCGCTTCATCATCATCTATGAGCCTGTCAGAGAGGCACTGGAAAAGAATCCCTTGCCTCCTGAGGGCGAATGAAGGGAGAGACTTCAGTCCTGCAATGCGGACGTCAGGGTAGTCATCTTCCAATGCATCAACTAGCGCATCATACGCATCATCCGCTTCATGTTCTAGGACCTTGTGGAGCGCTTTGATTCCATCAATCCTCCCCAGTGTCCAGTTTGTCGTCATTGTAGGGACCTCGACCTTGGGGACAATGCCAGTTGCCAGGGGGACAATGTCCTCTAGGGGGAGACTCTGCCAGGGGCCGGGGTCGGGCGAAAGGGCTGCCAGACCGTCCTTCCGTCGCTTCGGCCTCGCCTTCCGGCCGATGATTTTCCCCGTTCGTGGGTCGCGAGCGATGTACTTTCTGGGCATCTGGGTCGCCCCCGGATGGCGCGGTCACACTTCAACCAAGCGCGTCGATGGGCTACGAGACATGCCCCAAACAAGGGATGTCTGAGTTCGAGGTCGGTGTTCAGCTTCCTTCCCCAGTCCTGACCTCTGCAGCTAGGAGCCCGGGCAGCACGAGAAGGGCTAGGACAAGTGAGAAAGCGACCGAAATTGAGCTTACAATCCCGAAATCCCTGATCACCGGTACCGGTGATAGCATCAAGACCATGAACCCGCAGATTGTGGTACCAGCGGACATCAGGAGTGCTGATCCTGTGTTGGCATACATGTCCCGCATTGCTGGCCAGACTGCCATCCCCGAGTTCCTGTTGGATTCAAACCGCCTCCATACGTGGATAGAGTAGTCTATCCCAAGGCCGATAGTCAGGGCCGTGATCATTATTGTTAGAACGTTCCAATTTATCCCCAGCACCGCCATCGCCCCGACTACCCACGATCCAGCTAGCCCCACTGGTAAGATTACCAGCATTGACTGGCCGAACCTCCTGGTGAGGGAAGCCAGAACCACCATCGAGACAGCGAGGCTTAGCGCAGTCGAGCTCACGATAGACGAGATCAGCCCCGTCAGGACGTTGGAGAGGACTATGAGGTCACCCACTGCATAGGCCCTCCCTCCGGTGTCAGCGGAGATTATCGTTACTTCAGCGTCTAGCTCGTTCGATATCTCTTCTACCATGGAGCTGGTCTCAGCTTGAACGTCTACCCTGATTCTGAGGTAACGGATAGCCCCCCCGTCTTCGTTTAGTAGGACGTGCTGGCCAGTGCGTTCGGACCAGGTCATGCCCCTGAGCTGATCTCCCATGGTGTCGTTTGACAGCAAGTAAGATATGGCCATCGCGAGATCCCCTTCCATGAAGTCCTCGGTCGTTGCCACGTCCTCACCGAACGCCTCTAGGTTGTAGGCCAGTCCAAAAGACTCATTTTGTTCGATCGCGTCACCAATAATCCGGTATACGCTGTCGTAAGATGCCCACTCGGTACTCGTACCGGGGGCCTCCGTGACAATTACGCCAGGCATTCGAAGAAATGAGTTCTCAACACCTCTTAGGGCATCTATGAGCTCCCTCTCGCTGTCGAATGACCCCTCCCCCTCTTCGGGTTCGATTAGTATGTACACAGACTTCATGGCCTTGACATCATAGGATTCGTAGAGGTCTTCACGCACCTGCATGACCTCCATATCTTCGTCGGACAGGAAGTCAGAGAGCTCGAAGCTGGTATCCAGTCCCCGTTGCGCTACTACAATCGACCCAGCCGTGATTATGGCAACCGTGAGCAGCACAATCGGAGCGTTCCCCCTCTGGAATTCCGCAGCGCTCCTAGCTAGTCCACCCAGCTCTAGCCCCCTACTCCTGGACGAGCCCAGGGTTCTTTCCACCACCACATGCATTGCACCAACTGTGATCGTACTGGCCACGAACGCCGAAGTTACACCCAGAGCCAGAGTGACACCGAAAGTCCTTAGTGGGGGCAGTGGGGAAAGCGAGTTTGCGAGGAATGCGAAAAC
This sequence comes from uncultured Candidatus Poseidoniales archaeon, assembly GCA_964563355.1. Classification (GTDB taxonomy): domain Archaea; phylum Thermoplasmatota; class Poseidoniia; order Poseidoniales; family Thalassarchaeaceae; genus UBA36. The sequence continues at coordinate 20,815 of CAZLVU010000010.1, forward strand.
CGTAGTAATAACAGCCAACAACAATGCGGTCCTAAGTTCCATGAAGGCCTTGGCCCATGCCTCGGCAGAGCTTTGAGACTCTTGCTTTGCCCTTTCGTAACCACGTTGCAGATGAATGGAGTAGTCTATCCCCAACCCAAGGACCACGGGAGTGACTGCTATTTCTAGGATTGAGAACTCCATCCCAGCCAGGGATATGGCCCCATAAGTCCAGACCAATGAGGCCAGAAGTGCAGTAAGGGGGACTGCTACCATGGTGATCGATCTGAAAGTCAATGCCAGCAGGATGACGACTACTAGGACTGCAAGAAGGATGAGCCATACCAAGTTGTCCAGAGTCGACTCATTAATGTCATGACTAATCAGATCGTCGGAGATGACGCCATATTCCAGGACCGAGGATTCGTCGGCGCTCCCCCCTGACAGCATTTCCCTAATCTCTGTTGCACGCTGCTGGCGATCCTCGTTGCTAATCTCGCCAGAGAGTTCGATAATCCACAGTGTGCTACCGGCCGTTGGGGTTGGGTTGCCTTCTCCGGTTTCCAGCCAATCACATATCGGCTCGTAATCCAAGTCTTTGTTTAGCATGGCCGAGGAGGCGAAGGCTGCAGTCGCGATCGTCTTCTCGTCGCTAGCAACCGCATCGCCGCACTCCTCTCCCTGCAGCACTTCCTCGAGCATTTGGTTCCAGTCGTTGAAGTCGGAAAGGTGGCCCGAGTAGTTCCTCTCGTACAGCATCCTCTGCAATACATCGGCAACATTGAGTTGGGAAGTAACGAAGCCCCCGTTTTCCTCCGAGAATGACCGAATCCGTTCGTGATCCGCAGCAAGTTGGTGCAACGCTCTCATTTCTAGAACGTTGGGCAGAAAGCCGCCGTCTGCTTGGGTCATAGAGGGCTTGACGTTTACGTACATCAGGTGAGAAGATGCCCCCATAGAATCTTCAATCCTGTCTTGAGCATCGTCCGCCTGGGTTTCAGGAGCGAAGGAGGTCAAGTCAGTGGTGAAAGCGGGAAGGGGCACAAGGACCGAAGCCAGGAAGGCTGTCAATAGGAGGCTGACCAGTAGGATCGGGCCGGCTAGTCTTTCGAGGCCCTCTGCCAAGCGCCTTGTCATGGCATCAGTGTCCGCCATCGAAACTCCCCAAAACCTCCTCCTGTAAAACTTGAGGGTTGGTTTGCAGCTAGACAGACTTGGCTTTGTCATGCAAGGCCTGAAAAGGGAGCCTCCAGTCGAGCGTCCGTTCCATGCCCGTCAAAGTATTGAAGAATGAGGGTCGCGAGCTGAGGCTGCGAATCATCGGCGGGACTCACACGACTCTCCAGATGTTCCGGTCTCGTCTTAATGATATGGAAGATGTTGAGTATGCGAATTATTTCCAGAAGCACCCGGACCTTGACGAACCTGAACTCTATGTCAGGGCAGCCAAGGGCAAGAAAGCGGAAAAGCTACTCCGGGACATCTGCTCCACAATCACCAAGGAGTTCGCTAGCATCAAACTCTGAGGGGGCAGTCCTGTGATTCAGGGCCAGTTGGAGGGCCTTCTGGGACTTTCAGGTTGGCTTGTTCCGTCTGAAGGGATCGGTGGCCTTTTGAAGGCCCGGTTCGAGGATTTCCGGGTCGAGGAGGCCTCTAAGATTCCAGCTATGGACGGTAAAGGCCGATTCACTGTTGTTAGGGTCACGATGAGGAACTGGGAGTCCAATCGATATCTACGGCGACTAGCAAGGGCGTGCGGAATCAGGAGGAACCGAATTTTCAGTTCTGGATTGAAGGACAAACGTGCCATAACCACACAAGTTCTGGTTATAGACGCACCACGGAGTAAGGTGGAGGGTGTGGAGATACCTGACAGCTCAATTGAGGTTTTGGGGCGCACCCACCACAAGGTCGGAATGGGGGATCACGATGGTAACAGATTCACAATTGCCGTAAGGGGGTGTTGCGACTATGACGGTCATCCAATAGATGCCAAGGAGGCAATGAAGAAGGTCCATGAGATTAGGAAAGGACTCTCAGATTCAATAGGCTGCGACGCATTTCCGAATTGGATTGGGCCACAGAGGTTCGGTTCTACTAGGCCCGTGACCCATGAGGTTGGAAGGGCTGTAATTGGGGGTGATTTCGAACATGCCGTCGATCTGTACATTGGGATGGAGGCCTCTCGCGAGAGTGAGGAGGCAGCATCTTTCAGAGCAAAGTGGAGGGAGTCCCACGACCCCTCTTCCTGTTTGGAGATGGCACCAAGTAGACTAGGTTACGAGAGTGAGATGCTCAAGCATTTGGTCAATAAACCAGGAGACTACCTTGGGGCGTTCAAGACTCTGCCCCATTCTCTTCAGCTACTAATGGTTCATTCGACCCAGTCTTTGGCATTCAATCATGCTCTTTCTGCGAGGATCGAAATGGGAACCTCATTGATCGAGCCAGAGTTGGGTGACCTTGTCGCCCCCATTCAAGCCAGTGGCCGGCTTGATGTCGGTAAGATGGCCCCGGTCAGCGAGACCAACCTCGAGCGTTGCAAGAGGAACTGCTCTCTGGGCAGACTTGCAGTAACGGGACCCTTGCCCGGAAGGGATGCTTCCTATGCTGAAGGGGTTCCGGGCGAGTGCGAATCCAGCGGACTTGAAGCTACTGGCTTATCGGATGTCTCTTGGGTGGTTCAAAGAATTCCCAGGCTAACTACCTCGGGTACTAGGAGGGCACTTTCGGTACCGTTCAGAGACTTCAGTGTGGAGGAAGCTCCTGAGGTGACCGACTCTCTCTTTGAGAGATGGCAAATTGGGCCTCAAGAGGGAGATAGGTGGCACCCCGAAGGGGCATGCCTCCGATTCCGATTCACGCTCCCCCCTGGTACGTACGCAACGGTTCTGATGCGGGAGTTCATGAGATCGCCCCTCGATCACTACTGATCAAAGGCGGCCCATCTCGAGGGCCTCAATCTGTCCCACAGCTTCGTTTGATTCCTTGACTCGGTTCTCGAACTCATCGACAACCCCGTCGCCCTCCCCTAGGACCACCTGGACTTCGATGAACATCATCCCAAACGCAAGTGGCTTGATTTCCACAGCCTGCACTTCCTTGAAAGAAGAAATTTGATTGGCTACGCTTTGGTAGTCTGGGGGCCCGTCATCAGGTTGGTCGAGAGTTACTTTGTACTTTACAACAACATGGCCCACATTGTCACCTCATGGCCCTTCAAACCTGCATTCTGGGCAGATGTATTTCACTGCCTGGACCCTACATCTTTGGCTGCGTCCGATAGGTGAACTGCACCCCGGGCAGGGGAATGAGGTACTTTCGCTGTCAACGAGTGGCGTCCCAGACGACGAGCAAAACACAGCTCTTTTTGCAGACATTACCAATCCCCGTCCAGCAGGCGTGCTAGGTTCCCTTTTTAGCGTTGATTGTGCACTCATGGCTAATGTGAGACGCAGCACCTCTTATTACATTAGCATAACAAAAGTTGAAAAGATAACACGCTGAAAACCACCTCATGGCGGAGGAGGAACTCTCTCTAACTGGAGAGCAACAGGATCTCTCAAGGTACGTCACCGATGAGGGGGGCATCTGGAGCCTCAGAGAAGTTGAGAAGGTTCGAGGTTGGAACAATATTGAGTATGCCGCTGGTTTATCTGGGAAGAACACCCCCTCTTCCGGCCTCTCAATGAATAGGGCTTACATACCTCCCGGCGGAGTGGCCAATGCACACATCCACGTGGATTTCGATGTCATGGTCTTCTTGCTAAAGGGAAGCGTTCGTCACGAGTATGGCCCAGGGTGCAGGAAATCTGTGGTTCACAACGAGGGAGATATGTTCTATATCGAGCCAGGGCTCCCCCACGAGGTTTTCAATTGCTCCGAAGAAGATTGGGTTCACGCTGTCGTAGCTAGATCCGATGCATCAGAGTGGCAGAACATAGTGCCATACGATCGTGATTCAGAATAATCAATTGAGCGAGAGCACCCTGGGAGGGGGGTCCGTCACAGGTCGGGGAGTAAACCCCCCCGACCTGCTTGCGTAGGTCCGAGTAACCAGATGTTTCCAGTCTCAGACCATCTCGTCGATCTTGGCACCCAGTAGGGCCCCAGCGCCGACGAACAGGCCATCGCAGACCCAGTTCACTAGGGTGTCTGCCATCCCCTCGAAGGAGCTCGCCACAGACGCGCCCATTTCATGGGCTCCGCTCAGTGTCATCGCTCCGCCAAGGGCCATCAGGCCGAAAGCACTGACCCAAGCGCTGTCGCACCGGGTGTGCACTTGCCACCAGACTGCGCCCGCGGCCAGCATTTTGAGCACGCCGAAGACGTGGTCACCGATGTCCGGTATCCACATGTCAGTCGCTTCCCATCCTGTCGGTAAGTCTCCGAACTCTGTGGCCAGAAGTATGGCCAGCAGGGCTCCTAAGACCTGTGCTACCAGGCGCATTCCGTTTGCCATCCAGTTCCCTTCAGTGTCGTTCAGGTCACCTGTCAGCATGTGACACCATGTCACTACTGGCAGGATGTGAGCGCCTCCGAAGGCCATCCAAGCAACGGCGAGAGCGACTGCTCCCTCCAGTGTGCCCAGACCAAGCCCGAAAACGACCCATGACACCATAAAGGCGCCACCAAGTTCTCCTTTCATTGCATTCATATCTACGTTCATTCTTTTTTCCTCCTCGTTTACACGAGTGGCTGCGCCTCGCTTCCATGGGGTATATAACTGAGCAGGTGGCAGAGTTTCGAAAACGGCCTAAAAACGCACTTTTTTCGAAAAGCCGGTGTTCCTGGTAACACTTGATATTCTGTGGTAAACTTGGACAATTTTTGTATTGTAGATCACTAACTGCCCCTAGGCAACTTCCTGAACCCAACACGAGGCGACTCATCCGGCTCTTCCTCCCTGCCAACTACGATTCCAATTTCGGCTAGGTGGTCCTGCACCTGCTCCATCGCGCTTCGCACGGATGCGTCTCCCCGGGCTTTGGGGAGCAAATTCTGACATATGAGATAGGTCTCTGAGGAAGCGCTTCTACTCGCTGTCGGGGAAAATCTGCTGACCGAAGAGAAACGCTGCTTCGCTGCACCCACAAGCCCCTCAATTCCAGCTCCCTGGAAAACTTTGGTCACGAACCCCCCTCCTGGGACTAGCAGTTCGGCCGCTACGTCCAACGACATGGTCGACAGCTCGAGTGAAATGGCCTGATCAGTATCGTAGCGACCCGTTAGACGGGGAGAGATGTCACTAATCACGGTGTTGAGCCCCCTCCCCCCTAGGGCCACCGTCACCCTCTCAAGGGTCTCCGGGTCGTTTATGTCTCCAACCAGGACCTCCGCACCATCGACTGGGGACGTTGCAAGCAGGTCTACACCCACGACGAGTCCCTCTTCACCGACCTCCTCCACGGCCACCTGGGTCCAACCGCCGGGGTGGCAGCCGATGTCAAGCACCGCATCACCAGGCCTGAGGAGCCCGAACCTGTCCTGGATCTGTTTGAGCTTGTAAGCGGACCTTGCACGGTACCCCTTGGACTTAGCGTCCCGCCTCCAAGGGTCGCGCCTGTTCTCTTGGTACCAGCGCTTGCTCATGCTCCTTGGCTGGGACATTGGGTTATGAAGGGGGGCGCCGGACGAACGTCGATGAGGGGGATGAACGCGCGTTTGGCGACTCTCGCCACATCCCTTTTTCTACTGACTTTCCCAATCGTTACCAGCCAAGGCGACGACGGAACCCGGGACGAGTGGGTGGCAGAGGGGGGTCACGAGGTTCTGATGGAGCATTACACAGCTACCTGGTGCGAAATTTGTGCGACGGTTGACCCTTGGATGCCTGATTTCACCCAGGCGAACTCGGGCAGGGTGGCCCGGGTAGCCATGCATGACAATTTCGACGATCCACTGGGAACCCCAATCACGGCGCATCGAGCCCAACTCCATTCCTCAATCCCATCCGCGCCAACCTTCTGGTTCGATGGGGAGATGATGCTGGGAGGGGCACCCAGTAGGGCAACCCTGCACACGGAGCTCCTTTCTTCCGAAGGAAGGCGTTCGGATGATACGAGGATGTCATTGTCGGTGGCGGAGCTCGCAGAAGGCAGCCTCTCAATCAGCGTAGAACTGAGTGAACTGTCCTCAGTCGGAGGCCGAGTTTCGATATTTGTCCTCGAGGACACTGTAGTGATTGAGCCACATCAGGCAACCAATGGGATCACCGAACATCATGATGTCGTCCGGTTCTATTCGGAGACATCCCTCGATGAGGGTCCTGAGTGGTACTACCCCTCTGAAATTTGGGGGAACATCTCACATAATTCAGTCACAGCCACATCTTCGAACTCAATCGTCGTAACGAAGGTCCTTGAAATAGCCGAATCGGTGGAAGTCGGAGGTCTACGGGTTGTGGCTGTCCACGAGTCAAATACGGCTGAGGGCAACGGCATATCGACCATGGGCGCGGTTTCTGTCCCCCTTGGGGGCCAAGCGCCTACCCCTCGCATAGTTCTCTATGTGCCAATTGCCCTGGTGCTCGGCTTCTCAGCCTTCGTCACAGCCCGATCTCGACAATGAGTTCTCTGGCAGTATCTCTGATGGCCTGCTCGGACATGGCGGTAGGCTTGAATCCGGTCGAGATTAGCTTTTCCACGTCGAGGTAGGTCTTCGGCACATCGCCCGCCCACCCCCTCTTCCCACCGGTGTACTCAATTGTGACGCCCTCCAAACCGCTCTCTTCGATAACTATCTCTGCGATTCGGGAGACTGAGCAGGTGTCCCCTGTGCCGAGGTTGTACAGGTTACTGCCCCCGCCATCCAACTCTATCAAGTGCAGCATCGAGCGCACGCAGTCAGTAGCGGACATGTACGACTTCTCCTGTTTACCGTCTCCTAGGACCTCAAGGCGCCCCGGGTCTCGCTTTAGCTTGTGGATAAAGTCGAAGATCACCCCATGAGTCCCCCTAGGGCCGACGATGTTTGCGAACCTGTTGATGTAGGCTTGGGCCCCGAATGTCCCAACCCATGCGGAGATGAGACCCTCGCTCGCTAGTTTGGAGGCCCCATAGAGGGAAATGGGCAATATTGGTCCATAGCTCTCAGGGGTGGGCATTATCCCTGCCTCCCCGTAAACAGCGGACGACGAAGCAAACGAGATTCTGGACACGCCGTTAGTCCTCATGGCCTCGAGAACATTGTAGGTAGCTACAGTGCCCTGCCTTAGGTCTGTGTCAGTCACCTCGGTTCCAAGCCTTATGTCCGGGTTGGCAGCCATGTGGTGGACGGTGGCAATTCCCTTCATTGCAGACTTAACCGAATCGATGTCCAGCAGATCGTCCCGGAGCACCTCGACCGCACCGCTCCCTTCGTGATGGGCTAGAAACTCCTCCCTGCCACTGCTGAAATTATCAATGACTCTGACCTGCTTCCCCTGCTCGACCAATGCGTCAACCAGATGGGAGCCAATGAAACCGGCACCCCCGGTGACTAGCTCCATAACACGCGCGAACCTCGCCCCCGTCTTGATGTCATCGGACTGAGCTAGAATCGTTCTTCAGGCCGCCGGCCATGCGAACGCTTCATTTGGCCCCCGCAGAGGCCCAGCGGCGTGGACGACCTCCCTGGGGACGAACATGTCGATGACGAGACTCGTTTTTGGCAGTGGTTCTTCAATAGCCTGAGCCCCCTTCGGGATGCCTTCATCGGAACGCGCGAACGCCTCTACGGTGGCCCATTGGGGGGGTTGATAGACACCGTGGGACAGCTATCGGATGACATTTCAGATGGGCTGCATTCTGGCGCTCAGAGGGCTGCCGAGCTTACTTACAGCGCAATCCTTCGTAGCCCCGGGTACCTTGTGGCGATTCTAGTATTGGTTTCCCTCATTGCGTTCAACTATGCAAACGACTTCGAGCAGCAGATCAATGGGGACGTTGAAATCTACCTCCCCGACGGTGCGAACTCCACGGAGCTGCTCAATGAGGTGAGGGGACAGTGGTCCACTGACATAGTAATTCTGTACATACAAACCAACAATGCAGCCTCTCTCGGGGAGCACGGTACCGAGAACATAACGGATGCAGCCATCCTCTCGCAGATTTCCTGGATTGAGGGCGATGACAACAACGCCGGCAACGGGCAAATGAAGTCCGGGCTCGATTTCAACAAGCAGGATAGGGGGTCCTTCTCATGTGACCGGCCGGGATCGGGGTGCGACGGAGTCGTTTGGGTACTTTCCCCCGCCCAGATAATCAAGGAGGCCAACTCAACCAACTACAGATTCGCCTGCGCCGTGGAGAAGCACGGCATTCCCGGGACCGGTGGGGACTGTGCCGTTTCAAGCATGAATCCATATGAGGGGTATTCTATTCCCGAGGGGGACGGCGCGCAGGAGCGGATTGACCAGTATGTTGAAAACGCTGAGGAGCTGATATCAAACTTCGTTCGGGACACAAACGGCGATGGGATCTGGGATACGGGCGTCATCATTTTGGGCATATCTTTCGAGATGGAGAACACTGACATTGAAGCCAGGTTCGACGAGAAGGAGGATGAATACGTCCGCGACCACAAGGCGTTCATTGCACATGCCAAGCAACTACTCGAAGGTGCCAGCGTCTTAGAGTGCGAGATTTGCACCAGGTCCTACGTCCATCCCGTATCGACAATGGACGATGAAAGGCTGGCAGTCATCCCACAGAGGCAGGCTGTCACCGTGACTGGACTGACTCCTGTGCTCCACGATGTTTCAGACGCCATTTACAAAGAGCTAATCGATACCATGCTCCCCGTCAGCCTTTTTCTTGTCGGACTGACCATGTTCATTCTCCACAGGAGCCTGAAGGTGTTAATCATCTGCGGTTTGCCCATAGGGATGAGCCTGGCAATAACCTTTGGCTCCACAGTCCTGTTGGACATAATGCTGACACCCATGATCATCTCGGCTGGCCCCATACTGGTTGGCTTGGGAGTCGACTACGCACTACACCTGACCAACCGCATCGAAGAGAACAGGAGTGAGATTCTAAAGAAACACAAAGAAGATGCTTGGATCTCACATAGGGATGGGATCGAGTTCGAGGAGCCCGATCCCTTTGACCCCATGATCAGCCTAACTGCTACCGTTAGATCGGCAATGACCACTGGAAACGCGATTTTCCTGTCCGCACTCACTACCATCATCGGGTTCAGCGTCCTGACATGGCCGTCTCTGGTTCCGATACTCCCGATGAGAACCGTGGGGTGGACCCTGCTGATCGGAATCGCCTCCACCTTCTTCCTCTCCATGCTGATGGTCCCAGCTCTGGTAGAATTGACGCAGTATCGCAAGGGGGAAGTCAACAAGCTGTTCAGAGCCAGCACAATCGAGACCTCCAGGAGGGGCAGGGAAGCCAGCAAACCACTCGCGGAGAAAGACGACTTCAGCGTCCTCGGCATCAACGGAGCACTTTTTGCCACGCTTTCCTTTTCCATCATCTCAGGCGCACTTCTCCTATTCTCCGTCCTAGATTTGGAGGGTTCCCTAATCCTCGGCTTTACCTTGTCAATGACGATGACATTCTCCCTGATGGAGGGGGTGTGGGAGAAGATGGGGAGGGTCCCGCTCAAGGGAACTCTGGCGGTGCTGATTCTCTCAATTGCAGTTACGATGTGGGGCGTATCCATCTTCAACGATGAGCTCGGCAAAGATATCACCGGGGCGTCAGACGAGGTTCCACCGGGGCTGGAGTCCTACGAGGCGTTACGGGAGTACAGCATCGTGTTCGAGGGAGGACAGACGAATATGTTCATAGTCGATGCGACAGTTAGGGGCCCGCAGAACGAAACCGCACCCATTCGCGACGTCCCGATCTTGGATGCCATAGAGCGAATGCAAGTAATGAAGATTGACAACGTCGCCAATACCACCACAATCAGCCTAGTCAACGTCCTAAAGGCAATTCACGTTGACCTCGAAGTCGAGGGCCTTCAGATCTACGACCAGAGCCTTTGGGACCTTATCCATGACGAGTGCTGGGACGAGTCAAACAACCCGATCCGACCGGATTGCTGGCCTTACTCAGCTAGCAGTCGCGAGGACATGGTCAACATCGCGTTCGACACCCTAAGTCCCGAGGTCCGATCCATGCTCATGAATGCAGACGAGGGGCAAGGCGAGACGAAGACGCTGGTATACGTCAATCAGCCCTACATCAACCTCGCAGTAGCAGGCAACCTCCGGGACACGATTGATGATCACCTCGACGGTAGCGGGTGCTCCGGGCCGATGCACTGCCCCGCCCTAGGGATTACGGGAGTTTCCAACTCCCTTCTGACTGGGGGACTCCCGGTTTCACTGGACATCAACAAGGGCATTCACGACGCCCAGTCGGACACCACCATCGCAACAATGGGGATCCTGCTGCTGACCATGACGATTCTGTTCCGCTCTCCCAGATTGGCCCTCTTCACCATGGCAGCCGTAGGTGTAGTCGTACTATGGCAACCCCTCCTGATGAGGGGCGGATCAGTCAATGTCAACGTGTTCACAGCCATGATTAGCACAATAGTCTTCGGCATCGGGGTCGATGACTCGATTCACATCATTGATCGAATCAAGGATGAGGGAGAGACTCCCTCCGGGATAGTAACCTCCGTTTCCCGTACGGGACGCACCATTTTCGAAACCACCTCTACTACATGCGCAGGCCTCGCGGCCGGCCTTTTCGTTTCCGTGCCAGGGCTCCAAAATTTCTTCGTCCTGATGATGCTGTTGCTTGTCCTCGCTTTCCTTACCAGCTCGATTCTGCTGCCCAGCCTAATTGTGGCATTCCACTGGCTCAGGCACGCCTTTCAAGGTGAAGTGGGGACTTGGCAGGACTTCGAGGAAAGCGGGGCACTGTACCAGTCCTCGGTCATGGATGCTGTTGTCACTGGGCCACGTCGCATATGACGAGGGTGCAGGGAGTAAGCCCCTTTCTGTTCACCTTTCGGCTGGTCGCATTCAACTATGCATCCTACCCGGTCCTGTCGATGCCATACGGACCTGCTTGGACTTGCTCCGGCGTGGTTGCCCGTTCCAGCCACGTTCAGGGAACCTCCCCCTCGCGGGTTCATCGTGCCCCTGGCATGGTTCGTTTCTGTTGCAGAGCCGACCCTCCCGGGTCCCCGCCTTGTGACGGGACGCCTGCATCGCGGAGAGGGGACTTTCCTCAGTGTCGAACACTGTCAGCGACCCTCCTGCTCCCTCATACGGGCGGCCACACCATACCGGAAGAACCCACCGGAGGCAAAGGGGCAACCATCATGCACGTTCCATCCGCCGCCGTTGCATGGCGGGCGTAGAGCAACTGAAGGAGCAGGCGGGCATCGCCGCCTGCCGGTTCGTTGCCGACGGGATGTCCCTCGGTCTGGGTACCGGTTCAACGGTAAAGTACTCCATTATCGAGATTGCTAGGATGATCGAGCAGGAAGGAATCGAGGCCGTCGGAGTCCCAACCAGCGAAGACACGAGGCAACTAGCAGAGTTCCTCGGGATTCCCCTAATGGGGATCAAAGAGGCGGGAACGTTGGACTTGACAATCGACGGGGCCGATGAGTTCGACCCCAACTTCGACCTCATCAAGGGCGGCGGAGGTGCTCTGACAAGGGAGAAAATTGTGGCTATGGCCTCAAAGGCGATGGTTGTCGTCGCAGACGAAACTAAGCAGGTCGGCACACTGGGGGCATTCGACCTCCCAGTTGAGGTAGATGAGATGCTATGGGAGGAAGCCAGCGCAGCGATTTCTTCTATTTGCCCGGGCCAGGTTTGCCTCAGAGGGGGAGAGGAAGAACCCTACGTGACAGATAACCACGGTTACATTCTTGACTGCTCCTTCGGCCCTAACATCTCTGACCCCAGAAATTTGGAGGGGGAAATACGCAATATTGACGGGGTCGTCGAAGTGGGCCTTTTCGTTGGTCTTTGCGACGCTGTTGTCATGGCTTCATCGAAAGGGGTTAGCACGTTGGTCAAGCCCGGAGGCAGACTCTAGCTCTCCGGCGGCGTTAAAGAGGGTGCGACAATCCCGCGACGGGTCTGTAGCTTAGTCAGGTAGAGCATCCGGCTCTTAACCGGACGGTCGCGGGTTCGAACCCCGTCAGACCCGCCATTTCCGTTCCCCCCCAATCGAGGTTTCATAACCCATGGGTGAAGGCGGGGAGTAGGTGTAGCCCGTGAGCAAGCAGTACTGGATAGGGGACGTGAAGGCTGGTTCACATGACGGAGACGAAGTCGAACTCATGGGGTGGGTGCACAGGACTCGCGGTTCGAATAAAATCTGGTTCGTCGTAATCCGCGACTCCACGGGCAAGGTCCAGTGTGTGGTCAAGAGAGACGTAGTCGGCGACGAGTGCTTCGATAGCATCAGCAACGCCCTAATCGAGTCCAGCGTGGTCATCCGCGGAAAGGTTGAACCCACAGATAGGGAGCATGGACACGAGGTGCAGGTTCTTTCCGCCACGGTAGTCGGCTCGGTGAACCCCGATCGTCCATTCCCAATCACCGAGTCGTCCATGATTGAGTCGGACGGCGGCGAGACTGAGTTTCTTCTGGACCATAGGCACCTGTATCTCAGAACCGGTCGGATGACCACAATGCTCAAGCTCAGGAGCACAGTTTTCGGAGCCATTCACTCGTACTTCCGCGATCACGACTTCATAGAGTACCAGGCACCCAACTTCGTGGCTGGTGCTGTGGAGGGCGGCAGCACGCTATTCGAAGTTCCCTACTTCGACAGGAAGGCGTATCTCACCCAGTCATGGCAACTCTACGCAGAGGCCGCCATGCCAGCATTGGAGAGGCTATACACCATGGCCCCCTCATTCCGCGCCGAGAAGAGCCGAACACGAAGGCACCTCACAGAATTCTGGCACGCCGAGATGGAGGTCGCATGGGCTTCTAACGAAGAGGTAATGGAGCACGGGGAGGGCGTGGTCAGGCACATTGCAAGCACGCTACTAGATGAGAGATCCGAAGAGCTTGAGGAGCTCGGCAGGGATTTGGATCTGGTGTCAAGTTACGCTGACAACCCCTATCCAAGAATCAGGTATGACGAGGCAGTTGAGACACTGCAGTCAAGGGGGATTGAGGTAGAGTGGGGGCAGGACCTAGATTACTCGAAGGAGAAGGTTTTGACAGAGGATTTCGAAGTCCCCCACTTTCTGACCCATTATCCTCGGGTGTCCAAGCCATTCTATCACAGGCCGGATCCCGATGATCCAAAGTACGTACTGTGCCACGACCTACTGGCCCCAGAGGGGTACGGCGAGATAATCGGCGGGGGGGAGCGAACTTGGTCCGAGGAAGAGATACTCGAGAGAATCGACGAAGAGGGCACTCCAAGGGAGCCATACGAGTTCTACATTGACATCCGCAGGTATGGGGGCGTCCCTCATGGCGGGTTCGGAATGGGTGTGGACAGGGTTTGCACTTGGCTTTCCGGCGCTGAACACATCAGAGAATCCATTGCCTTCCCACGTGATAGCAGGCGGGTAACTCCCTGAGGGCGTGCATGGAATCGGACGACAGGAAGCCGCTCGCGGCGATAGCAGCAATCTCCGCCCTGACAGCCAGCTTGTGCTGCCTCCCTTCGGTGGTTTGGGTTCTATTCGCCGGCTCATCAGCCATAGTAGCCGCCGACGAACTATCCAACGATCTCTACTACTCATGGGTTCGATTCGCCCTATACGCACTCTCCCTGTGCATGCTCGCAGTTGGGATGTTGCTATATTTCAGGAATCGGGGGATTTGCACTCTAGACGACGCAAAAAGAGAGCGAAGGAGAGTTGTGAATACGACCATGGCCGTCTTCACCGCATCGGTGCTGGGATACCTAGTTTGGAACTTCGTAATTCTCGAGGTCATGGGAATAGCCTTGGGGCTCCCTTGGGAGGACTCCGCCTTCTGGGACTTCTGAGCCCCCTCTGGTCGAATGTCTCTTACGAAGGCCTCGTTTGGGTGCCCCATGACAGGAGACTGGCGAGACTTGGACATAGCCAACCCCACCGAGGAGCACGCCATGCTCCGGCATATGGTCAGAGACTTCGCCCGAGAGGAGATCGAACCCCAGGCTCTTGAGCACGACCGCGAAGAAAGATTCAACCTTGCTCTCTTCCGAAAGCTCGGAGAGGTTGGCCTCCTCGGACTAACCGCCCCCCCGGAATTCGGAGGTGCGGGGATGGATGCAACCTCTGTGGTGATCGTGAACGAGGAGCTATCCTACTCCGACCCCGGGTTTTGCCTTGCCTTCCTAGCCCACGACCAGCTATTCGTCAACAATCTAGCACACAGTGGTTCCGAGGAACAGCGGTCGAGAATTTTGCCTAAGGTTTGCAATGGTGAATGGGTGGGGTGCTTGGGGATGAGCGAGCCGGATTACGGAACAGATGTGCTAGGGATGCAGACCTCAGCAGTCCAATCCGAGGACGGCTCTTGGGTTGTGAACGGACGCAAGATGTGGATTACAAACGGAATAATTGACGAAGAAGGCACCCCAGCTGACGTTGTCTGGCTCTATGCACGTACTGGGACAGACGACAGAGGGAGGGCGGAACTGACCACCTTCTTGATTGAGAGAGGGATGCCAGGATTCTCAGCAGGCCAGAAAATCCATGACAAGCTTGGAGTGAGGTCCAGCACCACAGCAGAGCTTCTCTTCGAGGACTGCCACGTCCCAGCGGAGAATGTGGTCGGAAAGCCGGGCGAGTCGATGATCCATCTGATGAGGAACTTGGAGCACGAGCGTATCGGGCTAGCCGCAATGAGCCTCGGCATAGCCCGTCGATGCCTATCGGAAATGAACTCCTACGCCAGCGAGCGGGAGGCCTTCGGCAAGCAGATCAGGAACTTCGGCCAAATCCAGAGGCACATAGGCGAGTCTTGGGCCGAGTACCGCGCTATGAGGGCCTATGTTTACGACACCGCTCGCCAGATCGACCTCTCGGAAGCAGGTCACAGGCTGGACTCGGATGGCGTGAAGCTCTTCGCAACAACCGCAGCCAAGAACATCGCAGACAGGGCCATCCAAGTCATGGGCGGATATGGCTACGTTGGGGAGTACGTTGTCGAGCGAATGTGGCGAGACTCCAAACTGCTGGAAATAGGCGGAGGCACCTTGGAAAGCCATCAGAAGAACATCACCAAGGACCTCTATTCACAACCAGGGGCAATTGATGATTAGTTGGTAGTCCCGCCCGGATTCGAACCAGGGTCCCCGGGACCAAAACCCGAGATGATGGACCACTACACTACGGGACTGCCAATCGTCCTAGTGTGCAGACTCTTTGTATTTGACGGACCCAGAGCCGTCAATGTCAAGCGGAATCAGCCCGCCGTTAAACCATGAGAGGTAGGCTATCAGCCATCGTCCTAGTGGTGTTGCTAGCCTCCACAGCTCCCTCGGCTGCATTAATTGGGCCCGGTGACCCCACTCCCGCCGACAACGAACTGATCCACAGAGAGGCGGATAGTGGTAATATTGTCGGAACGGCCTGGGTTGATCAGGCCCTATACGATAGGATCTCGGATGGCCAGGACACCGTCCGGGTCACGGTCGTCACCAATTCCCTAGATGACATCGACTCGTGGCAGCATACGCATAACGCCAAAGAGAAGCAGGCTCCTGGAAATCCCGGGGAACTACTTGTTTTCAGCCCCATTTCGAGCAGTGGTATCGACCACAGGACCCTGTGGTTGGATTCGAATCTGCTTCACAAGCTCCCAGGCGTACCCGGAGTGATTGCGATAATTGACGCTCAGAGGGCCCCCGAACCTTCTGACTCTGTCCCACTAGGCCAACCACCAGGCTTAGAACCCTCATCGGTCAGAACAGGCGAGATTCACGGAGCCCAAGACGCTTGGGATAGGGGGTACACGGGGGCCGGGTTGGTTGTGGCGGTTGCAGATACCGGCGTCGATTTCGCACATCCCGATCTCAATGGTACACAAGCCAGAGTGGACTACGCCCAGTCATCCTACTACGGCTGGCCACTGATGTTTGATCACAACAGCATGTACCACTGGATGGTCGATGGGCAAGCATACCCACAAACAGGAACATGGTATGCGAACACCTCCTTTCTGGACTTCGACAACGACAGCGATGATCTATTGGACATTACCGGGTACAACATCTCCGGAGTTAACGCCTCTCTGACCGGGACCTACCATCTCGGCGAGCATCCCGACCACAAACTGAGGGACAGGGCAGGTGGTGACGTCCCAATCCTACTGGTTGACGACATCAAACCGGGATATTATGAGACCGTTTGGCCGGATATCGATAGAGACGGACATTTCGGGAACGAGACGCCCATGAGGCCGGGGGAGGAGACTTCGGGGAGGGATGTCGACGGCGATGGCCTTTGGGACATCTCCGCGGGACTGGTCTACTGGATTTCAGATGGCACCAACGGAGTCCCCTATGGTTCCACGTACGCAGCACGTCATGGATACGCCGAACGGGTCCCCGGCTCGGGTAACCTGACCCTCTTCATGCTAGATTCGGGAAATCATGGGACTCTTTGTGCCAGTGCTGTTGCTGCTCAGGGCAGGGTTGACGGCGGGAGGGTTTTGGGGATGGCGCCGAATGCCACAATATCTTCCATCGGCAACCACTATTCCGGCGGGCACGCGCTCGATGCTTGGAGATTCGTCGCCGAGGGGTACGATGGAGACCCAAGCACGCCCGATCAGCCTAACATCGGCTCCTTCTCATTTGGCTACTCTTCAGTGGACGACTCGGGCGCAGACGGCTACTCCCTTTACCTGGACTGGCTGACCAGGGCCTACAACCGCAACACCACATATTCCGTGGCCATAGGGAATGGTGGCCATGGCTTCGGAACCACGAAGGTCCCAGGCGCAGCTCATGGAGTCATCTCCGTGGGAGCATTCAGCAGCAGGTCTTCCGACTCATGGGGTCAGAGCGCCCCATGGTCAAATCGAGGGCCTAACGTAGTAGGCCGAATGGACCCCGACATTGTTTCTGTGGGATGGTCCGCCACAGGCGATTTGCCACTGAATGACCACCCCAGTGCAAACAGCTCCTGGACGACCTGGGGCGGTACCAGCCTTTCTACGCCGGTAGTAGCAGGACTTCTCGCTCTAGTGGAGCAGGCATGGATCGAGAATCTCAACAGCTTACCGGGCTCACAAGAACTCAGGGACTTCACGCTCTCCACAGCAGATGACCGAGGCTACGAGCCGTTCATTCAAGGAGGTGGTTGGATGAACGCTTCCCGTGCCGTAGCGACACTGGAGGGCGAAGACGGGACCTGGTCTCTGTCACCCGCCCAATGGAACACCGGTACATTCCATGGGGGGCATAGGGAGGCAAACCTCAACAGGATCCTCCCCGGGGAGTCCCAATCGATCGACATAAGCGTCAGTAATCCCGGGCAGTCAGACCTGCAACTGAACCTGCGGCCCTTCAAATTCACCCCTCTTGAGCATCACTTGGTCGTCTGGAACAGCACCGGGAACGGGAGCAGCGACGGCGAAAACGACTCTTGGGACGGGCATCAGGGCGACAGACCCGATCTACTAATCCCCCTGCATATTTCCGATGACCCGACAATCAGTCTTCCCTCTGAAACCGTTCAGCTCAGGGCACGCGCTACAATCGACTATGCCGCATTTGACGGAAACAGCGATCGCATTTCCGAGGAACGCGTATACCTGCAGATATACAGGTGGAGCGATTCTGATGGAGACGGGAAATTCGTCGAGGACATGGATAACGACTCCATGGTCGACTCAGACGACTGGACCGAGCCCGAGGAGCTAGAGGAGGTCACTAATTGGTGGGAGAACGGCCCTAATGCCGAAGTCAGGGTCGGCTTGCCATTCGATGACGCCCGGGACGGCCTTCTTCTGGGAGTCTGGAGGTATGACGGACAATTGTCCGGATTAGACCCCGTCCAGATACAGGTAGACTGGACGGCCTTCGGAACAACATCAGACGAGTGGATCTCAATCGCACCATCCGTGCTTCTTACCGGGGGCACTCAGACTACCCTAATGGCTACAGTCACTGTCCCCGAGGACGCAACCCCCGGTTTGCACCAACATGGGATTATGGTTGAATCCCAGTCCTTTGGAAACCAAGAAATGAATCGAAACTGGGCCCTGCCGATAGTCACCAACGTGCCATGGCAGGGGCCCTTCAACCTCCAACCCCCAAGCTTGGACGGAAACTCGTCAAACCAGACTCTCTACACCGAGTCATGGATCAGTGGAGCGATGCGCTGGTCATGGCGTCCGGAGAGCGGTGACTGGAGGTTCCTGACAGTAGAGTGGCCGAATGAGCTTGGTGACGAAGGCGTGGTGATTCTGGACGTTGACTGGGATGACAATCCCTACACCGACATAGACATCCTGTGGCTTTCGGAGACTTCACATGAATACTACGATCACGACCAAGACGCATACGGCCCCAGCACATTCTACATCGAGGACAGATCTACGAACAACCACGCCACCAGCGGCCAGCACAACTGGGGGACGTACACGGGGACATCCAGGGAGACTTTCGTGGTTCCGCCCACTGCTGGCACCCATCAGATGGTTCTGCACACCGCCCTGCACGGAGTTCAGACTAACGACAATCCCCTCAACATCACAGTCGGATACATCGCGCCTGAGTCCTCGGGATTGGAACGCTCCGTAGTTGACTGGCAAGATGCCGCCGGCAACGACACTGCACGAGTAGTCTCGACAATCCCACTCCCCATCAGTTCTGCCGAGGCCCATGGATGGGTGCAGCCCATCATACTGGAGAACCAGACAGCGTTCCAGGATGACTCGGGTGACAAGATGTCTGCTTCTTGGTGGTACAACCTAACCTTGGAGGAGGCTTCTGAGATCAGCATTTCAATGGACTCCTACGCAGATGCCGACCTCGACTTATTCCTCTTCCGTGACGCTGACGGCGATGGCAACTTCTCCTCAAATGAGGAGGTGCGGAGGTCGTGGAGCAGCACCTCCTCGGAGTCAGTCTCGATGACAGGCCCACAAGATGGCTTGTACGGCGTCGCGGTCCACGGCTGGACAGTTGACAGCGGCTCAGTCGGCTTCTGGATCAATATCGATGTCGTTGCGGGCACGTCCCTCAGGGTCTCTGGGGTCGAGCAGCTTAACGACTCGCAAATCTATGGCACGTGGCCAAACGGTTCCGAGGTGCTAGATGGGCGGATTCCCGTGGGAGCATTGGAGCTTAACCTCTCATTTGACAGCCCACCTGGGGAGGGGGATTGGGTCGGATTCGTGGATCTGGAGTTGGAGGGAGGCTCGGTGATAAGGCTGCCATACCACTACGAGATGATAGAATCGGAACCCGAGATTTCATTCACTAGCCCCCACAACCTTTCTCAGTTAAACGAACAGGTAGCTGTGAGCCTACATGCGCGCGACGTCGGCTCGGGATTCTACGTCGAAGAACTTGATTGGCGGGAGGAAGGCAATCCGCACAACAACTCGAGAGTTGTTGCAGACTCCGTCTGGGGCGTCGATACAAACGGCACACTTCACAATCTAACTCTATTCTGGAACGGGGAGCAAAATGCCTCAGAAGCGCAGCTTATGAGGGAGGCGTGGGTCAACTCCACCATCCCAGCAGAAGAGCGGTGGTTCCACTACCTAGCAACCCTAACTGACGCCTCGGGACTTTCGTCCCTCTCGCGCCTGAGCTTGGCATACGATGCCACCCCCCCGTCCCTACAAATCACCGGGCTCCCATGGATAACTAGCTCGAACGAGCCAAAGGCCTCCATACATGTCGAACCCGGGGCAAACCTGACTCTTGACGGGATGGAGGTAGCCTACAACGAGAGCGGCATCTCCATCCAGACGTTGCATCTTGAGCCATCCCAGATAGGCCTCTATGAGGGAGGGGATGGCCCAGTCCCGTTCTATCTGAACAATCAGTCCAATATGTTCGAGATTTCAGCAATAGATCAGGCCGGCAACATCGCACACGCCTCAATGCAGGTTGTCTTCGACCCACACCCCCCCTCTCAGGTAGAACTCCTCGCTGTTGTGGACCAGGATGGTAACTACTACGATTTCGACGAGCTCCATCACCCCCTGAACTTGACTGGAGGAGGGCTCCGCGTAGAGGCTCCTGTGGATGTACGTGAGTGGTGCATCGAAAGCTCCAACACCGTCACTGGGGAGCTGTCCAGTGACTGCCAACACTCAATCACCCCTCCCACCATCCTCAACTCCGCCACCGGACCCCCCGTCCCGGGAGTGAGCTCCTACCCCAGCACACAAACTATCCACATCCCCTTGGATTTCGCGGGGATGAGCGACGGCGATTTCCTGCTGTCCCTCAGCCTAACCGACTGGGCCAACAACACCCACTCCGAGACTTGGCCTCTGGCCCTGGATAGGACCCCCCCGAGCATTTCTTGGGCTTTGGACATGGCTCAGGGGGCCATTCTAGGAGATCACAGGCAGAATGTTTCCTGGGGCTCATCCGAGGACGTCACCGTCACGGTGAGTGTGGACGGAGTTGCTCTCACCGAGCTTCGTGGGTCGTCGGGGAGCCAAACCTTTGAGCTACTCGAAACGGGGGAGCACGAAGTCTGCCTATTCGCTGTCGACTACACCTCCCACCAAGAAAATAACAACACCTTCAGCGAGTGCAGGCAAATGCAACTCCTGCAGAGCACATATCAGACCGCCATAACCGAGGAAAACGGGCAATTGGTTTCCCTGGAAAGCATAGAGGCAATCTTGCACAGACATGAGTCACAAGAAATCAGGTGGACCAGGGTCGGTTCGGGACAAACCAACCTGATCGGGCCAGGAAATGGCACTGTTGCCATCGTTCTGGGGCTGTCAGAGGGTCAGAACGACTTCATAATTGAGGTAGACACACTAGACGGAACCGACACCTACCAAATCTCCATAGAGAGGGACACCACTCCTCCAGTTTTGGATTTCAATGAGAACGAATACAGGAACTCCCCACTAACCACGACAAGGGAGCTTTCTGGTCATTGCGAGCCCGGGCTAACTGTATTGATAGAGAGTGCACTAGAATCTAGGGAACTGATTTGCCCCGAATCAGGAAACTTCACGGAACAAATCCGGATTCCGGATCAACCCGGACTGCACCAAGTGCGAGGGAGCACCACAGACTCGGCCATGAACCGCCAAAACCACTCCATCGGATTACTCAAGCAGAACTGGAATAACTGGGCGGTGGATGATGCCAGCAGCGGGGGGCCAATGCTATTCTGGTTTTTCCTTTCAGCACTGATAGCCGGTGCCCCCATCGCCTCCGCTCTGTACTCCAGGCTCCTGTCAAGGACCACCAATGACTGATGTCGAGCCATGCCAAAACTCATTTCCCTCGCTCCATAGCGGTGTTCGTGACGATCGCTTCCATCGGAGTAATAGGCTCTGGCCAGATGGGGGCCGGAATAGCCCAGGTTTCGGCATGCTCCGGAATTCCAGTAGTGATGGTAGACGTCCAACAGGACTTCCTGGACAAAGGTTTGGCAACGATACGGGGCTCCATGGACAGGCTCGTCTCCAAAGATAGGATGACTGCAGAGCAGGCCGAGCAGTCGATCGGTTTGATTAGGGCAACCATCGGCCTTGAGAACCTCTCAGACTGCGATTTGGTGATCGAGGCGATCCCAGAGATACCCGAGTTAAAATTCACTACATTCTCCGAGCTTGACTCTCTGTGCAAGGAAGAAGCAATCCTAGCAAGCAACACCTCTAGCATTTCCATCGACGAGATCGCAGGCCATACAGGGAGGCCAGACAAGGTGATTGGAATGCACTTCATGAACCCAGTCCCAATCATGCGCCTTGTTGAGATAATCAACGGAAGCGAAACCTCCAAGGCAGTTACAGCCAAAGTCGTCTCCCTTGCCGAGAGGTTGGGCAAGACCCCGCTTACATGCATGGACTCCCCCGGATTCGTGAGCAACAGGATCCTTTGCCCCATGATCAACGAGGCCATACTTGCCTTGCAGGAGCGCGTTGCAGAGCCGGAAGCGATTGACGGCATTATGAAGCTAGGGATGAATCACCCCATAGGCCCCCTCGCCCTCGCAGATCTCATCGGTCTTGACACCGTCCTCCACATTATGCGAGTCCTTCATGATGGATTCGACGACGACAAGTACGCTCCAGCTGAACTCCTCGTTCAAATGGTCGACGAGGGCAAACTGGGTAGGAAGAGCGGCCGGGGTTTCTACGATTACTAAACGCACCCCTCGCACGCGGTGCATTTTATACACCGTTTTTCACCAACCTTCAAGTCATGCCCATGCGCGCCCCTGCTCATGGGACGCACAGCTGGAACTAGGCTAATCATCGCAATGCTCGTTCTGAGCTCCTTTGCTTTCCCCGTTCTGGCTGACGACGACGCAGGCACGGGCGGGGACGCAGGCGACTCCATCAATTCTGCCACCCCTCTTGCCGCGACTAACGCTACATACGATGGTAACCTGACCAGCTCCGACACCGAGGACTGGTACTCGATTGCGTTGCCCAACGGAACCGCATTGTCTGCCAGTTTGTCGTTCGCTACCGCCAACGACTTCGACTTGTACCTCTACGACTCGACCGGCTACACGTTAGACTACTCTTGGTACGCCAACCCAGAGGAAGTGACCTCCAATGGGTCCAGCATCGGAGGTACCACAGCCTACATCAACGTCGAGGCATTTTCCGGCACGGGGCAGTACGCCCTCCAGATTTGGGTGTTCTCTGAGAACTTGTCGGGACCCTCTCAGAACGATGCCGGGATAGGGGCGGACGCTGGCGACTCGCCTTCGACCGCAACATATCTCAACAGCTCAAACCAATCGTTCACCGGTTGGATCTCGGATAGTTCGGATTCGGAGGATTGGTACAATATCACCGTCCCCGCAAACCATGGGATCTACGCTTCCATGAGTTTTCCCAACGGCACCTCCTCCAATACCCAACTCTCATTGATCGAATCAACGGCAACGTTCTACATCTCTTACGACTCCACTTCTCCCTACGAAGTTTCCAGCAACGGTACAACCGTCAGTGGCCAGAGCGTCTTCATTCGCGTAATCACGAATGCCGACGAGGGATTCTACAACCTGTCAATCTCCCTCTTCTCAACAGCGGGACAACCGGGCTCAATCCAGGATGATGCTGGATCCGGGACCGATGCAGGCGACTCTCTCGGAACCGCTCTAAACATCTCCATCACAGGAAACGTAACCACGATATCTGGATGGGTTGACGAAACTTGGGACGAGACCGACTACTACTCCGTCGACGTCCCTATGAACTGGACCACCTGGGCCTCCCTCTCATGGGCCAACACCTCCGCTGACCTCGACATATACCTCTACTCTTCCAGCGGTAGCATCCTGGATAGCGGAACGAGCATATCTGGAAACCCAGAGGAGGCCTCGGGCAACGCGTCGTCAGTTAGCGGGACCACGGTATACTACAGAGTAGAGGGATACTCGGGTGTCTCCGTCGATTACAACCTCACCATCGGCCTCACAAACCTCTCGGACACCCCCGCGTACAACCAGAACGACGCGAACTCAGGCGGCGACGCAGGAAACGATTTCGCAACCCCCGTCAACCTGTCTGGAAACGACACATACTACGGCTGGATTTCAGACTCCCAGGACTCCGCAGACTTCTACGCCGTCGACGTCCCGTTCTCCTACGCGATCGAGGCTGAGCTCCAATGGAACAACTCCGCTAACGACTTCGACCTATACCTCTACGACGACTCCCAATCCCTGATCGACTCAAGCTACAACAGCTACCCGGAGTCAGTCCAGAGTGGGACCACCAATGTCAGTGGGACCACGGTATACCTCGTGGTCGAGTCCTACGCGGGATGGTGGACCAGCGGGGGCGAAGGCAACTACTCTCTGATCGTTAATCTGGTCAACCAGACGTCCGTGCCCGGCCTCAACCAGAACGACGCGAACTCCGGGGGGGATGCAGGCGACTCAATTAACGCAGCGACCCAGCTCAATGCCACTACGGGAGTAACGTATTGGGATGGCTGGGTCCATGACACAGACGATGACTACGACTACTTCTCCCTGTACGTTCCACCCGATCACGGAGTCACAGTTGAGATGTCCTACCAGAGCATCAACTGGTTCACCCTGCAACTCTTTGACAGCTCCGGAAGCCAGGTTGACTACTCTTACAACAGCCCTGCAATCGTCACGTCAAATTCTTCTGGCACCAACTTGGGGGGAACTGTGCCCTACCTCGAGGTCTGGGCATATTCGGGGGATGGCAACTACAACCTGACTGTCTGGATTTTCTCGTTGGATTCCGATGGCGACGGGTTCTACGACGAGGTCGAGCTAGATTGCGGTTCCGATCCCAATGACAACTCCAGCACTCCGTCTGACAACGACGGTGATGGCGTATGCGACAACCTGGACGAGGACATTGACGGGGACGGAGTCGACAACTCCAATGACACCTTCCCGGAGGATGGCAACGAGACAGTTGACTCCGACGGCGACGGCGTGGGGGACAACTCCGACCCGGACGACGACAACGACGGCTGGAGCGACTCCGACGAGGCGAACTGCGGGACAGACCCGAACGACTCTTCGGCCACTCCCAGTGACATTGACGGAGATGGCCTGTGCGACCAGGTCGACGATGACATAGACGGCGACGGTTATCTGAATGACGACGACGCATTTGCAGAGGACCCCAACGAGTGGAATGACACCGATGGTGACGGCATCGGGGACAACGCCGACGGAGATGACGATGGCGACACATTCTACGATGGGGTTGAGGAAGACTGCCTATCGGACCCCTTGGACCCCACCTCCATCCCGACCGACACCGACGACGACGGAGTTTGCGACGAGCTGGACGACGACGTCGACGGTGACGGCACCACGAACGACCTGGACTCCTCCCCGTTCGATCCCTCTGAGGACACGGACACCGACGGGGACAACATCGGGGACAACGCCGACCCAGACGACGACAACGACGGCTACCAGGACCACGTCGACGCATTCCCGTTGGACCCCACCGAATGGGCGGACAACGACGGGGACGATATCGGCGACAACGCCGACCCGGACGACGACAACGACGGCTGGAGCGACACCGATGAGTCTGACTGCAACACGAACCAATTCTCCGAGATCTCCATACCCACTGACTCAGACTCGGACCAAGTGTGCGACATCGTGGACCCAGACGACGACAACGACGGGTACAACGACACTGACGACTCCTTCCAGTACAACCCCAACGAGTGGATGGACCTCGACGCCGACGGAACGGGAGACAACGAGGACACCGATGACGACGGCGACGGATGGTCCGATCTCGACGAGCTCAGCATCTGCGGCACGGATCCCGCTGATCCTAACTCCGTGCCCGACGATTTCGACCGTGACAACATCTGCGACCCCCTGGACCCGGACGACGACAATGACATGGTGCTGGATTCAGACGATCGCTTCCCCTACGACCCCTCGGAATACAGGGACACAGATGGCGATGGTCTGGGAGACGGAGACGACACCGACGACGACGGGGACGGATGGGCAGATGCAACCGAACTCGTGTGCGACACCGCCCCGCTGGACGGGTCACTGTTCCCCCAAGACAACGACGATGACGGAACCTGCGACCTTGTGGACCCGGATGACGACAACGACGGCGTCGCGGACGTGGACGACGCCTTCCCGCTCGACCCAGGGGAGTGGGTAGACAGGAACGGCGACGGCAAGGGCGACAACGGGAGCCCACTGACCACCATGGACCACATGAAGTTGAACCCGGAAATCACGGTCCTCGGGATAGGGATCCTCTGCTCGCTGCTCGCAGGAATCGTGGCATTCACGGTCGGAAGCAGGAGACGGTATGACTTCGAAGATTCGACTGTCACCGAACTTGACGAGTCATGGGACGAAGAGTCCTGGTGATGGGCCGCCTTTGATCAGGATATCATAATGGTGCTTTTTTCACACTTCGTGTTATTTTTTTACTATATTTTCCCAATATTTCGATGTCAAGATTTTTCCGCTTTAATGCATTATATTAGATAATTTTAGTAATAATTCATCAAATATTTCCTATTTAATACAATATTATTGAAAATATTGATGTATTAGTGAAACATACGCACTATGAGCATATAGAGAGACGTTTATATCCGATACAAGTCCTGATAGTCACTAAGTGACGCCTATGAATGAAAATGCCACACGTTCAGTCAACCTGACAATGCTAATGATCGTCTCGGTCTGTTTGCCCATGATGGGAGCCTTCGATGCTCCATTCGAGCCAGAGCTCGACAGGGCAGCGCAGAAGTCCGAGACAGCGCCGCAACCCGGAGACGCAGATTGCTACGGGTACGACGCCTGCCGAGGAGTAGACGCCGGAAATAGCGCAGCAACCGCTATTGACCTGACAAGCGACTTCTCCTTCGCCGGAGAGGAGATGAATACCTACTGGGGTTCGACTCCAAACGTGACCTCTTACTCCAGCGGTGCGACATCCGACGAACACAACGACGTCTACAGCATCGACCTGCCACCTGGCTACGGATTTTCCGTAGAGGTGGACTGGAACGTCACTGGGGCCTCAATGGAGGCCTACGCCTACTCCATAGGGATAGGTTCCGCAGACACCATGACTTGGCAAGCATGGGCGGGATCTGGCTCCTGGGGCAGAAACTACTACTCTACCACGGGCGACATCGCGATATCCTCGGACGGCAACGATACCAACTCTGGCAGTTACACATACTGGTATGACGAGACCCCCCCAGTGGACGTAATGGGCGATGAAGTCCTGGCTTGGGTGTGGTGCTACTACTGCTACTACTCGGGCGTGGCACAGGACTACCAGATGAACATCACAATCTTCCCCGCCGATGGCGGCGTCAAGGGAGACGTGGAGACCGCGCAGTACAGCGGGCTCGGCTCTGTTTCCATGTACGGGGAGTACTCTACCTACTACACCTTCGACTTCGAGCTTGATGGCAACTCCGTAGCCGAGGTCAACATCGAGTGCGACTTCTGGTGCAACTCCGAGAATGAAGTCGACATCCACCTGCCCAACGGCACCACGTGGAACGATGGCTACTGGCCTTCCTACTTCGTTGGGAAGATAGCCGAGTTCACCGAAGCCGGCTCCTACACCGTGGAGATTTTCGACAGCTACGGTGATGCCGGCCTAGCCATGACAGTCGGGGCGAACCTCGGCAACTTCTCGGGGATGCTGTCTGCCACCGACTACGTATTCGATGACAAGGCCTCCGGGCACGTCGACCAAACGGACACCACTGACGTCTACGTCGTCTGGCTGCCTGAAAACTACATTGCCAATGTCACACTTCACTGGGAGAACTCGGCTGACTTGGACATGAACGTGTACACGGACTACGACACAGCCTCGGGACTCTCCGGGTTCTTCGGCTACTCGTGGTTCGACCAACCCGAGTTCATCGACATCGGGTCGCTTGGGGATGCTACGGCATTCTTCATCGAGATCGAGCACTACAGCGGACCAGCGTCCGGCTACATCCTCGAGCTTCAGACCGTGCCTGGCGCACCACCGCCCTGCTTCTTCCAGAGCGACGCCGGCACCGGTGTCGACTCGTCCGACGGCGACTACTCGCCCGACGAAGAACCGACCGATATCGGGGGGTACTTGGGCGTCGACGGGCACGGCATGTTCACTGGCACGGCCTGCGCAGGCTACGACACGAGTGACTGGTACCAGCTCACCGTACCCGCCTACCACGGAATGCACGCCACGCTGGAGTGGCCCGAGGGAGTTGACTCCAACTTCAACGACACCATCTCTGTGGAGGGGGACCTGCAGTTCAGCCAGTACTTCCTGACTGACACCGGCTATCAGTACTCGGCAAGCTCCTCCTACGGGTTCCACCCGCAGGCAGTGGCCACCAACGAGTCGTACTACTACGACATGTACCTCGACCAGGACTCGGTGGTTTACCTATGGGTGAACGTCGTGGAGATGACCGAGGACTACGAGAGCAACTACACGATCAAGTTCTCGATATACAACGCTACAGAGGAGCCCTACCAGAGCATCTACCAGAACGACGCGGGCAACTACTCCGACGCGGGCGACTCGTACGCCGACGCCATGCCGCTCATGTCGATGAACCAGACCTTCACTGCGTACGGTCACGACAGGTTCGACCAAGGCGATTACTACAAGATATTCGTGCCGAACAACTACGGGATGAAAGTCTCGGTTTCCTTCCCGGCTCAGAATGACATCGATATAGCGCTGTACTACATGCACCCCACGTACGGGTACTACTACTTCATCGACTCATCCTACATGGATAACCCCGAAGAAGTCTACTCCATGTACGACCAGGGCGGCCAGGACATCTACCTCATGGTCAACACGGACCGTGGCAGCGGCCAGTACGAGGTCGACATCGGATTGCTGACCCCGGGCATGGCTCCCGGCGACGTGCAGGACGACTGCGGCACCGGCCAGGACATGACCGGCCCATACTTCTACGCGCCAGGGGACGGATGGCACTGGGCTAACTGGAGCGACCAGGCCGACCTCCAGCCCTGGACCGACATCGACGGTGACGGCGAGATCACCGACGCCGACGTCGGGGCAACGTCAGGCGGCGTAGCCCGCGACTACTGGGCGGGCGGCTCCTGCACCGGCTGGATCGACGGCACGTGGGACTGGCAGGACACATACAGCATCCCAGTGCCAAACGGCATGTACGCTGAGATCAACGTGACCTTCCCTGCAGACGGCTCCTACTGGGGCATCTACATCCTGTTCTGCCCGAACCAGCACGACCCCTGTGGCGTTGGAACCAACTACATGTACTACGCGGGAGCGCAGTACTACAGCAACACCGGCGAGTCGATTTCCGACAACGGACTGTGGCCTGCCGGCAGCAATGACATCAACGGCAACCCAGGCTGGATCTCCATGTGGATATACAGCTTCGGCGCCAGCAACGCAACGTACACAATGACTACGACGTTCATGAACCAGAGCGACCTGCCAGGCATCCACAACGACGCCAACTCCGGCAGGGACGCCGGTCCGACCGAGTTCTCGTTCGTTCACGCCAACGACTACATGAACGCCTCACAGAGCGCGCTCTACGCGGCTAACAACACCCTCGAGTTCAATGGCTGGAACCACGGTGACTTCGACAACACTGACAGGTTCACGTTCGACGTGCCTGCCAACCACGGCGTCGACATCACCGTGACAGGGGGCTTCGATGCGCCGGACGTCTGGATCATAATGGACATATTCGACTCGTCCTGGACCCAGATCGGCATGTCAGCCTGGCTGGTAGGGTACCAGAACTACAACACCACCTCCGTGGCGTCGGGCTTCGACTCCTGGATGGGCCTAGGCGTTAGGAACTGGGGAAGCTACGACGACGTCGGGTGGAACTACACCGTGACGGTGCAGTTCTACTCGCTGGACGCTGACGGCGACGGCTGGTGGGACCAGCTAGAGTGGGACTGCGGAACCGACCCGTACGACAACCAGAGCGTGCCGCAGGACACTGACGGCGACGGCATATGCGACTTCCTGGACGAAGACATAGACGGCGACGGGATCGGCAACGATCTCGACGAGATGCCCCTGGACGAGAACGGGTCCTCCGACATGGACGGCGACGGGATCGACGACGCCACCGACCCGGACATAGACGGCGACGGCTGGGACAACATCGTCGAGCTGATCTGCGCGGGCGCGGGCAGCTTCGCCGACATGGACGCAAACATCACTCCGAGCGACTACGACGAAGACGGTCTTTGCGACCAGGGCCGGATGCTGGTATCGGTCGACGGTGGCAGCACTTGGTCGATCACGGCTACTACCTCCGACACCGAGCACCAGCTAGCGAGCTTGTACCTCGACGCTGACGGTGACAACGACGGCACCGGCGACCTGAACGACGACTTCGACTTCGACGAGTGCGCCGACACGGACACCGACCACGACGGCATGCCAAACGACATCGACACCGGGCTGCTTGACGCCAACAACGACACTGTTTGCGTGCCCGAGACGCCAACGAACCTCACCGCTGACGACGACGACGACGGGGACGGCTTCACGGACGACTACGAGGTCTCCTGCGGAAGCGACCCCCTCGAGCCCGGCGACAAGCCGGTAGACAGCACCCCGGACGGCGGCGACGGCGTCTGCGACCTCCTCGACGAGGACGACGACAACGACGGCGTCAACGACACCGAGGACTTCGCCCCCCTGGACCCGACCGAGCAGTACGACGCTGACGGCGACGGGCAAGGCGACAGGCGTGACATGGACGACGACAACGACGGCTGGTGGGACTCCTGCGACCTGCAGGACTGGCTGTACGCTCAGAACGCGTCCATCGTGGAGGGAGTGAACTACTTCACGGGACAGCCGAACGGCGTTGCCACGACATGCCCGGCAATGGTCGACGCATTCCCGATGGACGGCACCGAGTGGATAGACACCGACGGCGACGGGGTCGGCAACAACGCTGACACCAACGACGACGGTGACACCGATGCCAACAACGACCCGTGGACGGACGCCGAGGAGATAGCATGCGGCTCCGACCCGCTAGACTCCAGCAGCACGCCCGCCGACTTCGACGAGGACGGCATATGCGACGCCACTGACACGGATGACGACGGCGACGGCACACCGGACGACCTCGACGCATTCCCAATAAACGCCAACGAGCTAGCTGACCTAGACGGGGACCTCATCGGCGACGAGGCCGATCTGGACGACGACGGCGATGGCTGGGCGGACCTGGTCGAGCCCAACTGCGGCAGCGACCCCCTAGACGGATTCTCCGTACCGACCGACAACGACGGCGACGGGGAGTGCGACCTGGTCGACTCCGACGACGACAACGACAACACCCCGGACGACACCGACGCCTTCCCGATGAACCCCAACGAGAACGCCGACCTAGACGGCGACGGCATCGGCGACAACGCCGACACCGACGACGACGGTGACGGATGGCTCGACGTGACCGAGGTAGTGTGCGCCAACCGAGGCGGACAGGGAGACCCCAGGAACGCCGACGAGGTACCGGCCGACACCGACTGGGTGCCCGGCCCCGACGGCGAGATGGGCACCGCGGACGACGTCCAGCAGGGCGACGGTCTTTGCGACGCCCTTGACCCGGACGACGACGGCGACGGATACCCCGACCCGCAGAACCCTAACAACCCCGGTGACGACGAGGACAGGTTCCCCAACGACCACACAGAGTGGTTCGACGCAAACAACGACGGGCAGGGGGACAATGAGGCCCCCATCACCCTGATCGACAAGGTCGAGGGACAACCCGCCCCGTACCTGGGGATAGTCGCGGTGATCGCAGGCCTGGGATACGGCCTAGTGACGATGTCGCGAAACGCAAGCTCCGGAAGCGGCTCGGAGGACGATGCCGCCGACTACACGGAGGAGTTCGAAGACTTCGACTTCGAGGACGAGGAACCCGAAACCGAAGAAGAAGCCGACGACGAAGAGGAGGACTGATAGAATGAGCAGAAACATTGCAGAGACAGCCCGAACCCTGATGATGATCACGGTGATGATAGCGTCAGCCATCATGCCGATGATGCCAGAGGCAGGGGAGTTACGAGAAAGCCCGGAGGCGATGCACGCTATGATCAGCGTCGACGTCACCACCCTATCCATTGACGAGGGCCTCTTCGACCACTACGAGTTAGTGCTCGACGAGGCGCCTGACGGGGTAGTGGTGATCACTGCCTCATCCAGCAGCACGGCCGTTTCAGTGGACCCGGCGTACCTGAAGTTCACCAAGGCGAACTTCGACTCGCCCCAATCCTTCACTGTATCGACATACTACGACATCGACGGTGCGGACTCGACTGCTACGATCAGCCACACTATCGACGGAACGGACACCGTGTTCGCATCCTCACCGATCTCAGACGTGAGCGTCACAGCCGTGGACACCGACACCGACACTGATGGTGACGGCACCCATGACGGCCTGGACGACGACGACGACGACGACGGCGTCAACGACGCCGACGAGGA
>CAZLVU010000011.1:0-34096 GCA_964563355.1 uncultured Candidatus Poseidoniales archaeon
TCGCGTTGTTGCAGCTAGACTGCCCGGTCTGGTTCTGCCACGTCCCAGTAGTGCACTCGGTCGACGAGTCGGAGCCCCAGAGGGGGACGTGCTGACCTGCCGGGGACTCGATGCAAACGGTCCCTTCAGCGGAGCGGTAGTAACCCGAGGAGCATGGGAGGTCGAATGCGGACTGCTGGTAGGGGCTCGAGGAATTCCTCTTGATTCCCGGTAACCAGTAGTAGGTCGACGGGTCGAACGAGGAGGGGTCCGCTGGAACAGACGCGTTCTGGGTGCTGGAGTATGCCCCAGCCCCCATTTGTCCGATTTCCGACCCGAACACCGGCCTGAAGTCACCGGTTCCCGGCGAGACCAGCATTCCAGTAACGTTCTGGCCTGCGTTCTGCTCGTCGTACCCGTTCCAGTTGTTGCCGATCGTTGTATTGTTGACTGGTATCGGGGTGCTGTCGTTGGAGTCGGTCCTGTGCCCGCTGATGGAGTCCGCCACGTTGGACATGATGGTCGAGTTCTCGTTGCCACCCGTCGAGTCGTAGAGGATGATGATGTGGTTCCTGTCCCCTGAGGAGCCAAGCAGGACGGTGTTGTTGCTCACGTTGTGGTAATCGCCCTTGGCGACGATGGCCCCGTTGGCGTTCCATAGCACGTTGTGGTGGACGCTCGCGTTCCTGCCGGAGTTGGTCCCCCCGAACGGCCCGTCCATCCTGATGCCATACTTTGGCACGTCGTGGATCCAATTGTAGGCTACCATCGCGCCCTCTTGCTCGGCCTGCATCATCTGCACGACCGTGCCGTCGGATTGGATGTGTGCGGTGTCGAAGATCTCGTTGAACATGATCTGCGGGGCGTTGCCGATCCTAATGGTGGCGGAGGCCCCGGTTTTGTGCATCGTGTTGTTGGTGAACCGGTTCGTAGTGCCGTCCATCATGATGGTAGTCATCAGGCTCTTCTGATCCGAACCGGACCAGTCGATGTAGTAGAAGTAGGAGTTGTTGATGCTGTTGTTCTGGGAGCTGGACGCCCCCCCATGGGCCTCGAAGGCGGCCCCGTCGGTGTACAGGAAGTCGCAGCTGTCGATCAGGCAGCCTATGCAGTCTTCAATCCTCGAAACGTAGCGGTTGTCCATGTCTTCGCCTGCATGGCCCAGTGAGCGTTTTGAGGTGCTCGGATAGAGCAGCGTCGAGTTCCTTATCTGTGCCCCATCGCAGTCGTCGAGGCTGAATGTGGTGGCGAAGTAGTCAAAACCCTCAACGATCACTCCATCGTCATCGGCACAAAGTATCGCGAATGCCTGAGTCTTCATCCTGATGTTCATTTCGTTCGGGTCTTTACCATCCCTTGGCATGTAGTAGACCGTGTTGTCAGCAGAGTTGTGATCGAAGAACCACTCCCCAGGAACGTCAAGCAGTTCCAGCTTCTGAGTGAGGAAGTACATGTGGTGTTTGTACTTCCACTCCCCGCTGGGCACCTCCTCGAAGGAGAACGAGCCATTGCTGGTGTTGTGGGAGGTGACGTTACGGCTCCAGGTCCGGAATGAGCCGATGTTAAGGACAGCAATCGCCCCAGTGGCGTTTACTCCACTATTGTTCAACCCACTGTGGCCAGCATATGTGCCGTTGTCGTCCTCCAATTCCCCGTTGACGTAGTTCAGGCAGTAGTATTCGCCCCCGTCTTGGAACTTCACCATTCCCTCCGGGCAGTCACTGGATTCGTTGGTCTGGAAGTCACCAATATCGACGCTTCCATGGGCCCAGTACTCGTCGTCGTTGAGGGCGGTGCCGTCTGAGAAGTTCGCGTTGGGCCATCTGGCCGGCATCTCCTCCTCGTAGTCTACGAATAGTTGCCAGGCGTCCTTGGATAATTCCGCCCTCCATATCGTTCCCTCTGATGACGAGGAGTCATGAACTACCCATGTCCCTCCTAGGTCATCGATCAGGCTCTCGCTACCATCCAGGATTACCCTACTCCCCTCTTCGGCCCTCAAGGTCATGTCCTGCTCATCTAGCGTTACTGTCTCATGGTAAGTCCCCGATCTGACAATAATCGTATCTCCCTGGGACGCAAGGTCAACTGCCCTCTGGATGGTCACAGTGGGGCATTCGGAGGTTCCCGCCCAAGAGTCGTTGCCATTTGTCCCATCTGCGTAGAATGCCCCCTCGGAGTACGTCTGATTCGTGCAGTCGTAACCCGTGGCGGTCCACATCTTCTCGGTTTCTCGGTAGGAAACGGATTCCTGAACTATCGAGTACGGCACGGATGAGAGAATCAGTATCACTAGTAATGAAGAGATGTCCCTCATCGACCGCTCGCCACTGCGACCGGATAAAAGCCTAACTCGGTTCAATCGGCTATTCCCAGCCCAAGCCTCCCAACTTGGCTCCCTTCACAACCCACAGGGAATTTCACCTTGTTTGGGTTTACCATTCTATCGCATTGGCCCCCCAGGCCAAACCCCCTCCGAATGCCGCAGTGACCACCAGATCCCCCTGTTTTACCACGTCCTTGTCGACCGCTTCCCTGAGAGCTAGGGGAACACTCGCCCCTGCAGTGTTGCCGTACTTCTCGAGGTTGGTGAATGTCTTGCTCATCGGGAGACCGAGGTTCTCCATTCCCGCCTCGACAATCCTCAGGTTTGCCTGGTGGGGGACGATGAGGTCAACTTCAGATAGGTCTCTTCCCACTCTTCCGAGAACGCCTCTCACCGCTTGTGGGAAAGCCTCGATGGCGAACTTCCAAACTTCCCTGCCGTCCATCTGGAAGTACTGGTCCCCCTCATTGAATGCCTCGGATCGTATCGGCGTGCGTACTCCTCCGGCTGGAATCTCGATCACTCCCGAACCACTCCCATCCGACATCATCCAACTGCCCAGAATCCCTCTGCCATCACCAACATCCGAGAGGACGGCGGCTCCTGCACCGTCCCCAAACAGAACGCAAGTCGCCCTGTCTTCCCAGTTCAGAATCCTACTGTAGACCTCGGCACCCACGACAAGGACATTCTCGTAGCCAGTTGTCCCCGCGAATCGTGAGCCAACGTCCAGGGCGTGCACCCAACCCGCGCAGACTGCGTTGATATCGAATGCCGCGGCCTTGTCGCAACCCAGCTTATATTGCGTGATTCCCGCAGTTGACGAAAGTGGGACGTCAGGGCTGCTGGTTGCGAGGATTAGCAGGTCGATATCACCTGAGGTCAACCCTGCCTCCTCAATCGCTTGTTGGCACGCCTTCACAGCCAAGTCACTAGTGCAGGTTTCGGAGTCGGCAACCCTCCTCTCCTTGATACCGGTCTTGGTGGTAATCCACTCGTCACTGGTTTCTACCAATTCCGCCCAGTCATCGTTGGTCATCACATTGGGGGGCACGTAAGCCCCGAGTCCTACTATGCCCGCTGGCGGCATCTTGACCCTTCCGATAAGAGGGGACTTTCACTCTTGCTGCATCAGTCGTGCTTCACACAGACGTTCATCGCCTCTGAGAAGAAACCCAGGCTCCATTCTCCACCCTCACGCCCGACTCCGCTATCTTTGACGCCACCGAATGGCACTCGAAGGTCTCGATGCAGCCATGAATTGACCCAGACCATTCCCGTTTCGATAGCCTCGGAAATCCGTCTCCCTCTCTCGAGGTCACCGGTCCAGATGCTACCGGCCAACCCATACCGGGTGTTGTTGGCAATCGCAACAGCCTCATCCTCGTCACTGAACCTGTGGAGTGTGACCACCGGCCCGAAAATCTCCTCAGTCGAGCACCGGGTGTCCGGCCCGAGCCCTTCGATTACAGTTGGCGCCATCCAGTTTCCGTTCTCGAATCCGGCGGGCAGGCAAGGCTCTCCCCCGGTCAACAGGCCCCCTCCCTCCTCCTTGGCCAGCTCAACGTAACTCTTGACCTTCTGGAGGTGTTGAGGGGAGATCAAGGCACCAAGTTCCGTCCCCTCGTCTCCAGGGTCCCCAATCCGCATCGACTCCACTGCATCCACGAAGCGTTCTTTGAACTCTTCATACAACGAGTCTTGGATTAGCACCCTAGAGCCACAAAGGCAGACTTGCCCTTGGTTTAGGAACCCCGCTCTTACCACTCCCGAAACGGTTTTTTCTAGGTCGCAGTCTTCGAAAACGATGCTTGAGTTCTTGCCCCCTAGCTCGAGGCTGAGTTTCTTGAAGGATGGGGCAGCAGTCGCGGCAACCTTCTCGCCGGTGGCAGTCCCTCCAGTGAATGAGACTAGGTCGACGTCTGGGTGGCCCACCAAGGACGTCCCTGCGCCCGCTCCGTCTCCATGCACCAAGTTGACCACTCCCCCGGGAAGACCCACTTCATCGATCACCCTCATCAGAAGGTCCGCGGTAAGCGGCGTTAACTCGCTCGGTTTGCAAACTACCGTGTTTCCCATGCCAATCGCGGGTGCTACCTTCCAAGACAGCAAGTATAGGGGGAGGTTCCAAGGTGTAATTAGGCACCCCACACCCACTGGTTTGTGGATGACATAGTTTGTTGCATCAGGCATCTCGAAGATCTCTTGCTCTCGCTCGCGTAGCAAACCGGCGAAGAAACGGAAGTTGCTCACTGAACGATCAGCGTCCATATTTCGAGCCAAGGAGATTGGCTTCCCAGTGTCACGACTTTCTAGGGTGGCAATCTCTTCCTTGCAATTCTCAAGGGAGTTGGCGATTTGGTCCAACCAGTCAGCCCGTTCTGATGGACTCAGTGCACCCCACGAAGGTTGTGATGAGCGGGCCGCTGCGACAGCGGCAGCGACATCGGTTGAATCTGACAAAGGTACGCGGCAAATGGGAACCCCAGTAGCAGGTTCTGAATTTTCGAGGTACCGATCTCCAGCAGGTGGGACGAAGTCCCCATCAACGTAATTGCGAAGGTTCTCAAGTCCCAAATTATGCCCCCACGTCGCCCTCGTTCGAGAATGGATCCGGGCGCGTCATCGCCGCAGCGTACTCTTTCCAGTCCAAGGAGAAACTATCTCTGTTTGGGTCCCATTCGTCCCAGGTTACAACCTGCTCGAGATCATCCAAGTATTGCTCTGGGACCACCCTTGGGACAATGAATGCCTTCTGCCTGTGGAGGGGATATGGGTTTCGAAGGTCGATTCCTAGAACTCCGAGCACTGCACGTGCCACGTACCAAGTTGCTTGGGAGTTCCACCCATGAGCTATCTTGATCACAATCCCAAGTCCCTGGGGCCAGTCTGGGTGTACTACGGATAGTCCCAGAAGGCCGTCCGCACCCTCCTTAGCCAGAAGTCGTCCCTCACCAGCCTTAAGGCAGGTTGAATCCAATCGGTTGAATCCTCCAATCAGATCCGGGTAACGGTTCATTGCTTCCCAAATCCAATCTTCTTCCTTCTCCCTGACGAGACCAGAGAACAAGACTGCCAACTCGTCTACAGTATTGGAGACGGTCGGGAGTCCACATCCGTCCTTGGCCACTCTCTTGGGCTCCCAATCTGGATGCCCTAGCATGTTCCTCAAGACATCTAGGTAGAGGGGGAACCAGGGGGAGCTGGGAAGGGTGTATCCTGCACGGTTGATACCCATTCTTCGAAGTGCCTTGAGTATTGCCGCGTGTTCTCCAGAGCACGTATGGAACCATCTACGAGGCCTTCGCACCTGCCGCCCAAACTGAATCAATGGCACGTCCAAGGGGCATTGCATTAGGCCCCACTCAGACTCAGTCAGTATCGACTGGGCTGCAGCCACGTGCTCAGTATCCCCATTGTGGGAAGAGCAGGCTATTGCCTTCTGTTCCCACGTAAGCCCCGACGCCTCCAGTTCTCCGACGAATGTCTTCATCATTAGTGGCTTCATCATAGAGCGCCCGTAAACGAGCACATTGCCCCCGAAGGAATGAACAATTTCGGTGCCATGGGCCCACGATATAGCTCCGTGTATGGTGTTCTCAGAAACGTCCATCCTCCTGAAGTCAACGAGTGGTTCCCACTCAACATCCCTGCCCGTTGCAATGCCCTCGTACTTCTCTCCCAGTGGGTTAGTCGGATAGATCGAGGAACCGGGCCTTCCCGGTGAAACGCTGGACGGCCTGGAAACCCCTCTGTCACCCATCCTAACCCTCTCCGTTTACTATCGGCACGACCTTATTCATGAAAGCAGCCATGTTCCTCTGCACTCGATTACTGTCGTGGTTGAAGAAGTCGAACCAGCACATTAAACGATCATCTGCGTGAAATCTTTCGAGTATTTGCTCGCTCACTCTTTCCACGTTCCCTATGACTGCGTTGTCGACAGCCCTCTCAATCTTGCCCGGGTCAATCGTCCCCTCAAGGGCATTCCAGTAGGTGGATAGGGCTAATTTCGCTTCCTCCATCGCCGCCTCGCTCCTTTCGTCCGGTGATAACCCCTCTTCGTCGTTTACGAACACCATGACTGTTCTAGGCATCATGCTCCGAACCCACGCCCCTCCGTCTGGGTGGTAGTGCTCCCCCATCCTATTGTGAGTCTCCTCAATCACGTGCGCCGGTGTAATGCTGAGGTTGAATACCTGAACTGGACGGATCCGGTTAACCTCCACTTGAAGATCGACGTCATGACTCCCCAATACCAGGTTTAGCAACTCCTTTCGCCAGTGTTGAGGGATTGTCTTGAGCTCCTCGAACTCATACCGCCGGGGAATTTCCAGCGACTCAGGAGCCAACTCGTTCCCGTATAATTCCATTGCAGCTCTCTGAACGAGTGACCAATCTTCATCCGTTCTGAAATATTCCCGATTTAGGACTGTCGGACGAACCATATTGCTGGATAACACCTCACCGTTGAGTAGACGAAGGAATATCTCCGCGGCCTCTGCAAAGATCTGCCCTCGCAGCGCCGGCCAAGCCTCAGCCTCGACTGGGTTTCGTGGCACGATCCCATATGGCCTTGCCATAAACTCGAACCGCCCCGCAGAGAAGCCTATGTGCAACCTCCTCTTCTCATTCGGATCCAGACCATGAAGCGCTAGGAAGGCCCCCACCCTTTCGGCCTGCGCTATTGGTCCTCCGGAGGCCAGGATAGAAATCACGGCGCTACCAACGTCCATTCTCCTGGTTCTAGCAAACATCTCCCGTGCGACCTGAAAGAAGTCCGTACAGAGTCCAACCTCGCCGGGGAAATGGGGGACAACCGGCTCTCGGTTCCGTTTCTGGATCTCCGTGGATAGGTGTGCCTGTGCAACCCACCCGATTCCGAAACCCAGCTCATCTGCAAGCTCTACCTGGTCAAAGAAGCTGGAGAACATCTCACTCTCTGACGGAGTGCGCCCGGAGGCATCAGGAGTTTGGGAAATGGAGAAAAAGATGTCAAATTCCATCCAATCCCTCAGATCGAACGCATCCTTCCACCATCAACTGCAAGGCTGATTCCGCGTATCGCGCTGCTGCTCGGCAAACATAACCAAGTTACGGCAGCAGCAGTCTCCATCGGATCGATCAGGCGCTGAATGGGTACGCTGGACAACCAGTCTTCACGTACCTCGTCAACGGGCTTACCCGTTCTCTCAGAGATTGATGCAGCCAGCGAACCCAGTCTGTCCGTGTCCGTAAATCCCGGTAAGATGTTGTTTATCGTGATGCAAGGGGGCAACTCACGTGAAAGCGATTTGGCCCAAGAAGCCATAGCTCCACGCAGGGTGTTGGATAACCCGATGTTATCTATGGGTTCGCGAACAGAGGTAGAAATGATGTTCACTATCCTGCCGGTGCCCGCCTCCTCCATACCAGGCGCCAATGCCTGCGTAATCATGTGCGCTGCGTGGAGATGCCTGCGGAAGGGGCCTTCAAAATCCTCAAGCCCGTTATCCAATAGTGGGCCCCCTGGAGGCCCGCCCGCGTTGTTAACGAGGATATGTACGGGTCCTAAATCGGAAACAGCAGCACCAACTGCACCCAAGTCTTCTAGATCTAGCTTCAGAGCCTGATGCCCATCACCATGCATCTCCTCCACAAGATCATCCAAGGCATCTGATGACCGTGCACATGCAATGACCCTGGCTCCAGCCCGCGCAAGCATCAGTGCACTAGCTCGCCCAATCCCTCTTGAGGCACCGCAGACTAGTGCATTCCAACCTTCCAGAACCCCCTCACTAAAGGGGAATCGGTCACCAAGCAGCTTGTCATTCATCTAATCACCTAGTTAACGTAGTGTGCGTAAGTCTGGTCTCGCAGTTTCTGGTGCACCACTTCTAGCACATCCTCAGGCGCGTTGCGGAAGGTCGGGTGCTGGCTTTCACCCTGCGGTCTACGCATCTCATCCCAAAGACCCTTCTCATACCCCACCAATGCCTCCTTCATCAATACTCCAGCTAGTACCAACGTCTCGTAGCACAGCTCTTGGTAGGTCATACCCCTGGTTACCGGCACCTCTCGACGCATTAGTAGCTCACCAGTATCAACCCCATTGTCGCAGAAGTGGGTGGATGATCCAATGGGTATGTCGTGATAGACCGACCAGGCTGGGGAGGCAGAACCCCTGCACTCTGGGAGTAGCCCTGGGTGGGAGTTAATGACACCGTCTTTGGGGTAGTCGAGGATTTCGCCTCGTATTATTCGAGTTCCCCCGAAGACGATTAGGTCGAGCTCCTTGCCCTCTAAGTGTGGCATGACCTCGGGGGACTTGTGGATTGGTACAGAAACAATCGGGATCCCACGTTCTGCAGCTTGCTCCTCTATGGGTGGTGCAATAGGGTGCCCCTCAATTCGCTTCATGAACTTCTCGCGTTCCTCGTCACCAACATCAGAATCTTCCTCGACAATGATCTCGGGTACGAACCCTTCCGAAATAATCTGACGCAGCATCTCGCGACCATACGGGTGCTCCTTCAGAACGAGGTATGCAAATCTCGGCTTGGCCATATGCCCCGCCCACCGGAGGGGCCTTTGATACCCGTTATTTTCGGTTTCCCAATTTCAAGATGATTTTCCTAATCTGACCCCAAATTTGGGACTTTTCCGCCCCAACCTTCAAAATGGGGTTTTTGTTCGCGTGGCACGCTATGTCAATGGTATACAACAGTAAGATGAAGGAAGCAATAAAGGCAGGCGGATGCAACACGGCTGGAGACGCGTCAGGCGCGCTCAATGCCGCTGTAGAGTCTGCGGTGGCGGCAGCGGTCGCTCGCTGTGGATCAAATGGTCGCAAGACCATCCGCTCACACGACATCCACGCAGGCGGCAGCTCGGACTCGGGCATGGTCGTAGCGAGCAGGGTCAAGGAGGCCTTCAAGGGCCACGGCTGCAACACTGGCGGAGACGCCATGGGGGCAATGAACGCAGTTGCTGACGCAGCCATTGGCCAAGCAGTCTCTAGGGCCGTTGCTAACGGTCGCAAGACAGTCCGTGCAAGCGACTTCTGAAGTCTGAAAAATTGGCCCTTTGCTGGCCATCTCGATGAGTTTCCGATAGCGTGAGCTCTGGCCCGCTTAGCGTTACGCGCTTGTTCTGCCCGGACTATGGCGTGACACGACTTCGATCACGGGGGAAAAGCACTACTTCTCTGACGTTGCCGGCCCCTGTCAGGACCATCAACAAGCGGGCGACCCCAAGTCCCCAACCGGCATGAGGGGGGGCGCCGAAACGGAATCCGTCAGTGTAGAAAGTGAAGTCAGATGGGTCGAGCTCCATGTCCCTGAGGTTTTGCTCAAGAACTTCGAACCTATGCTCTCGCTGCCCACCACTGGTCATCTCATCTCTCCCATAGTTAAGGTCGAAGCCACGACTCAATTGACCTCCAGAAGATCCGAGTTCACCCTCTTTGTGGTGGATGTAGAACGGCTTCATGGACATCGGCCAGCGTGGTATAAAGTGGAAACCTGGGTGCTTGGAAGCAATGATGTCACAATGATGACTCTCGATATCATCCCCCCACTCAATCTCCCCTCCTCCGGCCTTGACAATCTCGACAGCATCACAGTACGAAATGCGTGGGAAGGGGATGCTCGGGATTTCTAATGCCACAGGCTCCTGACCTTGGCTTGACCGATACTCGTTGATCACATGAATCAGATTCTGCTCATTCTGAGAAATCTGGCTCCATATGTGGTGAATCATCCTCTCTTGTACCCCCATGACGTCCTCGTCATCCATCCATGCGCCCTCGATGTCGAAAGATACGAACTCGTTTAGGTGCCGATAAGTGTCATGCTTTTCTGCCCTGAAGGCTGGTCCTACCTCGAAGACGCGTTCTAGACCTCCCAATACCGCTAGCTGTTTGTACAACTGGGGGCTCTGAGACAAGTAGGCGTCGGTGTCGAAGTACTTCATAGGGAAAAGATTGGTTCCACCTTCAGCAGCGGCTGCGATGATTTTCGGGGTGTTGATCTCTTGGAATCCCTCCGAGATTAGCTGCTCACGCCCGTACTGCAGTACTTTGCCTCGAAGCTGAAACATCGCATTGACGTGTGCCCGACGCAGGTCGAGGTGACGGTTATCCAGCCTGACATCCAGTCCTACATTGACATCATCAATCACGCCCACCGGGAGAGGAGCAGCAGCCTCAGCAAGGATGGCCGCGCCGACAACATTGATTTCGAACTCTGCAGGAGGTGCTGGTTCACCCTCAGCGACCTTGGGGGGTCTTTTTCGGGCCACCGCTCCCGTAACCTGAATTGCCGACTCCCTAGTGGAAGACTGGATGGCATCAAACAAACCTTCATCCAAGTTATCCCTCTTCAGGAAGGCCTGAATCCTACCAGTCCCGTCCCTAAGCATCAGGAAGCAGATCGCTCCACGCCCTCTCACTGTCTCAGCATATCCGGCGACGGTAACCTCGGAGCCAACCAAGTCCGCTCCGTTGGACACCACTTGTCCTATGGTGTGGGAACGGTAGGCAGTAGGCCTCCATCCGCTGCTGTCCCTCATGCCCCTCTCGTGTCGGGACGGGGTTTTGAATGGTATCGGACCGGGAGGCTCAATCATCCGAAAATCGCTCGAGATAAGCGTCGTCGAGCTCAGGAGGGAAGGCTAGCCATCGGATTAGCACGAAGTTGAGGAATCCGAACAAGCAGGTATTGATCAACCAAGCTAAATTGTGGTTAATGAGCCAAACCTCAACCATGAAGAACTCAAGAGAGGTTGTTATCACCAGTTGCGAAGTGTAGCACCAGAATGCCCTGTTGAGACTGGCGTAGTAGGCAAACGTGGACTTGAAGGTGAATCTATAGTGCATGTAGTGGGCTTCGACGTTCCCTATGATGCTTGACACGACCCAAGCTGCCACTGCTGTGTGGGCGTCCCAGAGATTCACCCAGTACAGAATCTGGTAAACAGAGAAAGCGAACGCGGAGTTGAAGCAACCAGTGACGTTGAACCTCATGAACTCTCGGAACACGGTACCTGATGTCCAGCCGACATCAGCTACCCTGTTCTCGAAATCATCGATCCAGCTCATTTAGCCCCTCACTATTCTTCGTGTGGCGCAATCTTGGCTGCAATCAGCAGGAACGCGGTATGCCCCATCGGCTGATTTCCGGGCCTGACTCCACCCTTGCTCGCCTTCACCCACCTACGCTCGACCATCTCTCCCGCCCATTCAATCACAAGTCCCTGCTTCTGGGCTGACTCCCAGGATTTCTCCAGCTGAATCGTGGTCGGGCAGTAGCAGGCTAACTTTCCACCGAGTCTGAGCAATGGGGCTACTTCGGGCACGACCCCCCATGGCTCTGCCAAGTCGATAATCACCGCATCAATGGAGTTGCAATATTGTCCGACCGCCTTACCGATTTCTTTCATGTCGCCATCGATTAGATGCCAGTCAGGGAACTCTGGCAGGACCTCAGATAGCCTCTCCATATTGGCACGCCCCACTTCAGCGTGTTCGGGCCTAGCCTCAACTGAGATTAAGATGCCAGCCGAGCCAAGGACGTTGGCCAGGTGCATGGCTAGCCCCCCAGATCCATGACCTCCCTCTAGGACTCGTGAGCCGACCCCAATTCCCATCCACGAGATTAGGAAACCCGCATCCTTCGCACCGATAACTT
The DNA here is from genome assembly GCA_964563355.1 of uncultured Candidatus Poseidoniales archaeon. Lineage (GTDB taxonomy): Archaea > Thermoplasmatota > Poseidoniia > Poseidoniales > Thalassarchaeaceae > UBA36. Next base: position 11,974 of record CAZLVU010000011.1, read on the forward strand.
GTGCTCTTCGCTCCATGTTTCGACGAGCCTCGGACAAGGTGGGCTCAACTATTGTCAGTGACTTCTGCCCAACGGTGATCCTGTCGCCGATTGCATACCCCTCTAGGAGCTTCTCGGTATCAAATCTGCCAAGTCCCTTCACTCTGACCTCTCCTGGAGCACGACGCAGCAAGTATGCCCGCCCATCGTCCTCCCTGAGGGCAACCCATCCTCCTGACTCGCCCTCGCTCACGTCTTAGCGCGGAAGCATGGCACGTTTCAACTCTATTTCCAGGGGGCGATTCACTTTCCGCCCTAAAGGGCGAACAGCAGGATTATACGGGGCCTACGTGTTCAGTATCCGATGAAGAAGGTCGTAAGACTACTAACCCAGCCAGCGCTATGGGTCTGCTTGCTAATGATTGCAGCCCCGACTTCGGTGATTTTTTCTCCCGACAATCCCTCTCCAATAGAAAGGTCCGAACTCAAGCAAGAGAAGATGCCCCTATATGTTTCCAGCCCCGGTCACTCGGTCTTCGGTGAATACGTGGGAGCGCACTGGTGCGGCCCATGCATGGATAGCGCCTCCCCATCCTTGACAAATCTGAAGACTTCAAATCCCGAGGAATTCACCTTCGTGTCATTCTTTGAGTCCGAATTCGGTGGCTGGCCTTCCGACTCCCCCATTCTCAGAACAGATCACGTAATGAATAACTCCAATGGATATCCCACGTTTTCATTCGGAGACCAACAGTCAGGATCATGCTACAAGATAGGCTCTTCCGGTTCCCACTACTACGACACGGATTTCGCTAATGGGGGTTGTATGAGTGATGATTCTAGCAACTTCCAGCTTGAGATGTCAATGTCGCTCAATGCTACTAGTGAGGAAGTCACCATAGGCCTAGAAGCCACCTACGTGGGCACAGAGACCTCCGTGCAGACACACGTTTACGCTGCAATAACTGAGGAGATTGGAGCAGACTCCTACGACAATGGATACCGACCCCACCACAACTGGCGGGGCTGGCTGTTGAACGAGAACCAGGACGGTTTCGCCGAGCTCACTCTCTTCAAGGACATGACTGCCGATATTTCCTGGACCGCACCTCTTAGCCTAGTCAGACCTTCTTCCGGGCACTCCCAGTGGGAAAATTTCTGGCCAGTCATAGCCCTGATGGACGGCCCCTACGACTCGTTCAATACCGTTCTCGCCGCTGTTGACCCTGCAATGGGGCCCCTCATAGATGTCGGAATCACACAGTTCACCGTCGAGAATCGCGAAGACACTCCCGGCTTCACTCCGGGTGATATCCTCGAACTCAATATGGAAGTAAGAAATAATGGTGTTGAGGATTACCTCGAGGGCGGCGAATTCGGCATTTACATCATCAGTGGCTCGGACGTAACCTATCTGGGGGGCCAGACGATCTCTGAACTGGGACCAGGGAGCACCCAATCCCTAGAACTGGACTTCGACACCTCAGATATCACGATGGCCAACTCAGGAATTACGACGTTCCGCGCCATGATCACGGACCTGAGCAGTGATCGAAACTCGTCAAACAACCTGCTAGATGCACTAGCTTTCCATGATATGCCCCCGTCCCCTGCACGTCCCGCGGCGGTCGGCTCCACTTCATTTGAGCGCGGCGATGCAGTACAGTTCGAGTCGACGGCACTGTCCAATGACCTAGTGGATGACATGTCCACAATGAGCCCCACACTCGAGTATTCGCCTTCAGGAACCTCCCAATGGACTGACGGGTGGGTCGTCAGCACCGAACTGGCTGGTTCGGGCGGAAATGCCGTCTATCTACACACAATCCAGACGCCACCAACTGCGGGCACTGGGTTCTATGACATCAGAACGATGTGGCAGGACTTATCCGGCCAAGAAAGTGAGTGGCTTGTAACCGAGGAAGCATTCGAGCTGCACAATGCCTTGCCCAAGGTTCTGAGTAGCAACGACCCGGGGTTCGTGGGCTATCCCACAGTGAAACTAGGCGATTCCGAGACCATCTCCCTCTCTGGCCTTGTTAGGGACGCCGAGACGCCTCTTTCGATGCTTGCCATAAATAGCAGTGACCCCGAGTTCCTAGGCTGGAACTCTGCTACCACTTCCATCACCGTCCAGTTCGACGAGATAGCCAGGGATTCGCAGGGCAACCCCCTTCCCCAAGGGGTGTTCATCTCGATAGACGATGGAGAGGATGTCAACAACGGCATGCTTCTGTTTAACGTCATAGAGAGCGGCGCGCCACGATGGGCCCCTATAACCACCCAACCGGTTTTCGAGGCGGGCTCTGCGACCATCAGTCTAACTGAGTTCCTAAGCGACACGGATGACGACGGGAACCCCGTTTCCGCCAACGGGCTAGTTATCACAATCGTCTCAAACAGCAACGAGGGCCTATTGCAGGCAACAGTTGCAGGGCAAACTGTGACAGCTTCCACCGTCGATGAGGACTCAACTGGGGTCGCCGAGATCACGGTAAGGGCTAGTGATGGCTCAAAGTCTTCCGACACCACGATCGTATTCTTCGTCATAAACATAAACGACCCTCCTTCGATAGATCTGGATAGCCTTTCAGATATTACTCTGAAGGCCAACGAACCACTCTCAGTAGATCTGCAGTCTCTCCTGTCCGATGTCGACGACCCCACTGACAATATTTGGCTCACGGCATCTACCCCGATACCCGGGGCAATTCAGTTTGACCATATCTCGGGTTATCTGTCCATGCAGTGGGAAGAACCCGGGACGCACGTAGTCTCTGTGATGATTGTCGATAGGCATGGGGATTGGTCCTCGTCGGAGTTCAGCGTCACAGTTCTCGACACCAAGCCCCTGTCGTGGGACTCGGAAGAAACGCCAGGCGATCTCAGAGTTTCGGTCGATGGCCCATATGTCGGCTCTGATGCTGAAGTTACACTTTCCAATGTTGGAACGCTCGAGTTAAACGAGGTTTCGACTACTTGGACAATTTGTAACAGCATCGTAGGTGTCTGCCACACTGCAGGCTCATACGATGGATTGGGGACATTCGTCGCTGCACCAGCCAGTGGAAATGGGATGGCGGTGGGTGACTACCTCACACTCTTCGTCAGGGCCTTGGACGGCGATAGCTGGGACAGGGAGTCCGATGGTAATTTCAAGGCCGATTCTATCGACTTGGGCCCGGACATCGATGAATCTGATATCGTAGATGAAGAAGAGCAAGAGTCCCAGGCTGAGGAAACCGGGGGAAGCTCCGAGATCAGCCCTCTGACGATGGTCCTATACTTCCTGATAGTCGTGGTTTTCATCGGAGGAGGAACTTTGGGCGGACTTTACCTGTCACGAAGGCAAGAAACGCCTTCTGGCGCTGACCGGGGTAGCGGGCATGAGGGCGAATTGCTTGATTTCGAGCGAGCGGAACCCGAGGAAACACACCAAGAAGAAAGTACGGAGATCTACCCCCCGATTCCCGAGGAGGGAATCCCTGCCGGTTGGACACTCGAGCAGTGGCAGTACTACGGCGAGGACTACCTGAAAAACCGGTAATTCTGCGGATTTACCGCATCTGCGACACAGACGCACCTTCAAGAAGGTGCCACAGGCAGACAGTACCCGGGGGAGCTATATGGCCGATGAAGTCGACTCAGACATCGCTGCGGAAGGGACACCGGCTGACCCGTTAGACGATTGGGAGGATGGGGCTGCATTTGGAGTCTCAAATGACAAGGACCCCGTTTGCGAAATTCCCGTGGAAGAGTGGATGGATGGGATCGATATCGTTTCCTCAGAGGAGGTCCCTATTCCGGACCGACTGGTTGATCAGGTCATAGGCCAAGAGGCTGCCTCCATTGTCGTTAGGAAGGCTTCAGAGCAGCGCCGGCACATGATCATGGTCGGTGAGCCAGGAACCGGAAAATCCATGCTCGCTCGCTCGATGACCGAGTTCCTACCAAGGGAGCAACTCGAGGACATCCTCGTTTACAGGAACCACGAGGACGAGAACGAACCCAAGATCAGGACAGTACCCGCAGGACGAGGCTCCCGACTGATCTCCGAGAGAAGGGCTCACGTGCGTCTGCAGCGTGAAAGAACAAACCGAACCCTCCTTTTCATTGCCCTAGTGGTCGGTGCCGCACTTCTGATAGCCACAATCTCGACAGGCGAGATTCTTACTTTCATCTTCGGCTCATTCATACTTGTATTCGGGTACTTCTTCCTAAGAACCCGGCTGACTGCTGGAGATGAATCAAACATTCCCAAGCTGTTGATCAAGCACGAGAAGAGCGACGAGCCACCGTTCATCGATGCAACTGGAAACTTGGCAGGCGCACTTCTTGGAGACGTCCGACACGACCCATTCCAATCCGGAGCAGACTTGGCAACCCCTGCCCACGAAAGGGTCGAGCCGGGTGCAGTTCACCGAGCCAACAAGGGCGTGCTATATATCGATGAGATCAGGATGCTCCGCATGGAAGAGCAGCAGGCACTACTGGTTGCCATGCAGGAGAAGGAGCTGTCAATCAGCGGTCGCTCAGAGCGCTCGTCGGGGGCCCTGACAAAGTCGGAACCAGTCCCGACCGACTTCATACTGGTTGCCGCTGGGAACTTAGATAGTATTCAGAACATGCATCCAGCCCTAAGGAGCCGCATTCGAGGGTATGGCTATGAGGTATACGTCAACACTGACATGAAGGACACAGCTAGGAACAGGAGGAGACTGATTCGATTCATCGCCCAGGAGGTGAGGAACGAGATGTCCAAGAGCACCGGACGAGCAATCCCCCACTTCGACAAGCACGCAATCGCGCTCATCCTCAAGGAGGCCCAGCGAAGGAGCGGCCGTAGGGGCAAGCTCTCCCTCAGGCTCCGTGAACTGGGGGGGCTCGTAAGGATCGCCGGAGACCTCGCTTCGGAGGAAGGATTGCCCCTAACTGAGTCCAAACACGTAATCCGAGCTAGGATGATAGCAAAACCCCTCGAGCAGCAGGTTGCCGATAGATATCTGGAGAGGCAGTCTGAATACGCAATGCTCGTCAACAAGGGACACAGAGTGGGGAGGGTCAACGGCTTGGCCGTCCTCGGTGCGGACACCGGCCTTTCTGACTACTCTGGCGTCGTTCTCCCCGTAGAGGCCATGGTAACTCCCTCCCAAGGTAGGTCGGGGCAAGTCATTGCCACTGGAGGGCTGTCCGACCTTGCCAAGGAGAGCGTCACCAACATCAGCGCTGTAGTCAAGAAACTAACTGGCAAGGACATCAAGGACTATGACCTACACGTCCAGTTCCCAGGAACCCACAATGTCGATGGAGACAGCGCCTCAATAACGATGGCAACAGCCATCATCAGCGCATTCGAGGGAGTTCCGATAGAGCAGAATCTGGCAATGACCGGGTCTCTGACTGTAAGGGGCGAAGTGCTCCCAATCGGAGGGGTCTCTGCCAAGATTGAGGCTGCAGCCAAATCTGGGATTGGCAAGGTCATCATCCCCAGGTCAAATTTGAACGATGTACTCATTGACGAGAAGTTCGAGGAGCAGGTGGAGATCCTGACAGTGGACTCCCTTGACGAGGTGCTCGAGCATGCTCTGGTGGGCAAGGAAGAGAAGGTGAGCCTCGTCGAGAGGCTCGCAAAGGTAATCGACACATTCTCCACGGGAGCAGATTCCCAACCCTCTGCTCAATAGCCCCCCCATTCTTCATAGCCGTTCTCCTTCAGCCCGGTTGGATTACATGGGAGATGACGACAGCTCTCCTATGGGGATCCTGTTCCTCGTCGTGCTCGTCGACATGTTGGGTCTGACCCTAGTCATCCCCTTCTTGACCTACTTCGTCCAGGACCTAGCGGCAGCAGATGGCATCACAGATACCGGGAAGCGTGACTTCTGGGTAGGGGTCGTGATTGCTGTTTACTCTCTGGCACAGTTCATCTTCACTCCAATCCTAGGGTCCCTCAGCGATCGCCTCGGCCGCAGGCCAGTCCTAATGTTCGGACTATTCTCCAACACTGTCTTCTTCGTAGTCTTCGGACTATCGGGCAGCCTCCTAATGGCAATCGTTGCCAGGTTTCTCGCGGGTGCAGGGAACGGTAACATTGCGGTTGCTAAGGCGTACATTGGGGATATCAGCGAACCCGATCTGGTGGCTAAGAGGATGGGGATGATAGGGGCCGCATTTGGCTTGGGATTCATGTTCGGTCCATTCGTGGGAGGGGTTCTATCTGATCCAGCAACTGGGCTAGGCGGCCCGTTCGATACTGATTTCTGGCAGAGTTTCCCCTACCTCCTTCCTTGTCTCTTTTCCAGCCTGATGTCTTCGATTGCCTTTTTCCTGGCATTCTTCAAGCTCCCCGAGAGCCTCCCCATCACATCCAGATCATCCAGCGAAACCTCCCCACTCTCGGAATTGGGCACAACCATTTCCAGCATAACATCGGTACTCAGGATGCGCACTATTTCGTCTCTGGTGATGGTGAACTTCCTCTTCATGATTGGCTTCACAATGATGCATGGCACCTTCATTCTGTTCACATCGATGCCTACTGAAAGTGGCGGATTAGGCTGGGACGAGATGGACAATGGCTGGATTTTCGCATTCATAGGCTTACTGGGGGTAGTCGTCCAGGGAGGGATGATTGGCCCTCTGACCAAGCGTTTCAACCTGAACCGAATGATGATGGTTGGTACCGCATTGGCTGGCCTTGGCATTGCCAGCATCCCCTATGCTTCTCCGGAGTTCAGTTGGCTGATTTTCGGATCATCAGCAGGACTAGCCATCGGCAACGGACTCTACTCGCCAACCCAATCTTCAGTCCTGACATTCGAGACTAAGTTGGCTGGGCACGAGCTGGGAATGGTAATGGGCGCCCAAGAAGGATCCGGCGCTCTCGCGAGGATCATAGGCCCGCTGATGGCCGCCTTCATCTGGTCCCAGACAGTTGAGGGCACGGGACTGTGGACATACCACACTTGCTTCCGAGTCTCGGGTGTCGTCTTCTTCGCAGCACTTTTACTTCAGGCCCGCATACGACAGACAGAGGACTCCCCAGTCCCAACGAGAGGTCGTTGAGTATGCCGATTCCAGCAGTCGTGGCCCACGGGGGTGCCGGAGCGGGGCCACACAGGCTGCCAAACATTGAGGCAGCAGTCGCTAGGGCAGCGGAGATACTTGAGAGCGGGGGAAGCGCAGTCGAGGCAGCAGTCGAGGCATGCGTAATTCTGGAGGATGACCCCGTCTTCAACGCTGGAACCGGTTCCGTATTCAGGACGGATGGCTCAGTTCTCCTCGATGCCTCCATCCAGACGTCCGATGGCCGCATGGGATTCGTCATAGCGATGGAGGAGACCCCCAATCCAATCAGGGTTGCAGCCGGGCTCCTTGACGAGAGTATCAATGGGCTTACTGGGGAGGGAGCCAGGCTCTGGGCAGACACACATGGATTCAGTAGGGCATCCGTAGAAGGGCGACCTCCAAACGAGGAAGTTAGCGACACCGTAGGGGTGCTAACTAGGGACAAGGAAGGCGTCATCGTATGCGCAACTAGCACCGGGGGGTGTGGCAATCGCCCACCCGGCAGAGTAGGTGACGTCCCTTTGCCGGGATGCGGTTTCTGGGTCCAGGGAGGGGTCGGAGTCGGTGCCACTGGGATCGGTGAGGCGATTACCAGGGCACTTCTCAGTTACCGAGTTGCGGATCGAATTCTGGGCGGTGCAGGCCTGAAGGGCGCAATGAGATGGGCTCTGGAAGAGATTGTGGAGAGTGACGCAGAGGTGGGGATCATCTCTCTGGGGTCTGAAGGAAACGGCGTGGGCATTTCCAATCGAACCAACATGCCATGGGCCGAATGGTGCGCTAGCCACTAACCATTGTTCGTGGGATGCGCTTAAGGAGGACCCTAGGTTCGCAGCCTCGGAGATGGCACGGTGTCAGACTTGGATTCGCGCATTCAGCAGATTGCGCAGGTTCTAACTCAACTAGATGACACCCAAGTTCCCCGAAACATACGATCGTCCTCCAAGGACGCAGTGGAGAAGTGGCTGCTCAATGCTGACAAGGATATGGACGTGAGGCTAGGGATGACCGCCTCGATATTGGATGAGATATTCAACGACCCGAACCTGCCCGGACACTACGGGCCTCTGTGCCTCCAGATCCAGGCTGCCCTCGAGACAATGCTCAATGAAGTAAGCCGCTCCTGAGGCTTCAAGTGCTTCCCCGCCGACCATCCCTCCGGGACTGTCATGGCTGGATGGATCAATCTCTCTTATGCCAACGTAGCGACAACTTCTCCGGTTGCACATGAGGCCGCCTCGGAATGGGCCGACTTACTAGCCCGCGGAGGTTCAGCGGAGTTTGACGGCGACGCTGAGAGGAACGCCCTGATGCCACTGCGAGAGTCCGCAGCTCGTCTGTTGTCATGCGAGGTAGGGGATGTTTGCGCCGGATCCAGCGCTACAGAGTTGATCTGCTCCCTGGCATGGGCGATATCTCCCAGCAAAGGCAGCAACATCGTTTCCACCCGCGCCTCCTTCCCCTCGACTGTTTACCCCTGGAGAAGGGTGGCTGAAGCCAATGGTGCTGAGATTAGACTTGCTGAACATGACAAGTCCATGTACACCTCACCGGATGACATACTGGGACTGATTGACGACCAAACCTCAGTGGTCACTTTGTCCCACGTGGAGTACTCCAACGGGCAGCGTTACGACCTCAAGATGTTCGCGGAGGCCGCGCACTCGGTTGACGCCCTCCTGATTGTCGACGCAACGCAGTCAATGGGAATGGTTCCGATCGCCGCCCCATCCACTGGTGCTGACGCCCTTGTATCCTCAGGTTACAAGTGGCTACGTGGTACCTACGGCGCCGCAGTGGCCTACGTCTCCTCTGCGATTAGGGGTCAACTGAATCCCGGGCTCGTGGGTTTTCGAAGCAATGCTGATCTCTGGGACCTCCGGGCAGATAGGATGGAATTGCCCGAAGATGCCAGCCGCTTCGAATTCACCACCCTGCACTTCGGTGCTGCATTGGGTCTGGCCGAAGCCGTCGAGGAAATAAACGAGATTGGGATTGAAGAGGTCTGGAAGCACGACATCGGACTCGCTGACTTGATTATCGAGGGGTCTCGCAGAATGGGGATAGAAGTCGCCTCTCCAACCACTGAAGATGAGCGCAGCGCAATAGTGAGCCTTAGACTGCCAAACGGGATCAGCAGCAAAGAGATTTCTCGCAGGTTGCAGGACGAGCACTCGATCATCGTTACTAGCAGGGCAGGCTTACTCCGGGTTTCTCCACACATCGACAACGATTCTAGGGATGTAAGCGCTCTTTTCGAGGCGCTCAGCTCCCTATTGGAGTAGGTGAGGCAATACGATTGTGCCCGCGATGATGAACATCATGCATGCTATCCCCAGATCAATTATTCTCCAGGCTTCTGGCTTGTTCAGGATGCCAGACAGGTTCTTTGCACCGTATCCCAGTGAGAAGAAGAAAGTGAAAGAGGCCATTACCGCTCCAATCCCGAATGCGAGCTTCTCGTCCCCTAAGTACCTGCTAGAAGCTCCACCAATCAACAGTAGCGTGTCGAAATACACGTGGGGGTTCAGGAATGTGAAAGCAAGGGCAGCACCCAGGGTCGAAAACAGGTCCCCGTCCACTTCTCCCTCGGTGGAGATGCCAGCCGGGTTGTTGGATGACCTGACCCTGAGGATGCCGTAACCGGTAAGGAATGCCGCAGCCCCCATAGAGATCCAGACCTCCGCACCCTCCATCACAGACAGAATGGCCCCGATTCCAAGAATGCCAATCCCGATGAGGATAGCATCCGACAGGGAACAGATTAGGCAGGTTGCAAATACATGCGAGCGCATCAATCCTTGACGCATCACAAACGCATTCTGCGGCCCCAATGCGAGAATGAGCCCCATGCTGAGTGCGAATCCCTCGAGTCCTGAGGACCCGATGCTCAAGCTCACGCCTTCCTGCGCTCAGAGGCTTTCTTCCTTAGCCTGGCGTAACCACACTTGCGGCAAGAATTAGGTGGCTTGATCCCCCCATGGGCCCTGTGCGTGGCTGAGCAGTTCATGCAAATCCACTTCTTGAGCAGCCTATCCTCGGCCACAGGATGCCTCTGTGCCATGAAGCCCGCCGACCTGCCAGTCATTCATAACCGCTTCCCAACCGTCAGAGGTCTGTGCCCTAAATCGTCCAAAGCATTCAAACACGTCCGGCCGTGTTACTGGGCACGTTGCCTGCCAGCGTAGTGCTTGGGGCCCAATGGGGAGATGAGGGGAAGGGCAAGGCCATAGACCAGCTCGCCACTCACTCTGACTGGGCTGTTCGCTTCCAAGGTGGGAACAACGCTGGTCACACGATTGTCGTTGGCGACACGACTCTCAAGATGCACCTGCTCCCCTCAGGTATCACATCCCGGAGTTGCAATTTGGTACTAGGTTGTGGGATGGTCATTGACCCCTGGGTCCTCGACATGGAGCTGCAGCAGTGGGCCGACCTAACCGGGGAGAGGCCCGAGGGAGAGCGCCTGTTCATCAGCGAGAGGGCAGCAGTAATCCTGCCATTCCACAAGCTCTACGATTCTGCGGACAAGATAGTCGGGACGACCGGCAGGGGGATAGGACCCGCATACAGAGACCGTACTGAGAGGGTAGGACTTAGGTTCGTAGATTTGAGAAATGCCGTCACCGACCCATCTGCCACGGTTTCAATATCCGAGAGGATGAACAAACAACTCTCCACCGTCGGAGTTTCCGAAACCATCGATTCCGAGCAACTCCACTCAGAGATATCTTGGGTCTTACAGCGATTCTCAGGCTCCATCAGGGCCACTGGACAAATGCTCGACGAGGCCCTCGGAAGGGGTGAGAACGTGCTTCTTGAGGGCGCTCAGGGGGCGATGCTGGACATTGATCAGGGCACATACCCATTCGTCACCTCATCTGTTACCTGCCGGGCGAACGCAACTCACGGTGCAGGGATCCACCCTGGGCACATAGGGCAATGCTTTGGGATTACCAAGGCATACACAACGAGGGTTGGTAACGGCCCCTTCCCAACCGAGTTATCCTTGACGGAGGGACCAGGAAAACAAATGTCAACGGTGGGTCACGAGTTCGGAACCACAACTGGGCGCCCCCGCAGGACTGGCTGGCTTGATCTGGTGGCTCTTAACGAGAGCCAGAGACTCAATGGTTACACCGGGTTAGTCGTAACGAAACTAGACGTTCTGGGGGGGCTCGACGAGCTGAAATTATGCACGTCCTACGAGCTGGACGGCGAGGGGATCAGTCACCTTCCCGCCTCCACGGATGAACTCTCAAGGTGTGCCCCCATCTACGAGACGCACTCAGGATTTCCCGCATTAGGTCCCGACGAGTGGATCCAGTTGGCCGAAGAGTCTCGGAAGGGCAGCGGATTAGGTGCACTTCCACCAGTAGTTCGGGACTACCTGTCGCGAATCGAGGAACTTTCCGGGGTCCCCGTGGTAAGTGTCGGGGTCGGCCCGGATAGGCTAGCCTCCATCGCCTCAACCGACGGGCCCTTTGACGTACAACTCTCCGAAGCAACGTTCTAAGCACCCTGCTTTACCCGACCGCCCATGGGTTTCAAGTCACGCGCGAGGAAGCGACGCACTGACGCCTCCCCATCCAATGACCCCAATGCCCTCGAGAGGGAGCAAGAGTACGAGGGCACAATCGTGTGCGACATCAAGGGATGCCAGAACTGGGCCGACAAAGCAGTGGGCGGTCGCAAGATGGCCTATGACAGGGCAGTTGACGTCTGGGGGGCCTCAGGCGTTTCTCGTAAGGTGCGCAAGATTTCTCTGTGCAAACCTTGCTACAGGGTCTGGAAGAAGGAGAAGAAAGGTGAGCCCAAGGAGTGGGAGTAGGGAGTTTGTGCTCTAACCTAAGAGCTCCACATGCGTAACAATGTTAGATGCATGACATCTCGAAGGGCCATGCAGGCTCACCCGAGCAATGAACCGATACTAGCATTCGCACCCGGGAGCCCCGAGAGGGCCGCACTTCAAGACGAGATGGATCGGCAGCTGTCTGAGGTAGTTGAAATTCCTTGCATCATCAACGGCGAGGAAGTATTCACCGGCTCAACGTCCACACAGGTGGTTCCTCATGACCACGGCCACGTACTAGCGAACGTACACCTGGCAGGCAAGGCGGAGATGGAGGAAGCTTGCAAGGCCGCTGCCGAAGCACAGGATGCTTGGATTGACCTAGGTCTCGAGGGCCGCTGCGAGGTTTTCGAACGATGCGCGGACCTGCTCGCAGGCGATTGGCGAATGCCCGTAAACGCCGCAACCATGCTAAACCAGTCCAAGACCGCCTTCCAGGCCGAGATAGACTCGGCCTGCGAGCTCATCGACTTCTGGCGGTTCAACTGCCACTACGCCAGGTGTTTCCACGATGACCTCCAACCCCTGATCTCTCCCAGCGGAATCGAGAACTCTACGGAAATCCGGCCTTTGGAGGGATTCGTGTTGGCAGTCACTCCGTTCAACTTCACCAGCATCGCCGGAAACCTCCCGAGCGCCCCTGCCATTGTTGGGTGTTCCTCAGTCTGGAAGCCCAGCCGAAATTCGTACCACTCCAATTACGTTCTAATGCAACTAATGATGGAGGCAGGCTTACCCCGAGGGGTCATCAACTTCCTACCCGGTCCGGGTGCGGAGATTACCGAGGCAGCCCTAGCCAACCCCGACTTCGCCGGTCTGCACTTTACCGGCTCAACTGCCACCTTCCAAGGTCTATGGCAGGAGATTGGCGCGGCATTGCCGAGACTCCGTTCCTACCCAAGAATCGTCGGGGAAACCGGTGGCAAGGACTTCGTAGTAGCACACCCGGATTGTGACCACCGAGGGCTACTCGTCGCACTACTACGAGGCTCCTTCGAGTATCAGGGACAGAAATGCAGCGCCTCCAGCCGGGCGTACATCCCAGAGTCTGTGTGGTCTGAAATTTCCGAAGAACTCTGCTCCGAAATCGGCAAGATCAAGATGGGGGATGCCAGGGATTTCTCCAACTTCATGACCGCCGTGATCGACCAACGAGCATTCGATAAGATCACCGGATACATCGAACGCGCCCGGGCAGCTGAAGACTGCGAGATCATAGTCGGCGGTGGTTCCGACGATAGCACGGGCTGGTTTATCGAACCGACAGTTATCGTTACCAAGGACCCGACATCGGAGACTATGGTGGAAGAAATCTTCGGCCCAGTGCTGACAGTCTACGTGTATGACGACGAAGCCTTCGATGAGGTGCTTAACCTGTGTGACGAAGCCTCCCCCTACGCCCTGACCGGCTCCATTTTTGCTAGCAATGAAGTCGACGTCCAGACAGCCTTCGAGGCACTTAGGTTCACTGCGGGAAACTTCTACATCAACGACAAGCCCACTGGTGCTGTAGTGGCTCAGCAACCGTTCGGAGGAGCTCGGGCTAGTGGAACCAACGACAAGGCCGGAGGCCCACTAAACCTGCTTCGGTGGATCTCTCCTCGATCTGTAAAGAGGACGCTTGACATACCTCAGAGCTGGAGTTACCCCTTCATGGGAGACCAATGATGGACACCACCGTCGCCTATTTGCTACTAATTGTCACCCTAGGGGCCTTTGGTTACGTAGGGTTCAGCTCTTCGGGGAGGGCAGACTTGGACCCCGATGCATACCTCTCTGCTAGAGGTACTCAGAGTTGGAACAGAATCGGACTGAGCCTGTTCGCTTCGGGAATGGGCGCATGGGTCCTCCTAACCCCTTCAGAGGTCGCTTACTATGGGGGATTCTGGGACGTAATGGGGTATGCTATTTCCGCTTCGACTCCGTTCCTGCTACTAGCATATGTGGGGCCAATGATCAGGGACAGACTCCCAGACGGGGTCACGCTCGCAGATTACGCAAGGGAAAGGTTGGGCAGGAGGATGCAGGTATACGTGGGCGCAATCTCGATCCTATACATGTTCACATTCCTTTTCGCTGAGTTCACTGCAATAGGCAAGGTGATGGAGGAGCTTGTAGGGGTGGAACCAATCGTGCCAATGGTGTTAGTGGGTGTCGTCACTGCTGCTTACACCTCCTATGGGGGGCTCCCCGCCTCCCTCGGAACCGACAGGGCCCAAGCGTTTGCCATACTCCTCCTTGTCACCGCCCTTCTCGCATTCCTGTTCGGGGCTGACCTTGGTCAACTGATTGCTGACTCGAAGGCGTACAACACGGATGACGATTGGAGCATCGGAAGCATGAGCTACACGGGCTCTTTCCAATCCGGCCTCGCCCTTGTGGTTGCAATTACAGCCGCAGAGATGTTCTCACAAGGAAACTGGCAGAGGGCATGGGCATCCAAGGACGATGAAGCCCTGAAGCTCGGCGCCCTATTCGCTGCAGCCCTCGCCTTCCCCCTCGTTTTCGTCATGGGGTTCCTTGGCACGGTTGCAGCGGGACAGGGGGGGGTCGAGGATGCATCAGTCGCCTTCTTCCATCTGGTGGGGGAATCCGGCACGCTGATCGTAGCCGCCTTTGTGGTTCTGGTAGTGTCACTGGTCTGCTCAAGCACTGACACGCTTCAGAATGCTATCGTTGCCTCGGTATCCAGGGACATCTCGGAGGGAAAGATGGGGTTGCGCAATGCACGGATTTTCACAGTTTCGATGATCCCCCTGGCGATCTACCTAGCCACAGGCCCAACCTTACTCGGGTTCACCTTCGATTCATTGAGCGTCTTCGGAATCTTCCTTTTCGCAGATCTCCTAGCTGCCGCCACAGTCGCACCAGTCTTGCTGACCCTTTGGGATCGGGTGTCATCCAGGGGGGCGTTACTAGGGTGCTTGGCCGGAATAGCTTCCGTCGTGGCCTACGGAATTGTAGAACCACCATCAGGCTACGAAGGATTCTCCCAACACTTCAGGTACCTCCTGCATCCCACTGACGGCTCCATTCCCGCATCAGAGGGTGGCTTGACCAACCTCTGGCCCTTCGTCTCGGCGATCCTCGGATCGACGGTTGTCACTGTGTCAGGTTCTTACGCACTGCCCGACGAGTAGGAGCGTGGACGCAGTCACCAAACCTTGGTCCAGGTTCTGGGCACCCTCTTGGTCGCGCAGGGACCACTGGGGCGGGACCCGCTTCCAGTTCGAGGTCTTCGCAATAGGCTTCGCCCTAGTAGCGATCCCCTACCTGATTACGAACAACATCGCCCACCTTTACCTGGACACTGTCATCGACCCCGAACTGGCCCTAGACAGGAAGATCCCGGTCGTGTACTGGATGATTCTGCCCTATTCCTTGCTGTACTTGTTCTACCCCCTCACTCTGGCCCTCAGCCCTAGGGACGATAGGGGCAGGGCCGAGATTGCTGTGGCGATGCAGATGCTGATCTCTGTAAACGCCGTGTGCTGCATTATCCACCTCGCCCTCCCAGCGGAGATAGATCTGAGGGACCAGATTGACTGGCAATCGATGAATGCGTGGCAGACGACCCTCTTCGAGCTCATCCACTCCGCCGACAACCCCTGGAACGCATGGCCGAGCCTCCACATCGTCCACTCCTACTTCCTCGCCCGCTTGATGACAATGTGGGTCCAGCGTGAGAATCCCGGACGCGCCCTATCTAGGCTATTCCTCATCCTTCTGTGGCTGGAGTGGTTTTTGCTCTGTATAAGCATCATGACGACCAAGCAGCACTACGCCTTCGATCTCGTAACCGGGGTGCTAGTGGCTCACCTAGCGTGGGTCTGGTGCAAGCCCAGTTTGGAGCTGGTTGGCTCCATGGGTGCCGATGCATTCGCAGAGGAAGCAGGTTGGGCTTCCTAGTTGTACACTATCGGAAGCAGGGCGTTTGCAGCCGTCTCGCAGGCGTTGGCTACATCATCCATCCTCTGTAGAACTCGATACATGTGGACGGCTGCAAGAGGTGCGTCCTCGCCATGGCTGAAAACGAACGCTGCAGCACGACTTTCGACTAAATCAGCTTCGTGCTCGGAGAGGTTGACCGCGTCAATCAACTCGCTCAGCTTCTCTTTGCCGGCCTTGGTGTAGCCAGAAAGAGTTAGGTTAAGCAACTCTGCAACAGTGTCCTCGTACAATGCAGTGGTCTTGGCAACCGCCTCAGCCATTTCCTTGAGCATCCCCCTAGCTTCCGAGTTGTCATACAGGGGCCTGAAAGACAATTGTTCAGCGACGTTCTGGGCGTAGTCAGCAATCCTGTCTTGCTTGCTAACCATCTCCAAAAAGTCCTCTGACCTGAGAAGGAGGCTCCATTGGCCCACCCCGGTCTTCTTACGGAGGGCACTCTTGATGTTGTCAGCCCTGAGTTCGGCTGCAACTGTCTCACCAATTTCATTAGATGGATCGTTACCATCCGCGGCTACCTTTACTGCTCTGAGCATATGGAACACAGTCTCCTCGACAGCCACAGCATGAGTGTGGAAGAGCTCGAAGTAAGTCGGCCCACTGACATCCGAACCTCCTACCTCAGCGAGAGCCTCATCCACGAAAACCTCGCCGTCCCGAGTCATCCAAATTACATATATTACAGCAGCGAGCGCGATGGGGATTACGATGAGCATTTTGATTGGATCAGAACCAGAGGCAACGTAGATTACTATCGATCCAAATCCTGCGGCGGGAAGACTTGCCAGCCAAGACGCCACTATCTTCCCGAAGACTCTGAAGTCAACAGCTTTCGCACCACCTGCCAGTCCAACTCCCACCACTGCACCAACTAGCGTGTGAGTGGTGGAAACAGGAACCGCGAGGAATGGCATGGAAAAAATCAGTACAGTCGTCGCCGCTCCGAAGGTCGCGGCGAAACCACGGGTCGGGGTTATGTCGGTAATCTTGTTCCCAATGGTCTCCATGACCCTCCACCCCCAGGTCATCACACCGATGGCGATTCCAGCGCTTCCGAGCAACACCAGCCAAGTAGGCACGTCTGCCTTGGCTGCGAGTTCCCCCCCACTTGAGAGGATCTGGTAGACTGCTGCCATAGGGCCAATAGCGTTGGATCGGTCGTTGGCTCCGTGGGCGAAGGCGACGTAGGCGGCTGCTATGACCTGCAGCCAAACAAAGATCCTCTCGACTCCGTGGAAACCATCAGCCTCACCCTTGAAGTCATAGTTCCTCAGGATGTAAGCCAGAATCATCGCAGAGATGATGGAAATGACACCGGCTAGGATGAGGCTGTTGATGGGGAACCAGGCCCCATCAGCCATAGGATCCCAGACGCCGTTCTCCTTTACCGGAATCCAGTCGTACTTGTTTTCGATCCAACCATTGCCCTCGGCCTTGCTAAAAAATCCCTTCAACGCTTTGAACTGCAACGCTATGCCAAGCACGAAGAACGTTGGAATGGCGAGAATAGGCGCCACCCACCGAGAGCGCGCCTCCGGGTCCGTTGCGTTCAGGATAGTTGCCCGAATAATCCAGAAAGTGAAGAATGCGAATATGCCGCCCATCAAAGGGCTAGCAACCCACGACATGGCAACTTTCCTGACAACACCCCAGTCAATCAAGGAGGTATCGTGCTGGACTTCCATGACCAGCCCAACCCCTACGATTCCACCGATGATGCTGTGCGTGGTAGACACTGGTAGGCCGTATCTTGTGGCTATCGTAAGCCAGACTGCAGCCGCCATCATAGCTGCAATGAAGGCATACATCAGGTCGTTGGCGAACGAATCGGTCACAGACTCGAAATCGACGGAAAGTATCCCCTTCCGAACGGTGTCGGTCACTGCGTCCCCTGCAAAGAAGGCTCCCACGAACTCGAAAACTGCTGCCACCACCACAGCTTGCTTTAGCGTCAGAGCACGAGAGCCCACAGA
Source organism: uncultured Candidatus Poseidoniales archaeon (assembly GCA_964563355.1). GTDB lineage: Archaea > Thermoplasmatota > Poseidoniia > Poseidoniales > Thalassarchaeaceae > UBA36. The sequence continues at coordinate 29,794 of CAZLVU010000011.1, forward strand.
AGTCCCCATTGCATTAGCAACATCGTTGGCACCGATATTCCAAGCCAGATAAGCGCAGACGATGACTGAAACAATCAGGACCAGCGTCATCAACGGTTCCATTGCCTCCCCGCGTGGTTAGGGTTATTTGATAGAGAACCTAGGTAATCTATATATTAATAATTAGAATGGCAAGGAACATGCCAATTGGTCCCGGGGAACAAGACGTCCGAAGATTGCAATTGACTGGGGGCGCGACATACACTCTGAGCCTTCCGAAGCCATGGGTTACGGCCAACAACCTCGCTGCCCGGGATAGTCTGCGTGTTGACTGGAGGCCAAGCGGGGAACTGTCCTTGTCGCCACTGGACGTCATGGAGGAACAGAGGACAAAAATCTCTCTAGACTTAGACGGGTTGCCAAAGGGTGCTCTGTACGACCACCTCATGGGCGCTTACATATCAGGTGCCCTGGAGATAAACGTCCAAAGTGAACACCCGTTGAGACGCAAGGTCCGTAGGGAGATTCGACGGTTCCTACGCTCAACCCGCGGATTTGAGATTGGGGAGCAATCTGACTCCAGTACCCGACTAGTCAGCCTCCTAAACGCTGGCGAGCTGCCACTGCAGGCGAGCCTCAATAGGATGTACTTGCTGCTCTCGTCTCTCGTAAGAGACATCATGGATGTGCTGGGAGGGGGTGAAAATTGGATGATTGAGGATCATGAGGATCGTGAGAAGGAAGTTGATGGCCTGCAATATCTGATCGAAAGACAGGTCGGATCCATGCTGGATTCACCTCAAATCGTCAAGTCATTGGCCCTGAATCGCAAGCAAGGAGTCCAGCATGCCAATCTGGCACGTTCCCTGGAGCGGATGATGGATCACGCAAATCAGATGGCTAAGATGACTCTGGAGACTAACCCTCGCCCCCAAATCGACCCAAACCAGCTCCCTCTGGCCGCTCTGCCAATATGGCTTGAATCAATCAAATCGCTCATGATTAATCTGAGGACTAGGGACTCCCATGAGATAGAGGCAGCTCGCAACTCACTCAAGGACGCCCAACTTGATCTAGAAAGGCACGAGGAAGGCCTCTGGACGGGAAAGGGAAAGGCCACGCCCCTCCTGTTCGAGGATAGGATTTCAGAGTCCGCCCGCCGTCTTTGCGCCTACGCGAGAGATTTTGGCGAAATCCTGCTAAATATGATAGCGTACGACTCAATAACTAGGGGATAAGTCCCTACACCCTAATACGTCACGGCGGGTGCGCCTCCTCGCGCCTAGCTCGACAACTGGGTGGATGAGGGTGATTAATTGGGGAAAAAGGGCATACTGATAGCTGTCGAGGGAATGGACGGATCCGGAAAAAGCACCCAGGCCAAGCTACTCTACCACTGGCTGCGAGCGAAGGGCCTCCCAGTCTATCACACAGAGTGGAATTCCAGCAAGATCGTCAAGGAGGCGACCAAGATTGGAAAGAACTCACGCAGGCTTCTCCCAATCACATTCCACCTGATTCATGCTGCTGATTTCGCCGACAGGTGGGCGAGGCAGATTGAGCCCGTACTGGAGATCGGCGGCATAGTGATCTGCGACCGATACAAGTACACAGCGATGGCGAGGGACGGCTCACGGGACGTTCCACCCGCGGTAATCGAGGCCACCTACGCGTTCGCCAGAGAACCGGATCTGACACTTTACTTCGATGTCCCAGTAGATGTGAGCTTCGACCGAATCGCCAAGGGGAGGCCGAAGCTGAAGTATTACGAGGCGGGAATGGATATGAACTGGACCTCAGACCCGTTTGAGTCTTACAGGATATTCCAAGGAAAGGTATCGGAGATTTACTCCGGCCTCGTCGATAGGGGGAGGATAACTAAGCTGGATGCCCAGGGTACTGTTGCTGAGGTCCAATCCAGAGTCCGGGAAGTCTTCGAAGCAAATATCGACCTTTCTAGTGTAGAGGTCATAGACCAGTCCGACCGCCTGGCCCAGAACCTCAGCGAGTCGGACATAGACTGGCTGACCTACTCCGGAGGGGGTGAGGGCCAATGAGCCACCCGGGCAAGTTGATCGTCATCGAAGGGCCGGACCACGTCGGCCGGACTCTGCACGCTCGATTGCTTTCTGCTAGACTCAAGGCCAACGGAATCGCAACTCACACAATCGGGCTTGCACGGTCCGAGCTCATGGGGGTACTTGTGAAATCCCATACTGCAGATATCCATCAGCTCAACTGGAGGACACGCTCACTTCTGTACGCCACCGATCTGCATGACCAGATTATGCACGAGGCAGCACCGCTTCTAAACGCCGGCTTCGTTGTTATTGCCGATCGCTACACACTTACGCCCATGATTCGAGAGAAGGTTCGCGGTGGAGATGGGAAGTGGATTACCTCCCTGTACTCTAATGTCCCCGTGCCCGATGCCACGGTGATCCTACACGCTGGTCCGAGGCGTCTGCTGAACCGAATCATGTTTGGGGAGAGGCTGGAGGCGCTGAACCACTTCGAAGCTGGAATGGATCTGGCCCTCTCCACTTCCATTACATCCTCATTCCTTCAGTACCAGAGGATGCTACGTCAGGCCTTCCAATCAGAAGGGCAGAAGGCTGGTGCTACCCTGATACCTACTCGGCTCACGGTTGAGAGGGTTCACGACAAGATATGGGAGTCCGTTAGTCCAGTGGTGGCGGAGATGCTACAGCCAATCGGCGATTCTAACCCATGATTTCTGATACCATTTCAGGCTGAGTTAGGTAAGCGAGCAGGCCCAATCCTGCAAACATCATCATCCAAGAACCAGTAGCCTTGACTATTGCCGTCGACCTTCGCAATCTGTCAATCATTGCATCCCTGCCCATTCCAACAAGCACAGTCACGGCTATCATTAGCAGGGAAACCGAAATCATGAGTCCTGACATTCCAAAGACGAATGCACCCTCTCCGACTACTGCCAACCAGGCTACGAAGGGGAAAACCGCTGCTGCGGTGCAATCCACAGAGGCAGCGCTGTAGCCAATGCCCCAGAGGTACATGTTTCGTCGGGGGGTGAATCTCTCATCAGACTCTGTGGTTAGGTAACTTTCGAGCAGACGTTGTACCCAGGCCAGAAGGTGCGAAGTCCACCCTAGCAGCATCAAGGACCCAAGGAGCACCAGCAAGAGGGCGATCCCAACCGCGATGTCGTGGAGCAGTCCTGACAGACTCACGATGCCGTCTAGCCCAAAGATGATCATGCCAACGGCTCCGAAGAACGTAAGTTGGCCGAGAGCAGCGAACCCACCAACCTCGAATGCCCCAGGGATTCTACCCTCTATCCTGCCAGCCTCTCGTAACTCATCTTCCCTTACTCCTAGGCTCAAGTAGTAACTAATGTAAGAGGGTAGAACAGGGAACGCGCATGGCGAGAAGTAAACTAGGATCCCGAGGAAAAGTCCAATGAGGAAAACCCCTGAGAACGACCTGTCAGCCTTCTTGATGCCGAATCTGAGGTCTTCCGCATCACCACTATTGGCTTTCAGTACAGCATCATCAAACGAACCCCAGCCATCCAGCGGAGTCCCTGTCCCCTCCTTGGCAACCACGAAACCTTCGTGATCAATGACTAGTGCCAGAGGCAGGCTCTGTGCCGAGTAGTGCTCCACCAAATCCCCCCTCTCCCCTCCTGCTAGGATGACCGAGTCTCCCGCCCCATTCAGCACAGGCCATCGCATAGTCCTGTCCGAGTCGGGGTCGCCGAATGTCTGATTGATCCTTTCGAATGACTCGTATTCGTACCAAGATGCGATGGATATAATGACCACGGGGTATTCTCCCTCCATGGCCGCCCAATCGTCAATTTTGTCCTCGATGTGACTCTGAACGTAGTGGCAGTTCACGCAGTCTATTGACATGAAATCTAGGACAACCACCTTGCCTCGAAGGTCCGATAAACTGACCATTCCGGAATCATCGGCGATAGCATCATCCACACCGGTCCTGTTCATCGAAATAGCTTCGAAGTCAGGGACTCGCTCTACTTGATCCGATACCCCGTACATAGACGACGAGAGGCCGAAGATGCTCAATGAAGAGTATGCGATGATACAGAAGAGGATGACCCCGATTCCGAATGCCTGCCAGGTTTCCTTCTCACGAAGGACGGCTAAGTCCAAGCTGCCTGCCACGGGATTCGGAACCTACTACCGCTTTTGACTCCGGCGGGGAATCTGCTACTCAGACAAGTCATCACCCTTATGCCCGGACATTGGCTGGGCAGCAGGTCGGGCTCGTGGTCTAGGGGTTATGACGTCGCCTTCACACGGCGAAGATCGCAGGT
>CAZLVU010000012.1:0-14482 GCA_964563355.1 uncultured Candidatus Poseidoniales archaeon
GAGGCCGAGGTCAGCTGGGAGACCACTAGGGGGGGCTGGATCTACATCCATGACATGACCGTCCAGACATGGCCAGGCGAGGACCCCAATGACCCGAGGAACGGTAGAACCTACATCTATGGTGCCTATTGGGAGGCCGGACTGAGGATCTTCGATGTCTCAGATGTACCTCATCCGGGAAAGGACATGGTGGAGTACCTGGCAGTTGCAGCTGCCTGTCGCGGTTCTTTTGGGACTCAGTTGGGGTGTAACTGGAGAGCACCCGAAGTCGGTCTATGGATGGACTTCGAGGACTTCGACGGTGATGGGGAGCCCGACAGCGGTACCACGGGCAACGAGAATGGGGGGCGATCCTCATACATCCACTACGCGGAGCCGATTGACGAGATGGTGGATGCGAGCCACCTTGGGTACCCCCCAGGCAAGATCCACATGACGTACATCGCTACAGAGGTACTGGAGACAACAGTGGGAACGGGAATGAGCTACCTCCTCGACACCACTTCGTATGAGTTACTGAACGGAAACGTCAGATTCCTCCCCAAGCTCATCCACGGCTGGGAGATCCCCTTCGCGGACCATCATTTCATCCCAGGTGGGGAGGAGTGGCTTCTGTTCAGCCCGCACAACGCGGACCACGAGATATTCCAGACCGGTCTTCCCGGATTCCCTGATAACAGCAGAGGGGGCGCTTGGGATGGCAGGATATATCTCGGAAGCTATCACTCTGGGCTATGGGTTATAGACATCGAGTCACTGATGGTTGCAGGACTCGAGGATGGAAACAAGTCAGAAGCACACATGTCCGCAACCGTTGGATACCACATTTCCCACGGAGTCGACGGACAGCCTCTAGACAGTTCCTACTACGACTTCGGGTGGACCCCATTCATCTGGGCAGCGGAGTATCACAAGGGGTACACTTACCTTTCTTGCATAACCACCGGACTCTACATAGTCCAACTAGATATCGACTCTCCCTATGGCAACTCCCTCGACTCCTAAACTCCATTAGCGCCTTCTAACCAATTGGGTGTACGTTCATATTGGAGTTAGTTTCGGGACAGCACGTGGAAACAGTGCGTGCGTCCTTGATGGTTGCCCTGATGGCTTTGGCGCCTCTCTCGGGCTGCTTATCCTTCCTCGATGACGATTCCGAAGGGGGTGGTGATTGGGAATGGGTCGACCCGGTCATGGAAATAGAGGATGCCAACCACTCACATAACGACCTGCTTTCTCACCGGCTATCAACTCCAAACGCCAAGCTGATCGACTATCACAACCTGAATTGCGACGGCGAAGTCAAACCCCCCCCAGAGCTGGACGATTTCGCTGGTAGGCCCTGCTACGATGATTGGAAGAACGTTGGCCCCACTCCCGGGGACAACTCGGAGATCTCAATAGAGGGCAACTTCCTAGAGGACTGCAAGATCTACCCGGACGGCTCGGGGGGTTGCTATGCGTACGTCTCGAGCTACAACCAATTCGAGATTCTGGATATCAGCGAGCCCAATAACATCAGGCTCCTGTCCACATACTACGCCGAGGTCGCTAGAATTATCGACATCAAGGTAACCAAAGATAACAACTGGGTGCTAATAAACCACGAACTGACCAACAGCGAGTTAGACCCCATTCCCAACGATGATGACGCAAACAGCGGCATGAATCGACTCGATGTGATCTACGTCGGCGACAAGTCCAGCCCGATCAAGGTCGCCGAGTGGAATAACCCCCCAGCAGGATTCCACAATCAGGATTTGGCAGTTTATTGCGACTGGGACGGGGCGATAGACTTCACCGAGGAATGCAGCCTGTTCCTCTTCGGTGCCGACCCCTACCCAGAGATGATTGAGGGAGGGAGCGGAACCACCTACAAGGGGACCCAGGTGTTCTACGTCCCTCGAGGCTTCGAGTCTTGGCTGCCGAACCAGAATGAGGAACAGCAGAACTCCAGTAGGGAGATACTGCGCTGGGGAGGATACACCCCCGAGCCGGACACCACCTGCGGAGGCTCCATTTTCAACCACGACCACGTTTACTTTGACCATCCAATCACCGGACAGAAGCTTCTGATCGCTTCTTACTGGGGGGCCGGCCTACGCATCGTCGATGTCAGCGAACCCCCCACTGTCGCGGACCCATTCGGCATTTCTTGGCCCCCGGAGATTGGGAGGTGGCTAGGGTGCCCCACGGCAGACGACGGATGGTATGGCCCAGAGGGAGGCGGTCATGCGAACATGTCCCCCGAAGAGTGGCTGGACTCCGCACAGGGCAACGACAACATCCACTATGCAGTCCCATACGATCACCTGATTTGCAATGGGATTAGCGAGCTCTCCCCCCAATTAGAGTGGCCGAAAGAATGTGGCACCGGCCCAGATGACTCAACCTATGGGGTCAATTGGCGCCACTACACGATTATAGCCCCTGAGTACGGCAGCAACTCGAATCATACCGGCTATGTTTGGACAATTGACACCACTGACCCAGCCAAGCCCTTCCTCGTCTCCAAGTGGAGGTTGCCCGGCGAGGGCACTCTCGCCAACGGCTCGAGCCACCCCCAGCACTACATCCCCGGTGGTTACATCTACAGCCCGCACAATGGTGATACCGGAGTAAACGGGCACATCTACTGGGCCCACTATCATGCGGGAACCTGGGTTACAGACCATGGCCACATCTGGGAGGAGCTAGTATGGGAGAACGGAGTCCCAGAGCCCGAAAGAGGATTCCAAGCCATAGTGGAGCTAGCTCCTACCCACACCATTGGCTACTACCTACCCGCCGGGCCCGATTGGTTCAGCGACCCCGCTGCTGAGCTCGGATACGATCTCGCAGATTGCTGGGCTTCCTGTATGATCCCCTTCGATTGGGGACTCCAATACGACCCCAGGGGCTTTGTCTTGATCTCTGAGATGGTAAGTGGGATCTACGTCGTGCAATTTGATGAGGACATCGACCCGAGGTTTGACTATCCCGCTCTGTGGTCAATCGAAGAGAGCGACGAATGATGATCAGCATGCGACCACACCTCCTTGTGATGATCATCGTCCTCCCCTTGCTCCTTCCAGTTGCGACCGCTCACGGCGCGAATAGCTTCTCTGTGATCATGAGGGCCAGCAGCATCCAGCCTAGTGAGGCCGAGCTCCTCCAGAACGACTCCCTGCACTTCTACAACGTTGCCGACGAGGAACGCACGATCAGGGCAGATATCGACGGCGATGGGGAGTACGACCAAAGGTGCGAGACCGAACCGTCCAACTCCTCATCCATTCGTGACGAGTGCTCCTTCTGGATCAGCTCAAACACCTGGGCAGCCGGCTCCTACCAATTCGACGTTTTCTCCAATGGGACGCTTTGGCAAACCATCAACCTGACTGTTATTCACGACTATCACGAAGAATCGGGGCCACCAACTGGTTACACCTTCAACAACGCGAGCTCATCTGTAGAGAGCGGAAACGGGATAGAATGGGACGGCTTGGTGATTCTGTCTGGATTGCTTCTCCTCGTCATCGTATTGCCACGATTACCGGTAAGGAGTGGAACCGATGAGTAAGACGGGACCCACGCTCCTAGTTGTAGCGCTACTCCTGATTCCTGGATGCTTGGGAGGGGTTGAATCCGATGAGTTCTACGGTGATGACATCGACCCCCCAATCTCCGTAGACGAGTTTGTCCTCCTGGATGAGAACGACCAAAACGTAACTATGTCTCAGTTCGAGGGCAAGGTTGTGGTCGTCACATTCCTTTTCACTCGCTGTCCAGACATCTGCCCAATAGTTAGCGCAAATCTAGCATTCATCGCCGAACAGTTGGGGGACCAACATGGGTCGGAGGTTCAGATACTCACGATAACCGTTGATCCGTGGACGGACAATTCAAGCGTCCTCGAGGAATACTCCACTTCGAGGGACCTGGCATGGCCTCACTTGACGGGTACAGTTGAGGACTTGGAACCCGTCTGGCTGAACTTCGACGTTGGACTTACGACGTACAACACGGATGTGGACAATGATGGCGTTGCTGACGGTTTTGACAGTTGCCCGGACACGCCTGAGGGCGAGGAAGTAGATTCCAACGGATGCGGCAAGGAGACCCAGCAGCCAGAGGGCGACGTTGTGACGAATCACCACCCACTGGACTATTGGGTGGATCATACTACAGGTACCATAATCGTGGACAAGCAGATGATGCAGAGGGTCTGGTGGGGCGATACCGACTGGAACCCAGAACTGGTTCTTGAAGACATAAAGAGCCTGATTGAAGAAGAGTGAAATGGGGTGCGGACACGGGCCCGCCCAATGAGGCCCACATTTTCCGCCCCGGTTCTCGCCCTCGTGATACTGTGTGCTGGATGCACCGACTCTGGCACGGAGATTCTCGGAACGGAGTACAATGACCCACCGAGGGCACCGGACTTCACTCTCAAGAACCAGTGGGGGGAGGACGTGTCGCTTTCGGACTTCGCCGACAAGGTAGTGGTTGTAGCTTTCATCTACACCTCTTGCCCGGACGTATGCCTGATCATCTCCTCGAACCTTGACTATGTGAAACAGAACCTCGGGGCGCACTCAGACATGGTGGAGATAGTCTCAATCACAATCGACCCTGCTCGAGACACCTCCTCGCACCTTCGCGACTGGACGGAAGAAAGAGGGTACGACTGGAACCACCTGACCCACGAGCGAGGATCGGTGATTCAAGCAGTGTGGGATGACTGGAACGTTGTGGTGGATGCCCAGCACATATCAACCAGCCTCCCCCCTGAGGAGGCAACGATTCGTTTCTCGGTACTATTCCCTGACAACTCCTCGATAGTCACAGACAATCCCTGCCACGACTCCCCAAACCTCACGTGCTACGAGGATGGGGGCGAGTTTGCAGATAACGCACTCAGGGTGAACGCAGGTCTCCAATACGATATCGCAAATGGGACGATAGGCAATTGGACGACGGATGCCTCTTGGACATGGAACCTCCACTCTTGGAACAACGAAAACGAGACCTGGGAAAGAGCCTCGTCCAACGAACCCTCGACCATTCAAGTGGGGGTTACCACGCACCTGGCATGGATTGCCAGCAATGCGAACATCAGCTTCCTGCCTTCGGGCGTCGACTGCAATGGTCATGGTTGGGTGATGGGTTCCGATGGCAGTGCCCACTGCATGTGCGACGAGGGTTGGGAGAGGCTCGATGATGACTGGCTTTCGTGCGTAGCAGAGGGGAGCTCGGACCATTCGGAGAGCCACACCGACCCTCACGACAAGAGCCTTGGCGAGTACGAAGTCGGACACTCCACAGTAACCTTCATCATCGACAAATCGCAAAGGAAGAGGATCGCCTACTCCGGAATTAACTGGGCGGTCGACGACTTCCTCCAGGACGTAAAGACTCTGGCAGATGAGTAAATCGTTTTTTCAGTTTATTTCAGGCAATTGCAGCCTCTGTCAGAGTAGTGGCATTCTCCGCAGCCTCTCGAGATCGGGCTGGTATAGTTGGCGAATGTCGTCCAAGCCCAGTATGAGCATAGCGAGCCTCTCAAGCCCCATCCCCCACGCGCAGACAGGCCACTCTGTCCCGAGTGGTTCAGTCACTTCTGGCCTGAAGATCCCGGAACCACCCAGCTCCAACCACTCGCCCCTCCAAAGGATGTCGACCTCCGCGCTTGGCTCGGTGTACGGGAAGTAAGCAGGACGGACCCTCACGTCTGGGTAACCCATTTTTGCATAGAACGTCTTGAGGGTCGAAATAAGCATTGGAAGGTTTGCATCGGGTTCATGAATGATCCCCTCTATCTGATGGAACTCGGGCATGTGCGTCCTGTCTATTGTCTCCTGCCGGAAGACACGACCGATACCGAAAACCCTTGACGGGGTGTCTGGGTTTTCGGCGATGTGCCTCACGGTGTTCACCGTGGTGTGAGTCCTCAGCAGGCCCCTCCGGGACTCCTCCTTGTCGAAGGCGCCACCCCATCCCCTGCTACCGGTGTCATGTCCATGCTCATGCGTCTTCGCCCAGAGATCTAAGAACGCTTCATCGACATCGAGGCTCTCGGGTTCAGTCAGGTAGAATGTGTCCTGCATAGTTCTAGCCGGATGTGACTGTGGGATGTACAGTGCATCCATGTTCCAACCAGCAGATTGTACATAATCCCCTTCAATCTCAGAGAAACCCATCTCCAGGAAAACAGCTCGAATACGCTCAATCAGAGCCTGCATCGGATGCCTCCTTCCACCAGATGGGATTGGTGCAGGTGCAGAAACATCGAAAGGCTTGAAATCAGCGTTTTTCCATGCTTCAGTCTGAAGAATCTCCGGGGTAAGCTCTCCAATCACTTCCATCTCCGAAAGCTCCGATTCATTGATCGATGAACCCTTCTTTGTCAGTTGCCAGGTCCTTGAAATGCAATCCTCGAATTCGATCAAACCCCTCCTTGAAGAGAAGTGACTTACTGCCTCTTGATCCAATGTCGAAGCATCCACCCCACCGTCGGCTAAGGATTGGATGAAAGAGGTCCTTTCGCCTATGTTTCTTGTGACTTCGCCTTCATCGTCGAAGACAAATGCACCAGATTCAATTAGAACTCCAAGTCCCTTCAGCAGCCCTACTCCTGGACCAGCCTCTTTTCTATCAAAACCCGATGAAATCATCGCACCCATGGTGCGACCAGATTCTTCCTGCTTGCAAATCCATTCCCAAAGGCGTGCCTCTAGCAACCCTTCTTGAGATGCCTTGGCTCCCTCCGAACCCAACGAAACTAGGCGTGACCGCACCTCTTCAATGTCTAGAAGGCCTTCCTGCTGAAGTGCCTTACCCGAACCCGCAACGTGAACTTGATCAGACCACCCAATCCGCTCTAGCAGCTCATCCAACGGCCACTTTCTGGAGGGATCTGAGAGCATGGCTCTGAGCATCTTCTTCTCGTTGTTGCCCAGATCCATGCTCTTCCCAACTCCTCCGAGCCACAATAAACACTTGACGATTGCCGAAGAGGCTCTTTCATTCCCTCATTCTTCTTCCGATTCCCAAAGCCCCATCCCACAACCCGAGCAGATGTATCTCTTCGGCTTACCACCTTCCACCCACTCAAGGTGAGCACATCGCCCACATAGGATTGAGGTCCTAATCGGCTCCAATAATGTCGTATCAACTCTGTACATTGGCCTACCAGCATCCGGCATCTTGTTCTGCTCCGGAGTCCACCCAGCCACCACGCTCCCCCCGACAATAACTCTCGCTTCCATCCCAATCCCTACAACCAATAGGATAACCCCTCCAATCGATAGAGGAGCTGCAACAGCCAGCGAGAAAGCTGAACTCTCCGAGAGCACCACCCCGGCTCCGATTGCTATGCACACCCATCCAGCCATTATCGTGTTGAGGCGTACATTGGATGCTGGCCCACCACTCGTCATTGACGTTCCGCTGGGGTCTCCGCGTATCAGCGCTCTTGATGCAATGGGGCGGTGGAGGGTTCAAGTGTTGCGCTGGGCCGCCTTTTGGTATGCCTCAGTAGCTCAGCTCGGTAGAGCATCTGATTTGTAATCAGACGGCCGGGGGTTCAAATCCCTCCTGGGGCTCCAAAATCAACCTGTGAAAGGTCAAAATGCCTCCACGCACACGAGGCAGCATGGGTGCGGTCGTCGTCGATGGCAAAGCCCTCGGCCTCAATATCCAAGATGAGGTACGCAAGAGGGCCTCCGCTCTCGGGAACCTTGGCGTCTCCCCTCATCTTGCTGTGCTGATAGCTGGGGATGATCCAGCTAGCCAAGTTTACGTCCGAAACAAGGAGAGGGCCTGCGAGAGATGTGGGATTGCAAGTACTCGAATCGATCTTCCCTCGAAAACCAGTTTGGATGAAATCCTTGAAGTGGTCGATAATCTAAACTCAGATTCTTCAGTTCATGGGATCCTAGTTCAGAGCCCCGCACCCGATGGTGTGGACGAGTTGGCAATAGCGGCTTCAATCGACCCTCAGAAGGATGTAGATGGGTTCCACCCCTCTAACCTTGGTAAGTTGGTTCAGGGCGACGGCAGCGGACTGCTTCCCTGTACGCCAGCGGGGATAATGCGGATACTTGAGCACTGCGAAGTAAACCTGAGTGGTGCAAAGGCCTTAGTCCTCGGCCGTTCGAGGATAGTGGGCATGCCCATGGCCTTGATGTTGGCGAGACGGGGAGTCGATTGCACGGTGACTGTAGCTCATTCGAGAACCGAAGGTACCACAGAGATTTGCCGTGACGCAGATCTAGTGATTGCCGCAGTAGGGGTGCCGCACATCGTGAAACCGGACTGGATCAAACCCGGCTCATTCGTTGTGGATGTGGGAATCTCGAGATCAGAGGACGGATCCCTCTCGGGAGATGTCGATCCCGAGGCTGCCCAAATTGCAGGGTGGATTACCCCCGTTCCTGGTGGGGTCGGCCCAATGACAATAGCCATGCTGATGGAAAACACAGTTCGGGCCGCAGAGCTCCAGTCAACCTAGTCAAAAATCCCGAGGTCGAACTTTGCATCCTCCGAGGCATGGACTTTGGGGTCCCAGGGCGGATTGAAGGTCAGATTGACGTGAACGCTATCTACTCCCTGCGTGGACAGTGCTGAACGGTGCACTGCAGCCATTAATTCCGGTGCAACCGGACAACCCGGGCTAGTCAGAGTCATGTCAATCTCCGCATGTCCCTTTTCCACCTTCACGGAGTAGATTAGGCCCAGATCAATCACTGAGATCTTCATCTCGGGATCCTCTACTCCAGTGAGGGACTCAATCACATCGCTCTCGGTTGGCATCATCATTCCTCAAGCCAATTTGCTCGCTTCCTCGCGGACTCTATTGAACATATTCAGAAAACCGTTGGCGCGACTAGGAGTCAGAGATGAGCGGATACCCATTGCATCCGCGTATTCAGGCTTCATTCCAGCCACCTCCGACGGATCCATCCCATTCACAGCTATCGCTGTAACGGCCATCAGGCCCTGCACTATTTGTGCATCCGCACCCCCTCTCAAGATGAAGCCCCCCGTCTCGTCCAGTGAGCAAACAACGTGCGCTCTGGATTGGCACCCATGCACCTTGTTCCCTTCATTCCACTCATCGGGGGGCAATGGTGACGGGTGTAGCTTGGCGTACTGGAAAAGCAACTCGTAACGCTCCATGGAGTCGAAGCACCCGGTGAACTCCTCCACAATGGGGTCTAAATGCTCGGGCCAAGATTTTCCTCGCACCATGGGAAGCCGTCCAAGTGGCATGCCTTGAAACTGCTCATCATCGCTCGGAGAATCTATCTAAAACATACTTGAGGTGCTCGATAAAGGCCACTGCCTCCTCCATCGTGTTGTAAATCCAGAAGGAAGCTCTGTTTGTAGATGGGACTCCCAGAGCATCCATCAACGGTTGAGCGCAGTGGTGACCGGTCCTAACGGCGAACCCCCCCTCGTCCAGCAATAGGGCCAGGTCCTGGGACTGTATTTCTTCATGCAGGAATGAAACGGCCCCGCTGCTGTCGTGCCGACCGGGATCCCCATAGATGGTTATGCCGTCTATTTCTCTCATCCTTTCCGCTGTCCAAGATGCAATCTCATTGATGTGATTATGTACCTCATTCATATCGAACTGTTCCAACCACTCAACTGCAGCACCCCAACCGATGGCCTCTGCAATTCTGGGAGTCCCTGTCTCAAACATTGCATGCCCCTCTTGGAAGGTCGATCCCTCGGTGCTGACTCTCTTAATCATCGATCCACCTGTCATGAAGGGGGCCATCTGTGCCATTGCATCCCTCTTTGCCAGTAGGCACCCTATTCCAGTTGGCCCTCCCATCTTATGAGCCGAGATTGCGACGAAATCTACCTCCGAATCGTCGAAGGAAATCCTCTCATGAGGAGCTCCCTGAGCACAGTCTAGCAATACCTTAGCACCCGACGAATGTGAGATTTCTACGATCTTCTCAACAGGATTTCTAACACCTAGTACATTGCTAGTGTGCACAACGCAGACCAAGGAGGCGTCCACTGCAGCAATTTCGAAAGCCTGCATGTCTAGGGTAAAGGACTCTGTATCGATGGGCACGTACCTTACCTCTACACCCCTCTCTTTGGATAGTTGCTGCCAAGGAACAATATCCGCATGATGCTCCATCTCGGTTAGAACGATCACATCACCCTTGCCTAGGTTCTCTCTGGCCCAACTGAAAGCTACCAGATTGATCGCTTCTGTGGCCCCACTGGTGTACACCAATTGGTCAGCGGATGTGCCAAAGTAGGAGGAAATGCTTCTTCGAGCTCCCTCTAGGGCCGCCGTTGCTTCGTCCGCCAGAGTGTGATTCGCCCTATGTGCATTGGAGTTGTACTCCTCGTAGTACCTGGACATTGCATCAATTACGCACTTGGGTTTCTGAGAAGTGGCAGCGTTATCGAAATAGACCAGTTGCTTTCCATTTGGCAGCCTTCTCTCGAGAATAGGGAAGTCCGCTCTTATTTCTTTGAGGTCTAACGCCACATCGCCCCTCTCCAGTCAGCGCAATTCATCCTATGCTTTCAATTCGCGTGTCCAGAAGCGACTTCAATATGGTGCTCGTGCCGGGATTTGAACCCGGGTCGACGGATCGAGAGTCCGACATGATGGACCGAACTACACCACACGAGCGTTGCAGTGACCGAATCGCCGTGCGTATATGAAAACGATGCAGGGGAAGCCAATTGTCAGTATTTCACTTTCACTTTCACCCACTACTCTTCTACTGTCATTGATATGGAAACCATGTTACATTCGGTTCATGAGGATGAGACCCGGACACAGCACTGGACTGCGTTATAGGAAGAAGCCCGAGCCCTGCAGAATTATCGCGATGGAATGCCTAAGTCCCACAGAAAGTGCCAATCCCTCTGTAAACGACAGCCCCATAGTTAGCCATTTTGGCTCTATCCAATCTTCTGAATGCTGGCAGCCCGTTTCTGCGAAGGCCATACGAGTGGAGGTTAGCCCGAGCAGTTGGACTGGGCTTCACAGTAGGGTAATCGCCTCACGAACAGTAACTTCGGAGGTTCTCTGATGTCTAGGACAAGAAGGCTGAGAGAGGAAGTCTGTAGCCTCTTGGAGGAAGTGGGATCCGCCAACACCGTTGAGATCTTCGATCACCTAAATGCCCGATTTCGCTGGGGTGCCACTATGAATCAAGTTGGCAATATTATGGCTAAGGACACGAGATTCTCCAAGATTGGCCACGTAAGGGGGCAATTCAGAGGCAGTGTTTACACTGTTTGCGTTTGGGGCCTCAAGCACATGGAATTGACACCAGTCCCAGCGTAGCCGAGGGAAGGAATCAAGTCCCTGTCATTCTGAGTGGGGCCATGGGAAGGCGGAGCAGTTTGGGCTCTTGGATGGTGCTGTTCAGAGCCGGAAATGCTGTCACTGGTATCTTCGGAGTCCTTCTCGGTGCCGTTCTAGCAACCCAAGGCATCCCTTCTGGCGAAAAGGCCCTCATTACGGCCCTTCATTGCGTTTCGGTGATGACCTTCATGTTTGGTTGGAACGCTGTGAACGACTTATTGGACGTGGAAATAGATAGGATCAATCGCCCAGAACGGCCACTGCCCTCCGCCGAGATTACGATATCCGCAGCACGAACTGGCGTTGCTATCACTGGGGCCTTGTCACTTTCTTCGATATTTTGTGCAGGTTACCTAGCTCACAATGGGGATACTGGGATCGAGGGATGGGCCCCAGCTCCATTGATATGGGCCGCCGCCATTCTTCTGATGTTCAACTACGAGTCCTCCTCTAGGTTCAGCATGAGACTAAAGGACAGAGGCTTGCCAGGAAATGTGGCCATTAGCATGTCAGTTGGCATGGTAATCCTCTTCGGGGCAGCTGGAGTTTCCAGGCCATTTGACTCCAGGGCATGGGCGATATTCATAATCGGTTTCACGTACAACCTAGCAAGGGAGATTGTAAAGGACATCGAAGACATGCATGGCGACAAGGGCAGGGAAACCCTTGCCATGCAAGCCGGCCCAGAGCGTGCAAGAACCGTGTCATGGATGATCCTCCTTGTTTCTCTGGCACTCGTACTGCTGCCATTCTCACAGGGAATCTTCCCAAAGCCGCATTTGATTCTGGTCATCCCCTCTGTAATCGCCCTTCTAATGGTCAAACAGAGGCTATTTGCTGCTGAGGATCATGCCGCCCAGATGATGATAAAGAGATCAATGCAACTATGCTTGGGTGCATTCCTAGTTAGCTCTCTGGCTCAATAATCAACGTAATTCCCAGTAGGTCAACCAAGCCGCTTCGTTGCACAGGTAGGTCAAAATCGACATCTGCGCCCACATCCTGTTTTCAGCCTGATCGAGTACCACGCTATTGGGTGAATCGATTACCCCATCAGTAACCTCCTCGCCCCGATGGGCAGGTAGGCAATGCATGAACAAGTAGTCCTCATTGGCGTTTGCCACTAGTTCCTCGTTGACCTGGAATCCTTCGAACGCCTCCATCTTCCCTTGCACATGCTCTTCACCCATCGATACAAAAACGTCGGTGTAAACTACTCCAGCACCGGTTATAGCCTCAACTGGGTCGTTGGACGAACCTATTGACGATCCGGTCGATGCTGCAATAATCTTAGCCCTCTCAATAACCGACTCGTCTGGTTCGCAACCATCAGGAGTTGCAAACTTGACATCGTATCCCATCGCAGCTGCACCCAATACGAGATCGTGCAACACGTTGTTCCCGTCCCCGATCCAAGCGATGTGACCGCCTCTTCTTCCCGAATTCTCCATGATAGTCATCATGTCCGCCGCGGCTTGGCAGGGGTGATGGAGGTCGGAAAGAGCGTTAATTACCGGGACCGTTGAATGACTGGCAAGCTCCACGACATCAGCATGACCAAAGCAACGGTAGGTAATCCCGTCTAGGAATCGTGATAGCACTGCGGCAGTGTCTGATATCGACTCGCTCTTGCCAAGTTGGATATCTCCAGCTAGAAGTGTCAGGGGTTGACCACCTAGTCTGCTAACTCCTACTTCAAAGGAAACACGAGTCCTAGTGGAAGGCTTCTCGTAGATTGATCCAATGGCCATTCCTTGTAACGGTTTGAAGTCGTGGGAAGCCTCAACGTCATTCTTTATCCTGATAGCCCACTCAATCAAATCTGGCAGTTTCTCAGTCAAGTCATCGATTGCTAACAGATCCCGCTTCACCTCATTGCCTCTCATATTCTATATCTCCTGCAAATCCGTCTCTGGCATCCGACATGCCCCCAAATACGTTCTGTGCAAAGCTCAACACGTCCGCCTGCCCCTCCTCCAGTTCACTGGAAATAGGTATCAACCCGGGCTGAATCGCAGCATGCTGCATCATCCTGAGCTGTCCAATGGCAAACTCTGCACGCTGACCACCAGTCCCCTCTATGTGTCCATGCATAGAAGACTCCTCGAAAAGAGCTGCCTCCAAAACGTCCAGGTTTTCGCCCCACTCCAGAATCCTGTCGAGAACTTCGGGTTCTAGCAAGTCAGATTTTGAGAGGAAGTTAGCCGTAGGTAGCCCTAGTCTGAAGTGTACTATTGAGGATAACAACATCTGTGAAACGAATCCACTCGGGGTGCTGGAAAGGAGAGGATCGAAGAGGAAGATCAGACAAGCTCTTCCCTGACCGAGGACGTCTACCAAGTGACTAGATGCCTCCCTGAAGGCGAACAACTCGACCTGTCCAGGAGTATCCACAATCATGATATCCCCGGCCAAACCCTCTATTTCTTCGAAAACGTCGTCAGCCTGTGAGGCAACCAGGTCAGCAGCGAGAATCTGTGCCCCATTCGGTCCTAGGTCATACTCATCCATCACTTCTGATAAAGAAACTAAGTCCCTGACATCGAATTCGGGATCGTAGTGGACCCTCTCGGCACCAGGATCCAGGTTTATGGCTAGGACATCAATGTCCAGAAATCTGGCCCATCTCTGGAATGAAGTCACTAGGGAGCTCTTCCCGGCACCAGCAGTACCTACAACAAAAAGAACAGGTGGAGTCGTCCCGTCGTTGACACTCATCGGGACGCCGAAGGCGTCCTCAACTTCAACGTTCTCAACTGAAAAACCAACCGATTTTCGGGCAGGCAACCGTTAAACGAGCCTGACACTCGTGCAGTTGTACCCTGAGGGGTACTATCATGGCGGATGACTCAGTACCAACTTCTCAAGATGATGTAGAAGAGGGCGACTCTGAGCCGGAGCAGCCTGATGCCCCCCCGCCTCCACCGGGGTTCGACTCACCGCCCCCGCCTCCACCGGGGTTCGACTCACCGCCCCCGCCTCCACCGGGGTTCGACTCACCGCCCCCGCCTCCACCGGGGTTCGACTCACCGCCCCCGCCTCCACCGGGGTTCGACTCACCGCCCCCGCCTCCACCGGGGTTCGACTCACCGCCCCCGCCTCCACCGGGGTTCGACTCACCGCCCCCGCCTCCACCGGGGTTCGACT
>CAZLVU010000012.1:14582-30559 GCA_964563355.1 uncultured Candidatus Poseidoniales archaeon
GGGTTCGACTCACCGCCCCCGCCTCCACCGGGGTTCGACTCACCGCCCCCGCCTCTCCCAAAACCCTCCCAGTCTTTCCTTGATTCGGCTCCTGAGATCGATTCGGATGGGGATGATGATGAATCTGAGGGTCTCGAGATTACAACAACCTTCGACGTCCCCATTTTTCCTGATTCAGATTTGCCACCACCACTCCCTTCGGACAACGAAGAGACTCAGATTTCAGAAATCGGAGACGCGACTGAAACCACAGATGAGGAAGTTGAGACTTCAGACGAGGAGGGCGAACTTGACGACTTCCTTTCGATAGACTCACTGGCTGATTCCCTTTCATTGCTAAGCGGTGACTGGCCTTCAGAAGACACAGAGACTACCCAGAGTGATGATCTGTACCCTGACTTCCCCAAACCTGAGACTACCCAGGGCGATGATCCACCCCCTCCCTTCCCAGAACCAGAGACTGAACCAGAAGATGATCAGCAGTCCTCTGAATTCGCAGCAGCAATCGACTCCTTTGGCTTGGTTAGCAGTTCCGCAGAACAGCAACTTAGCAGGCCAATTTCTGCTAGACAGTCCCCCTTCCTCAGACTCGCCAGTGAAGTGGATTCAATTCCCGGGGACAAACTCCATGCAACACTTAGCGAGACGGAGAAGACCACCTTGAATCCTGATGGAACAACAAGGAAGCAGACAATCGACGGGGAACTGATTCTTAGGAATGCCAGCAAGAAACATCGTGCATGGGATATCGAAGTACATCTGGAGTCGATAGACTCCACTGATTTCAGTGAAAAGATCTCAACTGTCAAGGAGTTGGACCCAACTGAGGAAACGGCAATCCCCTACACGGGTTCTGGTCCCAGAATGCTAGTCCTGAAGGAGAAGGTCGACACTGAGCCAAGTAGGGAGAATGAGCCCAGTCTCTCCTTGGTGTTCTCTGAGAATCCCCAGGACGTTGAGGTATCCATAGAAGTAGAGAACGTCTCTCCAGTACCACTCTATGACGTTGAGATTAGGAGAACGATCCCCAAGTCATTCATTCTCCCGGAAGATCGTGATTTCAGCATTGAGGGCGACTCAGTGGTTTGGGATGTTGGAAAGATGAACATTGGTGAGATCCGAAACCTCTCATTGCTATTGCAGGTAAATACCAGTTCGGTTGACAAGATAAATGCCGGCTCGGCATCGGCGACTTACTCAGCAGAGGCTACGGTTTCCAGAGCCCGCTTCGACCGATTACACAGTTCTGGCAGGCAATTCTCCTACGTGAATGCGGTCGAGGACGATCGTCCGGGCGTCTGGCACTGCACTTGCGTATTTGAGAACAAATCGTCGTTCGTGGTCGCTCTGTCCGGGGCCACCGTCCGCCTAATCGGCCGTGAAGACCCAATTCTGGATGTTTCTGACATACGTCAAGACGTTCCCCCGGAGGGGAAATGGGACTCAATTTCAAAGCGTGTGGAATCAGATAGCCAGCCCAGCTTTACCCAAGAAGTTAGATTTTCCATACTCCCCAGAGTTTCAGTTGAATCAACCGGCCTGATAGAATTGAAGGAGCAGCAACTAACGGTTTTGGATGCAGTTCTACAGAAGAGGTACGACCGCTCGCGAATCAAGTCATACATTCAGTCGAAAATAGAGGCCGTAGTATCGTTGGAGAACACGGGAACTTCCACAATCAACGTTGTTAGGATTCTTGATGATATCCCCGGGATTTTCGAGACGCCTTCCATGGAGGATGTTTCAATCGAGATTGAGGGCAAGGAACTCAATGAAGCACAGTACCGCATCGATGTTGTTAATGGTATTCAGATCGAGGAGAAGCACGTCTCTCCAGACAGTGATGGCCATGGACTTCGGGTAACCGTGGGGACATCCGCCCCGTTGGGTTTGCAACCAGGAAAGACCTTGGTAATCAAGTACCCACTATTGGCCCCAGACCCCTCTCCAAGGAACAAGCTGCTCGTCGCCCCAATCAGGGCCGACTTCAGTTCTGAAAGGTTCGGACCGGTTGCATCTAGGTCAGTCGATAGACCTCCAATGATCAGGGTCGTCCACAAGAGGAGGAACATCAGCACTGGAAAGGAAGTCTTCCCAGGGGGGGCCCCGGGACAATACGAGATCCTGCTCATGTTCCACAACAATTCAGACAGCGCACTAGAAGACCTTGCCTTGCATGACATCGTCCCCGGGACATTCACAATCGAGGGCTCTGTCATCCGCTCGGACAAAGGAGGTGAAAGGGAATCTTCGCTTTCCAAGGAGTCAGCTCGCGACGGGACACAGGTAACGTGGGCAGTTGGCAGGATCATGCAGGATGAAAGAATTGAGGTACTTTACACGATACAGGGAGATCCCGAAGCTGAATACAAGGTCACAGACGCTCAGGACTTCCATGGAGCAACCTTTGGGGAGGAGGTGGATGAAGAGCCGAACATCCCGGAGTGGCTAGAGCGCCAGGAACCTGAAATCCTACCACAACTCTCTGAACCTATTTCTGACGAATTGGAAGGTGATTATGACAATGACAGTCAGGCCTCCGCAGATTCTGCCGAGATTGGTGATGAAGATGCAAATTCCGACGTTGGCAGCATTGAGGGTGATGAGTTGCCAGATGAAGAAATCTTCCAGCCATCAAATCCGTGCACCGCCTGTGGCGCGGATGTTGGCATAGGGCAATCTTCGTGCCCAGTTTGCGGATTCACATTATCATCTTGATGCGAGGTTAGGCTGAGAAGTCAACCGAAGCGTTATTCTCACCCATTTACTTCGTGGCAACATGGCCTCAGCGCAACCCGGCGGAGATGCTCAAGCTGACGCAATGTCTTCCATGATGCTACCAATGTTCGTTCTGCTAGGCGTGATGATCCTCCTGATGGTTAATCCTAGCATCCGCATAGCCCTCTCTGGGAGTGCTGGGGCCGTACTGGAACCCATGCTACCATTCCATGACCAATACTTCGTTCCCACTGTATTCATTGTCGGCTCTTCAATCATGGTTGTAAATACCATAATCCGCTCATTTTTCATGGATCCACTGCAGCAGGCCCATTTCTCCCACAGGAATAGGCAGATTGGCAAGCAACTGAGGGAGGCTAGGGTGGCTAGGGACACTGCCAGAGCGGACAAGATGCAGAGGATGCAACTGGAGATGATGCCAGAGCAGATGCAGATGCAATCATCAATGATGAAACCGATGATGTTCACAATTGTCTTCATTATTGCGATTTTCAGTTGGATGGCGGAATCGGTTGAGATGTTCAAGGTCTCATCAGTAAGCTTACCATGGAATCCGATGTGGAGCTTCAGTTCCAAAGTTTTGTGGATTTTCCCAGCGTGGATCGCGGTCTACATCGCAATGAGTGCCCCTCTTGGAAGGATAATCGACCGACACATCAAGCTAATTCGGTACTCCGTGCATCCCCTAATTCTCTCCGGTGAGACGATTCCTGAACCTCTGATACACATGCTAGAAGAAGACTCGAGAGATTCCAGGCCCTCAGAGAATCGTACTCGAAGGGCCCAAAGGAGGGCCGGCCCCCGAAAAACAGGCCGGCAGTCTAAGAGATCCATGCCAAAAAAGTCAGGCAACCTGCACGCCGCTCCCCCCAAGGACGGCTCAACCTGCAATTTCTGTGACTCAGAATTAATCTCCAGAACTCCAAATGGCCTACTGAGGTGCGAAGTTTGCCGAAACGAGTGGAGATGAGAAATTGCTAATGATCACGATTAGTGGGCCCCCCGGAAGTGGCACGTCCACATTAGTTGCCAAAATTTCCCAATCCCGAGGTTGGAGTTCCCTGAACGGTGGAGATGTGTTCAGAGAGGAGGCATCGCGTAGGGGCATTTCAGTAGAGGAGCTTAGTGCAGAAGCGAAGGACGACTTGGATGTAGATCGCGCCCTAGACTCTCTTCTGCAAGAACGGATGCGTTCCACAGAATCCCCTGAAATCGTAGAAAGTAGACTTTCTGGGTGGTGGGCCCACCAAATTGGCCTGGATTGCCTGAGAGTCTGGGTAGCTGTGTCGGAAGATGAGAGAGCTAGGCGAATTCAAGAGAGGGAAGGAGGAACAATTGAGGAGTGCCTAGGTAGATCGAAGCAACGCCAGATGGATGATATGGGCCGTTACATGGAGCTTTATCAGATAGATCTAGATGATCTCACCCCATACAACTTGGTAGTCGATGCTGATGACTTGGACGCAGAAGGCGTATTCAATGTGGTTAGCTCAGAGCTTGGAGTGTGATAGCCGTGCCTGATGGGGATCACTGGGTTCTCGATAAGTCTGCCAAGACCAACCATTCTCATGGGTCCAAACCATATGAGAGAACTATCGAACAGTTGCTTGAGTGCGGGGTTGTACTGGTCAACAAGCCCCCTGGCCCCACAAGCCACCAACTGGCAGCCTGGGCCCGTAATATCATGGGAATTAATCGAATAGGGCATGGCGGAACACTCGACCCATTTGCAACCGGACTCCTTACGCTTCTAATTGGAAGGGCAACAAAGGTTACTGGGACACTGCTCACCAAGCCCAAGAGATACGTCGCCGTTTTGAGATTCAGGGACAGCGTTCAACCTGAGGCGATTTCCGAAATCCTCGGAATGATGGATGGAGAGGTGTATAACGTACCTCCCAAGGAGTCTGCAGTAAAGGTCCAGGTCCGCTCCCGACAAATTCACAAGATACGTCTGCTGGACTCTGACGAAAGTGGTAGGCTCCACGTCGTTTCAATCCATTGTGACGCAGGAACTTATGTCAGAACTATGGCCAGGGATATGGGCCTCATATTGGGTACTGGATGCGAACTACTAGAGCTACACAGGGAGAGCAGTGGAAGATTTGACGATTCCATGTCATGCACGATGCAGCAACTAACTGACGCAGTTTTCATGTGGCGCGAGCACGGTGATGGTAAAGGACTCTCAAGATTGATGGCACCCGTAGAGAGTATACTGGACGAGATGCCCAGATTGGTAGTCAAAGACGGCGCTGTCGCAGCGGTGTCTCATGGGGCCCCCCTTGCTCGACCAGGCATAGTCAGCGCCCCCAAGGGACTGGGCATCGGGTCCACGGTATTGATATGCAGCATTAAGGGGGAAGCGGTGGCAATAGCTTCCCTGACCGTCAAATCAGATGCTCTACCCGATATGGATGTAGGGCAAGTTGCCGTAGCTAGCACGGTATTGATGCCCCCGGGCGAATACCCGCAGACCTGGACAAAGGAACAAAGCTAGCCTAAGCTGACTCATGCTCTTCGTAGATCCACTCGTCTGTTTCCAGTCGTATCTTCAGTACCATCATTTTTCACACACACCACCGAACCGACCACCGAGGTAGCAAGCGCGGTAGCCTATTTTCGCCTTCATTTCAGGTATAACTATTGCCTAGAACTCTGTGATTATCGGCCAATCGTACTGCCAATAGGCGTGCAAATCGAGGTTATTTCCGCCTTTCGAATTCCTTTTTCACGGGCCGAGGTCCGATTTGCAGCAAGACTACGGAGCCAATAATTACCCCTATCGAGAAAATTATTGCAATTGATACTGGATCACTACCCTCCCCACGGCTTTTTGGAGGCTCGACTATTATGTCGCCCACAAGGATGTTGTTGGACTCGCTGGTCTCAGAAACGGAGTCCGTTCCATCTACCTCTACTAATATCTCCAGCCCGCTTCCGGACTCAATAAGTTGCACGTCACAAACGGCCATCTTCAACCCCCCTGGTTCAATCTCTTCTATTGAAGTGGAACCAACTAAGACGCCACCAACCCTGCAGTGGACTGACACATCGAATGCCGAACCTCTGCCTTCATTCCTAATGAAACCAACAATTTCTACAACGTCTCCCTCCAAGAAAGAGTCCGATTGAACGCCGCTCACTCTGACTTCTAATGACTCTACAAGTAAATCGGGCCTCGCCGAAACAATTACTTCAATCTCCTGAGAAAGCTCTGTGGTTCCATCACTGACTTTGATATTCAGAACATGCGCACCGGCTTCTACTGGTGTGATAGAAATCACTCCTTGATTGTCAACTGAGGCCCAGGAGCTACTGGTGGAAATGACCAGGACCTCTGAATCTGGATCCGAAATCTCAGTTTCAATAGTCGCAGTCTCTCCGAGTTCTATGAAAACAGTGAGAGGTAGCCCAGTTATCGAGGGAGGGTCAGGAACTGGGGCTATGTGAACTGTGAAGGTGTCAGACCAAGCGTTACCACCCCCGTCTGTGATTCCTACGTTTACGTCGACCGAACCAAACGCATCACCCATCGGCTGAATAATCAGGTCGTTTCCTTCACCGGATACTTCCAGAATGCTCGAGTTCGAACTTTGAGCACTGACGATTAGATCCTGGCTCTCTGTGACATCGTCATTACACCTTGACATCATTGGAATTATCAGGCCCCCCTCGTCTTCGATTAGGTGCAGGTCTTCTAATTCGATGCACTCCGGATTACGATCCCAGACTACTTCGTACCCCCCTGAAACGGACATTGAGTAGATATGGACAACCGTGGCTTCAGAGGTACCGTTGGAGGACCATTGAAATCGTGCCGCGACCCCTATCTCCAGAGTCCCCCCGGATTCAGGGAGCGCATGGCCAACGGGAACAGAGATTGAGAACCACCCAACTTCCATTGGCTCGGTGTGCACCAGTTCTTCCCCAACAGAGAACCTGACGTAGCTTGCTGATGAAAGCCCCGTCACACTCCCCGAGATCCTTCCACTCACTATTAGCTGGGGGTCATTGATGTCGACCCTCGCACCGGACACGCACCCATCCAGGATATCAATTCTGATGTGATGCATGGAACCCATCCCACCAATCAGTTGCCCTGATTGGATCTCGTTGTATCCCCCACTGAGATCATTGGTCAGGAGCCAAATGGTGTGGTTCCCACTGCCGAACACGTGAATCCTACCCAACGTCTGATTGGGGGGTACTTCGAAATCGAAACCCCAGTGTGAATCCCCACTAGAATCGGGTGATAGTCCGCAGGTTTCATGAACTAAACCCTCTATTTTCCCATCATAAGGTCCGAAGTCCAAGACTGGGGAAGTTACTCCTTCTACCGAGTGTCTAGCCTTTGAGTTCTCGAAAGAGTACCAGGGTTGGTGATACTTGACCCTAAGGCCAACTGCATCGACTCTGACTTCGGAGTCATCTGGACCAGAGTTGTCAGAGACGTAGTCTACAGTGAATTGAGTCCCCTCCAGATCAGCCCAGTCCCAGTCAACAAATTCATCCAAGGGTATGACAAGGGGGTTGATCATCCTGTTAGTTCCTGAAAGGGTGTTTGCAAATGTCCTGACTAGTTTGTCCGAACCATGATTCTGAAGTAATACGTTTACTTCATCCGCAGTCAAGGCGTCGGGAATGGAGAAGTGCAGAACGAGAGAAACGTTCTCAATCAGTAAGCTATGCATCCCGGTGTAGCTGTAACCGCTCATGGTGATTTCTGGCCCCCTTGACCAGGAATAGTAGGAGTCCGGCTCATCGAAGGTTGCGTTTGAACCAGTTGAACTCTCACTGGCCCATGCGGTGAACTCCTCGAAATTGTCCGGTCTAGAATGCGTAAAGGATAACTCCCCGTCCGCCACCATCCCCACCGTGTGGTCGGCGTAATCCTCAGTGAATCCCGTGGTGCTCGTGATTTCCCAGTCAGAAGCGACTTCGAAGCTTCCAGCCTCAAGGATTTCGACGTTTGTGGTTGAAATAACCGAATCTGCATTTACCAATTGGCTGATTGGAAGCAGAACAACTATTGTAATCATTGCAATGACGCCAATTCTGGTGCACATCAGACCCCAACGACCCCATTCCTCGCTTCAAGGCGTTGGTGGATAGTGTGTGTGGATTCTGTTACATAACGGTTGATATACGTGCCAATGCACGC
This sequence comes from uncultured Candidatus Poseidoniales archaeon, assembly GCA_964563355.1. Classification (GTDB taxonomy): domain Archaea; phylum Thermoplasmatota; class Poseidoniia; order Poseidoniales; family Thalassarchaeaceae; genus UBA36. The sequence goes on from CAZLVU010000012.1 coordinate 22,486, forward strand.
CAGATGCACGATTGGCTGTGATGGTGTAGCGGTTAGCACGGTGGGTTGTGGTCCCGCCGGCCCGGGTTCAAGTCCCGGTCACGGCCCCAATCGCATCAAGACCCGTTTAGGTGCCCTTCGTCTATTTGATGCCCCATCTTTTGAGCTTTGGTGGAGAGGTACTCAACATTATTCTCACTTACACCGGCAACAAGCCCCATCCTTTCAACTACGTTAATCCCATGTTTCGTTAGTTGATCGACCTTATCCGGGTTGTTAGTCAACAAGCAGACCCTCTCAATTCCCATTGACTTCAGGATCTCCGAAGCAACGCCATAGTCCCTTGCGTCGGCCGGATGCCCTAGCATTAGGTTGGCCTCCATTGTGTCAACCCCCCTGTCTTGCAGGTTGTAGGCCTGAATCTTGGCGTGGAGTCCGATCCCCCTCCCCTCCTGCCTAAGATACACCAAGCACCCCCATCCAGTTTCCTGAATTAGCCTTAGAGCAGTACCGAGTTGGGCACCACAGTCACACCTAAGGCTGTTGAAGGCATCACCAGTCAGACACTCAGAGTGCACCCTGATAAGTACAGGATCGGGGCCCGACATATTACCCAGAAGTAGGGCCACATGGTCCAACCCGGTATCATGGTCCTGGAACACCCGGATTCGGAATTCTCCGTACTCAGTAGGCAGAAGGGCATCTGCAGGGATTTCATCTAACTCGAGAATCCGGGGAACGCTCATTTTGTTCCGCAACGGATGCCTGCCTTTGAATGCTACATGACCTCAGTCAGCTTGGCTATCACGAATGTGAACTCCCCGGCATCTTCCTCGACTCCTCGCAATTCGACTCCCAATCTGTCACAGAGTGCTGGAATGTCATGCATGGTTTCCGGGTCATCACATACAACCTCGAGAATCTCGCCATTTTCACATTGGTTCAATGCCCTGCGTGTCTCGTGTACCGGTATCGGGCACAGGAATCCTAGGAGGTCTAGGTGCTTCCTCGCCTGCTGGCCCATGTGCGCTGCACGTAGTCCACCGCTTCAATACTCACTCATGGGTCCTCATGTAGTGAACTGCCGTAGACTCGTCACGACTCAATCCGGGCACTTTCTTCATCCCGCTGGCATTTGCCCACCTCTCTTCGAAGATTCCGGTCTCCCAGTCTTCCATGAACATCGGTCTGATGTATGAGGACCTGCAAACAGATCGGGTGTTTCCTAGGTCTCCTGCCACGGTGTCAATAACCGCTAGCATGGTTGCTTGCCTATCTTTGTCAGTTTCACCCGGGAGCTTGCCACTCTCTGCAAGCTTGGCCAGTGCCTCGGCCCTCTTGAGGTCCCTCCCTCGCCAAGTCACAATCGCTTGGAAGCCAGTCTCCTCTGCCTTTTTGGCTGCCTTGTTCATTAGCCGTGGAATCTTCGAGACATCAGAATCATCCGATTCCGCAATGAGCGCCAACCTCGCCCCAGTCTTCCAAGAGGCTGCCCACGTCCTGAAATCCTTGGCAGTGTACCTGATTCCTTCCAAAGCCTCTTCGATGTAGTTGTTGATGTGTTCGGCCTTTATGTCGAAGTCCTTGCCGTTCTCGTCTTCGTATCTGAACAAATCTTGCTTCTTGTCTTTGCCCCCTACCTTCCCGGAGGCTTCAATCATGCTTGCAAGCTCGTCGTCCTCGATGAGAAGCCTCCAGTGCTTGCCCGACTTGCCGACGAAGTCCAAAACCGCGTCAATCTTGCCCTCTGCCTTCTCTCCCTTGATGAATTTCACATGCCCCTCTTGCAGTGTTGTCAGCCCGTACGATTCGTTCTCCTTTGCGTATTGATCCGATCCAACTCGTATGTGAAACTCGTCCATTAGTTGGATTACCAGGGCCACTGACTTCTCCAGGGGCATCCCCTTCAGTTCTAGATCCGCTTCCACGCGATCCCTGAGCGCAGGCAGAGAAAGGGCAAATTCGTCAACGTTAGCGTACTTCAAGTCAGCCTTTATGGCATTCCATTCTGGGTGATAGCGGTACTGAAGCCTTCCCTTCCCGTCCTTTCCTGTGGCCTGAATGTGCCCTCGATCGTCAGAGCAGAACCACACATCAGTCCAAGCAGGTGGGACAGCCAGTGAGTTTAGGTCCGCAATCCTCGCCTCGTCGTCAAGTGGTTCTCCATCGGGCATATGGTAGTCCCAACGGAAGCTAGGTTTCCCCTCCTTATCGGGGGGTATGTCTACCCGAATCCTTCCAATTCCGGGTTCGTTCCTGTCACTAATATTCAGTCCCGCGAGCTTCGCCGCGGTTGCGGAGTCGGTCTTCATGGGGAAAAAGGTGAGAATTCGGCTTGAAGAGGTTTCGCACTTTTCACTCTGAGAACTGGGATAACATACTCTCCAGCGCTCTTATGTCGGTCTCTATTAATTCCCTCTCCGATTTCTTCAGCTCGCCCTCCTCTAACCTACTCCGGAGGACTTCCAACTCCGTCCTGGCAGAATCCCTCTCCTCTTCCATTTCGGCTTCGTCCCGGAGCATCTTGATTCTTGACACGTGTTGGCGCGTCGACTTCATTCTGCGCAGCTTCTCTCCTCGCTCGCCTTCGGGGAACGGGCTGGGCTTATCCGGCAGTTCGACCTGGATCGGGAATGGGATGCTGATGCCCTCTCTCCGGAATGCTTCGTCCACCTCCCTAAGCAGCCAGTCCCTGGCGACAAATTCATCGTTGTAGTCCGCAATCCATGTGTACAGCCGATAATCCTTCGAATACTCTGACAGTTCCCTGAGTAGGACCCTCGGCCCCGGGTCTTGCTCGGCATGCGGGCTTTTCTTCGCAACGCCGAGGATTACCTGAATTACGTGGGACGAGCTCTCTTCGTAGTCCACCGAAATGTCCAGATGCAACAGGACCCTGGAACCAAGTCCGTCCCCACCCCCCCTCGCGAAATTTGTAATGGTCGAGTCGACGAGTCTGTTGTTGGGGATTACTACTAGTTGTTCGTTCAAGGTGAGGACCTTTGTAGAAAGTATTCCGACAGACATCACCGTTCCCGTTACCGAGTCGACTTCTATCCTGTCGCCCACCTCGAAGGGTTGGTCGATTGCCAGCATGAAGGAGTTGATCATGTTGCCAAGGGTCTGCTGAACAGCGAGACCAATTATTAGTGAGAAAACTGCGAGGGAAGCGACAATTCCCAGCAACTCGATCCCGATTTCATCGAAGGCTAAGTAGAGGCCGAAGAACCACACGATACCCCTGGATGAGAAAACTAGGAGAGGATTGCCCCCAGTCACTGTAACGGTCTTGTTGGTATTGTATTTCTCCATGGCACTGGGGACAATGAACTTGATTGCTACGCTGATAATCGAAGCGCTTAGCACGATGTATATGGCGGAGAAGTACGGTGCAACCGCCGCATAGATCTCGTTGTTTCTCCCCAGAGTCCACATCAGTGAAAGTTCAATTCCAGCCAGAAGTATGAATATGTACAGGCGCAGGAATATGGGATCGATCATTTCGTTGTCCCAGGATGCGTCGGTTTTCCTCACGACTCTCCACGTCACCCTCAAAATGACGTAGCGAGTAAACAGCAGGGCAAAGATCGTAATCCCAATGGAGGCCCCAATCTGGGCGATGAGACCAATCTCCTCGATCTGCACCAATATCTCCGATAACAACGAATAGGCTTCTCCGAGTGATTCGCTGAGTGGGTCTGCCATGCTATTCCAATCTCCCGGTTAATCCCTCTTTCAAATGCTTATCGTGCCAAATACGCCCCTAATTCAAAACAAGTTGGCCTGCTCGACCCATTCTTCAAGCCTAATTTGATTCGGTCCAAGCCCAATGATTTCGCAAACCACATCCTCGATCTCATGCGTCATATTGGCAATCTGAGAGTACCTGAAAATGCCAAGTGCGTTGAGCAAAACCTCGGTTTCGGGTACTATGCCCTTGATTTTGGTTAGGTCCTCCCTCTCGTCGGTGGCTGCGAATCCAATTATTCCGAAGTCCACCTCGGCGGCCCTCTCCATAGCTTGTATCAAGAGCTCTTCCTTCTTCCTCTCCCTTTTCCCCAGCTCGCTAAGAATGCCCCTTCTTCTCTCAATCTCTGACTCCATCTCGGAAATCCTCTCGGCGGCACGAGACCTCGCCTTGTTACGCTGCATCTCAATCGCCTTTTCACGCTTCAGAGCCTCCTCGAGCGCCCTCTCAGACGCCTCCTGCGCCTTCTTCCTTTCCGCAGCCTTCCGCAATAGCTCGGCTGCCTTCATTGCCTTCTCCTCGTCCTGTTTCCCACTAGTGCCCGGGTCTGGGGAGCTACTGAGCTTCAGAGCCTCGGCCTCGTTAACCCACTGATCCCTCTTCACTCTCCCGGGGAACAACTCGATTGCATCATTGACATCGTCCTCCAGCTTCGGCGTCATCCTGGATAGTTGGGAGAATGTGAATATCCCGAGAGCGTTGAGTTTTTCTTCGACAAAAGAACTGATTCCGTCGATTGCCTGTAGTCCGTCCTTCTCTTCGGCGGTCGCGAATCCAATTTTCCCAAAGTCGATATCCTTCGCTCTCTCTGAAATTCTGATTAGGGTCACTTCTCTGCGTCTCTGTTCTTCGTCGAGCTGGTCCAAGTTGGCACGTCTCTGTTCCAACTCGGCCTCCATGGCCGATGCTCTAGCTGCAGCCTTATCTCTGGCTAATTTGCCCTCTTCCTCTTCCTCATCCATCTTCTTCTTTCGTTCGATGGCCTTCAAACGAAGCTTTTCTTTGGCCTTGATGGCCTTCATTTGGGATTCCCGCTCCTCTTCAGCAGCCTTGCTAGCGGCTTCCCGCTCTTTCTGCGTGGCCTCCTCCTCGGCCGCCCGTTCCTCGGCCGCCCGTTCCTCGGCTTCCCGCTCTTTCTGCCTGGCCTCCTCCTCGGCCGCCCGTTCCTCGGCCGCCCGTTCCTCGGCTTCCCTAGCTTCTTCCTCTCTCCTTTGTTGCTCCTCAGCAAGTCGACGCTCCTCCGCCCTCTTCCTCAGCCTCGCCCTTGCCTCAGCGGCTTCCCGCTCTCTCTCAATTTTCTCAAGCTCTTCCTCGGCAGCCTTACGCTCGGCTTCTAGCCTGTCCTCCTCTTCTTGGGCAGCATTCCGCTCGGCCTCCAGTTTCGCCTCTTCCTCAGTAGCTTTCCTCTGAGCCTCCTTTTCCAGCTCCTCGGCTCTTCTTGCGGCCTCGACATTCAGTTCTGCGGCTCTGAGCTCCGCCTCTGCGGCCTTCTCCTCCGCTGCTGCAGCTCTCTCCTCGGCCTCCCGCTCTATTTCCTCCATCTTTCTTTTTGCTTCGATCCCGGCCTTTTCAGCGATATCGGCAGCCTCGCGCTCCGCCTCCGCGGCCTTCTCCTCCGCTGCTGCAGCCCTCTCCTCGGCCTCCCGCTCTATATCCTCCATCTTCCTCTTGGCCTCTTCCCGGGCCTCCGCCGCCCTCTGTGCAGATTCATTCTCTGTTGCAGCCAATCTCCGTGACGCCTCCTCTTCGAGCTTCTCAGCCCTCTTCCTGGCTTCACGTTCAATCCTGGCAGCGCGGCGCTTTGCCACCTCCTCCTCGGGCGTGTCCTTGGTAACGTCGACTTCGACGGGCCAGAGGAAGTAGACAGTTGACTTTCCTAGCCTAATCAAGCCATTGTATGTAGTGGTAATCGGCGTATCGCCATCGTCCCTGAACTGTAACCTGAACTCAACCTCTCCCCTGGAGTCTGACTTGATTGACCTCATGCTGAACCGGCTGCCGTTTTCTTCCGCAGACATGTCGGAGAATTCGCAGATCAGCCTGGGGGTGATTTTTGAAATCTTGATAATCTCATGGCTCTGAGCGAATGAGCTGGGTTTCACTCCCGTCACTTCTCTCAGGAGGAAGGGGTCGTCATACTCCCCAGATCCGCCCTGCCATTCGTTATCTGTGAAGGTGAACTCGGGCTCGGGACCCATGATTTCCTCTTCGTCCACTGTGAACGGGTTCAGAATCCACAGCAGCATCAGCAGCATCAGCAGTAGGGGGAAGCAGCAAATCCAGAGGACTTCCACTGCCGGGGGGACATATTCCTCTAGGAGGTTGCAAACACCGTCCCCATCGTCGTCCAAGGGTATCGAGAGGTTATCCTTGGGATCCTTCGCGCATTGGGTTTCATTCAGATCCGGCCAACCGTCGTTGTCATCATCCAGATCCTCGATTAGGTCAAATGTGCAGTTAGTGGAATCGGTAAGGTACCTGCACGTGAGCTCGTCTGGCATTGTGTCGTTGTCGGTGTCTTTCCAAGCCGTCGGATTCTTCGGGAATGCGTCAATCAGGTCCCCGATGTTGTCCCCGTCGTCGTCTTCGTCCAAGAAACTGCATATCAGGTCCTTGTCGATGTCCTCCGGATAGTCCGAGGAGTTCAGGGGGTCCGTTTGGCATTCTACCTCTTCCACGTCGCTCCACCCGTCCCCGTCGTCGTCTGGGTTGGTGTCGATTGGGGGGAAGATGTCGAAGTCAACTCTGTAGCTGAATTCCCATTGGCCATTCACTGCGGTGAATGTGTGGGAGTACTCGATTAGCAGGTGCTGGAAGCCCTCGGTGGGAGTGCCAGAAATCTCCCCCGTCGATCTGTTTAGCGACAGCCCACCAGGAAGTTCTGGTACCACTGAGAAGTTCATTATCCCGCCGCTGGTAGGTGCGACCAACGGTGCCAGAGTTTCCATCTCCACCCCCACAGTAAGAACGAGCTTGTCATTGGGGTAGAAGAAAACGATCGGCGAATCATCGAAGCTGTCAATAAGATCGCAGGAAGAATCACCGTCATGGTCCTCTGGGGAGGATAGGACGTCTAGGGGATCGGTTCCGCACTCGAGCTCGTCCTCATCGCTCCATCCGTCCCCGTCGTCGTCCGGGTCGGTGACGTCAGGGTCCCCGTCCCCGTCGGTGTCCAGAAGGATGGCAGCGATGGTGATGGTGAACGTGTGCAGGAACATGCTGTTGCTAGCAGAAATGCTGTACTGAGTAGAATTCAACTCCATCGTAATCACTCCGGACAGCACCCCGTTAGTGAGGTTGAAATCCAGACCCTCGGGTAAGTCGGGAGTGATCAACCAAGAGGAAACGTTCCCACCGAAAATCTGCGGCTCCAGATAGACTTCGTCAATTTCTGCCGTGAGATTGAGCGACTCTTCCAGGTAGATCATGTCGAAGTCAGAGTCGTCTGATTCGGGCATCACGGCCCTTAGGGTGAGCTCGACCGAGCTCGAGAACTGCGAGTTATTGGCCCAAATGGTGAACGACTGCATTTCAAATTCAATCATCGGAGCTCCGCTGATTGTCCCGTCAGCATAGGTAGTCCGAGCAGTTTCTCCATTGAGTGATAGCCCCGGGGGGAGCAACGGCCAAACTTCCCAGGTCCTGACGTCTCCACCGAACACAGTTCCTGCCATGGGGGTCATTGGCTCATCTAGGAAAAGGAGCTGAGAGGTGACACTGTAGACGAGGAATAGGGGGGAGTCATCGACGTCGTCTATATTGTCGCAGACCCCGTCCCCGTCGTAATCGGTGGGGAAACTGAGGGGCCCCACGGTGCTGGTTAGGCACGTGAGTTCAGACTCGTCGCTCCACCCGTCGTTGTCGTCGTCCGGGTCGGTCTCGTCCGGGTCGCCGTCCCCGTCGGTGTCCAGCAGCAGGGCCCACATCTCGATCACGAAGCTGGAGCTGTGCTGGCTGTTGTTGGCCCAGACGGTGAAGTTCGTGGGCCCGAAGGGCGAGTTGGCGACTCCGGTGAGGTTGCCCGAGCTGTCGTTGAACAGCAGCGGGGCCGGGAGAGCCGGGGACACCTCCCAAGTCACCACGTCGCCGCCGAACAGGATCGGGTACAGTGCGGCCTGGGTCACGTTGACCGTCAGGTTGAGCGAGGTCACGGGGTAAGTCAGGTAGATCTCCGAGTCGTCCACCCCGTCGTTGGGGTCGCAGATCCCGTCCCCGTCGCCGTCCGGGGGGAAGTCGTCCTCGTCGAGGGGGTCGGTGGAGCACGCCGACTCGTCCTCGTCGCTCCACCCGTCGCCGTCGTCGTCCGGGTCGGTCTCGTCCGGGTCGCCGTCCCCGTCGGTGTCCAGC
>CAZLVU010000013.1:0-30218 GCA_964563355.1 uncultured Candidatus Poseidoniales archaeon
GAGGTCGACGACATAGAGGATGAGGAGGTCGACGGCATAGAGGATGAGGAGGTCGGCGACATAGAGGATGAGGAGGTCGACGACATAGAGGATGAGGAAAGCGGAGGCTCGGAGGAAGGGAAAGATGACCTCTCGGAAGAGGAGGTTCCCGAGGATACAGTTGATGAAGAGGCGGAAGAAATCAAGGAGGACGAGGACGAAGATGTCGATGCCACTGAGGAGCCTGCTGAGAATCTCGAAGAACCAGAAGAGTTGGATGAGGAAGAGTTCGACGAGTTCGACGATTTTGATGAAGAGGAGGGGGGCGCTGATGAGGACAAAGAGAGCGAGCCCCAGGTAGATGAGGATCCGGAAGAGTTGGATGAGGAAGAGTTCGACGAGTTCGACGAGTTCGACGAGTTCGAAGACGATTAGTTAGAGATTGAATCAACCAACTGGCTCCCCACCCCCCCCAAGGAAGGCCAGCCTCCTGATTGAATCATTCTCCAACATATAAGAGATTACTGAATTTGGCACTGATGGAGAAAGGACGTTCCTCACCGCCTCGTTGTCGCTAACAGTGGAAATCATTTCGGCGGTTGCCCTCACCCTCCATCCCTCAAAGCTCTCACGTTGCTCAGTTTCGCTTAGAACAACGGGCCATCCAGATGACTTGTAGAGCTCTGCAGAATTGGGGTCGGTTGTGAAGAACGTCCCTGCGACTCCGTGATATTGCTCGGCATGAGAGACCCAGCGTGGTGGGTCTTCTATATCCGGAATAGCCACAATCTGGGCAGTGAAATCTCGACCTTGGAGCCATGCTTCCAACATTGACTTCCTCTCGTCTACTGTCCAGGGATTCTGCATGGACTCACTCCTGTTTGATGATCCGATTGCAATCAGTAACGATAGTTCCTCTGCATTCGTAGAGCGCCAAATCTCTGCTGACTCCACCATATGGGCGTGCCCTCTGTGGAACGGTTGGAATCGCCCCAGCACAACGAGAGCGGGGCCGGGTGGGGAATCCGGAGGACTCGGATAGATTGGCAATTCTGTCATGAAAACGCCCCCAGTGCATCTGGAATTGCCAATCCCCCCAAATTCCATTCCCCCGCCTCTAGATAATCGCGTCCGACGAGAAGATCGTGCCCATTTTTCCGGGAAAGCTCCATCATGGAGAATAGTGACTCGCTGAGTGATTTATGTGACTCCATTGTCGGTAGAATCCTGGAGTCCTCCGATGGTTCCATGGTCTCGCCCAAGCTCTCCCTACGCCTCATCCAATCTAGAATCACTGACTCGGAAAAACCCACCCTGTCAGAATTGGAGATGGTTGTCGAGAATTCTTCCCAAAGTGAGGGCATCACGAACTCCGCGGTGCTGGAAATCTGCCTACCCAGGATTGGCTCTACATACAGGTACAGTCGCGCGTCCCAGCAACTCCACTGAGCGATTGAGGACCACCGGGCGAGGAGGACGGCTAATCGGAAAGCTGGCTCCGACTTGTGGTGGGAAAGCGCCGTGCCCATGTCGAACCCAGTGGAGTTGTCAATCAGCTCAAGTATGTCGCCTTCGAGATCAACCTCGAAGTCTCTGTGGAACCGTGAATCAGGCTCTGGCCTCAAGTCCCGCATTGACTGAGCCTCCATCCCAGACGCTATATCGCCAACTGACATTCCGAGCATTTTGCCTGCAACAGAACGATCAACCAGATGCAGGATGACGTCGGCCATGACACTCATGGGCTGCTTTTGTCCAAATAACCCTCGCTCGGCGAATTCAGGCTCGGTTGTTCCACCGAATTCAAGAACGTAGGGCTTGGCCCAATGCCAAGAGGCAGATGCCTAGGCGGGTTGTGGATTCTCTTGGCGACTATAGAAGAGCAAATCAAATCCCTAGAGGAGGAGATATCGAAAACCAAGTACAACAAAGCCACTCAGGGGCACATTGGCAAGTTGAAAGCTAAGATTGCAGCTCTAAAACACAAGAAGGAGAAGGCTCAGGCTCATTCGAGATCGAGTGGGGGCGCCCAGGGATTCGAGGTGAAGAAATCCGGGGACGCCTCGGTTGCCCTAGTTGGATTCCCAAGCGTCGGTAAGTCCAGTTTGATTTCACAATTGACAGAGGTCGAGTCGAACGCAGGAGACTTCGCCTTCACGACGCTGACGTGCATTCCTGGCGTCATGGAGCATCGTGGAGCCAGAATTCAGATCCTAGACCTTCCGGGCCTGATAAAGGGGGCCTCGGAAGGTAAGGGACGGGGGCGTGAGATTCTAAACGTGATTCGTGGCTCTGACATGGTCCTCTACGTGATTGATCCCTTTCAGAAATCCCACTTTGAAATCTTGGACAGGGAGTTGTGGAGAGCAGGGATGAGATTGAACCAAAGACCCCCCCAAGTCTTCATCTCTAGAACGAGAAGGGGTGGCATCGAGGTTCGATCGACACTAGAGCAAACCCATCTCAGTGAAGAGGAGATTCGAGCCATTGTCAGGAGTTTCGGAATTGTGTCTGCCACAGTGACACTCAGGACCGATGTCACCGATGACCACATTGTGGACACTCTTGCAGGAAACAGAGTTTACAGCCGCGCGGTGATAGTGGTCAATAAGATAGATTTGGCCAACGAAGAGGACATGGCGCGAGCTCATCGGGGACTTCCTGAGGATTGGCCCATTCTCGATGTCTCGGCCAAGACAGGTGAGGGTATTGCCCAGATGAAGGACTTCATCTTCGATAACCTCGGTTTCATGTCAATTTTCCTAAAGCCCCAGGGCCAGGAGGCTGACTTGGTTGAACCGCTGATAATCAAGGATACCTCTACGGTTCGCGATGTGTGTGCTAAGCTGCACCGGGATTTCCTCAGGAAATTTCGTTACGCCAGAGTCAAGGGGCCGAGTGGGAAATTTGACTGGCAGAGAGTGGGTTTGGATCACCGACTCAAGGACGGGGATTTGCTAACGGTAATTCTCAGGAAATCATAGCCTTCAGGCGATGTATTCACCAATGATGTGCCCATCCAGCAACATGGAGGAAGGGGGGCGAGGCATTCTGGCACGGGAGGATGTGCGTGCCCTATTGCAGCACCTTGAGAGCAGGAGTAGGGCATACATCGCGTTTTTCGCAATCGGATTCGTCGCGGGCTACCCCGCTGCCGAGGCAGCAATAGAGTGGCTGCTAGATTCAGAAGGATTTGTCCCCGAGGGTGTTGAGGTGATAATCCTCCAACCGCTTGAGGTCATCCTCCTCCAGCTCAGGATTGCAGCACAAATGGGGTTTGGGCTATTGGTTCTTGCAATGGTCCTAGACCTTTCTTGGAACGGTAGGTCATTGGTCCCTCGGAACGCCATCGTGACCTCCAACAAACCGGGACTTGGCAAGGCTGCATTGATCCTCATTTCCATGTTGGCCCTGGGAGGCGTTGGCCTCGTTTATGCTCACGAAGTTCTGATTCCATTCCTCCTTCAATATCTGTCAGAGGACGCAGCTGCTTCCGGGCTTAAGTCGACGTGGCAACTGCAGACTTGGGTCGGGTTTGTTTCCGGACTATATTTCTCCTCGTTCATCGGTTTTCAGGTCCCCGTTGTCGTTGTGGCTCTCCTAAGGGCCGGGCTAATCGAACGCGAATCGGTCATCGAAAACAGGGGGGTGCTGTGGTTCGCGGCACTTTTCATTGGTGCTCTGATATCCCCACCAGACCCGGTTTCGCTTTTCCTTGTCGGCGGTCCGATGCTAGTTCTGCTGGAGATGGCTTTGATCTTCGACAGAGCTTTCGGCGAGTAGGGCGTTCATTCTTCCATTGCTGCTTCGACCTCTGGGTTGCCATCCGAGAACTCAGAGATAGTCATCTGCTCATCCGGTGCCAGTGAGGCAGCCAATTCTGCACTTGTTAGCCCAAGCTTGTTGGCTTCATTCCGGAACCAGGCCCTGACCTTCCTTGAGTCCACCTCGGGGCAACCGAAGTACTCTGCGAATCTGCGAGTGGTGGTTAGGCGCCTTGTTAACCCGTCACGCCTTCTGTCTACCAGGCCCATGCTCGCAAGGTCTCTGACATGATCGTATGCCCTCTGTCCAAGCATATCCACCAATTGAGATTGGGCCATGGGCTGGTGATAGGCGATGAGGGCGGCTGCAGGAAGTAGTCTCTGGGGGATGTCGGCTCTGAAAGTATCTGGCAAGTGGGAAGAAAGCTCGGGCTTGACCTCGAAAATCCACCTCCCGGACACCTCGGTCAACTGGAGGGCACTTTTTTCCCTCTCGTCGAGGGACTTCCTCAAACCAGAGAGGGCGACGTGGATAACCCCCTTGGGCCTCCCGAGCATCTCGGATAGCTCACCTAGGGACATAGAGCGTCCTGCGCCGAAAAGTATTGCCTCGAGGACGGTGTCCAGTTCGGGTTCAGACAATTTGCAAAACCCCCTTCAAAGACTTTGGATGGAGTTTTTCTGTCAGTTTGTCATAGTCTTCAGAATCGGCCCATAGATCCTCCAGGACGATCCTCCCATCCCTGCCTCCTTCCTGCTTGAGCCCGATATAGCCCCTGTTCGTCAGAAACAGCGTGGAGACGAGGGCCGTGACCTGAGCTTCCGCTCTAGCCTCATCCTCGTTAACGCCCCCTCCCAAAGATGACTCGTTGAGTTCTGCGGCGACGTCATTCAGGCCGGCGGTGAGATTCTTGTTTGCTCGGGATTTGAGAGCGTTCCATGTTCTCTTCAGATCACCCTCAAGATCCTCGACGTGCAGGCTACCACTGAACCTTGCCTTTGCCTTCTGATGGGCCTCTCGCCTCTCCTTGGCTATCTTCTCCCTGAGTCTCTGCTCCTCTGCGATTCGGCCAGCATCCTGAAGCCCGAGGAGTAGCTCGCCGAGTGTGACAGGGCGTCCTTCTTCCCGGTGGATCCTCCCCTCAAAGATGGAGGGCAATACATCGTCTGCGGCTCCCGTCATTATCCCGACCGAGAAGTTGTAATCCTCGTCGTCAAACTCCGCTTCCCATCCCCCATCGAAGTCCCAGTCATCCTCCTCCTCGAATTCGAGTGCCCTCTCCTGCCGCTCTAGTAGGGTTGATGCCTGTCCTCTGAGAATTGACCAAGCCATTCTGATCAGTCTGCCGCAGGAAGGTAGGTCGATGTTCTCAGCGTCCAATATCCGCTGATTGAACATCTGAATGAAATTAGATAGATCCACGTCCCATGGATCGAGATCGCTTGACTGGAACATCTGGAAAACTAGGGCCACGGAGCGGTCGAAGGGCTCAATCAGATACTGGTGCTCGGCCTCCTCGAGTGTAGAAAGTTCCATCAGGCGGTCGAGGAACTTGCTGGTCTCAAGGTCGGTCTGCCCATTCAGCAGGCGTACAACCACATCGTCGCGCATCTGCTCTCCGAACAATACTACGCCTCCTCGACCTCTATGCCCTGTGAAGGTTCCTGATCCGCATTCTGTGGCTCAGATTCCCCTATATCCTCGCTGACGTCCTCAGCTCTTTCCCTCAGTGAATGCAAATCTCCCTCTTCGTGCACCTCATCTGAGGAGCCGGTCTCGGCGGATGTGACTCCTGCCCTGTCAGCCAGCCCCCCCAGGCTACTGGGGGCGGAAAGTGGTTCTGGGGTCCTGGGCATTTCCTCGGGGGATGGTAATTCTGGCATTGCCTCCTTCTCCGCATCGGAAGCCTCCCTGGCCTTCTCCTCTGCCTCAATCTCAGCGCTCAAATCCAGAGCAGCAGCACGGTCGAAATCAGTAATCCTCTGGCTGCGGCCATCGCCCGCATGCGTGATTCCAATGTGATGATCAGCCAGGGTCAGACTGACCTTGCGTAGTGTCACCATGATGAACTGGGCCATCTTGCTGCGCATCCTGCAGAGAGCGGCTATTCGCTCGGAATTGAAAGGATCGAGATTCTGATCCACCTCATCGAAGTAGTAGAACGGACTTGGCTCATAGTCTTGGATAGCGAAGATCATGGCTAGTGCGGCCATTGACTTCTCGCCTCCGGAAAGTGCGGAGCGGCGTGTATTCTGGCTTTTCCCGGGTGGGACGCAGGCCATCTCCAAGCCTCCCTCGAATGGGTTTTCTTTGTTCTCGAGCCTCAGAGATCCCTTGCCGGTCGGCTGCAGGATCTCGTAGACTCGGCTGAAGTTGTTGTTTACGTGATTGAACACTGTAAGCAGCCTAGTCTTACGCTCATCCTCTAGCTGATCGGCAATCTTAGCTAGTTCGTCTCGGCGCTCCCGGAGAAGCTTGCCGTCCGCAATCAGGTCAGCAATCCTCGCTGCTGCTGTGTCGTACTGCTCAATTGCAAGCATGTTTACATCTCCGAGGCCGCCGAGGCGGCGCTCGAGCCCCTGCACGCTCCGCTCCGCCTCGGCGATTGTTGGCAGGGGCGCATCTGCCGATGGGATCGGTATACCGGCTGCTTCCAGTTCGGCTACAATCTCCTCCACGGCTTCTCGCTTCTGCTTGATTTGAATATTCAACTCATCCAATCTGGTTGAAATGGTCTGTTTCTCTTGGGATATCGTCTCAACGTGTGCCTTCAGGCTAGCTCTCTCTTCAATGACCTCGTCGCGTCGATCGTGGAGCGCCCTCTGTTCCTCATCGAACTGGGACGCCTGGTCCCTTAGCTCGTCCAATCTGGATTCGGAAAACTTCACTGATTCCACGAGTTCGTCAGACGCCTTCTTTGCGTGGGAAATCGATTTTTGCTGAATCCCGATCTGCCTGTCGAGTTGCTTTACTCTGTCGTTTAGTAAAGTCAATTGCTGTTTTGCCGTGGCGATTGAGGCCTCAGACATTACGCGCGTTCGCTCGGCTTCCGTTCGTGAGCGCTCCGCCTCCCTCAGCTTCTCCGAGAGGTGGTCAGGGGTGTGGCTCTGGAGGGCCTCAGCGGCATTGGTCCTGGAAATTGAGGTGCTTTCGAGTTCGGCCTTTGCAGCATCGCACGCCCCCCCGAATTGGCGCTTTTCTGCCTCGCATTCCTCGAACTCTTTTGTGGCTACCTTGAGGCTTTTCCGTAGGTCATCGACGGTCTTCTGGGTCCTGTTCAAGTCTGCCTTCCAGTTCCTTACACGAACAGAGAGGTCGTCATTGTCCAGACCATGGATCCGATCCCTCAGGGTTTGTTGGCTGCGACGGACTTCCCTTAATGCAGAATCGACGGTGCTGAACAGAAGGTCTGCCTCCTGGACCGCCATCTCCAAGCGCTCCATTCCGGAGCTTCCTGCTCCCGAGCCGTCGAATCTGGGCCTGTCCTTCTTTGACGAGGACCCCCCCGTCATTGCACCTGAGCTCTCAATAACCGAACCATCCAGGGTAACCATCCGGACTCCGCCCATGTTCTCCCTGGCGATGCCCATCGAATCCACCACCAACGTATTTCGGCCTGCGTATCTGACGGCCGTCTCTACCTCCGGGTCAAAGTCAAGGAGTTCGTGCACGAAGCCAACTACTCCGGGATTCCTTGCTACAATCAGGGTGCGTCCCTGCGGCCGGGAGACGGAGAGCTTGTTCAGGGGGAGGAACGTGGCCCTTCCCCCTCCGTTCTTCCTCAACCAGGCTATGCACTTTGAGGCGACGTGGTCCGAGGAAACGACGATGCTGCGCAGCCCCCCGCCGAATGCGAATGCCAGAGCCTCTTCGTGACTAGGGTCTTTGGGTGTTGCCAGTTCACCTAGAGTCCCAAGTATCCCATGGATCTCCCCGCTTTCCCTCAGTTTCGAGAGTGCTGCGAGAGTGAAGGCGGAGCCGGGTCTGCTCGCCTTGGTCTCTTGTCGGGCCCTGGCCTTTGCTAAGCTCAATTCGGCATTCCTGAGCTTCGACTCTGTTCTATCGCGATCTTCGACGAGCGTCCTCTCCTGCTTCTGCAGACTCATCAGTTCCTTGGCTAGAGATTCCCGGTCCTCCTTGGGACTGGCATCCCTCAGGTCTTCCCCGAGAAGTTCCTGGTCATCGCGTTCAAGCTCTGCGGCCTCGAAGGCCTGCTCGATTCCGGCAAGTTTCTCAGAAGCTATTTGCGATCTCTGTTCCGCCCTGTCAGACTCCAACTGGGACTGGGAGTAGGCTTCTCTTGCGGCGTGTTCTGCCTCCGTGGCCTTTCCCAGGGCCCGATTAAGATCTCGGCCGTGTTTATCACCGGACTCGATGGCCTTGCGGGCCTCCTTCTCATCTTCTGCCGCCTTCTTCAGGGCAGCCTTGGAATCCTTAACAGAAGCATCGAGGTCGGATAGCTTGGTCTCGGCCTCGATGCGAGCTTTCTCCGCACCCTTTCTCTCCTTGTCGAATACCTCGATCTCCTCGTTCGCCCTGCCGATTGCCCTCTTTTGATCACCGATTCTATCTCCAGCAGTCTCGATTTCAATCTCGTGATTCCTAATCTGGTCAATGATTAGCTTTGCATCTCCCGCGAGAACGTCATCTAGGTCCTTGGCAACCTGAACTAGCTCCTTGTCGAAGTCATCGAGCCGTTTAGAGCCGTCAGAGATTTCTGAGTTGAGTTCGCTGGCACGATCAGAATAGTTGGATCTCTCCTGCGTCAGCAGGCTCACCTCTCCCTCCCGGTTCCTGTGCTTGGATTGCTCCAGGATCAACCTAGATAGGCCCAATTCTTCCTTGAGCTCCCTGAACTTGAGGGCCTGTTCTCGTTCCTTCTCTAGGTCCTTGAGTCGATTCTTCTGATCCGCCTCGAAGATGTCGATGGTCTCTATGCTGTTCTCCACGTGCTTTCTCTGGGTGTTAGCTTTGCGAATCTCGTCATCATATGCAGTGACTCCAGCCACCTGCTCCAGAACTCCACGGCGCTTGTGGGGAGTCATGGTAGCTAGATTTGTGACGTCCCCCTGCAGGACGATGTTGTACCCATCACCCCGGAGCCCGGCCTCGGCAAGCATCCTCCTCATCTCGGTTGCAGTGGAGGGGTTGCCGTTGATCCGGTAGGATGAGACGGGGTCCCCTTTGCGGCTAAGACGGACTGATCTGGTGAAAGAGACCTCGTCGGAGTCTGATCTCAGCCTTCTGCGTCCCCCCACCTCGGAGGTGTTGCTGAAGACAAGGGTGGCGGACATGTGCTTGGCTGGTTTCCCGGACTTGCCCCCATTGAATATCAGCTCCGCGACGTTTGAGGCCCTGAGGGTCCTAGTGGATTTGGGGCCGAGGACAAATTGGACTGCGTCGCCACAGTTTGATTTCCCGCTGCCATTTGGTCCCGTGATCGCTGTGAAACCCTCCTCTAGGGGTATGGAAATCTCGCCTCCAAACGACTTGAAGTTCTCTAGCTCAATTCTTACTAGATGCATCCCCTCACCTTTGTCGTCCAGCAATAAATCGCCGACAACACCGTCAGTCGTTCCATTTGAGGTTAAGAACGTTGAGGCAGTCACCCGTTTATTGGTCGCGATTAACTGGGTGGGGAGAAATCGCCGACGGTTTCAGGGATGGCTCTGTATGCACTACATGTTTCTACGGAACTTGCCGCCGGTCTCGAAGAGTGCCTGTGTGACTTGGCCGACGGTACAGTGCTCCACTATGTCCATGAGTACCTCGAACAGGTTGCCGCCTTCTCTCGCGACCTGCTTGAGTCTGGCCAGCCCGGCCTCTGCCTCGGTCTTATGGGATTCCTTGAATGCATTATTTCGGTCTATGACCATTCGTCTCTCGTCGTCATCAGAGCGAGTGACTTCTACATCGAAGTCATCGGATGACATGGTGGCCGAGCCATCATCGACGAACGTGTTCACCCCAACTATGGGCAGTTCGCCCGAATGCTTTCGGTGCTCGTAGACCATGGACTCGTCCTGAATCCTGTTTCGCTGGTAGTTAACCTCCAAGGAGCCGAGCACCCCGCCTCTGGCATGCATCTCTTCGAAGATCCTCAGGACCTGCTCCTCCACATTGTCAGTCAGCCACTCAACGATGTATGAACCCTGCAGAGGGTTCTCGTTCTGGAGCATCCCCGTCTCACGAGAGAGGATGAGCTGTATGGCTAGCGCGTCGCGTACTGTTTCCTCGGTTGGGATGCTGAAGGCTTCGTCGCGACTATTGGTGTGAAGGCTGTTGGCGTTATCAGCGAGTGCGTATAGGGATTGGAGGGTAGTTCGGTAGTCGTTCCATGTGAATTCCTGGGAGTGCAGAGAACGGCCGCTTCCCTGCATGTGGTACTTCAGCTTCTGACCGCGGTCTCCGACGCCGTAGAGGTCCCTCATGGCGATGGCCCATATTCTCCTGCAGACGCGTCCGATGACCTGGTAGGAAGGGTGGAGGCCCACGCAGAAGAACCAGCTGAAATTCCTTAGGAACTTGTCCGGGTCAAGTCCGCGGGACTTGAACATCTCGACGTATGTTAGGCCGTTGGACAGAGTCAGGGCAGCTTGCGTGATTGGGTTTGCACCGGCCTCGTCTATGTGATATCCGCTAATGCTGACCATGTAGTGGTTGGTGATGTCGTTTTCCACGTAATACTCAGCTACGTCTCCCATCATTCTCAGAGCCGTATCTAGGTTGAAGATCAGGGTGTTTTGCCCCATTGCCTCCTTAAGCTGGTCTGCTTGCACTGTACCCCTTACCGTCCTTAGCGTCTCGGCCTTGATCTCCGCCCTCTCGTCGTCTGTTGGCTTTCTGCCGTTCTCACCCTCGAACTTGGTCAACTGTTGGCGGATTGCAACGTTGAAGTAAGCTGCTAGGTGCCAGACCCAGCAACCATTGATCGTCTTCGAAACGGAGGTGTTTGGGGCACAGAGATCGAAGCCCTCGAACAGCCTTTCCATCTCGTCTATGGTGCTAATGCTGACCCCTGATTCGCAGACCTTACCGAAAATGTCCAGCCTCTCAACGGGATCGTGCCCGTACAGGCTCGGGGAATCGAATGCGACAGAGAGCCTGTTGAAAGGCTGGTCCTTTGAGAGGAAGTGGTAGCGTTTGTTCGTTCGTTCGGCACTACCCTCACCTGCGAACATTCGCACGGGTAGCTCGTCTTCTCTCTTGAAGGGGAAAACGCCTCCGGTGTAAGGGAAGTACCCGGGAGCATTCTCCCTTCGAACCCAACTAAGCTTCTCCCCCCAGTCCACAGTTTCAGGTAGGGCGACCCGAGGCAAATCCAAGCCGGAAATTGTGACCTTCTTGGTATCTACATTGATCTCCCTGCCCCTCACTGTATAGCTAGCCTCGCCAGAGAGGTACGCATCGGACATTTCATCAAATTTCGCGAGTGCTTGCCATGCGCCGTCGGGAACGCCATCTCGCAGGGACGAAGCCTCCTCGTCCAGATCCTCTGCTGCGGAATCCTTGCCGGACTTCCTCAGCTGCGAGGCAGATGACTCGAGTTGTTGGACCAACCTGACCTGGTTTGCGGCCTCTTCGGTTCTCTTGTGGTAGCCGCGCACCGCAGATGCGACCTCTGCCAGGTAGCCCTGCCTATCGGGAGGGATCGGGTTAGATCTGATTGGCAAGCCATCCGTGCCCAGCCTAGCCTCGGTTGCATAGAACTGGGTGCCCTGCTTGTCGTTCAGGGCTGCAGAGAGCCTGTGCCAAAGAACGTCTATGCCAGCATCGGCGAACTGGCTGGCAATAGTCGGGATCACCGGCAGCGTGGAGTCGTCGGCGTCCCACAGCTCTCGGTTGCGTTTGAATTGCTTGCGCACTTCTGAGAGGGCGTCCTCGGAGCCCGGCCTGTCAAACTTGTTGAGCACAACGAAATCAGCGGCGTCCAGCATCTCGAGCTTCTCTAACTGGCTGGGGGCACCGTACTCCCTGGTGGTGACATACATCGAAACGTCAGCGACCTCGGTGATTGCGTCGTCACCCTGGCCGATGCCGCTGGTCTCAACGATCACCAAATCGAAGCCCACGGCCTGACAGACTTCGATTGCCCTGCCGACGCAGGAGGCTATCTCCCTACCGCTTTCCCTGCTAGCGAATGATCGCATGAATAGGTTGGCGTTTGAAAGTGAGTTCATCCTAATCCTGTCACCTAGTAGAGCTCCCCCGGTCCTCTTGCGTGTGGGGTCGGTTGCTAAGAGGGCCACCTTCATGCCCGGGTTGTCGCGTTGAATCCTGAGCATTATCTCATCAGTTAGGCTGGACTTGCCAGCCCCCCCAGTGCCCGTAAGGCCAACGACGGGGCAGCGTTGATCTTTGGAGCGGGTGCGGGTGCGTTCCAAAGCTGTTGAGAATGCGTTCTCGTCGCCGTTTTCAGCTAGAGTGAGAAGCTTGGAGACCGCGCCATGGTCGTCAGCGTTGACTGGGCCGGATAGGGAGTCGAAGCGTTTCCCTGCTAGCAGATCTACCTTCGCAGCGTAGTTCATTGCATCCTGAACCATCCCAACAAGTCCCATCTCGCGTCCATCGTCAGGAGAGTAAATGCGAGCTATTCCCCCCTCGCCGAGATGTTCGATCTCGCTCGGAAGTATGGTCCCCCCGCCCCCGCCGAATAGGAATACGTGACCGAAGCCTGCCTTGTCCAAGATCTCCTTGGTGAATGTGAACATTTCCACTGCGCCGCCCTGGTAGGAAGTGACTGCGACGGCGTGAGCGTCCTCCTGGATTGCTGCCCGGGCTACCTCGTCGGCGCCACGGTCGTGGCCTAGGTGAATCACTTCGCACCCCTGGCTCTGGAGGATCCTGCGGAAAATTCCGATTGCCACGTCATGACCGTCGAAGATTGCAGCGGCGGTCACCACGCGAAGGGGGACTGAACCGCCTGAGGCTCGGATGGGGCCATCTTGGGGCGCGTCATCGAGCCCACTCACCATGACGCTCCGACCGCACGGGGCCACAAGAATGCGTTGGCGGCTATCTTGAGGAGTTTTTCAGCCCTTCCGGGGCATCATTGAAGGCATATAGCATTCCCGTTTTGCTTGGCGTTGCTGTGAAGTGGTTGCAGCAAAGACCGGCCCGGGTGTGATGGTTTGAACAACGACGAGGAAGAATTCGAGGATGACGGGTCTCCCCCGCCGTCGAAGGTGGTTTGGTGGGGGGGAGAAGAATCCCAAGATGGCCCGGATGCTGATGATTCCCCCTCTGACTCGGGTGAAGGCCGGCCCACCCTAACGGGAGAAGTTCACACCATTTCGATTGATGAAGGGGGGGTCCTGGGGGCCCCTGGAGCTGACGACAAGGGAATTTCCAATTGGGCCTGGTTCTTCATCGGATTGCTTCTCGCACCGCTAGCTTTGGGAATCGTGTCGGGCATTAGTGCCATGGTGGCCGAAAGCCTC
This sequence comes from uncultured Candidatus Poseidoniales archaeon, assembly GCA_964563355.1. Lineage (GTDB taxonomy): Archaea > Thermoplasmatota > Poseidoniia > Poseidoniales > Thalassarchaeaceae > UBA36. Next base: position 13,185 of record CAZLVU010000013.1, read on the forward strand.
GGGGGCCCTGATTGGGCTTACGGGCACGATAGCTTCCTGATTAACAGGGAAAGCGTGTACTTCGATGGGGAGGAATTCTACGTTTTTGAAGCTGATTTCGGAGATGATGTCTGCTGCATCGATGATTCGGATTATTATTCCATCGGCATATACTGGGAAGCCAAGACAGAGCCTCACGATCCACATGATTGCTTTTTGGATTCGTGGAAGTCCCGGACGGGTAGTTTTGACTACAACAATGAAGTCGTTGATGATGGAGGTCGAGATTGGGGGGTCATGAGCTGTAATGACTGGCAAGATGGCCCGCAGATGGAAGCTTATGCGCGACTTGAAGGTGGCGGCAAGGTCTCATTCGCGAGTGAAAACTCTGCCACGCCCGACGATTCCTGGGTAGATGCGGAGTATGGGGGTGGCTCGGAAGTTCTGTTCGAACTGCTGATTTTCATATCGTTCGCTATTTGGCCCGTTGGACTGATTGCCGGGCTAATTTGGGGCTTCACAAAGGGGCACAGATGGTTCGCATATGGGATGCTAGCAGCCATTGTGGTGCTTCCGGCGGCCTGCTTCGCGGGATTCGCGATACTGATCTTGTTGTTTTGGGGATGGTGACTAAAGCCAGCCGCCCAGAATCAAAACTGCGAACAAGAACATCAGGAAACCCATGGCACCGTCAATAATGTGTGCCTTCGAGCGGAGCATAGCCACCCCCTCCCCCCTAGTCAGCACGGTTGCAACCGTGACGTACCACGTACCATCGATCGTCATACCCAATACCCCCATGCCAATGAGCGTCTCCAGAGGGATCTCTGCCTCGATAAATGGGGCATAAATAGCCAGCATCCATGCCAATATCTTGGGGTTGAACAACGCAACCAGGAATCCCTGGACGAAACCCGCTCTCTCAGAGGAGGTTTTGTCGTCTCCCGGCGCATCTCCGTAGGGCCCAGACATGGCGTGGCTCAGGAAGGTGAAACCGAGCCAGATGAGTATTGCAGTACCGCCCCATCGTAGCACGGCCTCTGTGGAATCGTGCAGAGAGAGGGCGGTCGCGATCCCGGCTGCAGCGGCGAAGGCATAGATGCCGAAACCAATCCCATGGCCAATCCCAGTCGCGACGCCTTGGTTGCGACCCCCCGCCATAGTATTCCGGAGGACCACCGCCAAGGATGGGCCCGGGCTCATTGCACCGAGCACGAAGACCGCAGCCAGAGCGGCCCATGCCCCGGGTTCCATCGATTTCCACCCGGTTAAGCGCCAGCGTACATAGCCTCGATTTCGGCGGCCCAGTTCTCGCGGATCTGTATCCTACGGATCTTCAGCGTTGGGGTGAGCTCCCCGTGGTCGACACTGAGGTCACGGGGCAGGATGGTGAACTTCTTTATCTGCTCCGGGTTGGAAAACTGTCCGTTCAGCCTAGTTACGTGCTCTTGAATCTCGGCTTCAATTTCCTTGCTATCGGTGTATTCAGAGAGATCGTGTCCCAGCTCCTTTAGCTTTGCAAGCTGGTCTGCTGGATCTTTTGGCACCTTGGCGCCATCGATGCCATGCTTGTCTCGCAAAATCGCGCTGACATCTAGCGTGAACAGGGCACTGCAGTACTTTCTGTTGTCGCCTATCAGCATGCATTGTGAGACGATTGGGATCGACTTCATGGTCTCCTCAATCACAAGTGGTGCGATGTTCTTCCCTGCCGAGCTCACATAGATCTCCTTTAGTCGCCCTGTGACGTAGACGTATCCCTCGGAGTCCTTTCGACCCAGGTCTCCGGACTTAAGCCAGCCGTCCTCGGTCATAGTCTCGGATGTTGCCTGGGGATTGTTGTAGTAGCCCTTCATTACGTGGCGTCCGTGAAACTGTATCTCTCCATCTCCCTTTTCGTTGGGATCGGCTATTCTCAACTCGCCAACGAAAGGCTTCCCCACTGAGCCGATCTTGTTGTTCCCCCTGGAGCCGATGGTGGCTCCAGCGGTCGTCTCCGTCATACCATAGCCCTCGTACAGGGGGACTCCGATTGCGTGAAACAGCTTCAGGATATCGGGATTGATCGGAGCGGCCCCAGTGATTGCATAGACGCAATTCTCCATGCCTATCTGGGGTTTGATCTTCTTTCGAAGAATGCCATTGATTATTGGCACTTTGAGGAGGAACTCCTTGCCCTCCAGCTTGCTCTTCAGGTTTGAATAGACCTTCTCGTAAATCCTCGGAACGCCTATGAATAGTGCGGGCTGGACCTCCTTGGCGAAATCTATGGACTCCAACGGGGAGTTGACGACCCTCATGTGCATTGCGTCACGAATCCAAATGTGGTTGTCGGCCAGCTGCCCGAAGACGTGGGCGCACGGGAGCCAAGAGACGTATCCGTCACCCTGGTTATACTTCTGAATAGCCGAAACTCCAGCAATCTCGGCCTCGAAGTTGTCGTGAGTCAGTTCCACTCCCTTGGGGTTGCCCGTGGTGCCTGAGGTGTAAATCAGCGAGGCGGTGTCGTTGGGCTGGATTCCAGCAACCCTATCCATCACAGTAGAATCATCGATGTCGCTTCCACTCTGTACGAAGTCCCCCCATGAAACGTTCTTGGGGTGGTCCGGCATGTTAACCCCCCCCATAACTACGACCATCTCGACCTTGTCAAGGGAGGAAAGTGCTTCGTGTAGGCGATGCGAGCACATCTTCCCAGTGTCCCCGCCGTCCATTGGGTTGTTTCCAACGAAGACGATCTTGGAGTCGGAGTTTCCGACCACCCACTCCACCTCCTCGGGGGAGCATGTGTGGTAGACGCCCACGGCAGCACCGTTGCACATGTTCGCAGCTGCGTAGGCTGCGTACCACTCCTTCCTGTTGTACGAGTATATGCTAAGCTTGTCGTCATTCTGGAAGCCATTAGCGATTAGGGCCTTGGCGACACCCATCGTGTAGTCCCTGAAATCTGACCAGGTCGTGGTGTTCCATTGGCCGTCATCTCCCTTTGAAGAAATTGCGGGCTCGTTGGCGTACTTCTCAGCGTTATCAAAAAGGTATTCGGGCGTAGTCTTCGCTGACATGCCTAGGGACACGGAGTACGCCAACTTAACTGTTCTCACGATAGAGGAGGCGGGTTCGACGAAGGGCTATGGCAGTACCGAGATAACATTGCGGCGCCAGTCCTGCCCCCCGTTCCGATTCGCTAGGGGAGATGCGGGAGAGGGGTGCCAGCAAGACGTGACATCCGTGTCCAGTCCCTCGAGCGAGCTTCTCGCCCTCGCCTCAGCATACCTCCCCACCCCGATTACCGTGTTAGCCCCCAGCGCCGCAACGACTTCTCGTAGGTGCCTGTCACACCTAACTAGCAGAGAAGTGACTCCTGGTCCGCTGATCTTGTCGGGAGTGACATTGGTGGCGCTTGGGCCGGAGAAAATCATCAGTGGGCAGTGGTTGACGACGAAGACGTTCTGGAAAATCTCCTCCGCTGAGCCGTAGCGATCCGCTAGGAGTCCCCAGAGCCTTGTTCCCGAAACCTCCTCCTTGGGATGTGTCAACCCGTTCACGGGTCGCTTGGGATGAGGCGTCATTGGTTGATTGACTTCAATTCCAGATATCCCCAGAAGGTCTCTGACTACTGATGTTGCAGCAAAAGGGATGCCCATCTGACCCATTCCATGGGGGCCGGGGTTCATACCCAGGAGCAGTGTTTTTGCCCCACCGGAGCCGGCCCTCCGCAGGTAAGCTGCATGAATCTCCCAGGCGTATCTGAGTGGGTTGTAGATGTAATCTGCAGAGCCCTCAGAAACAATCCTACCGGCCAACTCATCAGCATCATCCCTCAATGATGCTGCGGACCTGATGAGCTCCTCTACCCCCATGGACAACCTACTGCTTGACATCAGCCAATTCTGCGCGCGAAATTGACTTGAGCTCCTCGGGGGTAATTGGAAACACGGTTTGGGGGGTTCCTGCAGCACCCCAGACCAACTCGTAGTGCATTAGTTCCTCGTCCATCAGCACCTTTACCGGCTTGGGGTGGCCGAAAGGCGGAACTCCACCAATGTCATAGCCAGTGCTCTGCTTGACGTACTCTGGGGTCGCCATTCCCGGCTTGAATCCAAGGACCCTCTTTAGCTTCCTCTTCCGATCGACCCGATTTGCACCCGAGGTAATCACTATCACAGCCCCCTCCTGGCCCTCGAAGACTATGGATTTGGCAATGTGAGCCACGTCGCAGCCGAGTTGATCCGCGGCGTCCTGCGAGGTCCTAGTTCCCTCTTCGTACAGCTTGGGATCGGGTTCAAAACCCATCTTGAAGCACTCAGACAGCCAGAGTTCGTGTCCCTCCATGGATATCGCCTGAAGTATTACGACTTATTTGTTAGGGATTCAGTTCAGATCTCCCAGAAGCCAGGATGTTGGCTGAAGGGGGGCTTGAAGAAGAGTAGGCCTGTGTAACTTTCATGGCTCGCTCTTATCCCCCGGGGTCATGGATTGGCCTATCGGCCCCTACGAAACCGTGATGGTCGCGATTGCCATCGCGACCATCCCCCTCCATTGGCTGCTCACCAGGGATGAGCCCGAGACGAGGGTGGGTCTCGGCGATCTCCTAGGGGAAATCAGGGACAAGGGGTACAAGTGGCACATCTCGATCTATGTCGTGATGTATCTGTTCAAGTGGCTAATAGACCAGCACAACGAGGCAATCAAGCCGCGAGTTGGGGGTTTTACTCACTACATCTACGACCTAGAGGGGGATGCTACGTTGTGGGTGCAGCAGACGTTCGAGAATGGCTTTCTAACAGACTTGTTATCCTTCCACTACCTCTTCATTTACCTGTTCCTGATTTGGTTCAGCCCGATTTACTACATACTCTGCAGGGACGAGGTTATGGCGGACAAAGCCGTCCTCAACTACTTCGTAATCTACGTTCTTGCAGTTCCGTTCTACCTATTCTTCAACGTCGAGGTTACGTCTTCATTCATCCCCGGTATGAAGGCCCTGATGTACCATAACGAGTGGAACCTGCACTTCTTCACTGAGGTCGATCCCTTGGACAATGGGATCCCGAGCCTGCATGTGGGGATTCCTGTGGGCCTACTGATCATCAACAGGCTGCACGTTAGGGAGTTAGGTATCGACATCAGAAACTGGCGTCACAGGGAGTTCGACCTTTTCATCGCGGCGAATGTTCCCATCTACCTTTTCAGCATACAGTACCTAGGAATCCATTGGATCGTGGATTTGTTGCCCGGGCTGCTGCTGGCGGTCGTGTGCGCCCTGTTCAGCCACCTCTTCCAGCCGATGCTGAGATCCGTTACCGAAAACGGCTGGTCTTCGCTGACCCCGAGCAGGGAGGTCGGTGCTTTCTGCGTGGCCTTCACGGTCGTGGGCGTGGCATTTCTGGGCTTGGTTGCAATTGACGGCCCGGGGACTGAGGAGGGCTTGCCGACCTCAAGGGTTGGTCCAGGGGATGTTAATCTGGATGTGATCGAGGTGCACAGCCTTTGGGATCCTGTTGAAGTGTCGATTCGAAACGTCGGAAGTGAGCCGGTAGAGGTTCTGGTGATTCACAGGGACGACGTCAGCGAGCATGCCAATGAAGGTTCGATTGATTGGGCGGCCTTCTCTGACGGAGGGGTCGTGACCTTGGGTGGGGGCGAAACCCTGTACGCAGAAGTCGAAACTCCGAGCGTGTTCGATGGCCATTACGTTCTTGTTAGCAATCAGGGGGATTCCGGCGTCGGCGAAGTAAGGGTTGTAATCGAGTACGTCGACGACCAGTTGATGTACTCGGCTCTGCTTTTCTCGCTACCGTCTTTTGCGATAATTGGGTGGGTCGTTGGAACCTTGAAAACCAATCAGAGGAAATAATGAGCGAAGAAACCGCCGACGAACAGCCCAGATGCCCCGCCGAGCCCCATCCAAAGCCCAATCCTGAAGGGGGGGTAATCATACTTCCAGACGTAAACTGACTGTGAAATCCAGAACAGTAGAACCACTATCATCCAGGGGAAGAAGATCACCTGGGGGAGTACCCCCAGTACCAGGGCGGTCACTGCACCTGCCGTCAACTCCCTGCCGTTCCTCATCCCAGGGGGGGAGAAATCCAGGAGAATTGCCAGAAGAATAAGGCAAATCAGGGGTACCAGCAGGGAGTCCTGACCCTCTGATGTCGAAATGAACGACAAGGGCCCTATCTTGTAGGATCTAAGGGGGGAGCAGGCCAATGCGAACCCTGTAATGCTTGGAGTCGCGACGGGCCACAGCGGCGGTCTGTCCCACTTCATACCTATGCGGAATACGCTTGACCCATCAACGCTGCTGAGTAGGACGAGTAGTTCATGAGGGGGGCATGTGTTCGAACGGACATGGCGAAAGGAGGGATAGTGCTTGGATGCTTGGCCCCTCACCCGCCTCATGTCGTGTACGCGGAGAACCCCGAGCAGAACGAGGCCTTCGCCGAGGGCGGTTGGGAGACATTGAGATGGGGCTACCACAGACTGGCGAGGAAACTCAAGTCGATTGAGTACGACGCCATGGTCGTGTTTACCCCCCACTGGCAGACGTATATCGGCACGCACTTCCTCGGGCTTCCCCGCTTCAAATCTAAGTCGGTGGATCCGGTTTTCCCAAACCTGTTTAGATTCAACTACGACATAACAGTGGACGTCGGCCTTTCTGAGGCCATGTGCGAGTCGGCGTCTGAGGCCGGAATAGTGACGCAGATGATGCGGAATCCAGACTTCCGAGTAGACTATGGCACCATCACCTCGTGCCATATGCTGAACCCAGATTGGGACAAGCCGATCGTGACAATCAGCAGCAATAGGAACGCTCACTACTATTCTGCGGAAGTGATGAACGAGCAGGCCGGGGCTCTTGGCGAGGCATGCGCTAGGGCGATTGAGGCAAGCGGAAAGAGGGTCGTGCTTGTGAGCAGTCACAGTCTGTCTCACAGGCACTTTGTCACAGAGTCGCCGCTTCCAGAAGACATGAGTCGGGAGCACATCTACAACCACAGCCAGTATGTCTGGGATATGAAACTGGTCGATTTGATGAGGGAGGGGAGGATGCGGGAAGTTATCGACATCATGCCAGAATTCACTGAGCAGACTATTGCTGAGACCGAGGCCGGTGGGCTGACCTGGATGATGGCGGCAATGGATCACCCGGACTATCCTGCGGAGATATATGGTTACCAGTCCGTGATAGGCACTGGAAACCTGTTAGCGGCTTGGGACCCCCAGGAGGCTTCCCGTGAAATCGTCCTCTGAGGTTTTTCCATGAGTGGCGCTGAAATATTGTTCGGCATCTACTGCCCCCCTCACCCGCAACCACTTCTATCCCCGGACGCCAACGAAGGGTACGGGAGGCTGAAGGATGCGTACGAGGCATGCAGGGAGAAGATCGAGGAAAGCGAGGCAGACATCATCCTGATCTACTCGACGACGTGGGCGAGCATCATTGGGCACCAAATCCAAGCCCATCCGGAACCGGAATGGGTGCATGTGGACGACGATTTCCACTTCCTGGGCAGCATGCCGTACAAGTTCCGGATGGATGTCGACTTTGCAGAGGGCTACCGTGAGGCAGCGGAGGCAAGGGGGCTCCACTCCAGAACGGTGTCATACGATGGTTTTCCCATAGACACGGGTTCGGTTGTAGCCCTGAAGTTGCTAAACCCGGAGAACAGGATTCCGGCCTGCATAGTCTCCAGCAACATGTACGCAAATCGTGCTGAGACGATCGTCCTGGGGAAGGCGGCCCGCGACACCTTGGAATCACAGGGGAAAAAGGCCGTAGTAGTAGTCGTTTCTAGCCTCTCAAACAGGATGTTCACCGAGCATATCGAACCGTCTGAGGACAAGATCCACAGCCCGAAGGATGACGAATGGAATCGCAAGATTCTCGAGTTCTTCGCTGATGGCAGGCTAGAGGACCTGAGCCAACTCTCCAGGGAGATTCACGGACAGATCAGGGTCCAGAAGGTCGTTGCCTACAAGCCGGCCTGGTGGATGGCAGCCACCATGGGTCAGCACAACAACTACCAGGGAGAGGTTCTGGCCTACGAGGCCCTGCACGGCTCTGGAGGGGCAGTGATCACCCTGACTCCCTCCACTGACTCAATAGGGGACAAGGAGTTCGACGAGGATGACGTCGAATTCTATCGAGGAGACCGTAGCGTGCTGGACAAGGGGATGATCTGATGCCGGAGGAGGATGATGAGCTCTCTACCTCTCAAAAGCGTGAGGAGCTCGTCAGGGGAATAGTCTCGGCTCCCTCTGATGCTGTTGAGAAGGTGTACGACGAGATTGGGGCTTCCTTGGCAAGCTCTGCAGGTGGTGCGCTAGGAGCTGCAGCTGGTGTTGCTGTTGGTGGCCCCGTTGGAGGCATTGTTGGTGCGGTGGTCGGGAGGAAGGCAGCTGGGAAAATCGCTAGTCAGGATGGTCCCCTCATCGCCGAAGGAGGTCCTTCCGCAGTGGGAGCTTACCCTCACATACACAGGGTGGGCAACCTGTTGTACGTTAGTGGGATGGGGCCCAGAACACCGGAGAAAAACGAGATTCCCGGTGGGCCGATCCGAGACGAGGAGGGGAATCCGCTGGACTACGACATAAGGGCCCAGACCCACTCGGTCATCGAGAACGTCAGAGTCATTCTCGAGGAGTTCGGGTCGGGCCTAGAGAACGTGGTTGACGTTCTCGTGTTCCTAGTGGACATGGATCGTGATTTCCCGGGGTATAACGAGGTCTATGCCGAGTACTTCGCTGAGATTCTGCCCGCACGAACGACCGTGTCAGTTGAGGCCCTTCCCACTGACATAGCCATCGAACTCAAGGTCATCGCCAAGGCGTGACCCTAGTCATATGCTCTCCAAATCCCCAGAAGAGCACCCGTCCGGCGCCGTTACTGGATTGCAGCGACTCGGCGTGCCGTTGGGTATGTCGACCCAGTAGTCAAGGCCGTCGACTGGGCCGGGGTAGTCGGTTGAGATGCTGTGCGCGCCCGATGCCAGAGCAGCTTCCAAGCGGGATGTGTCGTTGTCGTCTGCCTCCTCTCCCCCGCTGTCAGCGCGGCTGCGAACTATGTAACCCTCGGAGACCAAGCGAGTGATCTCATCTCCGTCACCCTTTGGGTCAGTTAGAGAGAAAATCGCTGCCTCATCGCTTGTCTCGCCCGACAGGGTGAACATTAGGGCCCCGAAAAGTCCCGGATGATCTTCGACGTATAGGTCGCGTGTCTCTCCGGTAGCAAGCAGCACGAACACTGCCTTTCCGCGACTTGCCTCCAACATGGGCCATCCATCCTCTAGCACGGCCTCCCTCAGAGTGTCCCTCTGCCCGCGAACGTCATCGGGGGCGATTGTCTTGTTTCTTGGCCAGAACTCAGCGATTTCCTGCTCTATGTCGTCCAATAGGCCGGAAAGCTCCAGTGTAGTTGTGACGTCGGCAGCCTGCTCTGGCCAGTCCTTGGGCTCGATCCATATGAACAACGGATGGTGCCCGGGGTTGTCCTCAGACCAAGAGAGGAGTGTGGATAGGCAGTTCTCGAATGTCGGACAGGTGGTTCCCGAGTCATACTGGTTGTGGTACACCCGGAGTCCTTCCCTGACGTCCCACCACACGTCTATCTCGAACTGCCTCACTCCCAGTTGTGAAGCCTGCAAGTCCAGTGGCTCGTGAGTGTACATGTACTCCCTAGTGGGGGACACTAGTGGCTCGATGTGGTACGAGTTGTGAGTTCCCTTCATCTGAATATGGTTCATTCGAAGTTGGGCGTCGGGCTCATCATCCCCGAAGAGGCCTCCCCCCTCGCCAATGCCTAGGCAACCCGGCATCGATGAGGCCGCCATAAGATAGGCTAGTAGGAGTGCTGCCACCCTCATCTGACGACTCAGTGAAGGTAGTGAGGAATAACGGTTCGGCCAATTTCCGGCTAATGGTGGTGACCGCCGGGCCCATGAGCGTGGCCATGCGCGATCTCCTCGGGTGTTGCCGGGCGAACTTCAACTACCTCGACGTTGAAGCAAAGGGTCATTCCAGCCATCTGGTGATTGAAGTCTATGGTCACCATCTCGCCATCGATGGCTGTGACAGTGAATTGGATTGGCCCCTGGTCGCTATGGGCGCCGAGAACCATGCCAACCTCAAGATCCACCCCCTCGGGGAAGGTGGAAATGTCCATCTGCTGAATCGCACCCTCATCACGCTCTCCGTAAGCCATGTCTGGTGCGAGTGTGAAATCCCGGCTATCCCCTGCTGCTGCACCCATGAGCTCCTGCTCGAATCCTGGGATCATCTGACCGTGTCCGACGAGGAAGGTTAGGGGCTCTCGGCCCTCGCTGCTGTCGAAAACCTCCCCGTCCGGGTGGGTTCCGGTATAGTGGACCGTCGTGACCGTGTCTTTCTCCACAATGTTGCTCATGCCCGCCCGCCCGCACGGGAGTATCTAACCTGTTGGGTAGGGGAGAACCTTCAACTGGGGTGGTTGGGGCCGAGGGGGCATGCGGAACTATGGTCCAAAGGACCTAGTGGGCATCGTCCTCACCCCAATAGAGGTAGTCTCCGACACCCTGGAGCGCAAACTGGGACTGTTCTCAGTGGTAATCATCTCGTTATCTGCGATGATTGGTTCTGGTCTGTTCGTCCTTCCGGCTCTTGCCATGCTAGAGATGGGAGGTGGGACAGATCCAGTGGGAGGGGTGTGGCTAGCATATCTGGTGGCTGCACTGATTGTGCTACCCGGCGCTGTTTCCAAGTCAGAGCTATCCACAGCTATGCCGTCATCAGGAGGATCTTACGTGTACGTTGAGAGGACTTTCGGACCACTAATGGGGACGATTGCAGGGCTCGGCCTGTGGGCCAACTTCATGCTAAAATCGGCATTCGCCCTAATTGGTTTCAAGGCATACCTATGGGTTATCGAAGATCTACTGGGAGTTTCAATTGACATCGAATCAGCTGCATTGGCCCTCCTCGCAATAATCGTGATGATTAACATCTTGGGCGTGAAGAGGATCAAAAAGATCCAGACTCCGATTGTGGTGGTCTCGACCGGGTATCTGATTTGCCTGTGCATCTGGGCGATACTGTTTGGTGAAATGGAATGGAGTAGGGCGATTTCCAAGGATTCGTTCGGTGGGGACTGGCGTTCTGTGGCATCCACCTCTGCATTCGTGTTCGTCTCCTATGCCGGGGTGACAAAGATCGCTGCCGTTGGTGGCGAGATTAAGAACCCGGGGAGGAACATGCCATATGGCATTCTCCTTTCTCTGTTTTTCAGTTGCCTGCTCTACGTTTCGGTGACAATGGTCATGGCAGCGGCTGTCGACCCTACGGAGTACATGCATAGCCAGGGACACGCGAGTGAGGACCCAGTGTACATCTTTGCCGAAGCAGTGGGAGGAGAGACGGTGGGTGCTATCGCGGCCGTGCTCGCGGTCGTGACCATGACTTCGATGGCCTTGGCGGGCATACTGGCGTCCTCCCGGTTCCCCTTCGCAATGGCCAGGGACGAGTTACTTCCCCAATTCCTCGAAGACGTCCATGGAAGGTTCGGGACGCCGCACTGGGCTATCATCGGAACTGGCTTAGCTATGGGCGCTGCTATCACCTTCCTTCCTGTGCATGACGTTGCAGAATTGGCCTCTGGATTCAAGATCATGATTTTCATGCTCATCAATGCATGCGTAATCGTACTTCGCAGTTCGTCTGATTCGCACGCGTGGTACGATCCTGAATGGAAGGCGCCGTTGCCGCTTTATCCCACGATCCAACTATTCGGGATCATTGGGGGGGGATGGCTCCTGTGGCTAATGGGTGTAAAATCCCTCATCGGCGCTTCTGTCGCCATTGTTCTCGGCCTCATCATCTTCAGGAACTATGGAGAAAAGCGTGTGGTAGACGAGATAACCCCCTGGGAAACCTCCACGAAGATGATCACGGATCCGGATGAGGTGGAAAGGCGTCGCCGATTCGCTGCATTCCATGCCGCTGATACACAGGCGACGAAGTACCTCAACATTTCACAGTTCATGAGCGCGATGAGGGCTTTGGGCATTCATAAGCAAGCAATTTCCAGGAGGAGCCGCCCTCTTCGAGACTACTTCCACCTTGCTGATTCTGACAATGACGGAGTCATTGGCATTGATGAGTTCATGGATACTTGTAACCGCCTTCAGTAGTGGACGCGTCGGGCGTGTGGTTGAAGTCATCAATCGTGCTCGGGGAGCACCCGGAGGAAGTGGAGTGGTTTCCAGCCGAGCCAAGAAGGTCACTACGCAGACGTTGCTGAAGATGAAGCAGGCCGGTGAGAAAATCGCCATGCTGACTTCGTACGACTACTCCCTGGCCCGTCTCGTGGACGGTGCTGGTGTAGACGTGATCCTAGTCGGGGACTCGGCGTCCAACGTCATGGCGGGCAATGACACTACGGTACCGATTACGCTGGATCACATGATCTACCACGCCCAGTGCGTTGTGAGAGGGGTTGACAGGGCCCTTGTTGTCGTGGACATGCCCTTCGGCTCATACCAAGGGGACTCCAAAACCGCCTTGGACTCGGCGATTCGCATCATGAAGGAAGCCGCCGGTCACGCTGTCAAACTGGAGGGAGGCTCGGAGGTATGCGAGTCGGTAAGCCGGATTGTCGAGGCGGGGATCCCCGTGATGGGGCACCTGGGGCTGACTCCACAGTCGATCTACAAGTTCGGAACGTACACCGTTCGGGCCAAGGAAGGGGAGGAGGCCGCAAAGCTACTCGACGACGCCAAGGCACTGGAGAAGGCCGGGTGCTTCTCCATCGTATTCGAAAAGATACCCGCTGATCTGGCAAAGCAGGTCAGCGAGTCCCTCGTCATCCCCACGATCGGAATAGGTGCTGGGCCTCATTGCGACGGCCAGGTGCTGGTCCTGCACGACATGCTGGGCATTACGAAGGACTTCTCGCCTCGTTTCCTCCGACGCTACGCTGACGTCGGTGAGGTGATTGGTGACGCAGTCAGCGGATTTGTGGATGACGTGAGAAGCAGGGGCTTCCCGAACGAGGAAGAGAGCTACTGAGGCACCTCGATTGCCTCCCCCAACCTTCAAGGACGCTCGCGCGTGGGTCGGTGAGGACCAGTATGAGCGAGTTGTGGGTTGAGCGACATCGGCCGCGTTCTGTTAGCGGAATCAAGGGGCAGAGGGCCGTGGTGGACCGGCTCCGGGCCTACGCGGAGTCACGGACCTTCCCCCACCTGATGTTCGCGGGCCCGCCCGGGACTGGAAAAACCACAGCTGCCCTGGCACTAGCTAGGGATGTGTTCGGAGACGGATACAGGAGCAACCTTCTGGAGATGAACGCAAGCGACGAGCGGAAGTTGGAGTCGATAAGGACCAAGGTCAAACAGTTCGCTAGGACCGCCCCGATGCCGGGTTCAACGTTCAAGGTCATCTTCCTCGACGAAGCCGATGCCCTGACCTCGGACGCCCAGGGGGCGCTGAGGAGGATCATGGAGCAGTTCGCCGAGACGTGCAGGTTCATACTTTCCTGCAACTACTCATCGAAAATCGTAGAGGCGATCCAGTCGCGATGCGCCGTCTTCAGGTTCAGGCCCCTGGACGAGGACAAGGTTCTGGACATGGTCAAAGAGGTAGCTGGGAGCGAGGGAGTGGAGCTGGACGACGACGCGGCCCAGGCGATAGCCCAAGTCAGCCTGGGTGACCTGAGGAAGGCGATAACTGCCCTCCAGGTAGCGGCTTCCCTCAATGTCCACGTCACCAGGGACTTGGTCTACGAGACCACTGCCACAGCTCCGCCCGAGGAACTGCACGGGTTCTTCCTGGCCTGCAAGGATGATGGCTTCCAGCCTGCCCGACGAAGTATGAGGGGGATCCTGGACAGGTTCGGGCTCGCTGGCACGGACCTTGTGAACCAACTGCACCGCGAGCTCGGGGACGTTTCATTCCTAGACGAGGTGCAGAAGCTAGCGATCACCGTGACCATGGCCGAATGCGACTTCCGCATGGTGGAGGGTGGGGGCGAGGCGCTGCAGCTAGACGCAATGACCGCTAGGATCTGCGGGCTGCTGGATGGCTAGGCAACTTGGGAAATGAGGAGCCTGTACTCGCTGGACCAGCTGTTCTGACCGGTGCTCCATGGAGCTCCGTCCTCGACCAGATCGATCTGTACCAGGTACTCGCCAGGGCCGCAACCCGAGTCGCAAAGGTCCCACGCCATCCCGATGTCAAGACCAATGGGGGCGACCTTGGGCCCAGTAGTGTCTCCTGACAAGGTGTTCTTTTGGAGTCCCCGCTGCCATTCTCCCACAGACGCGAATTTCTCCGATGGGCCGGCCCCCGCTAATTCCGAGACCTTGCCCTCGATGCTGACTATCGGGTCAGCCTGTCCCTGCTTGACGATTGAGAGGGTCATCGATGAGTTGGCGGCGTCGACGTTGTCCCGTACGGCGAGCCCCAAGACAACTGGGATTGTCTCCTGGTTGATCTCTATCGAGAACGTGTTGCCCTTCAGGGTGGCGTCGGAAATCCCCTCGACCGCCTCGATGTCTATCGCACCAGCCAGATGAGGCGGGGCAATGTCGGCGAGTGGCGGGTTTACGAGGGCGAATGACAGTGCGAGCCATGTGAACAGGTAGAGGAAGGCCGCTCTGAACCAGTTGCCGTTGGTGTACAGCTCGTAGATGTGAGAGGGGGTCAGTGCCCTGTGCAGTGAGGGGATTAGGGCAGTCAGGAGTACTGGGAGCAGCCAGAGCGACTGCTGGGTCTCCTCGAGGGTCGGCATCATGTAGTACCGCATCAGCAAGGCGACGGTCAGGCCGAGGACGATAACCATCCACATCGAGATCGCATCGGCCCTCTCCTTCCGTGCGTGGGCTGCGGGGTCGAACGGCTCCAGCTCATTGCTTGGCTTGCTCCCGCCGCCGCCCGCTCCCCTGCTCCTCTTACCGGAGTAGGCACTTGCCCTGAGGGCCGAGTCCACGTCGACCATGGTTTTCGTCTCCGGCGAGCCTCGCTTGCTCATCAACCCTGCTGCGGGCTGGGGCAAGGTAACGTCACTGGCAACGCTCAAATGGTCACTGCGCCCGCCTCGGGGATATGCCGGGGTGGCGTAGTTGGTAGCGCGTCGGACTCATAGGGCAGCCGCAAGGCACGTTCGCGCCGAAGGCCCCCTTCGAGATGCCTGAGTCATCCGAAGGTCGCGGGTTCAAGTCCCGCTCCCGGCACCAAGCAAGATCACTGCCTGCGGCGACCAGCGACCAAAATAGCAGCTCCCACCATCGATGTCAGGACGATGGTCGCGGAGAAACCGGGGAGGATTTCTCCGTCGCCTTCCTCGGAACCTGTGGTCGGCTGGTCGGCCTGACCGGAGGGAGTGGGGTCGGCATTGTCGCCTATGCCGTCGCCGTCGGTGTCCTTGGACTCGCTCGGGTCGTTGGGGAAGTGGTCAGCGTTGTTGCCGGTACCGTCACCGTCGGAGTCCTTGGACTCGCTCGGGTCGTTGGGGAAGGCGTCTGCGTTGTCGCCGATGCCGTCGCCGTCGGAGTCGGTGGTCTCGCTCGGGTCGTTGGGGAAGGCGTCTGCGTTGTCACCCAATCCATCCCTGTCCGCGTCCCTGCTCTCCGTGGGATCGAGGGGCATGTCGTCGATGATATCGATCGTCCCGTCGCCGTCGTCGTCGGCGTCGGCGTTGTTGCCTATGCCGTCGCCGTCTGTGTCGATGTACTCGTTCGGGTCGTCTGGGAAGGCGTCGTCCTCGTCCTCGACACCGTCCTTGTCCGCATCTGAGGTCTTCTGCGAGTTGAGGGGGAAGTCGTCGAGGTCGTTGGGCAACCCGTCACCGTCGGAGTCGTCGTCGTCGTTGTCGCCGATGCCGTCGCCGTCCGTGTCTGTGGTCTCGTTGGCGTCATAGGGGAATTCATCGGCGTTGTCGCCGATGCCGTCGCCGTCGGAGTCGGTGGTCTCGTTGGCGTCATAGGGGAAGTAGTCATCCTCATCCACTACGCCGTCCCCATCTGTGTCATCCTCGTCGTCGTCGATGCCGTCGCCGTCGTCGTCGGTGTCGGCGTTGTTGCCTATGCCGTCGCCGTCGGAGTCGAGTGACTCGTTCGAGTCGTCGGGGAAGTCGTCTGAGTTGTCTCCCACGCCGTCGCCGTCGGAGTCGGTGGTCTCGGTCGGGTCATTGGGGAAGTCGTCTGAGTTGTCTCCCACGCCGTCGCCGTCGGTGTCGGTATCGCAAGGGCCCAGTGCGTTGAAAGAAGCCGATGCCCAATGCGTTCCAGCTGAGTCGACTAAGAAAGCCGAAATCTGGATCTGGCAGTCAGTGAAGTCAACGTAGAACGATCCAGGAAGATAGAATACGTAGTCGTCGCCATCCAGGGGGGAATAGTAGTATTGGGTGTAGTTGTAAACCTCAGAACTATCAATCATTACCACGACGTTTGTGTGATTCTGATTGGAGCCGAAACCGTCCAAGCCATCCGGGCTACTGAGAGTGACGTCGACCCAATAGTTGGACTCGGAAAGCGTTGTATTGCCATCTGAGATTGAGAAGGTGTCAACAGAGAAGTAACCAAGCTCGACATCGACAATTTGCGGAATAGGGGGGTCCTCGCAGGGGGCGTCGAACGATCTCGAGAAGGACTCGATCGGCCACTCACCGTCGTCCGTCCAGTTGGAGAACAGGCCGACAAATATCTCAATCTCGCAGTGGTACTCGCTTACTGCGAAGGCGTCAGTGGTGTGGTTCTCGATCACGTTGCCCTGGCCGTCCTTCAGCAATACGGAGTCTTCCAACAGAGTTTCATCGCCGTCCGGACCTTGGGCCACTACCTCGAAAAGGAGCCAAACCACCGGGTAGTAGTCGTCCTCCGAGAGGTTCGCCGTCTCGATCCTCAGGCTGAAGTCGTCGTTCAAGTACTGCGGGTAGTCCTCGCAGTCGTAGTCGGATTCGAGGGAGTCGGGGCCGTCCTCGCTCATGAGGTCCACGAAAATCCCATCGCACCACAGCCAGTTGGTCTGCTGGAGCCAGACCTCAGTGAGGTCCGCCTCCGGGGGGTCCTCGCAGGG
>CAZLVU010000014.1:0-22200 GCA_964563355.1 uncultured Candidatus Poseidoniales archaeon
CTGTAGGCCGTTGGCAGTTTGGAGTGAGAAATTTTGCAGATTGCCTCAATTTCTATGATTCGTCCAAGGTAGAGCATCGAGATTCCGTGATACACCAATACGGCTGCTAGAATTGACTCGACATAAATCCAGTATGCGCCCAAACCCAAGCCAGAAAGGGTTGCTATTGGGAGAGCCCATGCCAAGAACCCCAAGGATGCCGCCCCAATGGTCATGAATCCACCCACAGCGGGAATCAGGGCCTCCTCAGGAGGCTCGAATCTCCTTTCGCTCGGCATTGCTAAGACTAAGAGCGGGAGGAGAGTGGTTCCTAGAATCATTGAGAGAATATCTAAGGGACTGTGTCCGGAGCCCCTTGAAGAAGACATGGCTGCTTCCTGAATCTCTGCAGGAGCCATGGATCCGGGCTTCCATTCAGTTATGAATCCGGCCGAATCAATCACTATCACTGCGTCAGTAGCACCACTAGGAAGGGAGCGTCCCACAGTAGAGTCATCCAGTAGAAGATGCCATGAGGAATTGAGCAAAGTCGCGTATTCGTCCAGTTCCATTGCCTGCAAGCCATCACCTGTAGCAATCTGTACGAAGCTTGGGTCGATGCCGTCTTGTTCCAGAATAATTGATGCAGATTCGAAGTCGTCCATTTGCCTGATAGCATTTGGGGATCCGGCAGTAAATATCCCCACAACCACCACATCCGACTCGTCCAATAGGTCAGAAAGAGATACTGCAGCGGTGTTTGGGTTGTGGGACAGTAGCAAAAAGGACGGGGCGGCTCCATCCTCCCTGTAGGGCTCAGACTCTATGTCGGGAAGGTGCATTGCCGGGCCAAGGCTCGCAATAGCAAGAAGCACGATGGCGGCGTATGCGGGTAAGGGGAGGGTTGCTCCCTTAAGCGAAATCAGGGACCATGCAAGAATACAAAGAGGGATGAGCACGGCCGCTACGTAGGCGCCAATCAAGGGGGGTTTGTCCTCGGGAACGTTGAACCGCAGGATTGCCCACGAGTCACAGGGCTCACCGGGATCCTGATCAGTAACGGTAAAACATGCATCAACCATGTAGTTGCCAGGATCGAGGGGCTTCTCGGAGGACCACATCAAAACTGTCCGATTTGAGTCGCCCTTGGAGATGCCTTGAGGAATTTCAAAGTGATCCTGCCAAATTTCCTCCTCATAGTAGCCATGCCTCATCTCAATCCAATCAGTGGGTCCGATAAGCTCTATGGCCTGACTAGAAAAGTCACTAGGCCCCCACGGTGAAACTGGGGTAAACTCTACCCTAGCCATTCGATTTTGATCAAGGACAACCTCGAGTTTGGTTTCGATTAAATCCCCTTCCATCGTTACGCCCGTTCGTGCATCATACGTACCCCACCACAAGTTTCCGGAAACAGCGCACTCGTGGCGTACTTGGATCTCCAAGCGAACTACATCTCCTGAACTCATTGAAACGTTGACGTTAGTAGCTGTTGCGACGAAGATATGTGGGTCTGTCCGATCCTTGTTCATCACGATCGAGTTTGTTTCTGTGGCGGGTAGGACCTCAATGCCGCCCATCGAAAGTGTGATTGTGAACTGCGTCTCAGAACCTGCGGGCGTTCCCGATAGGATGTTGGTAATTGAGCAGACATCGCTGGATGTCTCCAATGAAGCGAAAAGTTGGACGGAAATGTTGCCAATGAATCTCAGTGGTTCCTGAACGGGGGGGGTTTGTGCTTCGATAATTATCGGTGAGGAAACTGAGCTTGCTTTGGAGAAAGTTACGCTTCCTGATGGAAGGCCGGTTATGGTAGTCCAATTCCTATCTAGATACTGGGTGCTATCGTCGCCCTTCAGGAATAGCATGTGCTCATCGGGGTAATACGCCTCGAAGCCCGGGCCTTCATAGGACGAAGTTGTCTGAGCCATTCCTACTGTGGAACCCAGCAGAAGCAGAAGTAAAGGGACCAGAGAAATGCCGACAAAACGCAATCCTACCAAGTTGCCACCCTGATCGTCCATAGTCCCCGCCTCGTTCAAACCCCTCGTCACCATGTCACAAGAACCTCATAGCAATAATCAGGGCCAAAATTGAGCCCGAGAGAGTGGAGAGGAAGTTCACACTATGCTTCCCCAAGAACCCTCTGTTTTCCAGAAGAGCCCCGAGCAGTGAGTCGACCTGGCACCCCAACCACCCAATCACTGTGACAAACACGAACATGAACGCGGTTGGGGTTGGATCGCGAGTTACGGAGCCTAAAATAGTGGAAACCATGGCTATCAATAGAGCGCCGTAGAAGGCTGCGAGTGTCCCCGTGGGCGACATGCCACCATTTGTCCCAGCTGGAACTGCCTCAAGTGTCGTAATGATTCGAGTACGGGGATCGAGGCTGCCAATCTCTGATGCGAGGGTATCCGATGCTGCAACTGAAACCGCTGAGCAGAGTAAGAAGTAGGACCATTCGTAGCCCCCGATAGAATAGTGGAAAATTGCTAGCAAACTTGCCATTCCACCGTTCGCTAAGACGTTCTTCCACCCCCTAACTCCGTCATTGGCTTCTTCGGCTGAAATCGCCACCTTCTCTTCGTATCGCCATTTGGTTGAAATAGAGCCAACAATGAGGAAAGTCATCAGCACTGCCATCCAAGTCCAATGGCCGAGCAAAGATACAATGAGGCCAACAAAAAGTGCGGCCACCAAGCCTCCTCTGTCTAGCAAATCCTTGGTCCATGAAACCGTCAAAAGCACAGAAACGAGTGCCAACGAGATTGCGTGCTCTTCGGTCAATACCGCCATATTCTCTAACACCCTGTTTCTATCCGCGGTCAAGAACGATTCGGAGATTAATCGCCGAGCCGGCCAATATTCGTCAGAAGTCTGAGTCCACGTCCCTTATGCCCCTCATCAAACTCCTAGCAACAAAGAGTACCGTGACAATTAGGAATATCATCCACCCAAGCATTATCAGGGCCGAAGAGGCTTCCCCGATTCCTAACCATTCGACTGGAGCGTGATATGAGAGGAAAGAGGAGCCATTCCAAATGGAGTGACCAGATATTGCAAGGGCAAGTGCAGCAGGTAGGCTCTTCGGCAGAAGTAGTCCCTCCGAGGACGATTTCTCGTTCGATTTTTCATACGGGAAACCTCGCCGGTCAAAAATTTCCAGATTTCCGGGGAGTCCCAACTTTTGGGCTACATCACCCTCACGTCCCGAGATCAACCAAGGGCCTCCTTGCGAAGATTGCTCAGCCATGGCTTCTTCGATGGCCTCCTCGAGCGTCTGCCTGACGCCGTCAAAACCTGAGAGGTCGCCATCCCCATCCGTGTCAATTCCGAGACCCTCTGCGGTATCGATGGCCCCGATTGCAAGAGATTTCGCGTGCCAAGTCATCCTAGCCTTGAATTCCTTATCGGTTGCAATCCAACCGATGGCAGTTCCGGAAATCGCTGTCCAAACTGCATGGCCAGGAATTGAGCCGATGCCACGAACCAAAATTGTCATTGTAACTGAAAGAGGGCCTCCCATCAACGAGAAGCCGATATATTGGAAGTTCTCGATCAAGGCAAAACCCAACCCGACAGTAAATCCGACTTGGAAACCTTGCTTTGGCCCTTTGATGGAAGGGAGGAAAACTGCTACGGCCATGGCTTTGAAAACCTCTTCACATAGAGGTGCCCAAATTGCCAGTAGGGAGAGTTCCACCGCCCATTGGGGAAATGAAGACGGAGTAACCTCAGGTGCAATGAGGCTATTGAAAATAAAGGCAGGGAAGGCCGAGGCCATACCGGCAATTAACCACGACTCTGCGGATCTCCTCCTCGTGGGGAGTCCGATAGAGTTGGTCGATGTTCCCCACCAAGCAAGTACGGGGAGTGAAAAGCCGATTAGCCACATGGGAATAGCTAGTAGGATGAAAAGTGCGATTCCCGCCAGCTCCGTGGTACTCTGGATAAAGAGGGCGGTTAGAAATACGCCCACAGAAACCGTAATTGCGAACAATATCCAAAGTTGCCTGCTGGGAGGCATGTCTAGAATTGAATCGTCCCTTACGAGGAACCTCTGGAATGAAGTTCTTGTTGGGGTAATCAGGGATCCGCCTTCTGGGAGCGCATGAGCCTCCGACCCTAGTTCGTCCGGGGTAGCTAACCTAACGTGAATTAGACGTGGACGGTGCAGCCTGAAAATTAGGAAAATCAAAGGAATGCTGCAAATTTCCCCGGAAAGCACCATTATCGGATCTGAAAGGGCTATTCCCAGAATGAAATAGAGAGAAGTGTACATCAAGAAGAAAGCGGGTAGGACGGTGCCCAGCATGCTGATGTAAATCCTCCACGGTTTGCTTGTTCTGGCTATTCTGAGGTTGGGTGGTGGTTCGCTTAATTCGACTGGAAGCCTGACCCTGAACCGCCTGTTTAGCGTGTCGATGTAAATCCGGTCGCCTGCCATTCGCCCACCGCGGTGCCACTCAGATCGCCCATCACTCTTGATGCCCAATGCATCCGGTGCGGTTCCTCATCACTGTGGCATACTTGGGAGGAAGTGTTTGATATTGGGCTTTGGCATCACATGATAGTCCCGCAAGAACCGCAATAAACCTCATTTCGGGAGGGGTCCTTCTGCATACTCCACTGACCGCAGGCTGGGCAGGGAGGCAGGCCTTTCACATTGGGCTTAACCCTGGGGCCCTGCCTTGGCCTTCGTTTCTTAGGTACAAACCAGCCCTTCTTTGGTCGCTTAACCTTGGGCATGTAATTGGCCCAGAAACGGGTGACATTCAAGAGTTTGACTGGTGGTTGTGAAGGAAGAAAGGCGACGCAATCTTGTATGTGATGTCAATCGCATGTCATGAGATGCACGGTTATTGGAGCTGGCGTTTCTGGTCTTTCTTGCGCTGTGAGGCTCCTCGAAGCAGGCCATGAGGTTGAGGTCTTGTCCGACAGGTTCAGTCCAGAAACTGTCTCGGATGTTGCCGCTGCCATATGGTACCCTTTCCTAACAGCGCCTGCTGAGAGGGCTGACATTTGGTGCATGGAGACCTACACTGAGCTAGTGAGATTGATCGGAGATGAGGTTGATTCAGGAATCGTAATGAGAGATGGTAGAGAGTACCTCAGGGAAGTGACAGAGCCTCCTTCTTGGAGTAGTCAAATTGCTGCGTTCAGGATTCTTGATGCAGGGGAGATTCCGGATGGGTACGTTTTCGGTTGGGAGTTCAGAGCGCCAGTAATCGAGATGCCGCGATACATGCCGTGGCTTCGTGCTAAGGTTGACGAACTTGGTGGTTCTTTCAAGCGATGCTTTGTGGAGGATCTAAGCGATGTTCCTGGTGAGGTTTTGATAAATTGTGTTGGACTTGGGGCGAGAAAGCTTTGCAATGATGAAGAGATCGTGCCCGCTAGGGGTCAGATAATTTTCTTGGAGCAAGATCCGGGTGTTGGACACTTTGACCAGCAACCAGAGTCTCTGACTTATACAATCCCCCGTAGTGATGTGACGGTCTTGGGCGGAACTGCTCAAATTGGCGATTGGGGCGAGGATTTCAGGCCAGAAGACAGTGAAGAAATATTGAGCAAAGTCGAGGCGATTTGGCCGGAAATGGACCGCTCAAAGATTGTCGGTGGTGCTGTGGGACTAAGGCCCTCTAGAAGTGAGGTGCGACTGGAATTTGAGGAAATTGGGAGCAAGCCGGTAATCCACAACTATGGCCACGGAGGGGCTGGGGTGACCCTTTCATGGGGTTGTGCCGATGAGGTAGCTGAAACAATAGCGCGTATGGGGTGATTTCTACGCCATTCTACGAGCGCTTTCGACGCGAGTCCTTTCCAACTCGCGAGAGCGATCGGATCGAGCCTTGTTCCTTTCTAGAGCGCTTCGCACAAGGCCTTCGTTGGGCTCCCCAGAGTTTTCATGACCGGCCCAGGCTGCCTCGGCGTGAAGGGCCTTTGACTTCACGGGGATGATTTTGCGGTATACATCGGAAGGGCTTGTCGGAATCCCGCCCACTGTCAGTAGCCCCTGTAGGGAAATTCCGAAGAGCTCTTCGTTGCGATTGAGAACTGGTTCAACGACAGACCAGTCGGCATCAGTCATCTCCGTGAATGTTCCACCATTCAACTGAGACTCGGATAGCCTGTTATACGGGTCTCTAACGTATAGGGCGCCACCACTTGCCAAGGAGAAGAGGTTCCCTCCCGGATAGGGAGTTTCGAGGGGCACTAGCCCCCCGGACTTATCGAATCGCATTCCGTTGATAACTACGAAGCCTCCGCCATTCAAGGGATCTCCGGCCATGAATGACTCGGCAAGGTAGTCGAGTGCGGTGCCGTTGATTACTAGCTTAGGCCCGCCGACAGAGTTGATCATGGGCCTACCTGCTGCATTTCCAAGAACGAACATGGAGCCTCCCTTGGCACCGTATCCATAGCACTGCCCTACATCGCCATGGACTACTAATTCTCCATCCTTGTGAATCTGGGCGACTTGGTCCTGAGCGTTTCCATGCATGTGAATCTGCATTCCATCGTTTCCACTCCCCAAATAGTCTCCGACGGATCCAAAGACATCAATCCTGAAACCTTGGTTTTCCGAGCCGAATCCATTCCCGATGAAACGATGTCCGCGGCATTGGATTACTACGAAATTTCTCCAACCAACATCCTTCAGAGCTACCAATTCCAATGCCAGCGAATCAATTCCCTCGGGGGGATAAGGGCGTGCATCTACGACTATTCGTTGTTGTTCGGAGGATGGTGCAGGTCTATGTCCGGGGGTCCTCTGGCCCACAAAGTGACTACAAGGGGAGTGTGCCGAGGAGGACAGGGTGCGCATCAAAGAGGCATCTACCAAGTCCACCCAAAGGCTACAGCGAAGTCTGCCGACGTCATACCTCCTATCCAGTAGTTGAGTCAGCAAGCTCCAAGACCATATTCGGCCGTTCGTGGCGGCACAGCTCTCTATCGAATCCAAAGTAGCTCTAGCTTGTGGCCAATCCATATGCGGAAGAGCCTCAACGACGGAACGGTAGGCTTTTTCCACTGAAATTCCACTTAGATCCAATGGAGGTTTGTGATCAGCAGCAGATAAGTTGCACTCGCCATTTGGATGGGTGTCAACTAACTCGCCGAACTTGTTAGTGATTACCAGTTCTTTCCCGCCAGAGTTAGTTGGCCTTATGTCGAACAAAAACGCGCCCCCATCTGTATAGGACCCACCGCGTGCGTTCCAGTACTCATCGGCACGCCTCCAGAACCTCTTATCTTCGGAGGACAGGCTCTCGAGTACTGCGTCGATAACCTGTTTCTCTGAACCACAGAAGGCAATGGCTGCATCGCCACGCTGGTATGCGAAAACCTGAGGGCGCAGCATGCTGGTATCAGTAATCCCAATCAACCGGTGAGTAGAGTTGTCGGACTGTGCTATGATGAAGAACCAGGGGCCGTCTGGACTGCCGTGAATATGGGTCCTTTGTATTGCACCATACACCTCTTGCTTTTCCTCGGGCAGCATGACATAGTCCAGCTCGCTGGTTGGCGCAAGGCTCTCAATAACATTCTCCATACTGTATCCGTAGACCCTCCTGTGGAGGTCAAATGCCAGTGCTCCGACCTCGGTGTCAGTGAAGAACAATGGCTCCATCCCCCTCTGTGCCAGATAGTCCTTTACAGAGACATAGTTTGAAAAATCGCCATTGTGAACCAAAGCGCAGTCTATCCCCTGGCCGAACGGGTGTGCTCCACCGGGGTGAGTTACTCTCCCCCTGGTAGGGTACCGGTGGTGGCCGATCCATACGTGGGCGGTAATATCCTCCAAGCAATAGTAACGGATTACGTCCTCCGCGTATCCAACTATTTTCAGAATCAGAATGTCTCGTCCGTGGCTGAGCACGAATGCATCTGTCCTGCCTTCATTGGCATAGAACTCGACGTTCAGAGAATGAGTGTTCTGGAACACAAACTCCTGTTCCACAGCCTCTCTATCAGTAGGGTCGATAGTCACTTCAAGGCTATCGGAAATGAAACGATTCACCTCCTCGGCCCTTGGCCTGACGAAGTAGCATACTACTTCGGGGGGACGTGCGTCTAGAGCTTCCAAATCCGTCTCCCAAGTTTCCAATGTAGGTATCTCGTAGACGTGGTCAACGTGGAAGTTTGGGTGAATGGAAGTCTCCTCTACTGCGTCTCTAACCATCGTATCCAGATAGGCCACGGCATAGAGGTAGGTTTCTGAGAGGGTCTTGGAGTCAGTGTCAAACTGATCGGGGTCTAGGCCTACCAAGGCGACTCCGCCACCCTTGCCGTTGCCCCTATTCCTCATTTGCTCGAGAGAGGCGAATAGGTGACGTCCCGCCACGGGGACTTCGGAGGCCAGGCCCACTACCCCGCACCCTCCTTCTGCAGCATCCTCTTCTCTACGTTGAAACCTGGGGTTGTGTGTGTTTTGCCGGCGACGTGCCCTCAGGATGGCGTTTGGATCGATCATTGGTTCACCTCTGAGTGTAATTCAACAAGTCAGTCCGACCCCTTAGATCTCGAACGTCAGTAAGGCCAACTTTACGCAAGATGTCGCGGAGTCGCCATTGCATAGCTGCATACAGGTTATTGAGCCTCTTGGATCCCCATAACTGGTCTACCAGTTCCTGAAGTTCCAAATCAGTGGTGGTTAGCCCCCAAGGGCATCCTCTCCTAGATGGGCCACCCTCGCAGTTTGAGCATCTGGTGCAGCCCATTCCTACCAGATCAGTGGTCCCCAAGACACAACCGTCAGCCCCCAGTGCTATTGCCTTTGCAATGTCATCCGCTGTCCGGACACCCCCGCTAGCAATCAGTGTGACTTTGTCCCTCACTCCTTCCTTCTGTAGGAACTTGTGGACCTTTGGAATCGCGAGCTCGATTGGCATGGCAATGTTCTTTTTCGCAATCTCGGGGGCCGCTCCAGTCCCTCCGTAACTTCCGTCGAGGTGGATGATGTGGGCGCCGGCATAGTAGGAACCTACTGCTACCATGTCTACGTCGTGAGGTGTGCTGACCTTTACTGAAAGGAGTGCTTTTGGGTTGATGGTCTCAATCCAGTCTAGATGTTTCGAGTGATCCTCGACTGAGTAGGTAGAGTGGAATGGAAAGGGGCTGAATAGGCTCACGAATGGAACGGAACCGCGCATCTTTGCCACTTCCTTCCCCGCCTTTGCAGCAAGGAGATGGCCTCCTAATCCGGGCTTAGCGCCTTGGGCATACTTGAACTCGATAATTGGGGATGCCTTGATCGTACTCTCCTCAACTCCGAAGTAGCCTGTTGCAACTTGGGTAATCACGTTGTCCTTCAGATCGAGGAGCTCCCGAGGGTATCCCCCCTCTCCCGTTGACATGAATGTGTTCCAGCGCTTTGCGTTTAGCGCTCTTGACATCATCACATTGACTGAAACTGAGCCGAAGGACATCCCTCCGCCATACCAAGGGATGCCGATCTCGATTTTGTTCTTGGAATCCTCTCTCCTGTTGAGGGAGATGCTTGTGTCGATCTGTTCGGAATGGGGGTGCCACGCTGGTTCATCGAGATAATTGAAATCTAGCCTATCGAATCCTCCATCGCTATTTCCAGTCTTGAAGTTCAAATTGTCGGGTACTTCTCCCGTTTCAGCCATGTACCATGTGGAGAGGATGAGCTCGTCTGTCCAACGGGCGTCTCCGAGAGCCTCTGGAGAATTGAAATCACCAAAGGCGCGAGCGTTCATACCATCTCTCATCAAATGAGTCGTTTTGTCGATCATGGCTTGAGTGGGGCGAAGCGTGGTCATGAGGACCCCCCTCCGTGGTAACCAAGAATCCCTGCGAAGGCCTCGTCCTCGAGATGTTTGACTATCATTGAGCGGCCGAACTCTCCCCTCAGCCTGCGAACTTCGCGGATTCCCATTGCCCCCAGTATCTCGAGTAACTGGTCCCTCCAGGAGCCGCAAAGATTTGCTAGGCGCTGAACCGCCCAATCATGTTCTAGTTTCTTGGGCAAGACCCCGCGAACCTGATCTCGATTCTTCAGCGAGCCGCGAGATCTTCCCTGAATCGCGAAAAGTACGGGGAGGTCAAGGGCTACTGCATCCATGCCAGAGATTATTGCCTTTGGTACGTGGTCAGCTCCAACTATCCCCCCTCCTCCGATGAGAGTCACCGTATCGCGAGTTCCTTGTTCGATAAGCAGATTATGTGCCTCCTTGAAGAGTTCAGAGACGAATGAATCGTCGGCGCCACGTCCTTGGAGGTCAGCTAAGAGGTGGATGACGTTGGCACCACACCCAACCGCATCAATCAGCTTTTTCTGCCATCCGTCTTCAAAGGAGATTCGGATCCCTATAAGGGCATCAGTGGCACTTCTGGCCTCCTCAAAGGCTTGTTCATCCCAGGACTCGAGTTCAATCAAGCGGGCATTGGTGAACTCGCTCGCTCCTTGGGCGTTATTGAGGCTCAGTACAGGGACGACGTTGTTGGTGTTCATTCCGAGTCTGGAAACTGTCCCAGAATCTAGGCATGTCAGGGTGCCAACGAGGCTGCTGGTCGAGTTCAAAATCCCGGTTAATGAATCGGAACCGAGGTTTCCTGGTGGAAGATCGAAAACAAAGGGCACTTGGATAGTGAACATCCTCGGGGCAGTCTCCAGATTGCCATTCTCATCGAATGAAAGGTGCATTGGCTTGCTGCCGACATCTACGGATGTGCCAATCAGCTCACGGCCATGAATGCCATCCCTGCTGGGTCGCACGATCTCGGACATGTCAGTTAGCATGGCATCGAATCCAGGGCCACCGAACCTCCCCCTGTAGCCCTGGCCCCTCACGGGGACCATGCCCCTCTTTGCCTCCTCATCTATGGCTGCAATGTGTCCATGGGTCGTGTAAGAGTCCCCGAGAGCTAGTCTTTTTGGGTTGGGCAGGACCCTGACGAAGTCGGGGTGTTGAACGGTACAACGAAGGCATCCAACGCATAGCTCGGGCCTAGGTGAGAAACCACCGACGGGGCCGGAGAATACACCGTAAGTGCATGGCCTAGCTAGAATGACATCAAAATCGGGAAAATACATGAAGACCTCCTTGGCGATATGCTTGGCAAGCCCCATCTTTCCGACTTTTACAAGGAATCTATTTGGCAAAGGATCTGTGTCTTCCACCTCCTCCACATGAATGTGGTAGCGCTCATAGCTATCGGCAATCTCTCGTCCAATACTAGCGGCTTCGAGGCTGAATTTGTCCATCGTTAACCGGTTTACGCCGCTTTCAATTTCCAAAGACGAAGAAGACTCAAGCATGGCGCTCACCAGATATCCTGAGTCGTGTGAAATCGAGCTATAAGCATTCGGTCGAATGCACAGTAATTTGTGATAATATTGGTAGAAGTTTCATTTCTATTTAATAATAATGTACAATTGAATAATTTATTACAAGAAAAATGTCTGAATGAATAATATTGCATATCGCATATTGAAGGTCTCGTTCAATCGTACAAGTAGAAGAATAGTTGTATTGGGAAATCACACAGGAGTACCTAAAGAGCCGTTGCTTGGGCATTGCTTTGTGAGTCTTCGGGAAACTTGGGAGATTGTGGAGTTTCGCCGTCTTCTGATAGGCAATGCGGTCAACATGCTGGGAGGTTCAATCTTCATCATAGGCATGGGTTGGACCGTGGCCCAAGTCGGTGGACCAAGGGCATACGGGCTAATATTCACGGCCTATTTCCTTGGCCATTTGCCCCTTCTCCTATATGGTGGCATGGTAGTCGACAGGATGCCGAGAAGAACGGTTGCTCTAGTGGCGGATATCTCACAGGCAATCCTAGTTTCCCTTGCAATTATTGCATTGGCGGTGGGTTTTGGAGAAATTCAGACTATGCTAGTAGTTGCTTTCCTGACCGGTGGAGCTGGGGCATTTTCGATCCCGGCTGTAGGTGCCTTGGTACCTGATCTGGTGGAAGAAGACCTTCTTCCTCAGGCCAACGCAATGAGAGGCGTTGCAATGACTTCTGCATGGATGCTCGGTCCCCTAATCGGAGGATTTGCAGTTGGCAAGTGGGGCATCGAAGCATGCCTTCTGATAGATGCGGTGACATTCGTCTTCAGTGGAGTCGTTCTTTGGACCATTGCTGAAATTCCCGTTGAGCGAAAAAAGGAGGTTGGAAATCTGCGAGAGGAGGTCATTGAGGCGTGGGAATTTGTCAAAACCCAGCCTTGGCTTTTCGCTGGAATCCTTATGTTCATGATTTGGCACATTGGAGATTCTGCTATTGAGATTGGCATACCTTTCATCATTGAGAACAAGGGATTGGGGTCCAATGAGTTTGGAATCTTCGGAGCGGTTGGTGCAGGGGGGGCGATGATTGGGTCGTTACTTGGTGGTGTTTGGCCGATACCGAAGAAAATTAGGGGCTTGGTGTTCTACATTTTCATCGGGGGAATTGCATGGTGCATGTTGATGTGGGCAATGCCCATACCATTCTCACTGATTCTGGTTTTCGTACTACTAGAGGGGGTTCTGGGAGGTACACTGGGAGTAATTTGGCGGACGACGATGTCCGACAGTGTCGACCAGCATCTGAGAGGGAGGGTGAATTCCCTGGATGCAATTGGTTCCCTAATCTTCATCCCATTGGCGCCTTTGTTAGGTGGGTGGATGATTGAAGCCACAAACGTTCTGACGACTTACTCAGTTGCCGTCGCTTTCATGGTACTGACGACAACTGCTGGACTGATCGTCCCCTCATTCAGGAAATTTGAGAGGGTTGACTCAGAAATGTTCCCAATTACTGTTGATCAAAATCAATCTGGTTGATGTCCACTGCGAACAGCTTATCGTAAATCTCCTTCTGAAAAATTATGGCGAATCCAAGTAATGCACCGAAGAGGGCCCATGAAACTGCAGACCTCTCTCCGAGGAATATGACCTCTGTCAGGATTAACCCGTCAAATAGAATACAACCGCACAGGTATAGGGCTCTTCCGAAGGTGAGTCGTAGTGACTCCCCCTCTTGAGCCAGCACGCCCTTGATGCGGTTCTCCCTCCACGTGTCCGCAGCACGCTTGAGCCTCCAAAATGCAGCTTCGGAATCCTCTTTCTTGTCGATGAAGAGTGGTTCTTCAGGCAGCTGCTCCTCCACGTCCCCCGTTGGGCTTTCATGGATAGGGATTGTCATGATTGACCTGCGACAGGGAGGCTGTCACCAGGGCCGATAGGGAAATGGCAAGCTACTCGGTGATCGCCGGCAAGCTCAATGAGAGGGGGTTCCTCGACGTCGCACTTTCCCTCCTGGGCAATGGGGCAACGGGTGTGGAACCTGCATCCGGGTGGGGGGTCAGCAGGGCTTGGGACGTCGCCCTTGAGGACAATTTTCTCCTTTGTCGCTCTATCGAGTGATGGTTCGGGAATCGCGGAAAGGAGAGCATGGGTGTAAGGATGTGCGGGATTCTGGAAGAGGTCGTCGGTTTTTGCGGTCTCGACTATCTGGCCCAGGTACATTACTGCTACACGGTCACTGATGTGATGCACCACATTCAGGGCGTGAGTGATGAACACGAAGGTAAGGCCGAGTTCACTCTGTATCTCCTTGAGAAGATTCAGCACTTGTGCCTGAACTGAAACGTCAAGGGCGCTTGTTGGTTCGTCGAGAAGGATGAACTCCGGATCCAGGGCGAGTGCACGAGCCAGTGCAATCCTCTGTTTCTGACCTCCTGAGAACTCGTGTGGGAATCGAGTCATGTGGTTCCTCTTCAGTCCCACAGACTCAAGGAGGTCGCCGACCTTCGCAGTCAGCTCCGCGCCATCGGATAGGCCGTTGACCAGCAACGGCTCCCCAACTATTGTCCGAACGGACATCCTGGGATTCATCGAGCCCCCGGGATCCTGGAATACAATCTGCATCCTCCTCCTCAGATCTCTCTTCCTCATCGAGGAGATGCTCTGTCCGTCGAACTCAATTTCCCCACCTGTGAGAGGGATCAAGCCGAGAATCAGTCGCCCCAAGGTGGTCTTTCCGCAACCTGACTCACCCACCACGCCCAGGGTTTCCCCCCTGTTCACCTCGAAATCTACGTCATCTACCGCCCTGACAAAAGACTGCGAAACCGAAAGCATTCCTGACTTTATTGGGAACCACTTCACAGCCCCCTTGGCCCGGACTAAAACGTCATCTTGCAACGGCATCACCTCCGACCCCGACATACTCTAATGAGAACTCATCAAAGGCGTCCCTTACAGCGCCCTGTTCAGTGGTGAGATCTGTCCTATGGCACGCTGCATAGTGGCCTGGGCCGACTTCCACCATTCCCGGTGGTGTTGAGACGCACTCATCGATTGCGAACGGGCACCTGGGATGGAAGCGACAACCGTCGAAGTGCTGGTTCGGATCTGGGACTTGACCTGGAATGATCGGCAGAGACTCTCGTGTGGTTCCGGAACCGTGGTGCTCTATCGTAGGGATGCTATGCAGCAGGCCGATGGTATAGGGCATCCTAGGGCTGGATAGGACTTGGGCAAGGTCCCCCCTCTCAACGACGGAGCCGGCGTACATGACCGTCACTGCATCGCACATCTCTGCTATTACGCCGAGATCGTGCGTGATCAGCATTATCGATGTACCCCTATCCTTTCGCAGATCCCTCATCAAAGAGAGAATCTGGGCCTGGATCGTCACGTCCAAGGCAGTGGTCGGCTCATCCGCAATCAGTAGAGTTGGTTCGCATGACATCATCATGGCGATCATGATCCTCTGTCTCATACCCCCGGAGAGTTCGTGCGGATACATGCTCACAACAGCATCTGGGTTTGGAATCTGGACCTGCTTTAGAATCTCTATTACCTGACTTCTGTGAACGGGATCTAGTTGGAGGTAGTCAGAAACCATTATGGATGGGAGTGCGAACATGGCGAAGACACCGAGAATCGAGAGGAAAACAGAGAATGGGATCCACAATGACATGTACAGGACTAGGGCAAGGGAGAACGAAGAGGGGGACAATGACAGAGCATGTAGTAGTCGTTTTTCGTCTATGCCGGATGTAGCTAGAATCGGAACTAGGGGGAAGAGCAACCATGAGACGTTGATGGCGTCCAATCCACCGAAAAGTACCCACTCGTCCCAGTCTTTCAGTGGGCCATCGGTGCCTTGAGCCAGAACTAAAACAATCATCATGGAGGTCGCTAGTGATTGTTTTGGCCTAGAGGAAAACAGTTCCGCAATTATCGCGAGTGGCTTGGAAAGTGCTCGAATTGTCCTAGACATCGTATCGAATTCGGGGATTTCGAGCCTGTCATGCTCCATCATGACTTCAGAGATTTGTTTTTCCACGGTGTAAAGGGGGTTCAAAGCCGTCATCGGCTCTTGGAAAATCATGCTAATTTCGTTGCCACGGATGGTCCTTAGGAAACGCTCGTGAATCCTAGCGGGCATCTTAGCCTTGTAGGATGCGCCGACCCCACCGGACAGGAGGATAAGGGAAATCAGGAGGAATGTGGCGCCTTGAACGGGCTCGATAAGAATCCAAACCATTGAGATTAGAGATAGGAACACGGAGGCAATTGAAACTCTTGTAGAAATGGCCTCTATCCTTTTGTTCCTCTCATCTTCCTTGAAGACCATCTCCTCGCCTCTGAAGGTGATGCTTCCCTCGTCGACTTCGCACGTAGCAAGCCCAATGCTGGTTAGGGATGTCACTGATTTACCACAGCCGGACTCGCCGACAATGCCCATTATCTGACCTTCATCGACCCTGAGGCTGACGTCGTGGAGAGCTTCCACCGGGCCGTCCATCGTGTCAAAGTGAACCTTAAGATTCGAGATTTTGAGCAGGGGTTGCGTTCCTGTGGTGGATTCCTCGCCTATTTGCTCTGTCATTACATCACCTCCTGTTCTTTGGATCGACTACGTCCCTTAATCCATCACCTAGCAGGTTGAATCCCAGAGTGGTAATGCCGATTGCGATTCCGGGGAATGTAATCAACCACCAGTCATCGGGGAACCAACGTCTGCCCTCGGATACGAGGATGCCCCATTCAGCAGTCCCTGGCTCGGCACCGAGACCGATGAAGGATAACCCCGAAGCGGAAAGTATCGTACCTCCGATGTCCAAGGTAAATGCCACTAGAAGTGGGGCCCAAGCATTGGGGAGAATGTGCCTGAACATAATCCGCCCATCGGGAGCACCAACACTCTTGGCAGCCTCGACGAAGGTCATCTCCTTGACATACAGAACCTGCCCCCTGATGAGACGGGCGTATCCCGGCCATCCGGTGAAAATTAGCGCGACTTGTATCTTCCAAAGCCTGTCGAAGTCTTTGATGATGATGAACTCAGACTCGCTTGATCGGGACGCCAATATTAGCAGCGCGGCGGAGACTGTGATCAGCAGGGTCCGAATGGTGACGTAACGGTATGGGTTTGTGTAGTCGATTAGGGTCAAGCTTTCTCTGAAGTTTTCGAGTGGAACCCTCCTGGTAACATTCTTGTCCAGGAATACCAATCCAATCGCAGCAATGAGGAAGCCGAAAATCAGCATGGCCCTTACGGACGCGTTGGACTCTCCTTCCCACCTACCAATGAACGTAGAAATGGCCAGCGTCAGCACTATTATCGACAGGATTGCAGTTCCGTACCGGTTGCCTCTTAGTGGGATCCCGAGGACTAGGTAGCCGAAGACGGCGAGAAGGACGAGGCAGATGATGATCGCATCAACAAGGGTCGCGGACCCTGTAACATAGATGGGAATGGAGGACGCGAGTGCCAACGGCAATCCATACTTCAACAGATCCTGATCGTCGTATTGGGGCTCGCTCTCGTACGACCCCACCTTCTCGGAAATTATCGTTCTTGCAAAAATACAAAGCAGCAGTAGAGGGAAGAGAGTTGCCAGAGCCATTGACGTGGAAAGCCTAACTGTTGCCTGCAAAGCAGCGACGAAAGCCATGGCGAGAATTAACCCCGGGATAGCGAAGAAAATGTCGCATATCCTCATGATAACCTCATCGACTCGTCCTCCGAAATAGCCGCTGATGCAGCCCACTATTGTCCCAAGAATCACAGTTGCCATGGCAACGGTGAATCCGATTTTGAGAGAAATCCTGGAGCCGTATAGAATCTTGGAAAACATGTCCTGTCCCTCATTGTTTGTACCCAAAATGCAAACGTCGTATCCTTCGGGCATCCAAGAGTGGTGCATTTCCTCGTTGTTGAACACGTAAGTAACCCAGATAGGTCCTGAGAAGGAGGTGTTTTCTATCACTTCATTAGATACAATAAGCCAAGTGTCGTTGTTTGGGTCGACTTCAACCCAAGAGTCATCCAAGGGGTATCCCAGCGAGTCTTCAATGGAAAGAAGCTCGACAATCTGGAGGGGGTTTCTGATGATCTTGCCCCTTTCAGCGGACCAGAGCTCATCAGACCAAGCTCTGGTGCGGTTATTATCGTCCCTGCGCATGTCGAATAGGTCGATCTTCTGCTCGTGCCAGTCGCATTCCTCTGAGAAGGGGGCCTTTCTCGATGGCTCGTAGTCAATCCACCAGAGGTCCTCAGTGTCTTGCAGGTTCCTGTAGGGGTGTTCAACAGCGATGTTGTCGGCGAAGTAAGAAATCGTGCACACTATGATGACTAGGATCAGCCCAAAAACAGCTAGGAACGAGCGGGTGAAGACCCTCCAACTCCTGTAGAGGTCGTATCGGGATTGGTTGACTCCCTCCCTGAGCCTCCGGAGGCTCTCCTTGCGATCGTCTGCCCCGTCTGACCAACTCATTCCAGCCTCACCCTTGGGTCAATTAGAGCGTATGTGATGTCAACCACGAGGTTGGAAAGTAGGAAAATTATGGAAGTGATCAGGGTTACGCCCATTATGGTGGCGAAATCTAGGTACAGGATAGCCTTGACAGCTACCCTCCCCATTCCATTTAATGCGAAAATTGACTCGGTGAGAACCGCGCCGCCAATGGCGCCACCGATAGAGAATCCCAGTATGGTGACAATTGGGACCAAAGCGTTCCTGCAGGCGTGCACTATAATTGTACGGAACTCAGAGACGCCTTTGGCTCGGGCTGTTCTGACGTAATCCTCCCTCAGAACCTCAAGTAGGCTTGCGCGCATGTACCTGAGCAGGGCGCCAGAGGAAGCCACGCCCAGTGTAATGCAGGGCAGAGCCAGGTGCGTCATTGTGTCCTTGAATAGCGCTCTCCTAGTACCGAACTCATCGGGTAGCTCAGCAAGAGCATCGCTTCCGACAAACCAACTGTCGATGAGGTGGAATCCAGTCCCGCTTTCCGGCAACGGCCACATGAATCCATCTTGGGGGTATGTGTAGCTGGTGTCGTGCCTCCCAAAAATTGGCAGGCATCCGCCATCGGTCGCACTCACCAATGGGAGCCAATCTGTCAGAGGGTCACATATTCCCTTCTGAGTGGCGAACACATACTGCAACATCATGGCTAGCCAGAAAATAGGTAGGCTCACGAAAGCGATGGCGACTAGCCTGGAAAGGTGGTCAAAAACACGGTCTTGCCAAATTGCGCTGAGGATGCCTAGGCTGATCCCCAAGGAGTATCCTATTACAAGGGACAGAAACGACATCTCGAGAGTTATGGGCGCTGCGTCCTTGACGATGTCGATCACTGGCCTCTTGTACGCTACTGAATACCCCCAGTCTCCAATTAGCAGATTTGTCACGTACATTGTATATTGCTCAGATACCGGCTTGTCAAGTCCGAGCCTCTTTACGTTCTGCTCGTAAGCGTCACCGATGCACTTCTCACCGCATAGTGCCGCAGCTGGATCAGCTGGGATAATCTGCGCGATTGCGAAGGTGAAAATCGAGACCCCGATTATGACGGGAATCAGAAGAATCAACCTGCGCGCCACGAACTCGTGTAGCTTCACGACATCACCCGCCAATACCCGTAGCGCGCATCAGAAGAAGTTGCCGGGCCACGTCGGGCGGGACCCCCCACAGGGGGGGATCACCCGACGGGCCCTTACGTACTACCGGGGGTCAACTAACAGCTGCCCACGAGGGCGCCGTTAACCATTGGTAGCTTGTCATAGTCGAACCAGTGAGCCGATCCGATTGCAGCCCATGGAGGTGAGCAAACATCGTTGTGCTTGACACCAACACCATTGTACTGGCCGATGATTATCATATTGGGGTCTACCTTCCATGCATCGAACGCAGCCTGGTAGTATGCCCTCCGAGCAGTGTCATTAGTCTCGGCCTTTGCAGCAGCGAGAGCGTCGTCTACAGCCTGGTTGTGGTAGCCAGTCCCGTACACGTCCTCTGTGCTGGAGGCGAAGGGTGACCAGTAGTTATCTGGGTCCAGATAATCAGGAGCCCAGCCGCTGAAGCGAATCTCGAAGGTCTTCGAGTAGTACATGGTCAGATACTCAGCCCAAGGCTTAGCATCGCCGTCAGTAGCGACACCGATGCTGCCTAGAGCCTGCTGGAGCTGACCAGCCATGGCGATCCTGTAGTCGTTGCCCTCATTGGCCATCACCCTTAGGATAGACGGCAGTCGGCACTCTTGGCCGGTTCGGTCAGCTACTGCGACGACAACGGTGTTGTTGTTCGCTAGCTCAGCACAGTCGTACTGGCGGATGAAGCCGGCAGCCTCGAGGAGCTCCTCGGCATAGGTCAGGTTGTAGTTGAACACCTGAGTCTGCGTTTCGGCGTACAGGAAGCCCGTGGGTATTGGGCCGTACTGCGGTGCGAGGGAGTTGTCGTAGGTGTCCCTCCTGTGGGTCTCGAAGTCGAAGGCGTAGTTTATCGCCTGACGGACGGCTGGACTAGCCATAGAGTTGGCGTCGTCGGTCCCGTCACCATCTGAGTCCCAGTTGATGATGTAGTTGCCATCGCTGTCCTTGGGCATCAAGTTCAGCGCTGAAAGGGTGGTGGTGAAGGTCTCCCTGTACTGGCAAATGTAACCGTCCTTGCTCATCACATTCGGCTTGTCGTTGATCTCGTTGCCGTCTCCGCCATCAGCTGCGGCGCCCTCATCGTAAACGCCATTTGCGTTCAGGTCGTTGTAGCAGAAGTTGGGGAGGTCCTCGATGTTGACGCTTCCGAAGTCGGCCTCGCCGTCGGTGAAGGCCAGAAGCCTTGTGGACGCCTCGGTCACTATTGAATAGCTGAACCTGTTGATGTTGAAGTTGCCCGCCTCCCAGTAAAGCCAGTTGGGGGTTAGGACGATCCTGTCCTCGCGGATCCACGTGTCAACGATGTAGGCGTTGGAGCCGGCACCCAGTGGGGCCTCATCCATCCAGCCGTGGCACCAGTCGTCAGTGGCTGTGGTGCCGTCTGCGTACGTGGTAACCACCCTGTTAGCGTTGCATAGGTCCTTGTTGACCACTGCGCCCACTGTGTAGGCGATGGTCGAGACGAACCCTGAGTAGGGGGATCCTAGGGTCGCAGTGAAGGTGTCGTCGTCGACAACGGACATGCTCTCATCGCAGTCTCCGTCGCCGTCGGTGTCACCCTCTAAGTTCTGACTGAGGATCCAGTCAACGTGGCTCTCAGGAGCGTGGTAGCCCAGAACTCGGCACCACGAGAAGACGACGTCCTCAGCTTTCAGGGCGTCGCCGTTGCTGAATTGTACGCCGCTACGCAGGTTGAAGGTGTATGTCAATTGGTCAGCGCTGACCGTGTGGTCAGTGGCTAGCCTGGGTACGATAATCGCGTTCCCGTTGCCATCACCGGCGTACCTGTACAGGGTGTCGAAGACGTTCTCAATGATGTCTCCAGAAGCCGAGTCGTAGGCATCGTGTGGGTCGAAAGTAGAGGCGTCACCGATAGATAGCTCGACAATCTCGCACGGCCTGTTAGTTCCAACCTCGTTGCACTCTCGCGTCTGGCGAGCGGCGCTCCATGCTGCGGACCAGTTGGCCGCATCGACGTCAGGTGTGTAAGCTGCCGCGTCGGCAGTGAAGGAACACATTCCGCTGTCGACCTCAGCAGCCGCGTCGTAGTTGGCTGCAGTATCGTTCATACATCCGGTAACCTTGGCTGTGCAGGATCCATCGTCCTCAGTCGCTGTCGCATCATAGTTGGACGCAGTAGCATCGGTACAACCCTTGATCACTGTCACGGTCTCTGTCACGGTCTCTGTCACGGTTTCAGTGACTGTCAAGACACATGCATTGTTTGTGCTGTCCAGCGTGTAACCGTCTCCGATTGCGTCGCAGTCAGCCTGTGTCAGTGTCTTGGTCACCTCTACCTCATCGCCTCCAGCGCATCCCGCCAGGGCCGATGCAATCATCAGTGTGCATAATAGAAGAGCGTTCGCTTTGGTCTTCATCGTCTTCATTCAGGCTACGTAGGGTATTTAGTATCACCTCAGAAAAGGCAGTTTTTGCCTATTTGAGAAGAAAAAAGGGAAGTTTCCCCCCGTTGATGTTGGCAATTTTGGAAATTCCCTGCACCGCAAATCAAACACGGTTGATGGTGGACGTGCCGAGATTTGAACTCGGGGCCTCTTCCATGCCAAGGAAGCGCGCTTCCAGGCTGCGCCACACGCCCAGCGGGCTGACGACTCTCGGGGCCCATTTAAGGAGGACGGGGCGAGGCAGTGTCATGGGTGACGTCCGTTTCGATGTCGCTAATCCGCCTAGCATGCCCGAGGGGCTAATGCGAGACCTCAAACGTGAGCTAGAAGGCGAGGATGCCCCGTTTGCAGAGCATCTTGGTGAGCATCTGAGTTTGGAATGGTTGCCCCCTGGTGAATCAAGGTTGGGTTTGACTCGCTTTGAGTGTGATCACAACGAGCTATACAGAAGGAGGAGGATGAGTTTGCCACCGGGCCCCGTAACCATAGCCCTGAACCCAATCCTAACTGAAGACCTGCGGCTGTTACGTCATACGCTCGCTCACGAGATTCTGCATGCCGCTGGACTTCTGGAACATGGTGAATTACATGCCAAGATTGTGAAGAGGGTTGCTCCGGCTCCAAGACTGAGTGACTCACCAGTCCTTTTGAGACTCAGGAGCAGGTTACTGGACGAGCTGCCGGAGGGGCAGTGGATCTGCGGCAAGTGTGGGCACGCATGGGAGAGGCGTAGAGTGACTAAGCCTGCACGGTGTCCGAAGTGCGCGGGCAGGTTCGAGGCCTAGTGAGGGTTCATCTAAGTGAGGCCTCCCGAGTGAGTCGGGCGATTGGTGTAGTCTGGATATCATGCCGGCCTTCTAAGCCGGTGACACGGGTTCGAATCCTGTATCGCCCACCA
>CAZLVU010000015.1:0-21253 GCA_964563355.1 uncultured Candidatus Poseidoniales archaeon
CTGCTACTGGAGTCCATCTTAGCAGCGATTGCGCACCCGAGTCCGAACGACAGTCCCATTCCCAAACTGCCAGCCGAAAAATCAACTCCCTCGGTCCACTTCATATCCACGTGCCCCTGACAGACTGAGCCCATCTTCCTGAAGCTCAAAATGTCCTCTTCTGAGAGTACCCCAATTTGGTGCAGTAACGAGTACATTGCAGGGCTTGCATGACCCTTACTCAGCACAAACCTGTCCCGGTCGTCCCAATTTGGATCCTTGGCATCGAACCTCAGAGTGGTGCCATATAGGCAAACCATTAGATCAATCGCAGAAAGTGAACCTCCCGGGTGGCCAGAGCGCGCCGCGTGGGTCATTCTGACAATGTCAACCCTGCATTTCCTCGACATCTCAGATAACTCATCGATGTCTAGCCTCTTTGGCGTTTCGCTCACGGTATTATTAGCCGTAATAGGCTATTGATAGTTTTCAATTCAACCATTCTTTGACATCCCTCATTAAGTGGGTTAAAATCCTATCATCGGGTCCAATACATTGCATGCATGCCCCACAGCCTATCGGGGAATCTGCATGGCTTTCCAAACTGTCATCAATGGTTCCTCCAGCCTCAGTCGAACGTGACGAGTTTCTTGCAGGCACTCTTAGCAAAATCATTCAAGGGAGGCACATATCAATAGAGGATGGCATCTCTTTACACAATCACAATTCTTTGCCCGGGTTATGTGCTTTAGCCGACATGATCAAGCGATCCCGGTTCGGAGACCAAGTGTATTTCAACCACAATTTGCATGTTAACACCACAAACATCTGCACATTGGCTTGTCGGTTCTGTGCCTTCAGGAAAGGCCCCCGCCATTCTGATTCATATGCCCTCACTCCAGATGAGTTCGTTTCAAAAATTGAGCCGTACGCTGGGGAGATATG
Source organism: uncultured Candidatus Poseidoniales archaeon (assembly GCA_964563355.1). Lineage (GTDB taxonomy): Archaea > Thermoplasmatota > Poseidoniia > Poseidoniales > Thalassarchaeaceae > UBA36. The sequence goes on from CAZLVU010000015.1 coordinate 925, forward strand.
TGAGGTTCATGCAGTGGGCGGTCTACACCCTGATTGGAAAGTCGAACACTATGAAGAGCTATTCAGGACAACCAAAGATAAGTTCCCTTGGATTCACATCAAGTCTCTAACTGCCGTCGAGGTGAAACACATCTCCACTAGATCGGGACTATCTGTGGAGGAGACTCTGTCTAATCTCAAGGCTGCTGGACTGGGATCATTGCCTGGTGGGGGTGCAGAGATACTGGTTGACTCAATTAGGGATCGGATTTGTAGGGGAAAGGAGTCATCAGCCGAGTACTTATCCATTCACGGAATCGCGCATTCATTGGGTTTACCTACAAATTGCACTATGTTATTTGGCACCATAGAGAGTGTGGAAGACAGGATAGTGCACATGGCACTACTGAGGGATCAGCAAGAACTAACTGGCGGTTTTCAGTGCTTCGTCCCTTACCCATTCCTACAGGACAGATCCAGGCTACCAGAAGCAAAACTGGCTTCCCCCAACGAGATTATCAGGGTGATTGCCACATCTAGAATAATGTTGGACAACATCCCTCACATCAAGGCATATAGGATGAATATTGGAGATAACTTATCCTGCATCGCAATAAATTCGGGTGCCGATGACATCGATGGGACTGTCGGTAATGAGGAAATTATGCACGTTGCAGGAAGCAATGCTAGGGTGGACTACTCAGGCGAGATGCTCTCCAGACTTGTACGGGCTTCAGGACTGGTGCCGGTATCGAGAAACTCAACATACACATCCTACGAAGTCAATCACGCAATCGCACCCCCGCAATCCGTTCACCTTCCAGTCGCAGGACACACATAGGTGTTAACTTGTCATGGATGAGGACCCTGGGCCGCGTATCATTCATCAATTGCGACCCTGTTTTCCATTCGTTGGGTGAGAGGTGGGAAATCCTGCCAGCCCCTCCTGCTTGGCTAACTGGACATTTGCTTAGGAGGGACTGCATCACTGCACCCATACCAACTGCAGATTACGCGAAACACGCTGAGGATCTTCATCTCATCCCCGATCTTGGCATTGTCAGCAACGGGACAGTCGGATCAGTACTGGTATTGGGAAATCGTCCCGTTGAATCTATGAGGGACATCGCCCTTCCATCGGATTCTTCGACTTCTATATCCCTTCTCAGATGGATATTGAAGGAAAGAAACCTCGAACCGAAGCTTGTTGAGATGGGTCCCGATTTGACGGCAATGCTTGAAAGCTGCGACGGCGCTCTTCTCATAGGAAATCGTGCCCTTGCAGCATCAATGAGCAACCCTACTATGGTCCAACTCGATCTCGGAGCTGAGTGGAAATCAATGACGGGCCTCCCTATGGTGTTCGGCGTTTTCGCAGCTAGGCGAGACTCGCAACTCAATGCCATTCGTGATGCTCACAAAGAAATGTCTGAACAGTATTCTCTATTCTTGCATGATGACGGCACCAAATCCTCGGTGATCGAAATTGCAGCTGAGACCATCGGATCCGACAGGGAAAGAATTGGATATTACTTCGAAGAAGAGGTAAGCAATGTTCTCGATGAACAAAGCTTGGATGGCCTCAATCGCTTCTTGATTGATGTTTGCGGTTTGAAAGGGGGGGCCAGATGGATTAGCCTTAGCTAATCGTGATATTCGAGCTTCTTGTTCGAAACCCAGTTTAGTAGGTCAATTGCAACTTCGCAGGATTCCGCCACTACCACTTCATCGTCTTGAGAGAACCTCTCTAACGTTTCTAGGGCTGTTCGGTCTCCTATAGCACCCAGAGCCTCAGCAGCTTCGTGTCTGACCATCAAGTCTTCATCTAGGTCCTCCAACCTATCGATTAGAAATGGAACAGCACACTGATCCTGCATCTGCCCAAGAACATATGCAACCTCGTGCTTAAGCAATGCAGACGATGAGCTGAAAGCTGCTGCTAGGGCTTCAACAGATTCTTTGCCACCGATGTTCCTAAGGGCAAATAATGCCCTCATCCTGAGGAACATTCGTTGTTCCTCGTCACAGAGAGTGTTTCTTAGCTGCCCAATCTCAGTTGTTTGGCTGGCTGGCGCTGGGTCGACAGATCCGAACTCACTAATTTCGGGTTTCGTATCCTCCATCTAATCGCCCAATCCTAGGAATGAAATTTTGTCAACTTCAAAGTCCTCCCTGACTAGGCCAATCTGCTGCCCTCTTTCCAAGAACAACCTCACTGCATCACGCCCATCATCTTCATAGTCAACGGTCCTCTTATTTACGTACATCCTGACAAACTTCTCGTTAGTAGTTTGGTCAATCCCCCTGCCCCATTTCCGGGAGAATTCAAGTGCCATGTCAGGCGTCTCCAAAGCATACTCAATGCTTCTAGTCACGTCCCGTGAAATCTCCAGACAATTAGAATGACCAAGGCTACTCTTGACAACGTTGCCACCAAGTGGCAGGGGGAGCCCCGTATCCTCTTTCCACCAAGCCCCTAGGTCCAAAACCATGTGAGCCCCCTCGGCGGCCCAAGTCAGTTGACCCTCATGAATAATGATGCCCACCTCGAATTCACCCGTTACAACGCCTGTCAGTATCTGATCGAATGGGACCTCCTGGACTTCAACGTCTCCAAATGCCAACCTAAGTGCTAGGTAAGCACTGGTGCTGGTTCCGGGGATAGCTATCCGCTTCGTTTTTGCTTGGCTGACTGACATGGGCTTGTTTGAGATTACAATGGGGCCATAACCCTCCCCCATGGAGGCACCGCAGTTCATTAGGAAATATTTGTCTGAGATTTTGGGAAAGGCGTGTATGCTTACGGCAGAAACCTCGAAAGTACCGTTTCTCGCCTCCTGATTGAGAGTGTCTATGTCTACCAGCACGTGTTCGTATTCCCTTCCCGGAGTCTGAATCAGCCCTGCGGTAAGGGCGTAGAACATGAATGCGTCATCAGGATCAGGCGAATGCCCGATTCGAACCCTCGTTGCCCCATTTTCCACGCATCCTCCATTGTAATCGGGTTGAAATGGCTTTTCATCGAAATCCAGTTTTCGCAATGATGAATAATGACGCTGACCAGGGCGTGCCATGCCGGACCCAAGTAAGCTGTCGACCGCATCGGGACAGCTTGGACCAGTGTGCGCGATTTCGGGCAAGGCCCTGACATTTTCCGAGGCAATTGTCCTCGACGATCAATATGTCTGCTGGGAGGCCTATGTCGAGGCTACCGGTGCAGAGCCGTCTACTGAGGGGAAAGAGGTCAGTGGGCTTAGTCTGGACTGATTGAAAACTTATGTCCTACCCATTTCATGGTTACATATGAAGGGGGAATGGAGCCGCTTCGCCCTCCGATTCTCCGAGTATTATGGCTCCATTGACGCCGACTCAATATGGACCCCACCCCGATTCAAATCGAGGGAGTGGATGTTCATTCCTTGGGGCAGCTCACCACCAGATAGGCATAGGTCGTTCATGGATAGGTATGAGTTGCACTCCTACCTGAGGGAACGATCCCCACACTCATGCTTCCACAGTACTGCCTACTACGCCGACCCCTCAAACAGGAAAATGTCCGACAAGGGCTGGAAGGGGGCGGATTTGATCTTCGACCTCGACGGCGATCACCTACCCGGGGTCACTGACAGCGACTTTCCAACAATGATTGAGTCCATACAGGGCCAGGCTTGGAGGCTTTGGTCGGAATTCCTCCAACCTGAATTCGGATTCAGGGAGGAGCACGTTCAGACCACATTCTCTGGCCACAGGGGCTTCCACATCCACGTCAGGGATCCCAACCTTTTGCATCTAGACTCTAATGCTCGAAGGGAGATTGTGAACTATATCCGTGGAGAGGGCATAGATATCCAGTCAGCACTTTCAGGGGGAGATTCAGGGTGGCGTACACGTGCATTATCCGGAATGGACACCATTTTGCAAAAACTCAGAGTAATTACCGAACGAGGTAGCGAGAGCAAGGATACTCTAAATGAGCTTCACGAGATTCTCAAAACTAGGGCTAAGTCCCCCAAGGTCCAATTGCGATCCACTGGGAAAAATCGAATCGAGGAACTGGCAGAGATGTCATGCTCGACAGACAGGATAGACCGATTGCGTAATGATCACAAGCTGATGGTCTTCGGAGAAGTTTGCACCCCAATATTCTGGGAGCTCGTAAAGGGGGACTCTTCAGTTGTGATGGGCAGTGCCGGAGAGACAGACGAGGCGGTCACAGTAGACACCAAGAGGGTAATCAGATGGGTTGACAGCCTACATGGCAAGTCCGGCCTCAGGGTGACCGAATTTCCTTTGGAAAGGTTGGACCCGGAGGGCCCAAAAAGGTTCGAACCCCTTAGGGAGGCTGTGGTCTTCAGCAAGCAGACCAAGATGCACGTGAGGTTGTCAGTTGACGAAGTGGTAGCCGAGATCGCCGGTGAGAGGGTCGAGGGGAACTCCGGGGACGAATACGAAGTTAGCGAAGCAATGGCCACATTCCTCGCACTGAAGGGCTGGGCTGCATTAATCCAACGCTAATTGATGCCGGAGCCCTACGCAAACACAGAATATTGAATAGTGGTGGACTTCGGAACGGGGGTATGGATGATGCTCTCGATGCCCTAGATTCGGACTCTGGGGACAAAGAGAATCAGCTCCCACCGTTACCCCCTGGTTTGATGATGCCCCCACCGGGCTTTGACCTGCCCCCACCCGCCCCCCCAGATCCGGAGTTTGACCTGCCCCCTCCCCAACCACCTCCACACTTCGCATTCCCCTCGGACCTCACAGGGGACGGTGACCTCCTTGACGCAGCAAATTCTCTCAGTAACTCCCCCAATGCGTCAGAGCCATCTGGGGCTTCCGACTTCAAGTCTGTCTGGGAGCGGAGGAAGGCCTCAGCATCCAGTGCCGGCGAGGTTTCCAAGGGAGACATTTACCGACGGATCGACGACATTTCGACTCGCAGTTCTGACACCCTGATAGATAGGTTCTCCGACCGATTCGGCTCCGAAATAGATAGAGAGATCATCGTCCTCCGCAAGAAGGATCAGCAAAACCTCCGTTCGATCAAGCCAACCGTTGAGCTGATTTCTACCCCCGATGAGAGCACGGGGATGACTTTCTCCGAGTTTATCGATGCAATGGACGACCAAGAGTTCGTGGTCAAGGTGTCAGAGGCAACTGGAATTTCAAGCGAGACGCTCAATGATCTGGACATAAATGCCCTCAAGTCATTCTTCGAATCCGCAGATTCTGACCACTCTGGGACGTTGGACTTCGAGGAGTTTGTCGTCGCGATTCAGAGCTTCAGAAGTTCCGACGAGGAATTCGCCCATTTCTTCAGCGTGGTGAACAACCTTCTAGGGGAGCTTCCTGATGACAAGGCTAGGGAATTTATGGAATCCGATTCGTTCGAGCTCTTCAGGGAGGTGGGAGACAACCCCAACTCGGTAGTTCGGCCGAAGAGGTCGGAATTCTTCATCATGGTTAATGAACTGCTTGTCGACCTGCCGGATACAGTCATGCAGAATTTCATCAGTTCCCCCGATTTCGAAATGTACAAGAAAATTGCCGAAAGGTACGGTGACTCCTGATGGGACTGTTGGAGAAGGCAGACCAGCTGAAGACGGGTGAGGTCGCACCAGTAAACCCTCCAGAGATCCGACTCGATGACAAAGCTATCGCTGGCACGCAGGCTACATCCGAAACAGCGGATGCCGTATCCCCCGAACCAGTAAATGTGAAGGCCAAGAAATCGCGCCGGGGCCGGAGAAAGCGCAGGGAGAAGAAGACTAGGACTCTGAAGACTCTGCCAGAGGAGTTTGAGGAGGCCTCCAACGGTCAGAAACTCGTCCGGAGGGGAGCTGACTTCACAGTTTCGTGGGGCTGGAGCGTCCCACTCTTGATAATCACGGCATGGGGAACCTCTGTTGATCCGACATATTTGGTGGTGCTTGGATTGATGCTAATGATCTTCAATCTGGGCTTCATGCCTCGCTCAACCGGTAGGACCGTTGGAAACTGGATTAGCAGGACAACTTACGTGAATTCCAAGGGCTCGACGCCCCATCCCGCATACCCCTTGATCAAAGGCACAACGTTCGCTGTTGTTTTGGTTGGCGTAGTGATGGTAGCGACGTCTATTCAAGACATAGACAAGACTAGCGGGCAAGTTCTGTTCGGTGTCGGCTTCGTAATTTTGATCCCACCTATCTTGGACTATCTCTTCGTCCGGTTCAAGAGGGATAAAATGGGCATGTGGGACGTTCTATTTGGCGGCGTTTGGCTAGTCCGTACCGCCAAGACTGCAGAGGCAAAGGGTTGGCTGAAGAGGCTAGAGCAACTGGGCGACTATTCTGCCGAGAGAGGGTGGCTGCAGGACAGCGGGTCGGGAGAAGGCTCCACCACAGACAGCTCCGACTAGTCTTACTCAGATTCAGAGTCGTACCTTATCTTGGCTAGCTCGCGCATGTCCTCGTGAAGCACGCCATCATCTATTGCGTCCTGATCGGATTCGTCGACAATCTCTACTCCCAGTAGGGTCTCTATGATGTCCTCCATGGTCACGACTCCTGCGGTTCCTCCGAATTGGTCCTTGGCTACAAGCAGCTGTTCCTTGTTCTCAAGCAGAATGTCCAGGGCTTTGTCCACGGAGGTATCAACGCTGCAGTATAGCAACTCCCTGGACAGTTCAGCCATGCTCTTCTCGAAATCGTCATCAGCAGCCCTCCTCAGAATTTCACTCCTGAGAACAAGCCCTACCATATCATCGGCATTTCCCCGTGCCACGGGCATTCTGCCGTGAATCATGATGGGTAGCCTGACCAAAACCTCCTGAACGGTCTCACGAGAATCGACTGTAGTCATCACGACCCTGGGAGTCATGATTTCACTAACACTGATTTCCCTGAGCTTCAGCAGGTTCTGTATTACTGCTTCCTCATCTTCCTCTATGACATCCGACTCTTCGGCAATGTCAGCAAGGACGGATAGCTCGTTCCTTGTCACGGTCTCTATCTCGACGTGGGGCAAAAGGGACCTAGTAATTTCAATCGGCTTGACGATCACCCAGAGTAACACCATCATCACTTTGAGGACGTGATATGAAGGGACCGTTAGCCTCCTCCAGTACAGGGCGCCGATAGTCTTGGGCAATATTTCACTGAGTATTAGTATGGCCGCGGTGAGTATCGCTGACGCCACTGCGACCCCATACTGTCCCGGATTGATCTTCTCAACCTCGTATCCAACCCCAAGAGCACCTACAGTGTGAGCGATGGTATTCAAGGTTAGGATGGCCGTCAGAGGCTTCTCTGGGTCATCCTTCCATGAGGACCACGTCGCACTAACCTTGCTGTGGGTGTCCCTCAGGGAAACGATGTGCCCGTGGGAGGTTGATAGCAAAACGGCCTCTAGGACGCTGCACAGGAAGGAAGCTCCCAACGCCAAGACGGCGTATGCTACAATCATGGTGTAGTCAGTCAATTCTGATGCCTCTCAGGGACCGATTTGGACCTTGTGAAATCATTCACGATGCTAATCACTGCTCTTGGCTCCGGGCTTCCGGGACACAACATGACATAAATATCTAACTTGATGAGCGGGAAAGGGGTAGTATGGCGTACGTTGCGATTTTCATGGCGTGGCCGTATGCAAACGGCCCCCTTCACCTCGGCCACGTTGCCGGGAATTGCCTCCCTGCAGATATACAGTACCGATACGAAAGGGCCCGTGGCAACAGGGTGCTGATGTGTAGTGGTTCCGATGAGCATGGTACCCCCATCACTTTGACGGCAGAGGAGATGGGAATAAGCCCCCAGGAAGTGGTTGACAAGTACCATGAGGTCAACTCCAGGGCGTTGGCCGACCTCGGTTGTTCATGGGTGAATCCCGTGGATCCACGCGGCATCGAGTATGGGGGTGCGTTGTACAACCGCACATCCGACCCAATGCACAAGGAAATAGTCCAAGAGGTATTCACAAAACTTCTCGATTCAGGATTTCTCGAAAGGAAAACCATGCAGCAGTACTGCTCTCTGGCTGGAGGCAGTGTTAGGTTCTTGCCAGATAGGTACGTCGAGGGGACCTGCCCCGTCTGCTCTGAAAATGGAGCCAGGGGGGACCAGTGTGACTCCTGCGGTGCGACCTACGAGGCACATGAGTTGATCGACCCTATTTCCAAATTGGACCCCGAATCCGAAATTGAGGTCAGGGACACCGACCACTTCTTCCTGAGGCTTAACGACTTCCAATCATCTCTCGAATCACATTCTAGCGAGCGTCAGGGGGTCTGGAAGCCCAACGTTAGGGCGATGTCAAAGAATTGGTTGGATATGGGGCTCAGACCACGTGCTGTAACCAGGGACATAGAATGGGGTATTCCTCTGCCTCTCGAGGATGTTGAATGGCAGTCAAAGAGGGTTTACGTATGGTTCGAGGCCGTACAGGGATACTACACCTGTGCGAGAATCTGGGCTCAGCGGCACGCAGCAGCCGAGGGTCATCCGGATGGCGAGGCTGCTTGGGAAAGATGGTGGACCGTTCCAGCAGAAGGAGAGAAACCGAAGCACATCTACTTCATGGGCAAGGACAACATCCCATTCCACACTATTATCTGGCCGGCCATACTGATGGGGCTTAATGCTCCTAGAGGCAAGGAGCAGGTAACCCACTTGTCGGAAAAGGGGGACCTGGTCCTCGAGGACAACGTATCGGCAAACGAGTACCTGATGCTCCAAGGCGGTCAGTTTAGCAAGAGCCGGCGTCATGCTGTGTGGCTACCTTCCTACTTGGAGCGATACGATCCAGACTCTCTTCGGTACTATCTTTCTATCAACATGCCAGAGACCCATGACACAGACTTCAGGTGGAACGAGTTCGTTGATAGGGTCAACAACGAGCTTATTGGGACCTATGGGAACTTCGTTCACCGGGTAATGACGCTGACGCACAGGATCCCTTCGGAGGGGACCAATCCCCTTTCGAACTTTGATGACCCAACCGAGCACAAGGAGATCATCGGGAAGGTCGATTCTCTGATCTCAGGAGCCATTGAGTCGATGGAGAAGCAGCGTTTCAAGGAAGCACTGAGGGGGCTGATGGGGATTTCTCAAATCGGTAACTCCATCCTCCAAGAGGCGGCTCCGTGGAAGTACATAGAGGCGGAGGAGTCCGAGGAGAGGAGGCGTGCCCTGTCGAGCTTAGCACTGTCATGGAGACTCTGCAGGTGCCTAGCCGTGACTCTGCGACCGTTCATACCATTCTCCTCAGCGAAACTGTGGGCGATGATGGGGGAGGAGTCAGACATCGACGAAGTCCTTTGGGACGACTCTCTGGAGTTGGAGAAGCCGCTGTTTTGGGAGCAATCGAAGCCGAAACCGCTCTTCTCCAGGCTGGACTTGGAAGAGATTCTTGCACACGAGGAATCTCTCGCAAGCGACAGCAAGGACAATGACGAAGGTGGCACTCCGGCAGGAGGGGGGGATTACATCGACTTCGAGGACTTCATGAAGGTGGACATGAGAACTGGCAGGATATTGTCAGTTGACGATCACCCCGATGCAGACAAGCTCTATGTGATTTCTATCGAGGACGCCCCTGGATCCACAAGGACCGTTTGCGCCGGACTGAAAGGCCATTACGAGGCATCCGACTTGGTCGGTCTGGACGTAGTGTTCGTTGCCAACCTCGAGCCGAGGAAGCTTAGGGGGGTTCTTTCGGAAGGAATGCTGCTGGCTGCTGATGATGGGGAGGGCAACGTACGTTTGCTAACACTCGAGGGTGACATTGACACTGGATCCGCCGTCCGTTGAGGCCATGGCTACTCTCCGATCTTCTTCCAGATCGAATAAGTGGATCTGAATTCGTCCCCATCATTCGGCTCGTTTGTCTCGATCACCTCTTCACTCCACTCGCTCTTGTCCCAATCTGGGAACAAAACTTCACCGCTTCCGGTTGTGTGGACCGTAGTAATGTGGATTTCATCCACCCTGTCGAGAAAGATCTGGTAAATCTGCGCTCCCCCAATGATCCAGCACTCGTCACTACCCTCGGCAAAGGCAAGCTCGATAGCTCGCCCTTCGTAGAGTGCGGTCTCCGCCCCCTCTGCACTCCATCCAGTGTCTCTGGACATCACGATGTTGACTCGATCAGGAAGGGGTCTGAAGGAGTCCGGCAGTGAGTCCCATGTCTTCCGACCCATGATGACTGAGTTGAAACCGTCACCTTCAGTGACACGCTTGAAGCGAGACATGTCACTGGCTAGCTTCCAAGGGAGCTCGTTGCCCTTGCCAATGAAACCGTCTTCGTCCATTGCAGCAATGATTGCCATTTTCATGTTCTCACCTAGACGGATATTGGGGCGGTAATGTGCGGATGGTGACTATACCCTTCCACCTCAATGTGCTCGTATTTGAAGTCGTCAATTACTCTGATGGATGGATCTAGCTTCAGTATGGGCAGCTCCATTGGATCCCTGGCCACTTGGATCTTAGCTTGTTCAAGATGATTGAGGTATAGGTGGCAGTCACCCCCAGTCCAGATGAACTCCCCGGGAGTGACATCACAAACCTGTGCTATCATGCATGTGAGTAGGCTGTATGAGGATATGTTGAATGGGACACCTAGGAATGCGTCAGCGCTTCTCTGATAAAGCTGGCAAGACAGCCTCCCATTGTTTACATAGAACTGGAAGAAGGCGTGGCACGGCATCAAGGCCATATCTTCCAGCTCACCCACGTTCCAAGCTGATACAATGATCCGCCTGCTGTCAGGCGATCTTCGGATCAAATCAATGGCGTTTTCTATTTGATCAATTACCCCCTCATCCTCCGATTGCCATCTACGCCACTGTTTCCCATATACCGGTCCAAGCTCGCCGTTATCGTCTGCCCATTCGTTCCATATCCTCACATTGTTCTCTTGGAGGTAGCTAACGTTTGTTTCCCCGGAGAGGAACCAAAGCAGCTCATGGATTACGCTGGGCCAGTGTATCTTCTTTGTCGTAACAGCAGGAAAACCCTGTGAGAGATCGAACCTCATCTGATGACCGAAAACGGAAACTGTTCCAGTTCCAGTACGATCGTCTTTCAGCTCTCCTTCGGCTATTATCCGACGGAGGAAATCGAGGTATTGCTTCATGTATTGACAGCGATGCGAATCGGTAGTCCATCAAAGATGCGATGTCTTAAGGGGCGCCAATAGCCCTCAAAGACTCGATTAATTGGTCCGTGAACTCCCTGTACATCTTCCTCAAAATTACGTCTCTATGCTCCTCTTCAGACTCCATCAGATCGCCTAAGCTCTCATCGCTTAGGCCCCCACCATCCCTGTGAGATGCCCAATCTCCGAACGTGATAGGGTCATCTACAATGACATCGACTCTTTTCCACAGTTTGGGGAAGGAGGATCCGGGTGGCATGAACTCCCTAGCTCCGATAATGGCCATTGGGACCACTGGTACATTGGGGAATTTTGCAGCCAACCTAGCAACCCCAGTCTTCCCTCTCTGAAGGTATGGCTGATGTTCGTTGCGGGATCTTGTACCCTCGGGGAAAATTCCGAGACAGCCCCCTGAATCGAGAACGTCCACTGCCCTGGCTAAAGCATCCTTTGCCCCAGTTTTTCTGAAGGTCTCAATTTGTCCAGTGTTTATCATCACGAATCGGTGTGGCTGCTTTTGGAAGTGGCCTTCTTTGGCTAGGAAGTGAATGGGCCTCTGGGCGGCAATGATCTTTACGAATGGGTCAAGGTTGGAAACGTGGTTGGCGCAGAACATTGCAGGGCCCTTTCTGGGGATCTTGTGCAGGCCCCTATAGTGTACGTTGGTGACAGATCTGAGAAGCGTGGGAATGAATGCCTCACAGAATCTATACAATATGGGCGTGGAAAAGGGCTCTCCGGTACCCCTAATGTTCACGCATTCAGAAATCATTTCCAAAGACGCCTCCCTCAGCACGGCCATAGCCATCTGAAGGGCTATTGTTTCATAGATTTACAGTAGGGCAAATTGAATTGCGGGGGCCAGCACGGTAAAACGTGCCTCGCAACACTATCGCTATCAGTTTCGTCCTTCTGATTGTAATTCCCTCTCTAGCCCCTCCAGTCTTCGGAGAGTGGGAATCAGATAGCTGGCTTGAAAATGTCATAGGACCCGAGAGGATTTCATTGGGTGATGAATTCGGTTGTCAGGGTTATGAGGGAGTGGACATCAACTCCGACCCTTGGTCTATCGCGGCTTGTATGGACTATCTGAGCGAGAAGTCCCCCTCGTCCAGATGGGGGGAAAGGCCGATTTCTTTCGGATTGGGTGGCAAGGAAACCCTCCCTTCCACAGAATCAGCGATTATTGATGCCGGGTTTGAGATTGTAGGTGACGGATCGGTGGTCGGGAACGGCCTCCAATTCTTCCCAATCAATGGTGGGACACTGGAGAAGAACGTTGCAAACGTGTCGCGATTAGAATCTGCCCAACAGGATGCTATTGTCAGCATTGGATGGATAGCCAGAATCCATGACCTCAGGGTACGCGAGGACAAGGATGCGATCTCGTGGCTGGAGCAACAGGAGGTGTGGTTCACGACATGGGGGGAGTGGCATCATCACAAGATCGCTGGCTCAAGGATAGCAGTTGCCACCAACGGCAGCACCATCTCAGTGACTATGCAGGAATCCGAATCATGGACCGTTCCCGGGACCGTGAAGCTGCATTTTGACGGGGTCATAAGGGAAATCTCTAGTCAAAACCGAGACGAACTCCCACTGCTCCAATCATCAGACAGGCACCTGGAAGTTGGGTGGAGGGAATTCGACGGTGGGATGTTCCTAACCATGGGGCCCGGCGACATGGTGACGATTGAGCTGGAGAGCCAACCAGAATCAGTCCTATCCACACCTTGGATTACTTTCAACGGGCTGCATCATGCCGTAACAGTGGTCGGCCAGCATACCACCAATCTATTCCAATGGTCATCTGATTTCCAAGGGTCCGAACTAAGATTCACGTGGCTAATTGAGAGGGGATTCTCTGAAGACCCTGACTGGACCCTACCGCTTTTGGCCCTCGGGATAATGATCGCAGTACCCGTTTTCGTCAGGCTAATCGTTAAGCGAGATCAAATGACTCATGACTGAAGGGGAAGATCACGAAAAGATCGGCCCGACGACCTCAATTCCTTCATCCGACATCCTCGAGATGATTCTGGAAACGACGTCTGAGGCAAGCACTTCAGGGGCGTGAACCCCGGCGGGGAGCATCTCAGGGTCGCTCAACCATTCCTCTATGCAGCACAGCGTGACTAGGCCGGTGCACCTGGCCATGGAATGACCGTCCTCGCTACCATGATCCTGTACCCTCCACGTCATCGAACGGCCATCGCGCCCCTCTGACAAAACCTCCATCCAAGTGAATTCTGGAACATTGCTGTCATATTGCCACTCAGCTGCTAAACTATCGTCGTCCAACACACCGGAGTCCCTCTCATCGATGAACTTCTGAATGTGCCCGGGCCACCTGATAGTGTACTCAGAAAGCTCGATTGCTGGTATGGACCCCAGAACGCTCCTCAGCCCGTCAGTGAGAAATGCCTCCATCTCGCCCTTCCCCGGGACCTCGATGACATGATTTTCAGATAATGCCGGCAGCGTGACCTCCTCTGACTCACGGATTACTCTCGCGGGGCGTGTGTATTCAGCGATGACATCCTTGGGAGAAAAGGGCGCCATGTAGCTCCAGTCTCCAGTGGGGGTTGTGGGGTTTCCTCCGACCTTCACAACTCCCTTCCTAAGGTCTCCGAACTGCTTGTGAGCTTCTGCGAGGAGCATGTTTGATAGTCCGGGAGCAATTCCAACGTCCCAGAGAATCGAACACCCGCTATCTGCCGCCTTCTTTGCGTGCACATCTGGAGTTTGCCTGCTGAAACTCAAGTCAACAATCTTGTAAGGCATCTGGCAAAGCATCTCAATCACCTTCTCCCCGATGTCCCCGGGCAGCATATTCGCCACTATGTCAAACTCCCCAAACGATGACAGTTGCATACAAGACTCAATCGCGTCGCCTTCATGCACAGTGATACGTTGGAAATCTGCAACCCTCCATGGGTCGACATCGTGCACGTGGACATCGTGCCCGATCACTGCTAGCTTCTTCGCAACAAATGAACCAACCAAACCAGCACCCAAGCAGTGAATGGTTGCCATGCCAGTGCGAGCGAGCTCGCCCTATTCGGTCTAACGGTACGGTCTTCAGGGACAAATCGGGCGATGCTTTGATTGGGTGCTTTGCACGCGGCAGAACATGGCCAAAGGGGATCGCATAGACCCCTGGTCCTCTGACCAGTCAACTGACTACGGACGGATAGTGGAACAGTTTGGCTTGGACACCGTTGACGCGAGCTCACTGCCCAACCCCGGAATGTTGCATCGACGGGGGATCGTGTTTGCGCACAGGGACTTGGACGTGGTCGTGGGCTGCATGGGCAGGTCGGACCCGTTCGGAGTGCTCACCGGGCTGATGCCCAGCGGGAGGATGCACCTAGGCCACAGCATGGTGATCGACCAGGTAAGGTGGTTTCAGGAGCAAGGTGCTGACATCACAGTTACTGTCGCTGACTTGGAGGCCCTGGCAACCAGGGGGACCTCGCTGTCTAAAGGCAGAGAGACCGCAATCAGCGAGTATGTACACAATTACGCCGCGCTCGGGCTCGACCCATCATCGACCAATGTGTATTTCCAGAGCTCCAGACCCGAGGTACAGCGACTCGCCTTCACCCTAGGCCGTAGGACTAACCTGTCAGAATTCGAATCGATATACGGATTCGGCGGGGAGACCAACCTTGCTCACGTACAAGCGCCCCTGGTCCAGGTAGGTGACATTATCCACCCTCAGCTTGACGAGTTCGGTGGATTAAGGCCGATTGTCGTTCCCGTTGGTATTGATCAGGACCCCCATCTCAGGCTGACTAGGGACATTGCTCAGAAGACTAACTGGTTCAACGTCAAGCCCCGGAAGTCCGGGGGCCTGACTGTTGCGCTATCCGTGCAAGCAGACAACTCAGCCCTGCTGGGTCTCAATCAGGACGGTTCAGTCGACCGGGAAAGCAGGGACACGCTCTTCCAAAGGATGGAGGACGGTGTCAGCGGTCTTGGATTCTCCGACCTTTCAGCCAACCCAAAGCACGGGACTCTGGAGGTGCCGGCTGCCACGCTCGCTGACCGGTCAGAGATTCGCATGGCCATGCTCGCACTGGAAAGGGATTTGGGCGGCATGGGCCTAATGCCCCCATGCTCCACTTACCACAGATTCGCAGTAGGTATGACAGGAGACAAGATGTCGTCGTCCAGGCCGGAGACTACCATCTTCATGGACGACGAGATCGACGAGATGAGCAAGAAGGTGAAACGCGCCTTCAGTGGGGGACAGCCAACCGTCGAGGAGCACCGCCGTCTGGGGGGCGATCCGAGCAAGGACGTAGCCTTCCAGTACCTGCAGTTCTTCTTCGAAGAGGATGACTCCGTTTTGGAAGACATCAGGAGGGACTACGAGAGCGGTAAGCTGCTAGCAGGTGAAGTCAAGCAAATCTGCATTGACGGCGCTGCCGAGTGGCTGAATGATCTCAAAGAGAAGAGGGACCAGTGGGAAGGCCGGCTTGACGAGTTCTTGGCTCCTGATGCCACTTAGCCAACCCCAAGGTCCACGGGACCGCCCCCCTCTTCGAGCACAGCCTCCTCCTCTTGGGTCAAATCCCTCGATTCAGCGTCTTCATGGAGGATTTGGCTCCTTCCCCGGGGATCCAGAAGCAGGATCCGACTGTCCGTCCCACCCCCCTTGACCTCCTCTAGCCTTGCAAGCAACTCGTTCGCCTCTCCTAGCGAGCTGCTCCCTGAGTCTTCCGAGGACCCCCTGATCAGTACTCCGATAGCATCCTCGAACCTCTTTATCACGCCTTCTACGTTGCTGATGAAGCCGCTAGATGCGCTTCCGGGTGTTACCTCCAGGTCCAAACCGGTGATCCTGATAGTGCATGAAGACGATCTCACAACCCTAGCGGCCATCTTCTCCTCGGAATCAAGCGATAGGGACCACGCTCCGGGTTTCTCTCCCTCTGAGGGGATGAAGTCGGTGTGCTTCCATCCGCAGGACTCGCAAATCAGGGTAATCTGGGTATGCTCCCCGAAGTATGCAAGATCGGTGCTCATTGCGAGCATTTTGTATCCGCCTTCGCCGCATAGTGGGCACGGAAGGTCAATGGTGCTCTCCATCTGAATTGGACCTCAATCGGCTCTTGCACTTTCGAACGCCGGCGGTAGGAGGAGAAGCCTGGAGTTCCCCAGCCTGACGACCTGCCCGTTGATATCGCCTTCAACAAACTCCTGTATCTTGTTGACTGCCATGTGCAGCTCCATCTCTCTTTCCAGCAGTCCGGTCATCTCAACAATCGCTATGTCGCCATCAGAGACCCAGTCCTTCAGCACGCTGATTCCCGTGATGTCTTCTAGAGTAGCACGGTGGACGATTACGTCGCCCCTGCCCCTGGGTACTGGGGCATCTGGGTACTTCATGCCTAGGTCATGGTAGTCCTCTCCCGCCTCAATGCCGCTCAGTGAGACATTGGAGACGCTGGGCATGTCCACCCATTTCGGCCCTTTGTCGGTTGAGTTCACGCTTCATGCACTTCCCTCCATCCCTTGATATCTTCTGCTGTTCCGATGAACAAAACCGCTTTGAACATTGCAACCATAGCAGGGAACCGCCCCGTCGCATTGATAAGGGGTCGTTTTCGAGTCATTATCAGTCGGCCACTCCGTCGGTGATTTTCATGGACACTACCACAGAAGCAATCAAGACTGGAACCAGCACCATCGGAATTACCTACGATGGGGGTGTGGTCGTTGGCGCGGATCACAGGGCCACTATGGGTCACTTCATTGCCAACAAGTCCGTTAAGAAGCTATTCAAAATATCCGACAACGTCGCGCTGACGACAGCCGGGTTGGTCGGCCACGCCCAATCGCTCTCCAGAACCCTGGCAGCGGAACTTACTCTGTACGAGCTGAAGAGGGACCAGAATATGACCGTGAAGGGGGCAGCGACTCTGACTGCCAACATCCTCTCCGGACGCCCGCACTACGTGCAGTTGCTGATTGTCGGAGTCGACGACTCGGGACCGAGCGTGTACAGCATCGACTCCGCTGGGGGCTCCATCCCAGACGTCTACTGCGCGACCGGTTCAGGTAGCCCGTTCATGTACGGGGTACTGGAGGACCAATTCAAGCCTGGCATGGACAAGGACCAGGCACTGGCACTGGCAGCCAAGGCGCTACTAGCATCAGCCCAGCGCGACTCAGCCAGCGGGAACGGAATGGACCTTGCACACATAACACCCGAGTCTGGCTTCATCCAGCTTTCCGAAGACGAAGTTTCCGCACTCTTGTCGACACTGTAACACAATCCCGGCTTTTGCCTCCAATCGGGGTGAGTTGCGGATGCTTGGAGATTTGAAATGAGATTGACTTTGCCTGAAATCAAGAAGAAGGTTGCCTCTATGGTGCCTGAGAGTATCGACTACGACGTCGACCTCGAGGCTGGCTCCATTGCGATCATCACCAAGCAACCCAGGGAATTCGCAGGCAGCGGCGACAGCTTGACTGTCCGAATCGCCAAGGCAATCAAGAGGAGGGTGGTCATCAGGCCCCATCCCGAGATCCTCTCTGACGAGAAGGAGGTGCACGACGCGGTTAACAGGATCATGCCCCCGGAAGCTCAGGTCAGGAACGTCTGGCTCGATCCCGCGCTATCGGAGGTTATACTCGAGTGCGATGACCCCGCCTCGGCCGTTGGCCCGAAGGGAAGCAACATCCTCTCTCTTAGGGACGAGATCGGGTGGCTGGTGAACGTGGTCAGGGCCCCCGCACGTGAGAGTAGGACCCAGCACGACATTCGCCGATACAGGAAGGAGCTCGCTGACGAGAGGCGCTCCCTGATGCGAAAGTTCGGGACTAGGATTTACCGCCCCCAGAGGCCGGGCGAGCGCTGGGTCAGGGTCTCTGCTCTGGGATCTTACAGGGAAGTCGGCAGGGCCATGCACCTTGTAACCACGAACGAGTCGAAGGTGCTCATCGATGTCGGCGCCAAGCCAACCAGCAACCCCGCGGAGGTCCAACCGTTTTTCGCTGCGCCTGAGCTGCTCCCCCTCGACAACCTCGATGCCGTCGTGATCACTCATGCCCACGTAGACCACATCGGCATGCTACCGGTGCTGTTCAGGTACGGTTACAAGGGCCCGGTTTACTGCACGCCCCCAACAAGGGACCTGATGACGCTGCTGCAGATTGATTACATCAAGGTCTCCCAGTCTGAGGGTAACGACCCGCCCTACTCCAAGGCTGACATCCAAGAGTGCATCAAGCACGTGGTCGATGTCAAGTGGGGTGATAAAACCGACATCGCCCCTGACGTCAAGATGACCATGGAGAACGCTGGGCACATCCTAGGCTCATCGAGCGTTTACATGCAGATTGGCGAGGGGAAGTCGGAACACAAGCTGCTTTTCTCGGGGGACATCAAGTACGAGAAGTCCTGGCTGTTCGATGCTGCCACCGTCCGGTTCAACAAGGTGGACACGCTTGTCATTGAGTCGACGTACGGCGGGCCGCAGAGCATTCAGCCCACCCGCCAACAAGCCAGCCAGGAGTTGCAGGACCTAGTGGCTGACACACTGGGTAGGAAGGGCAAGATATTCTGCCCTGTATTCGCTGTGGGGCGTTCACAGGAGGTCATGCTGGCCATCGACGAGCTATTCAAGTCGGGACGGGTAAAGCCCGTGACAGTCTGGCTTGACGGGATGATCAGCGAGGCCACAGCGATTCATTCCAGCCACCCGAACTTCCTGAATCGCGAGCTGAGGAAAAGGATGCTCAAGGGAGGGGAGGAGAACCCCTTCAACTCCCCCTGGTTCAAGCAGGTAGATTCCAGGGAACTGAGGGAGTCCATACTCCTCGACCCCAACCCCTGCATCGTCCTGGCCACCAGTGGGATGATGACTGGGGGACCCATCATCGAGTACCTGAAGCACTGGGCTCCGGAGCCTGGTAACACCCTGTGCTTCGTCGGCTACCAGGCGTCTGGAACCCTCGGCAGGAGGCTCCAGGAGGGCCACTCGCACGTGCCGCTGATGGATCGGGGGCAGACTCACATGCTCGACGTAAGCTGCAACATGGTCGTCATTGACGGCTTCAGCGGGCACTCTGACAGGAACCAGCTGATGGACTACGTCTCAGCGTTGAACCCCACTCCGCGAAAGATCATCTGCCACCACGGCGATCCCCAGACGTGCAACGCATTCCGGATGGGCCTGCGTGACAAGTTCAAGGTCCAGACCTACGCACCGGCCAACCTAGAGACGCTCAGGCTATCGTGATCACAGTATCGGGACATCGAAGCCCGCCTCTATGGGGTCGGGAACCTTGCCCGCACTCCCCTCAGCGTCAGACTCGTCCCAATCGACACCCCCCTCGGTGACAGCGGGTGGCGAGCGATGCTCCGGGGCGATCGCCATTGCCACGGGGAGGGGCGAGAGCAGCAAATACCCCCATACCTCTGTGGTTAGGCCACCTTCTACGGTGAACCTGAACAACGACAGCAGCAGCAGAATCGTCGAGAGGACTAGGCCGACCGTCTTCCTGATCCCCACGGCACCCGATGGGCCCCCCCAAATCAAATACGCGGCGTTTTCAGACAAAGTCATGAACCTGGAAAGTGGAGGGGGCACGTGACTGGGGAGTGGCTCCTGTTGAGGTGCTCCTGCGGCAATTCGTTCGGGTCCGGACGCGGCTCCCAGGCCAAGTGCACCCGCTGCGGCACCAGGGGGGGCAGGGTCGTCGACACCTATGCCGACCCAGCGCTGCTGGCTGAGGCCGTCGCGGCGGCCAACGTGCCCAAGGAAATAGCCCGCGAGCTCTCCCAAAGGACCTCGAAGAAGCCCCTGCGGGTAGATGCCCCCAACACCCCCCCCGCAACCTCGCAGCTGCGCAATGCGATGCTCTCAGCGACCACCGAAGACGGCACGCTCTCCGCCTCCTCGCTGCGAGCACAGCTCGCCTCATTGGGGTCGGACATCCCCACCGCAGAGCAGCTGATCGAGCAGGCGGAGTACGAGGGCGCCCTGGTTCGAGCCGGGCCTGGTACGTGGTCCTGGCTCCAGCAAAGTTCTTGATTGCCACGCGGACCCTTGTCGCGGGGCCTGTGGGTTAGTCTGGTCTATGCTTGTTGCTTTGGGAGCAATAGACCCTGGTTCGAATCCAGGCAGGCCCACCATGATTTGTGCAGAAGGCCATGCTTCAGCCATACCACTCCATCAGTACCAACCGTTCAAGG
>CAZLVU010000016.1:0-7899 GCA_964563355.1 uncultured Candidatus Poseidoniales archaeon
TACCCTCTGCTCATTTTCTCTTGGGGTTCTTCTTTGCCTTCGGGCTTTTACCTCTGATTGACTCAGAAAACTCTTCGATAATCTTGCGCTCTATGATGTGAGTAATCTCACAGATTGTCGATTTCGAGATCCCTGCCTTAGTTGCTAGATTAGTCAGTGTTATCCTCCGGGGGGTTTCGTAGTATCCTTCCTCAATCGCTAAGTCGAAAATCTCTCTTTGACGAATAGTGAGCAACCTTGTTCCACCGTTCTTTGAAACTGAGTGTATCTTATGTTGCAATCCTGACTCCCTCATCTTCTTAATCAGATTCTTCATGTGGCTGTTGTCGGTGTCGAATATCCAATCCACCCACCCATCTCTGATCTCAAATGGAGTATTGGGAAGCACCTCAGATTCGATCAAGGGTCGCAGGAAACCACCACCACCTTTGCTGATGGTTAGATTGACTGCGATCGAGTCACTTCCCTCATCGTGGATAAGGGCGGATTCAATCCCACGATGAGAGAGAAGATCTTCCTTGAGTTTCTGGATCCCACGACCTCTAGCTAAGATCCGAACCGAGCCACGGCCTTTGGACAGTGCCATATGCTCCACTATTTGGAAAGTAATGTTGTGATTACCTCTCGAGATGTCACCGGCCCAGTGACCTTCAGGCAGGCGAATCGAAATGTACAGGTGTTGCATCTCTGACAGTTCACCAATCCAATTGCCCTGTAAATACATCTCTATCTCTAATGGGGAAGCGAAGGCCAATTATACTCATCCCGAACATGTTCGTTCCTTCCAAGTTTCAAATTTCAACCATCATCTCAGGTAATTCATCGAAGTTGTTAGCAGGAGGCGGTGACGAGGTGGACCATTCGAAAGTCGTGGCATCCCAAGGATTGTCGTCTGCCTCATCTCCCGATTTCATGCTCCGAATGAAGTTCCAGAAGAATATCACCTGAGCCGCGAAAACGACCACCGAGCCGATCGTTGAGAACATCTGTTCGGTTGCCCAACCAGCACTTTCTTCGTAGACGTGGATCCTGCGGGGCATGTCCCACATCCCGAAGAGTGGAATGAATGTCAGATTGATTCCCAGGAAAGTCAGCCAGAAATGCCACCAACCAAGGGTCTGGTCCAGCATCCGGCCGAACATCTTTGGGTACCAGTAGTAGATTCCGCCGAGAGTCATAACCGCAACAGAACCTAGGGTGTAGTGGAAGTGAGCCACAAGGTAGTAGGTTCCTCTGAGTTGAACGTCCATCGCTAAGCTGGAGAGGTAAACTCCGGTAATTCCGCCAATTAGGAAGATACCAATTGCCCCCATAACAAACGCTAGAGGAAGTTTGGTGAAGTCAGGTTTTGATTTGTAGAAAGTACCCAATAAACTCAGGTATATTAGCCCGAAAGGCACAGAGATGAGTTCGGTTCCAATACTTTCGATTTTCCTGAATGTTGGATCTATTCCAGTGAGGAACATATGATGGGCCCAGACGAGTACGCTGAGAACTGTAGCCACCGCCAAGGCCCAGAGGATTATTCGCCGACCATACAGATGCC
The DNA here is from genome assembly GCA_964563355.1 of uncultured Candidatus Poseidoniales archaeon. Classification (GTDB taxonomy): domain Archaea; phylum Thermoplasmatota; class Poseidoniia; order Poseidoniales; family Thalassarchaeaceae; genus UBA36. Next base: position 1,547 of record CAZLVU010000016.1, read on the forward strand.
TTCGTACAAACGTAGGAACAATCTCCATTGCCATGCCTAGTCCGGGTAACAGTACAACATAGACCTCAGGATGCCCGAAGAACCAGAAGATGTGAAGCCACCAAGTAGTGCCATCAATGGAAGGATCGAAGAACATTGTACCGAAAATCCGGTCACCGACCAACATCAAAACCGCGCCTAGTAGTGCTGGGAAAATCACCAACATCAAAATTACAGTAAATAGCATTGTCCAAGTGTACATCGGCATTTGCATCAACCCCATACTGGGAATGCGGTGTCTGAGAATTGTGACTAGGAAGTTGATGGTTGAAGCAGAAACGGATAGGATTAGCAGTACCAGCCCCGCTCCAGCGAGAGACACTCCCGCACCAGGAGTGTACTCGATGCTTGTCAAAGGAGAATAGAAGGTCCATCCCACATTCGCAGCACCACCAAAGAAGAAGCCTGAGGCCGCGGTCAGTCCTCCTAGCACGTAGGCCCAGAACGAAAATGCGTTCAACCTTGGGAAAGCCATGTCCCTAGCCCCAATTTGCAAGGGGACCATGTAGTTCGCAAATGCGAACGCCATCGGAGAGACGGCGAATAGCACCATTACAGCTCCGTGCATCGTGACCGCTTCATTGAATAGCCCGCCTGTCATGAAATCGTTATCGGGTACGACTAGTTGTAGGCGAATCAACAAAGATAACGCCAACCCGATTACTGAGAAAATAATAGATGCCCACAGGTATAGCATCCCTATGTCCTTGTGATTAGTAGTGCTCATCCAGTGGATTAGTTCGGCCTTACCGAAGTTCTCCTTGCGCCACAGAACTACCACGATGTGCAGTACTATTCCAAGGATTGTGCCTATGATAATCAGCCAGGCTGGCTCGCCGATATCGATAATCGTCGCCGAATCGGCATTCACTCCTGCTACTTCGAACTTGAGGATATTCCAACGATCTTCCGAGTTCGCAAAAGAGTCTCCATTCACTGAGTTCACCAAGAGTTTGAATTCAGCGACTACACTGTCAGAAGGAGGTGCGACCCATTCGACTTGCCAAGAACGCTGTTTGTTCCCCTCTTCGGTGTGCGTGGCAGAGTTGTCGATGATTCGGACGGTTTCATCCACAGCGGACAGACTACCCCGGTCGGCCTTCAGGTTGAATCCTCCCTGATTATCCCCTTCGGCATCGGGCCCACCGTCGAAGGAGATGTCCAAAACATAAATCTCACCGGCCTCAAAGGCTTCCGGCAGACCCGCAATCGTCGGAATCACGCTTTCATCTGCCTGCGAACTGTGGCAGTTGCACCCGCCGTTGACGCTTGCACCGCCAATCCCCGTCTCGAGAGCTACAATTTGGGGACTCAGGGCCAATAGAAGCGATAATCCCATTATTGAAACGAGGCGGTACCTCTTACTCGTAGGAAGCATCAGGAATCGCCCCCCATGTACCAAGTATCGAAGTCATCCTTATCCATCACCTCTAGCTCCCCTATCATTATGCTGTGATAATCCCCACACAGTTCGAAGCATCTGACTGGATAGATTCCGGTCTCCTCGGCATGGATCCATCCGGAGTTGACCCTGCCAGGGATTGCATCTACCTTTATTCGATGTTCGGGTAGGGCGTACGAATGGAATACATCCCCACTGGTGACTTCGAATACGACCGGTACGTCTATCGGAATTCTCAGAGGTTCGCCGGATGCGCTGGTATAGTTCAATCCATTTGGATACTGGTAATCCCAGTAGTATTGGTAACCTGTAATTTCAATGGTGAATGACTCATCTGTGACCTGATCCTCGTGCTTTTCAAAGAAGTCGATGGAATCGAACGTGACCTCGGAGAGCACAAGCAGGAACAGACCGATGGCAATAGTGATGCTCCACGCGACCCTATTGTCCCCCCTCTCTTCCGGTCTCTGCCCAATTCTCATGTCATCACCCAATCCGTCAGGTTCGGTTGTCAGCAGCCACAGGAAGTAGACGTACACACCCATTCCTATCACCGTACCTAGACCCCAGTAGAGAGTGAACAACTCGTCATACACCTCAGCATGGGCACCCGTGCCCCCAAGTCCCTGAAACCAGTTGAAGATGGAAGCGAAGGTCAGTGCTAGGATGACGATGCTGGCGGAAATAATGCCAAATGTTCTCCTATCCATCAAATCACCTCCAGATAGACGACGAGGAAGAGGACGATCCAAACGGCATCGACGAAGTGCCAGTACATCGTTACAGCGCGATAGCCGTCGTGCCTGTCTGCAGGCAAATGCCCGTTACGCATTAGTGCCGCTACAACGATGAACACCAGCAGCCCAATCAGAACGTGTAGTCCATGCAGGCCCGTCAAAGAGAAGAAGGCGGTGCCATAGGGATGTTCCCCCCACAGAAACCCCGCATTTGAGTACTCGTACATCTGGATTGTGAGGAAGGTCAGACCCAATGCTATAGCCGCGTAGAGTGTCTTGCTGGCCTTATCCAAACGCCCCTCGCCGTGATGGGTGGAAGAGTAGTGAACGAGCACTCCCGAGGATAGCAATAGCACGGTATTCAGACTGACTAGGCCTATGTCATGCTCCACTCCTTCAGCTGGCCATGAGCCTACACGGTTTTCCCAAATTAGAGTGTGCCAGCGGGCCCAGAACCAATATGCGAAGAACGAGGCGAACACTATACACTCCGTTACGATAATCCAGACCATGGCCCATGAGGCATCTCCCCACTCTTCTGGCGAGGCCTTGGGGCGGTTAGGCCAGAGTTCCACTTCCTCTCTCACCCACAAGAATATCGAGAGGACGAGCAGCGGTACCCCTGGGACGGCCAGAGGCCATATCAGCAGACCACCGAGGCACAGAGTAACGGAGAGGGAGAGCATTATTGGAGCGAGGCTTGAATGAACCTCGCCCTGCTGTTTTCCACTGATTTTCGAATCGATGTTTCCTATCTCACTCATTGACGTGTCCTCATGGCTAATGACTGAGTCCTGCTAAGCATGGTTTGCTTTCCAAACCGGTTCGGTGTTCGCAGATACACCGAATTTGTTCGGTGAGAATGGAAACTACCACCTCCCTCTTGGAACTTCATGGAGGAGGTGCCCAACGGCGATTGGCCCCGATTACTGTTGATTCTGCCAATCATCCTGTCCTGCCTACTAGCGGCCTCTCCGATGCTGCTTTTCGGAGATGGTGAAGAGGGTGGTTTCATCTCAAGAGAGGACCTGTCTAAGGATCAGTTGGAAACTTTAGAGAAGTCAGAAATTGCTAGGTCCCCAGTTGATGTTAGAGAGGGGATGATGGCACTGAGTCAAGCTATCCTACTCGATTCCGGCTCGCTAATCGTGGCAGGCACCTGGGAAGGAAAACTGGAGCTAGCCAATTGGTCCATTCAATCCTACGGAGGCCGGGACATCTTCGTAGCAGAGTTGACATTTGAGGGGATATGGGCCTCGGTGCATTCCGCTGGATCATCCGGAGAGGATTCCATAGCCTTACTTTCGATTTCGGGAGATTTGCTCTCACTCTGGGGCAGGGTGAATGGAGACGCTAGGTTCGGCTCCGAGGTCCTGGACCATGAACATGGTTGGTCTCCTACGGCGTTCGAGGCACATTTCTACATCGAAGGCGGTTGGAATGGGGTCTGGCAGATTGACGAAGATCTGCTCCCTAGAACTTCAACCGGTTTGTGGTGTGGTTTCACGTAATCACCTTTGCGTGAATAGTGGAATTGGATATTCACCTATATTTGCTCGGAGATGCTTTGCAGGCTAAGGAAAAAACTTAGCGTAGATTCCAGACACCCTGTCTGTGTAACCCTGCCATCAATTTCACCTTCATCATTGACTACATACAAGCGCCGAATTTCATCGACGAGAAGCAGATTTAGGGCTGAACCAATGGACATGTTCCTATCAATGGTGACCAATGGAAAGCTCATGATCTCTCTAAGCTGGACCCGGTCAGGATCCCGTTTTGGGCGAAAGCATCTCCGAAACAGATCCCTCTCGGTAACAACACCCTGTGGTTCACCATCCATGGTAACGACAACTGACCACACCCCCGCCTCATGCATTTCTTCCATTGCATCTGTGACTGACATATCCCCGTTGAGGATGACGACGTTATTATCCATCATTTCCTCGACGTTGATTGGTATTTTCATGCAATTTTTCTCCTGTTGGGGCTGTTTGTATGCTCGCCGCATTCCGACCTAACTGCACCCCCGAACATCTCCGAGCGTTGATAAACAACAATTTTGAATAACCAAGCACCAAGGATTCAGGAATTCTCTGGAATCACAGAAATATATCCCGATCTGCCATTTTCAGTTTCTCCACAATATATGGTACAGTCTACTTCTACTTCACCCGCTCCCGGAATCTGGACTCGGCAATTTCCCATACTTTCGTAATAGAAGGCCCCTGACTTGGTGGCATCGAACTCAATATACTGCACGCTGCTTCGATCGGAGAGGTCGATATCGACCTCGAGATCTGGAATCACGAATTGACTGGGGATGTAATGGTCATAGACTCGGGCATCGAAAATCAGTCGAACAGAATCACCCTGAGATACGACATATTCATCCTTGAGGAAATCTACGTAAATATCTTTGATTCCATCTACCTGAACTCGGTCTACTAATACGCATACTCCCTCTACCTCGGTCGTCCCCTCCCCACAGGAGACGGTTTCGGCGTGTTGGACGAGGAGGGAGGGGACCGAAAGAGTCACCAGGGTAGCTATTGCCACCACTGCACCACCCTGCCAATCTTTTATTCTCCCTCCTCGCTTTTCATGGATAGGGATCCTCAAAATCAATCACTCGGGATTCTCATTGTACACCGCAGTGTCTTCTGCTCCAGTGACCTGGATGATTCCAATCGCTCCCTTGTGGAAAGCTCTGGTTAATGCGTGATCGACAAGAATGTAGTTGGCGGGAACATCGAACTCAAGGTCCACCACGACCGCTCCACCAGGCGGGACAAGGGTGGTCTGTACGCTAATCATTGGGTCGCTCACCAAGTCTGCTTGATTCCAAACTCGGTCAAAGACTTCTCCGATGACGTGGAAGGACGAGATAGTGTTAGGCCCACCCACACCGAAGTAGATGCGCATGCTCTCTCCGACGTTCGCCTGGAGAGCATTGTCTCCAGTGAATCCATGGAACTTGCCATTGAAAACTACGTATGTCGGGTTCTCTTCGAAAAGGGCGACATCGTCGAACTCCTGGTGTCCATCGGTGCCAGGCTTCCACTTTGTGTAGATATCACCCTGCATGATGTAGATCTCATGATCAACCTCGGGAAGAGGCGCCTCAGGCTCGATTAGAATCAAACCGTACATTCCCTTGCTGATGTGAGTAGGCACGTCAGGTGTGGCACAGTGATAGACGAATAGTCCGGGGTGTTGTGCAAGGAAGGAGAAAGAAGTAGTCTCACCAGGTGCGGTTCCGGTAGCTGCTGCTCCACCCCCTTGTCCAGTAACTGCGTGGAAGTCGACGTTGTGGTGCATGGTACTGTCTGCAGCATTGCTGAAATGTACAACGACAGTGTCCCCGACTCTGGCGCGGAACATCGGACCCGGAACCGTTCCATTGTATGTCCAGTATGAGAAGGTCGTCCCATCTTCGAGCTCCGCTGTGACTTCGACTGCTTCCATGTATATGTCTACGGTTGCAGATTCGTTGCGTGAAACTGGTGCAGGAATATCGAATGGATCCTTGGCTATGTTATCGACATCGACATCGAGGGCAGCGCCGATTTGCTCGATCGCAGCAGCTCCACCGCCGACAATCATGCTGCCTTCCATCCCCATTGATCGGTGTCCGGGTACAGAACAGTAGTACGCGAAAGCCCCCTCTTCGTCGGCGATGAAAGTAATCGAGTCCCTGCTTCCTTCAGCAATCAACTGTTCACTAGCCACATCGTATCCTTCGATCGCGACGTCGTGTAGGCTGGTTTCTCCCATGATGATCGTGATGGTCACCCTATTGCCTAATTCAACGACCAAATCCGGATTTACTATGTCATTGATGTCACCGCCCACGCCTATGTATTGCATGTTCTCTGCGCGCAATGTGAATTCGGATTCGTCCTGAGTGATCACCGGTAAGCACTCGTCACCAACCAATCCCGTGCCTTCGCCGCAGGAGGGGGTGTTGCCACCTCCAACACAACCTGTTAGCAAGGGGGATGCGAGCATCAGGGCAGTCATCAATATCGCTTGTTTTCTTCGGTATTTTCTTGGGGTTTCCATTCTCTCCTCGCTACTTCGGAAGTATGTACCATGATTAGTCCATGTCCGAACATAGAAGGTGTGCCAAAACACTGCACACCCTTCAAGCTGATTTTGAAAGTTGGAAGGGT
>CAZLVU010000017.1:0-1061 GCA_964563355.1 uncultured Candidatus Poseidoniales archaeon
ATGAGGCGAGGATGTGAGGACCAATATTGAGGCTGTGGCGATAAAGAATCTTCAAGGGATTCTAGTGAGCCAAGGATACACTTCTGAGACGCTCTTCGCAAAATTCGACATCGATGGAGACGGGACCCTTTCGAGGTCGGAATTCGAGACGGCTTTACGTTCCATAACAGGTCAAGTGGCGCCAAACGCCATCGTCAATGCCGTCTTTGGAGCTCTGGACACGGACGGATCTGGACATCTAGAGCTTGCTGAATTGATTTCGATAGTGGAATCTGGTGGCCAACATACCGTTAGCGAGGGTGATGGTATGCTCGTCTCCGGGCACGATGACCCGCGCTTCAACGGGCATTATTCCCAGCAGGGAGGAAAAATAAACGGAAGGGCTTGGTACACGAACTCTGATGGGTGCATGATGTACTTCTACAACTCAAATTCCGGTGGTGCGGAATCTTGGAACCTTGACGATCGAAACCAGGACGGGAGTCAGGACTGGTATAGGGGGGGCTGGACAAGAGCACCGAGCGATGGCTCCCCCCCTGTGGGGACCAGGCGTTGGGTAGGAGTTGGGAAACTGACGATAATGCCCCAGGGACAAGGGGAAAAGCCCGTTGATTCACAGACAGATGACCAATCTCCGCGTGACGATCAAGTTACCCCGCCCTCAACTGGTGAACTAGAGGATTTACTGAGCGAGATTGAAATGGCCGTAGAATACTTCGAAGGGCAAGTCTCTGAGGGAGAAATTCCAATTGAAAAGGCCACGGAAATGGCGGATGCAGCCTTTGAGAGGAAGGTGCGAAATCTACCGGCCATCATACAGGCTCCTGCTCGAAAAGCCTGGGAAGTCAAGTTGGATGAAATGGAGTCTCGTCTCAGAATTTCTTCGGCCGAAGCGGCAACACTGGCTGCGGGAGTTGCTGCTGTGGCGACAGTTGCAACAGTAGCAACTGACACTTCAGAAAAAATATCTGAACTCTCATCGGAATCGATACAGCAACCTATTTCTGAGCCGGAAACTGCTCCTGAGCCTATCACTGAACCTGAGCCTGTGCCTGAGCCTG
>CAZLVU010000017.1:1161-7816 GCA_964563355.1 uncultured Candidatus Poseidoniales archaeon
GCCTGAGCCTGAGCCGGATGGAGTATCAGCGACAATCGGTTTGAGTTTGGAAGGTGCAGCTAAGGCGTTTCAAGAGGCTAGGCTGCTTAGCGAGAGGAATCAGTTGAAGGAGTCATTCGTTGGCAAGACGCAGGATGTTGGTGTGCGAGTAAAATCCGTCGAGAGGACGTTTGGAATCGGATTATCGGATGCTTACAGGGGTGGCAGTACCCTGATAGCGGAAGTAGAAGGGCTCGGTGAGGTCGAGGTCCGACTGCTTGCAGAAACTGATGCAAGCGGATACAGGTCGGGGACTGAGGACAGCATCCTAGTCTCTGTCGCCGATTGGAACGCAGTAAGGAAGAGGCTGGTTCTTGAGTCTCAGTGACCAGCTGCCTCGAAAGCCTCGCCAATCATCTCGTCCAAGCTAATGGATGGCCTGAAGCCACATCGATCCTCTAGGAACCATGCGTCTACAACGCCCCAAACTTCCTCTTGGTCACTCTGGTTGAGCTCTACCTCACACCCAGTCCTATCCCGAAATACCTCAGCCAGATCGGACATGGGAATAGCCTTCCCAGCCCCGACAGAGAAGCTCTCTCGCGTTGGTGGTGGATCTGATAGGATTGACTCAACTACCCTGACTAGGTCCTCAATATGAACAAAGTCCTTGACTTGCGTGCCGTCACCCGGGACATTTATCCAACCCATCTGGCTCTCCTCCGCCCATCGGTGTAGGATTCCATTCCCAGGTGGGCCGGAGAGAGGTATGCCCTGTACATTGGAGGCACGTATCACACTAACTGGGCGATCCGTTTCAGCCCTTTCCAAGGCATTTTCCTCCATCCAAAGCTGACCCTCAGCAGCTACATCCCTAGGTGCTAATGTTGAGTCTGGGCCGTAGTAGTTCTCCCCTGGCCTCCATTGCGGATGCACTCTGAGTGTGCCCAAAATAATCATGTGAAGTTGGGCGTGTCGATCGACTGCGTCCAGTATTGGCCTAGCAGACTCCCGCATTTTCACGTAGGCATCACGGTCGTCTCTAGCGACGGAAGAATCTACTGGTCGTGAGTTGATGTGAATTAGTGACGTACAAGGAGTCAGTAGGGAGTCTAGAGCCTGGGTGTCTTCCAGTGCATCATCGGGAATTAAGACGGCAGAATCGCCTAACATCTCGGAAATGTAGGGGGCGACGAAGCCATCGGCCGATGTGATAGCGACCTTCATCGTGTTCCGTATCGACTCAGGGGTAATAATTGTGTGTGATTACAAGGGAAGCAGTTTCCGACAAACCATTGAAACCCTCGTCTACGCCAACGGCCACTGGGGAGTGCGCGAGAGATGGACCAACTGCCAAATCTTGGTCGCGAAACAGAAATGCTCAGGGCGATGGGAATGGCCTCCGTTGAGGAGTTGTTCTCCAACATTCCAGAAGGAATCCGTAGAGAGGGGGCGTTACCCCTTCCCGAACCGCAAACTGAGGAAGAAATTTGGGATGATGCCCGCAGAATTCTGGGTGCAAATGTGACGCTTGACGATAAACCGAGTTTTTTGTCGGCAGGTCTGGTTAGAAATTTCGTCCCTAGCATGGTCGGCATGATTGCTACACGTGGAGAATTCCTTACCTCGTACACGCCTTATCAGCCTGAGGTCAGCCAAGGGATGCTGCAAGCAATGTGGGAATTCCAGACCATGATCTCCGAGCTATGCGGGTTACCTGTTTCGAACGTCTCCATGTATGATGCTTCTACGGCAGCCGCCGAGGCAATTACCTGCGCAGTTAGGGTCCACAATAAGAAAGCCGCACAAAAGAACGTGGTCTACGTTTCCGAGTTTGTACCTCCGCATCGACTCTCAGTCATTAGAAACTACACATGTGGTGCTGGAATCGAGATAATGATTCTGAACCATTCTGAGAATGGTATGATTGACCTGCAAACCGCCGAAACAGCTTCGGGTTGTTGTGCAGTATACGTTGAGCAACCCAATGCTCTTGGGATTATTGACGAGGGGCTCACCGGATTGAAGGAATTGTTGGGCGACGATACAGCATTGATAGTTGGTGCCGATACGACCTCCATGGGAATTATCGAACCACCGGGGAATTGGGGTGCTGACATTGTAGTTGGCGAGGGTCAGCCTTTCGGAATTGGGCCCACAGGAGGGGGTCCGATCTATGGGATTTTCTCATGTGCCCAAAATTATCTCCGCCAGATGCCCGGACGGATAGTCGGTCAGTCGTGGGATGCTGATGGGAATCTGGCTTTCACCCTGACACTGTCAACACGGGAGCAGCACATTAGACGTCACAGGGCAACCTCAAACATTTGCTCCAACGAGACCCTAATCGCCCTAATGGGGGCCATTCACATGGCTCTGCTCGGCCCTGAGGGACTGGAGAAACTGGCCGTGAGAATCGCCGCAACCACTGAATCCACAAAGCGAGCGTTACTAGGGGTAGACGGCATCCAACTGGCATTCCCTGAAGCTGCAAACTTCAGGGAATTCGCTGTCCAACTACCTGGAAATTCCTCCGATGCACTGAGTCACCTTGACAAATCGGGTGTCATTGGGGGCTTCAATCTTGGAACTTGGTGGGAAAGAATGTCCAACCGATTACTGATCGGAACTGATGAGAGAACCAGCCCCGAGGATATTGCCGCATTGACGAGAGGGCTGTCTTCGTGGATAGAGGGGGGATGCTCATGAGCGACCTTTTCGCATTTAGGGGGGCTGAGGGTGCCGGTTGGTCCCAGCCAGAGCCAATTATTGACTCAAAAATGGCTGTGGACACCATCCCTGATGGGCTATTACGGAAATCACTGCCCAAGTGGCCTAGGGCAAGCGAGCCCGAGTTGGTTAGACACTACACATGGCTGTCAAACAGGAATTTTGGAATTGACACAGGATTCTACCCCCTCGGCTCGTGCACGATGAAGCACAACCCTAGACTCAATGAGAAGATCGTGCAACTGCCAGGCATAGATAGGATTCACCCCTTACAGCCTGAGCAACACATACAAGGTCTGCTAGCAATCTACTACGAGATGCAGGAGATGCTCGCAATCTGTTCCGGGATGGAGGTGGTGACTCTGCAGCCAGTTGCTGGGGCGCAGGGGGAATTTGCCGCGATTCGATGTATTCAGGAGTTCCACAAAACGAATGGTGAAGGGCAGAGGGACAAGGTGATAGTTCCAGACTCCGCACATGGAACCAACCCTGCTTCGGCTTCCATGTGCGGATACGACATCATCGAAATTCCCAGTGCGAAGGATGGTAGGCTGGACCTAGGGGCACTAGGAGCTGCAGTCGGAGATGACACGGCAGCCATGATGATCACAAACCCATCTACCTTGGGCCTTTTCGAGACCGAGGTCGGCGAGGCTGCGAGAATTGTCCATGAAGCCGGTGGGCAAATGTACTATGATGGAGCTAACTTCAATGCCATAATTGGAAAGACCGATCCCGGCATAATGGGTTTCGATGCTGTTCATTACAACTTGCACAAAACATTCAGCCAACCCCATGGAGGCGGTGGCCCTGGGAGCGGCCCAATAGGCGTCAAGGGACACCTGGCTCGGTTCCTTCCAACTCCCATAGCTTCTAGGAGGGAACGAGGGGGGGAGGATCCTGAAGGAGTTGGGGATGGTTTCTGGTATTTCTGGGAGGACGTTGGAGAGGACAGCATTGGAAAAGTTCAGCAGTGGAACGGGAATGCAGGTGCAGTTGTTAGGGCGTGGGCCTTCTACCGAAGGTTTGGAAGGGAACTGGAACGAATGAGCGAGCATGCGGTTCTAAACTCGAATTACCTAAGGAGCCGGATCATGAATCCGAAAAAGGAGATCGCGAGAGAGATTCATGCAATGCCTGCAGAAGGAGCACCGGCTGACTTGGTAATGCACGAATTTACTCTTTCTTTGAGTCCTTTGAAGGAGCTGCATGGGGTAACAGGAAAGGATGTGGCGAAGCGCCTTCTTGACTACGGGTACATGTCGCCAACGCTGTATTTCCCCCAGATCGTTCCCGAGTGCCTGATGATTGAGCCGACGGAGACTGAGTCGAAGGAGGTGCTCGACAAGTTCGCAGAAGACCTGCATGCCATTCTTTCCGAAGACCCCGATGTCGTCACCGGAGCTCCGCACACCACACCCGTCAAGAGGGTCGACGAGGTGTGGGCTGCAAGGAATTTGGTATTGAGGCATCCTCATCGAGAAATGGATCAAAGCTAACATATCTAACAATATGAGATGTCTCTTCCGAGAGTCATGGAAGCTAGTCGGGACGGGCAATGGCTTCTTGGTGAACCGGGGTGGTGGAACCTTGGGAGGGAGATGCCGGCAGACTTCAGGGCAGGAGAGCTTGCCCCGCCGGAGGGTTGGGTCAGCTCCACGCCAAGAGTCGGCAATTTCGGTTGGATTAGGCAGAGGTACCGGCCCCTTGCGTGGTCACTCCTGAGGCCAATGGCCTGGGCGCCTGTTTTCCTAGTGGCCACTGCCTTCCCCCTGGCATTTTCGGGACTTTCGCCCAACAACCAAGGAGTATCTCTGGCCTTATTCGCATCAGCATGGGCGCTCGTCATAATCCCACTATTGATGGCAAGAAACGGCCAGCCGATGTCTGATGGCAACATCCTCTCGTTGCCTGTGGATTGGATATCACTGGGGATGGGTGCTGCATTGTTCCCATTCCACATCCTAGTGGATGCTAGGTTGGGTTGGGCATCCTATTCGTTGTTCTGGATTGCCTACATCAGAACAGTACTCCAGGTCCAAGAAGTTATGAAAACTCCACCAGGGAGATTCATGTTACCCGTAAATCCTGAGGATTGGGGGGGTGAGATGCCAGAACCGTGGGAGCTACTTTCCGAATCCTGGGCCAGGAGGCCCATTGCAAGTGCTAGATGCCCGAGTGGGAGGCTGGTGATGTCTGGCGTCTCAAGGGGCGGTGAGGAATTCCTAGCGCTTGCACTGATCCACGACACGGGTTTCGTGCTCGATCCGTTCCATGAAAGCTTGAGATGGGACGTTCAACTTTCCAAACTCCTAGAAAGGGCTCCGCCGATAATCGGCAGGGAATGGCCGAAGAGCTTCGTATTTTCCTCTGAGTAATTTGGGGTTCAACGAACGGCATGCATTTGAACCAGATTGCGCCCGTATTCTCATGGACGTCTGCATAGTACTCGGATCGAAGTCTGATATGGCGGTGTGTGACAAGTGCACATCGATCCTCGACCAACTGGGAGTTGAGCACCAGGTACGTATAGCCTCAGCTCACAGAGCCCCCAAGTTCCTGGAGGAGGTTGTGTCCAGTTCTGTCGAGGGGGGTTGTAAGATTTTCATCGGAATGGCTGGGCTTTCCGCGGCACTCCCGGGAGTAATCGCCTCCATGACGGCACTGCCGGTCATTGGGGTGCCAGTTGGAGGTAAGGTACCATTCGACAGCCTTCTCTCAGTTGTTCAGATGCCACCGGGAGTCCCTGTTGCCGCTGTGGGCGTTGACCGGGGGGACAACGCTGCAGTGCTAGCAGCGCAGATGCTCGCATTGGGCGATGATGAGCTGGCCGATAGACTCAGTAATTGGAGAACCTCAAGAACGGAGTCCGTGATTGCCGATGACGAATCCATCGGGAGTTGAAAACTTGCAAGTCCAGATGCTCGTTGACGAGGCTATCGAGTCGCTCCAGACGCAGATAAATGACACTGCGATGATCGCCTGTTCGGGCGGGATAGATAGTACGGTTGCTGCGGTCCTTGCTCATCGTGCAGTTGGTAGCATGCTACGATGCGTATATGTTGACACGGGTTTGATGAGGAAGGGGGAGTCCGTTGAAGTCACCTCTATGTTCTCTGAGCTCGGAATTGACCTAAAGGTGTTGGATGCCTCTGAGAGGTTCTTCAGTCACTTGCAAGGTATCACAGATCCTGAGGAGAAGAGGATGGTGATCGGGGAGCAGTTCATACGTGTTTTCGAAGAGGAGCAGGGCAATTGCGAGGCAAAGTTCCTAGTTCAGGGAACAATCGCTCCCGACTGGATCGAATCGGGAGGAGGGGGGCGTGATGTCATCAAATCACACCACAACGTGGGAGGCCTTCCCGAAGACGTGAATTTGGTCATTGTTGAGCCTCTGCGGGATTTCTACAAGGACGAGGTACGTAACATCGCTCGCGAATTGGGGATACCTTCCAGTGAACGGCAGCCCTTCCCCGGACCCGGACTAGCCGTACGCGTACTCGGAGAAATCACCCCGGAGAGGGTGGAATCCTGCAGGGAGGCCTGCCATATCGTCGAGGTTGCGATCAAAGCTGCGGCAGCAGAGGGCAGGTGTGAATTGCCTTGGCAATACTTCGCAGCACTGCTTCCAGTGAGGAGCGTTGGGGTTCACGGTGACGCAAGGGTTCACGGCGAGACAGTGGTTGTTCGTGCTGTGACAAGCCTAGATGGGATGAGTGCCCGGTATTCCCCTATCCCCCACGACTTGATGGCCGAAATTAGCACAGAAATTACCAACTCCCTGAAGGGGAGTGTGAACAGGGTGGTGTACGATATAACTCACAAGCCACCCGGCACCATTGAGTGGGAGTAATCCGATTCTTTGATGAAGGAGGGAACCGGCCGCGGGTTGGGCCGACATAGCTTAGTTGGTGGAGCGGTGGACTGTTAATCCACAGGTCGCAGG
>CAZLVU010000018.1:0-7205 GCA_964563355.1 uncultured Candidatus Poseidoniales archaeon
ATCATGCCGGCCTTCTAAGCCGGTGACACGGGTTCGAATCCTGTATCGCCCACCACTTTCGGGGGGGCTGACGGAATCGCTCAAATACCGCGAGCAGGTCGCATGGCCTCGTACCCTTGGAGGCTGACTAACTAATGAAGAGAGGTTCCCGTGCTTGGAAGAAGCGGGGGCAGCAAAGGTGGAAGTGGAGAAAGAAGAAGCTCCGACGTCGGAAGGCAGCCAGAAAACGTGCGAAGCAGCGATAGTCTAGGCTTTGCGCTCTTTTCGGCGTGAGCGTGAATAGGGGAGACGCTGTCACGGGGCTGTGGTTGGACAGGGGCATACCGATGCTGAGCTAGTTGATGCGTCGGACGAGCAGATCGATTCATTAACCCTGGAGCGACCTGCGATCATGATCGCAACGGGTGCGGTTCTGATAGGGGGGATACTATTGGTTGCAACATACCAGTCCCTTGTCGCCTTTGGATCAGATTCACTTGGAGAAGAAGGGAGCAAAGGTCAGGGAGTCTCAATCGAATGGGGCGAGAGCTTGTACATGCCCAGGCATGAGGAGTGCGTAGACGAGGATAACGGGCAGGTCATGCCCGAATATGGGATCGGGTATGAGCCCAGTATCTCAATAACCAGCAATGGGAACATGTTCATTACTGCTCATAAGGATCTGCGTTGGGGTGGCGAAGATGCCCCAATCCCCATTATTCTCGATCCGGACGACCCAGGGCTCTGGTGGGCTTGCACGGATGGTCGGGAAACCAGTTGGGATTACTGGGCGTCATGGTTCTGGGCGTCCCATGACAACGGAACGACTTGGGGGCATGGTGACAACTTCGGGCCGACCCCTGGGAACATGTTGTTCGCAAACTACCTTGCAGGAGGATCGGAGTGTCTTGGGGACGAGGGGGACATCTCTGTGGACTCGTTTGATGTGGTATACTACCTGGACACGACCTTGGAGGACAACTGGTGGCATCGCCTATCTGACAATGGGGCCAGCTACGAGGAGGGCCCCTGCCAGAGGATGAACACCATGGCTGCAGATGACAGGCCCTGGGTTGCCGCCCAGGGAGATGGCATCATCCACTACCTGGGAAATTCCGGGGTATCGCCGCCCGAATGCAGCGGTGATTCGGGTCGTTATTGGTACTACCACTCAGAGGATGGGGGTGCCTCTTTCAGTCAATGTTACTCCATGCCGGGGGGTTGGTCGACCATCTCGGCCCAACGATCAGGCCCTTACGTCTTCGTCGCCCAAGAAGACGCTGACTCTTCGACTGGAACCGTCCATGTGCGGATCTCTGACGACTACGGGAGGGGAACGGGGCCTGGACCCTCCGAGGGAACTTGGCAGGAGCCTGTAGTGGTGGGAAACAGAACGGGGAATTGTCCCGAAGGTTACCCGGTAGTCAACAACAACGAGGGGGGAACTGTGGCGGTAGTCTGGGCAGACTGCCCCGAGGGAGGAACCGGGAGATGGCTGGTAAACTTCGCAATTTCATATGACAATGGAACAAACTGGAGTGAGCCATGGACAATTTGCTGTAGCGATGAATATCCGAACTCCCCGTTCAACGGGATAGGTATGTACCCGTTCATCTCCATTTCCGAGGATGACATTGTGAGTATCTCCCTCTACGGCCTAGATTTCGATCCACTCCAAGAGGGAGGGGGTGGCTACAAAGAGGGAGGCAAGTGGTTCCTGTACGCTGGAGCAGTACTTTCTCCGGAGCGGGGAGATTCGTGGCCTTTCTCCATTGCTGACCCGGATCCACTCCACGTCGTGACAGCCTACGAGGAAGACTCGAGCGACGTTCACGCTTTGCACGACTTCTTCGAGACGGTGATTAGCCCAGACGGTTCGTGGATTGGCATTGCATACCAGCAGAACGTAGGGCAGCACCCCTTCGAAGAGAACGAGGAGCAACGCTACATCAAGTTCGTCAGAGGCAACATTTCATCCTCCTGAGGAAACCACGACAAGCTCGAGGCAAATATCGGCCTTGATTAGTGATGTATGCGGGACGATTGCTTTCTCGTGAACAGCGAGGACCGTTGAGGAAGGGATGGACAGTTTTTGGAGGACCTCGTTGATGGTGATCGGACTATCTGACTCAACCGATAATGACTCACCTAGATGCTCGACTTCGACCCTCATTGCCCCCCGCTGCGCGAGTCAGGCTTATCTCTGATTCGCAGGTGGCCTGCTCGCTGCCGAGATCGCATAGCCCGGTATTGCGGTGGATTCGAAATCCACTGTCCATTGGACGCGGGGGTTCAAATCCCTCTCTCGGCGCCATAATTTCCCTTCCCGCCAGCCAATCTGGACCTCATTTGAGACATATTAGAAGTCTGGCGTATCATCAGAGTGCCTCAGAATCACGACACGGGCCCCTGGCCCTATCCTGACCTGTGGCCTGCCGGCCCATTCACCGATCTCCCCGTTCAAGATGGCGATATCGTCTCCTCGGGATATCGCAGCAGCTGAGACTGGGATAAATTGCTTGAAAGCGACAGAGGCGGCTGAGCCAGTCTTGTCCATGATGGTGATGGCCCAGCGATGCACGTCGACCCCGTTGGGATAGGCGTCAATCGACCAGACGCGCCCAACAACACTGACTCTGGTCTCAACCTCTACCACTGGGGCGGAATCTTTCTCTGTGGCCATGGAAACCGACGATGCCCCGTCCAAGTCGATCTGGAGCTGCCCCCGCCAGATGGATGGCATCCCTTGGTCCACCCTCACCCTTGAGCCTTCAGAGATGGCTCGGGAAATGTTCCTCGGACCCCCTTGACGGGAGGGTCTGACGCGAGCTCTGTCGTACCCGTCCTGCAGTGTGAATTCGAGGCTTATCGAACCGTCATCCAGAAGTTCCGGGCCCTGAAGCCCGACTACCTCGCCCACTACGTTGGCCCTGGTGATCATCTCGCCTATCGCAGTTACCGGCCAAGCGTGGCCGAATCGCTCGACCCTGCTCTCGAGAGGCAGGTTGATGTCGTGATCAGAACCCTCGCAAATACCCCTGTAGTCGCAGTGGGTGCACCTAGCTCTCTCGTTGGGATGAGTGGGTGGTTCTGAGGGCCGTCCGCCCTCATCAAACAGCATCAGTGGGGAGGGTCGTGGAGGGCACATGCCGATATCGGGGTCTTGAGCGTGGATCTTTTCGTAAAGTCCCCCGAGCTCCGAATTCATCGAGGCCATCTCGTTCTCACTGGGCAACTGGACATCCTTAACCGTCCCAGTCCCCAGATACCAAATCTCGAGTCCTTCCACCGACTCCTGGCGCTCATGTGTCTCCCACCAGAGCCAGCCGTACATCCTAAGCTGCTCAAGGTAGCCGCCCGACCTATCTCCCTTACCAACCGACGCCTTGAGGTCGACGATTCGAGGAGTGCCCGTCCAGCGGTAGACCAAATCGTACTCTCCTTGGAACCACTCCTCGGGATGAGCGCTAGTCTGCGTGAATGATTTGGCATCGGGGTCGACAAACCAAGGTCTCGCGATCTCCCATGCTTCGGCCCAGGATATTGGACCGTTCCCGGCAGATGGGTGAGGCTTGTCCCAATATCGAGGGAAACCGTCAGGAGCCGGCCAGAGTTCCCTTACACCAGACCTCCAGGAATCCAGGCCAGGGCCCCCTCCTGCTTCGAAGCAGGCCTGAGCCTGATTGAGATGGAGGACGATTGCGGCCTCTACCATCTGCCTGCCCTCGTCCTGATCGATGTCCGTTGCTGATCCGACTCTGTTCGGACTAGTTTCCCAATCCTTCACGGCGGAGTCCCAGCAACGCTGGAAGTGGGCGTCTGCCCTTGATGAGGCCCATGCGTGCATGGAGTCGCGATCAGATGGCCACTGGGATTCGGGCAGTGGCTGCAGTGCAGGGCCCGTCCAATGTTCTGGTTCTTCAAGAGCGGGGGATCCATCTTCTTTCAGAGGAGACAGCATGGAGTCCTTGGAATCTGAAGAAAGAAGAGTGGGGGAGTCGCGGAGTACCCTGCACACGCACTCTTCCACTGCGTTGCCCCGTAGGATCTGTGGGGGGAGGGGTGACTTGAGGCGCTTCATCCAACCGTAATACCAAATCCTGGGGCATTTGCCCCATGCGATCACCTGTGAGGCAGAAAGCCTACGATAGGGGTTGACCTTGGGGTTGGCTGAGTCGGGCCTCCTCACTGGCATGACTGAGTTTGAAAGTCGAGGCCATATCAACTTGCGCTGAATTGATCCTATCCCTTCATGCCGTTTAGCAGGACCATTGTGACCTCTGGGCGGTCGTGTGTTGGGAGTACCTCTACCATCGAAACGAGTGCATCGACTTCTGACGCTATTGACTCAGCAACAACTAGTGGCATCTCTATTCGGCTGTTTTCGGAATCCCAAAGCAGGAATCTTGGGGGGAGTCCGGTAACGGAAACAAGCTCCCTCATCCAGTCTTCCTTGGATTCCTCGCTAGCCTCAATGGCTCCGAACATCAGGGTACCGTCTTCAGTCAGAACCTCGTGAGGGGCTATGACTGCCTCGCCCCTCCTGAGGAACCTCCTACGAAGCTGCCCTGCGTCCTTGAAAACTGCAGTGCAGAACTTCAGATGGAAGCCGTATGGTTCACGCTGCCCTCCGTCGGTGGGGTCAGGCACTCCCAGTTCGGCGGCGGTCACTCTTTCGCGCATCAGTACTGCCAGTTCGGCCGATCCGGCTGCTCCTGCCGTAATCTCTGTCGACAGATTGAAGCCTCTGAGCTCCATGTTGTCGTGGTTGCCAACAGTTATCTCCAACTCGTTCAGGTTTAGGAAGGAGATCTTGAACTCCCTGAGTGTCTCTAGAAGCTCTAGGAGTTCAGGCCCCTTGTCTGGTTCACAGGGGACCTCCACGCCCGTCAGCATCCCGGCCTCTGAGCAGGCAGCAATTACGTTCTGATATTTCGAGGCGTCGAGGTCCAGGAGGTGGAATCTGATCTCGTCCAGGCCCGCGTCTGCGAACTCAATGGCCCACTCAGGCCTGAATGCTATACTTGTGTACATGTGTAAGTGAAAGTCTGTTCCGAACTCTTCCTTCAAACGGGAAATTCCCTCAAGCGTCCTCTCCCTGGCCATTAGGGGATCTCCTCCTGTAATCCCTGCGCCCGTTGCGCGCATAGTCCGCGCCTCGTCTATCACATCTTCGAAGCTGTCGCAGCGCCTTTCATTGGCGTACATCCAGTCTATGTCACGACGTGACTCGGATAGAGGGCAGTAGTCGCAGCGCCAATGGCAGCTGCCTGTGATGAAGAGAACCAGCTTGCTACCCATTTGGCACTGAATGCAACCTTCGGTGTCAGCTAGATCTGGAGGCTCTGCTAGGTTTGGGATCTGGGGCAGTTCAATCAATCAAAGTCCCCCTGAAGCAAGGTTGTCGCGGTTTCAAGAAGCCAAATGTGGAATCCGGGATCAGGAGAAAGCTCGGGATGAAATGTCAGGGCCATCCTGTTCCCAGTCCTTACACCTACCACCTCCTCACCGATGGTGGCTGTGATCTGCCCCTCGGGCCCAGTTCGGGTGAATCTAGGAGCACGGATGAAGACGCCCGGGAAGTCCCTCTGCAAAACTACTGCATCCAGATTTGACTGAAAGGAGTCCGCTTGAGTGCCGAAGGCGTTTCTAGCGATTGTTGCATCTAAGAGCGGGGGGGCCCCATCCCCGGGCTCAGTGAGGAGGATGGCTCCCGCGCACGTTCCCAGAACCGGTCTCGATGAATCTGCCCTCATCCACTTGAATAGAGCCGGGAGTAGTCCTGACGCGGGATCATTGCCCGTGAGCCGCATCGTGGTTGACTCCCCTCCGGGCAGTACAACTGCGTGAGGGTCGGCCAATGACAGATCGGTTGCCGTTCGTAGCTCATGGACCTCTATTTCGATGTTCGACGCCTTCGAGGCCCTCTGAAGGGCCTCAAGGTGAGAGTGTCGGGCGCCTTGGAGCATGACTAGGCCGATGCGGAGCACGGTAGCGCGTCATACCCAGAAGAAATGAACCCTGTGTGCGCCTCCGATGGGCTGAAAGACTGCCTTCACGTCCATGGGTGCGTGGAAACCTCTGGCCGCATTCACAACTTTGGTGCAGGTCCCGCCGTTCTGCCGATTGAAGTGGTCCAGGAGGTTGCTGAGACGTTGCCCAACTTGCTTGGAAGCGGCTTCGGGTTGCTGGAAGTTTCGCATAGAAGCGAAACCTTCCAGAACGTGATTGACTCGGCTATGGACAGACTTAGACGGATTCTGAGCATCCCTGATGACTACGAGATTCTGTTTCTCCAGGGAGGTGCCTCAACACAATTCTACATGAGTGCGTTGAACCTGCTAAGCGAAGGTGAAAAGGCGGACTTCCTAGTGACCGGTGGATGGTCCCAGAAAGCCTTGGAAGAAGCTGGGAGAGTTGGTGACGTTTGCGCAGCGTGGGACGATTCCGATAATAGCTTCAAATCGGTCCCTAAGGATGGCGAATACGCCATTAGGGAGGATGCCGAGTATGTCCATTACACCTCCAACAACACACTTTTCGGCACGCAGTATCAGCATCTCCCGGATAGCGGAGGCAAGCCCCGGGTTGTTGATGCCAGTTCAGACATCTGCGGAGTCCCCCTAGATGTCTCGGAGCATGACATAATTTATGCAGGAGCTCAGAAGAACCTTGGCCCTAGCGGGGTGACCATGGTAATCCTCTCCCCCTGGGCCATGAACAGGGGCAAGGTGGGCCTGCCAACCATGCTAGATTACCAAACCCACCTCTCCAAGGGATCGATGTTCAACACCCCAAATACATCTGGGATATTCGTGCTGGACAGGGTCCTAGCCTGGGTAGAAAGGAACGGGGGTTTGGAAGGGGCGGTGGAGAGAAACAGGAGGAAAGCGAAGGCCCTCTATGACATCCTGGACGGTGGCGAGTTCTGGGAGCCGCACGCCAATGAGGGATCTCGCTCCATCATGAATGTGACATGGAGGCTCGCTGACGAGGCGTTGGAGCCAATATTCCTCCATGAGGCCGGCGAAGCCGGAATGGGCGGCCTGAAGGGGCATCGCAGTGTGGGAGGAATCAGGGCCAGTATGTACAATGGGTGCCCAATGGAGAGCGTAGAGGCGTTGTCCTCGTTCATGGACGATTTCGAGAAGCGGCACGGCTGACGAGATGGTGGTGGGCTCGGCAGGAATTGAACCTGCGATCTTCGCCGTGTGAAGGCGACGTCA
>CAZLVU010000019.1:0-6213 GCA_964563355.1 uncultured Candidatus Poseidoniales archaeon
CGACTAATTCACTATGGGCGAAGTCGACTATAGCATCGATCACGAGGAATCTAGAGTCATCGAAAATTTAGTCTTTCTTTACCTCGGCGAATGTCGAACCATGGTGGTTTCAGGGAGTGTTCCGCCTGCATGCTTGGCAATATTATGTGAACACGCTCTTCGGGTGGAATGACCCCTTGGGCGAGAGTCCCGCGCCCTTGATTTCGCTGACCTGCTCGCGCCCACTCTTGCTATGCCCGTACATCACCTCGCCGGGGCTAACCTTCCAGTTCCACTGCTGTTGGAAAATTTTGGCGCTCTCCAGATTTCTGCACAGTTTGCTAGGGACCGCGTGGTACATCGAGAGGACCCGTCTGCTTTTCCGGAAGTTTGAGCCCGGAAGACCATTGTGACCCCCTGATTGGCGCACGGGAGAAGTTATCCCCCGCCCGGCAGGCCACAGAGCATGGCGCACATCCCCGGAACCGGTCACGCGACTGCACGAAGAAGCCTTGTAAAGACAGTGACTTGGAGAACTATAGGAACTATTGACACGATCGTAATCACTCGATTTGTCACTGGAAGTTGGGCTGCAGGAGCTGCTGTAGGGGGGATTGAACTTTTCACTAAGATGTTACTGTACTACTTCCATGAGAGGGGATGGAGCTGGGTCGATTGGGGTTTGGAAGACCTGGAGCCCCAGAAAACAACAGCTTGATTCGAGCTTCCTTGCAAGCATAATCCCTAGGGAAGTTGATGTATGCGCAAACTAGGGAATATTTGCCATTGTAATAACTGATTTAACTTGATGACCCTCCGGGAGGTCATGTCAATCATAGCAGCGTACAACGAAGCCTGGCAAACTGGAAACCTAGAAGGACTAGCAGAAGTCATTCATGACGACTTTGTCTTTAACCCGCATGTTGGCGGCGTGACCATGGGCAAGTCTGATCTGATGGGTTTTGCTGGCAATGATTTAGTTCGTTCTGAAAACGATCGGATACTGTTCGAAAACGACGAAGTTGGCGTGGCTCACTCCTTGGTGCACTTTGCCAGCGGCTCCACCTCTGAAGCCGTGTTGTCTTTCCTCCGATTCAAGGACGGTAAGATCATCTCGATGGAAACCGGTGCCACCCCACTATCCGATGATTACAAGCTCGTTGGCAGTGACTGAGTCGGCCTTAGTGATACGGTAACTCGGTGACGTATCCGTAGTCATGGGCATTTCCCTCGGACCCATTGTGGCGGGAGAAAGCCAATATCGAAAGCTTTCTTCCTAGAGACGCTACAATAATCCCAAAGTCATAGATTTGCATCCGTCACGCTACCGGATATTACGGAAATCTAGAATCCAAGATCATCCAGGCTTACCTCGCTGTTCATGTTAACCCTGACTGGGAATGCGAGGCTCACGCCCCCCTCCTCAAACCTCCTTAGTATCTCTGTGACGAAGAACGACTTGGATGGCCTCATCTTCCGTGCATTGTCGACGTAGTAGCGTATCTCCATCACTATTTCTTGATCGCCGAATCCCCTCAGGACTACCTCAGGAGGCTTTGGCTTGCTCACAATGTCGGGATGGTTCTGGGAGATGTCTTTCACTATCTCCTCCGCCTTGGTGACGTTCGACCATGTGGCAGTAAGGCCCAACCTAATTCTGACCCTGAGCTCCATATCGGAACTGTGGCTGAAGTTTGCAACTGCGTCCTTTGTTAGCAGTTTATTTGGAATGGTTAGTAGAACTCCGTCCGTCGACCTAACTCTCGTTGTTCTGAGGCCGATGTAGGTAACGTCTCCCCACCTGGAGTAGGTCCCACCCAAGCTCTTTGGCAACAATATCCTCTCGCCTTCTCTAAAAGGCCTGTCGATGATAATGAATACCCCGGCGATTACGTTCTCAACTGTATCCTGGGCCGCAAAGGCAACAGCGAGACCAATGAATCCTAGGCCGACCACCAAGCCTGTCACGTTAATGCCGAACTCGTCGGCAGCGGTCAGGACCACGATAGCCCAAAGGCCAACTCCAGCAATCCTGTATAGGAAATTCTCGAGACCCTCGTCAAAGTCAACGTTGTCTAGCAGCTTTCTCAGGTATGACTTGATAACCCCGATCAGTGGAATTCCGATGGCGAGAATCAGCACGCCCGAAGCCGGTCCGGCGGACAAGGAATCTGAAAGGCACGAGAAGTTTGGCTCGAGCTCGTTGGGAAAGTCATCAAGGCATCCCGCCATGCAACATCGCTAGAGAAGGCGGCCCAATAGGTTAGCTACCCCTGGTTACCCCCGAATACACATGGGCATCCCACTAACCCACTATGACGTAGGCATACACTAAGCCTCCTCCAAGGTACCATATTCACATTTCCAAGTAAGAAGGATTAGACGTGATTTCTGTCGATATCTTAGAGGGGCCCAGGATCATGCATCCGTAATGGTCCACCCGTCCATCACAATCTGCAGTAACCCAAGAGACAGTGACAAGTCATTCCTCTTCGGCAACAATCGTACTGCGATAGGGCCACCAAATCATCTTGTAAACGGTTCTTTCCATGATGAGTCCGCTGAATGCCATGATTGGGAGAATGTCAGGGTTACTTCCCACCAACCAAAGCCAAAAGCCGAAGCAAATGGCTCCGATTGCGAATATTAGGTGGGCAACAAGCTGCCACTTCGGAGGGGAATCCCCCTCATACTCGAACCATGCCACGACTATTCCAGCAATAATTGCAGATATGCCCAATATGGTGAATGTCAATAAGCTTGGGACCCTATCAGGGCCAGTCGCATCTCCTGAGCCTCCTAAACCTTCCATCGCCATTACCAGGAGAGTATATAACGCCAAACCAATAAGAACAAAACCACTAATTGTAAAAAAATAGGACCATTTTCCTCCAGAATGAAATTCCGTCCGGAGACACACAAGTAAGGTAACAATTCCTGCTGGAATTGTGAGGATCAGGGGTCCAAGTGAAGCCGGATTTACTCCTATGTAATCACCGAAGGCAAACATCGGCCAGAATGCAACACATGCTGAAATTAAAAAAATCTTCAGAGTTCTTCCCGATGGTTTTGGCTCGTCCACATTATTCCCAAGTAGAGTGTCGAAATATGCTTTGCTGCGTCACATCATCTTCCCTAGGGCTATGACAGATTGTTGAAATTTTAATCAAAAATTCCTAGACAAATCGACTTTGATCGTCTCGGCTATCTCCTCGGCGACCCCTGTGCTGGATATGCCCCTCAGCGTCCCGGTAGCTACTCCGTCGTTTCCGATAAGTTTAGCAGAGTAAGTAGTAGTATCCATGCCTTCATCGTTAGTTCTCACTACTTCGCTCAGCTCGATACTTGTTACTCCCTCCCTTGGATGCCTTTCTACAAAGCTGGGGGATTTTATTATTAGGGCTCCGAATTGTACAGCTTCGATATAATCGTCATCGATTATGAATCTAATGGGGTCTTTCATAATTAGACCGATGACGATTGGCATGAATACGCCTCCGAGTGTACCGAGGACGGTCACTGCTAGCCCTTCTATAACAAGACCATATTCATAGGAAGTTAGTACAAACGGATCTATCGTTTTTGTTAATCCGAGTACAATTAATATCAGTCCGACAAGGAATCCTTGACCAATAAATATTCCAAATAGGCTTGTTAATCCAGATTTATTTGATATTGTCTTACTAGCCATATACAAATCATGTATCACTAAGACAAATACTTTGCTCAGACATATTTTCCCTAGCCTTTGCGAGCATCATAATCCCTACCGAATTGACCGAGGAAGAGTGACTCCGCAATAGGGCCCCCATCCGAATTCCGTGGGCTTGATTAATCCTGGAAAACTGGGTGCGATAATAGCTTCAATCTAGTAATCTGAACCAAGAATATGTTAACAAATGTTGATGGGCGTTCGATTAGCACCAATAATATGACCGAGCATACACTCCAACATAAGCTGATAGCCGAATTCATCGGAACCTTCTTTCTAACTCTGACCATTTGTCTCACTGCAGTATTCGGATCTTCATCTTCAACTCACCCAGCCTTCCCAATCGCTGCAACATTAATGGTAATGATTTACGGACTTGGACATATCTCCGGGGCTCACTTCAATCCGGCAGTGACGATGGGAATCTGGATTAGAGGCGCCTGTGATAAATCGGATGTGTTACCATATATTTCCACACAGGTTCTTGCTGGAATCACTGGTGCTATAGTATCTATACAAATCTATACTGAAGAGTATCAATTACCATTAGAGGCAGTCTCGTTGCTAAGCAGTCATAATGATTCATCTGTTCTATTAGCAGAATTATTGTTTACTTTTGCCTTAGTATTTGTAATATTGAATGTAGCTACTTCAGAGAAAACTTCTGGAAATCATTACTTCGGCTTCGCAATAGCATCAGTTGTATTTGCGGGAATACTTACTGTGGGTGTAGTATCTATGGCTTCATTCAACCCTGCTGTATCTATTTCTTTAGTTGCAGTTGGCAAATTAAAATTTACAGAGGTTCTCTGGTTACATATAGCTCCGCAGATGGCGGGGGCATTCATTGCGGTTCAGGCCTTTAATGCGACCCAGTATTCCAGAGAATAATTCATATCAAATAGACAGTATTTGTTTACGTGGTTGATGTTGGAACAGTCTCTGGAGTGGCTATATTTCTGGCATTTGTGATGTCTACGATTGCTAGTTTTGAGAATGATAAATTCAAAATTCCAGCGATCTTTTTTGGGATTGCATCTTTCACATCTTTTCTCCTACCTGTGATGTGTGGCTCAATAACCAAATTGCTCATCATTGCCGCTCTGAGCTACCTTGTAAGTAACTCTCATCATTCTCCTTCAGGAAAGGAGGGCATGGATAAATTGCACATGGTGGGGTACTACGCGATAGTGCTAAGCCTAGTTGCAATACTCGTAAACATTCTAACCTGGATTTGGGTCTTATCTGATGTAGTGACTAATTTTGGGGATTCATTTAGTGATTGGTGGTTTGGGAGGAGTGGTGAGATCTTTGAATTCAACCCAGAAGCAATGTTGGTAGCAGAAATGAGTATCCTTGCAAGCGCCATCCTCTGTCCAATCGGGATATTATTGCTGTTTTGCTCAAACTCTTTTCATGCTGAGGCACCCAAGTTATCATAGAGAGACCTTCGTAGATGCGGGAGTCATCTAGGGTACCATTTGAGACTCTACAATGTGAGTTGCCACATATCCAGCCCATCTAGGAAAAACTGGACTGCGGTTGTGACAATTAGAAGGCCCATTACTCGAGTAATGGCCTTCGTGCTGTTTTCCCCTAATACATTCTTCATGTTCGACGCAAAGTAGAACAACGACAGCGTAATCGACATCACAACGAGGATTGCTACGGAGACGGTACTGAATCCATAAATCGTACCCATCAAAATAACGAGTGTAATCGACCCCGGCCCTGCAATCATTGGCATCCCGAGGGGGACTAAACTAAAATCGCTGGAATCGTCCACTGCAATCTCCCCACCCGATGCCACGGGGATGACCTTACCAGAGAGCTTCTGCCCCTCCTTGAGCATATTCATTCCCACAATTCCCAACATCAGCCCCCCGGCAATCCGAAGGCTGTACATTTCCACTCCAATGTGATTTAGCAACCCCTCGCCTACAAAAAGGAAGGTCAGCAGAACTAGGAAAGCGAAGGCACATGCACGAGTAGCTATTACCTGCAAATCCCTCTTTCCTAGATCGCTTCCCATGGCTAGGAAAAGAGCTATCGATGCGGGAGGGTCAACTATCACAATCAGGGGCACGATAACTAGCGAGAGGGTTATCAAATCCACGAGCGCCGCCCGACTGCAGCACCTATTTGAATATTTTACAATGAAGCACTCAATCACAAGGTTAGGGCCCTTTGCAAAATTAAGTCTAAGATTTTCGACTAAATTATGTTCAATCCCTGGATTGTTAGGATAATACCAAGTCCAGCAAAAAGAATAATCATCAAAATGAAGAAAATAGGTTCTTCTTGATAGGAAACCCACCGTCCGCCCTTACCGACCAAGTTTTGCCTCCAGAATCCTCCTTTGACAAATAAGGCAGAGGCAAGGTATGCCAGACATAGCAACCCTGGAATCAAAGCGTCCGTATTAACGTCCATGATGTACAACTTTCACAATTGCGTATTAATCAAACGGCTAGTCCGAATACCCATTGAACCCCTCTGACTCTATGTGACTCATAGGGTAG
>CAZLVU010000020.1:0-4250 GCA_964563355.1 uncultured Candidatus Poseidoniales archaeon
TTGAAGATTCTTTATCGCCACAGCCTCAATATTGGTCCTCACATCCTCGCCTCATAGCTCCCTGCGAGGGCATAAGAAATGAGTTTTGTCGCTGCGATGCCCGTCTGGAGAAGGGTAAATTATTGACATCCGCTGTCTATTCGTTGAAGTAACCTAGGTTGCCAAAAAGCAGCCCTTCGGCCTCCTCTGTGGAGACTCCCTTCCTAGAACCGTAATCCTGAACCTGCTCTTTGTCTACTCTTCCCACTGAGAAGTAGTGAGATTCAGGATGAGCGAAGTACAGCCCACTAACCCCTGCAGCCGGTAGGATTGCGTTGCTTTCAGTCAGGCCCATTCCAGCCTCCACCGCGCCCGTCAGGTCGAATACCTTGCGCAGCTCGCTATGGTCGGGGCAAGCAGGATAACCGTATGCGGGCCTAATACTGCGAAATTTCCCCGCGAAAATGTCCCCGAGGTCCATATCGCTGGGTTCGGGGAACCCCCACTCGACTCTGACCTTTTGGTGCAACCACTCCGCCGTTGCCTCTGCAAGCCTGTCTGCGAGCAACCCACTCATTATCGCGCCATAATCGTCACCCGATTCCACGAATCTACTGTTCAGTTGCTCTGCCCCTAGCCCTGCGGTCACTGCGAACATCCCGACATGGTCCACCCTTCCAGACTCTCGCGGAGCAACGAAGTCCGCCAAACATGCGTAAGAGGAGCCCCCCCTGTCTTGCTGCTGTCTAAGCATATTGAGCCTGGAAAGCTCCCTCTCACCGCTTTGGTCGTAGATGATGATGTCGTCACCTTCGCTGTTCGCAGGCCAGAATCCATATGCGGCATTGGCGGTGAGCGTTTGGTTGCTGATGATCTCTTCTAGGAGCTCCCTCGCATCTGAGAATAGTTCACTCGCAGCACTTCCGTACTTCTCATCCTTCAGAACGCCCGGGTAACGACGAGGTATGTCCCACGAGGTGAAGAAAAAGGTCCAGTCAATCAGCTTGGCAATCTCATCCAGTGGCGCACCCTTCACTAATCTCGGGCCTAGGAATGGGGGGTGGGGGATGTCAATAGCACCCCAATCTGACTGCAGGGGCCTAGAACGAGCCTCGGCGAGTGGAACCGTCGGTTTTCCCGATATTTCTTTGTACTTCTCCCTGATGGAATTCTGCACGTCTCTGTTTTGAGCGGACAACTTGGCGAACTTCTCAGGATCAATGATGCTGCTTGAGATCCCGGCGACCCTTGAGGCATCCCTAACATGGATTACCGGAGAGTCAGTTTGCGGGGCGATCCTAACGGCGGTGTGCTGTCGACTAGTTGTAGCACCCCCTATCAGGAGTGGCGTGGAAACCCCTCTGGATTTCATCTCCTTCGCAACATGGGCCATCTCCTTCAATGAGGGGGTAATCAGGCCCGACAACCCGATCATGTCCGCCCCCTCCTCTTCGGCCACACCCAGAATCCTGTCCACTGGTACCATAACTCCTAGGTCAATAACCTCGAAATTGTTGCAACCCAATACCACTCCAACGATGTTTTTTCCTATGTCATGAACATCTCCCTTCACAGTAGCAAGAACCACCTTCCCCCTGCTATCATGGGTCTGCGACTCCAGCTCCATGTATGGCTCGAGGTAGCTGACTGCACGCTTCATGGTTCTAGCAGATTTTACCACTTGAGGGAGGAACATCTTGCCAGATCCGAACAAGTCACCCACCTCCCCCATACCATCCATCATCGGGCCCTCAATAACCTCAAGCGGGGTTGCGTACTTTCGGCGGGCCTCTTCGACATCCTCTTCGATGAAGTCGCTGATCCCATTGACCAACGAGTGCTTCAGCCGCCACTCCACTCGCTCCTCCCTCCAAAGTTGCGACTCTTCTGACTCGGACCGCAATCCTTCGAAACCGTCGGCGAACCGGACCATCCTCTCTGTAGCATCAGCAGACCGGTCGAACAGCACATCCTCGACGTGCTTGAGTAGTTCCGGTTCGATTTCGTCATAGGGCACAAGCATCCCGGGATTCACAATTCCCATATCCAGCCCAGCCTTGATAGCATGGTACAGGAAAGCTGAGTGGAATGCCTCTCTGATGGCGTTATTTCCCCTGAATGAGAACGAAAGGTTGCTGACTCCCCCCGAGATCTTCGCCCCGGGGCATTTTTCCTTGATTATTGGAATTGCCTCGATGAAGTTGATAGCGAATCTGTTGTGCTCATCAATGCCCGTGGCCACTGCGAGAATATTCGGGTCGAAGATTATGTCTAGGGGGTTTATCCCAACATCGTTGATTAGGATCTTGTACGATCTCTCGCAGATTGACACCTTCCTCTCGACGCTCTCCGCTTGACCTTCTTCGTCGAAAGCCATCACAATCACGGCGGCCCCGTGACGTTTGATGAACCGGCCCTTTTCGATGAATTCCTCCTCTCCGTCCTTTAGGCTTATCGAGTTGACAATGGGTTTCCCCTGAACACACTTCACCCCGGCCTTGATTACCTCCCAGTCAGAGCTATCAATCATGACTGGTACCTTTGCAACCTCGGGTTCCGTCGAAACCAGGTTCAGGAACCGCCTGATGCACGCGACCGAATCGAGCATACCCTCGTCCATGTTCACGTCAATGATGTTGGCACCAGACCGAACCTGCTCAATTGCAACCCGCAGAGCGCCTTCGTAGTCGTTCGCCTCGATGAGTTTGCGGAACTTAGCAGAGCCAGTGACGTTGGTCCTCTCCCCGACCATTGTGAAGTTGGATTCAGGGGCCACGCTGTAAGGCTCCAGCCCAGAGAATGTCGTATTCGGATGAGGCCAGTGCCTGCAATGCTCAGAATGGACATGACCGGCGCCGAATTCTGGAGGAACAGCAAACTCGGCTATGGGAGGGATTGCCTGAGGCTTTTTCCTCGGGCTAACTCCTTGGACTGCTTTCCTGATTTCGGAGATGTGCTCAGGCGTGGTCCCACAGCATCCCCCTACTATGTTGATCAATCCTGCCTGGGCAAGGTTTCGCAATTCCCTAGAGGTGATTTCCGGCGTTTCGTCGAAACCAGTCTCGCTTAGGGGGTTAGGCAGCCCCGCGTTGGGATAACAGTGAGAGTAGGTGTTCGAAATTCTGGCCAATTCAGAGAGGTTTGCAGCGATGGATTCGGCCCCTAGGCCGCAGTTTATCCCCACTGAGATCGGATTAGCATGGGAAACGGTGGCCCAGAATGCATCCACAGTCTGCCCGAACACAGTCCTGTTGCTTCCTGCTTGAATGAATGTCACGGAGATCATTATTGGCAGAGAAACCCCAGTGTCCTCGAAGGCGTTTAGGGTCGCAACTATTGCTGCCTTTGCATTGAGCACGTCGAAGACAGTCTCGATAAGAATCAAGTCCACCCCTCCCTCGATTAGAGCAATAACTTGCTCTTGGTAGGAGTCCCTTAGCTCATCGAATGTGATGCTTCGGAAGGATGCGTCCTCGACATCTTCCGATGAAGAGAGAGTTTTGTTTGTCGGGCCAATGGCACCTGCTACAAACCTCGGCCAATCCGGATTTTTTCCCATCTGGTCTGATACTGCCTTAGTGGCGATCCGAGCAGCGTTGAGATTCATCTCTCTTGCATATTCTCCCAAACCGTACTCTGATTGAGAAATGGAATTCGCCCCAAACGTGTTTGTCTCAATTATGTCGCTCCCAGCCTCCAGGTATTTGCTGTGTATGTCATGGATTACCTCGGCATTTGTGATGTTTAGAGCTTCGTTATTTCCCATCAAGTCGATTGGATGGTTATCGAAAATTTGGCCTCTGAAGTCCCGCTCCCCCAAGTCAAACGTTTGAACCATGGTCCCCATCGCCCCATCGAGGACCAGTATTCTTTTTTCGAGCAGTTCTTCTAGCACCAACACTCCCCACGGCGATTCTCGGACGGGGTCATGATACCCTTCATTTTCGGAAGAAATAGGGAAATTACTCCCTTAGGGCTTCAATCTTCTCTTGATCCAGAAGCTCCCATGAAAACCCGCCATCATTGTCAGGCTCTCGTCCAAAGTGCCCACCAGACGCCGTCCGAGTGAAAATAGGGGAACGCAATCCCAGAGACTCAATTATCGCCTGGGGTCTGAAGTCGAATACATCCTCGACCTTCTCGGTAAGCTCTGGGTCAGGAATCGTACCAGTGCCAAATGTCTGAACATTTACGCTGACGCTGACTGGCTCTGCAACGCCTATCGCGTATGCAAGCTGTATCTCGCATTTCTCTGATAAGCCACTGGCAAC
>CAZLVU010000021.1:0-4093 GCA_964563355.1 uncultured Candidatus Poseidoniales archaeon
TACCCATTATGATGGCCTTTGTCATTCAGGGGTCGCTCTGTAGACCCTCGATGTCGCCTTAGGATCCCTCAAGACGCTTCGCATACCGATGCGGTGATGTGGTAGATTGGGGTGGGGAGTACATGGGCCATGGGGCGGAGTTCGAAGGGGACGATTACGAGGTCACCGTAATCGGGGGAGGGGTCATCGGAATCTCCTGTGCCTACCACCTCGCTAGAGCAGGCTTCTCCGTGCGTTTGTTGGAAAGGGGGAAGATAGCTGATGGGTCTTCACGTGAGAACTGCGGGCTGATTTCCCCCAGTCACGCGCTTCCGCTACCTCGGCCCGGCCTCATCCTCAAAGCCATCCGGATGATGCTCCGCGCTGACTCGCCCCTCTATGTCCGACCGCGATTGGATTGGAGCACCCTCAGTTGGTTCCTGCAGGCAAGTCGGAGATGCAACATCAGAGATATGCGTGAGGCGATGCTAGGCAGACAGCAACTGCTTGACGCCTCACGCCCTATGTGGAACGAGATGATCGAACGTGAGGGCATGGACATCGAATTCGAGGAGAGGGGGTGCATCCAAGTTCACGCGGGACAGGATGACATGGAGGGCTTCGAACCCACCCAAGCCCTGCTTGATGAGATAGGGCTGATTGCGACCCCCCTGATCGGGGACGATCTGCAGGAGTTTGAGCCAGGGTTATTGCCGGGGTTGTATGGCGGATGGCTCTACGAGATGGATGCGCACATGAGGCCAGAGAACCTCATGGTCGAATGGGGTCGGGCCACGAGGAGCCTCGGAGTAGACATAGTCGAGGAGTGCGAGGTCACCGGCTTCGATTCACGGGGATCGGTGATTGAGTCAGTTCAGACGCCGTTGGGCAGAATTAGCTCCAAACACTTCGTGCTCGCTACCGGTTCTTGGTCCCCCAAACTCTCCAAGATGCTTGGATTCAGACTCCCCATCCAGCCTGGAAAGGGATACAGCATCACCTTGGAGAGGCCAGAGGGTTGTGTCAGCACTCCACTCATCCTGAACGAGGTCAGCATGGCCGTCACACCCTGGGACAGTGGCCTGCGTCTAGGGGGGACAATGGAGTTCTCGGGGTATGACTCGAAAATGAGGCGCAGTAGGGTAGAGGCACTGAAGCGAGGGGCGAGAAAGTACCTCAAGGCCCCCGGAAAGATTCTGATTCAAGAGGAGTGGTACGGCTGGAGGCCAATGACGCCCGATGGAATGCCAATAATCGACTATGCGCCCAAGCATGACAACCTTGTGATAGCGGCGGGGCATAACATGCAAGGGATGGGGATGTCCCCAGTTACCGGCACCCTTGTGCAGCAGCTGATCTCCGGTGAGGATGCGTCAATGGACATGTCGTACTACTCGGCCAAGAGATTCTGAATCGGCCTCAGTCAGCGTACCCTCTGACCAGTATACGGGTCAGGGGGTTCTCAATGGGCTCCTTCTCGAGCCGCGTCAAAAAATAGAGTTTCGATCACACAATGTTCACTCGGGTTGAATCAGAGGCGAGTCAGAGGGGTAATTTCGAGGAGTCTGACTCATAGGGATTGAACCGCTCTGCTGATTGTCGGTTTGTTCACATTCTCCTCGACGGAGAATAGGTGGGACCGGCAGGACCTGCAGTCCGAACTGCCGAACCCGGGAACGGGGGGCCATCCGAGCCCCTGACTTCCGAGCATGGCGATAAGGGCGCACTCGTTGCCTCCGACAACAGGTAGTGCGCAGACATCCCTTGCCACTGTGGTCAACCAGTCTACGTGCCATCTCTTGCTCTTCTGACGGCTGATGTGCCTAGTGCAACGCGAGCGCATTCCGCCCGGACCATAGGCGCTGCCTGCGTAGAGGTAAGTCCCCGATGCGAGACACCCGCCGAAGACGGGGGGAAGGTCGGTGGGCTCATCCAGCTCTATCCATAATAGGTAGGCACCCGCCTCTTTGGGAATTAATGCAGGATCCCCCAACCAGTCCACGTCTCTCGTATGGATTGGTCTTTGTAAACAGCACAGTGGGCCGAGTCAAGAGGTAGGGAATATGATACCCGAAATATCTTGAATCATTAGTGATTGGATGAATCATGAGTGACTTATCTAGGGCGATTCGTCCTTTGTCTGGAAGTGTGCTGGCATTGGTGTTGTTCCAGGGAATTGTGGGTTGGGAACTAACGCAAGGAACTGATTATGGGCACGCTCACACCGCATACCTATTGACTGTAATTGCATTGGCATTGCCAGTAATTGTAATCAAATCAGGAATTGACGATAAGTCAGTCAGAGGTAACTCCTTCGCAGTGGCTGGGATGGTGGTGATACAGTTGTTTGTTGGGATGTTCTTGATGACCGATGATTGGGGATTCGGTTGGGTGCATGTTCCTCTCGCTATGATGATTGCCGCCCATTCCTTTGCAGTACTAATCTCAATGCGCAACATTTCCATCTAGTAGGCGACTGAGTCACGGGCGATTCAGTGGGTACCCTATGATTGAGTGCTTCTTTGTATAATATTCAAATAGGTGCTGCAGTCGGGCGGCGCTCGTGGATTTGATTACTCTCTCGCTAGTTATCGTGCCCTTGATTGTGATAGTTGACCCGCCCGCATCGATAGCTCTTTTCCTAGCTATTGGAAGCGATCTAGACAAGAAGGATTTGCAGGCAATCGCTACTCGTGCCTGTGCCTTCGCTGCCCTAGTTCTGCTGACCTTCCTTGTTGTCGGTGAGGGCTTGCTAAATCACATTGGAGTGGAAATGTACAGCCTTCGGATTGCCGGCGGGCTGATGCTGGGGACTGTGGGAATGAACATGCTCAAGGAGGGGCAGAAGCCCTCTAGGAAGGTCATCCCCGTGGCATCAGGTGGGGAGATTGCAGTGGACGATTCCGTCGATTTTAGCCTAGTCCCCCTCGGGATGCCAATGATCGCTGGACCGGGGTCGATTACACTCGTTATCCTGATGGGCACGATTTATGGCTTCAGAACCGTCTCCCTGGCAATCCTCGTAGTGATGTCGATTTCGCTGTCCTTGTTTTTCCTTGCGTCGAACATGAAGAACGCGGTAGGGGAGAACAGCACGAGGGCCATCACTCGCGTTATGGGCCTTCTTATTGTCACAACCGCAGTCCAGTTCTTCCTAGATGGATTGGATATGTGGCAACTCACTCTGTAGCGTCTCAAAGGGTACCCTCGCTACAACAATCAGTGCGCGTGTTCTTGCAGACCCATGTAATCTGCGCCTACAAGAATTAGAGTCAGAATACCAACCCCAATCAAGACGTTTCTGAGGGCCTCTCGGCCAGTTTCGGGGTTGTGAATATCTGGCAATGTATCGACAGTTGCAACATATAGGAAGGTTCCTGCAGAGAATAGCAATGCCAACCCTATTGTTTGGTGGCCTAAGTCTGCTAAAGCATAGAATGCTACCATAATCATCACAGGTGTCGACAAAGCGAAGATGACTACATCACGAACCGACTCGTTTCGATTCTGCCGCTCATGCATAGAAAATACTCCAAGGCTGAATGCCGCTGGGGCCTTGTGAATCAGAACTGCAAGAAAAACTGTAGTCGTAACCACAACCCCACCTCCTGCTGCTGCTGAACCGATGGCTAAACCATCAGTAGCAGCATGAATAGAGAGGCCGATGACTAACATCCAGCCAGTTGGGCCATGATGAACGTGTTCGTGCCCGTGTTCGTCATGGTGGTCATGATGCTCTTCGTGGACTGCATGACCTATGCCTGAACCTTCGAGAATCAGCATCATCAGGAAGCCCGCTAAGACGGCCCCTCCGATTATCAGATTGCCAAACCCCTCTTCCTCATGTCCGGCCTCTTCTCCACCGTCCTCTTCATGTTCCTCCGTGACCAACTCGAAACCTTCTGGAATGACCGCAAACATTGCAGATGCGAGAAGGACTCCAGATGCGATTGCGGTAATCATTCGAAGACTTTCAGGACTGTCTCCAGATTTCGAAAAAATAGGAGCCAAGCCCGCGGCCAAGGCAATAGCCAGTGTTGCAACCGCATACAACAGTGGTGCTGTAGACACGGGGTTCCGTTAGTTAGTCAGTATTTGGAACATAGGGTAGCGT
>CAZLVU010000022.1:0-3859 GCA_964563355.1 uncultured Candidatus Poseidoniales archaeon
TTGATAGACGGTATATTCGCTAGCGTGTGAGCGGTATCGCAGTCAGTCGGAATAATTGGTTCCAATGCCCATTGTAATTCAGCAGCAACCCGATTCCCGCACAGGTGCTGGAATGAACGAGACGCGATCGACATCTTTCGTGTTCCTCAGTCTGGACACGATTTCTCTCAATGAACTGGCGGAACCCTTGATTTGGAGGGTGTCAACGCAAGTGTGACTCCCAGTTAGGCAGCTGTGGTGGAATGAAGACACCTCCACAGAATGTGAGTGCCTTATGTCCAGGATCTTTGATTCCACGCCGTGCTGGTAGAATATCACCAATACGCCCTCGGTATCCATTTCATCTCCCATGGAACTGAGGTCCCCGCGGCTAGAGTCTGCGAAGTGCATACTTGCGTCCCTCAGGAACATGCTCCTGTTCTTGTATCCAGTTTCCTCAATCATGGAGTCGAGTGAGTCGAGGAATTCGTTGTCTCCGCTGAAGGAGATTATCCTGCTCATGTCTCCTCGTAAGTTTGGATGATTAATAACATTTCTTAAATATGTATTATTATCGCGCCGGTTCGATGTCCGAAGCGACCCTGCCGATCGAACTAATTGCCCTAACACTGATTTTAGCCCTGATAGGGGGTCTATCCCCCATTATTAGCAACATAAGGGGGAACAAGGATTCTCTGCGAAGGATAACCGGACTGGCTGCTGGAATCCTGCTGGCATCGGCAGTGCTGGTAGTCATACCAGAGGGTTTCGAGCTGGCCACTGGAGGGCACGACGAACACGGCCATGCCGATGAGGATGCCCTGGCTGGATTCACTGCCCTGATAATACTGGAGGTGGAACACGGTGATATCACCGCATTGGAAGCCATCGAGGAGATCGAGGAATTAATCGGGGGCCACGGAGAGGAAGATCACGACGAGCACGAGGAAGAAGAGTCCCACGACGACGAGTCCGAGGAGTCCCTTTCGGAGGGAATAGGGCACGTCATCGAGGAAGTGGAGTCCGGGGGGATAAGCGCATCGAACGGAATCGATGAGATCGGTGAGCTGATTTCATCCCACGCGCACGAAGAGGCAAACGGGGATGAGGAGGAATCCCTCAAGAATCTGATTATTGGTGCAGCAGTGCTTGCTGGCTTCGTTCTGATGCTAGTACTGGAGGGCTCGGGAATCGGGCATGCTGTGCACGAGGAGCACCACAACCACGAAAGCGAGCACGGGCACCAGCACGTCCATCACAATGTCGCCCCGTTGTTGCTGGTTCTGGGACTCTCACTACACTCTGCCGCAGACGGCCTGGCGATTGGCTCTGCAGCAGCTGGCTCCTCAGAAGCCGTCACTGCTGCGGTGGCACTGGCTGTACTAATCCACAAGGTCCCTGCGGCGTTCAGCCTAGGGGTGTTCTCGATGCACGAGAGGGAAGATAGGAACGACTCCATCAGGGACGTCGTCCTGTTCTCGATCGCAACTCC
Organism: uncultured Candidatus Poseidoniales archaeon; assembly: GCA_964563355.1. Taxonomy (GTDB): domain Archaea; phylum Thermoplasmatota; class Poseidoniia; order Poseidoniales; family Thalassarchaeaceae; genus UBA36. Next base: position 1,472 of record CAZLVU010000022.1, read on the forward strand.
ATTGATGATCGTAGTCTCGTTCTACGCACTCGAGGGGCTGGACGAGCATCTAATCGCGCTTGCTATGCTGTTCTCTGGAGGAACTTTCCTGTATGTGGCAGCAGTGGACACCCTTCCAGACATACACAACCCAGAGACAGGGAGAGAGGCCATGATGAGCGTTCTAATGGGGGTGGCCCTCATGATCGTACTCCTATTCGGAGCTGACGCTGCAGGACTGATCGATCACGGGCACTAGGGATTCCTCGATTATGCATACTCACAAAGCAACAGTGTCAATCGTAGGCATAATTCTCCCTATCCCTATGATTGGTAATCGTTCCTCTCACTCGGATCTTCACTGAAGTACTGGACGAACTCATACTCATTCCCATCGTGATCGAAGAAGTAGTAGCGGTGCCTGTGAGGATGGTCCAGATAGGTCGCTCCCTGCGCATAGCCGGCTTCCTTCATGCGCTTCGCCAACGCCGCTGCGTCACTTACGACGAATCCCATGTGGTTCATCCCCGGGTGAATATACGGCTTGTGCGGTCCCTTCTCGGTAGCTCCCCGGTCCTCAATGCACAGGTAGGAGTCCTCCGTGCCGACATGGACCCAGTGCCGTGCTTTCTCTCCCCCGCCCTCTCCTCTGATGCTGAACTCCGGCATTGCGGTCTGAAGGAATCGGACGGTCCCATCTACGTCTGTGGATGTCATGTTCAGGTGCTCCAGGAATGGCTTCATGGAATTGTGAGGTCCAATCCGACTTATGTTGCCATCGGTACCATATGTGGCGGGGGAAGGTTGATTCGTCAAATCATCTGATGTAGTGCATGGCCGTAGGTGGGGCTTGCTCGGTTGAAGGCTGCAAAGGCCGCCGTATGCACAATAGTCTGGTTTGTTTCAAGCACAAGGGCTCTCTGATCTCGGAACCGACCATCACAATCAAGGAGCCAAAGGAGCCAATATGGCCGCTAAAACCAATGTTGATGATCACGGTAATCTCAGCATGTATTGCACTCTTCCCAACTATGATGGTCAATGACGACACCACAGGAGGTGGGGCTGCGGCCTTCCTAATGTGTATGACAATCCCCGCGGGAGCCGGTTGCTTCCTTGTCGGCATCCCATTGGCAATCAGATCATACTACAAGTCTCTAGAGGAGTACAACAAGTGGAAATCCGAAGAAGAGTGAACCTCAATTTCGTATGTGCCATCCAGGGGCAGGGGATATTGATGGGGCCATTGAGTACGATGAAATGACTATATGCCTATTTCCTGAGTTGTAAATAAGAGTGATTGAATGGATACGATCAAACAATACATGAAACCAAAATGGTGGCTGACGGGCGTAGGTGCAATATTTACGTTCTTTATGTTGGTGACTTACGCTGAAATCGTTAACGCTGCGGAAACGGGATGGGGCCCTGATTACACTGCTAACGACGCTTTCTACGAGAAAGCGTGGGCTGCTACCTACCTAATCGTCGCAATTATTAGTATAGTTTCTGGCCAATTTGTTGAAGGGAGGCCTCAGGCGATTCTTGCAATGACGATTGGAGGAGGTAATATCCTTAATTTCATTCTAGTGTTCCTTGCAGCTGGTGATTTGGGGTATGGTTACACGGATGATCCTGCTAATTGGGCACCACCCATGGTAATGGCGACTGGCCTCCTCTTGTCAGGATATCTTCACTTAGAGGACGAGTGATGGATCAAAGGACCGTTTTCAACCCATTCAATCACGAATGGTGAATAGTAGCCTATGTGTCGTTATATGACATCACTCTGTCCCTAGTAACGAGCAAGGTGATACCAAGATGGCGGAGATAAACTTCCATCCCGATGACAGGGAGATGTCCACCCTCGAGGTGGCCAAGAACGTGGGGACTGCTGTGGTCGTGATATCCGTCTTCGAGGCCATGTTCTACGCGATGTTCCTAGAAGGGGCGATTCTCATGCCCCTCCTCTGCGGCGTCCCCCTCGGGCTGATCTTAGTCGCTCTGCTGTGGCAGTGCGTGATGCATTTCTCCGGATACGGGAGGATGGTCATGAAAGGCAACGAGATGGTCCTGCGGACCCCTCGCTCGGGGAAGAGCAGCCCCAGCATCCTCGACCCCCTGGCCAAAGTCATCCTCGCCCCGATGGCGAGGATGGCCATGCGCTCCATGGACAAGGACGGCGACGGCAAACTGTCGTTCGAAGAGGCAGCGGAGGAGTGGGGGGGCATGAGCAAGTCAGAATACGCAGAGGCGAGGGAGATCTTCGACAGATACGACGAGGACGGCGACGGCTTCATCTCTGTCAGGGAGCTGGAAGGGTTACTCTCTCACTCCGAGGAAAACTGGGCGGAGAAGAAGCCCGGGGACTGGTGGTCCAGCGATGACATTTAGGCCAAACAGAGGCTA
>CAZLVU010000023.1:0-3308 GCA_964563355.1 uncultured Candidatus Poseidoniales archaeon
ACGGCATCGATGAGTTCGAGAGTAGGATAGCGAAAATCGAGGGCGATCTCTGGTTATCCTGCACAGCCCCCCTCAAGCATTCTCCGCAAGACAGGCTCGGAGTCAGCGGACCCGAAGGCGTGAACGCGGTCAACCAGCTCAAGAGGATGGGGGGCGAGTGGTCAGGGACCAGTACGGACGGCCTAGGCTTCGTGGCCGCCTGCCGGCACATCGGAGTCGAACCCTCGGGAACTGTTCTGCGGATGCGAGGTGGCGGCTCGGCGGCGCGTGCCATCGCAGCGGCCTGGGCCGCAGAGGGGGGTCTAATCGCCCCCGAGGAAGGCAGGCGTCCGCTGGTGAGTGGGCCTTGGGACTCAGCGATTGTAGAGTCCGAGCATGCGGCCATTGGAATCGACCTTGATGCGGCTCCGGCAGGGGGCGATAGTGCCTCCTTGGACGCGGAAACACAGGTTTCCATCTCCTACGGAGATGGGGCTACCTCAGATGAGTTCGCGGTCATCATGGTGGCTGCCCAGCACCTTGAGGCCTGGAAGATGATATTCGCCCCTGAGCGAGCAGCCGACCTGCCATCCCTGTCACTCCTCCTCGAGAAACTGATCTGAACCACGGTAAGTTACGAACAGCAAAGGGGCAACAAGAAGCCACCACCATAGTGCACTATCCGGGCCAATGGACAATTCTCCGTGGAATTCAATTAGAGACTCATAACCGGGTTCGCCCTCCAAGGGTGCTTCCTCGATTACAGCCTGCCTATCTTCCTCTTCCAGCAGTCCGAGATCATATCCAGAGGATTCATACTCGAACAGGAATCCTGACAACGAGAGTCGGGAATTCTCTTCGGAGTGAAAATGCGCGAACTGATCGACGGAAACCGAATCCTGTGTGTTCGAATCGAATCCCCCCGTAGAGGAATCTGGATCTGACATCCCAAAGTCTGCAGCCGCTGCAAGCGGGACCGCAAACAGCAGCAAGAGAATGACAGTGAGCCATGCTGCATACGTTGCTGTGCTCCACCCTCTCCAGTTCTTTGAGAATCCGATTGCGCATAATGTCAATGTCGACATCATAGCTAGTGCAGTATAGGACCTGACCTTGTCAAGACAAGAATTGCCGCACGGTTTGACATCGTTTTCGGCCTCGGTTGGCTCCGCAGTATTTTGAGTGGCACTTCCATCACCCACTATATTCTCCCTCTGTGACCAGTAAGTAAGCAGGGGTGTTGCGTTGTCCAACGAAACTGTCACAGTCTCGCTGCTGCTGTCAATCTGGTATTCGATTACAATGGTTGGCTCTCTCTCAGGCCCTTCAGTGTATACTCCCTTTCCAGAGACCAAGAACCAATTTGAACCCCAGGATGCTAGGCACAGGCCCAAAATGAGAGTGAGAATCAGTAACTGATTTCGTTTCGATGAGCCCACGGGCTCACCTGCTCAGTTTTCCCTGCGTGAAGCAAGCGCGGCGACTCCGATCAGCGCAACGGTCGCTATGATTCCAGGGGCCGGCACTACGAACTCCCCCGCTTCTGTGTCCTCAATTCCTAGTAGCTCATCCACCTCCCTCGGATCGTGCTCGGAGGGCGGAGCGAGATCGCTTAGTTCGTCGAGTTCTGATATCGCATCCCTAAGTCCTCTTGCATTATCCCCAACATGGTAAGAAATGCTAATCGGAACGGGGTGTTCTGGGACACCTTCGATATCAGGGCCCACTACTAACTGAGAGTCTACCAAGAGTGCTATTCCTACTCCACGGGCGTCCATTGGATCCCACAGAGTGGTGATACACCCTCCTCCTTCCAAGTCCATTAGAGGCTCCCTCTGATTGTCCTCAGAGAGTTCAATAAATTTCTCAGCGAAGGATTCCATCGTTTTTTCCAAATCGGAATCTTGCAAAGCTTCCAACATTGCCTCAATCTTGTTCATTGAGGACTCTTCGCCATTCTCGTCGGAACCGTCAGAACAATCCTCTTCTCCATCGTTCTCCCAATCTGCAGGAATCTCCTCGCCATTATCACAGGTGAATACTTCTCCACTATTCCCCCCGCTGTTGTTCTCGTCACTGCCTCCAGACTCACCTTCGAATATTGATTCAATCTCATATTGTAACTCTTCAATTAACACTTCAAACGAAGAGCTGTCCTCAACCGAGGCGGCTAAGGAGACTCCTGCCATACCCAGCATACCCGGAGAGAAGAATGGCATCACAGTCCTACACTGGGCCTCGACATCCTCGGACAGCCCCATGTCAACTTCCACGGTGTAGTCCATCCCATCGCATGATGGAGTGCGCTCACCAGTGAAAATAGCGGTACCAAATTCCTCAAAGAATGCACCTTGGGAAGCAACCGAATCTGAGAGAGATAAATCGAATGCGTCTGCTGAGAAGCCCATGTCTTCAGATGGAATTCCAGAAAGCGAGAAATCGTAAGCGACTCCTAATTCGTAGTCGCCGGATACCATGCCGCAACCGTCATCGCATCCAGAGAAACTCATGCCATCTTGATTGGTGTACCAGTACAAGTCGGTTGGATTCTCAGCCCTCCAAGTCGAGGTTATAGATGGCATGTCGAATGACATCATGAGTCCCTGACCTATGTCGGCACCGATAGTCTCGCCTCCTGCGTTTACCTCAAAGTTGAATTGAATCTCGGATTCGTGACTAATACCTCCACTCATCGATAGATCTCCTCCAACTATCCGCAGTTGTGAGTCTACATATTCTGTGTATTCGATGTCTAGTACAACTAAATCCTCAGAGTCGGCGGAGTACCAGATGTCAATGTTCTCGTTCCCATCTTCCCAGTACATTATCGCCCCCGAATCAATCCGGGATCCATGTCTGAATGTCATGATTGTATTTCTCTGAGTTACCTCGTGCGAATTCCCATGTGCGTCCTCTACCGTCATTGTACCAGAAGTGTCCCACTGTTCTAGGAAGAAGTGGGATGAACCACTCAGAACATTCGCGATTACGAGATTGAAGGTGGCATATTGTGCTGCCTCCTCTAACTCATCGTAGACCTCCTCAGGGTCTATCCCCATCAGCGTCACTTGGTCTTCGTCCATGTTGGACCAATCGTAGGAAATCCCCCAGATTAGGGAATCGGACGGGCCATTTGCGAGGACTGTTGGGGCTGTCGACGTGATCATTAGCAGGCAAACTAGTGCAGGCAGGAGCCTGTTGCTCATAGTGTGACGGATGCGGGGTGTGGCTTGAGGCTTTGCCCCGCATTCCTCAGAGAGGAATGTTTCCGTGTTTCTTGGGAGGGACCCATTCCCTCTTGCTCATCAGCGGGCGCAGCGCCTGAATCA
>CAZLVU010000024.1:0-2814 GCA_964563355.1 uncultured Candidatus Poseidoniales archaeon
GGGGGTGGGTTAATGACATATGCATCAACTTCTCTACCCTTGTGTATGCATGCGTCATAGAGGGTTACTCATTGCCCATACTTCGCAAGAAAGCTCGAATCGCGATAAACCCGATTGGGAGAGTAAGCAATCTTAGGAAAAGATCCGCGACGAAAAAATCTGCACTAATCATGTAGGGAAAATCCGATGTATTGATTCCAATCAGAGTTAATACTCCGATTATTATTAAACCAACAACAGGAAGTCCTATGATTACGGAAACAAGGGTTGTATTGTCCTCCCACCAGGGCCCCTCTTCATCGCCTTCAGCCAGAGCCATTACTCACCAATTGGGACTATTACTTTCAAGCATATTCCCTGCATTGACCCCTCTATGTCGTATGCATACACACGCTAACCTTCGATCCAATGATTTCGAGGCGTCACTGAGGCTCCCTGCCGAGTTCTCTTGAGCGTTCCTTCGCCGCGAGGATCGCTTCTACTACGAGGCGGATGTAATCGTGCTTCTCAAGATGGGAGATTGCGGCATCAGTAGTTCCACCACGGGATGTAACCGCATCACGTAGAGAGGTCGGGTCGAGATCCGATTCCATTGCAAGCACGGCAGCGCCTAAGACAGTCTGCAAGACCAAGCGTTCTGCCATCTCTGAGGTCATTCCCATCTCGACCCCGCTCTGAATCATAGCCTCCATCGTGTGGAATACGTATGCCGGGCCCGTTCCGCTAAGCGCAGTAACCGGATCCATCAAATCCTCGGGCGCCTTGAAGCAGACTCCGACGGAGCTAAGTACCGCTTCCACCCTATCAAAGTCCACCTCCGCCGCATTAGATCCCCCGCAGAACACGCTGACTCCCTCTCCGACTAGGGCAGGGAGGTTCGGCATTACCCGAATCACAGAGGGCTTGCTGCCAAGCCTCTCTTCGATTGATTCGGTGGTCACTCCTGCCGCGATACTCATAATGGTCTGGTCGGCATTGATTGAGGCAGAAATTTCATCCAGCAGGGCAGGTAGGTTCTGGGGTTTGGCCGCCAAGACGACGAGGTCCGCAGTCGCAGCGACTTGGGCGGCACCTCCCCCATCGACCACTCCGAGGTCATCGCACAAGCGGTCTACTAGAACCTGATTGAGATCACAGACGACGACCGAATGAGCGGGCTCTGTCCCCCGATCAATAATTCCGCGCACCAGAGCGGCACCCATGTTACCAACGCCGATCACGCCTACCGCGAACTGCATATCTTAGTCACGATCTCCTAGGTATGGCCATCTTATTTCACACTGACCACAATACGAATCACAGATACCGACTGACTGCGATACCGCTCACACGCTAGGGAACAACTCCATAACCTAATTATTCTATGATTACTCATGGAAGCAGTCAATCTTGACATAGCTGCGGCTCTCGGGGACACTGAAACCGAAGGTACAGAAGTTTGGAACATGAAACTCTATGATCAGTTAACGAGCTTAGAGGGTAGGATAAACCGTCTCAGGTATTTTGGACTCAATATTCTGGCGCTGATAATCACAACGCTCTATGCTATAGTCGCAGGCTTAGTACTAGGGATTATTTGGACCATCACAGGTCTTCCATTGTCTGTGTTTGAATTCCTCGCCGGCCTTGTAATGATACCACTAGTTTACATACTCTATGCAATCATAGTCAAGAGACTCCATGACACAGGCAGGGGTGATGGATGGATAACATATACAGAGGCATTGTGCATTCTGTTGATTCTTTGGTTAATGACTCCTGAAGGGTCGACCATCGAGACGATCCTTGATCTCATTATCGCCATAATGGGCTTTCCATTAGGAATTGTTTGCCTATTCTTCAGAGGGGACGCAGGCCCCAACCAATTCGGCCCAGACCCCTTGGGATAATTCTCGTAAAGAGTAATGAATTAATCCCTTGATTTCATGTAGAGTAAACTTGCGATGACCAAACCGCCGGGTAGGTTTGCCGTTCCCATGTTCGCCCCTGTCATTGAGGGGGAGTCCAATGACCCCTCGATGATACCGTCCTTTTATGGCCTCCCTTGTTGTGTCAAGGCCATGAAGGGGCGTGCATTCTCACTGACCCTACTGCTGCTCCTAGTGCCTCTTGCGGGATGCGCTGGCTCGGAAGACTCGGATCTTGAAAGGTTCGAGCTAGCCAGCGATACTGCGGAAAGCCGATTCAACGGCACGATTCTGGCTAGTCAGTACATCCTGGATTGGGAAGACAGTTTGGAAGCAGAAGTCAACTACACCATGGAGAAGGAGAATATGACCTACGAAGAGGTCATCGAGCATCTGGAGTCTCAAGGGATTAACTCCACCCATAGTAGTTGGGGGCATGATCGGACCTGGGAGGAGCAATGGGATGACTACGAGCAATACAGCTGGGAGATCGTTCTGGTATCGGGAACCGGGACTTGGGATGTTCTGTGGATGGACTATGAAACACGGGGGGCCTCGATGACTAACTCATATCCGGTTGTGGTCGGGGACGATGCGAACTGGTCCAGCGTCCTAAATGAGAGGGGGATGAGTAGCAGTGGTTCGAAGGGGCCCTTGGACAAGCCAGAGCAAAGCTGCACATTCGTCCCAAGTTCTATTCCTCTGATGTCTGTGAATCAGTACGGGATGATGGAAGTTCGCGATTGCACAGACGACTTAGAGGAAAGGCACTCTGATTACTACCAACTGTACATAATAGCAAATTATCCAGGAGGGGACACCGACCCGCAGACCGTCGACTTCGTCATTGAATGGACCATCTATGGGTGGAAATGAACCCTTGTTGATGCGGGCGTAATACAGGGTA
>CAZLVU010000025.1:0-2720 GCA_964563355.1 uncultured Candidatus Poseidoniales archaeon
TATCCTATGTTTCGGTTCGGACTCATCGAGGGTCCCGCGAGTTCGAACCAAACTAGGCAGCTATAGTGGTTGATTACTCGGCCAGTCTGAACATTTCATCAAGGGTTTTACTTGCTCGGACGATAATCTCGTCTTCCAACTCGACGATTTGCTCCGGCTCCGGATTCATCAGCGCTTGGAGTATGTCCTCAAGCTGAGTTCTCTTCATGTGCCTGCACATCACACAAGCCCCATACAGGTTCAGTGCCCAATCCGTCTCAGCCAGCACTCTATCAGCGGTGCCGCATTCCGTGATTAGCATGATAGCACTCTTGCCTTCTGAGGCGAACCTCAAAGCCTCGTCCTTCAGAATCTCGCTACTTCCAACCACGTCACTCTCCTCCAACACGTCTGCATCACACTCAGGGTGGCTCATTACAACCAGATCTACTCCTTGATCGTTCATTCTTCTTCTCCAAGTACGAATCTTGTCCCCGGAGAACGCTGCGTGGACTTCGCACTCTCCATCGAAAAATATGACCTCCTTCTTCCCAGAGAGGGCCTTTTGCAGGTAGGCGCCCATGAATCGATCCGGCACGAAGATCAATTTGTCACCCGGAAGCCGCTCGCAAATCTTGAGGAAATTGCTGCTAGTCACGCAAACGTCGCACTCGGCCTTCACTGCAGCGCTTGTATTGATGTAGCAGACGACGGGCACTCCAGGATTCGCCCCCCTGAGATCGATGATGTCCTGAGCACTGATGCCGTCGCTTAGAGAGCATCCAGCATCGGGTGAAGGGTGCAGAACGGTTTTGTGAGGGCTGACGATCTTGGCTGTCTCGGCCATGAATCGAACACTGGAGAAGAGAATTGTTTTCTGGGGCGCATCTCGAGCCTCCTTAGACAATGCGTAACTGTCCGCCACTGAATCTGCAACCCCGTAGGTGATGTCTGGAGTCTGGTATGAGTGAGCGATAAGGAAGACACTATTCTCACGCTTGAGTCGGTTGATTTCCAGAGTCAGTGGGGCTATGGACCGGCAAACCCCGATGCTCCATCGTGTTGGCTGCTTAATCGCATCTTGAAGCCTCAAACTCTCTATCTCGATCTCTTGCTCTGAATAGCAGTATGTCTTGAACCCACCCCGTAGCAGAGGGGCGTGAGGCATCTCGATAGGCATGCTCTACCTGCACTCTCAAACCGTGTATGACAGCCGACGCTGTTCGATCGTGCCCTCATCGAGGTCGAATACATTGCAGACATTAACTGACTCGCCATAGGTGTGGATGCTAACTGCCCTCTTGGCAGTGGGGTTCCACACCTTGTGAATGTCCTCGTCGGGTGGCAATACATGGGCTGCCATCCCCTCGCCCGCAGAGATGGTATCGAGTTTGGACAGATCCGCCCTCTCTGGGTCAGATCCATCGTCATCTCGGGAGTAGTTGGTCACGTTCAACCTGCCCTCGTTTACTCCGACAACCCCCCATGTTCCATGATCGTGAACCGGGGTCCCCACCTCGGGCGGCCAAACCATTGCCACCATCACGAAGCCGTAATCTGGGTCTTGGTACAGCAAGTTCCTACCATACCCCTCGACCGGTGTCTTCAGGTTCTCGGGGGGCAACGAGATGGGGGTTTGTACCAGCGAGGCCGTGGATTTGGTAACCATATCGATTATCCCCTTCTCGTCGGTTCTCATTGACAAACAATGCCTCACCCTCTCAATGTGATCATCCATTCTCGGCTCCACTGCCTCACCCCTTGCATCGTGAGAGGAATATGCGGGAATCAGCAATTCCGCGAACATATTCGTGCAATCCTCGTGGGTCTGTAGGTAGAACCCAAGAAGATGGATACGTCACAAAGTAACCGTGGTACTCAGGGGCATCATCTTCCCTACCCATTGAATCACGGGTGAGTCAAAGGGGTTTCAAAGGGTGGAGTTTCTGGTGGAAGCGTGAAGAACGACTCTTTCCTATTCCTATGGGCAAGACTTTCCAAAATCGTTCAGGATTGCACTAAGGAACTAGAAGTCGTAATGGACGAACCTGGAGACTTACGTGTGGAAACGAGCAGTGGGAGGCCATTTGTCAGTGTAAGGATTCAGAGAAACCATGTCGGAATCTATCTTCTTCCATTGTATTATCACCCTGATGTTCTTCCCCAATCCCTGTCAGAAAAAAAATCAGGAAAGGGGACTCTAAGGTTCAGAGACGAGAGAGATGTTTCAATAGATGATTTACCGAATCTTATCGAAAATTGCTTGGCCCTCATTGATCACTATTGACTCATAGTGACCGACTGATTGCTCGCCAGTATATTCGCTACCCTAGTGTATGCATACGACATAGAGGGGTCATTGCAGGGAATATGCTTGAAAGTAATAGTCCCAATTGGTGAGTAATGGCTCTGGCTGAAGGCGATGAAGAGGGGCCCTGGTGGGAGGACAATACAACCCTTGTTTCCGTAATCATAGGACTTCCTGTTGTTGGTTTAATAATAATCGGAGTATTAACTCTGATTGGAATCAATACATCGGATTTTCCCTACATGATTAGTGTAGATTTTTTCGTGACGGATCTATTCCTAAAATTACTTACTCTCCCAATCGGTTTTATCGCGATTCGAGCTTTCTTGCGAAGTATGGGCAATGAGTAACCCTCTATGTTGTATGCATACACAAGGATACCCATTATGATGGCCTTTGTCATTCAGGGGTCGCTCTGTAGACCCTCGATGTC